>JAXMGR010000014.1:0-111264 GCA_046352935.1 Steroidobacteraceae bacterium
CCCATTGAGCCGGGGTCGTGGCTTCCTGCGCGAGCTTCATGGTTTCGACGCTCGGCGCCAGGTTCGGGAACCACACGTCGTACCAGTTCCGGCGAGCGAACTCGGTCCTCGGTACTCCTCGTGGAGGACGACGGACGGTTCCGAGACGGAGGCCCTCGTTCTCTGCCCGCGGAGTCCCGAGCCTTACAATGCGGACGGCCATGTGTCGCTCCTGGGTTGACGCCCGACGTCGCGTCCGGCGGCGCGACGCCCGGCGTTCCTGCAGCCGCTCAACGGCACGGCTGCTAGAGCAACGCCTCTGCAAACAGCCTCAGCGTCGCCACATCCCGCGCCTGCACGAGCAGCGAACTGATGCGGCTCTTCTTCCAGTCCTGCAATCTCTCGCGTATGCGGCCCCACGGCCCGCACAGCGAGATCTCGTCCGCCAGCTGCGTCGGGACCGCGGCGTAGGCCTCGTCGCGCCGTCCGGCGAGAAACAGGTCCTGGACGCGCTCCGCGGCCTCGCCGAAGCCCAGGCGCGTGATGTGGTTCTTGTGCAGGTTCACGCTCTTGGCGCCCATGCCGCCGACGTAGAAACCGACGTTCTGCCGGACCGGCGCGAGGCAGGCTTCCAGGTCGTCACCGATGTTGACCTGCACCACAGCCGCGATGTCGAAATCCGGCGAGGCCGGGGCCAACGCCTCGTCGTAGACGTGCATGCGGTACGGCGAGATGAACATCGGCAGCCAGCCCTCGCAGAGTTCGGCGGCCAGTGCCACGTTCTTCGGCCCTTCGGCGCCGAGGTAGAGCGGGATCCGGGGCCGATGGGGCTTGATCATCAGCTTCAACGGCTTGCCGAGGCCGGTACCGCCGGGATACGGGATGTCGTAGTGCTTGCCATGGAACACCAGCGGCTCGGCGCGCTCGACGACCTGGCGGAAGATGGTGATCCACTCACGCGTGCGTTCGAGCGGCCGGGGATAGGGCTGTCCGTACCAGCCCTCGACGACCTGCGGCCCCGAGGCGCCGACGCCAATCGACAGCCGTCCTTTGGAGAGCAGGTCGATCGTGACCGCGGTCATCGCCGCGCTGGTCGGCGTGCGCGCCGAGAGTTGCAGGATGGAGGTGCCGAGCCGGATCCGCGAGGTGCGTGCACCGACCCAGGTGATCGGCGTGAGGCAGTCGGAACCGTACACCTCGCCGAACCAGCACGAGTCGTAGCCGAGGCGATCGGCCTCCACGGCGAGGTCCATCTGCCCGTCCACATTCTGTTGATCGACCAGTCCCAGACACAGTCCGAGTTTCATCCACTGCACTCCATCAGGTGAATGGCGACGTCCCGCCCGGTCTGCAGCAGCGGGAGGGGTTCGAGTTTCCCGGGCATTGTAACGGCCCGCCGGGGAAGTTCCGCTGCGTACTCGCCCGGCGTCGGTCCGCCCGGGCCTGCCCGTACCGACGAGACAGACTGGTCGACTCTATTCCCGCCCCGCGCAGCAGGGCCTGCGGAGGGTATCGGCGGGGTTCTCTCCGAAGCGCTCGCGGTAACGTCGGGCGAAACGCCCGAGCTCCGTGAATCCCCACTTGAGCGCGACTTCGGTCACGCTGGTCGTGCCCGGGTCCGCATCGCGGAGCTCTTCGCGCACGCGCGCAATGCGCAGGCTGGCGCGGTAGGCCAGCGGCGACAGACCAATGCTCGATCGAAAGCCATTCTGCAGCGTTCTCGGACTCACGCCCGCAACCGCGGCGATGTCGGCCAGATCGAAATCCTGATCGAGATGCGCGCCGATGAACTGCTTCGCGCGTAAGACGTACCACGGCGCGGCGAGCGTCGGGACGGGTCCGTCCCGGCCGGCCGGGCGTCCCTCGACGGATCGGATCCCGCTCATGCACTGCGTCTGCTCGCCGAGCGAGACATCCAGATTCTGGAGCAGGAGATCCTCGAGACGGCGCAGGCTCCGCGCGCCGCCAGGCGATTCGTCCTCCGCATCCAGCTCCTCACCGAGGTAATGCAGTGCGCGCAGGAAGCGTGCGCCGCCATCGGAAGAGAGATCCAGCGCATCGCTGCGAGGCGACAGCAGCGCGCACTCGACGCGCAGGATCAGGAGCCGGCAGTCGGCCTCGATCTGCAGTGCGACGCGTGAGCGCGCCGGGACGAACTGTGCCTCGCCGCGGCGAAAGCACCTGCCACTCCCGAGGTCGCGGAAGCTGCCGGCGAGCGGCAGCTGCACCAGGTGAAAGCCCTCGAGCCGGCCGGCATCGAGCGTGACGCGGTTGTTCCAGGAGATCTCGGCGAGCTGAAGACGCGCGGAGCGGCGATTGAGGAGATGTGCGCGGCGCGCATGGCCGCCGTCGTGCCGAAGCGCGAAGGGCTTGAGCACCCGGCCCACGACCACCTTGAAGCTCTGCAGATCCGAGCTCGCGTGGCTGAAGCGGTGTTCCTGCACGGCACATTCCCCCCGACCCGGACCGGCCCCTCGCGCCCGAGCTTGCCACCGCATCGAGCGGCGGTCCACTGGCTGCGGCGGCGCTTTCTGCACGGTCCCCGACGCAATCGGCATAGCCGCCCGGACGGCCCGCAGGGTGGAATCGGCTCGACGTCTCCGGGGGCGCGATGCAGCTTCCATCGTTCAAGTATGTCCGTCCGGCCTCGATGGAGGCCCTGCGTGCGGCGCTCGCGGAGCCCGGCTGCGCGCTGCTCGCGGGCGGGCAGAGCCTGCTGCCCGCGCTGGGTGATCCGGCCGGTCCGCGGCCCCGGACGCTCGTCGACATCGGCGGACTCGCGCAGCTGCAAGGCTGCACGCGCGGTCCTGTCTGTCTCGTGATCGGCGCAGCAACGTCGCTGTCCGACTGCGAACGGCAGGGCGTTGCGCTCGGCGCATCCGCCCTGCTGCTCGCGGCCGTGGGCCGCACTGCGAATCCTGTCATCCGCAACCGGGCCACGATCGGCGGCCACGTCGTCGTCGGAGATGCCCGCTCGGCGCTGTGCGCGAGCCTGGTCGCGCTCGATGCGACGCTGGGAATCATGGGCATGCGCGATTCGCGCAGCGTGTCCGTGGAGGGCTTCCTCACGCGCCCTGCGGGTGAGCGGCTCGCACCGGCCGAGGTGATCACGACGATCACGGTGCCCCTGCCGGGCGAGGGCTCGCGCACCGCGTTGACCCACCTCGGCGAGCATGCGCAGGGCTATTCGACGGTCGGATTCGCTGCGCTTCGTGCAGCTGGCGAATCTTCGCGTCTCGTGCTGTTCGGACTCGCGGGTGCACCGTTCCTGCTGCGGGACACGGGGACGTCGCTGGATCGCGCCAACTGGACGGCTTCCGGCGCAGGACCACTGCGGACCGAACTCGCAGCCCGCGGCGGCGATGCCCTGGATCCCTGCAGGGTGCATCTGGCCCGACGTCTGCTGGAGCGCCTGTGCGACGGCGAGGGGTGGCTGTGAGCGGGGATCTCCTGGTCACGATGACGGTCGACGGTCGGCTGGTCCGGAAGGCCGTCGAGCCGCGCCGGCGGCTGGTCGAGTTCCTGCGCGAAGATCTGCAGCTCACGGGCACGAAGGCGGGATGTCAGCAGGGCGATTGCGGGAGCTGTACGGTCCTGTTGAATGGCCAGCTGGTGCGCTCCTGCCTCGTGCTGGCGGCGCAGGCGGACGGGGCGTCCGTCACGACGATCGCGGGGCAGCTCGAGGATCCGCTCATGGAGGCGTTGTGCGCCGCCTTCCAGGAACGCAATGCGGTGCAATGCGGTTTCTGCTCTGCGGGCATGCTCGCGGTCGCCGCCGATCTCCTCAGGCGTGACCCACAGTGCTCCCGCAGTGACGTGCGCACGGCGATCAGCGCGAACCTGTGCCGCTGCACAGGGTATCAATCGATCGTCGACGCGGTCTGCGATGTCGCGGGAGCGCAGGCATGACCGACCCGCGTGCAGCCGCACGGCGTGTGGCCATCGGCGCCGATCTGCCGCGGCCCGCTGTGCGCCGACTGCTCGCCGGAGAAGGCAGGTACCTGGACGACCTGAGCCTGCCGCGCATGGCACACGTGTGCTTCGTGCGCAGCCCGGTGGCGCGTGGCGTGATCCGCACGATCGACCGGACCCGGGCCGCGGCAATGCCCGGAGTGATCGGCACCTTCGATGCGAGCGATCTGCAGGGCCACTACACACCCTGGGCCGGGCTCGTCACGATCATGCCTGGATTCAAGGCGCCATTGCAGCATCCCCTGGCGGCCGGAATCGTGCGCTGGCAGGGCGAAGCGGTCGTCGCGGTCGTGGCGGAGACCCGCGCGCAGGCCGCCGACGCCGCGGCGCTGATCGTGCTCGGGATCGACGCGCAGCCCGCGCTGACGTCCGGCGCGCAGGCGCTCGGCGCGGACGCGATCAGCGCCGAGCTCGGTGACAATCTCGCCTGGCGCATGTCGATCGAGAACGGCGACTGCGCAGCGGCGATCGCCGCCGCCACGACCGTGGTCACCGAGCGTCTCGTGTTCGAGCGACAGACCGCGGCGAGCCTCGAGCCGCGCGGGATCATCGCTTCGTTCGAAAAGGCCGGCGGACGCCTGACACTGCATCACTCCACGCAGATTCCGCATGCGATCCGCCACCTGATGGCGAAGCACCTGGGACTCAGCGAGAGTCAGGTGCGCGTGATCGTGCCGGACGTCGGCGGCTCGTTCGGCCTGAAGGGCAATCTGTTCCCGGATGAATTCGCCGTGGCGGTGCTCGCGAAGATCCTCGGTCGGCCGCTGAAGTTCGCCGCGGACCGGCGGGAGAGCTTCCTGGCTGACGGCCACTGCCGTGATCACGTGGTCACTGTGACGCTCGCCGTCGACGAGCACGGCGGGTTCCAGGCGCTCGCCGTGGATGGCATCTGCGCGATCGGTCCGTACTCCGTGTATCCCAAGGGTGGCGGCGTCGAATCGCTGCTCCTGACCGGCTTCGCGGGCGCGCCGTACCGCATCGCAACCTACAAGGCGGACAACAAGGTCGCATACGTCAACAAGGCCATGCTGACGCAGACACGCGGTGTCGGCATGCCCGTCGCGTGCAGCGTGACGGAGGCGATCGTCGATCGCGCGGCTCGCGCGATGGGCATCGACCCGCTCGAGCTGCGTCGGCGGAACCTGCTGCCCGACGACGGCTGTCCGACCACGGGCGCGACGGGAAACCACTACACCGAGCTGTCCCTGCAGGCCTGCCTCGAGCGGCTTGCCGGCCGGATGCGGTACGCCACCCTCCGTGTGCAGCAGTCGGAGGCGAGGGAGCGCGGCGTTCATCGCGGCATCGGGGTCGCGATGTTCGTCGAAGGGACCGCCGCGGCGCCGGCGCTGTACGGCGCGGGCGGCGTGCCGATCAGTGCGCAGGATGCCGTGACCCTGCGTCTCGAACCCGACGGACACGTGACTTGTCTGTGCGGCATCACCGAGCAGGGCCAGGGTGGCGAGACGGCGATCCAGCAGATCGTTGCCGCGACACTCGACATTCCGCTCGATCATGTGCATGTCGTCACTGGAGACACGGCCGCCACGCCGTATGGCGCCGGGACCTGGGCGTCGCGCTCCACCAGCATCGCCGGGGAAGCTGCGCTGCGCGCGGCGCAGCGCCTGCGGCAGATCCTGCTGGATGTCGCGGGCGCCATCACCAGGCAGGCTGCGGAGGATCTGGAGCTCGCGGACGGCGGCGTCATCGTGCGCGGGAACGGGCAGCCGGCCATCGCACTGGACGAGATCGGCCGGGTCATGCACTTCCGCGGGCACGAGCTGCCGCAGGGCTTCGAGCGCACGACCGTCGTCACCGAACAATTCAGTCTCAAGGACAATCTCTTCCTCTACAACAACGGGGCGTCCGCCTGTCAGGTGGAGGTCGACATCGAGCTCGGCCGCGTGCGCGTGCTCGATTTCTGGATCGTCGTCGACTGCGGACGGATCGTGAACCGCAAGCTCGTCGCAGAACAGCTCCGTGGCGGTGTGGCGCAGGGCATCGGTGCGGCACTCCACGAGCAGATCCGCTATGACGCGCGCGGACAACTGCAGACGCACTCGTTCGCGGAGTACGGTGTGCCGCGTGCCGATGACCTTCCGGACATCCACGTCGAGCATGTCGAGACGCCGACCCGGAGCACCGGGCTCGGAGCCAAGGGGGCGGGCGAGGCGGGCATCATCGGCGCCGCTGCGGCCGTGACGAATGCCGTCAACGATGCGCTGGCGCCCTTCGGGGTGCGTGTGACCCATCAGCCATTCACGCCGGAGCGCATCCTGCGTGCGCTCGGGCGCTGCTGAGCGAGCAAGGAGATCGAATTGCCCACAACGAAGGCCATCCGCTTCCATCACATCGGCGGCCCGGAAGTGTTGCGCTGGGAGGACGTGCCCTTGCCGCCAACAGGCCCCGGAGAGCTGCTGCTGCGGCACACGGCGATCGGCGTGAACATGAAGGAGATCGGCGAGCGCAGCGGTAGCTATCCGTGCCCGGAGCTGCCGACGATCCCCGGAATCGAGGCGGCAGCCGTCGTGGTCGAGGCGGGCAAAGCCGTGACGGAATTCCGGGCGGGTGACCGGGTGTGCTACGCGACGATGCCGACCGGGAGCTACTGCGAAATGCGAGTGCTCGCGGCGGATCGCGTCGTGGCGCTTCCGGACGACATCTCCGACGACGTCGCGGCCGGCGGCATCCACAAGGGCATGACGGTGCGCTACCTGCTGCGCAAGACTTTCCCGATCAGGGGCGGCGAGACGATTCTCGTGCATGCGGCTGCGGGTGGAACGGGCTCGATCCTGTGCCAGTGGGCGTCGTCGCTGGGGGCGACGGTCATCGGCACCGTGGGCACGCCGTCGAAGGCATCTGTCGCGAAGGAGAGCGGCTGCGATCACGTAATCGTGTACACCGAGGAAGACTTCGTGGCGCGGGTGATGGACATCACCAAAGGTGCTGGTGTGCCCGTCGTCTATGACTCCATCGGCCATGACACTTTCCTAAAATCCCTCGACTGTCTCGATCCACTCGGCCTGATGGTGCTGTACGGGATCTCCTCGGGCCATCCGCCGCCGCTCGAGATCATGAAGTTCGACATCTGGAAGAGCTATTTCTATACCCGCCCGTCGTTCTTCGTGCACACGAGGAAGCGCGAGGACCTGCTCGCGAGCGCACACGACCTGTTCGGCGCGATCCGCAGCGGTGCGGTGAAGGTGAACATCAACCGACGCGTGCCGCTCGAGGACGCCGCCGAGGCGCATCGCCTGGTGGAAGGTCGCGGCACGACCGGCTCGGTATTGTTGATTCCCTGAAGCATTGCGGTACGGAGGATCGAGAACGCAATGAGCAACCAGTATCTGAATCCCGATGATCTGTTCGACGCCAGGCCCTTCGGCTTCTCGCAGGCCGTGGTCTGCCCCGCCAATGGTACGGCGTATCTCTCCGGCCAGACCGCGTGGGACAAGTCTGGGAAGCTCAGCAGCGGTGCGGATTACGCGGCGCAGGTCCCCGCGGCGCTCGCGAATGTCGTTCGCGCGGCGCAGGCGGTCGGCGCGAAGGCGACGGATGTCGTGCGGGTGCGGGTCTACATCGTGAACCACACGCCGGACAAGCTCGGCGTGCTCGGGAAGGCGATGGCCGACTGCTTCGGCGCGGATGCCTTGCCGGCGAGCACCGTCATCGGCGTCGCGGCGCTGGCCCTGCCGGAGCTGCTGGTCGAGATCGAGGCCGACGTCAGCCTGCCTCCCGCGCGTTGAGCGGGGCCCGCGAGTCCGGGGGAATCGCCGGCTCCGCGTTCTGCGTCAGGTCGGCGAGCGATGACAGCGCGCCTCCCGCTCGCAGTAGCAACCAACCGGGAAGTCGGTCTGGTAAGAGAGGGCAGCGGGCAACGCAATCGAGTGACTGTTGTCGGGCGTCGCCACATGCCGCGCCTGCTGGCGGCAACGAGACCGCATGAATGGGTGGATGCAAGGGACAGCCCTTCCGTCAGGTCAGGCTGCCTTCCGAACTGCAGGTGGCCGGGCGGTCTCCGCAGCACATGGCAGGAAGAATGATGATCGCGGACGCTGGCGCAGGCTGCTGTACCTGCACGAAGCGGCGGATCCCCTGACGACGGCCGCCGCTACGCGCCCGTGGTCGCGTTGCGCGCCTTCGAGACCATCGACTTCACGACCGTGCGCCGGGCGTCGCGATCGAAGCCCGGCAGTCCTGGTGAGGTGCCCCGGTCGCTGGAATGCTCCGGCAAGGCTCACGGGCCGACGTTGCAGGCAGACCACGGTACCCGTTACGCGATCAAGGATCAGCCGGGGTGATGGTTCGAGAGTTCTGTCCGCCGGCTGCCATGCGCTGTTGCGCAGCAATGGTCGGCTGGTTGCGTGCGGCGGCATCGGCTACCGTGTCCAGGGTATGCCCGGACGGCTTGACCGGCACGTCGCGTGCCGGCCAGCCAGGGACGAGGGAACGATGCACGCATTCGGTTCGCCGGGGATCCCGCCCACCTGGACCAGCAGCGCGAAGGATCTGGTGGGTGGCACGCTCGGACCTGCGCGTCTCTGGTTCAGCTGCGGCTACGGCATCCTGAACGAGGTCTACTACCCGCGCGTCGACATCCCGCAGATCCGCGACCTGGGATTCATCGTCGGCGACGGCGCGGGATTCTGGGTCGAGGTGAAGCGGCTGCAGTCCTACCGCGTGTCGCAGCCGCAGCCGGGCATTCCCGCGCTCGAGATCGTGCACAGCCATCCGCGCTTCGAGCTTCGCCTGCGCATCGCGCCGGATCCGCGGCGCGAGGTACTGCTCATCGACGTCGCGTTGAGCGGCGGTGCGGACCTGCGTCCCCATGCCCTGCTTGCGCCGCACCTCGGCGGCACAGGCGCGGGCAACCGCGCCGCGGTCGGTGCCCACGCGGGTCGCAAGCTGCTGTGGGCGGAGCAGGGGCCGTTCGCGCTCGCGCTCGCCGCGGCGACCCCGGACCAGGCGGATGCGTGGGGCGCGGCGAGCGCGGGCTATGTCGGCCATAGCGATGGCTGGCAGGACTTCGCGCACAACGGTGCGCTGGCGTGGCAGTTCGACGCAGCGGGTCCTGGCAACGTCGCGCTGATCGGGGCGCTGCCGCAGCGGGCCACGCTGGCCCTCGGGTTCGGCACGAGCCGCGAGTCGGCGGCGACACTTGCGCTGTCGGCACTGGCGCAGTCGTTCGACGATGTGTGGGCGCACCACGTGCAGGTATGGCGCGAGTGGCACGCGGCACTGCGCGCGCCACAGGGCCTGCCGGAGGCAGTGCAGCGGCAACTCGCCGTCTCGGCCATGGTGTTGCGCGTTCACCAGGACAAGACCTATCCGGGCGCGATGGTCGCGAGCCTCAGCATCCCCTGGGGCAGTGCGCGCGATGATGTCGGCGGCTACCACCTGGTCTGGCCGCGCGATCTGGTGGAGTGCGCTGGCGGCCTGCTGGCGCTGGGTGCGATCGAGGAGGCGCGCGACATCCTGCGCTATCTCATCGCGACCCAGCACGCGGAGGGACACTGGTCGCAGAACCAATGGCTCGGCGGCAAGGCCTACTGGCAGGGTGTGCAGCTCGACGAGGCCGCCTTCCCGGTGCTGCTGGCCGCGGCGCTCGCGGAGCGCGGCGCGCTCGCCGGCATCGAGGTGGGCGCGATGACGCAGCGGGCGCTCGGCTTCATCGCGTGCAACGGCCCGGCCACGCCGCAGGATCGTTGGGAGGAGGACGCGGGACTCAACGCATTCACGCTCGGCACTTGCGTCGCAGCGCTGGTCTGTGGTGCACGCTTCGTGGACGAGCCAGCCCGGGGCCTGGCGCTGCGGCTCGCGGACGACTGGAACGCTCGCATCGAGGACTGGACCAGCGTGCGTGACACGGCCTTCGGGAACGCCCAGGGCGTGGCGGCCTACTACATCCGCATCGCTCCGCCGGGCGACGGCGTCATCGACGAGGAGCTGCGGCGCATCCTGCCGATCAAGAACCGCGCCTGCGATCCCAGCATTCCCGCGAGCGAGCAGATCGCCACGGATTTCCTGCAACTGGTACGGCTCGGCCTGCGCGATGCACGCGATCCGCTGATGATCGATACCGTCAGGCTCGTCGACCGGCAACTGCGCGTGCAGACCCCGTCGGGTCCCGCCTGGCACCGCTACACGGGGGATGGTTACGGTGAGCCGGCCGATGGCAGTTCTTTCAGTGGCGTCGGCATCGGGCGCGCCTGGCCGCTGCTCACCGGCGAGCGTGGGCACTACGAACTCGCCGCGGGGCGCGACCCGCTGCCGTACCTCGAGGCGATGAGCGCCATGACGGGGCGCTGCGGCCTGATCCCCGAGCAGGTCTGGGACACGGATCCGATCGCGGAACGGCAGCTCGTGCCGGGCAAGCCGTCCGGCTCGGCGATGCCCCTGGTGTGGGCGCACGCCGAATTCATCAAGCTCGTCGCCAGCCGGTCACAGGGCTACCCGACCGATCGACCGCAGGCCGTGTGGGAGCGCTACGGCGGGAAGCGGCCCCGGCCGGCCGGCGCGCTGTGGATGCCGCGTTTTCCGGTGACGGCGATCACGGCCGGACAGGCGCTGACCCTGTGCCTGGGTGCGGCGGCGCGCGTGCGGTTCGGCCTCGACGGCTGGCAGGGCATCGCCGAGGCGACGACAGTGCCGGGCGGCCTGGGCCTGCACGTCGTGGATCTGCCCACAGCGGCGCTGCGTACCGGGCAGCGGGTCGACTTCGCGCTGTACTGGGTGGACGCCGCGGCGTGGGACGCCCGCGACTACGCCGTGCAGGTGCGCTGAGGACACACGAGGGACGCGACGCATGAATCCCGGGACTTCGGATGCACTGGTGCTCTATGGCGCGAGCGGCGATCTGGCCTACAAGAAGATCTTCCCGGCGCTGCAGTCGCTGGTGCGCAAGGGACGTCTCGACGTACCCGTCATCGGTGTGGCACTCAGCGGCTGGTCTCTCGAGAAGCTGCAGGCGCGTGTGCGCGACAGCCTGCAGCGGCACGGGGCGGTGGACGCCGCGGCCTGCGCGAAACTGTGTGCGCAACTGCGCTACGTGGACGGCGACTACGGCGAAGCGGCGACGTTCGGGCGCGTGGACGCGGTGCTGGCCGGCGCCGCGCGCCCGCTGCACTACCTCGCCATCCCGCCGAGCCTGTTTGCGACGGTGGTCGGCGGACTCCAGCGGCTCGGGAGCACGCCGGGCGCGCGGGTGGTCGTGGAGAAACCCTTCGGACGCGACCTGGCCTCGGCGCAGGCGCTCAACCGCACGCTGCATGCCGTTTTCCCCGAGAAAGCGATCTTCCGCATCGATCACTACCTCGGCAAGGAAGCCGTGCAGAACCTGCTGTTCTTCCGTTTTGCCAATTCGTTCCTCGAGCCGCTCTGGAACAGCCAGTACGTCCAGTGCGTTCAGATCACGATGGCGGAGAGTTTCGGGGTCGAGGGCCGCGGCCGCTTCTACGAGGAAGTCGGGGCGGTGCGCGACGTCGTGCAGAACCACCTGCTGCAGGTCGTGGCGAACCTCGCGATGGAGCCGCCGGTGGGTACCGATGCCGAATCGCTCCGGGACGAGAAGGTGAAGGTGTTCAAGGCGATTCGCACGCTCACCGGCCGGAGCCTGGTGCGCGGCCAGTACTGCGGCTATCGCGAGGAACCCGGAGTGGCGGCCGACTCGCAGGTGGAGACCTATGCGGCGATGCAGATCCACCTGGATTCCTGGCGCTGGAGCGGCACGCCCTTCTTCATACGTGCTGGCAAGCGCCTCGCCGGGACCGCCACCGAGGTCCTGGTCGAGCTGCGGCGCCCGCCCGCCGACGTCTTTCGCACATCGCTGCCCGAGCACGGCAACTATGTGCGGTTCCGGCTGGGACCGGACCAGGTGTCCATCGGGATCGGGGCATTGTCGAAGAAGCCGGGCAGTGCGATGGCTGGCGAGGAGATCGAGCTCTACGTGTGCAATGCGCGCGATGACGAGGCCGGCGCCTACGAGCGGCTCATCGGCGATGCGCTCGAGGGCGATAATGCGCTGTTCGCCCGCCAGGACGCGGTCGAGGAAGCCTGGCGCGTCGTCGATCCGATCCTGAAGAGCCCGAAGCCGACGTTCGTGTACCAGGGCGGCAGCTGGGGACCGGCCGAGGCGAATGGCATGGTCGAAGCCCTGGGCGGCTGGCGAGCGCCGGCCAGCGTACTGGCAGGATGAATCGTGGGCGTGGTACTGACCGCGACCAGACGCGAAGCCATCGAGGCGAACCTCGTTCCGCGGGGGCGGCGCACTGCCCGCAGCTCGAAAGCGGGCGCATGAGGGGGATCACGCTCGGGCGCGAGGTCGGACGCGGGCTGCTGTACGAGGTGGAATCGCGCACGCACCTCGACGTGCTGCTCACCTCCGGCCGCTCGCCGAAGGACCGCATGAAGGCAAGGTCCGGTGCGACGGCGCGTATCGGATGCCGCAGTGCGCGATCAACGGTATGCGGTATCGATGCGCGCACTCGGGTGAGGGGATCCGTTGCCGGCAGGTCGCATCCGACACCTCCGGGGTCATCTTCCCACCTGACAGCGGTGTCCGGAATGTCGGGGGTAACTCCAGGGTGCTGCAGTTCACCGTACTGCCGTACGGTGGTCTGCCGCGATGGGTTCGGTGATTCCGCATTGATGCCGTGCGCATGCGATGGCATCTTTGGAGGACAGCGCGATGCGCGACACGATGAGGGTGCGATCATGACCGACCGCTACGGAAAGCTGACGATCGCACTGCACTGGTTCATGCTGCTGCTGCTCGGCGCGGTGTATGCGTGCATCGAACTTCGCGAGCTGTACCCGCGTGGCAGCGACCCGCGCAATCTGCTGAAGACCTGGCACTTCATGCTGGGCCTGTCGGTGTTCGTGCTGGTCTGGGTGCGTATCGCGGCGCGACTGGCGGGTGGTACGCCGCCGATCACGCCGCCACCCGCCGCGCTGCAGGCGCTGGCCGGCCGGATCGTACACCTCGCACTGTACGCGCTGATGATCGCGATGCCGCTCGGTGGCTGGCTGATCCTGAGCGCCGAGGGCGACGCCGTGCCGTTCTTCGGCCTGACTCTGCCGCCGCTGGTGGGCCCGGACAAGGACCTCGCCGAGCTGGTCGAAGAGATCCACGCAACAGCCGGCACGGTCGGCTACTGGCTGATCGGCCTGCACGCCGCAGCGGCGCTGTTCCACCACTACGTGCTGCGCGACGACACGCTGCGCCGGATGCTGAGGTTCTCCAGGTGAGCGCTGCAGACCACCCGACCTGATTGCCCGGCGGGTCGACGACCCTCGCCGCGGTGGCGGCCGCAGCCGAGGACTAGCTCCTCATTACGATGCGCAGCCGTATGGCGGCACAGGCTCGACAGCCGCGGCTCGACGAGGGCAACATTCCCCGCGCACTCATTGTCCGAGTGACCACAGGTATCGATCTCTGGTCAGCGCCCCGGTGACCGACCATGCGCACGACGCTCTGCCGCCCCGCGCTCCACCGCCTGGCGATGCCGGCCATGCTCGTGATCGCAGCCGCCGTGGCCGCCGCCGCCCCCGTTCCTGCCGCGCCGGAGTCTGCCGTGACCGAAGATCCCTTCCTGTGGCTCGAAGACGTGGAGGGCGAGCGCGCGCTCGCGTGGGCGCGCGAGCAGAACGCGCGAACGCTGGGCGAGCTGCAGGGGGATGCGCGGTTCGCGCACTTCGAGACTGAGGCGCGGAACATCCTCGAGGCGCGGGACCGCATCGCGGACCCGGTGCCGATGGGCGGGAAGATCTACAACTTCTGGCAGGACGACGTGCAGGTACGTGGCCTGCTGCGCCGGACGGACTGGGCGAGCTACCTCGCCGGCACCCCGAACTGGGAGACCGTGCTCGACGTCGACGCGCTCGCCGCGAAGGACGGCAAGCCGTGGGTCACGGGCATGCCGGACTGCCTCGCGCCGGAGTATCAGCGCTGCCTCGTCAGGCTCTCGGATGGCGGCAGGGATGCGGCGATCGTCCGCGAGTTCGACGTCGAGGCAAAGGTCTTCGTCGACGGCGGCTTCGAACTGCCGGAGGCGAAGAGCGGCCTCGTCTGGGCGGACCACGACACGCTGCTGGTCTCGACGGACTGGGGCGGGGGCACGCTGACGACGTCGGGCTATCCGTACGTCGTGAAGCGCTGGAAGCGGGGGCAGCCGCTCGCGCAGGCGCAGGAGCTGTTCCGCGGCATCGACAGCGACGTCGGCGTGTTCCCGGTCAGCTTCCGTGATCGCGACGGCTCGGAGCTGCTGCTGGTGCAGCGTGCGGAAACCTTCTTCGAGTCGTCGTTCCACGTCGTCGACGGGAACAGGCTCCTACAACTGCCGTTGCCGCGACGGGCGGAGGTGATCGACTACTGGGCGGGGCAGGTCATCGTCTCGCTGCAGGAGGACTGGAGCGTCGGCGGCCATACGTACGCGAGCGGCAGCGTCGTCTCGTTCCCGCTCGCGACGTTGCTGGCGTCGGGCGCGATGGATGCGCAGACGCTGTACGCGCCGGGCCTGCGCGAGGCGTTCCAGGGCTTCCGCGGCTCGAAGTCGGTCGCCTGGGTGCTCGTCTCCGAGAACGTCGTGACGCGTGCGTATCGTTACGCGTTCGAGCGTGGCGCGTGGCGGCGGCTCGACGCCGTGGATCTTCCAGCCGGCAGCCAGGTTTCGTTGGGCGCGATCCGCGAGGACGACGACCGCGCGTTCCTGTACGCGGAAGGCTTCGTCACGCCGCGCAGCCTCTATGTCGCCGGGCGCGAGGGCGCGCCGCGCAAGATCGACGAGATGCCCGCGCGCTTCGATGCGAGCCGCACCGTCGTCGAGCAGTACGAGGCGAAGTCGAAGGACGGCGCGAAGGTGCCGTACTTCGTCGTGCGGCCGAAGGACATGGAGTTCGATGGCTCGGCGCCGACCCTGCTCTACGCCTACGGCGGCTTCCAGGTATCCATGACACCAGCGTATTCCGGCACGCTCGGCAGGCTCTGGCTCGAGGACGGCGGCGTGTATGCGCTCGCGAACATCCGCGGCGGCGGCGAGTTCGGTCCGGCGTGGCACCAGGCGGGCCTGAAGACGAAGCGCCAGACGATCTACGACGACTTCGCGGCTGTCGCCCTGGACATGATCGCGCGGAAGATCACGAGCCCGCGGCGGCTCGGCATCCAGGGCGGCTCGAACGGCGGCCTGCTGATGGGCGTGGCGCTGACGCAGTGGCCGGAGCTGTGGAACGCGGTCGTCGTGCAGGTGCCGCTGCTCGACATGCTGCGCTTCGACAGACTGCTCGCGGGCGCGTCGTGGGTCGACGAGTACGGATCGCCGTCGGTGCCGGAGGAGCGCGCGTTCCTGGAGAAGATCTCGCCGTACCGGAACCTGAGAGCCGGCGTGAAGTATCCGCCCCCGTTCTTCGTGACATCGACGAAGGACGACCGCGTGCACCCGGGCCATGCGCGGAAGATGGCCGCCAGGATGCAGTCGCTGGGCCTGCCGTTCTACTACTACGAGAACATCGACGGCGGGCACGCCGCCGCGGCGGACCAGCGGGAGCGCGCGAAGCGCGTGGCGCTCGAGTTCACGTATCTGGCGCGGCGCTTGAAGGACCCGCTCGATCACCCGCCTGGGCCCGCGGGCGCTGCGGGCCGATCAGCTGCGGGTCGATCCGAGTGAGACGCCCATGGTTCTCGGGGATGGGGGTCGAGAGATCTTCTGCGGTGGTTGCGCGCGAGGTTCCTGCCTCCGGGTCGCGCGGCCCGATGCCTTGACGGCAACTATTCGTACGGTACGTAACCTGCCGGTGCCGGATATGCGAACGGGTGGCTGCCGAAATTGGCGCGCCAGGTCGTATCGGATCGCGGCGTCGAGCCGGCCGTCGTGCCCGAGGTGAAAAAGCACGCGCGATACCATTTGCCGCGTTCCAGCGGAGTGCCCCCTGCCGTACCCGGCGCCCCGTTGATCCATCGGCCGTTGACGCGGTGGTACACGCGGCCGTTGTCGAAATCCGCGGCAACACCAAAAACGTCGCCGTCGGTGTGCAGCTTCTGCTCGCCGCGGCGGATGGCCAGCGTGTGCCGCGACTTCCGCGTGGAATCACGGTCCAGACACACGCCGATGTTCGAGTAATCGTGGGCGCTGACCGAGCCCGTCACCCGCATCTCTCCCTCGAAGTAGACGCGACCCGCGGAATAGCTTCGATCAGCCGTGACGTCAGTGAACGGGCCGGCCGGGCCGCGCAGGACTTCGAGGCCGCGCGTGTTGTCGAGGTCCCGGAAGCCGACCGGCCCGCGGGTCGAACCAGGCGCCGTAGCCTGCGGCAGCTCGAATCGTGCGGTCCCGGGCGCGACCACGAAGCCACCGGCCGGCGTCGTGTATGCCGCCTGAAAACTCTCCGGCGCATCACCCGTCAGGGCACGCGAGATGTTGGCGACGTCCACGAGGCTGTTGCCGTCGGTCTGTGTCGGCAACCCGTCTGGCATTCCCGGGGGTGGATTCTTCAGCAGGGTTGCCAGCTTTCCGGTGACGACTTCCGGCCGGCCGCCGCCCGATACCTTGACGCGCTGGTCGTAATAGCCCATCGCGATGATGCGTCGTAGACCGATGCCCCTGGGCGCGTCGATGCGCCATTCCATCGCCTCGTAAGATGCGAGCAGCAGTGTCGCGCCGGCGGCGAGCACGCGTACCTGTGTGATGCCCTCGACCTGCTGCTGGAACTGGCGCTCGACTCCCGGCGGGAGCTGCCCTTCGTAAACGGATATCACATGGACCGGTGAACCGTCCGCCGGGAACGGAGGGCCTGCCGGCGCGACGCTCGGCTCGCTTCGCGCGGCGATCGACGGTTCCGGAATCGGCGGCGGGCGGCGCGCGGGTTCGACGCGGCCGCCACTGAGCAGCGGCAGGGGTCTTGTCGTGGATGCCGCTCGGAGCAGCGCTGCGGTGGCCGGCATGACGGGCAGCAGGTGCGCCGGCAGGCTCTGATAGCTGGGCTGGGGATATCGTGGATCGACGCCGTCACTCCGCCACTCCAGCTCCGTCTCGCCCTTGGGCGACAACGTGCTCAGCATGCCCGTCATCGGCATTCCCGACTCGATGACCGTACGAAGGGCCGGCAGGTGTCGCGCGAGATCGAGTACCCAGCCCGGCGTGTTCGACACGCTCGCACGTGCCGAAATCTGCAC
This sequence comes from Steroidobacteraceae bacterium, assembly GCA_046352935.1. Classification (GTDB taxonomy): domain Bacteria; phylum Pseudomonadota; class Gammaproteobacteria; order Steroidobacterales; family Steroidobacteraceae; genus CAYWMY01. The sequence continues at coordinate 17,114 of JAXMGR010000014.1, forward strand.
GCTGCCCAGGTCCGTGCGTGTCCGCAGGAGTTCGACGGCCAGTCGACCCGCCGGCACGCAGCCGCGTCCACCATTCAGGTCGAGCGCCGCCACCGCTTCGTCGGACACGCGATAACGGACGCCGGAGGGCTCCAGGTACTCGCCCCGCGCGAGCCCGGCCGATTCGAGCGCCGCGAGGACGTGCAATGTCGTGGTGACCCTCGGGAGTTCGTATCGGGGGCGATCGGGTCGATCGAGGTAGGTGATCGTGAACGGGCTCGCCGCGTCGCGTTGCGCTGGCACGTCGCCGCCGCGCAGGAGTTGCAGCGGCAGGCAGGCTGTCCCGTGGCGCTCCATCCAGCCCTCGTCGCGCAGCTTGTCGTCGAACAACCGCGCCACGGCGGCCGCCTCTGGCGGCTCCGCGAACAGCAACCTGGACATCAATGCCAGTGCTTCGGCTCGTTGCGTGCCACTGCCGGTGGCTGAAGCCTCCATCTCGATCTCGTACGACGAGCGCCAGCCTTCCGGGGTGCGGACGAGTTTTGCATGCCCGGTGCGGTCCTCGATGAGTGTCCCGAGCTGCGGGAACAGCTTCGCAGCCTCGGCCTTCGTCGCCCAGGCGGGAATGCCGGCCACCGTCGTGCGGTAGGTGACGTCGTAGACGTCGTGGTCCATGACCTTCTCGAGGGTCGGCTCGATCAGTTCGATGCCGGCGAATTCCCGTTGTCCGGAATCCAGGCACAGATTGGTGCCGTAGGAATGCCGTGCGGCCGAATAGCCATCCCAGCTCAGGCCGTAACGCACCGCCGCCAGCGGTCCGGTCGGGGAGTCCACATCGATCTCGACACGCGTCAGCAAGCCTTCGCGTGCGAGGAAATCGAGCTGGCGGATCTGTCGTTCGCGCTTGTCCTGGTGGCGTGAGTCGACGTTGCGCAGCAGGAGCACGCCGAACTGTCCCGGGGCAAACGCCTGCGCAATGCCAGGGGCGCCAGAGAGCTCCGGCTCGGGGCTGCGCAGTTCCAGCTGCAGGCAACGATCCTCGCCGGGCCCGCGAGACATGGAATTCACCAATGCCTGGATCCTGGTGGATTTCTCCATGGCACTGGCGACCGGCGCGCGTGGATTGCTGCCGATGAGTCCCGACTCCCAGGCGCGCCATGCTCCGAATCCCGCTGCTGCGACCAGCACTGCCACGACGACGGCGACGAGAACGCCGCGATTCATCGGACCGTCCCTTCCGGATCCGGTGAAGCGGGTGTCGCAGACCTGGTCCGAATCGCGGTACTGATCGCCCTGATGGAGGGCCAGCCCTGTGCGCTGGATACGGCGTTGGTGTCAGCTTCGCATCGGGACGAAGTACGGGCGCGCGGCGGGCGGCGGCATCTGCACATGGCACACTCCCTGTGACCGGCGACAGAATACCTTACCGATTACAGACGGTACCACCCCGGCCGAGGGGGTCGGGAGTCGACCCGAATGGTTCACGTCGCGCGGGTGGGCGCTCGTCAGCATGGGCCCGGCAGCCCGCGTCCATCACCTCGCTCTGGCCGATCGCTTTTCAGCCAGCACGCCATCGCCCTCGAGCCGCGTCGTGAACCCGGCGCGCTCGAGCCTCGCGGCGACCTCACGTGGCAGGTCGCGGCCCCTCGAGAGCCGGTTCGGCGTCCCGGTGTAGTGGAACAGCCGGCCGCGCGGTACCAGCACGCGCGCGAGCTCGTCGTAGAAGTCCTGCGAGTAGAGCTCGCCGGCGATACCGAAACGCGGCGGGTCGTGCAGCACTGCCTCGCAGCTGGCGGTCGTGATCGAACCGATCCTCTGCAGTACGTCCGCGCATTCGAGCCGGTAGCGCGGTTCGTCGCCACGCGGCGACCAGGGGTTGTGCTGCCTGAGCCAGAGCACGTCCGGGTTCTTCTCGAACGAACGCAGCTCGGCGGCACCGGCCTCGAGCGCACGCGCGGCGAAATAGCCCAGGCCACCGCAGGTGTCGAGGATGCGCGCACCGCGCGGCGCCACCAGCGACACCTTGCGCCCGGCGTCTTCCCAGGGTGATACGCGTGCGGTCGGCAGCATCTTGATGCCGTCGATCTCGAAGGTCGGCGGTCCCCACTCGGTGGGCACGAGCTTGAGCAGCGCACCGCCGAAGCGCGCCACCGGCGCGAATGCGGCGCCGTCCCAGTAATACACGGTGCGTTCCCTGCAGGGCTCGATCCACGGATAGTGCGCCTCGCCGAGCCGCCAGCCGGCGGTCCCGGGCTCGACGCGCTGGATCGAGCGGCCGAGGTCGAGCGTGATGTCGCAGGTGGAGGCGCGTTCGGCCGCCGCCGCGCGCAGTCGTGCCTGGACGCTTGCTGTGAGGAGAGGCGACATGGATACCCTATGCCACAGCGCCTATGTGCCGTCCACAACGTGTCGGGCAAGCCGCGCGAGGGACACACGCTCTGCAATAATCGCGACTTTTCTCAGGACTCTCGCCAGGAGTGCCCCCGTGAAGGCCGATTCCCGGACTCCGCAACAGGCGCTTCGCGAACTGGAGTCGTTGCGCCTGTCCTTCGGGGCCGCGGCCGCGCTGCGCAAGCTGCTGCTGCTGCGCTCTCTGGCGCGTGCCCGGTTCGCCACGGCCCCGGGCCTGGTACGCCTGCACGAGCATCTGTGCTTCATGGCAGCGTTTCCCGACGATGCCCGTGTGCTGAAGCTCGTGCGGGCGTTGCTCGACGGTTTCTCGCGACGCCCCGATCTTCGCCGTCACGCGAACGCCCTTGCCGATTCCGGCATCGCGGGTACGAGGATCCACTATGCCTTCTTCTGGCCCACGGCCAGACGTCTGGCGTGCTGGTACCCCGCGAAACTCCACATCGACTGGGACGCCATCGACGACGCCGCGCCGCTGGCCGCGGCATTGCCCCAGCTCGTGCCGCCCGTCGTCGCTGCATGGCTGCGCGCGCGTGATCCCGATGTACGCGACACCATCGGGCGTCTCTCACGCGGCAGCACATCCGGCAGCTGGCTCGTGGACCGCGTGAACGACATGCCGGGCAACGATATGACCCGCGAGGCGTTCTTCGACGCGCTGGACACTCCGTTCGTACTGCATCCGGGTCGCGACACCCCGTCGCGAACCACGGCACGACACGCCGGTTCACCGGTGTTCCACGTGCGAAAGCCCGCGCGCCGCGACCGGCCTGATCTGCGCCAGGAACTGCTGCGCCCGCCGCGCGGCATTCGTCGCCTCTCGCCCCGGGAAGGCGAGCGGTTGATCCGGCTCGCCTGCGGCGCCCTGGTGACACGTTCGCGCGACATCGATGGCATCGCCTACGGCGACCCGGCCGATGTCTGGCTGGTGAGCGACGACGAAGGGCTGCAATGGGCGTTCTTCGGCCTCGTGCCCGAGCGACGGCAGGTGCTGCGGGCAAGCCACGGCTTTCTCACCCTGCGCAGCGGTGTCCCCATCGGTTACGGCCAGTTCGACACGCTGTTCAGGACGAGCGACGTCTCGTTCAATTCCTTCGGCACCTTTCGCGGCAGCTCCACCTCATGGCTGTTCGCGCGGCTGCTCGCTGCCGCGCGTGCGCTGCTCGGTGCCGAGGCTTTCACGCTGGATGGCTATCAGGTGGGTCATCGCAACGAAGAAGCGATTGCCTCCGGTGCCTGGTGGTTCTATTACAGGCTCGGCTTCCGGTCCCGCGATCCAGACATCCGGAAGATTGCGGCACGCGAGGTGGCGCGCATGCGAATCCATCCGGAACATCGCTCCACGCCCGCGACCCTGCGCAGACTCGCCGCGGGGACGCTCTACTTCGAAACGGCAGGAGTTCGCGCTCCGGAGTGGGAGCGGTTGCTCGATCTGGGCGCGCGCGTGGCCGCGCCGGGCACGAGATCGGCGCAAAGCGATCGGCGAGGACCCGGCTCGCACGTCGGGGTAGAGCGCTGGGCACCGCTGGTCGCGCTGTTGCCGATCGAGCGCTGGAGCGTGGAGGAGCGGCGCTCACTCGCCCGTGTCATCGACGCCAAGGGACGGCGATCCGAACGCGATTACCTGCGTGCCTTCGATGCCCACCCGCGGCTGGCGCCGGCGTTGCGCCGATTGATGGGGGGAATGCCGCGTACGCGGTGATCGGCCACGCCGTGAAGTCCGTGGGCACGGAGCGCAGGTCGTGCTCCCATACCCCTGGCGCGGTACCCACCACGACGCTGCATGGCGAGGTGCGTTCGGGGCGGGCCACGATCCGGCGTTCCGCGGGCGGCGCACTGAGGCAGGGGGCTCTGCCGGATGACGTCGGACTGGAGTTCGAGGCTTTCCGGATGCGCGGCCGGTGCCCGGGCATGACACCCGGCTGACCGGGCACCGGAGTCGGGCTATGCTCTGGCACCGATGGACGACTCATCCACTTCGGCCGACGATGCGGCACCGATCGCGCTGCGTCCGCTGTCCCTCTCCGATCCGTTGCGCTGGCTGGCGCGCGGGTGGCGCGACTTCCTGCGCGCACCGGGCATCGGCCTGTTCTACGGTGGCTGCTTCATGGTGATGGGGTGGGCGCTGTTGAAGGTGTTCGAGCATGCGCCGGCCTACACGCTGGCGCTTTCGGCGGGCTTCCTGCTGATGGGCCCGTTCCTGTGCCTGGGGCTCTACCGCGTCAGCCAGCGTCTGGAGCAGGGCGAGCGGCCGGGTCTCGTCGATTCGCTGTTCGCCTGGAGGATGCGCACGGGCCAGCTCGCGATCTTCGGCCTGGTGCTGCTCGTCCTGGAAATGCTCTGGGGGCGCGCCGCGCTCGTGGTGTTCGCCGTGAGCTTCGACGGCATGCCCGACTTCAAGGGCTCGCTCCTCGCCCTCCTGGAGCCCCAGAACCTCGCATTCATCATCGCCTGGGCCGCCGTGGGCGCCGTGTTCGCCGGGCTCATCTATGCGGTGAGCGTGATCTCCATCCCCATGCTTCTGCACCGCCCGGTGGACGCGATCACCGCGGGTCTCACGAGCCTGCGGGTCGTCGTCATGCAGACCCCCGTCATGCTGTGGTGGGCGCTGCTGATCGCCGTGTTGACCTGCCTCGCGTTGCTGCCGTTCTTCGTCGGGCTCCTCGTCGTGGGGCCGGTGGTCGGCCACGCGTCGTGGCACGCCTATCGCGCAGCGGTCGCCGACTGACCGGCGCCCGTCGCGCACCACCCGGGCATCGGCTCGCAACCATGACACCGGCGCCTTCGCCTGTAGTACCGTAACCGCAGTTGCGGCCATCCTTGCCCATTGCCTTCGCGACGCCTTTGCCACGAGTGATTCAGACGAAGCGGCGGCTCCCCGCGGCCGCTGAAGACCGGAAGGGAGTGAACGGCACGCGCGGCAGGCGCCGGGACGCTGGCTCATCACCTGCGCGTGCCGGAACAGTGGCCGGGCAGTCCGCGAAGCGCGCCGGTCCTCGGGGCGCGCTCACCCTGACGCTGACGCCTCGGGGGCATCTCTGTCTCGCGCGTGATGCCGGGGCGCCACTGCTGCCGGCGGATCTGGCGGAACGGCTGGAGGCGGCCTTCGATCGCGGCACGGGCAGGGGGCTGCTGGACCTGGGCGCGCGCGAGGTCGGTAGTCCACTGCCGCCCGTCCTCGCGTACTGGCGGGATTTCGCCGCGCGCCATGTGACGGCGCTCTGTTCCACGCCCGGGGAGGCCGCGATCGCGGTCGAGCCGCCGGATCCCGCCACGCTGGAGTCGATCGTCGCGGACGTGCCGCCGATGCGGGGCGCAGAGTACCTGTCGCCCGGGATCCTCCTCGCGCTGTGGGCGGCGCTCGATGCCGCGACACGCGACTCGCTGGTCGAGTCGGGTCTCGGTCTGCAGGAATGCCTGAAGAGCTGGAACCCGGCCTGGAACCGTGTGGGGCGCGTGCACTTCAATCTCGCCGAGAACCGCCGGGATGCCGAAGCGCCATTCGCGTTCCTCGCCACGTACACGACAGGACTCTCGGCGCACGGGCGGGCGCAGCACCGTGCGCTCGGGGCTGCGCTGACCGAATTCGCGGACCGGCGCCGCAAGGCGCAGCTGCTGTCGCTGCTGCTGCCGGTGCAGCGCGCGGCCGGGCAGTGCGGGTGGCTGCGGGACATGGTCGATGCGGACGAGATCTATCACCCGCTGCGCTGGACCCCGGGCGAGGCGCTCGCCCTGCTGCACGACGCGCCGAAGCTCGAAGCGGCCGGCATCGTGCTGCGACTGCCCGCGGCCTGGCGGGCCGGGCGTCCGCCGCGGCCGCGCGTCACGGCCACGGTCGGCAGCGCATCGCCGGCTGCGCTCGGCGTCGAGGCGCTGCTGGACTTCCAGGCCACGGTGACCCTGGACGGCGAGGCATTGTCACCGGCCGAGATCGACGCGCTCGTCGGCAGCACCGCCAGCCTGCAGCTGGTCCGTGGCCGCTGGGTCGAGGTGGATGGCGCGAGGCTCGCCGCCGCGCTGGAGCGTTTCCGCGCGGTCGAGAAACTGGCCGCGCGCAGCGGACTGCCGTTCGCAGAAGCCATGCGGCTCCTCGCTGGCGCGACACCGGAGGATGCCCAGGTCAGCGCCAGCGGTGACTGGTCGGAGGTGGTCGCAGGCGACTGGCTCGAAGCCACGCTGCACGCGCTGCGTCAGCCCGAGGCGCTGGCGGCGGTCGATCCGGGCGCGGCGCTGCGGACCGGGCTGCGGCCCTACCAGCAGGTCGGTGTGCGCTGGCTGCATCTGCTCACACGGCTGGGGCTGGGGGCCTGCCTCGCGGACGACATGGGCCTCGGCAAGACGGTGCAGGTGCTCGCGCTGCTGCTGGTGCTGAAGCAGGAACAGCAGCGGACGGGCCGACCGGCGACGCCGAGCCTGCTGGTCGCACCGGCCTCGCTGCTCGCGAACTGGGCCGCGGAGGCGCAGCGCTTCGCGCCGGATCTCAGGGTCCTGCTCGCGCATCCGTCGGCACTGCCCGCGTCCACGCTGCGCAGTCTCGACGCGGAGTCGTTCGGCGACGTCGACCTCGTCGTCACGAGCTATGCCACGCTGCTGCGACTGCCGGCGCTGGCCCGGATGCACTGGCGGCTGCTCGTCGCCGACGAGGCACAGGCCCTCAAGAACCCGGCTGCGAAGCAGACGCGTCAGATCAAGTCGATCCGGGCCGAGGCGCGCATCACGCTGACCGGCACGCCGGTCGAGAATCGCCTCACCGACCTCTGGTCGCTGTTCGATTTCACGCACCCGGGACTGCTCGGCTCGCGGAAGGCGTTCACGGAATTCGTCCGGCGCCTCTCGGCCCGGGAGCATTTCGCCCCGTTGCGACGTCTCGTGCAGCCCTACATCCTGCGGCGACTGAAGACCGACAAGCGGGTGATCGCCGACCTGCCGGACAAGACCGAGCTGGATGCCTGGTGTCCGCTGTCGCCGCGACAGGCGGCGCTGTACCAGCGGGCGGTCCGGGAACTGCAGGAGTCCCTGCAGGGTGCCGAGGGCATCGAACGCAAGGGCCTGGTGCTGTCGTTCCTGATGCGCTTCAAGCAGCTCTGCAACCATCCCTCGCAATGGCTGGGCGACGACGCCTGGAATGCCGCCGACAGCGGCAAGTTCCAGCGCCTCCGCGAACTCGCGGAGGTGATCCGCGACAAGCAGGAGAAGGTGCTCGTCTTCACACAGTTCCGGGAAACGACCGGGCCGCTGGCGGCCTTCCTCGGTGGTATCTTCGGGCGCGAAGGTCTGGTCCTCCACGGAGCGACCCCGGTGCGCGAGCGGCGTGCGCTCGTCGAACGTTTCCAGGACGACGAGTCGACGCCCTTCTTCGTGCTGTCGCTGAAGGCGGGGGGAACCGGGCTGAACCTGACGGCCGCATCGCACGTGATCCATTTCGATCGCTGGTGGAACCCGGCGGTCGAGAACCAGGCCACGGATCGTGCGTTCCGGATCGGCCAGCACCGCAACGTTCTCGTGCACCGCTTCGTCTGCCGCGGGACCGTCGAGGAGCGCATCGCGGCGCTGATCGATGCGAAACAGAAACTGGCAGACGACGTGCTCGGAGGAGGCGCCGAGCGGCTGATCACCGAGATGAGCGATCGCGAGCTGCTGGATCTCGTGCGGCTCGACATTCACGCGGCGCGGGAAGCCTGAGCGGCGGATGGGACCGGCATGAGCGACTGGGGATGGAAGCGGTATGTGCCGGTCACGGTCCGCAGGAAGAAGGCGGAGAAGGCCGCCGCCCGCGCGGGTGTGTCGCTGTCGCCGGTTCCGCCTTCGCGCGGTGCCATCGCGAAGACGTTCTGGGGCAAGGCCTGGTGTACGAACCTCGAGCGCTACGGCGACTTCGCGAACCGGCTGCCGCGCGGCCGCACCTATGTGCGTAACGGGTCGGTCATCGATCTCGTCATCACCCCGGGCCAGGTGTCAGCGCAGGTCATGGGATCCATTCTCTACCGCGTAAGGCTGCGCGTCGCGCCGCTGCCGGCACCGCGGTGGAAGAGCATCGCGAGCGATTGTGCGGGCTCGATCGACTCCATGGTCGCGCTGTTGCAGGGGCAGCTGTCCGGGGTCGTGATGCAGCGGCTGTGCCGGCCCGGAGACGGACTGTTCCCCGCGCCCGGCGAGATCGAATTCAGCTGCACCTGCCCCGACTGGGCTTCGGTGTGCAAGCACGTCGCTGCGGTCCTCTACGGCATCGGTGCCCGGCTGGACGTGCAGCCGGAGCTGCTCTTCGAGCTTCGCCGCGTCGATGGCGGCGACCTCCTGGCGCAGGCCGGGACGGGCCTGACGAAGGTGAAGAGAGTGCCCGCGCGGTCACGGCTGCTCGACGCCGCCCTGCTCGGGGAGGTCTTCGACATCGAACTCGAAGAGCTGTCGCAGCCTGCCGATGCCGGCACCATGTCCTTCAACGAGCCGGGTGCCGGATCAGGCTGACGACGAGCGTGATGACGGTCAGCGGCACGACGAAGCTCAGCATCACGGTGGAGAACGGGCCCAGCGCATCGTGCTGGTTCGCGCCGAGGATCAGGAAGGCGACGTACGCGACGTAATAGCCGACGAACACCGCACCTTCCCAGCGCGCGATCTCGCGGCCCGTGAGGAACACGGGCAGGCACGCCAGCGCGACGGCCAGCATGACCCAGAGATCGAAGCTCAGCAGAGACGGGGCGATGCCGAGCCCGGTACTGCCGGAGGCAAGACCCGCGATGCCGAGACAGCCGAGGATGTTGAAGGTGTTGCTGCCGACCACGTTGCCCACGGCGATATCCCGTTCGCCGCGCAGCGCCGCGGTGATGGAGGTCGCCACCTCGGGCAGCGAGGTACCGGCCGCGACGATGGTCAGTCCGATCACGAGATCGGACACCCCGAGTGCCCGCGCGAAGGCGGTCGAGGCGGTCACGAGGCCATTCGAGCCCAGTACCAGCAGCGCGAGACCGGCGATGACGAGACCGATCTGCACGACGAGCCGGGAATCCCACGCACCGGGTCCGGATGCGGGCACCGCGTCGGCGTAGGCGGATGCCGACGCCGCGGTCTCGCGGCGTGACTGCCGTATCAGGAACGCGGTGTAGGCCACGAGCAGGCCGCACAACAGCGCTGCGTCGGACAGGCCGATCCGGCCGTCCAGGCCGAGGGGCAGCAGCAGCAGCGAGGCGCCGAGCATGATCGGCGCCTCCTGGCGGATCACCTGCAGGTTGACCGCGAGCGGTACGATCAGGGCGCTCGTGCCGAGAATGAACAGCACGTTGAAGATGTTGCTGCCGACCACGTTGCCGGCGGCGATGTCGGTCCGGCCATCCAGCGCTGCGCCCACGGACACGGCGACTTCGGGGGCGCTCGTGCCGAATGCGACGACCGTCAGGCCCACGACCAGTGGCGAAATGCCGCAGGAGAGCGCGAGCCGGCTCGCGCCCCGCACCAGCAGGCTGGCGCCGGCCACGAGCCCGGCCAGCCCCCCGACGAACATCAGCACATGAATCACGCCGTCCTCCCTGGGATCGCGGCCGCAAAGCGGGTGCCGGCTCCTGTGGGGTTCCTGCGGGCGGAAATGGTTCCCCGGGGCGCTGCCGTCATGTCGACGCGCCCCGCGCGATCAGCGCGCCATTGCGGCAATCGTCACGACGATCAGGCGGACGCCGTCCTCGATGTCGGCGCCGACGGGAATCGCACCCGTGCTTTCGATCGCCCGACGGTGACGTACGGCGGTCGTGCCGCCGACGAAGACCGGCACGCCGGCCTGGCTGACGAGACGTGGCAGAGCCTGTCCGAACAGTCCGGGATCCGGATCGATCGACGACGAGATCACCACGCCGTCGCACTCCGACCGCCGCCGCGCATCCACCAGTTCCGCGAGAGGCATGTCCGCGCCCAGCACGGTGGGCCGCAGGCCCGCCTGCTGGGCCTCGAGTGCGAACAGCAGCAGGCCGATCTCGTGATGCTCGCCGGGCGCGCAGGCCGCGAGGATCCGCGGACCCGTGAGATAGCGCATGCGGTGCTGCAGGCGGGCGCCGAGCTTGCTGCGCAGGTACGAGGCGAAAAAGTGCTCCTCGGCGATCGCCCCCGGCAGGTCCCGCCAGCGGTCGCCGAGTCGCGCGAGCAGCGGCAGCAGCAGCCGCTGCGTAACGTTCTCGATGCTGTGGACGCCGAGCGCCTCGTCGTACACCCGGTCCAGCTCGGCTTCGTCGAAGCGCGCGGTCGCCGCGGCCATGCGATCCATCTGCCCCGCCCAGGGTCCGCTCGCAGTCGCTGCGGGGCTCTGACCGGCGTCGAGATGTTCGCGAACGCGGCTGATCGGTACGCCGCGGTCGACGAGGGCCAGCACCCGACGGACCAGCTCCACGTGTTCGTGGGTGTACAGCCGGTGCCCCTTGGACGTTCGCACCGGCTGGAACAGGCCATGGCGCCGCTCCCAGGCGCGCAAGGTGACCGGGTTGACGCCGGTCAGCCGGGCGACGGTCCGGATCGGCAGCTGTTCGTCGGGAGGCCGGGGCATGAAGGCTGGACAAGACTGTGTCTATATGCGATACAGAAATTATACAGAATGTTGATTACTGCGGAAATCATGACAAATCCAGATATACAAATCAGATACAAGGCGCTGCGTGCCCCGGGCTCGTCCGGCCGTTACCTGCGCGATGCGGCGTGCCTGGGCGCCGCCGCGGCACTGGAGTTGGCGCGGGACGTGGCGGTGGGCGGCGTGGTCCCCGGCACGCTGGTCCCGGTTCGCACGACGTCGCATCAAGACTTCGCCGGGGGCTGCGCGGACGTGCCCGCCCCGTGAGCGCCATCGCGGGTCCCGGTCGGGGCCGGTCCAGACAACTGAGGGGACTCGCGGGCTTCGCCGGGGTCTGTCTTGCGGTCTCCGCGCTCGGCGGCTGGGTGACGGCCGGCAGCGTAGAGACCTGGTATGTGGCGCTCCACAAGCCCGCATTCAATCCGCCCGATCGGGTCTTCGGACCGGTCTGGACGGTGCTGTACCTGATGATTGCGCTCGCGGGCTGGCGGGTGTGGCGCCTGTGCGGGTTCGGTGGCGCGCGCGTCGCAATGCTGTTCTATGCGCTGCAGCTGTCGCTGAATCTCGGCTGGTCGTTCCTGTTCTTCGGCTGGCGGTCGCCCGGGCTCGCCTTCGCCTGGATCCTGTTGCTGCTCGCCGCCATCCTCGCGAACATGGCGCTGTTCCGGCGCATCGATGCGCCGGCCGGCTGGCTGCTCGCACCCTATGCGTGCTGGGTCGGATTCGCGGCGGTCCTGAACTTCGCGATCTGGCGCCTCAACTGAGCAACGGTGCGGCACCCGCTGCCGGGCGGCGCGTCGGACGAAGGTCGGGACCGGCTCCTGCGCTAGAATCCGGCCCGCACGCGATGCGCAGCCCGGCGCGACGCGGCGATCCGGAGATCCGGCATGAGCGATGGCGACGGACTCACGGCCGATCTGACGTCGGCGGAACACATCGAGTGCCCCTATCACCTCTACGGGCGCCTGCACCGCGGCGATGGCGTGGCAGTGGATCCTGCGGTGGGTGTGATGGTCGCGGGCTACGACGACATCGTCGAGCTGTCGAAGAACACGTCGCTCTTCTCGTCGAGCATCAGCGAGGACGGCAAGGGACCGCGCCACATGGGTGTCGGCAGCGACCCGGTACAGCCGGACGTCGAGGAGATCCTCGCGCGGGCGCACCCCGTCGTGAACGCGCTGTTCACGGCCGACCCGCCCGTGCACACGCGCCATCGCAAGCTGATCAGCAAGGCCTTGAGCCCGCGCCGCGTGCGTGAGCTGGAGCCGCGCATCCGCGACATCGCCGCCGACCTGGTCGAGTCGTTCGTCGCGGCCGGCGAGGTGGACCTGTTGAAGCAGTTCGCGATCCCGCTGCCCGTGACGGTGATCTCGGACATCCTCGGCGTGGACCGCGCCGACATGTGGACGTTCAAGCACTGGGGCGACCTGATGATCGCGGGCAACATCGACGTGCTGAACCACGAGCGACGGCGCGAAGTGGCCCACGCGGTGGTTGCGTTGCACGAATATTTCGTGCCGCGCATCGAGCAGCGACGCCGCCAGCCGACCGGCGACCTGCTGAGCGAGATGGTCAATGCCGAAGTCGACGGCGAGGGCCGGCTCACCACCGAGGAGCTGCTGCCGATCATCGACCAGGTGCTCCTCGCGGGCCACGAGACCACGACGAACCTGATCGGCAATGCGATGCTGGTGCTGCTGCGCGACCCGGCCCTGATGGCGCGCGTGCGGGGCGAACCGGCACTGATCGAGACCTTCCTCGAGGAAGTGCTGCGCTTCGATGCGCCGATCCAGTGCACGTACCGGCGCGCCACGGCCGATACCGCGTTGCGCGGCACGTCGGTGCAGCGCGGGCAGATGGTCGTGCCGCTGTGGGCGGCCGCGGGCCGGGATCCAGCGGTTTTCCCGCGGCCCGAGGAGTTCGACCTCGATCGGTCCAACGTGCGCCTCCACATGGGGTTCGGCTACGGCCCGCACTTCTGCGCCGGGGCCGAGCTGGCGCGCCTGGAAGCACGCATTGCGTTCGAGACGCTTCTTGCACGGCTTCGCGCGATCGAGCTCGACTCCGAAGCCAGCGACCTCGCGCACCTCCCGAGCTTCGCGGCGCGCGGCTACCGCCGCATCGTCCTGCGTTTCCGCGGTTCCTGAGGGGCGTCCGGTCCGGATTGCGGCTTTCCCCTGCCATTCCCGGGTTGTCGACGATGGTCACGGACACCGACTGGATGCAGCGCGCACTCGATGTCGCCGAGCGCGCGGCGCTCCGCAACGAAGTGCCGGTCGGCGCGCTCGTGGTGCGCGACGACCAGGTGCTGGGCGAGGGCTGGAACCTGCCGATCACGCTCAGCGATCCCACCGCGCATGCCGAGATCCTCGCACTGCGCGATGCGGGTGCGCGCTGCGGCGACTACCGCCTCACCGGTGCGACGTTGTACGTCACGCTCGAGCCCTGCCCGATGTGTGCGGCCGCGCTCGTGCACGCGCGCATCGCGCGTCTCGTGTTCGGCGCCTGGGATCCGCGGCAGGGCGCCGCCGGCAGCGCCTTCAATCTCGTGACCACGCGCGCGATGAACCACCAGGTGGACGTGTTCGGCGGCGTGCTCGCCGACGAATGCGGCGCCCGTCTGAAGCGGTTCTTCGCGGAGCGCCGCGGCTCCTGCGCGCCGTGACCGAACGCGGCGCCGGCCTTGTCCCGGACGGATTCCGCCGCCGGCGGGCGGGCGCTCAGCGGCCCGATGGCGCTGTCGCGAGGGCGGGCACCAGCGGGCCCTGCGGCGAGCCAGTCATCCACTCCAGCAGGTCGAGGTAGCCGCGGATGTTCTCGACGAACTGCACGGGTTCCCAGCCGCGCGCGTAGCCGCGTTTCGCGTCCAGGTAATACTGCTCCTGCGCGAGCAGCGGCAGGGTGGCGCGTACGTCGCGCCAGGCGTCGGGACTGCGGCCCAGGCGCTGCGCCAGGACGCGCGCATCCTCGAGATGCCCGAAGCCCGTGTTGTAGGCGGCGAGCGCGAACCAGGTGCGATCGGGCTCGGGAATCCGCGCGGGGATCTTGCCGCGCACCTCGACGAGATAGCGTGCGCCGCCCAGGATGCTCTCGCGTGCGTCGGCCCGATCGCGCACGCCGACCCGTGCCGCGGCGTCGGCCGTGAGCATCATGAGCCCGCGTACGCCGGTCGGCGACTCGGCGCGTGGATCCCAGCGCGATTCCTGGTACCCGATGGCGGCGAGCAGACGCCAGTCTTCGTCGATGGCGCGGGCCGCCTCCTCGAAGTGCGTGCGCAGCGCGGGCAGGCGCCCGGCGATGTGCTGCAGGAACGCACCGGCATCGATGCGGTCGAGGCGATTGAGGCCGCTCTCGTAACGGGCGAGAAGGCGGGCGAGCGTCCCGTCGGCTTTCCGGCGGGCGAAGAATCCGCTGACGGCGTGGGCGAGCTCCGGTTCGCCCGCGGGGAGCGCCCAGGCCAGCGAGCGCGGGTCCTCGAGGTCGAAGGCGACGCGCAGCGTCGGATGGAAGTGCTGGCCCAGCGCGAATTCGTTGGAATCCGCGATCGTGACATCGATGTCGCCGCGCGCGACGTGCGCGAGGAGATCGAGGGGGTCCGCGCCGCGTACGGCCTTCCAGCGCAGACCCGGCTCGCGCTCCCGGGCGCTGGCGAGGGCCTCGGCATGCGCGGACTGCGCTGCAACGGCCACGAAGCGCCCGACCAGGCCGGGGAGCCCCGCCGGGCGCGGCCGGTCGCCGCGGTAGACGACGTGCAGCTGGATGCGCTGGTACTGCGGACCGAAGTCGATGCGGCGCGACGGACGTGTGACCGTGAGGCCCGCCGCCGCGAGGTGCGCGCGGTTGCGCCTCACCGCAGCCAGCGCTGCCGCCGGCGACGGCAGCACGAGCAGGCGCAGCCGGACGCCGAGATCGCGGGCGAAGGCGGCGGCGAGCTCGTATTCGGGGCCCTCGGGACCCTGCGTGCCGATGTAGTAGGAAACGGGGCTGTTGCGTGTGGCGACGCGCAGTTCGCCCGCCATCCGGATCTGTTGCAGCACGTCCGGCGGTTGCGAGCAGGTGCCGATCAGCAGTGCGAGGCCCGCGACGGCCAGAATGCGAACCGGGGCCGGCAGGAGCGGCCGCGGTCGCGCGGGGTCACGGTCGTTCGCCATTTGTGTAGAATACCGCGCCCCGGTCCACCCCGACCGGGATGCTGCGAAGGTTTCCGCGGAGAGGTACCGAAGCGGTCACAACGGCACCGACTCGAAATCGGTTGGGGGCATTACGCCCCACGTGGGTTCGAATCCCACCCTCTCCGCCATCTTCCCACCGTGTCCTTGCGGGCTTCGCGATGACAGCACTGGACGAGCCGCAGCGCCTTGCCGTACTCGCCGTCATCGAGCGGCTGGGGCGCGAGCCCGGGCCCCTGCTCGAGATCCTGCACGCCGTGCAGGATGCACTCGGATGGATACCACCCGCCGCGGTGCCGGTCGTCGCCGGTGCGCTGAAGCTGTCGCGCGCCGAAGTGCACGGCGTGGTCAGTTTCTATCAACACTTCCGCAGTACTCCGCCCGGTGCGCACGTCGTGCGGGTCTGTGTGGCCGAGTCCTGCCGGGCGCTGGGCGCAGAGATGCTCGAATCCCATGCGCGTGCGCGGCTCGCCGTCGAGCCCGGGCAGACGACGCCCGACGGGCGCGTGACCCTGGAGTCTGTTTCCTGCCTCGGTCTCTGCGCCTGTTCGCCCGCGGTCATGATCGACGGTGAGCCGCACGGCCGGCTGACTCCGGAGCGCTTCGACGAGCTCGTCGAAGCGCTGGAGCCGCGGACGTGACGACCCTCCACGTGCCGCGCGATTCCGGCGCACTGTCGCTGGGTGCGGAAGCCGTCGTTGCGGCGATCGCGGCTGAAGCCCGCCGCCGCAGTACCGCATTGCGCATCGTCCGCAACGGCTCTCGCGGGTTGTACTGGCTCGAGCCGCTCGTGGAGGTCACGAAGGCAGGGGGCCGCATCGGCTACGGGCCGGTGACGCCGGCCGATGTGCCGGGCCTGTTCGATGCCGGATTCCTGGACGGTGGCCCGCATCCGCTCTGCATCGGGCTCGTGGACCGGCATCCCTGGCTCGAGAGCCAGCAGCGCTGGAGCTTCGCGCGCGTCGGCGTCATCGATCCCGTGAGCCTCCCCTCCAGTCTCGCCCACGGTGGCTTCCAGGGTCTGGAGCGTGCGCTCACGCTCGGGCCGCGACAGGTCCTGGACGAGGTCGTCGAATCGGGACTTCGTGGCCGCGGCGGGGCGGCTTTCCCGACGGGCCGCAAGTGGCAGACTGTCGCCGCGCAGGCCTCCGGCCCGAAGTACATCGTCTGCAATGCGGACGAGGGTGATTCCGGCAGCTTCGCGGATCGCATGATCCTGGAGGGCGATCCGTTCCTGCTGCTCGAGGGCATGGTCATCGCGGGTCTCGCGGTCGGCGCGACGCAGGGCTGGATCTACCTGCGTGCGGAGTATCCACACGCGCGGCGCGTGCTCGTGGAGGCCATCGACGCTGCGCGCGCCGGCGGCTGTCTCGGTGCCGATGTGCTGGGCAGCGGCCGGGCCTTCGATGTCACGCTGCGCATGGGCGCAGGCGCGTACATCTGCGGCGAGGAGACCTCGATGCTCGAGAGTCTCGAGGGCCGCCGCGGCGAGGTCCGCGTGCGCCCGCCGCTCCCGGCCGAGAAGGGGCTCTTCGGGTGTCCGACCGTGGTCAACAACGTCGTCACGCTGGCGGCGGTGCCCGGAATCCTGGCGCATGGAGCCGCGGCGTACCGCGCGCACGGCACGGAGCATTCGTGCGGCACGCTGCCCCTGCAGCTCGCGGGCAACGTGCGTCGTGGCGGGCTCGTCGAGCGGGCGTTCGGGCTGAGCCTGCGCGAACTGCTGTACGACTACGGCGGCGGCTCGGCAACCGGCCGGCCGCTGCGCGCCGTGCAGGTCGGCGGTCCGCTGGGTGCCTGGCTGCCCGCATCGCAGTTCGATCTGCCGCTGACCTACGAGGCACTGGAGGCCGCTGGCGCGATGCTGGGCCACGGCGGCATCGTCGCATTCGACGAGACCGTCGACATGCTGGGCATGGCGCGCCAGGCGATGGAATTCTGCGCCGCGGAGTCCTGCGGCAAGTGCACGCCCTGTCGCATCGGCTCGCGGCGCGGCGTCGAACTGCTGGAGCGCATCGCCTCGGGCGCGAGCGTGGAACCGGATCTGTCCCGGCTCGAGGAGCTCTGCCACACGATGGAGCACGGCTCGCTCTGCGGCCTGGGCAGCATGACGCCCTACCCGGTGCTGAGTGCGCTGCGGCACTTCCCGGCTGATTTCCGCAAGGCGGATTGAGGGGTCACGCCGTGCACGCGATGGGTCATCACGATCTGGGTACGCCGGCGGCGGCCGGTGAGCCGGTCGCGCTCGAAATCGACGGCGTTCCCGTGACGGTGCCGGCCGGCACCTCGCTGCTGCGCGCGGCCGGTCTCGCGGGAATCCGCATACCGAAGCTCTGCGCCACCGACACCCTCGAGGCCTTCGGCTCCTGCCGTCTCTGCACGGTCGAGGTCGAGGGGCGCAGAGGCTGTCCCGCCGCCTGCACCACCACCGCTGCGCCGGGCATGAAAGTCCGCACGCAGAGCGAGGCGCTGACGCGGCTGCGCCGCGGCGTCGTGGAACTCTACGTCTCGGATCATCCGCTCGACTGCGATGGCTGTCCGGCCGATGGTCACTGTGAACTGCAGGACGTGGCCGCCGCCGTGGGCGTGACGCACAGTCCCTATGCACCGGGCGCGAACCATGCGTCCGCCGCGCGCGACGCGGGCAACCCGTATTTCGACTTCGATCCGTCGCTGTGCGTGGTCTGTTCGCGCTGCGTCCGCGCCTGCGGCGAAGTGCAGGGCACCTTCGCGCTGACCGTCGAGGGCCGCGGCTTCGCCTCGCGCATCGTCGCGGGCCAGGCGGAGGAGTTCATCGGGTCCGAGTGCGTGTCCTGCGGGGCCTGCGTGGAGGCGTGCCCGACGGCCGCACTGTCGGAGAAGAGCCTCGCCGCCATCGGCCGTCCAGACCGCGTCGTCGCGACCACCTGCGCGTACTGCGGCGTCGGCTGCGCCCTCGACGTCGAACTGAGGGGTGATCGCGTCGCGCGCGTGGTGCCCGACCGCGGCGGCCGTGCGAACCACGGCCACGCCTGCGTGAAAGGGCGCTTCGCCTGGGGATATGTCGCGCACCCGGACCGCATCACGCGCCCCATGATGCGCGCGAGGATCACGGATCCCTGGCGTGAGGTCGGCTGGGACGAGGCGATCGCGCACGTCGCCGCGGAGTTCCGGCGCATCCAGCAGCGCCATGGACGCCTCGCGATCGGTGGTATTACCTCGTCACGCTGCACCAACGAGGAGACCTTCCTCGTGCAGAAGCTCGTGCGCGCCGCGTTCGGCAACAACAACGTCGACACCTGCGCGCGCGTCTGCCATTCGCCGACCGGATACGGACTCAAGCAGACCCTGGGCGAATCTGCCGGCACGCAGGCCTTCGACTCCGTGATGCAGGCCGATGTGATCATGGTGATCGGCGCGAGCCCCGCGGACGCTCATCCGGTCTTCGCCTCACGGCTCGAACGCCGGCTGCGGCAGGGCGCGCGGCTCGTCGTGGTGGACCCGCGGGCCACGGGCATCCTGCGCGCGCCCCGCACCGGGATCGCGCATCATCTGCAGCTGCGCCCCGGAACCAACGTTGCGCTCCTGAACGCGCTCGCGCACGTGATCGTGACCGCGGGGCTCGTGAAGGAAGACTATGTCGCCGCCCGCTGCGAACCGGAGTCCTTCGAGCGCTGGCGCCGGTTCGTCGCGGATCCCGCGCGCTCGCCGGAGGCGACGACCGCGATCACCGGAGTACCGCCCGGCGCAGTGCGCGAGGCGGCGCTGCTGTACGGCCGCGCCGGCAACGCGGCGATCTATTACGGCCTCGGCGTGACGGAACACAGCCAGGGCTCGACGGCGGTCATGGGCATCGCGAACCTCGCGATGGCGACCGGTAACCTCGGCCGCGAGGGCGTGGGCGTGAATCCGCTGCGCGGCCAGAACAACGTGCAGGGCGCCTGCGACATGGGTTCGTTCCCGCACGAGTTCAGCGGCTACCGCCACGTGTCGGACGACGCGGTGCGCGGACGGTTCGAGGTCGCCTGGGGCGTGCCGCTCGACGCGGATCCCGGGCTGCGCATCCCGAACATGATGGAGGCCGCGCTCGACGGCACCTTCAAGGGTCTCTATGTGCAGGGCGAGGACCTCGCGCAATCGGAGCCCGATACGACGCGGGTCACGCGCGGGCTCGCGGCCATGGAATGCGTGGTGGTGCAGGACCTGTTCCTCAACGAGACGGCGCGCTACGCGCACGTCTTCCTGCCGGGGGCCTCGTTCCTGGAGAAGGACGGCACGTTCACCAACGCGGAGCGGCGGATCTCGCGCGTGCGCAAGGTCATGGAGCCACCGTCCGGTCTCGCCGACTGGGAAGTCACCGTGCGGCTCGCGAACGCGCTCGGCTGCCCGATGGCCTATAGCCATCCCGCGGAGATCATGGCCGAGATCGCCTCGCTGACGCCGGCTTTCGCGGGCGTCGGCTACGAACTGCTGGACCGCCAGGGCAGCGTGCAGTGGCCCTGCAACGAGGCGGCGCCCGCGGGCACGCCCACCCTGCACGTCGACCGGTTCCTGCGGGGGCGTGGCCGGTTCTATGTCACCGCATACGTGCCGACCCGCGAGCGCACGTCGAGCCGGTTCCCGCTGCTGCTCACCACCGGTCGCGTGCTCGCGCAGTACAACGTCGGCGCGCAGACACGCCGCACGGCGAATGTGGTCTGGAATCCGGAGGATCGCCTCGAGATCCATCCTGCCGATGCCGCGGCGCGCGGCATCCGGGATGGCGAGTGGGTCGGGATCGCGAGTCGCGAGGGCGAGACCGTGCTGCGCGCCGCGGTGAGCGCGGACATCAAGTCCGGAGCCGTCCATACGACCTTCCACTTCCCCGGATCGGGCGCGAACCGCCTCACGACCGGGAACTCGGACTGGGCGACGAACTGTCCGGAATACAAGGTCACGGCGGTGCAGGTCGTCCGCGTCGACGATCCAGAGGAATGGCGCGACCGACGCTGCGCCGAACGCCAGGCGGAGGAGGCGGACGCCGCCTCCTGACGGGGACCGCAGCGGCTCAGCGGCCCGCGGTGCCGTCCGTGTCCCGCGCCTCGCCGCCCAGGGCCACGAGGCGGCGGTAGGCCCGCCCGAATTCCTCGGCGAAGGCCGGGGGAATGCCGGATTCGCCCTGCTGGACGAAGGTCCGGAACAGTTCGCGGTAGCGCTGCCAGTAGCGCGCGAACGTGCCCGCATCCGCCGTGGTGCGTGTGCCGCGTCCGAACTGGAGTTCCAGTTCGTCGGGATCGATGTGCACGAGCATGTCGTTCACGGCTTCCTTGATGGCGGTGCCCACGGCGAGTTCGTGGCGCCGCGCATCGGCGAAGTTCCGGCGCGCCGCGTCGACCAGACCCTTGGCGCCACTGTCACCGGCGAGCCACTGGCGCAGCGCATCGTCCACGTTGATCGGGCGCGGGTTCGGCCCCGAGCCGTCACGCCGTGTGCTCGGCGGCTGAATGCCGAAATCACGCGTGAATTCGGCGCGGGCCTGCGCAAGTTCGTGGAAGCCGAGCGCGATCTCGCGCAGCAGTTGTCCGGCCTGGTGGAGCAACGCGGCGCGCGCGTCCGCCGACAGCTCCGCCGGTTCCAGTCCCGCGCCACGGCAGAATGCCTGGATCCCGGGCCAGAGCTCGCGGTCCTCGCCACGTTGCAGGGCTCCGGGCTCGCCACGTTGACGCCGCGCGCGGTCATCGGCGCCCGTGGTGGTCCGCGTCGCCCGTTCCTGGCCGTACGCGTCGGAGGCGCGGATGCCGGAGGTGTCGAGCGAGGGCAGGTCGTCCGAGTCGAAATCGATCCGCGTCTCGACGAAATCCACGTCCGAGATGGGCGAGTCCGGCGGGAAATCGTTGTTCGGCGTGATCTCGACCATGATCTCGTAGTCGGCGATCCGCAGCAGGTCGCCGTTGGCGAGCTGGCGGCGACCACCCGAGCCGAGTGGCCGGCGTTCATCGTTGAGATAGGTGCCGTTGCGGGACAGGTCCGTCACCCACCATTCGCCGCCCCGATGGTCGATGGCTGCGTGATGGCTGGAGACATAGCGGTCGGGATCGGTCAGCACCCAGTCGTTGTCCGGCGCACGGCCGATGCGACCGCCCTGCACGCCGAACACCGCGCTGCCCCGCCGTCCCGTCGAAGCAGCCTTGCCGCCGATGACTTTGAGTGTGATGGCCATGTTCCCAGCGACCTCAGGAGCCTGTCCGATCATTGTCCACGACGGGGGCCATGGCGCTGCGTATCCGCTGTCTTCCGGGCGCGACGCGGCGCATGTGCCATCTCCGGGCAGGTTCGTGGACCGCGACCCCGGTCCGGGCCCCTGGCTCCCCCGCGGGCATCGTACTCCGGTGATCCATCGGTCTGTCCGTATAATACGTGACCCCCACGGCAGCGCAGTCCGAGCCCCGATGGCCACAAGTCACATTTTCAAGATTCTGTTCGTCAATCAGGGCAAGGTCTACGAGATCTACGCGCGCAAGGTCAGCCACGGCGCGATGCTGGGATTCCTGGAGGTCGAGGAACTCGTTTTCGGCGAGAAATCGTCGATCGTCCTCGACCCCGGCGAGGAGCGCATCAAATCGGAGTTCGCCGGCGTCAAGCGCACTTTCCTGCCCGTGCACTCGGTACTGCGGGTGGACGAAGTGCGCAAGCAGGGGGTCAGCAAGATCACGGCGCTGGAAGCGGGCGCGAACGTGACGCCGTTCCCGATGGGCCTGCCGCCGGGCATCGACGGTGGCTCGAAGAAGTAGTCGATGCTGATCCTGCACGGCGCGCCGGCGCTGTCCGATTTCCGGCTCCTGAAGTACGTTTCCGCACTGCGCCGGCGGCACACCGGTGTCGCGGCCGTCGCCGCGCGATTCGTGCATTTCGTCGACCTGCAGCGCGAGCTCGAGCCGGCCGCGCGTGTCGTGCTGGAACGGCTGCTGACCTACGGGCCGGCGCTCGCCGCCGCACCGGTGCAGGGCCGCCTCGTGCTGGTGGTGCCGCGTCCCGGCACGCTCTCGCCGTGGTCGTCCAAGGCCACGGACATCGCGCATGTCTGCGGCCTCACTGCCGTGCGGCGCATCGAACGCGGCATCGCCTGGACCATCGGTGGCATCGACGAGCTCGACTGGGCGGGGCTGCGGGCGCTGGCGGAACCGCTGCACGACCGCATGACCGAAGCGCTGCTGCCGGCCCTCGATGCGGCGGGTGCACTGTTCCGGGAACACGCGCCGCGCGCGCTTGCGGCCGTGGTGCTCGGGTCGGATTCCCGCGCCGCACTCGCGCGCGCCAACCGTGACATGGGGCTCGCGCTGTCGGACGACGAGATCGAGTATCTCGCCGCCGCCTTCGCACGTCTCGGCCGGGATCCCACCGACGTCGAGCTCATGATGTTCGCCCAGGCGAACTCCGAACACTGCCGCCACAAGATCTTCAACGCGGATTTCGTCATCGACGGCGAGAGGCAGGAGCGCTCGCTGTTCCAGATGATCCGCAACACGCATGCACTGAGCCCCGCGGGCGTGCTGTCCGCCTACAAGGACAACGCGGCCGTGATCGAGGGGCCGGTGGCGCGGCGTTTCTTCGCCGACCCGTCCACCGGCGTCTACGACTATCTCGACGAGCCCGCCGACATCCTGATGAAGGTCGAGACGCACAATCACCCGACGGCCATCTCGCCGTTCCCGGGCGCCGCGACCGGGTCGGGCGGCGAGATCCGCGACGAGGGTGCCACGGGGCGCGGCGCCAGGCCCAAGGCCGGGCTGGTCGGTTTCAGCGTCTCGAATCTGAACATCCCGGGTGGTGAGCGCGAGTGGGAGGTCCCGAACGGCCGCTCGGCGCGCATCGCGTCCGCGCTCGAGATCATGCTCGAAGGCCCGATCGGCGCGGCGGCTTTCAACAACGAGTTCGGCCGGCCCAACGTCCTGGGCTATTTCCGCACTTTCGAGCAGCGTGTGGCCGGCGATGCGCCCGGTGTTGTGCGCGGTTATCACAAGCCGATCATGATTGCCGGCGGCCTCGGCAACATCCGCCGTTCGCAGGTCGAGAAGGCGGACATCCCGCCCGGTGCATACATCGTCGTGCTCGGCGGTCCGGCGATGCTGATCGGCCTGGGGGGCGGCGCCGCGTCTTCGGTCGGCAGCGGAGCGTCGTCGGAAGATCTCGACTACGCATCCGTGCAGCGCGGCAATCCGGAGATGCAGCGCCGCGCCCAGGAAGTGATCGATCGCTGCTGGGCGCTCGGCGAGGCGAATCCGGTCCTGCTGGTCCACGACGTGGGCGCGGGCGGACTGTCGAATGCGGTGCCCGAGGCCGTCGCGCACAGTCATCGCGGCGGCAGCGTCGATCTGCGCGCCGTGCCGTCGGCCGAGAGTGGCATGTCGCCGCTCGAGATCTGGTGCAACGAGGCGCAGGAGCGCTACATCCTGGCCGTCGCCGAGGACCGGCTCGGGGTCCTGCGCGAATTCTGCGCGCGCGAGCGCTGCCCCTACGGCGTGATCGGCCGCATCACCGACGACGGTGTGCTGCGTGTCCGCGACCCGGTGGCCGGCAACGATCCCGTCGCAATGCCCATCGATGTCCTGCTCGGCAAGCCGCCGCGCATGACGCGCGACGTGGTTCGCGCCGCGCGGCCCGGCGACGGCTTCGAAACGCGTGGCCTCGACGTACGCGAGGCGTTGTACCGTCTGCTGCGGCTGCCGGCCGTGGCGGACAAGGGCTTTCTCGTCACGATCGGTGATCGCTCGGTCGGTGGACTCATCAGCCGCGAGCCCATGGTGGGTCCCTGGCAGGTGCCCGTTGCCGATGTCGCCGTGACGCTGTCCGGCTTCGTCGGCAGCACCGGCGAGGCGATGGCCATGGGCGAACGCACGCCGCTCGCGCTGCTCGATGCGCCCGCTTCAGGGCGCATGGCCGTGGGTGAGGCGCTCACCAACATCGTCGCCGCGGACGTGCGCCGCATCGGTGATGTGCGTCTGTCCGCCAACTGGATGGCCGCCTGCGGACAGCCCGGCGAGGACGCTGCCCTCTACGACACCGTGCGCGCCGTCGGCATGGAACTGTGTCCCGCGCTCGGCATCGCGATCCCTGTCGGCAAGGATTCGTTGTCGATGCGTTCGGGCTGGCGCGAAGTCGGCGAGGAGCGCGCGGTCGTCGCGCCGGTGTCGCTGATCGTCTCCGCATTCGCGCCGGTGCAGGATGCGGGTCGCACGCTGACGCCCGTGCTCGTCCGCGACGCCGGGTCGACGTCGCTGCTGCTCGTCGACCTCGGTGCGGGACGCGACCGGATCGGCGCCTCCTGCCTCGCGCAGGTCCATGGAGCCGTGGGCCGTGTGCCACCCGACGTCGATGATCCCGCACGGCTGCGCGCGTTTTTCGCGGCCGTGCGCGAGCTCGCCGATTCCGGCATTGCGCTCGCCTACCACGACCGCTCCGACGGCGGGCTCGCGGTCACGCTGCTCGAGATGGCCTTCGCGGCGCACCTCGGCCTCGAGATCGACCTCGGCACCGTCGATGATCCCGTGCGCATGCTGTTCAGCGAGGAGCTGGGCGCGGTGATCCAGGTCGCCGATGCACGCCGCGACGAGGCGCTCGCGGTGCTCGATGCACACGGGTTGGGCCGCATGGCACGCTTCGTCGGCCGACCTTCGACGGAGGCGCGCATCGTCTGCCGTGCGAACGGGGCGACGCTGTTCGACGAGAGCTGGGTCGCGCTCCGCGACGCATGGTCCGAGACCAGCTGGCGCATGCAGCGCCTGCGCGACCATCCGGAATGCGCGGACGAGGAGCGGGCCGCGCGCGTCGCACTCGATGATCCAGGCCTGCAGTGGCGGCTCACCTTCGATGCGCAGGACGACGTGGCGGCACCCGCCGTGCTGCGCGGCGCGCGGCCGCGGGTGGCGATCCTCAGGGAGCAGGGCGTCAACAGCCAGGTCGAGATGGCCGCGGCCTTCGAGCGTGCGGGTTTCGCGGCCGTGGATGTCCACATGACGGACCTGTTCACGGGGAGGCACCGGCTCGCGACATTCGACGGCGTGGTGGCCTGTGGCGGGTTCAGCTACGGCGACGTGCTCGGGGCCGGCGAGGGCTGGGCGAAGTCGATCCTGTTCAACGAAGGGCTGCGCGAACAGTTCGCGACCCACTTCGGCCGGGCCGGCGCGTTCACGCTCGGCATCTGCAATGGCTGCCAGATGCTGTCCGCGCTCAAGGAGATCATCCCCGGCGCGTCCACCTGGCCACGCTTCGTGCGCAACCGCTCGGAGCAGTTCGAGGGACGTACGAGCCTCGTGCGCGTGACGCCGTCGGCTTCGCTCTTCTTCGCCGGCATGGAGGACTCCGTGCTGCCGATCGCGGTCGCCCACGGCGAGGGCCGCGCCGAGTTCGCGTCGGCCGATGGCGCCGCGCAGGTCGCAGGGCTCGTCGCGCTCCGCTTCGTCGACGGCAGCGGGGCCGCGACCGAGCGGTATCCCGCGAATCCGAACGGTTCGCCGGACGGCATCGCGGCACTCACGACGCCGGACGGTCGTGTCACCATCGCGATGCCTCACCCCGAGCGTGTGTTCCGCACGCTGCAGAATTCATGGCGCCCGCGTGATGCCGGCGAGTACAGCGGCTGGATGCGGATGTTCCGCAACGCGAGGCGCTGGCTGGGATGAGCCGCGGTGCAGGCGACGGCGGCGTGGGCCGCCTTCAGCCGATCCGCGTCAGCCTTGCGGGGGAGGGATGCCCCGGCACCGGGATGTCGGCCCGCACCAGGCTGTGCATGCGCGATCCCGCCTCGAGGATGCGTTCCAGGGGTACCGGCTCGCTGAAGTGGAACCCCTGGCCGTAGGTCACGCCCAGCAGGGCGAGGCGCGTCGCCACCTCCGGGGTCTCGATGCATTCCGCGACGGTCTCGATGCGGAGCTGGCGCGCGAGCTGCAGCATGGCGCGCACCATCGACTCGGCACGCGCGTCGCGCAGCAGGTCGCGGACGAAGCTGCCGTCGATCTTCAGCTTGGCGACCGGCAGTGCCCGCAGGTAGGCCAGCGACGAGAGACCCGTGCCGAAGTCGTCGAGCGCAGTCGTACAGCCGATGTCGCGCAGCCGTCCGATGAAGGAGCGGGCGCCGTCGATGTTCCCGATGGCCGTGCTCTCGGTGATCTCGACGCCGATGCTGCCGGCCGGCAGTGCGGCCGCGGTGATGCGCTCGACCGTGGTGCTGGTGAATTCCGCATTGCCGACGGACGGTCCGGAGAGATTGATCCAGAACGTGGCCGGCGTGCGCTCGAGGATCGCGCGGTGTTCCACGAGCTTTTCGATGGTCTGCTCCACGACCCACTGGTCGAGGCGGCCGAGCAGCTGGTAGCGCGCGGCGGCCGACAGGAACCGGCCGGGCACGATGATCTGGTCGTCGTCGTCGATCATCCTCAGCAGCAGCTCGAACTGGAGCGGGTGCGGGCGGCCGTCGAGTGGCACGATCGGCTGCGCGAACAGGCGGAACCGTCCCCGCTCCAGTGCGTTGAGGAGTTCGCGGAAGACGTGCAGGTCCTCGTGGCGCTGCATCAGGCTGGCGTCGGCCGGCGCGAAGACTTCGACACGGTTGCGGCCGCGGTCCTTGGCCGCGGCGCAGGCCATCTCGGCCTGTGCGAGCGCGTGGCCGAGCCTTTCGCCGGCGGGAAACGCGGCGATGCCGATGCTCACCGTGGGCCGCGCGTCCCTGCAGCGTGGCGGCAGCGGCATGTGCTCGATCGCCTGGCGGAGTTCGTCGGCCCAGGTACGGCTGCGGTCGGTGGAGCAGTCCTCCAGAAGCGCGACGAACCGGTCGCCCGACAGGCGGCCGACGAGGCTGTCGGGTGTCGGGCGGCGGTTCTGCCAGAGCGCGGCCATGCGCGAGAGCAGTTCGTCGCCGGCCGGGAACCCGGCCACGTCGTTGATGCAGTGCATGCGGTCCGCGTCGCCGTAGACCAGCGAGCGGACCCGGCCTGGATCGCGGCTGACGCGTTCGAGGGCCTGTTCCTCGAAGGCCTGACGCGTGAGCAGGCCCGTGGCTTCGTCGTGGTGTGCACCGATCAGCTCGGCGAAGCGGCCCTGCAGTGCCTCCAGTTCGCGTCCGTGCGCCTTCGTGAACGGCTCGCGCGACAGGCGGTTGAAGCAGGCCAGGATGCCGATAATCCGGCGGCAGCGACGCAGCGACAGGCAGACGATCCGGAATGGAGTCAGTTCGGCCTGCGCCGACTCGCGCACGCGGTTCAGGATCACACAGCCTCGATTGCGCGCAGCGACGTGCAGCAGCTGGCTCCGGGCGAGCCGCAGCGCGACCTGCGTGTCGAGATCGGGGGCGGTGCCGCCGAAGGCGACCAGTTCGATCCCCTGCGCGGGAGCACAGAGCAGTGCGAAGTCGCAGTCCAGCTTCTCCACCAGTTCTGCGAGCACGGGTTCGACGGCGTTGGTCTGACGGGACTCGTCGAGACCGGCATGGGTGGCATCCAGCAGGCGCTGCAGCTGCATGGTCTCGGCGATCAGCGCCTGCGCCGGCGAAGTCTCGCTCGCGGAGGGTGCGAGCTCGCGCGCCAGCAGCGCCAGGACGGGCGCCAGCAGCCGGGCGGCCTGCCTGAGCGGGAGCGGTTTCCCCGCACCCGGTAGCGGGGCGCATGCGGCCAGAACGGCACCGAGGTGGCGGCCCAGGTCGTCGCGGACGAGGATCGCATAGGCGCGTCCCGCGGGACTGTCGTGGACGATGCCGGGCTGATCGAAGTGGCTGGGCTTCCGTGCCTGTGCGAGCGCATCGGCGGCGATGGGGGTCAGCTCGTCGATCAATCGGCCGTCGCTGCAGCCGAAAGGCTGGCCCGTCGCATCGAAGATGGCGGTGACCCGCGTGCCGGGCAGCAGTGAGCCGAAGAGTTGCAGAAAAGGCTGTGGATCGATGGGTCGCACCGGTGTGAGGTCCTTCTGGTCCGGGGCGGGATGCGAACGGGAAGATGCGGAATTCGTGCGGGGTTTGTCCGGAATTACGTCAAACTTCCGGTTGCGGGTACGGGACCGTCCCGCGTCAGGAGCAAGAGGCGCAGCAGGACCGCCACGGCCCGGCGCCCCGTCGTGGCGCGGCTGCGGGGCCCGGGCCGACGATCAGCCGCGCGCCTGGTCGATCGGCGTGATGCTGGCCGGTTCCCCGGCGAAGTAACGGCGCATCATCATGGCCTGCTGGAGGCGGCCACGCCGGACGTAGGCCTGGTGCAGCAGGTCCTTCATGATCTCGAGCAGCACGCCGGCCTCGCGCGCGCCGACCTGCGGCATGCTGGGCCGCGGTTCGGAATCACTGCCGAAGACGACCTTCTTCACGACGCCGAAGGTCTCGTCATCGATCTCCGCCAGGAGCCGGATCTCGGCCAGTTCGTCGAAGACGCGCAGCCGGCCCTGCTCGCCGAGATCGGCGAACACGGCCTGCGCCGTGCGGCGGCACATCGATGCGAACGCGTTGTAGCAGCCCGACGAGAACGTCGCGAGGGCCTCGCGGAACAGCTGTTCGCTCTCTTCCGGCAGGTACGAGAAATTGAACTTCTCCGGTGCCCGCTCCAGTTCGACGAAGGACGGCGACAGCTCGACACGGCTGCCGCCATAGAGCTTGACCTGGAATCTGAGGAACACGGGGCCGTTGCAGGCCTCGCAGCGGTAGACGAGCCCGACCTGCGCGGGCTTGTGCATTGTGATCTGGTTGAAGTCGGGTACCGAGACCGGCGTGATCCTGGAGAGCACCTCGCAGTGCGGGCACGTGAGCGCCAGGTTCTGTGCCTGGTCGTGGTGCAGGCGTCCGCTGGAATCGATGAACATCGACATGGCCTGGCCCCGGAAACGGAGGAAACGCCGCGATTCATTCATCGCGGACCGTCACCGCGAGTCTATCCGAACCTCTGCAGCCGCACAGCCGCGCGTGATGGTGCGCGGCCCCGGGGGAGCCGGATCAGCCGTGCAGCGGCTTGAACCGGATGCGGTGCGGCTGGTCGGCGTCGTCACCCTTGCGCCGGCGCAGGTCCTGGACGTAATCGGCGAAATTCCCCTCGAACCAGACGACCTCGCTGTTGCCCTCGAAGGCGAGGATGTGGGTTGCCACGCGGTCCAGGAACCAGCGGTCGTGGGAGATCACGACGGCGCAGCCCGGGAAGGTCAGCAGGGCCTCCTCCAGCGCGCGCAGGGTTTCGACATCGAGGTCGTTGGTGGGCTCGTCCAGCAGCAGGACGTTGGCGCCGCTCTTCAGGATCTTCGCCAGATGGACGCGGTTGCGCTCGCCGCCGGAAAGCTCGCGGATGTGCTGCTGCTGCTGGGTGCCCCGGAAATTGAAGCGCCCCACGTAGCCGCGCGAAGCCGTCTCGTAGCTGCCGACGCGGATCATGTCGAGTCCGCCCGAGATCTCCTCCCAGACCGTCTTGTCGCCGTCGAGCGTGTCGCGTGACTGGTCCACGTAGGCGAGCTGTACGGTGGGTCCGACGCGGATCTCGCCATCGTCCGGCTGCTCCTGTCCGGCCAGCATGCGGAACAGGGTGGTCTTGCCCGCGCCGTTCGGGCCGATGATGCCGACGATGCCGCCCTTCGGCAGGCTGAAGCCGAGCCCGTCGATGAGCAGCCGGTCACCGAAGCCCTTGCGCAGGCCGGTGACCTCGATGACGGAGTCGCCGAGGCGCGGCCCGGGCGGAATGTAGATCTCGTTGGTCTCGTTCCGCTTCTGGAATTCGACCGACGACAGTTCCTCGAACTGCTTGATGCGGGCCTTGCTCTTCGCCTGCCTGGCCTTCGGGTTCTGTCGCACCCATTCGAGTTCGCGCTCGAGGGTCTTGCGCAGCGCTTCCTGCTGCTTCTCCTCCTGCGCGAGCCGGCGTTCCTTCTGCTCGAGCCAGGAGGAGTAGTTGCCCTGCCAGGGGATGCCGTGCCCCCGGTCGAGCTCGAGGATCCAGCCGGCCACGTTGTCGAGGAAGTAACGGTCGTGGGTGACGGCGATGACCGTGCCGGGGTAGGTCTCGAGGAATTTCTCCAGCCACGCGACGGATTCGGCATCGAGGTGGTTGGTCGGCTCGTCGAGCAGCAGCATGTCCGGTTTCTCGAGCAGCAGCCGGCACAGCGCCACGCGGCGTTTCTCGCCGCCGGACAGCTTGTCGACGGTGGCCTCCCAGGGCGGCAGGCGCAATGCATCGGCGGCGATCTCGAGCTGCCGCTCGAGGTTGTGTCCGTCCACCGTCTGCAGGAAGGCCTCGAGCTCGCCCTGCTCGGCCGCGAGCTTGTCGAAATCGGCGCCCTCTTCGCTGTAGGCGGCGTAGACGGCGTCGAGGCGGGCGAGCGCGTCCTTGACCGGCTGCACGGCGGCCTCGACGTTCCCGCGCACGTCCTTGCTGGCGTCGAGCTGCGGCTCCTGCGGCAGGAGGCCGATCTTGATGCCCGGCTGAGGCCGGGCCTCGCCCTCGATCTCGGTGTCGAGACCGGCCATGATCCGCAGCAGCGTCGACTTGCCCGAGCCGTTCAGGCCCAGTACGCCGATCTTGGCGCCCGGGAAGAAGGACAGCGAGATGTCCCGCAGGATGTACCGCTTGGGCGGCACCACCTTCGAGACGCGATTCATGGTGTAGACGAACTGGGCCATGGTGTCGGACCGCCGGCGGGGCAGGAAAAAAAATGGGTCGCGGATTATCGGGCATCGGGCCCGGAGCGCCAACCGCTGATCGGGAACCCGCTGTGCTAGCCTTCGGCTCCCAGTTCCGGTTCGGGCCCTCCCATGACCGCAAAAACCGGGCTCGTCGCCGGCGAGTCCATCGCGCGGTACGGCTTCGGCAACGGTCACCCGTTCGGTCCCGATCGCCACGGCGTCTTCATGCGCGAGCTGCAGGAATCGGGGCTCCTGCCCCTGCTGGTTCCACTCACACCCCGGGCCGCCACGCGCGAGGAGCTGGAGCTGTTCCACACGCCGGCCCATGTCGATTTCGTCGCAGAGCGCTCCGCAACCGGGCAGGGCTTCCTCGACGGCGGGGACACACCGGCCCAGCGCGGCATCTTCGAGACCGCGAGCTCGGTCGTCGGCGCGGCGCTCGTGGGGGCGGAAGCCATCATGGAAGGCCGGGTGCGGCGTGCGTTCGTGCCCATCGCGGGTCTGCACCACGCCCGGCGCGACCGGGCGGCGGGTTTCTGCGTCTTCGACGACTGCGGCGTCGTCATCGAGTGGCTGCTGCGGCGGCAGGGCCTGTCGCGGGTGGCGTATGTCGACATCGACGCGCACCATGGCGACGGCGTCTATTACGGCTTCGAGACCGACCCGCGGGTGATCATCGCGGACCTGCACGAGGACGGCAGCGCGCTCTACCCGGGTACCGGGTCCGCCTCGGAGACCGGGCGGCACGCGGCGCTCGGCACGAAGCTGAACCTGCCGCTGCCGCCGGGTGCCGGCGATGCGGAATTCCTGCGGGCCTTGGACAGCGTCGAGGCTCACCTGCGGCTCTTCCCGCCGGACTTCATCCTGATGCAGGCGGGGGCCGATGGCCTGAAGGGCGATCCGATCACGCACCTCGAATTCACCGAAGAGGCCCACGCGCATGCCGCGACGCGCCTCGCGGCGCTTGCGGACGAGTACTGCGGCGGGCGACTGCTGGCGACCGGCGGTGGCGGCTACAACCGTCGCAACCTGGCCCGGGCCTGGACTCGGACGGTCGCGGCCCTGCTGGGGGTCTGAGGGCGCCCGCAAGCCCGCCGGGCCGGCCGTTTCGGCTAGAATCGCCGGCCCCGTACTGCACTGCCAACCGGAGATCCCAGATGTTCGGTCAGGACATGACCATCGGCAGCTTCGACCCCGAGCTGCAGGCCGCCATCAGCGCCGAGCGGCGGCGCCAGGAGGAGCACCTCGAGCTCATCGCCTCAGAGAACTACGCGAGCCCGCGGGTTCTGGAAGCGCAGGGTACGGTGCTGACGAACAAGTATGCGGAGGGGTATCCGGGCAAGCGCTACTACGGCGGCTGCGAGTACGTCGACGTCGCCGAACAGCTTGCGATCGACCGGGCGAAGAAGCTCTTCGGTGCCGCCTACGCCAACGTCCAGCCGCACTCGGGTTCCCAGGCGAACGCGGCCGTCTATATGGCGCTGGCGAGTCCCGGCGACACCCTGCTGGGCATGAGCCTCGCCCACGGCGGCCACCTGACGCACGGCGCGAAGGTCAATTTCTCGGGGCGCATCTTCAATTCGGTCCAGTACGGCCTCGATCCCGCGACCGGCGAGATCGACTACGCCGAGGTCGAGCGGCTGGCGCGCGAGCACCGGCCGAAGCTGATCATCGCGGGCTTCTCGGCCTATTCCCGCGTGGTCGACTGGCAGCGGTTCCGGCGCGTCGCCGACGAGGTCGGCGCGTATTTCATCGTCGACATGGCGCACGTCGCCGGACTCGTGGCGGCGGGACAGTATCCGAACCCGGTCGCGATCGCCGACGTCACGACGTCGACCACCCACAAGACGCTGCGCGGGCCGCGGGGCGGACTGATCCTGGCCCGTGGCAACGAAGAGATCGAGAAGAAGCTGAACTCGCTGGTGTTCCCGGGCACGCAGGGCGGGCCGCTCATGCACGTGATCGCCGCCAAGGCCGTGGCGTTCCTCGAAGCCCTGCAGCCCGGATTCACCACCTACCAGAAGCAGGTGGTCGCCAACGCACGGACGATGGCCGCGAGCCTGATCGCCCGTGGATTCCGCGTGGTGTCGGGCGGGACGGACAATCACCTGTTCCTGCTCGACCTGATCGGCCGCGAGTACACGGGCAAGGACGCGGACGCCGCACTCGGTCGCGCCCACATCACCGTGAACAAGAACGCGGTGCCGAACGATCCGCGGTCCCCGTTCGTGACCAGCGGACTGCGCATCGGCTCGCCCGCGATCACGACGCGCGGCTTCGGCGAGACGGAAGCGCGGCAGGTCGCGGAGTGGATCGCGGACGTGCTCGACCACATGGGTGACGCCGCCGTCGAAGCGCGCGTGCGTGCGGCCGTGCTCGACATCTGCCGGCGGTTCCCGGTCTACGGCTGAGCCTGCCGGTCGGAGGCGGGGATGCACTGCCCGTTCTGCGGCCACGAGGAGACCAAGGTCGCCGATTCGCGTCTCGCGGGTGAGGGGCGGCAGATCCGCCGGCGACGCGAGTGCCTGGCCTGCGGTGAGCGGTTCACGACCTTCGAGACGGCGGAGCTCGTGATGCCGCTCGTCATCAAGACGGACCGTTCGCGCCAGCCCTTCGACGAGATCAAGCTGCGCGCCGGCATGCAGCGCGCGCTGGAGAAGCGCCCCGTGGCCAGCGACGATGTCGAGGCGGCCGTGCAGCGCGTGTGTCACCGGCTGCGCGGGCTCGGGGAACGCGAAGTCGCCTCGCGCCAGATCGGCGAACTCGTCATGGACGAGCTCCGACACCTCGACGAGGTGGCCTATGTGCGGTTCGCGTCGGTGTATCACCGCTTCCAGGACATCGATGCGTTTCGCGACGAGATCGAGCAGCTGAGGCACCGCCGGCCCAGCGATCCGCTGGCGGGTCAGCTCCCCCTGTTGCCGGCCGGGGCGAAGGACGGGAAGGAGTCGAAGTGACGATCGCGAAGCCGCCATTCACCGCCGCCGACGCCGCCCACATGGCGCGTGCGCTGGAACTGGCGCGGCGTGGCCTCTGGACCACGGATCCCAATCCGCGTGTCGGCTGCGTCATCGCCTGCGGCGACGAGGTGCTGGGCGAAGGCTGGCATTGCCGGGCGGGTGGCCCCCATGCGGAGATCGAGGCCCTGCGCGAGTCGGCAGGCCGGGCCCGCGGCGCGACGGCCTACGTGACGCTGGAGCCCTGCAGCCACCACGGCCGTACGCCTCCCTGCGTCGATGCGCTGATCGGATCCGGGGTGGCCCGCGTCGTGTTCGCCGTGGGCGACCCGAATCCGCGTGTCGATGGCAGCGGCGCTGCGCGGCTGGCGGCCGCCGGAATCGTCGTGCACTCCGGCCTGTGCGAGGCCGACGCTCGAGCCCTCAACGCCGGTTTCTTCAGCCGCATGACGCGCTGCAGGCCGTTCGTGCGCCTGAAGGTCGGCGCCAGCCTCGACGGCGCCACGTCGCTCGCCAACGGGGCGAGCCGCTGGATCACTTCGCCGGAGGCGCGCGCGGACGTGCAGCGGCTGCGGGCAAGGTCGAGCGCCGTCGCGACGGGTGCCGGCACGGTGCTCGCCGATGATCCGCGGCTCGACGTGCGCCTCGATGGTGCCACGCGCCAGCCCCTCAGGGTGCTGTTCGACGGCCGGATGCGCATCCCGGCGGAGGCGCGCGTGTTCGCGCCGCCGGGCGAAGCGCTGCTGGTCACGCGTGCCGGTGCCGACGCCGCGCGCATCGAGGCGCTGCTCGCCCGTGGCGTGCGCGTGGCGGAAGTGCCTGCCGGCGCGGACCGGGGTGTCGACCTGCAGGCAGCCCTGGCGCGGCTCGCGGCCGAGGAGATCAACGAATTGCTGGTGGAGGGCGGTCCGGCGATCAGCGGCTCTTTCATCGCGGCCGGCCTGGTCGACGAACTAGTGCTGTATGTTGCGCCGTCGCTGCTGGGTGACCGAGCACGGCGGATGATGGAGCTGCCGCTGCTCGAGGATCTCGGCGCACGCTGGCGCTTCGATTTCCGGGACGTGCGGCGCGTCGGCCCGGACCTGCGGCTCACGCTGGCGCCATCCGGAAGGGGAGGCTGAGGTGTTCACGGGAATCGTACAGGCGATCGGACGCGTCGCGGCCGCGACGCCGCGCGGTGGCGATCTGGAGCTCGAGATCGACGCCGGCGGGATGCCGCTCACGGGCATCGGGATCGGCGACAGCATCGCCGTGTCCGGCGTCTGCCTGACGGTGACGCGGCTGACGCCGTCCTCGTTCGCGGCGGACGTGTCGCGCGAGACGCTCGAACGCACGACGCTGGGCCGTGCCGGTGCCGGTGTGGCCGTGAACCTGGAGGCCGCGCTGCGGGCTGGCCAGGCGCTGGGTGGCCACTACGTCACGGGTCACGTCGACGGACTCGCGCGCGTGGTGAGCCTGCATCCCGAGGCACGCTCGACGCGAGTCGTCTTCGAGGTGCCGGCGGCGCTCTCCCGATATGTCGCGCCCAAGGGTTCCGTGACGGTCGACGGCGTGAGTCTCACGGTCAACGAAGCCGTCGGCGATCGCTTCGGCGTGAACCTGATCCCGCACACGCAGTCGGTCACCACACTGGGCCGGCTCGAGCCCGGTGACGCGGTGAACCTCGAAGTCGATATCATCGCGCGGTATGTCGAGCGGCTGCAGGGCTGCGAGCGCGCAACGGGTGGGACATGACGCTCAATACGACCGAGGAACTGCTGGACGATCTGCGCGCCGGTCGCATGGTCGTCGTGATGGACGACGAGGATCGCGAGAACGAGGGCGACCTGCTCATGGCCGCCCAGCACGTCCGCGCCGAGGACATCAACTTCATGGCGCGTTACGGCCGCGGGCTGATCTGCCTGACGCTGACGCGCGAGCGCTGCCGGCAGCTGCGCCTGCCACTGATGGTCTCGGAGACCGACCAGACCCAGACGACGAACTTCACGGTCTCCATCGAGGCGGCCGAGGGCGTGACCACCGGCATCTCGGCGCATGATCGCGCGCGCACCGTGCAGGCCGCGGTGCGGAAGGACGCCTGCCCCGAGGACCTGCGCCAGCCCGGGCACGTCTTTCCGCTCATGGCACAGCCGGGCGGCGTGCTGACCCGTGCCGGACACACGGAGGCCGGCTGCGATTTCGCGCGTCTCGCGGGCTGCGAGCCGGCGGCCGTGATCGTGGAGATCCTCAACGAGGACGGCACCATGGCGCGGCGTCCCGACCTCGAACGGTACGCGCGCAATCACGGCCTGAAGATCGGCACGATCGCCGATCTGATCCGCTACCGGCTGCACAACGAACGGTCCGTCGAGCGTGTCGCCGAGCGCGGCGTCGAGACGGAGTTCGGGCTGTTCCAGCTCCACGTCTACGAGGATCATGTGCACAGCGACGTGCACCTCGCGCTGGTGCGCGGGCCGCTCGATGCCGAGCGGCCACCGCTGGTTCGCGTGCACATCGCCGAGACGCTGCGCGACGTGCTCGGAGTCGTGCCGCACGGCTCCTGGTCGCTGCGCGCCGCACTGGCGCGTGTCGCCGAGGAGGACAGCGGCGTCGTGCTGGTGCTGCGCACGCGCGAGTCACCGCGCGACCTGGTCGCGGCGGTGCACTCGCTGGGGCGCCGCCACGATGCCCCGGGCGAGCAGGATGCCCCGATCGTGCTGCGGACCTACGGCATCGGCGCGCAGATCCTGCGGGACCTCGGCGTGACGCGGATGCGGGTGCTGTCGGCGCCGAAGCAGATGCACGGCATCTCGGCCTTCGGACTCGAAGTCGTCGGCTACGTCGACTGACCGGTCGGCTATACTGTCGGCGCCGGGGCTGGCGGGATTCCCATGGACAACATCAAGACCATCGAGGGTGATCTGGTCGCACGCGATCTGCGGTTCGCGATCGTGGCGGCGCGCTTCAACGATTTCGTCGTCGACGCGCTGGTGCGCGGGGCGGTCGACGCGCTGCGGCGGCACGGTGCCGCGGAGAAGCTGATCGAGCTCGTGCGCGTGCCGGGCTGCTACGACATGCCGCTGGCCGTGCGCCGCCTCGCGTCCACGCGTCGCTACGACGCGATCGTTGCACTCGGCGCCGTGATCCGCGGCCAGACGGCCCATTTCGACTTCGTCGCCGGCGAGTGCGCGTCCGGACTCGCGCGTGCCTCGCAGGATTCCGGCGTTCCGGTGTCCTTCGGTGTGCTGACCACGGAGACGCTCGAGCAGGCGATCGACCGGGCCGGAGCGAAGGCCGGCAACAAGGGGGCCGACGCTGCGGTGTCGGCCATAGAGATGGTGAACCTGCTGCGCAGGATCGAGGCCTGACGTGCCGAAGGCTCCACGCGGCAACGTGCGCGCCCGCAGCGCCGCACGGCGCCTCGCCACGCAGGCGCTGTACCAGTGGCAGCTGACGCACGAGCCCTGGCAGGATCTGTACCAGCAGTACATGGCGACGGAGGAAGCCGCGCGCGTCGATGCCGCGTGTTTCCGCAGCCTGCTGCAGGGGGTCTGCGAGAGCCGCGACGGCCTCGATGAGGATCTCGCCCGGTTCTCCGGCATTCCCGTCGCCCAGCTCGATCCCGTGGAACACGCGATCGTCTGGATCGGTCTCCACGAGTTGAAGAACGCCCCTGAAGTGCCCTACCGCGTCGTGATCAACGAGGGTATCGAGCTCGCGAAGAAGTTCGGTGCGACCGACGGTCATCGCTTCGTGAACGCGGTTCTCGACCGTGCGTCGGTCGCGCACCGTGACGCGGAGCGCGGCGCGGGCGCCCGCGACGGCTGAGCGGGGTCCGGCCGTGGCGCTCGGCGAGTTCGAGCTCATCCGCCGGTACTTCAGCCGTGTCGGTGCCGCTCGCGACGATGTGTTGCTCGGCGTCGGCGATGATGCCGCGCTGGTGGCGCCCCCCGCGGGCCAGGTGCTGGCGATGGCGGTCGACACGCTGGTCGAAGGCGTGCACTTCCTTCCGGATGATCCGGCGGATTCCATCGGACATCGTGCGCTGGCCGTGAATCTCAGCGACCTGGCGGCCATGGGTGCCGAGCCCGCCTGGTGCCTGCTCTCCCTGACGCTGGCGCGCACGGACGAGGCCTGGCTCGAAGGGTTCGCGCGCGGCATGGCCTCGCTGGCCCGGAGGCATCGCGTCGCGTTGATCGGTGGTGACACGACCAGCGGACGGCTGACCGTCGCGGTCACCGTCGTCGGCTTCGTTCCGGCCGCAACGGCGCTGCGCCGGGACGGTGCCCGGGACGGGGACGCCATCTTCGTCAGCGGCAGCGTCGGCGACGCTGCCGCAGGGCTGGCGCTGCGCCGGGGCAGCCTGTCGGCCGCCGGTGCCGATGCGGGGGCGCTCCGGGGCCGCTATCTCCGGCCGGAGCCGCGCGTGGCGCTGGGCCTCGCCCTGCGCGGCGTGGCGAGCGCCTGCATCGACGTCTCCGACGGCCTGGGCGGTGATCTCCGCAAGCTCTGCGAGGCGAGCGGCGTCGGGGCAGACCTGGACGGCGGGGCGCTGCCGGTGTCGCCGGAGCTGCGCCGCGCGGTTGCCGACCGGCACCGGGCCATGGCGCTCGGCGGGGGCGACGACTACGAGCTGTTGTTCACGGTGCCGCCCGGCCGCTGCGCCGGGGTCGAGCGGCTTGCATCCGTCACGCCCGTGACCCGCATCGGTCGCATCCGCGGCGGCACCGGCGTCTGCTGCGATGGCGTGGCCCTCGAAGGTGAAGCCGGTCACGGATTCGACCACTTCCGCGAACCATGACACATCCGCCGGTGAAGCAAGAAGCGCGTCACGGTTCACCCGCGATTTGACCGAATACGCTTGCCATCGCTGCGCATCCTCCGCGCAGCGCTGTCCCGGCAAGAGAATCGAGTCCGTCTTGAGAGCCACGCAACCTACGCTGCTGCGTCGCAGTGAGTCGAACGTCACGCTGGAACGCATCGGCAAGTACGACGTGATCCGCGAAGTGGGACGGGGTTCCACCGGCGTCGTCTACCTGTCGCACGATCCCTACTACCGGCGCGACGTCGCCATCAAGGTGTACCGCAACGAGGCCGGCGAGGACGTCGAACGAGCGCGCGTCGCCCGCAAGATGTTCCTCTCCGAGGCGCACATGGTCGGGATGCTGCAGCACCCGAACATCATGCCCATCTACGACGCCGGCGAGGAGGACGGGCTCTACTACATCGTGACGGAATTCGTGCACGGCGCGCGTACGCTCGCCGCCTACACGCGACCCGACAACCTGCTGCCGGTCGACGACGTGGTCGGCATCATGTTCAAGTGCGCGAAGGCGCTGCACTACGCGCATTCCCGCGGCGTCGTGCATCGGGACATCAAGCCCAGCAACATCATGCTCACGACCGACAGCGACGTGCGCATCATCGATTTCGGCATTGCGCTGCTCGCAGACGCGGACATCTCCCGGATCGAGGGCATCGCCGGCTCGCCGAGCTACATGTCGCCCGAGCAGATCCAGAGCCAGGAGATCACCGGACGTTCGGACCAGTATTCGCTCGGTGCGGTGATGTACGAGCTGCTGACCGGGTTCAGGCCCTTCCGGGCGGGAACGCTGGCGAAGCTCCTGCACCAGATCGTCTACGCGACGCCGCCGCCGATCCACACGCTGCGCAAGGATATTCCGGAGGATCTCGAGCAGGCGGTCGCCACGGCGATGCAGAAGGAGCCCGAGCACCGGCATCGCAATGCGCACGAGTTCGCCTCGGCGCTGGCGCGCGTGCATTCGCAGATGCGCACCCAGACCGGTCGTCTCGACGGTCAGGAACGCTTCGCGCTGCTGCGCCGCCTGAAGTTCTTCCACGAGTTCGCGACGTCCGAGATCCGGGAAGTCATGCGCGCCGGGAGCTGGCACGACTACACGGCGGGCGACGAGATCGTGCGCGAGGGCGCGATCGACGACCGCTTCTACGTGATCGTGTCAGGGACGGTTGCCGTTGAGCGCAGCGGCCGGGAGCTGGGCCGTCTCGAGGTCGGCGACTGCTTCGGCGAGACGAGCTATGTGCGCGGCGCCCGGCGCCAGGCGACCATCCGCGCCGAGTCTGATGCGACCATCGTGCAGGTCAGCTCGACGCTGCTCGAGCAGGCATCTCCGGCCTGCCAGCTGCGGTTCAACAAGGTGTTCCTGAAGACGCTGATCGGCCGCCTGCAGAGCGGCGAGGCTGTGTCCCCGGGCTGATGTTCCCGGTCGCGTGGTCGCCGGCTCCGCCGACGACCCGCCGGGCGGTCACGGCCCGGGAGACCGGTCGTCGGCGGAGGCCGCGACCGCTGTCTCCAGCTGCCGCAGTAGTTCGTCCATGTCGATGTCCGCATCGTCCTCGTCGACGAAGATCGCTCCGTCATCGTCAGTCGCGACGCGAATGATGCCGGGGTTGCGCCGTTCGATCGTCTCGAGCAGACGTCCGCGGTGCCGGTAGCGCCGCAGCAGCTTCCGGCTCAGATCCTGGATCTTCTTGTGCTGCAGGGCGTCGCGGATGGTCGCTGCGAGGTCCCGCGGGTCGCAGGGCTTCTGCAGGAACCGGTAGACCTCTCCCTCGTTGATGGCCCGTATCGCCGCGTCGAGATCGCTCTGGCCGGACAGGATGATCCGGATCGTTGCCGGGAATCTCTGCCGCACGATGGCCAGCAGTTCCGATCCGGTGGTCGTCGGCATCTTCTCGTCCGACACCAGGACATCGACGGGCCGGCGCTGCAGGATCTCCAGGGCCTCACCGGCCGATTGCGCGGTCAGACAGTCCAGGTGTTCGGCCCGCACCGTTCGGCGCAGCGCGTCCGTGACGCGCTCGTCGTCGTCGACGAACAGAACGGTGGCGGACGGTCGGGCGGGTCTCATGGTTCCGGGTTCCTCGTCGTCGTGGAGCGTCGTCACGCGGGCACCCGCACCCGGACAGGCTCCATGACTCCGATGCCTTCGGTGTAGCTGCGCAGGCGGGCGATCAGCGTCGAAGTGACTTCCTGACCCCCGCGCACCAGCCGCAGCCCTTTCAGGCTCAGCACGTCCTCGTCGAGCACCATGCCGGGCCGCAGGTCGTGTACGCGGAGCGTGCGGTGGATGACCTGTTCCGTGGATTCCTGCATCAGTGCCAGCGCTTCCACGGCGCGGTGCGGCAGATCGACTGCCGACGCGACGCGCGAAATGGCTGTGCGGCGCGGGACGCCCGATGACACGAGCCGATCGAACTCCGCGGCCACCTCCAGGATCACCCTGCCGGTCGTGATGACGTCGGCCGTGTGCGCGCGACGTGCCTCGGACGGGGCCGTCGGCGGTTGCGATGCGTCGGCGATGATCGCGGCGACGCGACCGAGCCTGGGGATGCTGGAGATCAGACGCGCTGAGATGCTGCGGTACTGCGCCACCTGCTGCTGTTCCCGCGCATCCAGGGTCTGGCCGGCCCCGAACTTCTCGGCGAGTTCCTCCGGCAGCGCGACCCAGCCGATCTGCGACAGCATCGCAGCGAGCCGGATCTGCCAGCGATCGGGCACGTCGAGCGCACCCGCCATGGCATCCGCGTAACGCGTGATCCGCGAGGCGCGTCCATAGGCATCGGGACTGACGATGGCCAGAATGTCGGTCAGCACCTGGACTGCTCCCGACAGCGTCTGCTCGAGCAGTTCCTTCTCGGCCATGATCAGATCGTATTGTTCGAGGCCCGATGACACCGCGGCGAACAGCGACTCGGGTGTGCACGGCTTCGTGAGGAAGCGGAAGACGTGACCGTCGTTGACGGCCGCGATGGTCGCGTCCAGGTCCGAATGGCCGCTCAGGATCATCCGCACCGTGTTCGGGCAGCGGCGCCGGACCTCCGCGAGGAACTCGGCGCCGGACATGCCGGGCATCCGCATGTCCGACACCACGACGGCGAACGGCGCCGAGTCGC
Source organism: Steroidobacteraceae bacterium (assembly GCA_046352935.1). Taxonomy (GTDB): domain Bacteria; phylum Pseudomonadota; class Gammaproteobacteria; order Steroidobacterales; family Steroidobacteraceae; genus CAYWMY01. Next base: position 58,679 of record JAXMGR010000014.1, read on the forward strand.
CGATCACTCGCAGGCCCTCCTGCGGCCCGATCGCCGTCGCCAGTCCGATGCGCCTGCCGAGCGTGCGTCGGATGCCCTCCAGGACCCCTGCCTCGTCGTCGACGAACAGCACCCGCGCAGTCATGGTGCGCACCCGTCGATCGCGGCAGTACGCATGGCGGCGCGCTGCAGGACAGGCCAGCGGGCGGCGAAGTCGGCCTGTGCGATGAGTCCGGCATCGATCCCGGCGCTCTCGGGCGAGGAGAGGTCCGGGTTGAAGGCGAAACGATCCGCGATGTAGACCATCTGCGCCATTCGCGCCGAGGCGTCGAGGTGGCGTGCCGCGGTGTGGTGCCAGGCCACACCCTCGACGATCGGGTCGGGGAAGCCCCATGACGCCAGCAGGTATGCCCCGATGATCGCATGGTCGTCCGTGGCCGGTTCCGTCATCGCTGCCTCACCGCCCGCGAACGTCGTGCCGGCATTGCCGTGCATGGCGAGGACCAGGAAGCCGATGTCGTGCAGCAGCCCCGCCAGGAACGCCTGATTGACCTTGGTCTCGGGCAGCTTCTCGGCAATCGCGAGGTCGCGGGCCATCGTCGCGACGCGCAGGCTGTGATCGGGCCAGCGTGCCAGGGCTCCACCCGCCCCGAACAGCTGAGGATAGGCTGAGACCACGGTACCGCTCAGGACCAGCGCTGCGATGATCTCCATGCCCAGGAACGAACAGGCGCGTTCGATCGTCGTGACGGGCTTCGGCGGGCCGAAGAATGCGGAGTTGGAGACTTTCAGCAGCGTCGCGGTCAGGCTGGGGTCCCTCGCGATGATCACTGCCGCCTCCTTGATGCTGGCGTCGGGGCTCTGGACGCAGCGCACCAGGTCCTCGTACGCCGAGGGCAGGGCCGGGAGGGTGTCCGGGGCCATGTTGAGACCTGCGGTGCGCTCCTGCAGCAGCGTGCGCAGCGCCAGCGTCCGCGAGATCGTCGACTGCAGCGTCGCGACGTCACAGGGCTTCGCGAGGAACTGCTGGACACAGCCGACCGCCTCGAGCAGCGACGCCTGCTCGGCGTGACCCGACAGCATCAGGCGCGCGATCCTCGGGTGGCGATCCTTGACGGCGCGGAGCAACTGTCGGCCGTCCAGCTCGGGCATGCGCATATCCGACACGATCACGTCGACGTCGCGGTCCTCGAGCAGCCTCAGCGCTTCGAGGCCGCTGGTCGCGAACAGCATGTTCCATGCGTCGCGCATGCCACGCAACGCGCGGCGCAGGCCCTCGAGCAGCATGGGCTCGTCGTCGACGAACAGGATGGTCAGCATCTTTCGGGTTTCCTCGCTAGGCTGCGGCACGTCCTGCCGGAATCTCGTGGAGCGGCAGGCGCACGATGAACGTGGTTCCTCGACCCGCCGTGCTGTCGACGTGCACGTAGCCGCCATGGCTGGCCACGATGTTCTGCACGATCGCGAGCCCCTGTCCGGTGCCCTTGCCGACGGGTTTGGTCGTGAAGAATGCATCGAAGATCCTGCCCTGGAGTTCCTCAGGAATTCCACAGCCGTTGTCCGAGACGCGCAGCTCGACTGCATCGGCATCGTGGCTCGTCGAGATCCGGATCAACCCCGTGCGGCCGCCGCCCTGGCGCGGTGCTGCCTCGATTGCGTGCGCGGCGTTGACCACCAGGTTGACGACGACCTGCTGGATCTCGCTCGGTGTGGCGGTGATGGTCGGCAGCTCTGCATCGAGATGGAGGTCGACTTCGGCGACGTACTTCCATTCGTTCGTCGCCAGCGTGACGGCGCTGGAGACGACCCGGTTCACGTCGGTCGGTACCTTCTCCTGGCCCGGATGCGAGAGCTCCTTCAGCGCTCGCACGATGGTCGAGATGCGGGCGATGCCCTCGATCGACTGTTCGATCGCCTTCGGGCACTCGGCGCCCAGATACTCGAAGTCCCCTGCCTGCAGCACTTGCAGGACTTCACCGGCTGCGATCGTGTCCCGCGCCGACAGCCGCGAACGGATCTCTGCGACCACGGCGGTCATGTCGCGGACGGCGTCGGCGAGGAAGCGCAGGTTGTCGTTCACGTACTGCGACGGCGTGTTGATCTCGTGGGCGACGCCGGCGGCCAGCTGGCCGATCGCTTCGAGCTTTCCCGCCGTGGCGCGGGCGTTCTGCGTGCGCTTGATATCCGTGATGTCGGAGGTCGTGCCGACGACACGCGTCGGCATGCCGCGTGCACCCCGCGCAGCAGCCCTGCCGCGCACGAGGACCCAACGGTACGTGCCGTCGCGGTGACGCAGCCGCTGCTCGATCGAGAGGTCCTCTGCGCGGCCGTGGAAGTAGCCGCGCAGCGCTTCGCCCGTCGCCGCCCGGTCAGCGGGGTGCACGAGGGAGATCCACGACTCAGGCGTGCTCTCGATTTCGTGGTCTCCGAAGCCGAGCATCTCCTTCCAGCAGGGGGACAGATAGAGCGTACGCTGGCCGGGGGCCCAGTCCCACACGCCGACTCCGGAGCCCTGCAGGGCGAGATCCCAGCGGCGCTCGATGTCCGCGACGCGCTGTGTCGCCTCGACCAGTGACGTGACGTCCGTGACGACCCCGACCATGCCGTGGGTCCTGCCGGCAGCATCGCGCAGCGGCACGCGGTGATCGACGAGGTGTCGAGGCGCGCCGTCCGGGGTTGCCAGCGGGTACGGCGCACTGCTGGTCGCGTGACCACTCGCGATGACCTGCAGGTCTGCTGTCTGCGCGGTGGATCGCCACGTCTCCGGCAGATCGAGCTCGCCGGTGGCGCGGCCCGCCATGTCCGTCGGGTCGGCGAGTCCGGCCTGCCGGGCAAAGGCCGTGTTGCAGCCGAGGTAGCGATCGTCTACGTCCTTCCAGAAGACCCAGGCGGGCAGTGCTTCGACGACGGCCTCGAGCAGGTCGCGCTCGGCCGCGAGTTCGTCGTGCAGGTGCTTTCTCTCGGTGATGTCGAAAGCCGTCAGCACGTATCCCGTGTGCCTGCCATCCGACTCCACGAAGGGCCGCACGCGGATCCGCAGGTGGACCGGCCGGCCGGAGGCCGTGTGGGCTGGCACCTCGCGTCCGTTGAGGGGATCGAGAGCGAGGGACTCCAGGCGCAGTTCGTCGCGGTCTGCCGCGGTCGTCGAGAACAGCAGCGTGGTCCACGACCGGCCCGCGATCTGGTCCGCCGGGTAGCCGAACAGCGGACCGAACGCTTCGTTGACCCACTCGATCCTTCCGGCGAGATCCGTGATCAGCACGGCACGCTCCGACTGCGCGGTTGCTGCGGCCACGCGCTCCCGCAGCGCCAGTGACTGGTCCAGGGCGGATCGTTCACGCTGCACTCGCCGGATCGCCGGTTCCGCGATCAGGATCGCGATCAGCAGGATGCTGATGAGTGTCACCGCGAGGCCGGCCAGCAACACGCGCATCTGCTGCAGCTCGTGGTTCGAGATCCTGCCCGGCAGTGCATGGATCCAGTCATCGTAGCGGGATACGAAGGACGAGCCGATGGCAAGGACAGTGGCGATCCCGCCGGCTGTGGACGCCGCTTCGCGGTCTGCACCGAGCACGGTGCCGATCGCCGCGTCGAACGCAGCTGCCTCGGCGTCGATTGCATCGAAACCGTCGCAGAGGCGGGGATCCGGCTCGCAGAGTTGCGTGAGATCCCGGGTCGTACCGTCGCGACGGAGGCGCCATGCCTCAACGGCTCCGGCCAGAGACGCAAGGGATTCGGTGGTTGGCGGGTCGACGAGGCCGGACAGCTGCATGAGCAGGCCGGCGGTCTCGAACCGCAGGCGCGCAACCTGTTCGATCCTGGCATCCGACCCGGCGGACCGCTCCGCATGGTGGTGGATCGACAGCGCCACGAATGCGATCGCGGCAACGAGCAGTGCGCACACCAGGGCCACACGCCGGCGCAGGTAACGGCCCATCGCAACTGCAGCCGATGTCAGCGTCGCGGCTCCTGCCGATGCACCCGCAGCTGTCGGTGCCCTTCCCGGTTCTGTCATCTCTCGTCCAGCGCCTCTTCAGCGGAACGACCGGTATGTCGTCCCGCGGTGCGATCGTTCGGCCGTGACCGCTGGTACTTGAGGGTATGGAACGTCGTCGGGTGCGCGGATGCCTGCAAATGCGCTGCAGGCTCACGGCAGTTTAGGGTTATTCCGCACGAAGTGCCGCCGCTGCGACAGCGCGGGCGGCCGGGCCAGGACCGGGTCCGGGCCGCAACAAGGACTCAGCGCGGCTCGGCGTCCTTGTCGCGCTCGATGAGCGCATACGCCGAGTGGTTGTGGATCGACTCGAAGTTCTCGGACTCGACGACGTAGGCGCGGATGCGGTCGTCGCTGTTCAGCCGCGCGGCGACGTCGCGCACCATGTCCTCGACGAACTTCGGGTTGTCGTAGGCGCGCTCGGTCACGTACTTCTCGTCGGGCCGCTTGAGGATCCCGTAGAGTTCGCACGAGGCCTCCTTCTCGGCGACGTCGATGAGTTCCTCGATCCACACGTGCTCGGCGATCCTCGCCGTGATCGTCACATGCGAGCGCTGGTTGTGCGCCCCGTAGGCCGAGATCTTCTTCGAGCAGGGACACAGGCTCGTGACCGGCACGACCACCTTGATCCAGGTCTCGGTGCGGCCGTTCTTGTGTTCGCCGATGAGGCTCGCCTGATAGTCCATGAGGCTCTCGACGCCGGACACCGGCGCCCGCTTCGTCACGAAGTACGGGAAGGACATTTCGATGTGTCCGGCTTCCGAATCGAGATGGGCCGTGACCTCGCGCAGCATCTCGCGGAACGACTCGACCGAGATCTCGCGCTCGCGCCGGTTCAGGATCTCGACGAAACGCGACATGTGGGTGCCCTTGAAGTTGTGGGGCAGGAACACGTACATGTTGAAGTTCGCGACCGTGTGCTGTTCACCGCCCGAGCGGTCCTTGACACGCACGGGATGAAAGACGTCCTTCACGCCGACCTTGTTGATCGGGAGGTGCCTCGTGTCGACGTGCGCCTGCACGTCTTCGATGGAGGCAGCTGCCTGCGTCGGAGCGGTGGCCGTGGTCGGGGTCATGGTCGAATCCTCGCGGGGCGGGTTTACGGGTCGGGATTGGATGGGGGCGGGCGGATCGTGACGATGACAGACCCACCCAGCCGGCCCGGCAGCCCGGACGAGAGTTGAGTATAGCGACTCGGGCGGGCGATTCATGCTCCCGCGGACGGCACCGACGGTTGGAGGGCTCCCGGGAACCCCGGGGATCGCTCAGACGCCCACGGGGGCGATCCGGCGCTGGGCAGGACGCCGCCAGAAGCGCTCGGTCGCCCGCAGCATCGATGTGAAATCGAGGCCGGCGTCGGCCAGGTTTTCCTCACGGGAGCCGTGTTCGATGAAACGGTCCGGAATGCCGAGCTGGAGCACCGGGCGCTGCAGGCCTGCAGACTGCAGGGCCTCCAGGACCGCCGAGCCCGCCCCGCCCGCGACCGCGTTGTCCTCGATGGTGACGAACGCCTCGTGCCGGTCTGCGAGGCTGGAGACGAGCGCGGCATCGAGGGGTTTGACGAAACGCATGTTCGCGAGCGTGGCGTCGAACCGTTCCGCGAGCTGCGCCGCGTCGGCCAGCAGAGCGCCGAAGCTCAGGATGGCGAGCCCTGACCGGCCCTCGCGGCGAATCTCGCCGCGGCCGATCGGCAGCGCATGCATTTCCGCCGCGACCTGTACGCCGGGCCCCTGGCCGCGCGGATAGCGGACCGCTGCGGGGCCGTCGGCAGTGACGGCCGTGTAGAGCATCTGCCGGCACTCGTTCTCGTCCGCCGGCGCCATCACGATCATGTTGGGGATCGCGCGCAGGTACGACAGGTCGAAAGCCCCCTGGTGCGTCGCTCCGTCGCCGCCCACGAGTCCACCGCGATCGAGGGCGAACACGACCGGCAGGTTCTGCAGTGCCACGTCGTGGATGAGCTGGTCATAGCCGCGCTGCAGGAACGTGGAATAGATGGCGACGACGGGCCGCATGCCCTCGCAGGCCATGCCCGCTGCGAGCGTGACGGCGTGCTGCTCGGCGATCGCGACGTCGAAGTAGCGGTCAGGGAAGCGCTTCGAGAACTCGACGAGGCCCGAACCCTCGCGCATGGCGGGCGTGATGCCGACGACGCGGGGATCGCGCCCGGCCATGTCGCACAGCCACTGCCCGAAGATCTGCGAGTAGGAGGGGCCCGTCGCGGCCTCCTTGTGGATGGTTCCGCTCGCTGCGTCGAACGGGCCCGGCCCGTGCCACTTGATCGGATCGGCCTCGGCGGGCGCGTAGCCCTTGCCCTTGCGGGTCACGACGTGCACGAACTGGGGACCCTGCAGATCGCGGACGTTGCGCAGGGTCCGCACGAGTGCATCGAGATCGTGCCCGTCGATCGGGCCGATGTAGTTGAAGCCCATCTCTTCGAACATCGTTCCCGGCAGCACCATGCCCTTCGCATGCTGCTCCGAGCGGCGCGCGAGCTCCCACACCGTCGGCATGGCGCGCAGTACCTTCTTCGAATTCTCGCGCAGGTGGGCGTAGGTACGTCCGGACAGCACACGCGCCAGGTAGCCGGAGAGCGCGCCGACGTTCTCCGAGATGGACATGTCGTTGTCGTTGAGTACCACGAGCAGGTCGACGTCGAGGCTGCCGGCGTGGTTGAGGGCCTCCCACGCGAGGCCGCCGCTCATCGCACCGTCGCCGATGACCGCCACGCAGCGGCGGTCGCCGCCCTCGCGGGCGTTGGCGAGCGCCATGCCGAGCGCCGCACTGATGGACGTGCTCGAGTGGCCCACCCCGAAGGTGTCGAAGATGCTCTCGGCGCGACTCGGGAAGGGCGCGAGGCCGTCCCTGAACTTGATCGTGTGCAGGCGGTCACGGCGGCCGGTGAGCACCTTGTGCGGATACGCCTGGTGGCCGACGTCCCAGACGAGCCGGTCGTGGGGCGTGTCCAGGACATAGTGGAGCGCCACGGTGAGCTCGACCGTACCGAGCCCCGCGGCGAAGTGACCTCCACGCTGGCTGACCGTGTGCACGAGGAAGTTGCGCAGCTCGGCGGCGACGGTGTGCAGCTGTTCGGCGGGTAGATGGCGCAGGTCGGCCGGCGACTGGATCGCGGCGAGCAGGGGGTAGTTCGCGGACAGGCTCATCGTCGCAGTCTAACGCGTCGCACCTTCGCGCGCGCGGTGCCCGCCCGCCACCGGGGGCCGTCCTGGCGCTGCCGGGTCAGTTGCTGCGGTCGACGATGTAGCGTGCGAGAGCACGGAGCGGATCGGCCTCGGGGCCGAAGCGCTCCAGTGCGCAGACGGCTTCATCACGCAGGGCGACGGCCCGTGCGCGTGCGGCGACGAGGCCCACGGCGCGCGGGTAGGTCGGCTTGTTGAGACCCGCATCCGCTCCGACGCGTTTGCCCGTCACGCTCTCGACGCCCTCGATGTCCAGCAGGTCGTCGACGATCTGGAACGCGGTGCCCAGCGCCGCCGCGTAGCGGTCCAGAGCCGTGCGCTGCCACCGCGGGAGATCCGGCGTCAGCGCTGCAGCCAGCGATACGGAGGCCCGCAGCAGCGCACCCGTCTTCAACGCATGCATCTGCTCGATGTCCGCAGCGCCGAGTTCGCGGCCCACCGCCTCGAGGTCTATCGCCTGTCCTCCTGCCATGCCACGCGTCCCGCTCGCCACCGCGAGTTCGCGGGCGGCAGCGAGCCGGGCCACAGGCTCGCCGGCGCCGCTGACGAGGACCTCGAAGGCAAGGACCTGGAGGGCATCACCGGCCAGGATCGCGGTGGCCTCGTCGAACGCACGGTGTACGGTGGGGCGGCCGCGGCGCAGGTCGTCGTTGTCCATCGCCGGCAGGTCGTCGTGAACGAGAGAGTACGCATGGATCATCTCGAGCGCCGCGGCCGCTGCGTCCACCATTTCGGGAGGCAGGCCGATCGCCGCCGCGCTGAGGTAGCAAAGTACGGGCCTGACCCGCTTGCCCGGCCCCAGGACCGCGTACCGCATGGCCGTGTGCAGACGGCGGGGCTGGAGTTCCGGCGGCGGCAGAAGGCGGTCGAGCACCTCGTCGACCCGCTCGCGGTACGCCTCGTACCCGGGGACCGGAACATCGTCTGATCCGGTCACGCCGGGATTTCGCCGTCGTCGGATTCGAATTCGACGGTCGTCGTGCCGCCGCTGTCGGGCCGGGCGAGGATCTCGACCCGCTGCTCGGCCGACTTCAGAGCGCTCTGGCACGCGCGTGTCAGGCCAACGCCCCGCTCGAACTGACGGAGTGACTCTTCCAGGGGCAGGTCGCCCTGTTCGAGGCGCGCCACGATCGATTCGAGCTCCACCATGCCCTGCTCGAAGTCGACGGTTTCGGCTTTCTTCCTGCTCATGAACGGGGTCCATTCCTGACGCGGAGCGACAGGGTAACGACCGGGTCGGCGGGGGGCAATGTCGTGCGCGCTCCGATGTGCCGATGCGGGCCATCGGGCGCGGGTCCGGGCGACACGATCGACCGCAGATGAACGACGAAATAACGTTTCCGATCCGATTTAGATCTGATCTAAAATAAGATATCGGCTCCGGCTGGTGTGCCGGGCGGCCGATGTCACGAATACGTTCTTCAACAGTCCGTTCCAAGGAGTGCGCTGTGAACCTCAAGGGAAGCAAGACCGAAGGTAACCTCAAGGCCGCGTTCGCGGGTGAGTCGCAGGCGAATCGCCGCTACCTGTATTTCGCCCAGAAGGCCGATGTCGAGGGCTACAACGACGTCGCGACCGTCTTTCGCTCCACCGCCGAGGGCGAGACGGGCCATGCCCACGGCCACCTCGAGTACCTGGAAGCCGTGGGCGACCCCGCGACCGGCCTGCCGATCGGACCCACCTCGAGCAACCTCAAGGCGGCGATTGCCGGTGAGACGCACGAGTACACCGACATGTACCCCGGCATGGCCAAGACGGCTCGTGACGAGGGATTCGGCGAGATCGCTGACTGGTTCGAGACGCTGGCGAAGGCGGAGCGTTCGCACGCCAACCGCTTCCAGAAGGCCCTCGACCAGCTGGGCTGATCGCGGAGAGGGAGCGATGCCCTGCCGGGCGGCCGGGCCAGGTCCGGCCGCCCGTGGCCCGGATGCGGCCGGTCGCTCGGTGGGCACCCGACCCGGACAGTGAGGAGCCGTCGTGAGCGAACGAACTGGCGGTAACCGTGAGGGCAGTCTCGAGGCCCCGACGCGGCATCCCCTCGAATGGAGGCAGCCCGCGTTCTGGGACGAGGAGGCGCTGTTCAAGGAGCTCGAGCGCGTCTACGACATCTGCCACGGCTGCCGGCGGTGCTTCAGTCTCTGCAATGCGTTCCCCGTGCTCTTCGACCACATCGACGCGTCGCCGTCGGGTGAACTCGACGGTGTGCCCCGCAAGGCGTACTGGGAAGTCGTCGACCACTGCTACCTGTGCGACATGTGCTACATGACCAAGTGTCCGTACGTGCCGCCGCACCCCTGGAACATCGATTTCCCCCACCTCATGCTGCGCGCCAAGGCCGTCCGGCACCGCAAGGGCGGGACCCGTTTCCGCGACAAGGTGCTCTCGTCGACGGACATGGTCGGCGCCATCGCCGGCATTCCGGTCATCGTCGAGGTCGTCAACGCGGCCAACCGCAGCCCGCTCGCGCGCAAGCTGCTCGGGAAGGCGCTCGGTGTGCATCCGAAGGCGCCGGTGCCCGAGTACCACAGCAATACCTTCCGCAGGCGCGAGGCGCGTCGCCGCAAGCCGCGGCTCGAGCCGGTCGCGACGTCGGAGACACGCGGCAGGGTCGCGCTGTTCTCGACCTGCTACTGCAATCGCAACGAGCCTGACGTTGCCGTCGATCTCGTCGCCGTCCTGGAGCACAACGGTATTCCGGTGGTGACCGTGCCGCAGGAGCAGTGCTGCGGCATGCCGAAGCTCGAACTCGGTGACCTCGACGCCGTCGACAGGGCAAGGCGGAACAACATCCCTGCGTTGAAGCGGCTCGTCGACGAGGGCTTCGACATCGTCACGCCGATACCCTCCTGCACGCTGATGTTCAAGCAGGAGCTGCCGCTGATGTTCCCGGACGATCCGGACGTGCAGGCTGTCAAGGCGCGGATGTTCGATCCGTTCGAGTACCTGATGCTGCGTCACCGGGCCGGAGTACTGAAGACCGACTTCAAGGGCACGCTCGGCAAGGTTTCGTACCACGTGCCCTGCCACCTGCGTGTGCAGAACGTCGGCCTCAAGACACGGGATGTGCTCGCGCTGGTGCCGGGCACGACGGTCGACGTGATCGAGCGCTGTTCCGGCCACAACGGCACCTACGCCGTGAAGAGCGAGTTCCACGAGGTCTCGATGAAGATCGGCAGGCCGGTTGCGGACCGGGTGCGCGGCGGAGAGCCGGTACACTACGCGAGCGACTGCCCCATGGCGGGTCATCAGATCGAGAACGGCCTCGGGGACGGTCGCGCGCCGGAGCATCCGCTCGGGCTCCTGCGCCGGGCCTACGGGATCTGAGGTGAAGGCATGAACAACCGGCCGGATGGCGCCCTGGCATGCCGCGGCCCGCTCGCGCCTGCGGACCTGATGAGTCTCGAGACGTACGCTCGTTCCCGCGCGGATTTCCGCAGCCGCGTCCTCGCGCACAAGAAGCCGCGGACGATCGCCGTGGGCCCGAACATGACCTGGGTGTTCGAGGACCGCCTGACCATTCAGTACCAGGTCCAGGAGATGCTGCGCATCGAAAGGATCTTCGAGCCCGCCGGCATCGCCGACGAGCTGGATGCCTACAACCCGCTGATCCCCGACGGCACGAACTGGAAGGTCACGCTGCTGATCGAGTTCCCGGACCCGGTCGAACGGCAGGCGGCGCTCGTTCGTCTCCGGGGTGTCGAGCGTCATTGCTACGTCCACGTCGCCGGTTTCGATCGCGTCCATGCGATCGCCGACGAGGACCTCGAACGCGAGAACGAGGACAAGACATCGGCCGTGCACTGGCTGCGCTTCGAGCTCACGCCGGCGATGCGTACGGCATTGCGTGATGGTGCGGAACTGACCGCCGGCTGCGACCTTCCCGCCTGCACGCAGGCCACGACTCTGTCGCAGGAGTCCCGCGAGGCGCTGCTCCGCGACCTCGACTGAGGACGCCCGCGGCGACGACGCGGCGATGGTCAACGCCCCTGCGGGCTCCTAGAATGCGCGCCTTCCCCGGCTTCTGGATGCCCTAGCAGGCGATGTCACAGAGTTACACCGCTTCCGACATCGAGGTCCTCTCCGGCCTCGAACCCGTGCGTCGCCGCCCGGGCATGTACACCGACACCCGCAGCCCGAACCACCTCGCGCACGAGGTCGTCGACAACAGCGTCGACGAGGCGCTGGGCGGTCATTGCCGCAACATCACGGTCACGCTCCACAAGGACGGTTCGCTCGCCGTCGAGGACGACGGCCGCGGCATGCCGGTCGACATCCATCCGAAGGAGAAGGTCAGCGGCGTCGAACTGATCCTCACGCGGCTGCATGCGGGCGGGAAGTTCTCCGAGAAGAACTACGAGTTCTCGGGCGGCCTGCACGGCGTCGGCGTGTCGGTCGTCAATGCCCTGTCCAGCCGGCTCGAGTGTCGCGTGCGCCGCGACGGCAACGAGTACTCCATCGGCTTCCGGGACGGCAAGGCGGCGTCGAAGCTCGCCGTCGTCGGCAGCGTGAAGAAGTCGCAGACCGGCACCACGGTGCATTTCTGGCCGGACCCGAAGTTCTTCGACAGCGCCGCGTTCTCCCTGCCCCGTCTCAGGCACATGCTGCGCGCGAAGGCCGTGCTGTGTCCCGGACTGCGGGTCCGCCTCGTGCAGGAGCCGGGCGGCGAGACCGAGGAGTGGTTCTACACCGGCAACCTCGCCGAGTACCTCGTCGAGCAGCTGGGCCAGACGCCGCGGCTGCCCGAGGAGCCGTTCTCGGGGAGCCTGAAGGGTGGCCACGAAGTGGCGGAGTGGGCGTTCTGCTGGGCGCCCGATGCCGAGGCCCAGGTCGGCGAGAGCTACGTGAACCTGATCCCCACACCGGAGGGCGGCACGCACGTCAACGGCCTGCGCGCCGGTGCGACCGACGCCGTGCGTGAATTCTGCGAATTCCGCAACCTGGTGCCGCGCGGCATCAAGCTCGCGCCCGAGGATGTCTGGCAGCGCGTGAGCTTCGTGCTGTCGGTGAAGATGCAGAATCCGCAGTTCGCCGGACAGACCAAGGAGAAGCTGTCATCGCGCGAGTCCGCGGCCTTCGTCGGCGGCGTCGTCAAGGACGCGTTCGCGCTGTGGCTGAACCAGCATCCGGACGCCGGCGAGCGCATTGCGCAGCTCGCGATCGGCAACGCGCAGGAGCGCGCGCGCGCCGCCGCCCGCGTGACCCGCAAGCGTGTCGTCAGCGGGCCGGCGCTGCCGGGGAAGCTGGCGGACTGCACGCTGCAGGAACCCGCGCGCTGCGAGCTGTTCCTCGTCGAGGGCGATTCCGCCGGTGGTTCCGCCAAGCAGGCCCGTGACCGCGAGTTCCAGGCCGTGATGCCGCTGCGTGGCAAGATCCTCAACACCTGGGAAGTGGATGCCGGCGACGTGCTGCAGAGCCAGGAGGTCGCCGACATCGCCACCGCGATCGGCGTCGACCCGGGTGCTACCGACCTGTCCGGCCTGCGCTATCACCGCATCTGCGTGCTCGCGGACGCCGACTCCGACGGTGCTCACATCGCGACCCTGCTGTGCGCGTTGTTCCTGCGTCACTTCCGTCCGCTGGTGGTGGCCGGCCACGTGTTCATCGCGATGCCGCCGCTGTTCCGCATCGACATCGGCAAGCAGATGTTCTATGCGCTCGACGAGCACGACCGGCAGGGCATCCTCGACCGCATCGCGGCCGAGGGCATCCGCGGGAGGCCCACCATCACGCGCTTCAAGGGACTCGGCGAGATGAATCCGCTGCAGTTGCGCGAGACAACCATGGCGCCGCAGACGCGCCGACTCGTGCAGCTCACGGTCGATGCGAAGGACGAGGCCGATCGCGTCATGGACATGCTGCTCGCCAAGAAGCGCGCAGCCGACCGCCGCGAGTGGCTCGAGTCGAAGGGCAACCTCGCGACGATCTAGGAAACCCGATGCAGGAACAGGAACTCAACTTCGAGGGCATCGAGCGCACGCCGCTCAAGGCCTTCACGGAGAAGGCGTACCTCGACTACTCGATGTACGTGATCCTCGATCGTGCGCTGCCGCAGGTACAGGACGGACTGAAGCCTGTCCAGCGACGCATCGTCTACGCGATGAGCGAACTCGGGCTCTCGGCGGGTTCGAAGCACAAGAAATCCGCACGCACCGTGGGCGACGTCATCGGCAAGTACCACCCGCACGGTGATTCCGCCTGCTACGAGGCCATGGTCCACATGGCGCAGGATTTCAGCTACCGCTATCCGATCGTCGACGGCCAGGGCAACTGGGGCTCGACCGACGACCCGAAGTCGTTCGCGGCGATGCGGTACACGGAGTCGCGCCTGCGGCCCTACGCGCAGGTGCTGCTGTCGGAACTCGGGCAGGGTACGGTCGACTGGGTGCCGAACTTCGACGGCACGATGGACGAGCCGCAGCTGCTGCCGGCACGGCTGCCGAACGTTCTGCTGAACGGTGCTTCGGGCATCGCGGTCGGCATGGCGACCGACATTCCTCCGCACAATTTGCGCGAGGTCGCGGCCGCCTGCATCCAGCTGCTCGACGAGCCCGATGCGACCGTGCGCGATCTCTGCAGGCACGTCCATGGCCCCGATTTCCCGACCGGCGCCGAGATCGTCACCCCCGAGACGGAGCTGCGCCAGATCTACGAGACCGGCAACGGCACCTTCCGCGCCCGTGCCGTCTACGAGGTCGAGGACGGCGAGGTGGTCATCACGGCACTGCCGTTCCAGGTCTCGGGCAGCAAGATCCTCGAGCAGGTCGCGGCGCAGATGCGCGCCAAGAAGCTGCCGATGGTCGAGGACCTGCGCGACGAGTCCGACCACGAGCACCCCATCCGTCTCGTGATCACGCCGCGCTCCAACCGCGTCGACATCGAACAGTTGATGGCGCACCTGTTCGCGACCACCGATCTCGAGCGCAGCTATCGTGTCAACCTGAACGTGATCGCGCTGGACGGCCGTCCGCGCGTGATGAACCTGAAGGACGTGTTGTCCGAGTGGCTGCGGTTCCGCACCGCCACCGTGACGCGGCGCCTGCAATGGCGCCTCGACAAGGTGCTCGCGCGGCTGCACATCCTCGACGGCCTGCTGGTCGCCTACCTCAATCTCGATGAGGTGATCCGCATCGTCCGCACCGAGGACGAGCCGAAGGCCGTGCTGATGCAGCGCTTCTCGCTGTCCGACCTGCAGGCCGAGGCGATCCTCGAGACCAAGCTGCGTCACCTGGCGCGCCTCGAGGAGATGAAGATCCGCGGCGAGCAGGCGGAACTCGCTGCCGAACGCGACGAGCTGCAGAAGATCCTCGGCAGCCAGCAGCGTCTGAAGAAGCTGATCCGCGCAGAGATCGAGAAGGACGCGGCTGAGTTCGGCGACAGGCGGCGCTCGAAGCTCGTCGAACGCGCCGCTGCCCAGGCCATCGACGAGACCGAACTCGTCACCAGCGAACCGACCACCGTCGTGCTGTCGACGCTGGGCTGGGTCCGTGCCGCCAAGGGCCACGACATCGATCCGCGCCAGCTGTCCTACAAGACCGGCGATGCGTTCCAGGCCGCCGCCCGCGGGCGCAGCACCCAGAACGCGGTATTCGTCGACTCGACCGGGCGGGCCTACAGCCTGCCCGCGCACACACTGCCGTCGGCGCGTGGGCAGGGAGAGCCGCTCTCGGGCCGCCTCGATCCGCCGGATGGCGCGACCTTCGCGGCGGTCATGATCGGCGACCCGACGGATCGCTGGCTGCTGGCCTGCGACGCCGGCCATGGCTTCATCGCGAAGCTGGAGGATCTCCAGGCCCGCAATCGCGGCGGCAAGTCGGTGTTCAACCTGCCCGAGGCGGCGCGGGTGTTGCCGGCGAGTCCCGTGCCCGCCGACGACGCGCTGGTCTGCGCGGTCAACAGCGAGGGCCGCCTGCTGGTTTTCCCGGTCGCGGATCTGCCGCAGATGGAGCGTGGTCGCGGCAACCTGATTTTCGGCGTGCCGGGCAAGAAGGCCAGGAGTGGCGAGGAGCTGATGGTGGCCGCGGCCGTGGTCGGTGCGGCCCAGAAGCTGATCGTGTGCAGTGGCGAGCGCCGCATGACCCTCGCGGTGCGCGACCTCGGCGAGTACCGCGGCGAACGTGGCCAGCGGGGCGGGCTGTTGCCGCGCGGCTGGCGCAAAGTGGACCGGCTCGAGGTCGAGGCGGGCTGAGAGCCCGCGACGGGCGGTTCTCAGCCGAGGACGATTTCCTCGGGCGCGTTGACGAAATAGCCCTGGATGAACTCGACGCCGAGCTGCCAGAGCACGGCCATGGTGTTCGCGTCCTCGACACGCTCACCGATAGTGACGGCGCCTGCGTTGCGCGCGACATCGACGAGCTTGCGGACGCGCTGCTGCTTGAGCTGGTCTGCGGCGAGCCCCTGCATCAGCGAGCCGTCGATCTTCACGAAATCCGGTTTCAGGTGCGTGATCTGACCCTCGGGGTCGCGACCGCTCCCGATGCTCTCGATCGCGAAGCGGAAGCCGAGCTTGTGCAGGGCAGCCTTGGTCACGATGGCCTTGTTCAGGTTCTCCGCTGCGACGCCTTCGGCGACCTGGAACACGACTCGCGCCGGTTCGACGCGGTGCGTCCTGAGCTGGTTCATGAGCCACGCCGGCAGGGAATCGTCGGTCACCGAGTCCCGCGACAGGCGGACGAACAGCGCGGCAGGCCGTCGCGAGGCGCAGAACGACAGCGACGCGCCGATGATCCAGCGGTCGATGTTCTTCATGAGGTCCTTGCGTTCGGCCGCGGCGATGAACTCCGAGGGCAGCACCTCGTGGCCCTGTTCGTCGAGCATGCGCACGAGTACGTCGAACATGCCGGATTCGTCGCCGACCAGGCTGGCGATCGGCTGCTGCACGAGGCGGAAGCGGTTCTCCATCAGCGCCGATTTGATCTGCCTGACCCAGAGCGCATCCATGTCCTGCAGGCGCCGCAGTTTTTCGGTGTGCTCGAGCGAGTGGACGCGATTGCCGCCGAGCTCATGGCCGCGCCGCGCGGCCCGGTACGCGTCCGCCGCGGCATCCGCGACGTCGACGATGGAGCCGCTGATCAGGCCGATGCCCGCAGTCGCCGTTGCCGAGAGCGACTTGGCGCCGACGGCGAAGACGTTCGAGCCGACCTTGTGGATCACGTGTTCCGCCCAGGCCTCGACGTCGCGCGCGGCGCCCCGTTCCACGAGGACCATGAAGCCATTGCCGGTCATCCGGCCGGCAACGTCACCCGCCTGCAGCTGTTCGCGCAGCAGGCTGCCGAATGCCGTGAGGAATTCCTCGGCCGCGAGTACGCCGATCTCGGCGATCGCGGCATCGAGCTTGTCGGGTTCGACGTACACCAGGCCGCGCATGCCGGCCTTGACCGGCGTGGTCAGGCGGTCGCGCAGCAGTTCGAGGAAGTAGGTGCGGTGCATGAGGCCGGTCGACGGATCCAGCTTGACCGCGTCCTCGAGGCGCTGTTCCACCTCGGCCCGGTCGCGCGAGCGCGCCGGGACGCACAGGCGTACGCACGGCTCACCGTCGAATTCGGCGCGGGTGAGTACGAACTCGAGCGATACGCTGGAGCCGTCGGGGGAATGCACGTTCGCCTTGAGCGCGTGATCGGACCACTTGCCCTGAAGGCAGGCCAGCAGGGCACCCTTCAGGCCTGCGTGGGACTCCGGCTCGAACTGGTCCATCAGTGGAGAACCGACCAGCCCGTCCGCCTCCTGGAAGCCGAACAGCTCCAGCCACGCGGGATTGGCGTCGACGACGATGCCCTCCTGGACGTGGGCGATCGCGTCGGCGGAGCCCGCCATGATGGCCTGCAGCTGCTGCCGGTACTGGTCCGCGGCCGACAGCGTTCCGTGCAGCGCGCGCTGCAGCCGGAACGCCTCGAGCTCACGGCTCACCACCCGCTGCAGGCGCACGACCTGTCCGAGCGTGACTGCGTCCTGTGCCCCCAGTTCGAGTGACTCGGTGATCGTCGCCTCGTCGAGTCGTTCCCGGACCACGACGACGGGCACCTCGGGCGCGAACCGGGCGCGCAGGTCGAGGACGGCGTCGCCTCCCGCGACATCCTCATCGGCGAAGTAGATGATCATTTCCGGGGCGATCTGCGTGAGCGCGTCGCCGAGTTCGCGCGCGTCCGGGAGCCAGGTCAGGTGCACCGGATGCCCGGCATTGCGCAGTGCCTTGTTGATGGCCTCGACCTGGTCCTGATGGCGGGTCAGGACGATCATCGGCACGGCGGTGGGCTGCTTCAAACGCGTCTCCCGCATCCCCTGGATGCCCGCGCGATGATATCGGCGGCTATCCGCCGGAACCCGAGACCAGGGTCTTGGATTTCGCGCCCGCCGTCTCCCTGACCAGCCGCGGCACGAGGTAGCCCGGGAGGCGCTCCCGCAGCGCTGCGTGCAGTGCTACGGCCCGGTGCTCGTCCACCTCGAAATGTCCGCTGCCACGTACGCGATCGAGCAGGTGCAGGTAGTATGGCAGGACCCCGACCTCCATCAATCGCTCCGAGAGCTCCACCAGCGTTTCCAGGTCGTCGTTGACCCCGCGGAGCAGCACGCTCTGGCTGAGAAGTGTGACGCGATGCGCGGCGATCCGCCGCAGCGCTTCCTCCACCGTGGCGTCCAGCTCCCGGGCATGGTTCGTGTGGATGACCAGCACGATCGGAAGGGGCGCCTGCGCGAACCACTGCAGCAGGGCCTCGTCCACGCTCTCCGGCGCGACCACGGGCTGCCGGCTGTGGATCCGGATGCGCCTGACGTGCGGGATTGCGGCGATGGCGTCGCCGAGCGCACGGAGGCGGGCGGCAGGCAGTACGAGCGGATCGCCGCCGCTCAGGATCACCTCGTGCAGCGACGTGTCGCCGGCGATGCGATCCATCGCGTCGCGCATCCTTCCGCCCGAGGCCAGCTGGTCGCTGTAGGGGAATTCGCGCCTGAAGCAGAAGCGGCAATTCACACCGCAGGCGCCGGTCGTGATCAGCAGTGCGCGTCCCCGGTACTTCTGCAGGAGTCCCGGAACGACGCCGCTGGCGAGGTCACCGACGGGATCGCTGGTGAATCCCGAGCGTTCCTCGAGCTCGACGTCCAGCGGCAGCACCTGGCGCAGCAGAGGATCCGTGGGGTCTCCGCGACGCATGCGAGCAATGTAGCTGCGCGGGACCCGGAGCCCGAAGACCGCCGCGGCACGCCGTGCGGCCGGCAGCAGGTCCGGCTCGAGGCCGAGCAAGGCGAAGAGCTCGGACGGGTCCGTGACGACGCCGCGGTCAGCGGCCGGCCAGGGCCCGGGGTGGTCCGGGAGGTGGGATGCCGTTATCATACGCGCCCTTTTCGGTCAGGCCCGCCATTGTCCGGGCCACGACGGCGGAAGCAATGGCGAGCTACAGCACGAACGAGTTCAAGTCCGGCCTCAAGATCCTTCTCGAGGGCGATCCCTACGCCATCGTCGAGAACGAGATGGTCAAGCCCGGCAAGGGCCAGGCATTCAACCGCGTCAAGATCCGCAATCTCAAGACCGGTCGCGTCATCGAGCGTACCTTCAAGTCCGGTGACTCCGTCGAGGCGGCCGATGTCGTCGACACCGAAATGCAGTATCTCTACACGGACGGTGACTTCTGGCACTTCATGGTGCCCGACAACTTCGAGCAGTACACGGCGGGCAAGGCGGCCATGGGCGAGGCGGCGCAGTGGCTCAAGGACGGCACGGTCTGCATCGTGACGCTGTGGAACAACGAACCGCTCAACGTGACGCCGCCCGCACACGTCGAGTTGAAGATCGTCGAAACCGATCCGGGCATGCGCGGTGATACGGTCACCGGTGGTACCAAGCCGGCGAAGCTCGAGACGGGCGCGATGGTGAAGGTTCCGCTCTTCCTGAACGAGGGCGAGACCATCCGTGTCGATACCCGCTCGGCCGAGTACATCGCCCGGGCCAGGTAGCCCGCCGACGACCTCCCGCGGCCCCGTGCCCGCTCGGGCGGGCTCAGGACCGTTCGATCGGGAAGGCCAGCACCTCGTCGATCGATTGCGCGCCCGTCGCGCACATCACGAGCCGGTCGAATCCCAGCGCCACTCCGGCGCAGTCCGGTAATCCCGCCTCGAGGCAGGCCAGGAAGCGCTGGTCCAGCGGCTGCCGCGGCTGGCCGCGCCGCCGCCGTGCCGCCTGGTCGGCCTCGAAGCGCCGCGCCTGTTCCACGGGATCCCCGAGTTCGTGGAAGCCGTTCGCCAGTTCCATTCCATCGACGTACAGCTCGAAGCGCTCCGCGACGGCGGGATTCCCGGGCTTCAGGCGCGCCAGCGCCGCCTGCGACGCCGGGTACTCCGTGACGAAGCACGGCGCTCCGTGGCCCAGCCGGGGGCCCACGATCGTGCCGACGATCAGGTCGAGCAGTGCGTCGCGGTCATCGATCACACCGGCCGGGCAGTCGATTCCCGCGCGCACGAGGGCTGCGTGCAGCGCGGGGCCGTCGGCAGCGAGCGGGTCGACACCCGCGAACGCGGTCACGGCCGCGCGGTAGGTCAGCCGCTCCGCCGCGGGCAATGGCCGGATGTCGCGCAGCATCGCGGCGATCAGCAGTTCGACGTCCTCCATCATCGTGGCGGCGGTGAAACCGATCCGGTACCACTCGATCATCGTGAACTCGGGATGGTGCTGACGGCCGCGTTCGCCGTCACGGAAGACGCGGCAGATCTGTGCGCAATCGCCGTAGCCTGCCGCGATCAGGCGCTTCATCGCGAATTCGGGCGAGGTGTGCAGGTAGAAGTCGCGGCCGCAGAGCCGGGCACGCGCGGACTCGATGTTCGCGTCCGGGGTGGCTGCCGACGACAGGACCGGCGTCTCCACCTCCGTGACCCCGCGGGATCGGAAGTACTCGCGCGCACGATCGAGCATCGCGGCCCGTCGGCGGAGCGTCGCGAGGCTCGCGGCCGGGCGCCAGTCGGCACGGGTCATGACCGGACGCGGGCCAGAGGATCGCCGACACGGACCGCGTGTGACGGCGGGGCGCAGCAGAGTTCGAACCCGTTGCCGAAGAGCACGATCACCGTCGAACCCATGTTGAAACGCCCCAGCTCGTCGCCGGCTGCGAGTGCGAGCGGCGGGTCCGGCACGTCGATCGGGCGTACTCGGCGGGGCCGCACACGCGTTACTTCCCCGGCCCAGACCAGGTCGATGCTGCCGACGAAGAGCGCGCCGACCGCCACCATGGCCATGGGTCCCGCAGCCGTGTCGAAGAGGCAGACGGCGCGCTCGTTGCGGGCGAACAGGCGCGGCACCGCGGCCGCTGTCGCGGCATTCACGCTGAAGAGGTGTCCCGGGATGTGCCATGCCTGACGCAGGGTCCCGGAGCAGGGCATGTGGATGCGGTGGTAGTTGTAGGGGGCGAGATACACCGTCGCGAAGCTGCCTCCGGTGAACCGCGACGCTGTCGCCGCGTCTCCACCGAGCAGCTCCACGGTGGTGAACGTCATGTCCTTGGCCTGGACGAGCGTGTCGTCCGTGATCGGTCCGCGTTCACTGATCGTGCCGTCGACCGGCATCACGGCGAGACGCGGGTCGGCGGGACAAGGGCGGGCACCGGCACGCAGGGCGCGGGTGAAGAAGGCGTTGAAACTCTCGTAGGCCCGCGGGTCCGGCTCGGCGGCCTCGTGCATCGCCACGTCGTAGAGTCGCAGGAAGCCGCCGATCAGCGCGTTCTTGAGCCACCGCACGCGTACGCGTGTCAGGAATCGCACGATCCTGGACAGCGGGTGCTGCGGCAGCAGGTACTGGAGCGCGACGAAGAGCCGCGTCCCTGGACTGGTGGGTCGTTTCCGCACGGACAGGCTCCTAGCGCGCCGCGAGGATGCTGCGGTAGTCCGCGGCGACACCCTCGGGGGTATGCGGTGCGCTCAGGATCGCGACCAGCCAGCCCCGTGGATCGACGACGAAGACGGAGGCAGGATGGCTGACCTCGTAACCACCGCCTGCGGACCCGGGCCTGCCGCGCAGCACCGGGACGCCGAGTTCGCGCGTGAAGGCATCGACGGTCTCCACCGCGCCCGTGATGCCGATCATCTGCGGATCGAAGAACGACACGTAGGCCTTCAGGGCCTGCGGCGTGTCCCGCAGCGGGTCGATCGACAGCAGTGCGATGCGTGGCCGGGACGCGGGAGGCAGGTCGGCCAGCAGACGGCGCGCGGCCGCAAGGCTCGACAGCGTCGTCGGGCAGACGTCCGGGCAATGAGTGAAACCGAAAGACAGCAGTGTCCAGCCGTTCTGCAGATCGGCGTTGCCGAACGGCCGGTTCGACGCATCGATGAGCGAGAAGCGGGGCAATGGCCTCGGTTCACCGAGCAGCGTACCGTGCGCCAGCGTCACATCACCGCGACCGGAGCCGTTCCAGCGCGTCAGACCGAATGCCACCAGTCCGCCGAGCACGGCGGCAATGGCAAGGAGGGCGACCTGGGAACGCGTGATCATCGGTGCATTATCCCACGCCGGTGCCTTGCTAGACTGCGCGCATGCGAAAGTCGCCAGTGCCCGCAGGCGCTGCCCGTGGAGGCCCGCCGACAGGTCGATCGGTACTCGAGTGCATCGACGAGGTCGCGCGCGCGTTCGCGCGCGCCCTGCTCGCCTATGGCCACGGCACGGACAATCCGGATGACGAAGCTGCGGCGCTCGTGCTGTTCGCGCTGGGCATCGACCATTCCTCCCTGCCGGGCGCGTATGCCCGCGCGGTTCCCGCGGCGGGCCGCGCCCGGATCGGCCGGCTCGTGTCGCGGCGCATCCGCGAGCGTCTTCCCCTCGCGTACCTGACCGGGCGCACCTGGTTCGCCGGGCTCGAGATGCGCGTGACACCGGACGTGCTCGTGCCGCGTTCCCCGATCGCGGAACTGTGCGAGACGGGCTTCTCGCCGTGGATCGACACGCGAACCGTTCGCGCCGTGCTCGACATCGGCACGGGATCGGGATGCATTGCGATCGCCTGTGCCCGGGCATTCCCCTGCGCCCGCATCGATGCCGCGGATGTCTCGCCGCGCGCACTCGCGGTGGCGGCGGAGAACGTGCGCCTGCATCGGTTGCGCACCCGCGTCCGCACGGTTCGCTCCGATGTGTATTCGGGCATCGATCGGCGCCGTTACGATATCATCGTGAGCAATCCTCCCTACGTTCCGGTCCGCGAGGTTCGCGCGCTGCCGAGGGAATACCGCCACGAACCCGGCATCGGGCTCGCGGCGGGCCCGCGAGGCCTCGATGTCGTGGCACGGATTCTCGAGGGGGCGGAGGCGCATCTGCGCGGTTCCGGCATCCTGGTCGTCGAAGTCGGTGACACGCAGCGCGAGGTGGAGCGGGTCTGGCGCGACGTGCCGTTCACGTGGCTCGAGTTCGAGCGTGGTGGTGGCGGGGTGTTCCTGCTGACCGCAGCAGAACTCGCGGCCGGCCGGGACGCCATACGCCGTGGCGCGGCAAGGGTCACGGACCCTCGAACGGCGTCGCGCCGTGTCGCTTCGAAGGATCGTTCGGGTAAGGCGTTGCAGCGGCGGGCGGGCTGATGTCAGGCAACACGATCGGCAGGCTGTTCTGTGTCTCGACTTTTGGCGAGAGCCACGGTCCGGCGCTCGGTGCCGTGATCGACGGGTGTCCGCCGGGACTGCCGTTGTCCGAGGAGGATTTCGTCCGCGACATCGACCGGCGCCGGACGGGAACGTCACAATTCACGAGTCAGCGGCGCGAGGAGGACAGGGTCGAGATCCTCTCGGGCGTGTTCGACGGGCTCACGACCGGTACGTCGATCGGTCTGCTCGTCCGCAACACGGATCAGCGGTCGCGCGACTACGAGAAGATCAAGGACCGCTTCCGGCCGGGACACGCGGACTTCACCTACCAGCAGAAATACGGCCTCCGCGATTACCGCGGCGGAGGCCGGTCCTCGGCCCGGATCACGGTCGCGACCGTGGCTGCGGGAGCCATCGCGAGGAAATATCTCCGGAGCCGGGCGGGCATCAGCGTCGACGGTTACCTGTCGCAGATGGGTCCGATCATGCTCCAGCCGCGCGATCCCGCCGCGGCGGGCGACAACCCGTTCTTCTGCCCCGATCCGGCGCGCCTGCCGGAACTCGAAGAGTTCATCCGCAGGCTGCGCTCCGAGGGCGATTCCACCGGAGCGCGGGTCACCGTGGTGGCGCGCGGTGTTCCGGCCGGATTCGGGGAGCCCGCGTTCGACCGCATGGATGCGGACATCGCGCACGCCATGATGGGCATCAACGCCGTGAAGGCGGTGGAGATCGGCGACGGCGTTGCCGTTGCGGCGCAGCGAGGCAGCGAACACCGCGACGAACTGACGCCGGCCGGGTTCGTCTCGAATCATGCCGGAGGCATGCTGGGCGGTATCACGACAGGGCAGGAAGTCGTCGTTCACATCACCTTGAAGCCGACGTCCAGCATCCAGGTCCCGGGACGCACCGTCACGACGTCGGGTGAGCCGGCCGAGGTCGTGACCACCGGCCGGCACGATCCCTGCGTGGGCCTGCGAGCGGTGCCGATCGCCGAGGCGATGCTGCTCATCGTCCTGATGGACCACTATCTTCGCCATCGCGCCCAGTGCGGCGACGTTGTGCCGGGTCCGGCCCGATCCCCGGGGGCGTGAGCACGTCCAGGAGCGTTCTCGGCGCGGGTTACTTCTGGTACTTCGCAGCCACCGGGATCTTCCTCCCGTTCTGGCCGGTGTTCCTGCGGGGCAAGGGTTTCGGCGCCACCGAGATCGGCCTGTTCATGGCGATCTTCTATGCCGTTCGCACCGTGGGCGGTCCCGTCTACGCCTCGCTCGCGGACGTGACCGGGCGGCGCGTGGCGCTGCTTCGGTTCGCGTCGCTGGGGGCAGCGACGTGCGCCGTGGCCTTCCATTTCGCCACCGACGCATGGGCCATCGCCGTCGCGCTGGGCTGCTATGCGATGCTGTTCAACGGCATCGTGGCGCTCTACGACGCGCAGGTTCTCGACTCGCTCGGGGCCGCCGGCGCGACCTACGGTCGCCTCCGCCTCTGGGGATCGCTCGGTTTCGCGGCCGCATCCCTGGCTGCGGCGTCTCTGTTCGACCGCTACGGTACCGGCGTCCTGCCGTTCACGCTGATGGTTCTTCTGGTGCTGACCTTGATCGTGTTCCTCCGCATCAGAGAGCCGGCTCGGGTCCTGCGGCACGCCGGCGTGAGCCTGTGGCCGAGGTTGCGCGATCGTCGAGTGCAGGTGTTCCTCGTGATCTGCTTCCTGATGCTCGTCAGCCATGGGCCGTTCTACGGCTTCCTGTCGCTCTACCTGCTGCACTACGGCTATTCCCGGCAGTTCATCGGCGGGATGTGGGCCTGGGGCGTCGGCTGCGAGGTGCTGGTGTTCCTCGCGGCGCCGTGGCTCATCGCGCGGTTCCGGCCCCGCACGATCGTGCGGGTCGCGCTGGCGGCCACGGCCGTCCGCTGGCTGGCGCTGGCCCTGTGGCCCGGAGTCGCGTTCGTGGTGGTCCTGACGCAGACCCTGCATCTTGCCAGCTTCGGGCTCTTCCACCTCTGGTCCGTGACCACCGCGCGCCGCCTGTTCCCGGCCGCGGCCGCTGCACGGGCGCAGGCGCTGCACAGCGCCGTGGGTTACGGTCTGGGTGGCGCCGTCGGATCGTTCGGCAGCGGATTCCTCTGGGATCGCTGGGGCCCACAGGCCCCTTATCTCGCTGCGGGCTTTGTCGTAATCTTCGCGCTCCTCATCGCCTCGGCCTCGACGGGACCGGATCCTGGCGACGAGACTCCGGCAACTTGATCGGTCCTCTAAGGTAACGATGATGAGCAAGCAATGGCGGGTCGCGGTGGTCGGTGCCACCGGCCTCGTGGGCGACACGATGATTCAGGTCCTGGAAGAGCGCGACTTCCCCGTGGGGACGCTCTATCCGCTGGCGAGCGCGCGCTCCGTCGGCCGCAGCGTGACGTTCCGCGGTCGCGAGTACCCGGTCGACGACCTCGCGACCTTCGATTTCTCGAAGGCGGACATCGGCCTCTTTTCTGCCGGCAGCGAGATCTCTGCGGTGTTCGCGCCCAAGGCGGCGGCGGCGGGTTGCGTCGTCATCGACAACACATCGCAGTTCCGCTACGACGACGACATCCCGCTGGTGGTGCCGGAGGTGAACCCGCACGCGATCGCGCAGTACAAGACGCGCGGCATCATCGCGAATCCGAACTGCTCGACCATCCAGATGGTCGTTGCGCTCAAGCCGATCTACGACGCGGTCGGAATCGAGCGCATCAACGTGGCGACGTACCAGTCCGTGTCCGGCGCCGGAAAGGAGGCCGTCGAGGAACTCGCGACCCAGACGGCCGAGCTGCTGAACGGGCGGCCCTCACCGGAGCCGCGGGTCGTCGCAAAGCGCATCGCCTTCAATTGCGTGCCCCAGATCGACAAGTTCGAGGGCAACGGCTACACGAAGGAAGAGATGAAGATGTTCTGGGAGACGCAGAAGATCATGGAGGATGCGTCGATCCGTGTGAATGCGACTGCGGTCCGCGTACCGGTCTTCTACGGGCACTCGGAGGCGGTCCACATCGAGACACGGCGCAAGATCACGGCGGAGGAAGCGCGTGACCTGCTTCGCAAGGCTCCCGGAGTCATCGTCGTGGACGAGCGGCGGCCGGGCGGTTATCCGACCGCCGCGACCGAGGCGGCCACGCGGGATCCGGTCTACGTCGGGCGCATTCGTGAGGATATTTCGCACGAACATGGACTCGACCTGTGGATCGTCTCCGATAACATCCGCAAGGGTGCTGCGACCAACAGCGTGCAGATCGCCGAGATTTTGGTAAATCGATACTTATAGGCTATAGTCCCAGCGGATCAGGGACTTGTGACCCGTTTCGCATCCGAGTCTAAGCTCGCGGTCGATGCTGCGAAGGGCCGGGCCGGCCTCAGGGAGCCATTGATGAGCTGGAAACTGCGTGTACTGGTGCCGGCGATTCTTGCCGCGCCTCAGGCTGCGTTTGCGCTGGGACTCGGCGACATCCGCCTGAACTCCGCGCTGAACGAGCCGCTGTCGGCCGAAATCGATCTGGTGGCGGTCGCCGCCGACGAGGTCGACACGGTGCGTGCGCAGCTGGCGCCGCGCGAGCTCTTCGATCGATACGGGCTCGACCGGCCCTCCTATCTGGATACCGTCAGCTTTCGCGTCGGCAAGGGGCGCGATGGCCGGAGTGTGCTGCTCGTACGGTCGGCTGCGCCCATCGGCGAGCCGTTCGTGACCTTCCTCGTGGAGCTCAACTGGCCCAGGGGAAAACTGCTCCGCGAGTACACGGTGCTGCTGGATCCACCGGTTTTCACGCCCGCCGAGCCGGCGCGGGCCGCTGCGGTCGCGACACCCCGTGTGGTGAGCCAGCCCGCGGCCGCGCGCGCGCCGGCCCCGGTTGCCGAGCCCGTGTCCGCAGAGCCGCCGGCTGCGCCCGCCGGCTCTGCGGCGCCGTCGGTCGTGCATTCGATGGAACGGCCCGATTCCTATCCCGTGCAGCGCAACGACACGCTGTACCAGATCGCCGCACAGCTCACCGGTGGGAATCGCCGGGAGACACAGCGCATGATGATCGCGCTCTTCCGTGCCAACGCTCGTGCCTTCGACGGCAATATCAACAGACTTCAGCAGGGCGCGGTCCTGCGCGTCCCGGGGCCCGATGATGTCGCCGCCATCGGCGCCGGCGAAGCCGCGCGGGAGATCTCGCGTCAGACCGCCGAGTGGCGAGGATCGGTTGCCGCCCCCGCGGAGCCCGAGACGGGCCGTCTGAAGCTCGTCACGCCACAGGAGCAGGCCGCGCCCGCGGGCGCGGCCGCCGAGGCCGCGCAGTCCGCCGCCTCCGCGCGTGTACGACAGCTCGAGCAGGAACTCGTGGAGTCCCGCCGGCTGCTGGAACTCAAGAGTGCCGAACTGGCAGCGCTGCAGCACAAGCTGTCTGGGGCGGCGGCTCCGGCGCCTGCTACAGCCGCGCCACCGCCGGCACGCGAGGCTGCGACCCCGGAAAATGCGCCGCCTGCGCCGGAGGCTGCGCCGCCGGCGGTCGAGCCCGCGGCAGCGCCACCGAAGAAGCCCCGGAAGAAGAAGTCTTCTCCCCCCACTGCGGAAGCCGCCGAGCCCTCGCTGCTGGATCGTGTGACCGGAAACTGGCAGTACCTGGTCGGAGCCGCGGGCGTCGTGCTGGTCGGCCTGCTGGGCTTCGGGTTCCTGCGCCGTCGCCGCGAGGACGAGTTCGAAGAGCCGTTCGGGACGGCCGGTGCCGCTGCACCCGCCTATGGCGCGGCCCAGGTCCGGACCGCGGGCGCGGAGTCCCATCCATCGATCGTCGTCGAGGAGCGCGCGGCGTCCGAGCCGGTCGCCGGCGTTCGACCCGAGGATACCTTCAGTTCGGAGTCGGCGGTCAACATCGACCATTCCGATCCGCTGGCCGAGGCCGATTTCCACATGGCCTACGGCCTGCACGATCAGGCTGCCGATCTGATCAAGCTGGCGCTGGAGAAGGAGCCGAACCGGCGCGACCTCAAGAACAAGCTGCTGGAGGTGTACTTCGTCTGGGGCAACAAGGATCGCTTCCTCGAGGTGGCCCGGGATCTCCAGTCGACGCGTCAGGATGCCGCGCCCGGTGAATGGGAGCGCATCGTGATCATGGGGCGCCAGATCGCTCCCGAGCACGCGATGTTCGCGGGCACGCTGTCCACGGCGGCGATGGGCGCGATGGACGTCAACCTCGAAGGGGGGCAGACCCGCGTCGACGTCGAATTGATGTCCCCGCCGCCGGCCGCCGCCGATGCCGATGGGGGCATCGATCTCGACCTCGGCCAGGCGCTGGGCGAGCGGGCGTCGGAAGACGAGACGGGCCACGGTGAACTGCTCGACCTCGACGTGGGCGGTCCGGCGCCTGGCAATGCGACGGCTGAACTGCCGACGATCGAGATGCCGCGTCCTGCCGAACGCACGGCCGAGCTCCCGACGGTCGAGATGCCGGCGTCCGACGTCGCGTCGACCGCGGAGCAGCCGCAGCTGGACCGTTCCGGTGAGACCATCCGGGAGAGCTTCTCCCTGCCGGCAGCCGCCGCGATTCCCGCCGTCGATGCGACGGCGGAGCTGTCGGTCGACGACCTCGGTATCGATCTCGGCGAACTCGAGGCGCTGGGTGCGACAAATGAGGCGCAGGTCCCGGGCATCGACGACACCTCGACGATGCTGACGCAGATCTCCGAGGCGGATGATGCGACGCGGTTCGCGCCGCACATCGAGGAGGCGCTCGGAGCCGTCGAGCAGGACTCCGGGAGGACCGAGGTGCTCCCGCAGCTTCCGGCGGGCGGAGACGTCTCGGAATTCGAGCCGACACAGGTTTCGCCCGTGGCGGACACCTCGGCCACGGAATTCACGCATGTGCTCGAGACCACCGCGGAGAAACCGACGCTCGATTTCGATCTCAGCGACTCGACGCTGGCGGAACCCATCGACATGTCGATGGCCGCGGGTCCGGATGCCGGCAGCTCCGAGAGCGGCCACACGGAGCGCATCGACATCACCGAGATGCCGCAGTTGTCGGATCTCGAACCCGTGACGCTCAGCGAGGTCGGGACCAAGCTCGATCTCGCGCGGGCCTACATGGACATGGGCGATCCGGACGGTGCGCGCAGCATCCTGCAGGAGGTACTGTCGGAGGGCAGTGCCTCGCAGAAGCAGGAGGCGCAGCGACTGCTGGATGCTCTGCCCGGCAATGCCTGATACGTGAGGGCACGGCTGGTACCGATCTACACCGCGGCCGGCGCCAATGGTGGCGCGCCACGGCGGATCGCGATCGGTATCGAATACGACGGCAGCGGCTTCTGCGGCTGGCAGCAGCAGCAGGCCGGGGTCCGGTCCATAGAGGCGGAGCTCGCGGCTGCGCTTTCCTATGTCGCCAATCACCCGGTGGCCGTGCATGCCGCAGGCCGCACCGATGCCGGCGTGCATGCGCTGGGGCAGGTCGCCCACTTCGACACGACATCGGAGCGTACGGGCTACGGCTGGCTGCGCGGAAGCAATGGCCGCCTGCCTCGCGACATCGCGCTCACCTGGGTTCGCACGGTCGACCCCGACTTCCATGCGCGGACCAGCGCAGTGGCCAGGACCTACGTTTACCGGATTCTGACGCGCGCGGCGCGGCCGGCTCTCGCCTTCAACCACGTCTGTTGGTGGGGCAGCCCGCTGGACACCGAGCGCATGCACGACGCGGCCCAGCAGCTCCGGGGCGAGCACGATTTCTCGGCGTTCCGCGCGTCGGAGTGCCAGTCGAAGTCCACGGTGCGTCATCTGCACCACATCGCCGTCACGCGCCAGGCGGACCTCGTGAGCATCGAGGTGACGGCGAACGCGTTCCTGCACCACATGGTCCGGAACATCGTCGGCGCACTGTTGAAGATCGGCAAGGGCGAGCGCCCGCAGCACTGGCTGGCGAGCATCCTGGCCCGGCGCGACCGCCGGCACGAGGGCATCACTGCGCCGGCGTCGGGTCTGTACCTCGCGGCGGTCCACTACTCGCCGCACTTCGGCGTCCCCGTTACGGGCCCGACCTGTTCCGATATGATCCCGGGCCCATCCATCCAGCTTTCCGGAACGGGCGCATGACCTGGTTCGAGAAGATCATCCCGTCGCGCATCAAGACCGAACGCCGCACCCGTTCGGTCCCCGAAGGCCTGTGGATGAAGTGTCCGGTCTGCGACTCCGTGCTGTACCGCCCGGAAGTCGAACGGCACCTCCACGTCTGCCCCAAGTGCTCGCACCACATGCGGATCGGCGGCCGCGACCGTCTGCTCCGTTTCCTCGACCAGGGGTCCGCGAGCGAGATCGCGGTGAAGATCGCGCCCGAGGACCCGCTGCGTTTCCGGGACACCAAGCGTTACCGCGACCGCCTGGCGAGTTCCCAGAAGGACACCGGTGAGAAGGATGCGCTGGTGGTCATGACCGGCACGCTCAAGGGCCAGGAGCTCGTGACGGTCGCCTTCGAATTCGCCTTCATGGGGGGCTCGATGGGCTCCGTCGTCGGCGAGCGGTTCGCGCGTGCGGTCGAGCACTGCATCGAGTTCCGCATGCCGCTGGTCTGTTTCGCGTCCAGTGGCGGTGCACGCATGCAGGAAGGCCTGCTGTCGCTGCTCCAGATGGCGAAGACCAGTGCGGCACTCGCGCGCATGGCCAGGGAGGGACTGCCGTACGTTTCGGTGCTGACCGATCCCACCACGGGAGGTGTCTCGGCCAGTCTGGCGATGCTCGGCGACGTCAACATCGGCGAGCCGCGCGCGCTGATCGGGTTCGCGGGCCCTCGCGTCATCCAGCAGACGGTGAGGGAAACGCTGCCAGAAGGTTTCCAGCGCAGCGAGTTCCTGCTGGATCACGGCGCGCTCGACATGATCGTGGACCGTCGGGATCTCCGTGACCGCATCGCGGTCCTGCTGCGTCTGCTGATGCGCCTGCCATCCGCGGAACCCGCGGCCTGAGAATGCATCGCGCGGATCCGGCGCGGTTCCCTGCAACCCATGCGATTCGACACTCTCGAGCAGTGGCTCGACTGGCAGCAGACGCTGCATCCGAAGGCGATCGACCTGTCGCTGGACAGGGTGCGCAGCGTCCTGGACCGTCTCTTGCCGGACCGCACCGGAGCTCCCGTCGTCACGGTGGCCGGCACCAACGGCAAGGGTTCCGTCGTCGCCACCCTCGAGTCGCTGCTGCGCACGGCGGGATACTCGGTCGGGGCCTTCACCTCGCCGCATCTGCTGCGCTACAACGAGCGCGTCCGCATCGATGGTCGCGCCGTCGAGGACCGCGATCTCGTCGAGAGCTTCACGCGCATCGAGTCGGTGCGTGGCGGGATTTCGCTGACCTATTTCGAGTTCAGCGCTCTCGCAGCGCTGGATTGCTTCGCCCGCAGGCACGTGGACGTGCTCGTTCTCGAGGTCGGACTCGGCGGTCGCCTCGACGCGGTCAATGCCGTGGATCCGACGGTCGCGGTCGTGACCACCATCGGGCTGGATCACTGCGAGTGGCTGGGGCCGGACGTGGAGAGCATCGCCCGCGAAAAGGCCGGGATCTTCCGCAGCGATCGCGCGGCCGTCTTCGGCAGTCGACGCATGCCGGAGTCGATCGCCGCCGTGGCAGCTGCCGCCGGTGCGCGGCTCAGGTGCCTCGGAACGGATTTCGACTTCGTCGAGCGCCCGGACGGCTGGGATTACGTCTCGGCGGGTTCGACGCGCCGCGAACTGCCCCTGCCGACGCTGGCCGGTGTCGTCCAGCTGGAGAACGCGGCCACCGCGCTCGCGGCCGTCGAGGCACTGGAGCCGCGATTGCTCGTGCCGGATTCGGCCGTGCGCGCGGGTCTCTCCCAGGTCCGGCTGCCGGGCCGCTTCCAGGTCATTCGAGGACCCGTCGAGTGGATACTCGACGTGGCCCACAATCCGCAGGCCGCAAAGGTCCTGGCGGCGAACCTCGCAGAGCGGCGGCACGCTGGCCGTACGCTGTTCGTTTGCGGCATCCTCGCGGACAAGGACATCGACGGCATTGCGGGTGAACTGGCCGCGACGCCGGGAGAGTGGATCGCCGTCGGGCTGCCGGGCGACCGTTCACCCGGTGCGCGACCGCTGGCGCGGCGCCTGTCTGCGGCGCTGCATGCGCCGGTCGACGCGATCGAAGGCGTCGTGCCCGCCCTCGAGGCTGCGGCCGGACGCGCGCTTGCCGGTGATCGTGTCGTCGTCTTCGGATCCTTCCTCACGGTCGGGCCGGCGCTCGGCTGGCTCGGTATCGAGGTTTGACACATCCATGACGGAGATACAGGAACGGCGGCGAACCGCGACGATCGACGATCCCCGGCTTGCGCTGAAGGAACGCCTCACGGGCGCGGTCATCCTGGTGGCGCTGGTCGTGCTGCTGGTGCCGGCACTGCTGACGGGGCGGCGTCCTGATCCGCCGCCCCGGGATGCGCCGACGGCGAGTCGAAGCTACGAGATCGACATCACGGGTCCGGTTCGCGCACCGGCCGAGGACCCGGCGCGTCCGCTGCCGGAGCCCGAGTCGACACCTGCACCGGTGGGGGTCGCTGCACCCGTGGCCACCGCCCCGCCGGTGACCGCGCCGGCGACCGGGGAACAGGCCGTGCGCGTCGCACCGACGGGGCTTCCCCCGTCCGGGGGCGGCGTCGCTCCGGCGGCCGTATCCGGCCTGCGATCGGCCCCGCCGGCCTCGCGGGTTGCCGCTGCTCCCGCTGTCGTCGCCGGGGTCCATGCGCCGCCAGCACCGGCGGGTGCGCCGGTTCCGGCATCGGTTCACACGGGTGCCGTTGCGCCCGTGCCGGTCGCGAGCCCGGCCGGGAAGTCCGGTGAGGCGGGTGCCCCGATGGCCAGGCCCACGGCCTGGGCCGTCCAGCTGGGCGCATTCGCAGGACGTGAGACCGCGGCCCAGCTCGTCGCGACGCTGCGCTCCAGGGGCTTCGCCGCCTTCGTGCTGGAGTACCGCCGGGACGGCAAGGTCCTCTATCGCGTGCGCGTCGGACCGGAGCAGGACCGCGAACGGGCGGCCGCCATCGCCGAGCGCCTGAACCGCGACGGCTACAAGGCGACGGTCGCGCCCCATCCCTGAGAGCGGCGTCCTGATTTGCGTGGGCCGACCCGGCCGGACGGTGTGCGCATCGGCTAAACTGCGCGCCGTCCTGGAACCTTCGCGGAGCGGTGATGGCGGGCGCAGACTATCCGATCGTCGCGATTCTGATCATCTCGGTGCTCGTGGGGTTCGCTCGCGGCTTCATCCGCGAGGCGATCGCGCTCGCGGCCTGGATCATCGGCGTCTGGGTGGCCTGGAAGTTTCCGCAACTGCTGTTTCCGTATCTCGGCGGAGCGCTCGCCGAACATCCCGCGAAGCTGTGGGCGGCCCGGACACTGATCGTGGTGACGGCGCTGCTGCTCGGGGCGTTAGTCGGTGCCGTGGTGTCGTGGACCGTGCGTTCCGCCGTCGTCCTCGCGACGGTCGACCGGATCGTCGGCGTACTCTTCGGCGTCGTGCGCGGCGTCCTGATCGTCGGCGTGCTCGTGGTCGTCGGCCAGGCGCTGCGCCTCGACGGTGAAGGCTGGTGGAAACGCTCGAAGCTGCTGCCCTATGCCGGACTCGTCGCCGGCTCGCTCGAGGGACTCGGCCGCAAGGCCGGCATCGAGGCGGATGCGGTGGTCCCGGGCCGGGCGGGGGATTGATCGATGTGTGGCATCGTCGGCGTCGTCGGGACCAGTGCGGTGAACCAGCGCATCTACGACGCGCTGACCGTGCTCCAGCACCGGGGTCAGGATGCGGCCGGCATCATGACGCTGCGCGATGGCGAGCTGTGCGTGCGCAAGGAAAACGGGCTGGTCCGCGACGTCTTCCAGCAGCGGCACATGGTGCACCTGCAGGGTAACGCGGGGATCGGTCACGTGCGCTACCCGACCGCGGGCTGCGACACGGCGGACGAGGCCCAGCCCTTCTACGTGAATGCGCCGTACGGCATCGGGCTCGGCCACAACGGCAACCTCACGAATGCCGCGGAGCTGGCCGACGAACTGACGCGCGTGGAGCGCCGGCACCTGAACACCACCTCGGACAGCGAGGTGCTCCTCAACGTGTTCGCAAGCGAGCTGTCACGCACCGACTCGGCACGGGCGACGCCCGCCGACCTGATGAATGCGCTCACGACCGTGTTCCAGCGCTGCCGCGGTGGCTACGCCGTCGTCGCGCTGGTCGTCGGGCACGGCGTGATCGGCTTCCGCGATCCGCACGGAATCCGTCCGCTGGTCCTCGGGCGGCGCGAGACCGCGCGCGGACCGGAGTGGATGCTGGCCTCCGAGAGTGTCGCACTCGACATGCTGGATTTCCGCCTCGTCCGCGACGTGCTGCCCGGCGAGGGCATCTTCATCGACCTGCAGGGCAGACTGCACGCCACCCAGTGCGTGGAGCCTCTCGGACACACGCCCTGCATCTTCGAGTACGTGTATTTCGCGCGGCCCGACTCGATCATCGACAACATCTCGGTCCACAAGGCGCGCATGCGCATGGGCGAGAAGCTCGCGGAGAAGATCCAGCGGCTGCGGCCGACGCACGACATCGACGTCGTGATCCCGATCCCCGACACGAGCCGCACCAGCGCCATGCAGCTCGCCTCGTCGCTGGGCGTGAAGTACCGCGAAGGCTTCGTCAAGAACCGCTACATCGGGCGTACCTTCATCATGCCCGGGCAGGAGCAGCGGCAGAAGTCGGTGCGCGGCAAGCTCAATGCCATCGACCTGGAATTCCGTGGCCGCAACGTCCTGCTGGTGGACGACTCCATCGTCCGCGGTACGACCTCGGCGCAGATCATCGAACTCGCACGGGAGGCCGGCGCGCGCAAGGTCTATTTCGCCTCCGCAGCGCCACCGGTGCGCTTCCCGAACGTCTACGGCATCGACATGCCGGTTGCGTCCGAACTCGTGGCGGCGGGCCGGAGCGAGGACGAGGTCGCGCGCATCATCGGCGCGGACTGGCTGATCTTCCAGGATCTCACCGATCTGATCGGAGCCTGTCGCCACGACAAGACGCGCATCGAGGAGTTCGACACCTCGTGTTTCTCGGGCCGGTACGTGACCGGTGACGTGTCGGCCGAGTACCTGCGCCGGCTGGAGGAGCAGCGCTCGGATGCGGCCAGGGAGAGCCGCCGCCGCGATTCCCAGGAGACGCGACCGGTCCGGGCGGTATGACGCTGAGAGTCCTGGTCATCGACGACGAGGAGCCCGTACGAAGGCTGATCTCGCAGCACATCGCCGTCGCCTTCGAGGATCCCGTGGTCGCCGAGTTCGACCCGACGCGTCAGGGGCGTCTGCCCGCGGAGTTCTCGGGTGCGGGCTACGATGCCGTCGTGCTCGATGACCTTCCCGGCCGCGAGAGCGGCATCTCGTGGCTCCGGGACTTCTCGGCGCGCCCGGGCTTCCCGCCGGTCATCTATCTCATGCGGGATGCGACGCCAGCAGCGCAGGAGGCGGCCCTGGAGGCGGGCGCCCACCTCTGCCTGCAGAAGCGCAAGATCGATCATGCGCGGCTCGTCGCCGCGCTGCGCAACGCGAGTGGCCCCAGGCGGCGCTCCGCGGAGATGGCGACGTCCCCGGATGCGGGCCGGCGCAACGCCCGCTTCGGCGATTTCCAGATTCCCGGGTACCGCTGCCTGCGCCGGCTCGCCGCAAATCCCGCGGCGTCCGTGTATCTCGCGCACAGTGAACGGACCTCGACCGAGGTCGTGCTCAAGGTGCTGGGCCATCTGTCGGAGGACGAGGGCTCGCAGATCGTCTTCGACCGCTTCCTGCGCGAGTACGCGATCGCCAGCGCCATCCGCCATCCGAACATCGTGCGCATCTTCGATTTCGGGGTTGCGGACGACCACGCGTACATCGTCATGGAGTACTTCCCGGCCGGAGACCTGCGAGCACGCATCCGCCAGGGCATACCCGCCCGACAGGCGCTGGCGCATCTGCGGCAGATGGCCGGCGCCCTCGCCGTGCTGCACGGTTCGGGCGTGCTGCACAGGGATCTCAAGCCGGGCAACGTCATGCTGCGGGAGGATGGCTCGGTGGTGCTGATCGACTTCGGCCTGTCGCGACTGCTCGAGATCGAAGGCACGATCACGGGCTACGGCGAGATCTTCGGCACGCCCTACTACATGAGCCCCGAACAGGGACACGGCCGCGCCACCGACGAACGCAGCGACGTCTACAGTCTCGGCATCATCTTCTTCGAGATGCTGACGCAGCGGAAACCTTATGTGGCCGCGACGCCGATGCAGGTCATCTACAAGCAGGCGAACTCGCCGTTGCCCGAGCTCGACCCAGCGCTCAGCAGGTTCCAGCCGCTGCTCGAGCGCTGCATCGCGAAGGATCCGGCCGCCCGCTTCTCGAGCGCCACGGAACTGGAGAGTGCCGTGATCGCCGTCGAGCGTCATGAAGCGGCCATCGGTCACTGAGCGCGGGCCCGCCGCTCACGCAGGCGCGGTGAGATCGTAGCCCCGCGCGTCCCAGCGCAGCACCGTGCCGTGCTCGTGCCAGTCCCCGAGCACGACACGGACGCGTGGCCGACCGTCCACTTCGTACTCGTGCACCGCCGGCCGATGCGTGTGACCGTGCACGATCAGATCGGCGCCGCTGTCGCGGAAGACGTTCTCGACCGCGCTCTCGCGGACGTCCATCAGGCAGGGTGCCGATTCGCGTGTGTGGTGCCGGCTGCCCGCGC
This sequence comes from Steroidobacteraceae bacterium, assembly GCA_046352935.1. GTDB lineage: Bacteria > Pseudomonadota > Gammaproteobacteria > Steroidobacterales > Steroidobacteraceae > CAYWMY01. Next base: position 95,116 of record JAXMGR010000014.1, read on the forward strand.
GCGCCTCGCCCGCGAGCGCCTGGCGCCGCTCGACGCCGAGCGCGAGAAAGGAAGCCTGCACCGCATCGTCGCGGACCATCGCACGCAGGCGCTGGTACGGCAGGTCGTCCACGCAGAGCGCGTCGCCGTGGGTCAGCAGCACGCGGCGGCCGTTGATGTCGGTCAGCACGGGATCGGGCAGCAGCACCGCGCCGCACTCGCGCGTGAAGTCGCCACCGAGCAGGAAATCGCGATTGCCACGCATGAGGAACACGGCCGTGCCGTTGGTGGCGAGGTGCCGCAGGCACTGGGCCAGGCGTCGCGCCGTCGGCTGCGGGTCGTCGTCGCCGATCCAGCTCTCGAAGAGGTCACCGAGCAGGTACAGCGCATCGGCCTCGCGCACCGGACCCGTCAGGAACTCGAAGCACCGCCGTGCAATCTCCGGCTGTGCCGGATCCAGGTGCAGATCGGCGGCGAAGTAACGGATCACTGCGCGGCGGTCGGTGGAGCGCTCGTGCCGGACGGGACAGGCGGTGCCTCGGCGACCAGGGTCACCCGGCGCAGGACGACGGGTGTCAGCGGCGTGTCGGCGGGGAAGGGGCCGGCGGCACCGGTCGGCACGTTGGCGATCGCATCGACGATCTCCATGCCTTCGGTCACCTGCCCGAAGACCGCGTAGCCCCAGCGGCTCGGCAGCGGATCGAGCGGCACGTTGTCCGCGAGGTTGATGTAGAACTGCGATGCGGCCGAGTGCGGGTCCTCCATGCGCGCCATCGCGATCGTGCCGCGCCGGTTGCCGAGGCCGTTGCCGGATTCATTGGGGATCGGCGCCTGGATCGGTCGTTCGTGATACTGGGTGTCGTAGCCGCCGCCCTGCACGACGAAACCGGCGATGACGCGATGGAACACCGTCCCGTCGTAGTGTCCGGAACGGACATAGCGGACGAAATTCGCGACCGAGAGCGGCGCACGCGCCGCGTTCAGCTCGACGACGAAGTCGCCGGCGGTGGTTTCGAACCGCACGCGCTGCGTGGTCGGGTCGGCGAGCGTCACCGCGGGCAGCAGCAGCAGGAAAGCGAGCCAGCGTCTCATCGGGCGTCCTCCTCGGGATCGGCGGCGGCGATCTTACCGCAGCGAAACGCCCCGTCGCCGCGTTACACTGTGTTCATGTCTCATCCAGGGCCCGCGGGCCGGTCGCGGCCGGTGACGCGATTCGCGCCGAGTCCCACCGGGCATCTGCACCTCGGCAATGCCCGCACCGCGCTCTTCAACTGGCTGCTGGCCCGTGCGGCCGGTGGCCGCTTCGTGCTGCGCATCGAAGACACAGATCGCGAACGCAGCAGGGAGGAATTCGTCGCGAGCCAGATGGAGGACCTCGCCTGGCTCGGCATCGACTGGGACTCCGGACCCGGCCGCGACGACGCGCGTGGTCCGTGGCGACAGTCGGAGCGCGAGGGCATCTACGCGGACCTCTACGAGAGGCTCCTGGAGCAGGGTTGCATCTACCGCTGCTACTGCACGCCTGCGGAACTGGAGGTCGCGCGGCGGGCGCAGCTCGCGGCGGGCCGGCCGCCGCGCTATGCGGGCACCTGCCGCGATCTGCCCGATTCGCGCCGTCGCGAGCGCGAGGCGCAGGGCATCGCGCCGACCTGGCGTTTCCGGGTGCCGGATTCGGGGGGCATCGAGTTCGAGGACCGTGTGCGCGGGCCGCAGCGCTTCGCTGCGTCGGACATCGGTGATTTCGTCGTGCGCCGCGCGGACGGCAGCGCGGCGTTCTTCTTCAGCAATGCCGTCGACGACGCATTGATGGGTATCGACACCGTTCTGCGCGGTGAAGATCACCTCACGAACACGCCGCGTCAGATCCTGCTGCTCGACGCCCTGGGCCTGCCGGTGCCCGGGTACGGCCATCTGCCCCTGCTGCTGGGCGGCGACGGGGCGCCGCTGTCCAAGCGTGCCGGTGCCGGGAGTCTGCGCGACCTGCGTGAGCAGGGCTATCTGCCCGGAGCGGTGCTGAATTACCTGTTCCGCCTCGGCCACAGTGGCGGCGGTGACATGTGGCTCGAGCCCGGTGCCGCCATGGCGCACGAGTTCCGGGTCGAGCGGCTGGGTGCCGCGCCTGCGCATTTCGACGCGGTGCAGCTGCGGCACTGGCAGCGCGAAGCCGTCAGGAACCTCGACGCGGAAGCCCTCCGCGGCTGGCTCGCCGCAGCGTTCGGAACGGATCGCACGGCGCCCGAACTCGGACGGGTCGTGGACGTCCTGCGCCACAATCTCGTGCTCCCGACGGACGCGTGGACATGGCTGGATGTCATCGCGGGGAATCCCCGCGAGCCGGTGGCCGAGGACGCCGCCTGCCTCGTCGAGGCCGGCCCCGGTTTCTTCCGCGCGGCACTCGAGGCCTTCGATGCGGCGGGTGCGGACCTCGGTGCGCTCGCTGCCGGGCTGCGCGCCCGCACGGGCCGCAAGGGCGCGGCGCTGTTCATGCCGCTGCGCATCGCGCTGACCGGGTGCCACGATGGTCCGGAGCTGGCGCCGCTCCTCGCCGCCATTCCGCCGGATCGCGTGCGGGCCCGCCTGGCCGCGCGCGCCGGTCTCTCCACGACGAACGAGCCATGATCCAGATCCACAATTCGCTGACCGGTCGCAAGGAGCCGTTCCGGCCTCTGGTGCCCGGCCGCGTGTGCATGTACGTCTGCGGCGTGACCGTCTATGACTTCGTGCACGTCGGCCACGCGCGCTGCTACGTCGCCTTCGACGTGGTGCGCCGCTGGTTGCGCCATCGCGGCCACGCGGTCACCTTCGTCCGCAACATCACCGACATCGACGACAAGATCATCGCGCGCGCCGCGCAGAACGGCGAGAGCTGCGATGCGCTGACCGCGCGCTTCATCCGCGCGATGCACGAGGACTTCGCCGGGCTCGGGCTCGAGCCCGCCGACCACGAGCCGCGCGCGACGGAATACCTCCCTCAGATCATCGAGATGGTCGCGAAGCTGATCGACAGGGGCTACGCCTACGTCGCGTCCGACGGTGACGTGCTCTACTCGGTCGCGAAGTTCGACGGCTACGGGCGCCTGTCCGGCAAGCGGCTCGCCGACCTGCGCGCGGGTGCGCGCGTCGAGATCGACCAGGCCAAGCGCGATCCGCTGGATTTCGTGCTGTGGAAGGCCTCCAAGCCCGGCGAGCCGAGCTGGCCCTCGCCCTGGGGTGCGGGGCGGCCGGGCTGGCACATCGAGTGCTCGGCGATGTCGACGTCGCTGCTCGGCGGCCACTTCGACATCCACGGCGGCGGCATGGACCTCAAGTTCCCGCACCACGAGAACGAGATCGCGCAGACCTGTGCGGCCTGCGGCACACCCTTCGTCAATGTCTGGATGCACAACGGCTTCGTCACGGTCGACGACGAGAAGATGTCCAAGTCGCTCGGCAACTTCTTCACCGTGCGCGAGGTGCAGGCGACTCTGAGGCCCGAGGTGCTGCGCTTCTTCGTGATGTCGAGCCATTATCGCGGTCCGATCAACTATTCGATCGACGGACTCGCGCAGGCGCGCGCCGCACTGGAGCGCCTGTATCTGGCGCTGCGCGACGTGACGCCGGCGCCGGCCGGCACGCCGGGCGATGCCACGGCGCGCTTCGAGGCGGCGATGGACGACGACTTCAACACGCCCGAGGCGCTCGCGGTGCTGCAGACGCTCGCGACGGACCTCAATCGTGCCAAGGCGGCCGGCGAGGCGGCGAGGGCGGCATCGATCGCGGGCGAGCTCATGGCGCTCGCCGGCGTGCTGAACATCCTGCAGGTGGCGCCGGAAGAGTGGTTGCGCACGACCGCCGCGGCCGGTGCCGCGGATGCGTCCGGACGGCCGACCGAGGCCGAGATCGACGAGCTGGTCGCAGCGCGTGTCGCGGCGCGCAAGGCCCGCGATTTCAGGGAATCCGACCGCATCCGCGACGTGCTCGCGGCGCAGGGCGTGCTGCTCGAGGACGGGCCGCAGGGGACGCGCTGGCGCTGGCGCTGAAGCGCCGGCCGGCCGGGAGTCGCGGGCCTCAGCCGTCCTGGCCGCGGCGGCGCAGTGCCGATTCGAGCGTGTTCTTCATCAGTGCCGCGACGGTCATCGGGCCCACACCACCCGGAACCGGGGTGATCGCGCCGGCGCGTTCCGCGGCGCTCGCGAACTCCACGTCCCCGACGATGCGGCCGTCCTCGAGCCGGTTGATGCCGACGTCGATGACGACGGCGCCCGGCTTGATCCACTCGCCCCGGATCAGGCCCGGCTTGCCGACCGCCGCGACGAGGATGTCGGCGGTGCGCACGTGCGCCTCGAGGTCGCGCGTGAACCGGTGGGTCACGGTCGTCGTCGCGCCCATCAGCAGCAGTTCCAGCGACATCGGGCGGCCGACGATGTTCGACGCGCCGACGATCACGGCGTGCTGGCCCTTCGGCGAAACGCCGGCACACTCCAGCAGCTTGACGATTCCGTAGGGCGTGCAGGGCCGGATCAGCGGATTGCGCTGTGCGAGGCGTCCGACGTTGTAGGGATGGAAGCCGTCGACGTCCTTTGCCGGATCGATCGCCTCGATGACCGCGTTCGGATCGATGTGATCCGGCAGCGGCAGCTGGACCAGGATGCCGTCGATGGACGGGTCGCGGTTGAGGTCGGCGATGATCGCGAGCAGTTCGGTCTCGGTCGTCGACTGGGGCAGATCGCGGGCGACGGAGCGGATGCCGGCTTCCTCGCAGGCGAGCCGCTTGTTGCGCACGTAGATCCCGGACGCGGGATTGTCGCCGACCATGACGACGGCGAGCGACGGTCGGAGTGCCCCGGTCGCCGCCAGCGCGTCGGTGCGCGCACGCACCTCGCGCTTGATGTGCGCGGCCAGGGACTTGCCGTCGATGATCCTTGCACTCATGCCCGTTCCCACCCCGGCAGGCGCCTCGAAGGGCGCGCATTGTTGCATGCATGGCGGGGCACCGTGCACGGCGCAGTGACGCAAATTGACGCGCTCCGTCCCGGTCCGTAATATTTGCCGCCCCGCGCAGGTCCCCGAGGGAGCTGCGCGGTGCCGTCCAGGAGACTTCATCGGGCGGGGCATGGCGCAGTCTGGTAGCGCATCTGCTTTGGGAGCAGAGGGTCGGGGGTTCGAATCCCTCTGCCCCGACCAACGACCGACGGCGCCCCGGGCGGAGCGATGCGCCCGTAGCTCAACCGGATAGAGTACCGGCCTTCTAAGCCGGTGGTTGCAGGTTCGAGTCCTGCCGGGCGCGCCATCCGGCGCCGGGGTCTCGGGGGACGGAGACGAGGTTGGACGACGGTGGACGTAGCTCAGTTGGTAGAGCCCCGGATTGTGATTCCGGCCGTCGTGGGTTCGAGTCCCATCGTCCACCCCATTTTTTCACGGGCCATTAGCTCAATTGGTAGAGCTACGGACTCTTAATCCGCAGGTTGTAGGTTCGAGTCCTACATGGCCCACCAACTCCGCCCGGGCATCCGGGTGCATCGATCAGGCCGGTCCTCGCAGACCGGCCTTTTCTTTTTCGGCCTGCGCCCGCGGTCGCCGCGGGTAGACTGCGCGCAATGGAATGCGACACGGACCCGCGCACTCGCGACGGCACGGTGCTGGTGACGGATTACGTCTGGCCGGATCTCGGGATCGAACGCGGCGTCATCGAGGGTGCCGGCTTCCGGCTCGTCGCCGGACCGCCGACACCCGCGCCGGAACCGGTGATCGAGGCGCTCGTCCGGCAGCACCGGCCGGTCGGCATCCTCACGAACTGGGCCCGGGTCGGCGCCGGGGCGATCGCCGGCAGCCCGGCCCTGCGCATCGTCGCGCGCTACGGTGTCGGTCTCGACAACATCGCCGTGGACGAGGCCACGCGCCGTGGCATCTGGGTCACCAACGTGCCCGACTTCTGCGTCGAGGAAGTGTCGGACCACGCGGTCGGACTGCTGCTCGCGTGGGCCCGCGGCATCGTGTACTTCAATGTCGAGACGCACGCCGGACGCTGGCAGCCCGCCACCGCCCGCCTGCAGCGCGTGGGGCACCTGACCTGCGGATTCATCGGCTACGGCCGCATCGGCCGGCGCATCGCCCGGAAGCTCGCGCCCTTCGGTCCGCGCATGCTCGCCTGCGTGGAGCGGCCCCGCCCCGGAGACGGTGTCGCGGAGATCGTGGCACTCGAGGACCTGCTGCGGAGTTCGCAGGTCGTGATCGTGACCGCGCCCCTCTCCACCGCGACCCGGCACCTGCTGAACGCGGAGCGCCTCGCGCTGCTGCCTCCGGGCGCGTTCGTCATCAACGTGAGCCGCGGCGGTCTCGTCGACACCGACGCACTGCTCGCGGCAATTGCGCAGGGGCGCATCGCCGGTGCCGGCCTGGATGTCCTCGAGAGTGAGCCCGAGGTGCCGGCGGCGGTGGCGCAGGACCCGCGCATCATCCTGACGCCGCACGTCGCGTTCTCCTCGGACGCTGCAGTCACGGACCTGCGGCGCCGGGCCAGCGAGGAGGTCGTGCGGGTGCTCGGCGGTGCGCAACCGCTGGAGGCGCGCAATCAGCCGGATCTTTCCGCACTTCCGGTGGCCGGCTGAGGCTGCGCCGGCGGACGGTGCGGGTCGGGGGGGACAGCAAGATGGATACTGCGATCCGGGCCGTGCTCGATGCCTACGAGGCCCGCGCCCGACAGGAGAACGAACGCATCGCGCACCTGCCTTTCGAGCAGGCGTATGAGCTTCGCGATGAACTCCTGATCTGCGTGGGGCCGGACACCGGGCGCCTGATCGAGATCCTCGCCCGCTCGCTGGGTGCGAAGTCGATCCTCGAGCTCGGTACTTCCTACGGCTACTCGACGGTGTGGCTCGCGGCGGCGGCGCGCGCGACGGGCGGCCACGTCGTGTCGCTGGAACTCGCGCCGCACAAGGTCGTGTACGCTCGCGAACAGCTCGATCGCGCCGGGCTCGGCGACCGGGTCGAATTCGTCGTCGGTGATGCCCTCGACATCCTCAGGGAGCGAGTTGGGCCGTGGGACTTCGTGCTGATCGATCTCTGGAAGGACCTGTACGTGCCCTGCTTCGACCTGATCCGTCCGCGGCTCTCGCCCGGCGCGATCCTGGTCGCGGACAACATGCTGTATCCGGAGGCGGTGCGGCCGCAGGCCGAGGCCTATCGGGCGCACGTGCGCGCGAGCGCGGGAATGAGGTCGGTGCTGGTGCCGGTCGGCAGCGGTATCGAGATCAGCCGTTTCGCAGGCGAATGGACGCCGGCGGGCGACAAGGGGGACTCGAAGGGATGAGCCTGCGAAGGATCCTCACGGGAGTGATGTCATGCGCCTTCGGCATGCTGGTCGCGGCGTCGGGTTCCGCCGGCGCGGCCGCGGAGGGCGGGGCCGCGCTGGCCGACGACGCCGATGGCCGCAACTGGGCCGCGTTCGGCCGCACCTACGGCGAGCAGCACTACAGCCCGCTCGACGGGATCAACGCAGGCAATGTCGCGAAGCTCGGTCTCGCCTGGTCGCTGGACCTGCCGCCTGGCAATGCGGTGACGGGCCCGGTCGCGGTCGATGGCGTCATCTACGTCGCGAGCGGTTACAGCGTCCTGCGCGCCATCGATGCGACATCGGGGAAACTGCTCTGGCTGTACGACCCGAAGGTGCCCGAAGCCGCGGGTCACAAACTGCGCACGGCCTGGGGCAGCCGCGGCATCGCGTGGTGGAACGGCAAGGTCTACACGGGTACCGCCGATGGGCGCCTCATCGCCGTCGATGCGAAGACGGGCCGGCCCGTCTGGAGCGTCATGACCGTGGATCGCGACGACGTGCGCTTCATCAGCGGTGCGCCGCGCGTCTTCGACGGCAAGGTCATCATCGGTCATGGCGGCGCGGACTTCGGTCCGCTGCGCGGCTATGTCACGACCTATGACGCAGAGACGGGCAGGCAGCTGTGGCGGTTCCACACCGTGCCCGGCGATCCGGCGAAGGGCTTCGAGGACGCGGCCATGGAGATGGCCGCGAAGACCTGGGCCGGCGAGTGGTGGAAGCATGGCGGCGGCGGCAACGTCTGGAACGCGTTCACGTACGACGCCGATACCGACACGATCATCCTGGGCACGGGCAACGGGTCGCCGTGGAATCGCCGGATCAGGAGTGCCGACCAGGGTGACAACCTGTTCCTGTGTTCGATCGTGGCGCTGGATGCGAAGACCGGCGCGTACAGGTGGCACTACCAGGTCAATCCCGGGGAGTCCTGGGACTACAACTCCTCGATGGACATGCAGCTCGCGGAGCTCGTGATCGAGGGCCGGACGCGCAAGGTGCTGATGACCGCGCCGAAGAACGGCTTCTTCTACGTGATCGATCGCACGAACGGCAGGCTGATCTCCGCCGAGCCGATCGCGCGGGTCAGCTGGGCCGAGCGCATCGACATCGCGACGGGCAGACCCGTCGAGGTGCCCGGTGCGCGGTATCCGGACGGTGGCCGCTTCGTGATGTGGCCCGGGCCCGTCGGCGCGCACAGCTGGCTGCCCATGGCCTACAGCCCGAAGTCGAAGCTCGCGTACGTGCCCGTGATCGAGATGGCCACGCGCTACGACGATGCCGGCATCGATCCGCGGACCTGGCAGCGTTCGCCGCACCGCGGGGTCGACGGTGGCGCGCACGTGGATTTCCTGGCCGCGGCCGCCGATCCCCTGAACGGCACCAGCTCGCTGCTGGCCTGGAATCCCGCGACGCAGAAGCCTGCCTGGAAGCTGCCGACGCCCGGCTTCTGGAACGGCGGCGTGATGGCGACGGGTGGGGATCTCGTGTTCCAGGGCCGGATCGACCGCCGGTTCGATGCCTACGAGGCCGGCAGCGGCCGGCTGCTGTGGTCCTTCAACGCCGAAGCGCCCGTGATCGCGCCGCCCATCACCTACACCGCGCACGGCCGCCAGTACGTGACGGTGCTGACCGGCATGGCGACGAGCGGCGCGGGCTTCGGTCCGATGCTCGAACGGTTCCACATCGACTACCGTACGCAGGCTCGCCGTGTGCTGACCTTCGCGCTCGATGCGCGCGGCACGCTGCCGCCGTCGCCGGATGTTCCGGTGCGCGCGGTCGAGGATCCCGGCTTCGTGCCCGATCCCGTGCGCGCCGCGCGTGCGGACGACCGCTTCGGGCGCAGCTGCGGCATCTGCCACGGCGTGAATGCCGTGGCGGCCGGGGGTGCGCCCGACTTGCGGGCATCGGCGATTCCCCTGGATGCCCGGGCGTTCGCCGCGGTCGTGCGCGACGGGGCGCTCGTGCCGCGCGGCATGCCACGCTACGAGGAATTCACCGATGAGCAGCTCGGCGACCTGGCGTTCTATATCCGCACACAGGCCGCGGGACTGCGCGCCCGCACGGTTCCGGGCGATCGACGCGGCGATGCCGCGGCCGCCGCGCAGCGGAGTCGCGCGATCGGTGGCAGCAGCCACTAGACTCTGGAGTCGGACGGTCGGGCGAACCGGTGCCACCGGAAGCGAGGGGGGGACGATGAAAGCGATCTCGCGAGCCGCTGCCGCGGCGACCTGCGGCCTGTCATTCGCGCTCGCGGCCGGAATCCCGGTCGTCGATGCCGCGGAGCCGGACGTCCAGCTGCACGACGATGCGGATGGCCACGACTGGCCCGCCTTCGGGCGCACCTACGGCGAACAGCACTACAGTCCGCTGACCGGGATCAACGCCGGCAACGTCGGTCGCCTGGGGCTCGCCTGGTCGCTGGACCTGCCCGCCGGCAACATGGTGACCGGGCCTGTGGTCGTCGACGGCGTCATCTACCTCGCCACCGGCTACAGCGTCGTTCGCGCCGTCGATGCGGCGTCGGGCCGGTTGCTGTGGACCTACGACCCGAAGGCACCGGAGGCCGCGGGCCGGAAGATGCGCTTCAACTGGGGCAGCCGCGGCCTCGCCTGGTGGAACGGCAAGGTCTACGTCGGCACCGTCGACGGCCGCCTCATCGCCATCGATGCGAAGTCGGGCCGGCCGGTCTGGAGCGTGCTGACGGTCGATCCGAAGAACGCGGGCAGCATCACCGGTGCGCCGCGGGTCTTCGACGGCAAGGTCATCATCGGCCAGTCGGGTGCCGACTTCGACGACTTCCGCGGCTATGTCACGACCTACGACGCGGAGACGGGCCGGCAGCTGTGGCGTTTCCACCTGGTCCCGGGCAACCCGGCCGATGGTTTCGAGAACCCCGCGATGGAGATGGCCGCGAAGACCTGGTCGGGGGAGTGGTGGAAGTACGGTGGCGGCGGCAATGTCTGGAACGCGTTCACCTACGACGCGGAGACCGACACCATCATCATGGGCACGGGCAACGGTGCGCCCTGGAATCACCGGATCCGCAGCAACGGCGTCGGCGACAACCTGTTCCTGTGTTCCATCGTGGCGCTGGATGCGAAGACGGGCGCCTACAAGTGGCACTACCAGGTGAATCCCGGCGAGACCTGGGACTACAACTCGTCGACCGACATGCAGCTGGCCGAACTCGAGATCGGCGGCCGGATGCGCAAGGTGCTCATGACGGCACCGAAGAACGGCTTCTTCTACGTGATCGACCGCACCAACGGCAGGCTCATCTCGGCCGAACCCATCGTGCCGGTCAGCTGGGCGACTCGCATCGATCCCGGGACGGGGCGGCCGGTGGAAGTTCCGGGCGCGCGCTATCCCGATGGCAGCCGTTTCCTCATGAAGCCCGGTCCCATGGGGGCACACACCTGGCTGCCGATGGCCTACAGCCCGAAGACGCGCCTGGTGTACATCCCGACCATCGAGCTGATGTCGTACTACGACGACGTCGGCATCGACGTGAAGAACTGGAAGCGCTGGCCCGGCTACGCGCTCGATGGCGGGCTGAACGCCACCATCGTCGCACCCGAGGAGGCGGGCACGAACGGCACGAGTTCACTGCTGGCCTGGGACCCCGTCACCCAGAAGAAGGCCTGGCAGGTGCCGACGCCGGTGTTCTGGAACGGCGGCGTGCTGGCAACCGGTGGCGATCTCGTGTTCCAGGGGCAGATCGACCGGCGGTTCAACGCCTACGACGCGAAGTCGGGGGCGCTGCTGTGGTCGTTCGACGCGGGCGCACCGGTGCTCGCGCCGCCGGTCAGCTACACCGTGAACGGCCGGCAGTACCTGACCGTGCTGACGGGCGTCGGCACGGGCGGTGGCGCGCTGGGGCCGCTGCTCACCCGCTTCGGCATCGACTACCGCACTGTGGCGCGCCGCGTGCTGACCTTCGCGCTCGACGGCAGGGCCGGTCTGCCGAAAGCGGAATTCCCGCCGATCCATGCGATGGACGATCCCTCGTTCCGGCCGGACCCGGCACGCGTGGCGCGCGTGGTCGAGCGCTATGGCCGGTACTGCACGTTCTGCCACGGCGTCGAGGCGAAATCCGCGGGTGTGGGGCCGGACCTGCGCGCATCGCGGGTCCCGCTCGATGCTGCAGCCTTCGCCTCCGTCGTGCGTGACGGTGCGCTCGTGCCGCGCGGCATGCCGCGCTTCGAGGAATTCACCGACGAACAGCTCGCCGACCTGGCGTTCTACATCCGGACCCAGGCCGCGCGATGGCGCGACGAGGAACGTGCGCGGACCACCGCGGGTGCGGGCGCCGTGCGGCCGCGCTGAACGGTGGCACGACGACAACATCGCCGACTGACGAGGGAGGAAGAACGGTGAGCGGAACGAAAGACGTGACGACGGGTCTCGATGCGAAGACCGTGGGCGACATCGAGGCGATCCGCGCGGTGCTGACGCTGTATGCGAAATCGCTGGATCGCAGGGACTTCGGCGCGATGAGGCGCGTGTTCACGCCGGATGCGACGGGCAATTACCACGCAGCCGGCAGCTATCAGGGCGCCGATGTGCTGAGCGCATTCTTCGAGCGCGTGCTGAGCCAGTGCGGCCCGACGCAGCACCTGCTCGGCAGCATGGACGTCCAGGTCCGGGGCGACACGGCGACGGCCAGCACCTACCTGCAGGCCATCCACATCGGCAGCAAGCCGGGGTTCGAGGGCCAGCGCCTGACGGTCTGGGGCGAGTACCGCGACCAGCTCGTGCGCACTGCCGAAGGCTGGCGCATCCGCCATCGCGAACTCGCGCCGATCCATGCCGAGGGTGATGTCGGGTTCGCACACTGAGGCGGGCGGCGGCGCATGCAGTTCACGGAGTTTCACGCGGGCCTCGCCATCGACTGCGGTCGGCGGACGGTCACGCAGGCGGAGATACTGGAATTCGCCTCGCGGTACGACCCCCAGTGGTTCCACACGGATCCGGCCCGCGCGTCCGCCGGGCGCTGGGCGGGCCTGATCGCGAGCGGCTGGCACACGAGCGCGGTGACGATGCGGATGTTCGTCGACACGGTGCTCGCCGATTCCACGTCGTTCGCGTCGCCCGGACTCGAATACCTGAAATGGGTGGCGCCGGTGCGTCCGGGGGACGAACTGCACCTCGAGGCGGTCGTGCTCGAGGCCCGTCGCTCGGAGTCGGGCCGGGTCGGCGTGGTGCGGTGGCAGTGGTTGACGTCCAACGGCCGGAGCGAGCTGGTGCTCGACGCCGGCGCGACGACGCTGTTCGACCTGACGGGCTCCCACCGTGCGGTGCCTCCGGGGTGAGAGGCCTCCGGGCACCGTGGTATGGTGGCCGGGTCCGAAGGATTCACTCGCGGCGAAGCCGATGGCCAACCCGAAGTTCCGCTACGTCCGGCGTCACGCGCAACGCGACATCGAGCCGGTCCCGGGTGTCTGGGCCCGGGCCGTCCTGGCGTTGCGCCTGGGGGCCGTGCTGGCCGTGATCATCGCCATCACGGTCTATTACCTGCGCAGGGCCACGGGTCTGGTCTTCGCCGAGGAGGCCACGAGCTTCGTCGTGCTGCTGGCATTCCTGACGCCTTCTGCGCTGGTCCTCGGGCGGGCTTGCTGGGACCGGCGACATCCGTCCGATCCCTATGCCGATCTGCCGGCGGGCCGTGACGGCGGGCGCCGGGTCCTGCAGATGCCGCGCGAACCGCGGCGGCTGCGTGGGAGCGACGCGGGTCCCGGCGACGGAACGGGTTCCCGGGGCAGCTGATTGCGCCACTCCGGGCCCATGCGGTTCGGGAAGTCCCTAACCGACTGTTTCGATGCGTTCTTCGGGTCCCGGAGCGCCATCGGCTCCGGTATACTCGCGCGCTCTTTCGACGTGCCCGGCGGTGTCCGGGGCTGCGGGCCTGCAGCCGATCCGGCGGCGGTGCCGGCGGTGCCGGCGATCCGAAGATCGCGCGAAAGTGGCGGAACTGGTAGACGCGCCGGATTTAGGTTCCGGTGGGGCAACCCGTGAGAGTTCGAGTCTCTCCTTTCGCACCACGCGGGTCAGCGCGGTCGCTCCCCACCGGGCGATCCGGCTGGGGCTCGACCGGGGCACGAGGCCGTGACCGGGACGGATTATTGAACAGAGGTTGATAAAGATGATGGTTTCGATCGAATCGCTGAGCAGTCTCGAGCGTCGCATGGAGGTCGCGGTTCCTGCCGCGAGAGTGTCCCGGGAAATCGACGCCCGCCTGCTGCAGGTCAGCCGCACGGCGCGGATCAACGGGTTCCGGCCGGGCAAGGCGCCGATCCATGTCGTGCGCCAGCACTACGGTGCCCAGGTCCGCGAAGAGGTCCTCGGCGAACTGGTGCGTGTGACTTTCACGGACGCCGTGCAGCAGGAGAAGCTCAAGCCCGCCGGCGGCCCCCGTATCGAACCGATCAACGCGGATGCCGGTGGTGATCTCAGGTACGCGGCGCTGTTCGAGGTGTATCCCGAGATCAACCTGCAGGGCACGGAAGGAATGGAGCTGACCCGTCCCGTCGTTGAAGTCTCCGAGACCGATGTCGATACCATGGTCGAGTCGCTGCGCAAGCAGCGCCCGAACTGGGTCGAGGTCACGCGCGGCTGCCAGGACGGCGACCGGATCACCGTCGACTTCTCGGGCCAGCTGGACGGCGAGGCCTTCGAGGGCGGCGAGGCCAAGGGCATCGTCTTCCCGCTGGGCGCGGGGCGCATGCTCACGGATTTCGAGACAGGACTGCGGGGCGCGGCGGCGGGTGAGACGCGTAAGTACCCGGTCGCCTTCCCGGTCGACTACGGCAACGCGAAGCTCGCCGGACGGACGGCGGAGTTCACGGTCAGCGTGCAGAAGGTCGAGGAGCCGCAGCTCCCCGCCCTGGACGAGGAGTTCTGCAAGGCCTTCGGCGTGGAGGAAGGCGGTGTCGACGCCCTGCGTCGCGAGGTCCGCGCCAACATGGAGCGCGAGCTGGGCCAGACGATCACCGCGCGCATGAAGTCGCAGGTCATGGACAAGCTGATCGCGGCCAATCCCCTCGACCTGCCGCGCGTGCTGCTCGATGCCGAGATCCGCGAGATGCAGATGGACGCGATGCGCCGTACGGGCGCGCGCAATGCCCGGCAACTGCCGCCGCGGGAATCGTTCGAGCAGAGTGCCCGCCGGCGCGTGGCGCTCGGGTTGCTGCTCAACGAGATCATCGGGACGCAGGCCATCGAACCCGATGCGGCGCGTGTCGAAGCGCGCCTCGACGAACTCGTGATGGCGACGGCCGATCCGGACGCGGCGCGGCAGCAGTACCTGCAGAACGAGCAGGCGCTGCGCCAGCTGCAGATGATGACGGTCGAGGACCAGGTGGTCGACTGGCTGGTGGGGCGCGCGAAGGTCACGGAGCAGCCCACCACGTTCCGGGAGCTGATGAACTTCGGTGCCGCGGACTGATCTCAAGGGACAGGCAGTAGTGAGGCGGAAGATGGAGACGCAGGCGTTGAATCTCGTGCCGATGGTGGTGGAGCAGACCGCACGCGGTGAGCGCGCGTACGACATCTATTCGCGGCTGCTCAAGGAGCGGGTGGTGTTCTGCGTGGGTCCGGTGGAGGACTACATGGCGAACGTCATCGTCGCCCAGCTGCTGTTCCTGGAGTCCGAGAACCCGGACAAGGACATCCACCTGTACATCAACTCGCCGGGCGGATCCGTGTCCGCCGGGCTCGCCATCTACGACACCATGCAGTTCATCAAGGCCGACGTCAGCACGATCTGCGTCGGCCAGGCGGCGAGCATGGGCGCCGTGCTGCTGGGTGGCGGTGCGCCCGGCAAGCGCTACGCGCTGCCGCATTCGCGGATCATGATCCACCAGCCGCTCGGCGGCTTCCAGGGTCAGGCGACGGACATCGAGATCCACACGCGGGAGATCCTGGCGGCCCGCGACCGGCTGAACCGCATCCTCGCCCACCACACCGGCCAGACGCTGGACCGCATCCAGATCGATACGGACCGCGACAACTTCATGAGCGCCGAGCAGGCCAGGGCCTACGGCCTGGTCGATGCGGTGCTCGAGAAGCGCGGGGAAGTGCCGAAGGCTGGCTGAGGCCGGGGTGCCCGCGCCGGCGTGCCCGTGGGCCGTGAGCGGACGAGCTTCGGTCCGGACTTCCGGCCGTGTGCGCCAGGTATCGGAATGCAAAGCGGTTTTTGCTTGCCGGCGCCGGCGTGCTATATAGCAATTGTGCACCGCGTGCGCGGTTGAGGGCGGCGAATGGTTGACGATACCCGGGGCAAGCACGACGACGGCAAGCTGCTGTACTGCTCCTTCTGCGGCAAGAGCCAGCACGAGGTCCGCAAGCTCATCGCGGGTCCGTCCGTGTTCGTCTGCGACGAATGCGTCGAGCTGTGCAACGACATCATCCGGGAGGAGCTCGAGGAGCGGCAGGAGCGCACCCGGGACAAGCTGCCCAAGCCCCATGAAATCAAGGACGTGCTCGACGAGTACGTCATCGGTCAGGAACGCGCGAAGAAGATCCTCTCCGTCGCGGTCTACAACCATTACAAGCGTCTGCAGACCCGTCCGGCGGACAAGCGTCATCGCAACGACAAGGAAGAGGTCGAGATCGCGAAGAGCAACATCCTGCTGATCGGTCCCACGGGCTGCGGCAAGACGCTGCTCGCCGAGACGCTGGCGCGCCTCCTGAACGTGCCGTTCACGATCGCCGATGCGACGACGCTGACCGAAGCGGGGTACGTCGGCGAGGACGTCGAGAACATCATCCAGAAGCTGCTCCAGAAGTGCGACTACGACGTCGAGAAGGCGCAGACCGGCATCGTGTACATCGACGAGATCGACAAGATCTCGCGCAAGTCC
>JAXMGR010000015.1:0-100583 GCA_046352935.1 Steroidobacteraceae bacterium
GATGCCTTCCTCGAACACACAGCCATCGTTCAGCACGAAGGCTTCGATCTCGACATCGGGCACCTCGGCGGCGATCCCGGTCGCCTCGGCGATCGTCACGTCGCGCGGGAGGATCACGCGCGTGGCGCCGAGATCACGATAGAGCCGCGCCGCGCTGGCGTTGCGGCAGGTGGCGACGGAGCTCACATGGATGCGGGCTCTCGGCGCGGCCGCGCCGAGCTCGGCGATCATCCCCGGATCGCTCATGATGAGCGCATCGCCTCCCATCGCGAGGAAGGCCTGCGCGAGGTCGAGGCCGGCCGTGGCCTGTTCCGCGGCGTACTGCTGGGCGTTCAGCACGAGCGAGAGCGTGCAGCCCGCCGCGTGCGCGGCCTTCACGGCGCCCGCGAGGGCTTCGAGATCGGCGAAATTGCCGCTCGCGCGGCGGTTCGCGCCGGCCGTGCCGAAGGTCGAGAGCCACTGCGGCGGCACGACGCCGCAATAGAGCTCGTGGGCGCCGGCACGCGCCGACGGTTCGATGTCGGCGAGGCGGCTCACGGGGGCGACGATCTTCACAGCGGCTCGCCCTGCACCACGAGGCGCGTGATGTGGCCCGCGGCCACCGCGTTCGCCACCGCGGCGAACATGGGTGCAGAGTGGCGGGCGATGAGCGCGTTGCCGAGCTGCAGGGTCTCGTGGCGATCGGTACTACCGGGCCGGGTCATGATGGCGGACAGGTGCAGGCACTCCCGGCTGCAGCGCCGACCAGGCGCGAAGCGATCCGATCCCTCGAGACCCGTCGAGCCGACGCGGCAGAGCCGGCCTTTGGCCACCACGAAGTAAGGCAGGTGCACGCCCGCCGGGAGCGGCAGCTGCGCGAAGTCGTCGACCGTCGCATGGAGGGGCACGTCGAGTTCGAGGCGCCGTATCCGCAGGCGTTCGAGCAGCCGGCCGAGCCCGGGTGAGCGCAGCCCGTGCCGGCACTGCGAAGCCCATTCGGCGCCCGGCAGGCGCGGATCCTTCACCATGCGCGCGAGCAGGCGTCCAGCGATGGCCATGAGCTGCGGAAAGCGCTCGGCGAGCAGGCGTGCGACGCCCCAGTCGTTGACGACCACCCCGGCTCCGTCCGGCAGCTGCGGGAGCAGCATCTCGTCCAGCTCACGGATCACGGCGGGCGAGGCGACCGGGGTGAGCAACGCGAGCCCGAGCCCGCGGTCCGCGGCGACTGCGCGCGCGGTCGCGATCGCCCGCGGTTCGGGCAGGAGATGCTCACAGAGTTCGCTGCCGAGGTAGAGGTGGGTCGGCGCGAGCGGCGCGAGCCATGCGGCGAGGTCCGCGTCGTCGAGCAGGCCCGTCCAGTGTTCGAGGCGCTGCTCCGGCGGCGCGTTCAGCCAGCCCAGGCGGCGCGGGCGAACGAAGCTGACTGCAAGCTCTGTCATGGATCGGGGACGGATTCAGGATCCGATCGTCAGACCTGATCCGCAGTGAACATGACCGGGATGACCACGAGGCCAAGCATTGCACGTGCCGGCCCGGTCGAGAAGGGGCGGCCGGGATCAGTCGCCCTCAGCCGCGCTCGTCGCCGTGCGGACCATGAAGGGATCGGGACGCAGCACCGTCACCGGCTTCGCGGCGCTCGAGCAGCATGACGAGTTCGCCCGAGACGTTGACCACCGTGATCGGCAAGGCCTGTTCGAGCATGCCGAGGACGCCGTCGATGTCGTCGACCTTGAACACGCCACCGACCCTGAGGCCCTGCAGCGCACCGTCCGCGATGACGATACGCCGCTTCGTGTACGGCTGGATTTCCTCGATGACCTCGTCGAGCCGCTGGTCGTCGACATAGAGCTTGCCTTCGCGCCAGGCTGTCGCATGCATGAGTTCCGTCCCGGACACCTTGACGACCGGGCCCAGCGCCCGGCCATAGGCAACCTGTTCGCCCGCGTGCACGAGTTCGTGTGCCGCGGGCCGTGACGCCGTCCCCGGGCCGGCGCCCGCGTCCGGCGTCACCAGCACGGTGCCGGTCAGCACCGTCACCGTGACCTCCGGTCCCCGTGTGCGCACATTGAAGCTCGTGCCCAGGGCACGGACGGTCCCCGAACCGGAATGCACAATGAACGGGCGGTTCACGTCGTGAGCGACTTTGAACAGGGCCTCGCCGGACTCGAGGTCCACGCGACGGCGTCCCGAGTCGTACTCGACGTGGATGCGTGAATTCGAGTTGAGGCTGACAACGGATCCGTCGCGGAGCGCGACCTCCCTGCGTTGTCCTACCGCGGTTGCGTATTCCTGACCCGACGGCACGGCCAGTCGCAGTACACCCGCGGCCACGGCGATGATCAGCATGGCCGCAACGGCCATTCGGTGGGGCTTCCACCACGGGCGCGCGAAAATCCGCGGCGCAGAACTGCGCGCGCGCACGGAAGACACGGTCAACGCTTCCGGGAGTCGCAGGCCGGTCTCTCTGGCGAGCACGCCAAGCGCCTCGAATTCGGCACTCGTCTGCGCGAGTTCGCGGAGGGCCGAGCGATGCAGCGCCGATGAGGTGGACCATGCGTGGAAGCGCTCGATCTCCTCGTCCGATGCATCCCCGGCGTCGAGGCGGACCAGCCAGGTCGCCGCCTCCTCCCTCACGCGGTCGATCTCGGTCTGACTACGGGATTGAGTCATGATCTGTCCGTTCCCTGTCCATAGGATCGAAGATGCGCGATGGCGCGTGCCCGCCCGATCGGATGGACGTTGTGCTCCCTGGCGTTCACGAAGGCCCGGCATTCGAGCAGCGCGCGGACCAGGTGCTTCTCGACCGTCTTGACGGAGACCTGCATCGCCGCCGCAATCTCGCCATAACTCAGGCCCTCGACCTTTCGCAGGATGAAGGCCTCGCGGCATCGCGGGGGCAGTGCTGCCATCGCCTCGATCAGCCATTGCAGCCGGCGCTCGTCATCGAGTGCCGTTTCGACGGGCTGCTGCATCCAGGGGGACCCATCCGGGTCATCCACCGCCTCATGTTCAGACCTGTGCCGCAGCCGGTCCCGTCGAATCGTGTCGGTGAGCAGGTTGCTCGCAATCGTGAACAGCACCGCTTTCGGATTGTTCACCACCGTCCGTTCGATGAGCCCCGCCATGCGGATGAAGACGTCCTGCGTCAGCTCCTCCGCCCGGCCCTGGTCGCTGAGACGCCGGCGCAGGAACCGGAATACCGAATCCCGGTGCGCATGGTACAGCGCCGACAACTCCTCCATCCGCTGGGCTCCTGTCACTGATCAGGATGACGACGCGACCAGTCCGGCATCACTGTAGCGTCATGACGAACGAGGCCGCGATTCCCCCCATTCTCGCCGGCTTTGGCGCCGTTCAGGGTCGCGCGATGCTGCACCGCACGAGCATCTCCGAGGCATTGCACTGGGGGAACCGCACCCGCCGTTCGTCTTAAGACCGCATCGATGTCGTGCGCGTCGAAGACCGAACAAACATCCCACAACGAGTCGTGCCCGATTCCCTGGAGGCATCCGTGTTCAGAGATCATACAGAAAGTCGACAGCAGAACCGCACCGGCCGCCCGCGCAACGCGGCAGCCCGGCATCTCGCCGCTGCAATCGCACTGATCGGCATCGGCGGTCTCGCGGCTCCCGTCGTCGCGCTCGCGGAGCCACTGCATATCAGTATCGGCCAGCAGCCGCTTGCATCGGCGCTGCAGCAGCTGGCACGGCAGGCCAACATCCAGATCCTGTTCAATCACGGCCTCGTCGACGGCAAGACGGCTGCTGCGCTCGCGGGGGACTTCGAGCTGAAGTCCGCCCTTGATGCGCTGCTCGCCGGAAGCGGCCTGACCTATTCCTTTTCCAGCGATGATGCTGTCGTCATCAAGTCCGTCGTTGCTCCGGCGTCGCCGCCGCAGGCTCCGCATTCGACCGGCCTGGAATCACACAGCGCTGGCGATGCGACCACGACGGTGACCGACGACGGTATGACCGTGGAGGAAGTCGTCGTCACAGCCAGAAAGCGCGAGGAGAGCCTTCAGAACACCCCGATCGCCGTCTCGGCGCTCACGGCGAACGATCTCGAGAACCGGGGCATCACGGACATCTCGCAGATCGGTCAGTTCGCCCCGGGTCTTTCCATCGACGAGACCTCGCCCTTTGCGGCAACGAGTTCGGCGGCTGCCGTCTTCATCCGTGGCATCGGTATCAGCGACTGGGCGCTGCCGGTCGATCCGGGCGTCGGCATCTATCTCGATGGTGTCTACATCTCGCGCTCGATCGGAGGCGTGCTCGACCTCGTCGATCTCGAACGGGTCGAGGTGCTGCGCGGGCCCCAGGGCACGCTGTTCGGCCGGAACACCATCGGCGGCGCGATCAACATCACGTCCAAGAAACCGGACACGGACTCTCTGCATGGTTATGTCGACGTGACCGCGGGGCGCTACTCGCAGTTCAACGTCAAGGGCAAGGTCAACATACCTCTCGGGGAACAGGCCGCGATGTCTCTCGCCGTGTCGCGCAAGAAGCGCGACGGTTATGTGAAGAACGATGCCGGCCCCGATCTCGGGGACGAGGACTCCCTGGCAGTCGCGGCCTCCTTGCAGTGGAATCCGACGGACGCGCTGTCCATCGGCGTCGCAGGCGACTACACGCGCGAGCGGGAGGCGCCGGCTCCCTGGGTTCTCGTCAACGTGGACGAATCGCCGGGCACGCAGGTGTACTGGTGGAATCTGCTGCGTTCCGGCAACGCGGCAGTCTGCACCGACAGGACCAATCCGGCGCGGCTCTCCGATCGGCGCTGCATGAACGCCCAGTGGATCCAGGGACCGTTCCGCACCAGCAGCGCGCATCGCTCGTCGGTCGCACTGATGAATTCGGTCATCGGCGAGGTTGCGCCCAGGTCCGAGCTGAATCTGTGGGGCCTCCGCCTTACGGCGGAATACGCCGTCACCGACCAGCTGACCGTCAAGTCGATCACGGGCTACCGCAAGAACACCGATGGCTACTGGAGCCGCGACTTCGACCACTCGCCGCTCGAGGTCGCCACCACGGTCAACGATTTCAATCACAAGCAGTTCAGCCAGGAGCTGCAGCTGCTCGGCGCGGGGCTCGACGATCGTCTGCACTGGATCTTCGGCCTGTATTACTTCGGTGAGAAGGGCCGGCACATCGACGTCGTCCAGTTGCCGGGTCCGCCGCTGTGGATGCCCGAGGTCGGTGTGATCATGGTCGACGCCAGGGTGGACAACACCAGCAAGGCCGCCTTCGGGCAGTTCACTTTCGACGTCTCATCGCGATTTCACCTGACTCTCGGGGCGCGCTACACGGACGAGGCCAAGCGGTTCTGGGCGGATGCACGCTCCGTCAATCCGGCGCCGCCGTTCCTCGTGCTGCTTCCCAAGGGTTGGAGGGAGGTGTCCGAGAAACGCACCGATCCCTATGCCAACCTGTCGTTCGATGCCAGCGACGACGTGATGGTCTACGCGAGTTATTCGCAGGGGTTCAAGGGGGGCGGCTTCTCGCAGCGTGTCTTCCCGCCGCTCAACTTCGTCCCCTCGTTCGATCCCGAGGTCGCGAAGGTGTACGAAGTCGGTATGAAGTCCATGCTGTTCGACCACCGGCTGCAGCTCAACCTTGCCGGCTACCACACGGATTACCAGGACGTGCAGGTCAACGCATCCGCCAAGGTGTTCGATCCGAACGCCATCGGCAACGTGCTTGCGAATGCGGCGAAGGCGAAGATCGACGGTGTGGAGATGGAATTCAAGCTGGTGGCCACCCGGGCGCTGCGGTTCGAGGGCAATCTCGCCTGGACCGATGCCCGCTATTCGGAGGTCAGCGCGTTCGCGCAGGCGGCCGGGATCAACACCAGTCGTCATTTCGTCAACACGCCGAAGTGGGCCGGATCGCTCGCGGGTGACTACCGGTTCGGGCTTGGCCGTTACGGTGCGCTGACGGCCCACGCCGAGGCAACCCACACCAGTGCGGTGTTCAATGACGCCGTCAATACGCCGATCTTCCGGCAGGGCCGCAAGACACTCGTGGACGCGAGCCTGATCTGGGAGGACGAAGACGGGCTCTGGCAGGTTCGCGGCACGGTCCGGAACCTGACGGACAGGACCTATATCACTTCGGGCCTCGCGGTGAACAACGGGCTGTCCGAAGCGACCTATGGACTGCCACGCACCTGGCAGGTCAGCCTCAAGCGCAGTTTCGGACGCTGAACGGTGACTTGCGATCCGGGCGCCCGATCCGGGCGGCGCACAGCGTGGCGGCCACCTGGCCTGCGGCCCGATCGATCCGTCGCCGGACGGACGGAACGCGACGCGGGCTTCCCGCGCCGGGCCGGGGCATGGCTGATGGCGTTGCTCGGGTGCACCGCCGGTTTCTCCGCCGGCGGTGAAGTACCGGGCGACGATGCCAGCGAACGTTTCGCGGCCCACAGCCGGTTGTTCGCGGACGAAACCGTTGAACTGCCCGGCAAGGGGGTGCACGTCTTCCTGAACGCCGGAGGGTTTGCGTCGAACATCGCCGTCATCGAGGGGCCCGATGGGCTCGTGTTCATCGACTCCGGGGTGACGTCCACTCATGCGAGGATCGTGCTCGACCGCGTGCGGCAGTTCACTCACAAGCGCGTCGCCGCCATCGTCTACACCCACCACCACATGGACCATACGGGTGGCGCCGGCGTGCTGCTCGATGGTCAGGACGCGGGCCGCGTCCGGATCATCGCGGCGGCGAACTTCATGCGGGAGTACACGAGCGAGAACCTGACGATTGCACCCGTCTGGTCGTTGCGCGCCGTCTACCAGTTCGGGACGGTCCTCCGGGGGGCGGAGGCCCGGGACTATCACCTCGGTTGTTGTGGTGCCTTCCGGAACGACGGGGAGGCGAGTTTCGTCGAACCGGACACGCTGATCGAGGACGCGCGCGAATTGCAGATCGCCGGCCTGCGGCTGCGGTTCTTCCGTATGGGGGGCGAGTCCCCGACGGCGCTCGGCGTCCATCTACCGGATCTCGGGGTCGCGTTCGTCGGCGACGAGATGCAGGGGCCCACGTTTCCCCAGCTCCATGCGCCGCGCGGGAGCAGGTTCCGGGATGCCAACCGCTGGATCGCCGGACTCGACGCCGTGCGCGCCCTCGACATCGAAGCGCTGGTGCCCAGTCACGGTCGCCCCTTTCTCGGCCGCGCGCAGATCCGGGACAACCTGACCGCCTACCGTGACGCCATCCAGTACACGCACGACCAGGCGATCCGCTTCATCAACAAGGGCTACGACCCCGATCAGCTCGCGGCGAAGCTGCACGCGCTGCCCGGATATCTGCAGACACCGATCACCGGCGAGTTCTACGGCACCGTCGCTTCCTCGGTCCGCAGCCTGTACAGCGGCTACATCAGCTGGTTTTCGGGTGACGCGGTCGACATCGCGCCGCTGCCGGAGCGGGAACGTGCACGGCGGATGCTCGTGCTGATGGGCGGCAGGGCGCGCGTGCTGGAACAGGCGCAGGGTGCGCTCGAGGGGGGCGAATACCAGTGGGCGGCGGAGCTCGCGACCCTCGTGATCCGCGCCGACGACGATGCCGACGCGCGCGCGATGAAGGCGCGCGCCCTCCGGGAACTGGGCGAGCGCCAGACCAGCTCCACGTTCCGCAGCTGGTATTTCACCTCGGCGATGGAACTCGAGGGAGATCCGGCGATCGACCGGGCGCATGCGAAGTGGCTGGGGACACTGTTGAGCGACCGCAACCTCGCGCAACAACCGGCAGCCCAGCTGCTGGACCAGCTTCGATTCAGGGTGAACGCCGATGTCGCCCGCGACACGCACCTCAGGATCGGATTCCGGTTCACTGACGCCGACGAGGCTTCTTCGGTGGAACTGCGGCACAGCATCATCGAGGTATCGCCCGGCCTAGAAGGCGATCTCGACGCCATGGTCACGATGCCCAAGGCGCTGTTTGGCCGGATGCTGCGTGGGGAGACAACGTTTTCGCAGGGAATCGGAAACGGCACGATCACCGTGAGCGGCGACCACTCCCGGGCGGAAGAACTCTTCTCGTGTGTCGATTTCACCTACCCCGGGATCCGGCTGAATGGAGCGAAGTGATCCGATGGCCGGTGCGCTCGCGTATCTCATGCGTCTCGTTGCCCTGATGCTGCTGCTGGTTGGCGGCAGCGGCGTCGCCGCCGAGCGGGATGCGACGCCGGCGAATCGGGAGCCCGCGCTCGTCCATCCGGGCGACGTTGCGCAGGCGAAGTCGCGGCTCGACCGTCTGCGCGCAAGGTTCGGTCGGCCCCCGAACATCCTGATCTTCCTCGTCGACGACATGGGTTGGGGAGACCCGGGCGCCTATGGAGGCGGGGAGGCGATCGGCGCGCCGACCCCCGGCATAGATCGTCTGGCACGGGAGGGGCTGCGGCTGACTTCGGTCTATTCCCAGCCGACCTGCTCGCCGACGCGCGCGGCACTCATGACCGGACGGTTGCCGATCCGCTCGGGTGTGACCCGGCCGCCGCTGTTCGGCGAAAAGGGCGGCCTGGACGGCGAGGTCACGGCGGCGCAATTGCTGCGCGAAGCGGGCTACCGCACGGCCATGGTGGGCAAGTGGCACCTCGGTGAGGCCGCGGCCCAGCAGCCACAGAACACGGGTTACGACGAGTTCTTCGGCATCATGAGCTCGATCGCCGCCTACACGGAGTGGCGCGATGTGCGCCTCAATCCAGAAGTCGTGCAGAGCGAAGAGCGGACCCGCTTCTTCGAGAATGCGGGCTATGTCCAGTCCCTCGTGCGGGCCAGGCGCGGCGAAGACCTCGAGAAGGTGAAGCCCCTGACGATTCCCGTCGTCGCGGACCTCGAGGAAGACCTTGCCCGGTACACGGAGTCGTTCCTGCGTCGCGCGGCGTCCGATCGGAAACCTTTCTATCTGATCCACGCATTCTCGAAGGTCCATTCCGACAGCTATCCGGCTCCGGGATGGACGGGCCGGTCCCCCGCACGCCAGCCGTACAAGGACGCCGTCATGGAGGTCGACGCCATGGTCGGTCGACTGATACGGGTGCTGGAGGAGACCGGGCAGGCGGAGAACACGCTGGTGTTCTTCACGTCGGACAACGGCCCGCAGGACGATACGCACCCGGACAGCGGCTTCACGCCGTTCCGCGGCCGCAAGGGCTCGACCTGGGAGGGTGGTGTGCGCGTGCCTGGGATCGCGTGGTGGCCAGGAACGATCCGTGCCGGCCGCGTGTCGGATGGCCTGTTCGATCTCATGGATCTGTTCAATACGGCGCTGTCGCTCGGTGATGCCGCATCGCGCATGCCGCAGGATCGCTACATCGACGGCATCGACCAGAGTTCCTTCCTGCTGGCCGACGACGGCCGCTCGAACCGCGACACCGTGTTCTACTGGATGCAGGACCGGTTCATGGCCCTGCGCTGGCAGGAGTACAAGACGCATTACGAGGTGCTGCTGACTCCCGGAGGCAACGCCGAAGCATATGGGGGACTGCAGAACACCGTGCTCGCACGCACCGCCTATCTCGGCTGGGTGTACAACCTCTACACCGATCCCGGCGAGCAGCATCCGCTCGGGTTGCGCAAGGAATGGGTACTGCCGTTCGTGCAGGCCCGCAAGCAGCGTCACCTCCAGTCTCTCCGGGACTTTCCTCCCAAGGCCGGATCCAGTTCTCCCTGGTAGCTGTCCGGCGCGCCGCGGCTTCCCGGAGCCCGAGTTTGCAAGTCGCAGCCGGGATGGGTTACACGTGTGGCCGACCACAGTTCGCACAGGACGCCCCTTGAGTATGACGGCACGAAGACGGCCTTTGCGTCAGCGCATTCTGCCCGCGCTCCTCCGCCGCTTCGCACGCCTCGGCCTGCGGCTTCATCCGTTTCTGCTGGTCCGCGAAGGGACCGGGTCGCGTCCTCCGCAGCGGCCGGACGATCCCGCACTGGCGGAGCGGCAGATCGTCGCCGCGGGGCTGGAGGCACGCAGCCTGCAGCCACGCGACGGCCGGGGATCCCTCGGCATGCGCGTGACTCATTTCCGGCTCGACCAGGTGAGTCTGCTCGGGCAGTACTTCCTGGCGCCGACCCGCGTCGTTTCTTCACCGCTGACATCGCTGAACGTCATTCTGCCGGTACGTCCCGGAGGACCGGGCGGCTGCGACGTGCCGCAGTTCGACCGGGCGGGCCGCGTCTGCGTGACTTCGCCCGGAGACCGTGTGGAGGTCGAACGTCAGCCCGGGGACTCCTGCCTCGTGCTGCGCGTCCCCGGGCACACGCTGGAACGGCATTGCCGGACGCTCTACGGCATCGAGCGATCCGTGCCGATCCGTTTCTGTTCGCAGCGTGAGTTCTCCGACCCGAAGCTGGATGCACATCCTGCATGTGCTGGGGGCGATCCTCATCGAGGCCGAGACACCCGGGTCACCCCTCTGGCGACGCAGCCTGACGGCTTCGTACGAGGAGGTGCTGGTTGCATCGCTGCTGAGTGCGATGCCGAATTCCATCGAGGAGAGGTTCGGGGACAGTACCCGCGCGGCGCGGCCACGCTATCTGCGTCGTGCGCTGGACTACATCCGCGCGAACATCGAGAGGGACATCCCGCAGGAGGAGCTGGTGCAGGCCGCCGGTGCGAGCCTGCGTTCGCTGCAGGCCGCGTTCGCGCAGCACTTCGGCGTGGGCCCGGCGGCCTATGTGCGGCGCGTGAAGCTGCTGGCCGTGCGCGAAGCCCTGAAGGCGGCCGACCCGGATCGCGATACGGTGGCCGGCATCGCGGCACGCTGGGGTTTCTACAACGCCTCGAGCTTCACGGTCGCCTATCAGCGCGAATTCGGCGAACGCCCCTCGGCGTCGCTCGGGCGGTCATAGGGCGGTGAACCCGCGTTCGTCATGGTGCCCAGGAGAGGACTCGAACCTCCACGGTGTTACCCGCTAGTACCTGAAACTAGTGCGTCTACCAATTCCGCCACCTGGGCACGGTGCGCGACCCCGGACACAGGATCCGGCAGGGCGCCGCAATTTACGCAGGCGGTCCGGGCTTGTCAACGCGGCCCGGAGTGCCCATTAATGAGGCCCGTCGGGATCGCGTCCCGACCGAATGCTGCGGCGTCCTGGCGTGCCGGCGCGGCCCCTGCTGAATGCGCCGCAGACCGGACGACGATATGACCAAGAAGAACGACTGGAAGCAACGCGACCCGCGGTTCCGGGACGAGGCGGGCCGCTACGAGCACCCGATCCCGAGCCGCGACTTCATCCTGGAGACCCTGCGCAAGGTCGGCCGGCCGCTCGCCGCCCTCGACCTCGCACGCCGGCTCGGCATGGCCGAGGCGCGCGACCAGCGCGCTCTGGGCAAGCGTGTCGGCGCGATGCTGCGCGACGGCCAGCTGCTCGAGAACCGCGCCGGCGAACTGTGCCTGCTGGACCGGCTGTCACTGGTGGTCGGCACCGTGCAGGGCCACAAGGACGGCTTCGGATTCCTGATCCCCGATGACGGGGGTGACGACGTGCTGCTGCCGTACCGCCAGATGCGCGAGCTCATGCACGGCGACCGCGCGGCGGTGCGCGTGACGGGCCGCGATGCGCGCGGCCGTCCCGAGGGCGTGCTGGCCGAGGTGCTGGAGCGCCGTACGAAGGAGGTCGCCGGCCAGTACTGGATCGAAGGCGGGGTCGGCTTCGTCGTGCCGGACAACCGGCGCATCAGTCACCGCGTGGTCGTGCCGCAGAAGCAGAGCCTGAACGCGAAGTCGGGCCAGTACGTGGTGGCGGCGATCGAGCAGCCGCCGTCGAAGCACGCCGATCCGGTGGGGCGGGTCACGCGCATCCTGCCGGAGGCGGGCACGGCACCCACCGCGATCGAGCTCGCCATCGTCGCGCACGGTCTGCCGCACGAGTTCTCGGCCGCCGTCGTCCGCGAGGCGCGCCGCTACGGTCGCACCGTGCGGGACGAGGATCATGCCGGTCGCGAGGACCTGCGCGCGCTGCCGCTCGTGACCATCGACGGCGAGGATGCGCGCGACTTCGACGATGCCGTGTACGCGGAAGAGACGCGCAATGGCTACCGGCTGCTGGTCGCGATCGCGGATGTCGGCCACTACGTGCAGGCAGGCTCGGCGCTGGATGCGGAAGCGCGCGAGCGCGCGACCTCGGTGTACTTCCCGAACCGCGTGCTGCCCATGCTGCCGGAGCAGCTCTCGAATCACCTCTGTTCGCTGATGCCCGACGTCGACCGACTGTGCATGGTCTGCGACATGAGCGTCGCGCGCACCGGCAGGATCAGCCGCTCGCGCTTCTATCCCGCGGTGATGCGGTCCCAGGCCCGTCTGACCTATACGCGGGTCGCCACGGCGCTCGTCGAGCGCAATCCGGCGGTGCGGCAGGAACTGGGGCCGCTCGTCGAGCGGCTCGAGTGCCTCCACGACGTCTACCGCGCGCTCCGGCGCAATCGCGAGACGCGCGGTGCGCTCGATTTCGAGGCGCCGGAGATGAAGCTCGTGGTCAACGAGGCGGGCGAGGTCACGGAGATGCGCGCCTGTCCGCGCAACGACGCGCACCGCCTGATCGAGGAATGCATGATCGCGGCCAACGTCGAGGCCGCGCGGTTCCTGAAGAAGCACAAGCTGCCCTCGCTGTTCCGCATCCACGGCAAGCCCGACGAGGACCGCCTCGCCGAGCTGAAGCGCTTCCTGGCCGAGCGCGGTGTGGCGCTCGACATCACGGGCGTGATCGAGCCCGGTCTGCTGGCGCGCACCCTGGCGCAGATCGCCGGCCGTCCGGACGCGGCCGTGCTCGAGACCTCGATCATCCGTTCGCTGCCGCAGGCGCTCTACCAGCCCGAGAACATCGGGCACTTCGGGCTGGCGCTCGACGAATACGCGCACTTCACCTCGCCGATCCGGCGCTATCCCGACCTGCTGGTCCACCGCGGCATCCGCCATGCGCTGGGCGGCGGCCG
This sequence comes from Steroidobacteraceae bacterium, assembly GCA_046352935.1. Lineage (GTDB taxonomy): Bacteria > Pseudomonadota > Gammaproteobacteria > Steroidobacterales > Steroidobacteraceae > CAYWMY01. Next base: position 12,909 of record JAXMGR010000015.1, read on the forward strand.
TCCGGAAGAGTTCGTCTATTCGCCGCGCGCGATGGAGCAGCTCGGTTCCGAGTGTTCGCTGCGCGAGCGACGCGCCGACGAGGCCTGTCGCGACGTCGTGCAGACCCTCAAGTGCGAGTTCATGCGCGAGCGCATCGGCGAGGAGTTCGACGCCGTGGTCACGGGCGTCACCGACTTCGGCGCTTTCGTGCAGCTGAAGGGCCTGCAGATCGACGGCCTCGTGCACGTCACCTCGCTCGGCAGTGACTACTTCCGCTTCCACGAACGCGACCGCACGCTGGTCGGTGATCGCACGAAGCTGCGCATCTCGATCGGCGACGAGCTGCGAGTCCAGCTCACGCGCGTGGACGCGGCGTCACGCAAGATCGATTTCGCGCTGGTCGCGCGCACCGCCGAACACCACCACCCGCGCCGCGCCGCGAAGCGCGCGAACCGCAACCGGAAGCGCTGATGGCGGGCATCGAGAAGATCTACGGCCTGCACGCGGTGGGGGCGTTCCTGGCCCGGGATCCGGAGCGCGTGCAGCGGCTGTGGCTGCAGGCGGGCCGCCGGGACGGGCGCATCGCCGACGTCGAGAAGCTCGCGCGCGCCGCGGGTATCGCGATCGCGGCGGGGAATCCGGCCGAGCTCGACAGGATGGTCGAGGGCGCCGTGCATCAAGGGGTCGTCGCCGAGGTTCGTGCCCGGGAGCCGCTCGGCGAGGACGAGCTGCCGTTCCTGCTCGAGAAGGTGTCGGGACTGCCGCTCGTGCTGCTGCTCGACGGCGTGCAGGACCCGCACAACCTCGGTGCCTGCCTGCGCACGGCGGACGCGGCCGGCGTGCACGCCGTCGTCGTGCCGCGTGACCGCGCCTCGGGCTTGACACCGGTCGCGCGCAAGGTGGCGGCCGGCGCCGCGGAGAGCGTGCCCTTCGTCCAGGTGACGAATCTCTCGCGCACGATGAAGGCCCTGAAGGAACAGGGGCTCTGGATCATCGGCACGGAGGAGGAGGCAGCCTGCGAACTCTACGGTGCCGACCTGAACCTGCCGCTCGCGGTGGTCATGGGCGCCGAGGGCCGGGGCATGCGGCGGCTGACCCGCGATCACTGCGACTTCACCGTGCGCCTGCCCATGCGCGGCGCGGTCGAGAGCCTCAATGTCTCGGTCGCGACGGGCGTGGTGCTGTACGAGGCGCTGCGCCAGCGGACGGCGGGTCGCTGAGCGCCGCGGTGTCGTGACGGGCATGCGCCGATCGACCGGTTTCGCGCTGCTCGCGCTGGTGCTGATCGCGTGCGCGCTCGGGATCGCGCGCTGGCTGGCGGGTCCGGCGTCCCCCGCCGTGCCCGACGCACCGCACGCCGGCGATCGCGCGGCGGCCCGGTTCGCCGGCAGTGCGCGCTGCGCCGGGTGCCACGCGGGCGAAGCCGCGGCCTGGCGGCGATCCCATCACGCGCAGTCGATGGCGGTTGCGACGCGCGAGACGGTGCTCGGCGACTTCGAGGGCGTGAGCTTCGGCAGCGGTGGCCGGGCCGTGCATTTCAGCCGGCGCGGCCCGCGCTATTTCGTGAATGCGGCGGACCGTGACGGCAAACGGCGCGAGTTCGAGGTCACGCACACGTTCGGCGTGTATCCCCTGCAGCAGTACCTGCTCGCCACGGGCCGCGGCCGCCTGCAGGTGCTCGATGTGGCCTGGGATGCGCGGCCGCGCGCCCGGGGCGGCCAGCGCTGGTTCCGGCCGGCGGAGGGCGAGGAGGGCGCCGGTGTCGGTGCCATGCACTGGTCGGCGCCCGCGTTCAACTGGAATCACCAGTGCGCCGACTGTCATTCGACCGGGCTGCGCAAGGGCTACGACGCGGCTGCGGATGCGTTCGCGTCGACCTTCGCTGAAGTGTCCGTATCCTGCGAGGCCTGCCACGGTCCGGCGGCGGCGCACGTGGAATGGCAGCAGCGCCAGCGCCACTTCTGGAGCCGGCTGCGGGCCGGTCCCCGTCCGGAGTTCGCCGTGACGCTGCGCGCCGCGCGCGATGGCAACCGCCGTGCCCGCCTGTTCGACGCGAGCCGTCCGCCCGATTTCGTGCCGGGCACCGAGGTGCAGGTCTGCGCGCAGTGCCATTCGCGCCGTTCGCAGCTCACCGCCGCCTTCGACGTGGCCGAGGGCTACGTGAATCACTACGCGCCCGAGCTGCTCACCGCGCCCCTGTACTCCGTCGACGGCCAGATCCACGACGAGGTCTTCGAATACGGCTCGTTCCAGCAGAGCCGCATGTTCGCGAAGGGCGTGACCTGCTCCGACTGCCACGAGCCGCATTCGAACGCGCTGCGGCGCGAAGGCGATGCGCTGTGCCTCGGCTGCCACGAAGCGAAATACGGCGCGGCCGCGCATCATCATCATCCCGGCGACGGGCCGCGTTGTGTGGACTGCCACATGGCCGCGCGCACCTACATGGGCGTGGATCCACGGCGCGATCACAGCTTCCGCGTGCCGCGGCCGGATCTCGACGTATCGCTCGGCGTGCCCGACGTCTGCACGGGTTGTCACGCCGATCGCCCGGCGCAGTGGGCCGCCGACCGCGTGCGGGAGTGGTTCGGGCCCGTACGCACCGGCCTGCAGCAGTTCGCGCCCGCGCTCGATGCCCTGCGGCGCGAGGCCCCCGGCGCCGAACAGGCGATCGACGCGCTGCTCGCGGATCCGCGTGCGCCGGATGTCGCGAAGGCGACGGCGCTGGCCGAGGCGGGGCCCTTGCTCGACGAGGCAAGGCTCGACTGGCTGCGCCGGGGGCTGGCGGACCGCAACCCGATCCTGCGGCTTGCCGCGCTCGACGCCTGCGAGTTGTTGCCCATGGCGTGGCGCTGGTCACTGGCCGCCGGTGCGCTCGGTGACGCGGCGCGATCCGTCCGCATCCGGGCCGCGGAGCTGCTCGGTGCCTCGGGGGCGCTCGACGACGGGCAGCAGCGCCGGCTGGCGCCCGCGCTCGCCGAGTACCAGGACGCGGTCGCGGCGAATGCCGACCGCCCCGCCTGGCGGTCCCGTCATGCCGTGTGGCTGGCGAGCCGCGGCCAGCCGTCGGCGGCACTGGCTGAACTCGACGCCGCCTTGCGGCTCGACCCGGATTACACGCCCGCGGCGGTCAATCTGGCCGATCTGTATCGCGAGCTGGGCCGGGACGACGAGGCTGAAGTGGTCCTGACGCGCGCGCTGGCGCGTGATCCGGACAGCGCCGGGCTCCATCATGCGATGGGCCTGCTGCGTGCAAGGCAGCATCGCTACCCGGAAGCGCTGGCCGCGCTGAGCCGGGCCGCGCAGCTCGCACCGGGCGAGGCGGCCTACCGCTACGCGGAGGCGGTTGCGCTGGACTCTCTGGGACGCCGCCGCGAGGCGATCGCCGCACTCGAACGTCACCAGGCCCGGGGGCGCGCCAGCCGCCGCGAGGCGGCGCTGCTCGCCCGCCTGCGAGCGGCGCAGATGGATCGCGCGAAGCCCTGACGGCGACTGGGGAAATGGGGGCATTCATCATTTCCCCGGATGTCCGCAACGACGCGCGGGCTGTTGACGGAGGGCCCCTCGTCTCGCGCGAGATCCTTACGCTCGACTCGGGGCCCTCCTACGCGCCCGCGCGTCTGATACGTCGCTTCCCGGAAACGATGAATGCCCCCATTTCCTCCAGCATCGTCAGGGACTTGCCGCGGGCGCGCCGCCGCGGTATCTTGCGCGGCCTTTTTCCCGGGCCCGAAGCGGGCCTTTCTCCTTGCCTCACCGCGGCCGCATCCGGCGGGAGGCTACAGAGCCATGAGGAGCACACGATGCGTCATTACGAAGTGGTATTCCTGGTCCACCCGGACCAGAGCGAGCAGGTTCCGGCCATGGTCGAGCGCTATCGCGGCATGATCACCGCGGGCGGCGGCCAGATCCACCGGCTGGAGGACTGGGGCCGGCGGCAGCTGGCGTTCCCCATCGCCAAGGTCCACAAGGCCCATTACGTGCTGATGAACATCGAGGCCGACCAGAAGGTCGTCAACGAGTTGACCGGCGCGTTCCGGTTCAGCGACGCGGTGCTGCGTCACCTCGTGGTCCGCATGGATCGCGCCGTGACCGAGCCGTCGCCGATGGCGAAGTCGGGCGACGACCGTGAGCGCGGTGAATCGCGCGACGACGACGCGGGCGAGTCCGCGTCCGCCGCCTGACGCTCACCGTCCAGTCAACCGGAGTACCGCACATGTCCCGTTTCTTCCGTCGCAAGAAGTACTGCAAGTTCACGGCCGAGAACGTCGAGCAGATCGATTACAAGGATCTGGCGACGCTCAAGGGCTACATCTCGGAAACCGGCAAGATCGTCCCGAGCCGCATCACCGGCACGCGGGCGTTCTATCAGCGGCAGCTGGCGGAGGCGATCAAGCGCGCCCGCTACCTGGCGCTGCTGCCGTACACCGACCAGCACTGACGGTTCCACGGCCGCGTTGCGGCCGGGCATGTTCGTGCGCGCATTCGCCCAATGGGTGACGGGCCAGCCGTTCCGCGGATTCATCGCGGCGGCGCTGGCGTCGTTGCTGTCGCTGTCGCTGCTGCCGGTGGCCGCATGGGTGCCGGCGGCGATCATGGTGCTGGCCCTGCTGGCCGTGGGTCCGCGCGCGGCGGCCTTCGCGGCGCTGGGCGCCGTGCTGCCGCTCGCCTGGGGCTTCGGTCCCATCGGCGGGGCGGCCCTGGCGCTCGGCATACCCGTCGTGATGTTGCTGCCCGCGTACCTGGCCGGATCGCTGCTGGAGCGCACCCGGAGCCTCGGGTTCACGTTCCAGGCGGTCACGATCGCCGTGGCCGCGCTGCTCTTCGGCGTGCACGTCGCGCTCGGCTCACCGACCAGCGTGCTGCATCCGCTGCTCGACGAGGTGCGGCCGGCGCTCGAGCACACGGCACGCATGCTGGCCGACCTGGGCGTCCACAAGAGCCCGGACGAGATCGGCGAGGCCGCGGTCAGCGTGGCGTGGCGTACCATCGCCTGGCTGGTCATGCTGCACACGCTGGTCGCTGCGTTCGCGGGCCTGTGGCTCTTCGCCCTCGTCCGTGAGCCGGGTCTGTTCGGACGGGAGTTCCGGCGGTTGCGCCTCGGGCAGGCGCTGGCCTGGGTGATGGTGGTGGCGCTGGTCGTCAGCACCGTCGCGAGCTATACGGGGCATTCGATGCCGGTGGCGGCGGACCTGGTGTTCCTGCTGTCGGCGGCGTTCATGATCCAGGCGCTGGCGGTCGTGCATGCGCTGAAGTCCGCGCAGGTGTTCGGCACGGGCACGGTCGTGGTGGCGTACCTGCTGGCAGTGCTGATGCCACTGGTCCTCGCGGGAGTCGGCTTCGCCGACACGTGGATCAGGATCCGCGAGCGGCATGCCCCGGCGGTGCTCCGCGACTGATGGTTTCGATGACGGTTCGAGTTTCGGGAATCTGATTACTGAATGGTGCAACCATGGAAGTGATTCTGCTGCAGAAGGTCGCCAATCTCGGCAACATCGGCGACCGCGTGAACGTCCGGCCCGGCTACGGCCGCAACTACCTGCTGCCCGGAGGCAAGGCGACGCTCGCCACCGCGGCGAACGTCGCGCGCTTCGAGGCGCAGCGCGCCGAGCTCGAGCGCGCGGCCGCCCTGGGTCTCTCGGCCGCGCAGGCGAGGGCCGATTCGCTCAAGGAGTTCCGGCTGACGATCTCCGCGAAGGTCGGTGGCGAGGGCAAGCTGTTCGGCTCGATCGGCACGTCCGACATCGCCGAGGCGGCGACGCGGGCGGGCCAGCCGCTCGCGCGCAGCGAAGTCCGCATGCCGACGGGACCGATCCGCGCGGTGGGCGAGCACGTCGTGCGCGTGCATCTGCACACGGACGTGGATTTCGATCTGCCGGTCATCGTGGTCGCCGAGGACTGATCCCAGGACCGGGTGCCGCCCCGCGCGGCACCCGGCAAGCGGGCATGACGCGAGCCACCCGAACCCGCAGCGCCGAGCGCGGCGACGTCGAGGCGCTGCGGACCCCGCCGCACTCGGTCGAGGCCGAACAGTCCGTACTCGGCGGCCTCATGCTGGACGCCGCAGCCTGGGATGCCGTTGCCGACGTCATCTCGGCGGACGACTTCCATCGTCACGATCACCGCCTGATCTTCGAGGCCATCGGCGCCGTGGCCGAGCAGCGCGGCAGCTGCGATGCGGTGACCATCTCCGAGCATCTCGAGCGGCGCGGACAGCTCGCCGATGCGGGCGGGCTCGCCTATCTCGGCACACTGGTCCGCGACACGCCGAGCGCGGCGAACGTGCGCGCCTATGCCGAGATCGTGCGCGAGCGCTCGGTCCTGCGGCAGCTGATCGCCGCGGGCGGGGAGATCGCGGGTTCGGCGCTGGAGGCTTCGGGCCGCACCGCGGCCGATCTCGTCGACGAGGCCGAGCGGCGCGTGTTCGAGATCGCCGAGCGCGGCACGCGCTCCCGCAACGGCTTCATCGCCGTCAAGGACGTGCTGCCCGCCACCATCGACAAGCTCGATTCCCTGCACCAGTCGCCGGGCCAGCTCACGGGCATCCCGACGGGATTCACGGACCTCGATCGCATGACGGCCGGGCTGCAGCCCGGCGACCTCGTGATCGTCGCGGGCCGCCCCTCGATGGGCAAGACCACGCTCGCGGTCAACATGGCCGAGAACGCCGCGATCGGCCGCGGTGTGCCGGCCGCGATCTTCTCGATGGAGATGTCGGCCGAGCAGCTCACGATGCGCATGATCTCGTCGCTCGGCCGGGTCAACCAGGGACACCTGCGCACCGGCAGCTTCGGCGAGGACGACTGGTCGCGCATCAACGGCGCCATTTCGCTGCTGTCGTCGGCACCGATCTTCATCGACGAGTCGCCGGGCCTCACGCCCACCGAGGTCCGCGCGCGCGCGCGCCGTCTCAAGCGCGAGAAGAACCTCGGCCTCGTCGTGGTCGACTACCTGCAGCTCATGCAGGTGCCGGGCACCAAGGAGAACCGCGCGACCGAGATCTCGGAGATCTCGCGAGGACTGAAGGCGCTGGCCAAGGAGCTGAAGGTGCCGGTCATCGCGCTCTCGCAGCTCAACCGCAGCGTCGAGCAGCGCACCGAGAAGAAGCCCGTCATGTCGGACCTGCGCGAGTCCGGTGCCATCGAGCAGGATGCCGACGTCATCCTGCTGATCTACCGCGAGGAAGTGTACGAGCCCAACACGACGCGCAAGGGCATCGCGGACATCATCATCGCCAAGCAGCGCAACGGCCCGACGGGCGAGGTGCACCTGACCTTCCTCGGCGAGTTCACGCGCTTCGAGAACCTCGTCGCCGAGTCCTACGGCGAAGGCGTGTTCTGAGCGGCACTGGCATGACGCCGGTCATCCGCGCCATCGTCGACGCCGCGGCGCTGCGCGCCAATCTCGCCCGAGTCCGCGCCGTCGCGCCCGGATCGCGCGTGCTCGCGATCATCAAGGCCAACGGCTACGGCCACGGCATCCTGCACGTCGCCCGCGCGCTCGCGGGGGCCGACGGCTTCGGCGTCGCCCGCCTCGAGGAGGGCATCGCACTGCGGGGCGCGGGCTTCGGGCAGCGCATCGTGCTGCTCGAGGGCGTGTTCGATGCGACACAGCTCGCGCGCGCGGCGGGACACGATTTCGACCTCGTGGTGCATTCACCGGAGCAGGTGGCGCTGCTCGAGCAGTGGCAGGGCGCTCACGCGTTCCATGTCTGGGTCAAGGTCGACAGCGGCATGCACCGGCTCGGCTTCCGGCCCGAGGACTTCGCCACTGCGGTCGCGAGGCTGCGCGCCTGCCCGCGCGTACGTCAGCCGCTCAACTTCATGACGCACCTGGCGAATGCGGATGCCCGCGACACCACGGCGACGGAGCGCCAGCTCGACCTGTTCTCGCGGCTCACCGCCGCCGAGCCGGGCGAGCGGAGCATGGCGAATTCCGCGGGCGTGTTCGGTTTCGAGCGGGCCCGCGGCGACTGGGTGCGCCCGGGGCTCGCGCTCTACGGCGCCTCGCCGTTCGCGGACACGGATGCGGCTTCGATGGGCCTCGTTCCGGCGATGTCGCTCGTGACACGGATCATCGCGCTCAAGCGCGTGGCCGCGGGCGAGGCCGTGGGCTATGGCGGTGCCTGGCGCGCGCCCTCGGAGACGCTGCTCGCGATCGCCGCCGCCGGCTACGGCGACGGCTATCCGCGCAATGCCGCGAACGGCACGATCGTGCTCGTGAACGGCGCGGCGGCCCGCATCGCGGGGCGAGTCTCGATGGACATGATGGCGATCGACGTCACTGGCCTGCCGCGTCCCGCGGTCGGCGATCCCGTGCTGCTGTGGGGACCCGGGGCGCCCGTGGAGCGCGCCGCTGCTGCCGCCGGCACCATTGCCTACGAGCTGCTCTGCGGCGTCAGCCAGCGTGTGCACCTCGAGGTGCACTGACCGCGCTCAGGTCACGAAGAACCCCATCTTCACCCCGGCGAGGGTGATGACGTCGTTGTCCGAGAGTGCCCGCGCCTGCGGCCCGATGGACTGCCCGTTCACGAGCGGGTAGTCGTCGTTCGCGCTCTCGACGTGGACGATGTAGTAGCCCTCGGCACGACGCGTGATCGCGGCGACCTGGACGCCGGGTCGGCCGAGTGTCGTGAGTGCCTTGTTGAGTTCGAGTTCGCGGCCGGCGAACTGGCCCGACAGCACCTGCAGCTTGGCGGCCACCTGCTTCTTCGGCGTCGCGCCCGCGGGGGGCACGGCGCCGGATGTGCGCGCAGGCACGCGCGTGGCCGCGCGGATCCGGTCATCACTGACCTGCCCGGGCTGGATGATCATCGTGCGCTCGAATTCGTCCGGCTCCGCACTCTCCACCTGGGTGTCGACGAAACGCAGGTGGTGGTGGCCGATCGTGATCACGTCACCGTGCTGGAGGGCGTGCTTCTTGATCAGCTTGCCGTTGACGTAGGTCCCGTTGGTGCTGTTCAGATCCTCGAGGAACGAGTCGTTGAGGATGTTGATGATCAGCGCGTGGTGGCCGCTGACCGCGACGTTGTCGATGCGCACGTCGTTGTCCGGCAGCCGCCCGATGGTGTACCGCTCCTTGGTCATGTTGTATTCCGCCAGCACCTGGCCATCGAGGCTCAGTATCAGCCGCGCCATAGGTCACCCTCGAGAAGTCGGTTAACCGAACCAGCCCAGAATCCTGTCCAGCACACGCCGCCGCGCGGGGAAGGTGTCCGTGGTCTGGGCGATGACCACCGACACGTTGTCCCGGCCGCCGTTGTCATTCGCCAGTTGAATCAACTGCTTGGCAACCGTATCAAGATTAGCACCGAAAGTGGTTATGGTTAAATGAATGTCTTCGTCCTCGACCATGTCCGACAGCCCGTCCGAGCACAGGACGAACGTGTCGCCCTTCTGGACGGGGTGTTCGTGGATCTCGACGTCCACCACGGACTCGACGCCCAGGGCGCGGGTCACGTAGTTCTTGTTGGTCGCCCGCTGGGCCTCTTCGGGCGAGTAGAAACCGCGGTCCACGAGCTCCTGCAGCAGGGAATGGTCCAGTGTCAGGCGTTCCAGCCGCTCGCTGCGCAGGCGGTACAGCCGGGAATCGCCGACGTGCGCCACCGTGATCCGGTTGTCGTGGAGCACGGCCGCGACGACGGTGGTGCCCATGCCCTCGCACTGGGGCTGGGTCTTGGACGTCTGGTAGATGATCTTGTTGGCCCGTGCGATGGCGTCCCGGAGCAGGATGCTCACGCGCCGCAGCCCGGTCGCCTTGTCGATGCCCTCGATGTCCTGCAGCGAGAACGCCTCGCGCATGATGCTGCTGATCGTCTTCGCGGCGATGCCGCTCGCGACCTCGCCGGCGTTGTAGCCGCCCATGCCGTCGGCCAGCACGAACAGGCCGATCTCCTGGTCCCAGGCGATGGCATCCTCGTTGTGCTCGCGGACCTTGCCCGTATCGGTCATGCCGACGGCGCGCAGCCGCGACCTGAGGTTGACGAAGCGGGCCATCAGCGCAACCCCGCCGGGATCTCGCGGGCCGCGTCGTTGAGCGCCGCGGCCATCTCGGCGCCGGTGGCATAGCGTCGCAGCGTGTCCTTCTCCAGCGAACGGTCCAGGACCTGTCCGAGGCTCGCGGGCAGGTCGGGCCTGATCGTCGCGAGCGGGGGGTGGGGTTCCGTCGCGATGCGGGCCATGAGCCGGGTGATCGAATCGGCGCGGAACGGCAGCTGGGCGGTCAGCAGCTGGAAGAGCGTGACGCCGAGCGAGAAGAGGTCGGCGCTGCCCGTGAGCGGGCGTCCATCGAGCTGCTCGGGCGCCATGTAGGAGGGCGAGCCGAGGATGATGCCGGTGCGCGTGGCCGAACTGTCCGTGAGGCGCGCGACGCCGAAATCCATGACGCGCACGCGGCGGTTCTTCTGGTCGAAAACGATGTTCGCGGGCTTGATGTCGCGGTGCACGACGCCGCGGGCATGGGCGAAGTGGAGGCACTCCGCGACGCGGGCGCACATCTGGGCGACCATGCGTGGCGGGAGCAGGTGTCCTTCCGTCGCGTGCGTCGCGAGGCTGGCGCCTTCGACGTACTCCATCGCGAGGAACACGATGCCGCGCTCTTCTCCGGCCTCGATCACCTGCACGATGTCCGGATGCTGGATCCGGCCCGCGGCTTCGGCCTCGCGCAGGAGGCGCAGCCGGGCGTCGTCGAGCCGGTCATCGATGCCATCCGGCGCCATCGACAGGATCTTGAGGGCGACTATGTGCTCGTCGGCCTCGTGCCGGGCCTGGTACACGGTCGCCATGGCACCACGCCCGACTTCCTTGATGATCGTATAGCCGTGGAGCTGCTCTCCCGGGCGCAGCGCGAGACGCGTCGTGGTCTCGATCGGCTCGGCCATGGGTCCGGGGCGACGCACGGGCGCGGGGGCCTCGGACCGGGCGACGTCCCGGGGCGCCTCGGGCCGGCGGGAGGGCGTGAGCTGCCGCAGCCAGCGGCCGAGGGGCGAATCGGCCACCGTCAGTCTCGGGTCGAAGGGATCAGGAGCATCGTCCGATCATAATCGGTCACATGACGCTCCGGAACTCTCACTTGCGGGAATTCAAAGCGTTGCGGCGGATTCCGCGAACTGTTCCACGATCCCCGGTGCCATGATCGCGGACGTCTCCCGCGCAGGCGCGCGCTGGTGCGCGTGCTAGCATCCGCGGCCGCCCGAGGATGTGTTCGACATCATGGCCAAGGCCCGTACCTGCTACGTCTGTTCCGATTGCGGCACCGAGGCCGGCCAGTGGCAGGGCCAGTGCACGGCCTGTGGCGCCTGGAATTCCCTGAAGCGGTTCACGGAGGCACGCGCACCGAAGGCGCCGGCCGCGGGCACCGGCGCCGCTTCGCCCGCGGCCGGATTGGCTGCACTTCGCGATCGGGCAACGGAGCGCTGGTCGACCGGCATGGCCGAGTTCGACCGCGTGCTGGGCGGGGGACTCGTGGCCGGTTCCGTGACGCTGCTGGGTGGCGACCCCGGCATCGGCAAGTCGACATTGCTGCTGCAGGCCGCCATGCACCTGGCCGGTCAGGCCGCCGTGCTGTATGCGACGGGCGAGGAATCCCTGCAGCAGGTGGGCGAGCGAGCCCGGCGCATCGGACACGACGACGTGCCGATGCAGCTGCTGGCGGACACGAGCATCGAGCACATCCTGCAGCAGGCGGTGGCGGGCGCCGCGCGCGTCGTGGTCGTCGACTCCATCCAGACCGTGTCGACCGCTGCGGTCGATGCCCTGCCGGGGGCTGTTTCGCAGGTGCGCGAGTCGGCGGCGCGCCTCGTGCAGCACGCCAAGCAGACGGGCACGGCGATCCTGATCATCGGTCACGTGACGAAGGAGGGCACGATCGCGGGGCCCCGCGTGCTCGAGCACATGGTCGACACGGTGCTGTACTTCGAGAGCGATTCGGGCAGCCGCTTCCGCATCGTGCGCGCGGTCAAGAACCGCTTCGGCGCCGCCAACGAGATCGGCGTCTTCGCGATGGACGGGCAGGGCCTGAAGGAAGTGCGCAATCCCTCGGCGATCTTCCTCTCGCGTCACGAGGTTCCCGTGCCGGGCTCGATCGTGACGGTGATCCGCGAGGGCACGCGCCAGATGCTCGTCGAAGTGCAGGCGCTCGTCGATCCCTCGCACGCCGCGAGCGCGCGTCGCGTCGCGCTCGGGCTCGAGAGCAACCGCCTCGCCATGTTGCTCGCGGTGCTGCACCGTCACGCGGGTCTCGCGCTGCACGCGCACGATGTCTTCGTGAACGTGGTGGGCGGTGTGCGCGTCGAGGAGACTGCCGCCGACCTCGCGATGGTCGCGGCCGCCGTGTCCAGTCTCCGGTCTCAGGCGCTGCCCCAGGACCTCGTCTGTTTCGGCGAGATCGGACTCGCCGGGGAGATCAGGCCCGTGCCCTACGGCGAGGAACGGCTGCGGGAGGCGGCCAAGCACGGGTTCACGCGGGCGGTCGTGCCGCGCGCCAACCTGCCGCGGCAGCCGCCCGACGGGATGCGGGCCGTCGGTGTGTCGAGGCTCGACGAGGCGCTGCGCGCGCTCGAGCAGGGCGGCGCGGCATAGCGGGACCCGCGCGGCGGGGCCGCGGAGTTCGTCAGCGCCCCGAGGGCGGAGGTCTGGACTGCACCCCGGCGAGATCGCCCGTGTTGTGGATGTCGATCCCGAGCTCGCGCAGCCGGCCGTCCTGCAGGCTGTAGATCCAGCCGTGCACGGCCAGCGGCTGGCCGCGGCGCCAGGCATCCTGGACGATCGTCGTGCGCGCGACGTTGAGTGCCTGCTCGCGGACGTTGAGTTCGCAGAGCCGGTCCGTCAGCGCATGTGCATCCAGGCCCTGCAGTTCGCCACGGTGGCGGTCCGCGACGTCCTGGACGTGGCGCAGCCAGTTGTCGATCAGGCCGAGCGGCGCACCCTGCCAGGCAGCGTTCACGCCGCCGCAGCCGTAGTGGCCGCAGACGATCACGTGCTCGACACGCAGCACGTCCACCGCGTACTGCAGCACCGACAGGCAGTTCAGGTCGGTGTGGACGACGACGTTCGCCACGTTGCGATGCACGAACAGCTCGCCCGGCAGCAGGCCCACGATCTCGTTCGCGGGCACGCGGCTGTCGGCGCAGCCGATCCAGAGGAAGCGCGGTGACTGCTGGGCCACGAGTCGCTGGAAGAACGCCGGGTCCGTCGAGACGCGCGCCCTGGCCCACTCGCGGTTGTTGTCGAACAGATTGACGATGTCGGTCATGTCTCTCGGGTGTCCGTGGGTCCGGGTGATGGTTCCGCGGCCGGCCACATGCGCGCGGTCCTGACGGTGTTCTCCGCCGTCTGCAGCACCTCGACGGCGTGGCCATGGAGCTGCAGGGCCGTACCCGGCTGCGGAATGGCCTCGAGGTATTCGACGATGGCGCCGCTCAGTGTACGCGGACCGTCGGTCGGCAGGGACCAGCCCAGGCGCCGGTTGACGGTGCGCAGCGGCGTGCTGCCGGCGACCACAAAGCTGCCGCCCTTCTCGGCGTGGATCGCCCGGTGCAGCAGTGCGGGCTGGGTCGTGAACTCGCCCACGATCTCCTCGAGGATGTCCTCGAGCGCCACGAGTCCCAGCACGTCGCCGTATTCGTCGATGACGAAGGCGAGGCGCCGCCGTTCGCCGCGGAAGTTGCCGAGCTGCACCTGCAGCGACGTACCGGCCGGCACGAAGCGGGCCTCGCGTTCGGTGGCGATCGCGACCAGGCGCTCGCGGTCGAGCGAGCCGCGCGCCAGTTCGTGCGCGACGCGCTTCATGTGCAGGACACCGACGAGCCGGTCGAGATCGCCGTGGTAGAGGGGCAGCCGCGTGTGCGGCGCGCGCGCCAGCTGGTTCAGGATCTCGTCCCAGTCGTCGTCGGCATCGACGCCGACGATCTCGCTGCGAGGCACCATGATGTCCTCGACGAAGACCTGCTCGAGATCCAGCAGCGCGCGCACCATCTCGCGCCGCTCGGTCGGAGCGACCAGCAGTTCGTCGGCCATCGCATCGACGATGCGTGCCTCCGCGTCCGGATCGGTCCCCGCCTGCCGCCGTACGCGCCGCAGGTCCGCCGCGACGAGCGGCGCCAGGACCCCGGCGGTGAGCAGGGCACTGGCCGTGAGACGCGCGCCCAGACTGCGCAGCCGGCCGTGCATCTCGAGCAGCAGGACCAGGGCGAGCGAGGCGGTGGCGACGAGCGCCGGCACGGCTTCACGCAGGCTCGCGCGGAAGGCGGCGAGTCCCAGCACGATGACCAGCAATGCCGCCCGAAGGCCGTCCAGCAGGCGGCGGGCCCGCGGCAGGTCGCGCCGGACGAGCGCGATCACGCGCGCGACGTGATGACCCTCCCGGTGCGCCGCCAGGGCCGTCATGCCGATCTCGAGCAGTGCGAGGACGGCGACGAGCGCGACGATCGCTGCGGCGGCGGCGAGGCTGCCGGTCATGGTGGGGGCATCAGCCCCAGTGCCGCTGGAGCAGGACCTCGAGTACGAACTTCGACCCGAAGTACGACAGGACCAGCACCACGAAGCCCGCCAGTGTGAGGCGGGCGGCCTTGCGACCGCGCCAGCCGAGACGCGCGCGGCCGACGAGCAGCACCGCGAAGATGATCCACGCGATGATCGCGAGGACCGTCTTGTGCAGGAGGTGCTGCGCGAACAGGTCGGTCACGAACACGAAACCCGTGACCAGCGCGAGCGAGAGCGCCGCGAAGCCCGCCCGGATCACCGCGAAGGCCGCTCGCTCGAGACTCTCGATGGGGGGCAGCCAGCGGGTCCAGCCCGTGAAACGCCGCGCGCGCAGCCGCGCGTCCTCGACGACCATCAGCGTCAGCAGGAGCGCACCGACCGCGAGCAGGCCCGAGGCGGTCGCGGCGAGCAGGATGTGTGCCGTGATCGCCCAGCCGGGCCGCGCGACCTCGCGGAACGTCGCATGGCTGCCGGTGCCGAGCGACATCACGGCCGCGAGCGCCAGCACCAGGGCGGCACCGACCCGGAAGCCGCGACGGGTGAGCAGCACGAGACCGGTCAGACCGATCACCCAGCCCACGAGCGACAGGCTGTCCGCCAGATCGAGGGCGTTGGCACCCTCGCCCTGGACGGACTGGACCAGCCAGGCGGCATGGGCGACGAGCGCGGCGATCGCTGCATAGCCCGCCGGCTCGCGCAGCGCGCCCGGTTCGCCTTCCCGGGTTGCGGTGCGTGCGGCGAGCGCCGCAGCGGCCAGGTACAGCGCGAGAACGAGAATGGCGAACACGGCGGATCTCCTGCGGGGATGATTGCATAGCGCGCCAGCCGGCGGGAAGGCGCACGTATAATGCCGGGCCTCGCGGGCGCTCCGGGGCGCCATCGCTGTACTGGGGAATCCGGATGTTCGATTCATTGACCGAACGACTGTCGCGTGCCGTCGATGCGCTGCGCGGACGCGGGCGACTGACCGAGGACAATATTTCCACGACCGTGCGCCAGGTGCGCATGGCGCTGCTCGAGGCGGATGTCGCGGTCGCGGTGGTCAAGGACTTCACCGACGCGGTCAGGGCCCGCGCGATCGGGGCCGAGGTCATGCAGAGCCTGACGCCCGGTCAGGCCTTCGTGAAGATCATCCACGACGAGCTCACGCGTGTGATGGGCGAGCCGTCGGCGGGCCTCGACCTGCGCGCCGAGCCGCCGGTCGTCGTGATGCTGGCGGGCCTGCAGGGCGCGGGCAAGACCACGACGGCGGCCAAGCTCGCGCGCCACCTCATCGAGACACAGCGCAAGCGTGTGCTGCTCGCGAGCACCGACGTCTACCGACCGGCGGCGATGACGCAGCTCGAGCGTCTCGCCGCACAGGTGGGGGCGGACTATTTCCAGGCAACCCCCGACCGCGCTCCCGTCGACATCGCCGTCGCCGCCGTCGAACATGCGCGCCGCCACGTCCATGACGTGGTCATCGTCGACACCGCGGGCCGGCTGCACGTGGACCGCGCGATGATGGACGAGGTCCGCGCCATCGACCGTGCCATCACGCCCCGGGAGCGGCTGTTCGTCGTCGACAGCATGGCCGGCCAGGACGCGGTCAACGCCGCGCGCGCGTTCAACGATGCGCTCGCGCTGACGGGTGTCGTCCTCACGAAGGCCGATGGTGATGCGCGCGGCGGCGTGGCGCTGTCGGTGCGTCACGTGACGGGCAAGCCCATTCGCTTCATGGGCACGGGCGAGAAGACCGAGGCGCTCGAGCTGTTCCACCCCGACCGCATCGCGAGCCGCATCCTCGGCATGGGCGATGTGCTGTCACTGGTCGAGCAGGTGCAGGCGAAGGTCGACCAGCAGAAGGCCGAGAAGCTCGCCGCCAAGCTCACGCAGGGCAAGGAATTCGACTTCAACGATCTCAAGGAGCAGCTCCAGCAGCTGCAGAGCATGGGCGGTATGGCGGCCTTCATGGACAAGCTGCCCGCCCAGCTCGCGGCCGGCGCGCCGCCGGGCGCCGGTGACGACCGCATGGTCCGCCGTCAGGTGGCGATCATCGATTCGATGACGCCGCGGGAAAGGCGCCGCCCGGGCGTGATCGACGGCTCCCGCCGGCGGCGTATCGCGGCGGGCGCGGGCGTGCAGGTCCAGGACGTGAACCGGCTGCTCAAGCAGTTCCTCGAGATGCAGAAGATGATGAAGAAGCTCAAGGGCGGCGGCCTGCGCAGGATGCTGCGTGGTCTGGGGGGCCGCCTGCCGCCCGGCATGATGCCGCCCGGCGGCGGGTTCCGGCCGGGTTAGCCGCTGCGCCCGGCGCGCATAAGGGTTTCACTTCCAAAGTGTTTTCAGTAGAATGCGCGGCTCTTTGACGGGCCCCCCGGTGCGCGTGGGCGCAGGGGCCGTTGTTCGGCAGTATTCCCGAGGATGACCCGATGGTAACGATCCGACTGACGCGTCGTGGCGGCCGCAATGCGCCGTTCTATCACGTCGTCGTCACCGACAGCCGCCGCCGCCAGGGCGGTCCGACGCTGGAGCTCGTCGGCTTTTTCAATCCCGTGGCGCGTGGCCAGGACAGGAAGCTCGAGCTGAAGCTCGACCGCATCGATCACTGGACGAAGACGGGCGCGCAGATGTCGGATCGGGTGAGGACGCTGGTCGGCGACTATCGCAAGCAGGCGGCGAACGCCTGACGCGCCGTGCCGGGCGCGTCGCAGGGCGGTGAAGCCGCCGGTGCCGCGCAGGATCCGCGGCGTGTCGAGCTCGGGCGGATCGCCGGTGCGTTCGGGATCAGGGGGTGGGTCCGCCTGATCTCCTACACGGAGCCGCCGGAGGCGCTCCTCCGATACGAGGGCCTGCGGATGGTCTGGCCCGACGGCGTCCTGCGGGACGTCGGGATCCAGGAGGGACGCCGACAGGGACAGGACCTGGTTGCGCGGCTCGAGGGAGTCACGGACCGTGATGCGGCCGAGGCGCTGGCCCGCGCGGTCATCGTGATCGACCGGGCCCGGCTGCCAGGGACTGCGCCCGGCGAGTATTACTGGCACGACCTCATCGGCCTGGAGGCGGTGAACCTCGAAGGCCGGAGTCTCGGGCGCATCGACCACTTCGTCGAAGCGCCGGCGAACGCGGTGATGGTCGTGCGGGGCGAGCGGGAGCACTGGCTGCCGCTGGTCCCGAAGCATTTGAAGTCGGTCGATCTCGAAGCCCGGAGGGTGGTGGTCGACTGGGATCCGGCGGACTGACGGCGGTGACACCATGCTGCGGTTCGAGGTGGTGACGCTGTTCCCGGACCTGGTCCGCGGAGCCACCGCGGCAGGGGTCCTCGGCAGGGCGATCGAGCGCGGGCTGGTCGCGGTCGGGACCGAGGATCCGCGGACGTATGCGCTCGATGCGCATCGCACCGTGGACGACCGGCCCTACGGCGGCGGTCCGGGCATGGTGCTGAAGCCCGAGCCGTTCGCGCAGGCCATCGAGGCAGCCGCGCGGCGGCTGCCCGGCGGGTCGCGGCGGATCGCGCTGTCGGCGCAGGGCCGGCCGCTCGCGCAGGCCGAGGTCCGGCGCATGGCGACGGAGCCGGGGTTGCTGCTGGTCGCGGGCCGGTACGAGGGTTTCGACCAGCGGCTCGTCGATCGCGAGATCGACGAGGAAGTTTCGATCGGTGACTACGTGCTGTCGGGCGGTGAGTTCGCGGCGCTCGTGGTGATCGATGCGGTGACGAGGCTCGTGCCCGGTGTGCTCGGGGACGAGCAGTCGGCGGAGCAGGACTCGTTCGGTGCCGGGCTGCTCGACTGGCCGCACTACACGCGGCCCGAGACGTGGCGCGGCCTGGTGGTGCCGGAGGTGCTGGCCAGCGGTGACCACGCCCGCATCCGGCGCTGGCGGCTGCAGGAGGCGCTGGGCCGCACCTGGCGGCGGCGGCCGGAGCTCATCACGGCGAGAGGTCTCGCGGCCGACGAGCGACGATTGCTGGAAGAATACTGTGTCCGGGAGGGGCTCAGACCTCCGGGCGATGCTGGAAACGTTCACGCAGGAAACGAGCCATGAGCAAGATCGTGCAAGAGATTGAAGCGGCGGCGATGACCCGCAAGCTGCCCGAGTTCGGCCCCGGCGACACCGTCGTGGTGCAGGTCAAGGTGAAGGAAGGCGACCGCGAGCGCGTGCAGGCCTATGAAGGCGTCGTCATCGCGATCAAGAACCGTGGTCTCAACAGCTCGTTCACGGTGCGCAAGGTCTCCCACGGCGAGGGTGTCGAGCGCGTCTTCCAGACGTACAGCCCCGCGATCGCCGAGGTCCAGGTCAAGCGCCGCGGCAACGTGCGGCGCGCGAAGCTGTACTACCTGCGCGACCGTTCCGGCAAGTCGGCGCGCATCGAGGAGAAGATCGGCGCCTGACCGGACATCCCGGCGGACGAAGACGAAAGGCGGCCCGCGGGCCGCCTTTCGCGTTTCCGGGGCGGCGATCGATCGACGCGCGCGATGCGGTGCCGCGGATGGGTAGAATGACCGGCGGATGCATCCGTCGGAGATTCCGGAATGACGATCCTGCGGGCCGTGGCGGCCGTGTTCCGCTTCCTGCTGCGGTTCCTCGACGGCCTGCGCAAGGTCCTGCACTTCCTGCTGCTGGCCTTCATCTTCGCCGTATTGATCGTCGCGAGCAGCACGTCGCTGCCGATCCTCCCGCACAAGGCCGCGCTGGTGATCTCGCCCACGGGCACGCTGGTCGAGGAACTGTCGGGTGATCCGCTCGATCGCGCGCTGGAGAAGGCCGGCGCCGGCGAAGAGCGCGAGACGCGGCTCAAGGACGTGATCGACGCGATCCGCGCGGCACGCGACGACCGGCGCATCGCGGTGCTCGTGCTGGATCTGGAGGGGCTCGAGGCTGCCGGACTCTCCAAGCTGCAGGACATCGCCGGGGCGATCTCGGAGTTCCGCCGTTCGGGCAAGAAGGTCTTCGTCTGGGGCAGCCTCTTCGACCAGCGCCAGTACTATCTCGCTGCGCACGCGGATGCCGTGTACCTGGACCCCTTCGGCGCCGTGCTGCTCGACGGCTTCGGTTACTACCGCAATTACTTCAAGGGCACGCTGGACAAGCTGGCCGTGGACGTCAACGTCTTCAAGGTCGGCTCGCACAAGTCCGCGCCCGAGTTCCTCACCCGCAGCGACATGTCACCCGAGGACGAGGAGGCCGCGCGACGCTGGCTCGACGATCTCTGGTCCCGCTACCGCGAGGACGTGGCGCGTGCGCGGCGCCTGGACTCGGCTGCCGTGCAGGCCTATGCCGACGAGGCCGCGGCCGGCATGCGCGAGCATCGCGGCGATGCGGCGCAGTACGCACTGGCGAGCGGGCTGGTGACCGGGCTGAAGGCCCGTGATGAATTCGAGCGCGAGCTGGTCGCGCAGGTCGGTGAGGACGACGGCACCCACAGCTTCAACGCCGTCGACTTCGAGCAGTACCTGCTCGTCCTGCGTTCGGAGGAAGCACTGCAGCGGAGCGCCCGCCGGAAGATCGCGGTCGTGGTCGCCTCCGGCGAGATCCTCGACGGCGAGCAGCCGCCCGGCACGGTCGGCGGCGACACGCTCGCCGCGACGCTGCGCGAGGCGCGCTACGACGACAAGGTCGCTGCGGTCGTGCTGCGCATCGACAGTCCGGGCGGCAGCATGCTGGCTTCCGAGTTCATCCGCCGCGAGATCGCCGCGCTGAAGGAGGCCGGCAAGCCGGTGCTGGCGTCGATGGGGTCCGTGGCGGCCTCAGGCGGGTACTACATTGCCATGGAGGCCGACCGCATCATCGCGCAGCCGACGACCATCACGGGCTCCATCGGGGTGTTCGCCATCGTGCCCACGTTCGAGCACACGCTGGAGCGGGCCGGCGTGACCACCGACGGCATCGGCACGACGCGCCTCTCCGGAGCGCTGCGTCCCGACCGTTCGCTGACACCCGAGGTACGCGAGATCATGCAGTCGTCGATCGAACACGCCTACCGGACGTTCGTCGGCAAAGTGGCCGCCGCGCGCCGGCGCGACGTCGACGTCATCGACAGCATCGCGCAGGGCCAGGTCTGGACGGGAACGGAGGCCCGGGACGCGGGCCTCGTCGACCGTCTCGGCACGCTCGACGATGCCGTGCGCCAGGCCGCCGAACTCGCGGGCCTCGGCGGCCGCAAGTACGACGTCGACTGGTACCAGCCCGAGTGGAGCTGGCAGGACCGGCTGCTCGCCGACCTGCGGTCGCGGGCCGCGGGCTGGGCCGGCGATCTCGTGCCCGCGATGCGGCTGTCGCGGCGGCTGCCCGGAGTCGCGGGCGCCTGGCGCGAGGCGCTGCGCTTCGAGCGCATCGCGGCGCGTCCCGGCACGGTGCAGGCCTATTGCGCGTGCACGCTGGAATGACGATCCGCGCGGACGACAGCGATCTCGACGAAGCTGCGGAGGATGCGTCCGCGGGAGACCGCGGCCGGCTCGATCGATGGTTGTGGTGCGCGCGTTTCTTCAAGAGCCGCACGCTCGCGAGTACGGCGGTGAGCGGCGGCCGGGTGCACCTGAACGGCGCGCGCGTGAAGCCCGCGCACGTCGTGCGGCCGGGTGACCGCATCGACATGTCGCTCGGGCCGCGCGCGATGGAGGTCATCGTATGCGGCGTCCCGGCGCGGCGCGGGCCGGCTCCCGAGGCGCGGCGCTGCTACGAAGAGACGCCGGAGAGCGTGGCGCGCGGCATCGTGGATGCAACCCGGCGCCGCATGGCGGGCGCGGTGGCGCCGCACCCGGCGGGCCGACCGGACAAGCGCGACCGGCGGCGGCTCGCCGCCCTCGCGCGGCGGCAGTCGGAAGGCTGAGACGACGGGAGGGGCGATGTACACGATCACGGAACGGCCGACCCGCCTGTTCATCGGCCTCACCGGACTGTTCGTGACCAATGCGCTGATCGCCGAGTTCGTCGGCGTCAAGATCTTCGCGCTCGAGACCACGCTGGGACTCGCGCCCTTCAACTGGAATCTCTTCGGCCAGTCGGGTTCGCTCTCGTTCACCGCGGGCGTGCTGCTCTGGCCGATCGTGTTCGTGATGACCGACGTCATCAACGAGTATTTCGGTGTGCGCGGCGTCCGCTTCGTGTCCTGGCTCGCGATCGCGTTCATCGCCTACGCGTTCCTGTTCGCCTACCTCGCGATCCGGCTCGCGCCGGCACCCTGGTGGGTCACCGTGAACGCTTCGCGTGGCGTGCCGGACATGCAGGCGGCGTTCGCCGGCACCTTCGGCCAGGGGCTGTGGACCATCGGCGGCTCGATCAGCGCATTCCTGCTCGGCCAGATGATCGACGTCACGGTGTTCCACCGCATCCGTGCGGCGACGGGCGAGCGCTTCGTGTGGCTGCGTGCGACCGCCTCGACGGCGGTCTCGCAGCTCGTCGACAGCTTCGTCGTGCTCTACATCGCCTTCGTGATCGGTCCGCAGAACTGGCCCGTGGACCAGTTCCTCGCCGTGGGTACCGTGAACTACCTCTACAAGCTCGGCATGGCCGTGCTGCTGATCCCGCTGATCTACGCGGGTCGTCACGTGATCGAACGCTATCTCGGCCGCGAGAACGCCGAGCGTCTGCGCGCGGAAGCGGCGCGCTGACGCACGCCGCGACGGCGCCCGGGCTCGCAGGAGGCTGCGCGAACGGCGCGCAGCGCCTCAGGACCCCGGCGGCGCGTCCGGCTGCAGCGCGGTCCGCGCGGCGGCGGCGGTGAAACGCGGCCCGTAGATGAAGGCCGAAATCCCCTCCGGACTGCGCGGCTCGTTCTCGCGCAGGAGCCGCAGCCGGAAATCGTGGCAGACGGAGGCCCGCCACACGTTCTGCCACACGGTATAGAAGTGCAGGCGTCCGGCCTCCGGGACGGAGCCTCCCGCCGTGGCGTATTCGCGCAGGAAATCGTCCCAGGCGATGACGCCTTCGAGACCGGGCCGGACGTAGGCGAGTTCCTCGGCCGGGTCGCCGAGGTGCGAGCGTTCCCAGTCGAGCAGGGCCGTCACCGCATCACCCTGCACGAGGATGTTGTGGAATCCCGCGTCGCCGTGGACGAGCACGGGACGCGGGGGCGGGGCCGGGATGCGCGCCCGCAGCCAGTCCAGCAGGGGCTCGAACAGCGGGTCGTCCGGGCGCGGCAGGAGCGACTCGGGTTTCGACAGGGCGTCGATGGCCCGGCGCACTTCCTCGACCGTCGTCATCGGCAGGACCGGCGTCGTGCCGAGGCCCCGCGTATCGGTCCGGTGCAGCCGGGCGAGCAGGCGGGCGAGATCGAGCGCGATCCCGGGATTCACGCCTCCGGTGCGTCCGATCGCGAACGCCTGGCTCGTGCCCGGCATGCGCGTCACGGCGAAGAACACGTTGCCGAGGTGCGACGGATCGTCCTCGTACCACAGCGGCTGCGGCGCACGCAGTCCGCGCCCGGCGACGAAGCGCAGCACGTTCCATTCGCTGGGCAGCCACTCGGGATCGCGGCCGTTCACGACCTTGCGGAACACCACGTCGGGACCGTCGCCCGCCGTCTCCACGAGGATGGTCTCGCGGGAGTAGCCGCCGGGCAGCACTTCGACGCGCACGGCCGCGCCGACCTCGGGATGGTGCGCGCCGAGATAGCGCGCAACCGCGGCCTCGTCCGGCCCGCGCGCGGGACTCGAGTCGCCGGCGCGCCGCGTGTCGCCGAGCGCATCGGTGCGGTCCTGGATCGCCTGCGGCTCCAGTGCCAGCGCTCCGGCCAGCGTCACGAGTCGCCCGTCGCTGGCGCCCGAGCGGATGATCCGCGACAGCAGCCGCGACGCCGCGGTGACGGGATCGCCGTCACCCGATTCGCTTCCGAGCAGCAGGCGCAACCGCTGATCACGATCCCGCTGCAGCCGCGGGGAGAGCTGCTGCCGGGCGAGGAGGAGATTCACCAGCTGCCCGGCGGTCTGCAGGTTCGTGCGCCCGTCCGGGGTTGCGACCGCATCCGGCGCAATGCCCGCGAGCGCAGTGCGCAGGCACTTCAGGATGGCTTCGGTGGTCATGGGATGCGTGATGGATCCTGCTCAGCGACGATCGGTCACGAAGGCCGGGTCGATCAGCGCAGCGTTGCGTGTCAGCATGCGCGCCAGGTACTCGCGCGCGAGGACGCGCGCCCGACCGTAGTCCGGGTGTTCTCCGATGCGATCGCGCGCAGCGATCAGCGCGGCCAGCAGTGCATCGAGCCGGTTGCGCAGTCGCATGGATCCGAGCGACAGCGATTCCAGCGAAGGAAAGCCCGCGGCCGGCGCTTCCAGGTCGGCACGCACCTGCCGGATCTCCGACGCCAGCGCTTCCTCGCCGTCCGCGATGCCGGCGAGCAGGGCGACCATCCGCGCCAGGACCTCGCCGAGATCCCGGTTGTCCTCGTCGAGGAGCCCGCTCTCCTGCGTCGCCCTGAGCGCGACGTGGCGCAGCAGGTTGTCGATCGTCAGCAGGACGCTCTTCGCATAGGGATCGCTGACCTTCGGGTGCACGTGCTCGTGCAGCGAGGTGATGACGCTGTCGATGATCTGGTCGATGGTCGGTGTCATGGCATTCATCCCAGCTGGCCCGGAACCGGCTTCGCCGCCTGCGCGATGCCGATCGCCATCCCCAGCGCGCACTGCGCCCGGTGAAGGATCTCGGCGGCGACCCATGCGAGGCGGCAGAAGCGGTCGCCGTCCTGGAGCTTGCGCGCAGCGCTCTGCGACATCAGAACGAGATAGAGGCCGTAGAGCCTGCGGTAGTAGTCGACGGAAGCGGGGTCGATCGTGAACCCCGTGAGGTCCCGGTAATAGTCGAGTGCCGGCTGCAGGCCCCAGACCTGGCGGCCGTTCACGACCACGTCACCGATGAAATCCTGGATCTGCGCCCAGTCGTAGGCGGGATCACCGATGCGCGCGAGTTCCCAGTCGGACATGGCCACCAGCCGGCCGTCCCTGAAGATCTCCTCGCCGTAGCCGCTGGTGCCCTTCAGCAGCACGATCGCCGGCACCTCGCGCGGACGGTGGTCGCGGAGCCATTCGACGGCTTCCGTGACGAGCGGCAATGGCTGTGTCTGCACGGAACGGATGTCCGCGGTCACGTCGTCGATCACCTGGAGCGCGCAGTCCGCGGCCGTGGCCGGCACACGCATGAGGTCGCCGAAGCCGAGTGCACGCCAGTCGGTCGTGTGCAGCGTCGCGAGCGCGCGGACGTGTTCGCGGCCCACCGCGATGCGCAGCTCGTCGTGGCGCGGATCGGGGTCGTGGAAACCCCGGATCTCCCAGCTGCCCTCGACCGCGCGGCGCAGGAAGAAGGGCCGGCCGTCGGGGAGCCAGCGGGGATCGTCCTCCCACGCGAGCGTCGTCGCCACGGGGACCGACGATGCTGCGAGCCGCGCATAGACCTCGTATTCGAAGCGCAGCGACGTGAGGCAGATGCTGCCGCCCGGCATGTCGCGCCGGAGCACGAGATCCCGGCGCCCGCCCGCGGCATCCGTGCAGTCGATCATCCAGGTCTCGCGCGACACGCCGCGCGGGAACGGGCG
This sequence comes from Steroidobacteraceae bacterium, assembly GCA_046352935.1. GTDB lineage: Bacteria > Pseudomonadota > Gammaproteobacteria > Steroidobacterales > Steroidobacteraceae > CAYWMY01. The sequence continues at coordinate 37,870 of JAXMGR010000015.1, forward strand.
GAGGTCGAGGACGGTGTACGGCAGGCCGAGCCGCTCCCGCAGCCAGCGCTGCACGAACGGCGGGTCGAGGGAGGGATGCGCCGTCACGGTCACCTCATTCGAAGCCGTAGGGCGTGTACCGGCCGTCGAGGAAGAACTCGAGATAACCCTCACCCTCGGCGACGCCCCCGGGACCCGTCGAGCGCAGGCGTACGATGTGCTCCACGCCCCAGGGCAGCATGGGCTGGCCGAGATGATTGCGGTGTTCGCAGGGTTGTCGCGACAGGTCGAACTCGTCGCACTCCATGACGACACCGGGCCCGTGGTACGCGAACATCGTGCCGCCGTCCCGCCAGCTGCCCGCGGCATAACCGATCGTCGCCGGCGTCCAGGGCGGGAAGGCCGTCTCGATCTCATGGCGCCAGTTCCGGCCCGATTCATCGACGAGGTCGATCACGCCGCGCGCGATGCTGCGCGTCCCCGGCACGAATTCGAGCGCGTGGACCGCGGAGACGAGCCGCACCCGGGGTCCGTCGAAGCCGTGGTCGACGACGCCCTCGAAGGGCGTGCCGAAGACGTCGTCGAGCGCCGCCTGCGAGCCGTCCTCGTCCTCGTGGAAGTGGTAGAAGCCGGTGTAGTCCGCCGTGCGGAACGGCATCCAGAAGCGTAGCGCGCGACGGCGCGCGGGTGCAGCGGGCGGCGGCAGCCAGCGCGGGTCCGGCACGAGGGGCGCACGGCCCGCGTACAGCCCCCAGCTGTGATCGCGTGTGCCGGTCCAGTGTCCCCGCGCGAGGTCGAAGCGTCGTCCGCGGAACAGGATGTGGCCGCTCACGGTGCCCGTCTGCGTGTAGCGTGTCTGGTCCGTGGTCCTGCGCTGCCGGTTGTGCGCGACGTGATGCGCCTCGACCCAGGCCTCGGCGACGGCCTCCCACACCAGATCGAAGGACAGGTCGAAATCGCTCGCGTCGAGCCGCAGCGCGATTTCCCTGAGCGGCCGTGTGAACGCATATGACAGCGGACCGATGCGCGTCGCGAAATCCGGCCGCCACTCCCGGCTGAAACGCACGGTGTACTGCCGGCCCTCGATGCTGATGCCGGCATAGCCGCCGATCATGTCGCTGTTCGGCGAGACGCGCATGCCCGTGAACAAAATGACCTTCAGGGCGGCGTTGAAGGCGCAGAAGAAATAGCCGTCGTCCCAGCCGAGGTCGGTCGATGGCACCTGGCTGAACGGCACCGGCGCCTGATGGACCGGGAACTCATCGTAGGGGGTCAGCACCGGACGATCCTTCACCAGCCGCTCTCCTTCAGTTTCGCCGCGATCGCAGCCGCATCGGGCGCGTGGCCCGGCTCCTGCGTCTGCCCGAGCGCGGCCCGCACGGCTTCGGCATAGGCGTCGGGGAATACCGCTTCCCTGCCGGCCACCCACGCGTCGTAACACTTCGCTGCGACCGATGCGGGGCTCGCCTTGGGTATCGCGTGCCGTTCCGTCATGCGTGTGGCGACGAAGCCCGGATATGCCAGCGTCATGCCGATGCCCAGGGCCGCGAGTTCGGCGCGCATGCTGAAAACGGCCATCATCAGGCCCGCCTTCGATCCGTGGTAGACCGGCGCGCGTGCCCCCGGCATCAGGGCCGCGATCGACAGCACGTGGAGCAGGTCGCCGCGCCGGCGTGCGAGGGCGGGCGCGAAGGCGCGCGTGAGGCGCACCGGACCCAGGAAATTGACGTCGACGATCTGCCTGAACTCGTCGTCGCTGCACTCGAAGAAACCGCCGCTCGCGGTCATGCCGGCATTGCTCACGAGCAGGTCCAGCTCGTGGATCCCGCCGGCGGCCGCGGTGACCTGCGCCGGGTCCGTGACGTCGAGGCGCAGGGGCGTGACCTTCGAGCCGAAGCCTGCGCCGAGTGTGTCCAGGGCCGCCGCGTCGCGTCCGCCCGCGTAGACCCGCGCGGCGCCTCGCGCGAGCGCCTGCTCGACGAAGGCGAGTCCGATGCCGCGGTTGGCGCCGGTCACGAGCACCGTTGCGCCGTCCAGGCTGCGACGCGGTGCGCCGCACTCGGCCATGGGCCGTCTCTGCCCCTGCGACATTCCCGTTGATCCCCCCGGTTCCGCAAGATACGGTGCCCCGGGCACGGCCGCAATGCGATCACAGGAACCGAAGGAGCGCGCGATGCTGATCCCCGCCGACGAGCAACTCATCCATCAGGTGGGCCGGCCGCTGATGCAGACGACGGTGTCGGACCACCGTTTCTTCGACCGCCACTGGTTCGCCGGGGCGCATCCGCGCGGCGATCTCGCGTTCATCCTGGGAATGGGCGCCTATCGCAACGTCAACGTGATCGACGGTTTCCTGAGCGTGCAGCGGGCCCGCAAGCAGCACAATCTCCGTGTCTCGCGCGTGTGGCGGCCGCGGATCGAGACTGTCGTGGCGCCGCTTTCCATCGAGATCGTCGAGCCGTTCCGCCACATCCGGCTCTGCGTCGCGGAGAACGCCTACGGCATCGCCTGCGCGCTCGACTGGCGCAGCGATCATGCGCTGCACGTCGAGGACCATCACCTCGACGTCATCGGGGGCGCGGTGACACAGGATTCCACGCGCTACGACCAGGCCGGCAGCGTCGACGGCTGGATCATGGTCGAGGGCGAGCGCCATGCGGTCGAGGACTGGTGGGGCGTGCGCGATCACAGCTGGGGCGTCCGGCCCGGGGTCGGCGGTTTCGAGCCGCGGCGCGGTGATCACGCTGCTGCGGCAGCTCATCATCCCGTGGATCAGCTGCGGTTGTGGCTGTGGGCCTGCTTCACGGGCGAGGACTACTCCTGCCAGTTCCAGCAGCAGGATGACGCGCGCGGCCGGCGCATGCGGCTCGACGGGGAACTGCTCCGTCGGCCGGGCAGCGGCAGGCCCGACCTGAAGGTGGTCGACCTCGAGCACGACATCCGTTTCTTCGAGGGGACGAATGCTCTCGAATGGCTCCGCTACCGCGTCGCGTTGTCCGACGGCTCGACGCTGGACATCGAGGCGCGGCCGCTCGTGCGGGCCTGGGCCTATCGCGGCACGGGCTACGACCGCGGCTACGACGACGGTCGTGGGCTCGGCGCGCAGCGCGGCAATCCGGCGCCGGAATACGACGTCTACGATCTCTCGCATCCGGAGATCGTGCGTGACCGCTCCGGTGCGGTGATCGGCCCCGGCCATCGCGAACAACCGGTCGCGATCACCGTGAACGGCAAACCGGGCTTCGGCTATTTCCCGGTGATGGTCTTCGAGACGCTGATCGGCATGGCATGAGCCGGACGATTGCCGGCGACGCCGTTGTGGACGGCCTGACGCCGGGCTGCATCGCGCGGGTGCGGTGTCGCCGCATCCGGTCGGGAGTCCGAATGAGTCCGCGCGACTATTGATGAATCGATGTCGGTCTCGTGGGATATGCTCGACACGAGGCACGCTGCGTTCTTGCGAGGAAGCCGATGGCCTGCTGTGCGATTGCGGCGTTCGTGCTCTGTAACATCGTGTTCCTGCTGCGTCGCGCAGTCGCGCGACTGTCGGGATCGGCCGGGCCGCCGGCCGCGAGGAATGCGGCGGTCGGATGGAGCCTGGGCTCGTCGCCCGTGGCCGGAGACGCCGGGCCGGGGCGCCGCGGGCGGGCGGTCCGTCGGTGGATCGGTGGCATGCTGCTGCTCGGTGTCGCGGGCACGGCGGCTGCCGCGTTTCTCACCGAACGGCACACGGGCACGGGTGAGGTGCTTCCCCTGCAGCAGGGCATCGCCGCTTCCTACTCATCGTTCTGCGGTTCACCGGCCCGTCTCTCCGGGGCGCGGGAGCCCGCGCGCCGCGTGATCGGGGAGGAGTGATCATGACCCTCGTGACTCTTGTGTCGGACCGGATCGCCACGGCGCAGCCGGGTCGCGTCGCGCGCCGGCTCGAGCGCCGCACGAAGATCGTCTACGCCAGCCTGTGTCTCGCCGGTCTCGTTCCGTCCCTGCTGCAGTGGTCATCGCCGCTGCAGGCCGCGGGCCTCGGCCTGTGGTTCCCGGGCGCGGGATTCCTCGCGGGCGGTCCCTGGGGTGCGCCCGCAGCCGTCGCGACGCTCGTCTTCTTCGCGCTGGCGCTGATCGCGTGGTTCGGCGCCGGCATGGTCGTGGCGCCGGTGGCGGTCTGGCTGCTCGGCGCGGTCATCGCAGGCCTGACCGCGCCCGCCGTTCCGTGGCCACCGGCCCCGTTGCTGGTCCCGTGCCTCGTGTTCGGCGGATTTCTGCTGTCGCGGCACCGGGCCGCTCGTCGCGAGGCCGCGGACCTCGAAGCCCTCCGGGTACGCAACGACTTCCTTCCGGGCGCCATCGAACGCCTGCATGCCGAGCGTTCCGGACGGCCGGCGCCGGGTTCCCGCGAGCTCGACGAAGACCAGCTCCAGCACCTGCGGTACGCGCTGGACCGTGCCCTCCAGCCCGTTCAGTCCTTCGCGGGCTTCGACCGGCGCGACCAGTTCCAGACGGCCGCGACCCGCTACCAGATCAACGCACTCGCATATGCCATCGGCCTGGCCCAGTGCCACTACACGCCCGCTTTCCACGGCTACGTCTCGGCGGCCCAGCGCAACCTCATCGCCAAGTACCTGCAGAAGCCGGTGTGGAATTACTGGGCCTGGGAAAGCATGTGGGGGCATCTCAATTTCACGAATCACGATCCGGTGGGCAGGGACAACGTCATGCTCACGGGATTCTTCGGCATCCAGGTCGGGCTCTACACGTCGAACACGGGCGATCGGCGCTACATGCAGCCGGACGGCCTGCAGTTCGTCGATGGTGATCGCGTCGTCTACAGTCATGACCTGCAGGACCTGGCGCGTTCGATCGTCACGAATTTCGAGCGTTCGGAATTCTGTCTGTACCCCTGCGAGCCGAACTGGATCTATCCCATCTGCAATCACTACGGCATGACGGCCCTGACCCTCGCCGATCGCCTGAACGGCACCGCGAACGTCGCGGCCATCCTGCCGCACTGGCTGCACATGCTCGAGACCGAACTGTCGGACAGGAAGGGCACGCCGCTGCCGCTGCGTTCCAGCCTGACGGGATGGACGCCGCCGTTCCCCGCCACGGATGGCATGTACGTACCGTTCGCGAACTGCTTCATGCCCGCGCGCGCCGAGCGACTGTGGGCCACTGCGCGCACGGAGATGCAGGCGCTGGTGTCCCGCGCGGGGGATGGTGTCCCGCAGCTCCGGTTCCCGGGGGAGGGCATCGATTTCGGCAGTTACCGCAAGGGCCACACCATGAACTACGCGCAGTTCGCGCTGGCGGCCAGGGAAATGGGTGACGATGAGTTCGCCGGCACGTGCGATCGGGGGGCCCGGGCCGCGGGCGGCTTCGAGGTCGTCGACGGGATCGCGCGCTATGCGACGGCATCGAACCTGGCGAACGGCCACGCCGCGTTTGCCGCGATGGCCCGGAGAGACGATTTCCGCGTCGCGGTCGCCGAGGGGCCGCCCGCATCCACGCTGGCCGGGCCGCTGCTGACGGACGCCGCATATCCCGACGTGCTCGTCGCCAAGGCGTTCAGTCACACGGGGCGTGATCTGGAACTCGTCCTGCGGCCGGGCCGCACGGCCGGCGCCCAGCGGATCGCGATCGGCCGCCTGTGGCCGGACACGCGTTATGCGCTGTCGGGCGATCTGCGCGGTGAGGTGACGGCGGACCACGAGGGGCGTGCAGAGCTGACCGTACCCTTGAACGGCCGCACTGCCTTCACCCTATCCCCCTGCGCCTGAGCACGCGCGCCCGCCCGCGTATCGCCATCACTCCGGATTCCGGTCCTCGCCCGCGGCGCGGGCGTGTCGAGGATACGTCGCTACGGACGCTCGCAGGCGATCACCGCGATCTTCGAGGACTCGATCCGGCGCCACGAACGTGCGCTCGATCGCAGGGTGCAGCATCCCGCCGTCGGCAGTTCCAGGAGCGGCAGCTCCGGACACAGTGCGCGCGCGAAGTCGCTCATGCCCGGGTTGTGCCCGATGACCATGAGATGAGCCGTCGCGGACGGAATGCCGTGGACCACCGCGAGCAGATCGCCGGGCGTAGCGAGATAGAGGCGTTCGTCGGCCATGATGCGCGAGGGATCGAGCCCGAAGGCAGCGGCGAAGGCGAGCGCGGTCTCGCGCGCCCGCACGGCGGGGCTCGCCGCGATCAGGTCGGGTACGAGTCCGAGCAGCCGCCAGCACTGTGCCATGCGCGCGGCTTCGTGGCGGCCGGTGTCGTCGAGCGGGCGTTCGCGGTCGACGAGCGTCGTGCCGGGCTCGGCGGCCGCGTGCCGGACGAGGCTCAGCAACCTCACGAAATGCGGCCGGCGCGCGCCATCACATCAGGCCGGCTTCCAGACGCGCCGCTTCGGACATCATGGACCGGTCCCAGGGCGGGTCGAACACGAGCTCGACGTCGATGTCGTGGAGCCCGGGAATGCTGCCGAGCTTGTCCTTGACGTCGTCGACCAGCACCTCGCCCATGCCGCAGCCCGGCGCCGTCAGCGTCATGCGGACCTGCGCACGCCAGCCGCCCGCCGGCAGCGCCGACAGGTCGCAGGCGTAGACCAGTCCCAGGTCGACGATGTTGATGGGGATCTCGGGGTCGAAGCAGGTGCGCAGCTGGTGCCAGACCAGCGCGCGCAGGTCCTCCTCGGTTGCGTCGGGGGGCAGCTCCGGCCGCTCGAGAGGCTCCTTGCCGATCGCATCGGCGTCCTCGCCGGCGATACGGAACAGGTTGCCCTCGATGTAGACCGTGAAGCTGCCGCCGAGGGACTGGGTCACGTAGCCGACGCTGCCCTCGCGCAGCTTGATCTCGACGCCCGCCGGAATGATCACCGCGCGGACATCGCGCTGCACGACGATCGGTTCGTTCTCATTCGTGCGCATTCCGGTCCCGTTCCCTCATTCCGTGGAGACCGGCGCGTGGTCGTGCCCGAGCGCCGCGTTGAGCGTGTGCCAGCACAGGCTCGCGCACTTCACGCGCGACGGGAACTCACGTACGCCGGCGAGCGCCGCGAGCTTGCCGAGGCTGGTGTCCGGCGTCGCCTCGCTGTGCGTCAGCATGTCGTGGACCCGGGCGAACAGCGCGTCGACCTCGGCGCGCTTCATGCCCTTGATGGTCTCGGTCATGAGCGAGGCGGACGCGGTCGAGATGGCGCAGCCGTGGCCGTCGAAGCGCACGTCGCGCACGACGTCGCCGTCCATGGTGACGGTCAGCGTGAGCTGGTCGCCGCACAGCGGGTTGTTTCCCTCGGCGCTGTGGCTCGGGTGCGGCAGGCGCCCGAAATTGCGCGGATTGCGGTTGTGGTCGACGATGACGTCGCGGTAGAGGTCGGCGAGATCCATCAGCCCATCACCCTGCGCGCCTGGTGCAACGCCCCGATCAGGGCGTCGATCTCCTCGCGCGTGTTGTAGACACCAAAGGACGCGCGCGCGGTCGCCGGCACGCGGAAGAATTCCATGACCGGCATCGCGCAGTGGTGGCCCGTGCGGATCGCCACACCTTCCATGTCGAGGATGGTGCCGAGATCGTGCGGGTGGATGCCCTCGATGACGAAGGACACCACCGCCGCCTTGCGCGGGGCGGTGCCGATGATACGCGCCCCGGGGAACGCCGCGATGCGCTCCGTCGCGTACTCGAGCAGCTGCTGCTCCCACGCGTGGATGCGCTCGATGCCGATGGTCTCGACGTAGTCGATCGCGGCAGCCAGCCCGATCGCGCCCGAGATGTTCGGCGTGCCGGCCTCGAAGCGGTAGGGCAGGGTGTTGAAGGTCGTCTTCTCGAAGCTGACCTTGAGGATCATGTCGCCGCCGCCCTGCCAGGGCGGCAGCTCGCCGAGCAGCTCCTCGCGGCCGTAGAGCACGCCGATGCCGGTCGGGCCGTACAGCTTGTGGCCGGAGAAGGCATAGAAGTCGCAGCCCATGGTCTGGACGTCGACGCGCGAGTGCGGTACCCCCTGGGCGCCGTCGACGAGCGTCGCGATGCCGCGGCTGCGCGCCTCCGTGATGAATCGCTCGACCGGCACCACCGTGCCGAGCGCATTCGACACCTGCGCCAGCGCGACCATGCGCGTGCGCTCGTTCAGCAGCCCGACGTACGCATCGAAATCGACCTCACCGCGCTCGCTGATCGGCACCACGCGCAGCACGGCGCCGGCCTGCTCGCAGGCGAACTGCCACGGCACGATGTTGGCGTGGTGCTCGAGCCAGGAGATCACGATCTCGTCGCCGGGTTTCAGCCGCGCACGGCCGAAGGACTGCGCGACGAGGTTGATCGCCTCGGTGGTGCCGCGGGTGAAGATGATCTCCTTGATCGATCTTGCGCCGAGGAAGCGCCGCACGCGTTCGCGTGCGCCCTCGAAGAGCGCCGTGGCCTCCTGGCTCAGCGCGTGCACGCCGCGGTGCACGTTCGAGTGGTGCTCCTCGGCGTAGCGGCGTTCGACATCGATGACCGCCCGCGGGCGCTGCGCGGAGGCGGCGCTGTCGAGGTAGACGAGTGGCCGGCCGTGCACCTGGCGCGACAGGATCGGGAAGTCCTCACGGATCTTCGCGACGTCGAGCGGCGACGCGCCCTGCAGCACGGCAGCCATCAGATGAACTCCCGGATGACGTCGCGGTCGGGCAGGCGCGCGACCACGCGTTCCTCGAGCGCCCGGCGCAGCGCGGCATCGGGCAGGTTCGCGAGGACGTCCTCGCAGAACGCGAAGGTCAGCAGTGCCTGGGCCGCCGGTCGGTCGATGCCGCGCGAGAGCAGGTAGAAGAGCTGCGCGGGGTCCAGCGAGCCGGTGGTGGCCCCGTGGCTGCAGCGCACGTCGTCCGCGTTGATCTCGAGCTGCGGGCGCACGTCGATCTCGGCGCCGGTCGTCAGGAGCAGGTTGCGCAGCGACTGTCGCGATTCGCTCCGCTGCGCACCCGTCGCGACGAACACACGGCTGTTGATCGCGGCCTGACCCGCGCCCGCACCCACGCCGCGCACGACGTGTCCGCTCGTCGTGCCGGGGGACTGGTGACGGATGCGTGCCTCGAGGTCCACGCGGCGCCCGCCGTCGACGAGTGCCAGACCGTGCACGCCGGTCGCGGCGCCCGGACCGTCGAGATCGACGGTGAGTCCGCTGCGGCAGACGCTGCCGCCGAGTTCGAAGCCGTGATGCTCGTAGCGGCCTGCGCCCGCGACGGTGACCGTCACGGTGTCGACCCGGCAGTCGCCGGCGGCTCCGTCGAGGACGCGGACATGACGCAGCGATGCATCGCGGTCGATGCGCACGTCCACGACGAGGTTGGCGAAACCGTCCCTGCCGCCGGCGCCGACACGATGCTCGACAAGGGTCAGCGCCGCACCGGCTTCGAGCTCGATGCACAGCCGTGAATGGGTGATCGCTCCGGCGGTCGCAAGGTGCACGACATGCAGTGTCGTGGCGGAGGTGGAGGTGCTGCGATCCGCGCGGATCACGACACCGTTCGCCGTATAGGCGTCGGCGAGCAGCGCGAGGCGGTCGGCCGCGTCGTCGCCGGGCTGGCGCAGCCGCTCCGCGGACCCGCTCCTCTCCAGCGCATCCGCGAGCCGCAGGACGGCGAGGCCCTGCGGCAGTGCCGTCCCGGTGTGCTGCCAGACGCCATCGGTCAGCACGAGTGTCGTGGCGCCGGTGGCGAGTGCATCGGGCAGCGCAGGCACGGCACCTTCGCCACCTGCGGCAGGCGCCGCAACCGCTCCGTCGGTGATGCGACGCAGATCGGCGTAACGCCAGGATTCATCGCGTGCGGTCGGCAGGCCGCGAGCGAGCAGCCGCGCCAGCGACTCGGCGCGCCGTGTGCGCCACCGTTCGCCGCCGGGAAGCCGCGCGACAACGGCCGCATGGACCCCGCGGAGGGATTCCAGCGCCGCGGAACGCGGGTCGCCGTTCACGCTGCCGCCTCCGCGAGCACCCAGTCATAGCCGCGCCGCTCGAGTTCCAGCGCGAGACCGGGCCCCCCGGTCCTGACGATGCGGCCGCCGGCCAGCACGTGCACGATGTCCGGCGCGACGTGGTCGAGCAGCCGCTGGTAGTGCGTGACCATGAGGATGGCGCGGTCGTCGCGGCGCAGCGAGTTGATGCCGTCCGAGACGATGCGCAGGGCATCGATGTCGAGGCCGGAGTCCGTCTCGTCGAGGAGCGCGAGCGCCGGTTCGAGCACGGCCATCTGCAGGATCTCGTTGCGCTTCTTCTCGCCGCCGGAGAAGCCCTCGTTGACGCCGCGGTTCAGGAAGCTCTCGTCCATCCTCATGAGCTTCATCTTTTCGCGTACGAGTCCGAGGAACTCGAAGGCGTCGAGCTCCGGTTCGCCGCGGTGGCGTCGCACGGCGTTGAGCGCCGCCTTCAGCAGGTAGACGTTGTTCACGCCCGGGATCTCGACCGGGTACTGGAACGCGAGGAAGACACCGTCGCGGGCGCGTTCCTCCGGGGCGCGCGACAGCAGGTCGCGGCCGAAGTACGTCACGCTGCCCGAGAGGACCTCGTAGTCCTCGCGGCCCGCGAGCACCTGGACCAGCGTGCTCTTGCCGGAGCCGTTCGGCCCCATGACCGCATGAACCTCACCGGCACGCACCTCGAGGTTCAGGCCGTTCAGGATCTTCCTGCCCGCCACCTTCACGTGGAGGTCCTTGATCGACAGGATGGTCTCGCCTTTGACAGTCATGACACTCCGCTCTCAGCCGACCGCGCCTTCGAGGCTGACGGCCAGCAGGTTCTGCGCCTCGACGGCGAACTCCATCGGCAGTTCCTTGAACACCGCCTTGCAGAAGCCGTTCACGATCATGTTGACCGCATCCTCCTCGGAGATGCCGCGCTGCAGGCAGTAGAACAGCTGGTCCGCGGAGATCTTCGAGGTGCTAGCCTCGTGCTCGACGACGGCGGTCGGGTTGCGCACCTCCACGTAGGGGAAGGTGTGCGCGCCGCAGCGGTCGCCCATGAGCAGCGAGTCGCACTGCGTGTAGTTGCGGGCGCCCGCCGCGCTCGGCAGGATCTTCACGAGCCCGCGATAGGTGTTCTGGCCGCGTCCCGCCGAGATGCCCTTCGAGATGATCGTGCTCTTCGTGTTGCGGCCGATGTGGATCATCTTCGTGCCCGTGTCGGCCTGCTGGCAGTTGTTCGCGAGGGCCACCGAGTAGAACTCGCCGACGGAGTTCTCGCCGCGCAGCACGCAGCCGGGATACTTCCAGGTGATCGCCGAGCCCGTCTCGACCTGGGTCCAGGAGATCTTCGAATTGCGGCCGCGGCACTCGCCGCGCTTGGTGACGAAGTTGTAGATGCCCCCGACACCGTTCTCGTCGCCGGGATACCAGTTCTGCACGGTCGAGTACTTGATCACGGCATCGTGCTCGGCGACGAGCTCGACCACGGCCGCGTGCAGCTGGTTCTCGTCGCGCTGCGGGGCTGTACAGCCCTCGAGGTAGCTCACGTGCGAGCCCTCGTCGGCGATGATGAGCGTGCGTTCGAACTGCCCGGTCTTCGCCGCGTTGATGCGGAAGTACGTGGACAGCTCCATCGGGCAGCGCACGCCCTTCGGCACATAGACGAAGGAGCCGTCGGTGAACACGGCCGAATTCAGCGCGGCGAAGAAATTGTCGCCCCGGGGCACGACGGTGCCCAGGTAGCGTTCGATCAGCCCGGGGTGGGTCTTCACCGCCTCGGAGAACGAGCAGAAGACCACTCCGGCCTTCGCGAGCCGGTCCTTGAAGGTGGTCGCGACCGATACGCTGTCGAACACGGCGTCGACCGCCACGCCCGCGAGCCGCGCGCGCTCGTGCAGCGGGATGCCGAGCTTGTCGTAGGTCTCGAGCAGCTTCGGATCCACCTCGTCGAGGCTCTTCGGTGCGTTCTTCGGCGGCTTCGGCGCCGAGTAATAGGAAATGGCCTGGTAGTCGATGGGCGCGTACCGCACCTGCGCCCAGGTCGGCTCGATCATGGTGCGCCAGTGGCGGAACGCCTCGAGGCGCCAGTCCAGCATGAACGCCGGTTCGCCCTTCTTGCGCGAGATCAGGCGGATCACGTCCTCGTCGAGCCCGGGCGCGACCGTGTCGCTCTCGATGTCGGTGACGAAGCCGTGCTGGTACTTGCGTGCGACCAGCTCTTCGATGTCGGTCGGTTTCGTGGCCATGGCCGGGTCTCAGAGCCGTGACAGCGGCCGCCAGCCGCCGGCATTCATTTCCGCGGAAAGCTGCGGCACACAGCCGAGCGCCTCGTGTCCGATCAGCTGGTTGAGGCTCACGTCGTCGAGCGCATGGCGGATGGCCGCGTTGACGCGCTGCCAGGCGCCACCGACGCCGCAGGACGCCTCCAGTTCGCAGTGACTGCCGTGGGCCGCGCACTCGGTGAGCGCGACCGGTCCGTCGACGGCGTCGATGATGGCCGCGGCGCTGATCGCGGCCGGTTCGCGGGCGAGCTGGTAGCCGCCGCGCGGTCCGCGCGCCGAGGTCACGAGCCCCGCGCGCTGCAGTTCCTTGAGCAGCTTGCTGACGGTCGGCAGTCCGATGTGCGTGCGCTCAGCGATTTCTGCAGCCGAGAACATCGTGCCCGGCCCGCGGGCCATCAGGCCCAGGATCACCGTCGCGTAATCGGTCAGCTTGCTGATGCGCAGCATGGCCAGCGACTCCTGGAGGAAGGATCGGTGCGGCAGCCAGTCCGGTTCATACAGGACGAGTTTAGTCCTATTAGTGCGGACAGGGAAGGGGGCGGAGCGGGTGGAGAAGGGGGGCTGGCAGCTCTTCTGCTATCCTTCCGACCCGTTTTTTTCGGCGCCGATGGGACACGAGGCTGCGCCGGCCCCACCAGGAGGTTTTGCAGAAGCCATGAACAAGACGGAACTCGAATCGATCGCCCGCGCGATGGTCGCCCCCCACAAAGGCATTCTGGCCGCGGACGAATCGACCGGCACGATCAAGAAGCGCTTCGACAAGATCCAGCTCGAGTCCACCGAGGAGAACCGTCGCGCCTACCGCGAGATGCTGTTCACGACTCCGGGCTTCGCCGACTACATCTCGGGCGTGATCCTCTACGACGAGACGCTCCGTCAGAAGACGCGCGACGGCGTGCCCTTCGCCACCTGTCTCACGCAGCAGGGCGTGGTGCCCGGCATCAAGGTCGACAATGGCGCCAAGGCCATGGCCGGCTTCCCGGGCGAGACCATCACCGAGGGGCTGGACGGCCTGCGGGAGCGGCTCGCGGAGTACCACAGGCTGGGCGCGCGATTCGCCAAGTGGCGCGCGGTCATCGACATCGCCGAGGCCATTCCGACCCCGGGCGCGATCGCGGCGAACGCCGAGGCACTCGCGCGCTACGCCGCGCTGTGCCAGGAAGCCGGCATCGTCCCGATCGTCGAGCCGGAAGTGCTCATGGACGGCGCCCACACGATCGAGCGCTGCGAGGACGTGACCTCGGCGACGCTCGTCGCCGTGTTCGACGCGCTGTACGCGCACCGCGTGTACCTCGAAGGCATGGTCCTGAAGCCGAACATGGTGATCTCGGGTGCGAAGTGCCCGAACCGCGCCAGCCGCCAGCAGGTCGCCGAGGCGACCGTCCGGTGCCTGAAGCGGTTCGTGCCGTCGGCCGTGCCGGGCATCGCGTTCCTGTCGGGCGGTCAGTCCGAGGCCGAAGCCACGGAACACCTGAACCTCATGAACCGCCTGGGGCCGTTGCCCTGGCAGCTGTCGTTCAGCTACGGCCGTGCGCTGCAGGCGACCGCGCTCGCGACATGGGGTGGCAAGGGCGCGAATGTCGCCGCGGGCCAGCGCGAGTTCTTCAAGCGCGCGAAGCTCAACGGACTCGCGCGCACCGGGCGCTACGAGTGCGCGATGGAGAAGGAAGCGGCCTGACGGCGCGTCCTCTCCCGAGCCGGCCATGACCCCCGCCGCCGCGCCAGCCGCCGCGCGTGACGACGACGATGTCGTCGTCCGCGTGCGCGGCGTGCACTACGCCGCCTCCGGACACAAGGTGTTCGACGGGCTCGACCTCGACATCCGTCGCGGTCAGGTCACGGCGATCATGGGTCCGTCGGGCACCGGCAAGACGACGCTGCTGCGCCTGATCACGGGCCAGATCCGCGCGGATCGCGGCGAAGTGGTGGTCGACGGCCGCGACGTCGCGACGCTGCGACGCCGCGAGCTGTACGCGCTGCGGCAGCGCATGGGCATGCTCTTCCAGAACGGCGCGCTGCTCACGGATCTCGACGTCTACGAGAACGTGGCGTTCCCGCTGCGCGAACACACGCGGCTGCCCGAGCGCCTCGTGCGCCAGATCGTGCTGACCAAGCTGCACGCGGTCGGTCTGCGCGGCGCGGCGCGGCTCATGCCGGCGGAGCTCTCCGGTGGCATGGCCAGGCGCGTGGCGCTGGCACGTGCGATCGTCATGGATCCTTCGCTGCTCGTCTACGACGAGCCCTTCGTCGGGCTCGACCCCATCTCCATGGGCGTCGTGCTGCGCCTCATCCGCCGGCTGAACGACGCGCTCGGTCTCACGAGCATCGTCGTGTCCCACGACGTGCACGAGATCTCCAACGTGGCCGACATGAGCTACCTGCTCTCGGCGGGCCGCGTGGTCGCGGGGGGCACGCCGCGGGCGCTGAACGAGAGTCCCTCGGAGGTCGTGCGCCAGTTCATGCAGGGGCTCGCCGACGGTCCCGTGCCGTTCCATTTCCCGGCGCCCGACTATGCGACGGATCTGCTGGCGGCGGACGCGCGATGATCCGCGACATCGTCACCGAACTGCGCAACGCCGTCGCGACGATCGGCTCGTACGCGATCTTCTTCGCGCGCCTCGTGGCCGAGACGCCGCGCTCGTTCCTGCGCCCGTCGCTGATCGTCGCTCAGGTGCACAATGCGGGAGCGCTCTCGCTCGTCATCATCATGCTCTGCGGCCTGTTCGTCGGCATGGTGCTGGGCCTGCAGGGTTTCGACCTGCTGCAGCGCTTCGGGTCCGAGGAGTCGCTCGGCACCGCGGCCGCGCTCGGCCTGCTGCGTGAACTGGGCCCCGTGGTGACCGCGCTGCTGTTCGCGGGCCGCGCCGGCACCGCGCTCGCCTCCGAACTCGGCCTGATGCGTGCGACCGACCAGATCTCCGCGCTGCAGATGATGGCCGTCGACCCGGTGCGGCGCGTGGTGATGCCGCGCTTCATCGGCGGCGTGATCGCGATGCCGCTGCTCGCCGCGATCTTCAGCATGATCGGCATCTACGGCGCACAGCTCGTCGGCGTCCAGCTCATGGGGGTCGATTCGGGTCAGTTCTGGTCGCAGATGCGCGGCGCCGTGGAACTGCGCGACGTCAACGAAGGCGTCATCAAGAGCTGCGTGTTCGGCGTGATCTGCAGCGCGATCGCCGTCTACGAGGGATTCCATGCGACGCCGACCGCGGAGGGCGTCGGTCGCGCGACGACCCGCACCGTGGTGATCTCGGCCGTCGTCGTCCTGCTGGCCGACTACATGCTCACGGCCGTGCTGTTGAGAGGAGAGTGACGATGCGTTCGACACGCGCCGTGGAAATCGGCACCGGCCTGTTCGTACTGCTCGGCTTCGCCGCGCTGTTCTTCCTGGTGACGCAGATCACCAACCGCCAGCTGACCATCGGTGACACGAGCTACCGGCTGGAGGCCCGCTTCGAGAACGTCGGCGGGCTGAAGCCCGGAGCGCCCGTGTCCATGGCCGGCGTCACCGTGGGCCGGGTCGAGAGCATCGACTACGACATGGGCGACTTCAAGGCCGTGGTGCGGCTGCGCATCGACGGGCGCTTCGACCGGATCCCCGACGACAGCGACGCCAGCATCTTCACGGCGGGTCTGCTGGGCGGCCAGTACATCGGTCTCGGCGCCGGCGGATCGGAAACCTTTTATCGCGATGGTGGTCGAATCGAATTCACGCAGTCCGCGATCGTGCTCGAGAACCTGATCAGCAAGTACCTGTTTTCGAAGGCTGAGGAGAAGGCGAACACGCCGGCTCAGGAGAACCCGAAGTGAGCGACCGCATGTTGGCCCTGACGACGACCCTGCTGCTCGCGGTGGCCGCGCCGCTGGTGCCCGCTGTCGCGGCCGATACGGCGCCGGCAGCCGTGGTGCCGGTTCCCGGACCGGGACCGCAGGAGATCATCAAGGACACCGCGGAGCGTCTGCTCAAGTCGCTGGATGCCGACCGCGACGGTTATCGCAGGAACCCCGAGCGCATCAGGAAGCTCGTCGACGAACTCATGCTGCCGCACTTCGACAGCGACTACGCGGCGCGGCTCGTGCTCGCCAAGCACTGGCGCACCGCGACGCCCGAGCAGCGCAAGCGCTTCATCGACGCGTTCTACCAGCGCATGCTGCGCAACTACGGCTCCGCGCTCGCGGAGTTCACGGCCGACCGGCTGACGGTGCTGCCCTTCAAGGGCGATCTGGCGAGCGGCCAGGCGACGGTGCGCACGGAGATCCGCCGCGACGACGGCACGCGCGTCCCCGTGAACTATTCGGTGCGTGGCACGCCGCAGGGCTGGAAGGCCTGGGACGTCACCATCGAGGGCATCTCGTACGTGAAGAACTTCCGCACCGACTTCGGCGCCGAGATCGAGCAGAAGGGCCTCGAAGCCGTCATCGCGAGGCTCGAGGCCGAGAACCAGAAAGCCGACGCGCCGAAAGGTGCCGGCGCCTCGAAGGCCTGAGGTCCCGTGCGCAGCGCAGGCGGCGAATCCGCGGCGGGCCAGTACCGGCTGCAGGCGCTGGGTGAAGGGCGCTTCGCGGTCACGGGCGCGCTGACGCTCGCGACGGCCGCGCAGGCGCTCGTCGCCGGAGAGCGCGCATTCGCCGATGCCGCCAGCATCGAGGTCGACCTGTCCGGAGTCGTGGCGGCCGACAGCGCGGGCCTCGCGGTGCTGCTGGAGTGGGTGCGGTCTGCGCGCCAGCGCGGCCGGCGCCTGCGCCTGCGTTCCCTGCCGCCCATGCTGACCGCGATCGCCGGCATCAGCGAAGTCGACGACGTCCTGCGCGCGGCCGAGGGCTGACGCCTCGGTCGCGGCGACCGGTCTCAAGGATTCGTGGATGGAGTGACCGACGCCGCGGCCTGCTCCGGCGGAGCGGCGCCCGGGCCGGCCGCGTCCGCCGTGCCGTCGGCGTCCGTCCCGTCGACACCCGGATCCTCGAGCGGCTCTTCTTCGACGTCGCCGTCCTTCACCAGGAAGTCGCGACGCTGCAGGTAGGCGTTGCGGATGAACGCGTACGGGTCGTAGGTGCCGGCGAGCGTCTCGTCGAGCGGCAGCAGCGCGACGCGGTGATCGAGCACCTCGAGGCCCAGCAGCGAATAGCGGATCTTGTCTTCCTCGATGTAATGCCCGGCGTCGGTGACCAGGAAGTCCATGGCCAGACCCGGCGTGTCACGCACCGTCGAGGGTCCGAAGAACGGCAGCATGATGTAGGGCCCCGGCGGTACGCCCCAGTGCCCCAGCGTCTGGCCGAAATCCTCGTCGTTCCGCGGGATACCCATCTTCGTGGCGGGATCCCACAGGCCTGCGAGGCCGACCGTCGTGTTGAAGAGCAGGCGCGTGATGTCTTCGACCGCCCGCTTCAGCTTCAGCTGCAGCACGTCGTTGACCAGCGTGGTCGTGTAGCTGAGGTTCGACACGGCATTGCCGATGCCCTTGCGGGCGACCGACGGCACCACTGCACGGTAGCCCTTCGCGGCGGGCTTCAGGAATGCGCGGTCCATGGTGTCGTTGAAGCGATAGACGCCACGGTTCATGCGCTCGAAGGGATCGCGCGGCGACGGCGCGGTCTTCTGCTGGGTCGTGGCGCAGGCGGAGAGCAGCAGGGCGGCGATCAGCAGGGCGGTGCGTCGGGCTGTCATCGGGAGTCGTCCGTGGCGAAGGGCGGCATTCTAGGATTCCGTCCGTGCCGGGGCCAGTAGTCCCCGGCTCCCGGTGCAGGTCCGGGGTCCTGCCCGCACCGCGCGCGCCTCCTCGACGCGCCGGGTCAGCCGTTGCCGCCTCGTCCACCCGACTGGGCGGGGATCTGCTGTTCGCGCCGCCCTTTCGGCAGGTACTCGGACAGTTCGTCGATGCGGGCCTGGAAGCGCTGTCGCTGCACGTTCGTGAGGTCGGGCACGCCGAGCGCGAGCCGCAGCTGGTCGATCGCCAGCGTCAGCTCGCCGCTCATCACATAGTGCTCGGCCATGTAGTAGTACGCATCCGCGACGTCCCCGGCGGTGTTCGCGACCTGCGCGATGTAGCGCGCCTGGGCCGGCGTGGGCGGCACGTTGTTGAACAGGTCGAGCAGAAGCTGGTGCGCACGACGCGCCTCACCGTCGCGCACCAGCGTCTCGGCGAGCCGCGTCGTGACGGGCACGTTGCGCGGGAACAGCCGGACGGCGTCCTCGAGCACCCGGCGGGATCCCGCGACGTCGCCGGCCTCGAGCAACGCCTGGCCGAGCGCCGTGTGGAAGATGGTCATGGCCGGATAGGCCTGCTGCAGGCCGCGCAGCAGCGGCACCGCCTCGGCCGGTGCGTGCCCGGCGATCAGCACGAGCGCGCGGCGGTAACGCTCCAGCGCGGGCGCGGTGGCGTCCTGGCCGGACGGGTAGAGCGCCTTGAAGTCGGTGTCGACGGGCATGGACTGCACGCGGATGCGCTCGCGGATCAGCGCGTAGCTCGGACTGTCCTGCGTGGGTCCGCTGCGCAGCGCCAGGGCGCGGTCGCGCGTCTCCGCGATGCGCTCGCTGGTCACGGGGTGCGTCTGCAGCATGGGCGGCACCGCCGCGGCGGCGAGGCCCATGCGCTGCTGCAGCGTCTCGAAGAAGTCCGGCATGCCGAGCGGATCGAAGCCGGCGGCGTTCACGACGCGGATGCCGACCCGGTCGGCCTCGGCCTCGTTGGCCCGCGTGAAGTTGATCTGCTGCTGGATGGCGAGGCTCTGCGCGGCGCTGACGCTGCCCATCATGGCGTCCGCGGGCATGCCCGTGGCGGTGCCGACGAGGATCGCCGCGAGCACGGCGGCCGCCGAGGCGAGGTTGGTGCGCCCGGCGTTCTGCACCGAACGAGCGATGTGACGCTGGGTGACGTGCGCGATCTCGTGGCCGATCACGCCGGCGAGCTCGTTCTCGTTGCGCGTCGCGCTGACGAGGCCGGCGTGCACCCCGATGAAGCCGCCGGGCAGTGCGAATGCGTTGATGTCGGCGTCGCGCACGACGAAGAACGTGAAGCGGTGGGATCCCTCGTGCGCCTGGCTCGCGAGGCGCTGGCCGAGGGACTGCACGTACTCGACGACCTCGGGATCCTCGATGACCTGGCCCTCGTCCCGCAGGCCGCGCAGGATCATGAGCCCGATCCGGTATTCGTCGGCCTGCGACAGCTTGACCGACGCGGGGTTGCCGATGTCCGGCAGGTCGCCCGTCGCGTTCTGGGCGTGCGCCGGGATTCCGGCGAGCGGGACGGTGAGCAGCAGCAGGGCGACGAGGAAGGCGCGCATGACCGGGGAGTTCGACCGGCCGCAGTGGCCGCGGTTCACTCTCACAGCGCCTCGGAGGCGAAGTCTGCGAGGCGGGAGCGCTCGCCGCGCATGAGCGTGACGTGGCCGGCGTGTTCCCAGCCGCGGAACCGGTTCACCACGTAGGTGAGGCCGCAGGTCGTCGGCGTGAGGTAGGGCGTGTCGATCTGTGCGATGTTGCCGAGGCAGACGAGCTTCGTGCCGGGACCGGCGCGCGTGACCAGCGCCTTCATCTGCTTCGGCGTCAGGTTCTGCGCCTCGTCGAGGATCAGGAACCGGTTCAGGAACGTGCGGCCGCGCATGAAGTTCAGTGAACGGATCTTGATCCGGTTGCGCAGCAGGTCGTTGGTGGCCGCGCGACCCCAGCTGCCGCCTTCCTGGCCCTGGGTCAGGACCTCGAGGTTGTCCATGAGCGCGCCCATCCACGGCTCCATCTTCTCCTCCTCGGTGCCGGGGAGGAAGCCGATGTCCTCGCCGAGCGGGATGGTCACCCGCGTCATGAGGATCTCGCTGAAGCGGTTCTGCTCGAGCGTCAGGGCGAGGCCGGCGGCGAGCGCCAGCAGCGTCTTGCCCGTGCCCGCGGGCCCGACGATCGTGACGAAGTCGATCGCGGGGTCGAGCAACAGGTTCAGCGCGAAGTTCTGCTCGCGATTGCGGGCGCGGATGCCCCAGACGGCATGGCGCTCGCTGCGGTAGTCGTGCGCCACCTCGAGCGTTGCGGTGTCGCCGTCGACGCCGCGGACCAGGGCTTCGAAGCCCTCGTCGGTCGAGTCGTAGACGAACTCGTTCGGCTGCCACTCGCGCGCCAGCGGTCCGCTGATGCGGTAGAACGTGCGCGCGTGGTCCTGCCAGGAATGCATGTCGCGGCCGTGGGATTCCCAGAAATCCGCCGGCAGCGCGCTGACTCCCGTGTACAGCAGGTCCGCGTCCTCGATGGTGCGGTCGCTGAAGTAGTCCTCGGCGTGCACGCCGAGCACCGCGGCCTTGATGCGCAGGTTGATGTCCTTCGACACCAGCGTGACCCGGGCAGCGGGCAGTTCGCGCTGCAGCGCCAGCGTGTAGGCGAGGATCGAGTTGTCCGCGCCGTGCCCCGGCAGCGTGTCGGGCAGATCGTCGCCGAGCCGCCTCGTCTGGAAGAACAGGCGCCCCGAGGGTGGACGCTTGCCCTGGTTGCCCGGGCGGCCACCCGGCAGCTCCAGGCCGCGGTCGATCTGTTCCTTGGTGGAATTCGCCATCAGCTCGTCGAGGAAGCGGCTGACCTGGCGCACGTTGCGCGCGGCCTCCGACAGGCCCTTCTTGCCGGCGTCGAGTTCCTCGACCACGATCATCGGGATGTAGATGTCGTGTTCCTCGAAACGGAAGATCGCCGCGGGATCGTGCATGAGCACGTTCGTGTCCAGCACGAAGACGCGGCGCGGCGCAGTCGCGGCAGTCCCCTCGGTGGGGGGATTCTCGACGCTCACAGAGCTTCGGCCGCGGCGAGCACCGCGGCCACGTGGCCTTCGACCTTCACCTTGCGCCACTCCTGCCGCAGCACACCTTCGGCATCGATCAGGAAGGTGCTGCGTTCGATGCCCAGGACCTTGCGGCCGTACATCGACTTCTCCTTCCAGACGCCGAATGCCGTCGCGACGGCGTGGTCGGCGTCGGACCCGAGTTCGAACGGCAGCTGCATCGCGGTCCTGAACCGCTCGTGCGATGCGATCGAATCGGGGGAGATGCCGAGCACCGCCGTCCCGGCGCGGCGGAACTTCGCGTGGAGGTCGCGGAAGTCCGCGGCTTCACGCGTGCAGCCGGGGGTGTTGTCCCGCGGATAGAAGTAGATCACGAGCTTGCTGCCGCCGAAGTCCTTCAGTGCGACGGGGCCCGAGGTCGTCGGGAGCGTGAATGCCGGAACCTTCCTGCCCGTCGTCGGAATCGTCATGTTCGTCCTCTCGTCGATGCGCGATGCCCGGGCCCTAGCCCTTCACGGGCTCGAGTATCGCATCGAGGTTCACGTGATCGCAGAAGTCCATGAACTCCTCGCGCAGGGCGCCGATGTGGATCCGTGACGGGACGTTGGCCGTGACGTAGACGGAGCACATCGACGCGCCGGTGTGCGGGGCCGTGTACGTCCGCGTGCTGAGCTCGCCGATCTCGATGCCGCGCGAGGAGAAGAACCCGGTCAGGGAGGACACGATGCCGGGCTGGTCCAGGCAGACGGCGTCGACGGAGTAGGGCGCCTGGTCCGCATGGACCTCGCGTTCGTCCGTGCGCCGCAGCTGCAGGGCGAGCCCGGCGCTCTCCGCCAGGCGCTTGAGTTCGGTCTCGACGCGCGCGACCGCGTGCCAGTTGCCGGTCACGAGTGCCATGAGCGCGAACTCCCGGCCGAGTGCCGTCATGCGGCTCTCCGCGATGCTGCCGCCGCAGTCGGCGATGGCCTTGGTGACTTCGTGCGCGAGACTGGTCCGGTCGCCGCCGATGATGGAGATGGCGAGGTGCTGTTTCATCGATGTGGCAGGAGTAGACAAGCGCGCAAGTCTACCGGGAAGCCCGGGACGACGGTACTTTCTGCCTTGCGCCGACTCGGGAGGGGCCAGTAGGATCGCGCCGGTCCCCATGTACTGGAGGAAGGTCCCGCGATGTTCCACGGCAGCATCGTCGCACTGGTCACGCCCATGACCGATGCCGGCGAAGTTGATTTCGATGCTTATGAAAGCCTGCTGGAGTGGCATCTCGCGGAGGGTTCCGACGGTGTGGTCGTCATGGGCACGACCGGGGAATCTCCGACGGTCACCACCGCCGAAGGCGAGGAGCTGCTCGAGCGGGCCGTGCGCCGCCTGTCCGGGCGCGTGCCCGTGATCGCGGGCACCGGCACGGCATCGACGGCCGTGACCGTCGAGCGCACGCGCGCCGCCTGTGAAGCCGGCGTCGATGCGGTGCTCGTCGTCACGCCCTACTACAACAAGCCCTCGCAGGAAGGCCTGTATCAGCACTTCCTCGCCGTGGCCGACGCCTCGAGCGTTCCCGTGATCCTCTACAACGTGCCGTCGCGCACCGCGGTGGACATGCTGCCGCCGACCGTGGCGCGGCTCGCGGAGCATCCGCAGATCGTCGCGATCAAGGAGGCGACGGGCCGCCTCGAGCGCGCGCGCGACATCCTCGGGTCCTGCGGCGATGATTTCGTGCTGCTCTCCGGCGACGACGCGACGGCGCGGGAGTGGATGCTCGCGGGAGCCCGCGGCGTGATCTCGGTGACCGCGAACGTGGTGCCGGGGGCGATGCACCGGATGTGCGAGGCCGCGCTCGAGGGCGATGCCCCCGGCGCGCTGGCGATCGACACGACGCTCGCCGCACTGCACCGCGACCTGTTCCTCGAGGCGAATCCCATCCCCGTGAAATGGGCGCTGATGAAGATGGGCCGGACCCGCGGCGGCATCCGGCTGCCTTTGACCCGGCTCGCGGACGAGCACCAGCCTGCGGTGACGGCGGCCCTGCGCGCGGCGGGCATCTCTTGAGCGGAGGATCGTTCATGCGTACGGCGGTGGTCCTGTGTGTCGTCGCGCTGCTCGCGGGCTGCGGCCTCTTCCGGGGATCGGGAGCCTGCAAGGAGCCCAAGGGCTACCAGGGCAACGCCGAGCTGCCGCTGCTGCGCGTTCCGGAAGGAGTGGACCCGCCGAACCAGCGGGCGCTCCTGCGCATTCCCGAGGTGAAGGGCACGGCGAAGCGTCGTCCCGATGGCCGCTGCCTCGATGAGCCGCCCGACTTCGAAGCCAGGGCTGCGGGCACCGCGGCCGGGGCCGTGCCGCCCGCGGGTCACGCCAGGGCGCAGCCAGCTGCAGAGCCAAAGCCTGCAGAACCAAAGGCAGAGCCTAAGCCTGCAGAGCCGAAGCAATAGCATCGTCTCGGGCGCGCGCGGCCGCGCCGTCCACGGTTGCCGCACCGGGGGGGCTTCTGTAGTCTTGCGCCCCGCCCGGAGAGGTGGCCGAGTGGTCGAAGGCGCCGGACTGGAATTCCGGTAGTAGCTGCAAGGTTACTCGTGGGTTCGAATCCCACCCTCTCCGCCAATGAAACAGGGCCCCGCGCTCCGAGCGGAGGGCCCTGTTTCATTGGTGGTGCGGGGTTGGCGATTCGGGCGCACCGGGTTCGACGGCCCGCGAAGCGGTGCCGGGCGCCGACACGCCGGCGGCGTGACGGCGATCCCGAGCGGGAGCGAGGGACGAGCGGCGTGAGCCGCGAGCCATCCCACCCTCTCCGCCAATGAAACAGGGCCCCGCGCTTCGCGCGGAGGACTACGTTTCGTTTCAGGTCCTGCCTCATTTCAGTTGCGGCCGCGGGTGTCGCGATGCCGGACGCGGCGATTCGTCGAGCCATGGATTCATGTCGTGGATTTGTTGACGGGGTCCGGGGTCGACCTTAGGATCTCGGCCCCGCCTGGCAGTCTGCGCGTGCTGCCTGTACCGTCGGTCCTCGAGGCCAGATGGTCCGGTCCATGGCGGCTCGCGCCGGTTTCTCCGCGACGATTGGCCGTGAACCCCGCCAGGCCCGGAAGGGAGCAACGGTAACGGCGACATCGGGTGCCGGAGGGGTGCTGGCGCGGGCCGCCGCCTTCGCGCTCTCGGGGCCGGTTCCACGGGGATGCCATGAGCTATCTGGTGCTGGCGCGCAAGTGGCGCCCCAAGTCCTTCGCCGAGATGGTGGGCCAGGAACACGTGCTGCGCGCGCTCGTGAACGCGCTCGACAGTGGCCGGCTGCACCACGCCTTCCTGTTCACGGGTACGCGGGGTGTCGGCAAGACGACGCTGGCGCGCATCCTCGCCAAGTCGCTGAACTGCGAGACGGGCGTGTCGTCGCGACCCTGCGGGAGCTGCGCGGCCTGCCGGGAGATCGACGAGGGTCGCTTCGTCGATCTCATCGAGGTCGATGCCGCGTCGCGGACCAAGGTCGACGACACGCGCGAGCTGCTCGACAACGTCCAGTACATGCCGACGCGCGGCCGGTACAAGGTGTACCTCATCGACGAGGTGCACATGCTCTCGGGCCACTCCTTCAACGCGCTGCTGAAGACGCTCGAGGAGCCTCCGCCGCACGTCAAGTTCCTGTTCGCGACGACCGATCCGCAGAAGTTGCCCGTCACGGTGCTGTCGCGCTGCCTGCAGTTCAACCTCAAGCGCCTGACGCCGGCGCTGATCGCGGAGCGCATGCGGCAGGTGCTCGACGCCGAGGGCATCGTCCACGATGCCGCCGCCGTCGCGCTGGTGGCGAAGGCGGCCGACGGCAGCATGCGCGATGCGCTGTCGCTGCTTGACCAGCTGCTCGCCTTCGGTGGAGGCCGGGTCCAGGAGGCCGACGCGCGCGCCATGCTGGGTACGATCGACAGGGCGCAGGTGCAGCAGCTGCTGGAACACCTCGCGCGTGGCGACGGCGCGGGGCTCATCGCGCTCGCGGCCGCGATGGACGAGTTCTCGCCCGATTACGCGCAGGTGCTCGACGAACTCGCCCTGCTTCTGCAGCGTGTGGCGCTGGTCCAGGTCGTTCCGGATGCACCGTGTGGCGAGGAATTCCCGCCCGAGATCGTGTCCGGTCTCGCGGCACGGATCGGCGCCGAGGACCTGCAGCTCTATTACCAGTTCGCCATCCAGGGCCGGCGCGATCTCGCGCTCGCGCCCGATCCGCGCGCCGGATTCGAGATGACGCTGCTGCGCATGCTGGCCTTCCGGCCCGCGGGTGCGCCGTCGGCCGCGGTCAGCGCGGTTCCCGCGTCGCCGTCCGCTGCGGCGCCGCGGGCGCCCGCGGCGGCCCCGGTCGCGCGCGCCGCGCACGGACCGCGAGCCGATGCTGCGGCAATCGATCTCACGGACTGGCCGGCTGTGGTGGCGAGGCTCGATCTGCAGGGCGCTGCGAAGCAGCTCGCCGGCAACTGCTCCTTCGTGCGACAGGACGGGGCGACAGTCGTGCTGCGCCTCGATTCCCGCGCCGCCCAGCTGCGGACGAAGATGCAGGAGGACCGCCTCGCCGCGGCGCTCGGCCGGCTGCTCGGGCGTGAGCCGCGCATCGAGTTCGAGGTCGCCGAGGGCCCGGTCGACACACCGGTGCGCCAGCGCGAACGCGACGATCGGGACCGCATCGACGCCGCCCGGGCCGCGCTCGATCGCGATCCGAACGTCATCGCGCTGAAGGAACGTTTCGACGCAGTCGTGCAGCCGGATTCCGTTCGCCCGGTCCGGTAGCGCCGTGCGTGCGGCGCGCCGTGGCGGACGGCGTATCGAGTATGGATTCCGGAATTCACCAGCGGAGCAGGGGATGAAGCCGAACATCGGACAGTTGATGCGCCAGGCGCAGCAGATGCAGGAAAACCTCCAGAAGGCGCAGGCCCAGCTCGCCTCACTGGAAGTCGTGGGCGAGGCGGGCGGTGCCATGGTGCGCGTGACCATGAACGGCCGGCACGAAGTGAGCCGCGTGCAGATCGACCCGTCGGTCGCGGGCGCCGACGACCGCGAGATGCTCGAGGACCTCGTCGCGGCGGCGTGCAACGATGCCGTGCGCAAGGTCGAGGGGGCCGTGCAGGACAGGATGTCCGGTGCGATGGCGGGGATGCAGCTGCCACCCGGCTTCAAGCTGCCGTTCTGAGCACGACCGCGTGCAATACGCACCGGCGCTCGCGCGCCTGATCGAGGCGCTGCGCATCCTGCCCGGCGTCGGGCCGAAGTCCGCGCAGCGCATGGCGTTCCACCTGCTCGAGCGCAACCGCGCGGGCGGCCTCGCGCTGGCGCGCGCGCTGCAGGAGGCGGTGGCCGAGGTGCGCCACTGCGCCCGCTGCCGCATGTTCTCGGATCAGGAGCTCTGCCCGATCTGCAGTTCCGCGCAGCGTGACCCGGCGACGCTGTGCGTCGTCGAGTCGCCCGCGGATGTCGCGGCCATCGAGCAGTCGGCCAGTTACCGCGGCCGCTACTTCGTGCTGATGGGGCACCTGTCACCGCTCGACGGTGTGGGTCCCGCCGAACTCGGCATCGATGCGCTGCAGGCGCTGCTCGATGGCGGAGGGCTTGCGGAGGTGATCCTCGCGACCAATCCGACCGTCGAGGGCGAGGCCACCGCGCACTACATCGCCGAACTCGCGAGGCGCCGGGGGCTGCGTGCGTCACGCATCGCGCACGGTGTGCCGGTCGGCGGCGAACTCGAGTACGTCGACGGCGGGACGCTCGCACACGCGCTCGCGGGGCGTCAGGTCATCTCCTGACCGGGCGCCGGCGGGAAGTCGAGCCGCCGCTGCGTCGCTCCGCGTCCAGGGATCGCGCGAGCGTCAGCAGCCGGCGGTAGCTCTGCAGGCGCCGCGCGTGGATGCGGCCGGCTCCTGCCGCCGCCTCCACGGCACAGCCGGCCGTGTCGTCGTGCAGGCAGTCGGCGAACCGGCAATCCTGACCGGCGCGTTCGATCTCGACGAAACCCGAGGCGATCCAGCGGGGCTCGGGCAGGGGTGGCGCGAAGCCGCGTACGCCCGGCGAGTCGATGATCGCGCCACCGCCGGGCAGCTCGTACAGCGTCGATGCCGTCGTCGTGTGCCGGCCTGATGCTCCTGCCACGGACAGCTCGCCTTCGAGGGCCGGGCGGCCGGGAACGAGGCGGTTGATCAGCGAGCTCTTGCCCACGCCGGACTGGCCGACCAGCACCGCGGTCTGGCCGGCGAGGTGCTGTGCCAGCGTGGCCGTTGATTGCGGCTCGGTCCTCGCGCAGTGCAGGACGCGGTAGCCGAGGTCGCGGTACACCCCGAGTTCGGCGTCGATCCCGGCATCGGCCGCGGCGGCGAGGTCGCACTTGTTCAGCACCAGCAGCGCGTCGAGCGAGGCCCAGCGGGCGGCAGCCAGATAGCCGTCGCAGGTGAACAGGTCCGGAGCCGGCAGCGGCGCGAGGATCGCCACGATGACCGTCAGGTTCGCGGCGACGAGTTCGGCACGGCCCCGTGCGTCGATGCGTGCGAGCGAGCTCCGGCGCGGCTCCACGGCGACGATGACACCCTCGGCGCCCTCCGCGCGCGCACGCCGCCAGAGCACCCGGTCGCCGCACACGACTTCGAGGCGGCGGCCGAACAGCGTGCAGGCATGGGCTGTGCCCGATGCATCGCGGACGACGACCCGGCGGCCGTGACACGCGACGGCGACACCGGGAAGATGCGCGGGAGATCCGGATGCCGGTCGCACGCGGCTCACGAACGCACGCCCGGCGATCGTGGGTCGCGGGTCCGCACGGGGCGCGACACCCGGGACGCGCCCTGCCGATGGCCCTGCTCCCGTGCTACGCGGCGGTCGAGCACTGCGCGTTTGCTAGAATCACGCGAAGTCCCGGTGAATCCAAGCACATGAGCGACGGCACGAAACTGGTCTGGATCGATCTCGAGATGACGGGCCTCCGGCCCGAGACCGACCGCATCATCGAGATCGCGACCCTCGTCACCGATGCCGATCTCGAGATCGTCGCGGAGGGTCCCGTGATCGCCGTCCATCAGGGCCCGGCGGAACTCGCGCTGACGGACGACTGGAACCGCAGCACGCACGGGGCCTCGGGGCTGCTCGATCGCGTGCGGTCGAGTGGCATCGACGAAGCCGCGGCCGAGCGGCTCACGCTGGATTTCCTGCTGCAGCACGTGGCGGCGGGACGCTCCCCGATGTGCGGCAACAGCGTCTGCCAGGACCGGCGCTTCCTCGCGCGCTGGATGCCCGGGCTGGAGCGGTTCTTCCATTACCGCAACCTGGACGTGAGCACGCTGAAGGAACTGGCGCGGCACTGGGCCCCTGCCGTGCTCGCCGGCGTCAGCAAGACGACGGCGCACCGCGCCATCGACGACATCCGCGAGTCGATCGGTGAACTGCGGCACTATCGCGAGCAGCTGTTCGCGGAGTCGTGGCGGCGCCGACGCGGCGGCTGAGGCGACCTGGACGGCGGCCGCGACCATCACGCGGCCGGGGACGCGCCGGCGAGGAACAGCCAGGTGTCGACGACGGTGTCGGGGTTCAGCGAAAGGCTGTCGATCCCCTGGTCCACGAGCCACCGCGCGAGGTCCGGGTGGTCCGAGGGACCCTGGCCGCAGATCCCGATGTACTTGCCCGCCTTGCGGCAGGCGCTGATCGCCATGGCGAGCAGCGCCTTGACCGCGTCGTCGCGCTCGTCGAACAGGTGCGCGATGATTCCGGAGTCGCGGTCGAGGCCCAGCGTGAGCTGGGTCATGTCGTTCGAGCCGATGGACATGCCGTCGAAATGCTCGAGATACCGGTCGGCGAGCAGCGCATTGGTCGGCAGCTCGCACATCATGATGACCTTGAGGCCGTTCTCGCCCCGCTTCAGGCCGTTGGCGGCCAGCAGCTCCACGACGCGGCGTCCTTCGTCCACGGTGCGCACGAAGGGCACCATGACCTGCACGTTCACGAGGCCCATGTCGTCGCGGACCTTGCGCAGGGCGCGGCACTCGAGTTCGAAGCAGGCGCGGAAGGACTCGTCGACGTAGCGCGAGGCGCCGCGGAAGCCCAGCATCGGGTTCTCCTCGTGCGGCTCGTAGAGCTTGCCCGCGGTCAGGTTCGCGTATTCGTTGGACTTGAAATCCGAGAGGCGGACGATGACGGGCTCCGGCGCGAACGCCGCGGCGATCGTCGCGATGCCCTCGGCGAGCTTGTCGACGTAGAAGCCGAGCGGATCGGCGTAGCCGGCCATCTGCCGACGGATCTGGTCCTTGATCGCCGGATCCAGACGCTCGAATTCCAGCAGTGCGCGCGGGTGTACGCCGATCATGCGGTTGATGATGAATTCGAGACGCGCCAGGCCGACGCCGCGGTTCGGGATCGAGGCGAAGTCGAAGGCGCGGTCCGGGTTGCCCACGTTCATCATGATGCGGACGGGGGCGGGCGGCAGCGCGTCCAGTTCGATCTGCTGCTGGTCGAAGCCCAGCATGCCCTCGTAGATCAGTCCGGTGTCGCCCTCCGCGCAGGACACCGTCACGGGCTGTCCCTCGGCGATCATGTCGGTGGCGTTGCCGCAGCCGACGACGGCCGGTATGCCGAGTTCGCGTGCGATGATGGCGGCATGGCAGGTCCTGCCGCCGCGATTCGTGACGATCGCGGCCGCGCGCTTCATCACCGGCTCCCAGTCCGGATCGGTCATGTCGGCGACCAGCACGTCACCCGCCTGCACCCGCGTCATCTCCGCGACGCTGTTGATGATCCGCGCGGGGCCCGCACCGATGCGCTGGCCGATGGCGCGGCCGCGCGCCAGCACCTTCGAGCGGCTGTTCAGCGTGTAGCGCTGGATGGAGCGCCCGGCCCGCGACTGCACGGTCTCGGGTCGCGCCTGGAGGATGACGATGTCGCCGGTCGTGCCGTCCTTGCCCCACTCGATGTCCATCGGGCAGCCATAGTGTTCCTCGATCACCAGCGCCTGGCGCGCGAGTTCGGCGATGTCCCGGTCGTCGAGGCAGAAGCGCTGGCGATCCGCAGGCGGCACGTCGACGACCTCGACGCGCCTGCCCGGAACGGTGCCGTCCGCGTAGACCATCTTCGATGCCTTGGTGCCGAGGTTCCGTCGGAGGATCGACTGCTTCCCGGACCGCAGTGCAGGCTTGTAGACGTAGAACTCATCCGGATTCACGGCGCCCTGCACGACCATCTCGCCGAGGCCGTAGGACGCCGTGACGAACACCACGTCGCGGAACCCGCTCTCGGTGTCGAGCGTGAACATCACGCCGCTCGCGCCGAGGTCACTGCGCACCATCGTCTGCACACCGACCGAGATCGCGACCGCGGCGTGCTCGAAACCCTGATGGACGCGGTAGGCGATGGCGCGGTCGTTGAACAGCGAGGCGTAGACCTCGTGCACCGCGCGCAGCACGGCATCGCGGCCGCGGACGTTCAGGAAGGTCTCCTGCTGTCCGGCGAACGACGCGCCCGGAAGGTCTTCCGCGGTCGCGGAGGAGCGGACCGCCACCGAGATGCCGCGACCGGCATCCATCGCCTCCCATGCCGTGACGATCTCACGCTGCAGTGCCGGCTGGAAGGGCGTCTCCAGGATCAGCGACCGGATGCGGGCGCCCGCGGCGGCGAGCTTCTCCACGTCGTCGACGTCGAGCCCGTCGAGCTCGCGCTGGATGCGTGCCGCGAGGCCGCCCTGCGCGAGGAAATCACGGAACGACTGCGCCGTCGTGGCGAAGCCTCCGGGAACGCGCACCCCGAGGGGCAGCAGGTGACTGATCATCTCGCCGATCGAAGCGTTCTTGCCGCCCACTACCTCGATGTCCCGGATGCCGAGGTGCTCGAAGGGGATGATGTAGTCGGTCACGGTCGGTCCTCGCGAAAGGGGTTCCTGCTAGGATGGAGCGCGGCGCGCGGCGGTTCCGTGGCGTCGCAGGGGAATGATGACATTGGACAAGAGAAGAACGGTTTTTTTCGTGTCGGACCAGACGGGCGTCACCGCGGAGACGATGGGCCACAGTCTGCTCACGCAGTTCGATGGTCTGGAATTCCGTGCCACGACTCTGCCATTCGTGTCCACGGTTGACAAGGCGGCGGAGGCCGTGCGCCGGATCAACGCGGCCGGCGAGCAGGAGGGTGTGCGGCCGATCGTGTTCTCGACGCTCGTGAAGGACGACGTGCGCGCGGTCGTGCGGCTGTCGCAGGGACTGGTGCTCGACTTCTTCGACGCCTTCCTGGGGCCGCTCGAGCAGGAACTCGGGCAGACGTCGAGTCATGCTCTCGGACGCGCACACGGGATGTTCGACCTCGCCGCATACACCGCGCGCATGAATGCGACGAACTTCGCGCTCGCCAACGACGACGGCGCGCACAGCCGCGACTACGATCGCTCGGACGTGATCCTCGTCGGGGTGTCGCGTTCGGGCAAGACGCCGACCTGCCTCTACATGGCGCTGCAGTACGGGGTGCTCGCTGCCAACTACCCGCTCACCGAGGACGATCTCGAGATGCGACGGCTGCCGCCCAGCCTGGATGCGCATCGTACGAAACTGTACGGGCTCACGATCCGCCCGGACCGGCTGCAGCAGATCCGCCAGGAGCGGCGTCCCGACAGCCGCTACTCCTCGATGCAGCAGTGCACCTTCGAGGTACGGGCGGCCGAACAGCTGTTCGAGCGCTTCGGCACACCGGTCATCGACACGACGGACTGCTCCATCGAGGAGATCTCGAGCCGCATCCTCGAGCGGATGAACATCCCGCGGCGTGTGAGACCTTGATCGACGTCGCGGTTCCGGACGGGTGTGCGCCCGAACCCGCCGGACCCCTGTGCTATATTGAAAACATGGATTCCGACGTGCTCTGCGCGACGTCCTGGAGAGCGAGACCACGCTCGTTCGTGGCGCTCATGACGCTGTACGAGAGCAATTTCATCCGTCTGCACTGGCTCGTTGCCGATGCGCGGCGACTCGCCCCGGTTTCGCTGTCGCGCGTGTCCGGCGACTGCACGCTCGAGCTGAAGGTCGTCGATCGCGGCCCGTACACGACGATGCTGTGCCTGTCCTACCTTTTCGGGGATGCCGAGGGCGGAGACCGCGAACCCGCACTGGAGATCCGCGTCTATCACGACGCGAAACTCGCGGAGGCGACGGCCGGCGGCACGACGCGCCGCGCGGGTCCCTGGCGCGAGTTCATCGCGCGCGTGGAGCTGGCCGCCGGGGCCGGGTGGGCGCGCAACATGCTGCTCAACAAGTGGCTCGAGTACTGCGCGGCCAGGGGCCATCGGTTCCCGCCCGTCTGCGCCGCGACCTCGCCGGCTCCGGGCTGACACCGTGGTCAGGCTGACGAACATCTGGAACGGTGTGCGTCGACCGTTGCGTCCCCGGACGGATCCCGCCGAGGAAGAGCGTCTCCTCAAGCTCTTCTGGAACCGGGCCGAACTGAAGAAGGAGCTGTCGGGCCTCGACGAGGAACTCCATCAGCTGAAGGACCGGTTGAAGCAGCAGGTCGCAGCCAATGATCGCGCGCAGGAACAGCTCGAGGCGCTCGAGGCGCTGCTCGGTGCGCCGGACCGCGGTTTCGACGCGCTCGTGCATTTCGGCCTCCGGTCGATCTGGCGCACCTGCCGTTCACAGCTCGATCAGCTGGCGCTGGACCTGCGGCGCCAGCAGGAAGAGCGCGAGCGGTGTCGGCAGCAGGAGGAATTCCAGCTGGATCGCGGGGAGCGCCTGAAGCTTGCCGACGAACGCCTCGCCGTGGCGGTCCGGGACGCCGGGGTTGCGGCGGAGATCCTCGCGGAGAACCAGCGGCGGCTCGCTTCGCTGCGCGGGTTCTGGAACTACTTCCGCCGCCGCCGGCTCGCGGCCGGACTCGACGACCTCCACCTGCGGGCCGCCTCGGCCGACCGGCACCTCACGGACCTGCGTGAGGCTCACCGCACCATCGAGAAGGAGCCCTTGCCGGAATTCCAGGGGCTCTCCGTGGAAGGTCGCAGGGGCATCAACCTGACGATCATCGCCTACGCGGCATTGCTGCATCAGCGTCTGAATGCGCTCGGGCTCGCCGGCGCGTCGCGCGTGGCGATGAGCCGCAGCGTGCACGATGCGCGACACGGGTCGCAGGACGCCTGCCTGGCCCGCCTCGGCGATATCCGGAGGGGGCTCGCGATCGTCCGCCGCCAGGAGGGCATCGCCGCGGAAATCCGCGTCGAGGCGGAACGGCTGCGGAGGATCGCGCAGTTCCGCGGCACCGCCGAGACCATTCCGGCCCCGGATTCGATCGCCTTCGCGGAGCCGCTGCCGCCGGATGCCGGTCGCGGGCTGCTCGTCGACGATTACTGGGACATCAGCCGGCTTCTTCTGCGCTAGGAGCCTGTCCGTCCGTCTCGCGCCGCTCATGCGGGTCGGCAGGCCGCTAGGTTCCTGGCGAGGCATTCCCGTTGGCCGCGACCTCGACCGGCTTCGCCTCGACCGATCGCGGCGCGCTCGCGTCGGCGGCGATCTCCGCGGCTTCCTGCAGCAGCGCATCGGGCTCTTCGGCGGCCTCGAGTTCGGCGATCGTGGCGAGCTGAGCCAGTCCGCGCGCGGCACGCCGGTGATTCTCGGTGGCGAGCCGGAACGCCTCGCGTTCGGCACGCTCGCGCTTGCGTGTCTCGAGATTCAGCGACACGGTCGACTGTTCGCTGAGCCGATTCGCCTCGGCGACTTCCTCCGCGACAGCCTTCAGGTCGGGGTCCCCGGTCAGGCGACCCTGATGCCTGCGGGTGAGGAGCGCGAGCCGGTCCACAGGCAGCGCACCGGAGCCGGAGAACTGTGTCGACCGGATCCGGTCCCAGGGCAGCGCATGGTCCTGCGTGCTCTCGCCGACGGACTTCACGTCGATCAGCGACGGGAGCGGGATGTCCGGTGTGACACCGCGGTGCTGCGTGCTGTCGCCCGTGACGCGGTAGTACTTGCCGATGGTCAGGGTCAGCTGGCCATAGCCCGCCCTGGGACCGAGTGCATAACGGTCGAGCGGATAGAGGTTCTGGACCGAGCCTTTCCCGTAGGTCTGCTGGCCGACGATGATGCCGCGGCCGTAGTCCTGGATCGCGCCCGCGAAGATCTCCGACGCCGATGCACTCGCCCGGTTGACGAGCACGACCAGAGGGCCGTCCCAGGCGACGCCGGGCTCGGGATCGTCGAGCACTTCCGTGCGCCCGCTGGTTTCCCTGAGCTGGACGACCGGCCCCCTGTCCACGAACAGTCCGACGAGTCCCGTTGCCTCGGAGAGGTGGCCGCCGCCGTTGTTGCGGAGGTCCATGACGATCGCATCGACATGGCTCTGGCGCAGTTCGCCGATCAGGCGGCGCACATCCCGCGTCGTGCTGCGATAGTCGTCTTCACCGGCGACACGCGCCTGGAAGTCCTGGTAGAAACTCGGAACGGTGATCACGCCGATGGTGAGGGCGCGTCCGTCGCGTTCGATGCGCCGGACGTCCTTGCGGGCGGCCTGTGCCTCCAGCGTGACCTTGCTGCGCGCGAACGACAGCTGCGTTTCGGTCGTGCCAGGTGTCGCTCCGGCGGGCAGTACCTGCAGCCGCACCGTCGTCCCCTCGGGCCCGCGGATCAGCTGCACCACGTCGTCGAGCCGCCAGCCGACGACGTCGGTCAGGGGCCCGCTCTTGCCCTGGCCGACGGCCGTGATCCGGTCGTTCGCCTTGAGCTGTCCGGAGCGCGCCGCGGCCCCGCCGGGGATGATGTTCATCACCGTCACGTAGTCGTCGACGAGCTGCAGCGACGCGCCGATCCCTTCGTAGGACAGGCTCATCGCGATGTTGTATTCCTCGGAGTCACGAGGCGACAGGTAGTTGGAGTGCGGATCGAAGACGTGCGAGCACGCATTCATGAAGATCTCGAACACGTCGTCGCTGGTGACCTGGTCGATGCGCTTGACGAAGCGCTGATAGCGCGTCTTCAGTACCTCGCGCGCCTCGGGCCACGTCTTGCCGGCGAGCATCAGCGACAGTGCGTCGTTCTTGACGCGCCTGCGCCAGATGTCGTGCATCTCCTGCATGGTCGCAGGCCAGGGTTCGTGGTTGCGCTCGAACTGGTAGCTCTCGTCGAGCGTGAAATCGGGCTGCGTTTCCAGCAGCTCGATGGCGTAGCGCATCAGTTCGCGGTTGCGTTCCTGCAGTCGCGCGAAGATCACGAAGGCCGGCTCGACGTCGCCGTCACGGATCGCGTCGTCCAGTCGATTCCGGTACGACTCGAACTCCGCGATGTCGGAGGCGAGCAGATAGCTGCGGTTGCCGTCCAGCGCCTCCAGGTAGCTCTCGAAGACCAGCGCGGAGAGCTGGTCGTCCAGGGCCGCATGCCGGAAATGCTGTCGCTCCATCAGGTCGCCCACGAGCCTGGCCACGCGCCCCTGGCGCGCCGACGGTACGAGATCGGTGGTGCTGGCCGCCGCGGGAGGCACCGCGGGCGCACGCGTGGGCGTGGCGCCCAGCAGCGCCAGCGAAACGAGTACGCCGGCGGAGCCCCATGCGAACACGCGGGCGGGTGACGGCCAGGATCTGGGGCTCGGTTCGACCGGCATGTCGGCTAGACTCGCATCTCGGGGACGGCGCGTTCGCGGCGATTGGCCGACAGGCTAGAGGCGCGCTGCCCGACGATCAAGGGGCAGTTGCGGCGCAGGCGAGGGAGGTTGGCAAATGGGGCCACTGGGGTTCCTGACCGGAATCGTGCTGGGCTCGGCGGTGTCCGTCGTCGTCGTGCTGTCGATGGTGCTCGTCATCTACCTGCTGATTTCGGTGGATCATCCGCGGGTCATGGAGGAATACGGCGGGCTGATACGCGCGATCCTCCTGTTCGCGGGTTTGACAGCCGTATCGGCGCTCGCGTTCCGTGCGCTCCAGCGCGGCAGCCGCTGGCGCTGGATGGCCCAGGGCGCCATGTGGGTCGCGCTCTGTCTGATCGGGTGGTCCTACTGGCCCTGATGGCCGGGATCGAGCCCCGCATCCGCCCACTGGCGCCCGCGATTCATCGGACAGACGGATCCTGCCGCTGCCAGCCGGTCCGTAGCAGCGCGGGCATCGTGCGTTCTTCGCCGTCTTTCGTCCTGGAACTCTTCCCGAAGTGCACGCCGCCGACTCCGTGGCGGTCGACGCCGAGGAACAACGCACCGGATCGCGACTCCCAGACGAGCACGAGCGGCACGCGATCGATGCTGCGCAGGGCGGTGCGGGGGGCGGCCTGTTCAAGACTCGCCAAAGCGCGCGTACGTTCTGCGATCACGTCGCCCGTCTCGGCGGCCGCCGGCCCCATGGCGCGGGGGTGACACGGATTCACGTGCGGAATCGGTGTCGGCTCGCATCGAAGCCACGGCATGGCAGCGACCGGGTCGCTGTACGGCGTGGGCCGAAGGCGGTTCCCCACCTCTTCCGCGCGTACGGCTGCAGCCGTCAGCAGGACGGTCACTGTGCAGGCGCGTGCCGCGACCAGGAACATGGCGTCTCCGATGCGAGCCGCATGCCGCTGACGTTGCGCGCCCGCGGCGCAGCACTGCCGTGACGCCGTTCACGCGGCGTGTGGATCGGCACATCGGGTCGCGATGGACCCGCGGTCGCGTCGGACGGGCTCAGAGGAACCGGACGACGGGCTTCTGCTGGTCGAGGTCGTACCGCATCGCCCGGTTGCGCCCTTTCAGCTTGGCGGAGTAGAGGGCCTGGTCCGCGGCATGCAGCAGGGCATCGACGGTGTCGTACGGGGTCTCCGGGGACTGCGTGGCGAAACCGATCGAGATGGTGACGTTGATGTTGACGTTGCCGATGTTGTGGCGGGCCTGCTGGAAGGCGCTCACGATGCGCTCGCAGACCATGGTCGTCGTCGAACTGTCGGTCGAGGGCAAGACGAGCACGAACTCTTCACCGCCGTAACGCGCGACGATGTCGGAGTCCCGCGTATTGCCGCGGAGTATCCTCGCGGTCGCCTGGAGGATGTGGTCGCCCGCCTGGTGTCCGTAGGTGTCATTGATCTTCTTGAAGAGGTCGAGATCACAGAACGCGACGGAGATCGGCCACCCCTGACGTGCGGCCTTGGCGAATTCGCGGGCCAGGTACTGGTCCAGGAACGCGCGGTTGAACGCCCCGGTCAGTGCGTCCCGACGGTTCTCGGCCTCGAGTTCGGAGGCGCGTGCGGACAGCGAGTCGGCCGTGTCGCGCAGCGTGTTGACCTCGCGCAGGGCCGCGAGATTCCGCACCATCAGGATCTCGCGCGCGTGCTCGGTGATCGCATCCGGGTCGGCGACCATGTCCGTCTCGAAGATCATTTCCGTTTCCGGGATCAGCGCACCGATGCGCTCGAGCACCCGGCCGAAGCCCTCCGCGTCGAGTCCGAATATGCGCTCGACCTGATGGGCGAGCGTCTGGATGGCGTCGGCGTTCGATTCCCGGTCGCCGAAGAAGATGTCGGCGAGCGGGCCCGACAGCGCAACGCAGCGGTTGAACGCATCATCGGCATCGATGACGCGATGCGACTCCAGGACGTGGCTCCGCTCGATGGCCGACCAGAGGCGTTCCGGCAGATTCCACTGCCGCATGAGCCAGGCGCCGACCTCGGAGTGATCGACCCCGAGCCGGCTGCGCTCGATCTCGCACATCGCGCCATGGTCCGTCTGCCGGGACGCGGCGTCCCGGTAGAGATCCTTGACGCTCCGGTCGAGTGCGATCATGCCGATGTCCTGCAGCAAACCGCTCAGGAACAGCTCTTCCGCGAGCGTCTGCCCGGTCGCTTCGCCCAGTGCCCGGGCGGCCGTGGCCGAGAGCAGTGTCCGGCGCCAGAAGTGCGGATAGTTCAGTCCGACCGGCTTGCCCCCCTTGAGGGACTTGACCACCGAGAACGACAGGGCGAGCGTCAGCGTCGCATTCAGGCCCAGGACGACGAGGGCCTGGCGAAGGCTCTCGCTGCGACGCCGCTGCGCGTAGACGGCCGAGTTGGCGATGCGCAGGACCTTGGTCGCGAGGGCGGGGTCGACGCCGACGACCTTCGCGACCTTGCCCATGTCGATGTTCGGATCCTGCGCCAGTTCGATGATCTGGCTGGCCACCCCGGGAGGGCTCGGGAAATTGACGTAGCTCTTCAGTTGCGCTTCGAGTTCCGGCTTCATTGCTGTGGTCCTGGGGCGGAAACAGTCGGTTGGCGTGCTGCACTCACGCCCATGCGTCGTATTTCGACTGTCCCGGAGAAATCTTTAAGACATTCCCTCAATGCGCCTCGCGAGCCTGAGGGCACGGGGCAACCCCTGGCCCCGTTCGAGATCACGACGCCCTGCGGCGGCGGCGCAGGGGGCGGCTCGTCAGCCGCAGGATCCAGTACAGGAGGCAGGGACCGAACAGCAGTGCCCATGCCGTCGGCCGGAGGGTCAGCAGGGAGCCGTAGAGGGTTTTCAGGAAGCCGGACAGGCCCGCTTCCGAAGGCCCCAGGGTCAGGCGGCCGGCCAGGTAGATCAGGAACGGCATGACGAACAGGCCGAAAACGATCAACAGGACGGTGATGCGCCCCTGCCGGTGTGTCTTGAAGAAATCGAGTCGAAGTTTCATCCCGGCGGCCTGTCCGTCCAGAACTGCGGTGTCGGAAGATACTGCGATCGAGCCGTCGCCGGGCAGCAGCCGGCGTAATTGTTTTGTTCCGTCCGCTATTAAGTATAATCGCCCGCCATCGCAGTATCGGGGGACGCTGCGTCCATGAAAAAAAGAATATGGTGGCCCGAGCCCGTCTATGAGGCCAAGCCATACGGTGCGATGACGTTCGGCGTCCTCATCGCCGCTCTGGCCTTTGCGAGGTCGCTGTCCATCGGGGAGTGGGACCGGCCATTCGTGGCGGCCGCCTGTTTCGGCGGTCTGGTCCTCGTCTATGGCGGAGCCATTCTCCAGAAGCGGCTCGCATACCGGCGCCGCAGCCGCTGGAACCTGGAGCGGCGGTCCTGATCGATCGAGGCGGGGCTCCGGCGCCATTGCGCGTCGCCGTCATCGGGACCGGCTACCTCGGCCGCTTCCACGCCGAGAAGTATCGGGATTCGCCGCGGGCCGAACTCGTCGGTGTCGTCGATCCGCTGCCCGACGCGCGGCAGTCGGTCGCGGCCGCCTGCGGGACGAAGGCCTGCGCGGATTTCGGGGAACTTCTCGGCCACGTGGACGCGGTCAGCGTCGTGACGCCGACCCCTCTGCACCATCGTATCGCACGGGCGTTCATCGACGCCGGCGCGCACGTGCTGGTCGAGAAGCCGATGTGCACGACCGTGGACGAGGCGCGGGACCTCATCGCTGCAGCGAAGATCAACGGGCGTGTCCTGCAGGTCGGTCACCTCGAGCGTTTCAATCCTGCCGTCCTTGCCGCGATGCCGGGGATCCGGGCGCCACGTTTCATCGAGTCGCACCGGCTGGCGCCATTCAGGCCGCGCGGCACGGACGTCAGCGTCGTCCTCGACCTCATGATCCACGACATCGACCTCATCATGAACATCGTCGGGGCGCGGATCGGTTCCATCGACGCGGTCGGAGCACCCGTATTCACCGGCGAGATCGACATCGCGAACGCGAGGATCCGCTTCGAGAACGGCTGCGTCGCGAACGTGACCGCGAGTCGCATCAGCACGAAGTCCGAGCGCAAGCTCCGTGTCTTCCAGGAAGACAGCTATCTGTCCCTGGATCTCCAGCTGAAGACGCTCACCACCGTGCGTCGCCGTCCTGACGCGGCGGAGGGGAACCCGCCCGCCGTCGACGTCGTGGAGCAGGACTGCGGGCAGGGCGATGCGCTCGGGTTCGAGATCGATTCCTTCCTGTCGGCGATCGCGGCGAATGCCGTTCCCGTCGTGACGGGCGAGGACGGGCTGCGCGCCCTGGAAACAGCGCTGCGCATCGGCGACCTCGTGAGGCGCGCGCCGTCCGGTGCCCCCGCCGATCCGCGCTGAGCGTTTCCCCCGCGCCGGTCTTCCCATCGCTGCGACCGCGCACGTGCCGCGTGGATCTCTCCGGATCGGACCGGCCGCGAGTCGCGCCGGGATCGGATCGCATCGTCTGGACCAGTTCCGGATTCCGGCCGTGGTGTTCGGAAGCCGTGTTTCCGGGCGGTCCGATCGCTATACTTGGCGCCCCCCGTCCGGGCCGGGTGCGGCTAACCCCTTCCGGGCGAAGACATTTCAACAGGGTGCGCCACGTTCCGTGCGGACCCGGAGGGCCTGAGCGCCGTGATGAAGCCGACCGATACCAAGGACCCGGACTACTACCACCGGGTGGTCGATTGTCAGTGGGCCTGTCCGGCCCACACGGATGTCCCCGAGTACATCAGGCTCATCGCACAGGGCCGGTACACCGACGCCTACATGGTCAATCGGGAGTCGAATGTGTTCCCCGGGATCCTGGGGCGCGTGTGCGACCGTCCGTGCGAACCCGCCTGCCGGCGGGGGCGCGTCGAGGAGAAGCCGGTTGCGATCTGCCGGCTCAAGCGTGTCGCGGCGGACCTCGCCGACGACATCACCGACCGGCTGCCGCCGGTGCCGGCGAAGAACGGCAAGCGCGTGGCGTGCATCGGCGCCGGTCCGGCGTCGCTGACGGTTGCCAACGATCTGGCGCCGCTCGGCTACAGCGTGACGGTCTTCGAACAGCACGCGGTGACGGGCGGCCTGATGCGCACCAACATCCCGTCGTTCCGCCTGCCCGAGTCCGTGCTGGACGAGGAGATCGGCACGATCATCGACATGGGAGTGGATCTGCGCCTCGGCACCCCGGTCCACAGCATGAAGGCGCTGCTGGATTCAGGCGAGTTCGACGCGGTGTTCGTCGGCAGCGGCGCACCCAAGGGCAAGGAACTCCGGCTGCCCGGTCGCGACGATTCCGATCGCATCCACATCGGCATCACCTGGCTGGAGTCCGTGGCCTTCGGTCACGTGAAGTCGATCGGCGAGCGCGTGCTGATCATCGGCGTGGGCAACACCGCGATGGACTGCTGCCGCTCGTCGCTGAGACTCGGTGCGCGCGACGTCAAGGTCATGGCGCGCAAGCCGCGTGGGTTCTTCAAGGCTTCGGAGTGGGAGCTGGAGGACGCCGAGCAGGAGAACGTCGCGATCGTGGTCAACCGCGCACCGAAGTGCTTCGTGATCGAGGGCGGCAGGCTGACGGGCATGCTGTTCGACGTCATGGAGTACGACGTCGAGCGTGGGCGCATCGTCGCCGAGCGCGTGACGGGCGAGGAACTCGTGCCCTGCGACGACGTGATCCTCGCGGTCGGTCAGGAGAACGCTTTCCCCTGGATCGAGCGCGATCTCGGGATCGAGTTCGACAAGTGGCAGGTTCCGGTCGTGGACGCGACCACGTTCCAGTCCACGCGCGCCGGGGTGTTCTTCGGTGGTGACGCGGCGTTCGGACCGAAGAACATCATCTGGGCGGTCGAGCACGGCCACCAGGCGGCGATCTCGATCCATCGTCACTGCCAGGGGCTCGCCGTCGGCGAGCGGCCACCGCGCGGCGTGAACCTCAGCAGCCGCAAGATGGGCCTCCACGAGTGGTCGTACAAGAACGACTACGCACCGGTCGAGCGGCGCATCGTGCCGCACGTCGGGCTCAAGGAGCGTTTCAAGCGGCTGAACATCGAGGTGGAACTCGGGTTCGGGCCCGAGCAGTTCGAGGCCGAGGTGCAGCGCTGCCTCAACTGCGACATCCAGACCGTGTTCGACGCACCGGCGTGCATCGAATGCGACGCCTGCATCGACATCTGTCCGACGGACTGCCTGACCATCACGCCGAACGGCGAGGAGGCCGACCTCGTGTCGCGCCTCAAGGCGCCGCGGCGGAACCCCGACGAACCGCTGTTCGTCTCGGAATCGCTGAAGCAGACCGGGCGTGTGATGGTGAAGGACGAGGATCTCTGCGTGCACTGCGGTCTGTGCGCCGAGCGGTGCCCCACGGGTGCGTGGGACATGCAGAAGTCCTGGATCGAAGTGCCCAAGACCACCGACGAGGTTGAGCGATGCCAGAGAGAGCCCAGGCGCAAGAGCGCGTGAACGATTTCGTAGTCAAGATCGCCAATATCAACGGCACCGGCTCGGCCAGCGCGAACGCGCTGATCATGAAGTCCATCTTCCGGATGGGCGTGCCCGTGGTCGGCAAGAATTTCTTCCCGTCGAACATCCAGGGCATGCCGACCTGGTTCGAGATCCGCGTCACGCGCGACGGCTGGATGGCGCGTTGCGGGCGCATCGATCTCATGATCGCCATGAACCCGGAGACCTACGCGAAGGACGTCAGGGAGGTCGCGCCCGGCGGATTCCTGCTGTACGACTCGACCTGGCCGCGCAGCTCCCTGCTGACGCGCGACGACGTCACGGTGCTCGGCGTGCCGTTCGCGGAGATCTGCAACCAGCACTTCCCGACCGCGCGCGCGCGTACGCTGATGAAGAACATCATGTACGCGGGTGCCGTCGCGGCGCTGCTCGACATCGATCTCGCCGTGATCCGCGAGCTGCTCGGCGAGACGTATGCGAAGCGGCCCGCGCTCGTGGACTCGAACATGAAGGCCATCGAGCTCGGCTACCGGTACGCGCGCGAGCACTTCAGCTGTCCGCTCGGGATACGGGTCGAGCGCATGAACGCGACGGCCGGGAACATCCTGATCGACGGCAACACCGCGGCCGGGCTCGGCTGCGTCTATGCGGGTGCGACCGTCGGCGCCTGGTATCCGATCACGCCCTCGACGTCCATCATGGACTCGTTCAAGGGCTTCTGCGCGAAGCATCGGGTGGACGCCGAGACCGGTGCCAACAACTACGTCATCCTCCAGGCGGAGGACGAGCTCGCGGCCGTCGGCATGGTCGTCGGCGCCTCGTGGGCCGGTGCGCGCGCCTTCACGCCGACGAGCGGTCCGGGCATCTCGCTGATGAGCGAGTTCATCGGGCTCGCGTACTACGCGGAGATCCCGGCGGTGATCTTCGACGTGCAGCGCTGCGGGCCGTCGACCGGCATGCCGACGCGCACCCAGCAGTGCGATCTCATGCTCTGCGCCTATGCGTCGCACGGCGACACCCGGCACGTGGCGCTGTTCCCGTCGAACCCGGAGGAGGCATTCCAGTTCGCCGTGAAGGGTTTCGACCTCGCGGAGCGGCTGCAGACGCCGGTGTTCGTGATGCTCGATCTCGACATCGGCATGAACGACTGGATGGTGCCGGAGTTCAAGTGGGACGACGCATACCGCCCCGACCGGGGCAAGGTGCTCTCCGCCGAGGATCTCGCGAAACTGGAGAAGTTCCACCGCTACTTCGACAAGGACGGCGACGGCATCCCGTACCGGAGCCTGCCCGGCGTCAGCAGCAAGGGCGCGTACTTCACGCGCGGCTCCGGCCACAACCAGTACGGCGGCTACACCGAGGACGCGACCGACTACCAGATCGTCGTCGATCGTCTCGTGCGCAAGTTCGACACGGCCAGGAAGCTGGTGCCGCCCGCGATCATCGAGGGCAGCGGACGGCACGAGATCGGCATCGTCAGCCTC
This sequence comes from Steroidobacteraceae bacterium, assembly GCA_046352935.1. GTDB lineage: Bacteria > Pseudomonadota > Gammaproteobacteria > Steroidobacterales > Steroidobacteraceae > CAYWMY01. The sequence continues at coordinate 81,286 of JAXMGR010000015.1, forward strand.
GGTTCCTGCGACGGCGCCGTGCGCGAGGCAATCGCCGCGCTCGCGAAGCAGGGTGTGCACGTCGACTACATGCGCGTTCGTGGCTTCCCGTTCGGGGACGAGGTCGAGGCCTTCCTCGCCGCGCACCAGACGAACTTCGTGGTCGAACAGAACCGCGACGGACAGCTGCGCAGCCTGCTGACCCTCGAGACCGCGGTCAGCAAGTCGAGGCTTCGTTCCATCCTGCACTACAACGGTCTGCCCATCGAGGCGAAGTGCATCGTGGAAGGCGTCGCGCAGGAGCTCGCGAAGGGAGCCGCAGCATGAGTTTCATCACCAAGCCGAAAGTCGCGCACCCCGGTCTGCCGCGCAATGATCTCGGGCTGACGTACAGGGCCTACGAGGGCGGCATGTCGACGCTCTGCGCCGGCTGCGGCCACGACTCCGTGACGGCCGCCATGATCCAGGCCTGCTTCGAGCTGTCGCTCTCGCCGCAGAGCGTCGTCAAGCTGTCGGGAATCGGCTGCTCGTCGAAGTCGACGGCCTACTTCATCAGCGGCGCGCACGGCTTCAACTCCGTGCACGGCCGCATGCCGGCCATCGCCTCGGGCGCGGGTGCGGCCAACCGCGCGCTCAACATCATCGGGGTGTCCGGCGACGGCGATTCGCTGTCGATCGGCCTCGGGCAGCTGGGCCACGTGGTCCGCCGCAACCTCAACATGCTGTACATGCTCGAGAACAACGGCGTGTACGGCCTGACCAAGGGTCAGTTCTCGGCTTCGGCCGACATCGGCTCGAAGTCCAAGAAGGGCGAGTCCAACGAGTTCGGGCCCATCGACCCCGTGCTGCTGGCGCTGTCGCTGGGAGCCGGGTTCGTGGCACGCAGCTTCTCGGGCGACAAGGCGCAGCTGGTGCCGCTCATCAAGGCCGCCCTCGCGCATCCGGGCTTCGCGCTGATCGACGTGATCTCGCCCTGCGTGACCTTCAACGACCACGAGGGTTCCACGAAGAGTTACGCCTACACGCGCGAGCACCTCCATGCGGCCACGGCGGCCGACTACGTGGCGCCGCACAAGCCGGTCACGGTCTCGTACGGCGAGGGCGAAGCCCTGGAAGTCGACATGCACGAGGGCGGTCGCATCGTGCTGCGCAAGCTCGATCGGGACTACGACCCGACGGACCGCGGGCGTGCGTTCAGCTTCGTCCAGAGCCACGCGAAGCGCGGCGAGTACGTCACGGGCCTGATCTACTGCGATCCGTCGGGCCGCGACATGCACGCGCTGTCGGGTACGGTGCAGCAGCCGCTCGTGAACGTGCCGTACGAGAAGCTCACGCCCGGGTCGGCCCGGCTGAAGCAGATCCTCGCGCGGTATCGCTGAGCGCATGCCGTGACGGCGGGCGGCTTCCTGCAGGCCGTCGCCGGCATGGCCGCGTTCGTCGGGCTCGGCGTGCTGCTCAGCGCGTCGCGCCGCCGCATCGACTGGCGGCTCGTCGCGACCGCGATCGTCCTGCAGTTCGTCATCTGCGCGCTGCTGCTGCGGGTGCCCGTGGCCGCCGCAGGCCTCGCCGCCGTCGGACGCGGCGTCGATGCGGTGACCGATGCCACGCGCGCCGGCACGACCTTCCTGTTCGGCTTCCTGGGCGGCGGTGCGGCGCCGTTCGCCGTCGCGGAGCCGGGGGCGCTCGTCACCTTCGCCTTCCGCCTGCTGCCCATCGTGATCGTCATGTCGGCGCTCTCCGCGCTGCTGTGGCACTGGCAGGTGCTCCCGCTCGTCGTGCGTGCGCTGGCAGGGCTGTTCGAGCGCACGCTCGGGACGCGCGGTCCGGCCGGTCTCGCCGCGACGGCGGAGATCTTCGCCGGCCCGGTGGAGTCGCCGCTGCTCGTGCGGCCGTACCTCGCCGCGATGACGCGCTACGAGCTGCTGCTGCTCATGACCGCAGGGCTCGCGACGATCGCGGGGTCCGTCATGGCCCTCTACGCCGCGATGCTCGGTCCGTTCTTCGGCGAGGCGCTCGGTCACCTGCTGACGAAGTCGGTGATGTCGGTGCCGGCATCGATACTGTTCGCGCACCTGCTGTTGCCGGAGGATCCGCGGGACCAGCCGGTGGTCGCGCCGCCGCGGCTCTACACCGGCTCCATGGATGCCCTGACGCGGGGGACGCAGGACGGCCTGGGCGTCTACCTGGGTGTGATGGCCATGCTGCTCGTGCTGGTCAGCCTCGTCGCACTGCTGAACGGCATCGTGGGACTGCTGCCCGCGGCCGGCGGGGAGCCGCTGTCGCTGGAGCGCATGGCCGGGTGGATCTTCGCACCCGTCGCCTGGTGCATGGGCGTGCCCTGGAGCGAGGCGCCGGCGGTCGGATCGCTGCTGGGCGTGAAGACAGTGCTCAACGAGTTCGTCGCCTACGCGCAGTTCACGCAGCTGCCGCCGGACACTCTGGATGCGCGCTCACGGCTGATCACGATCTACGCGCTCTGCGGCTTCGCCAACTTCGGCAGCATCGGCATCCAGCTCGGTGGAATCGGCGCCATGGCGCCCGAGCGACGCGCCGATCTGGCGGCGCTCGCGATGCCGGCGCTCGTCGCGGCGACGCTGGCCTCGTGCATGACGGCCGCGATCGCCGGGCTCGTCGCTGCCTGAAGCCGCGCGTCGGCCACCGCAGTCACTCGTGGCGCAGCGCCTCGATCGGGTCGAGCTGCGCGGCGCGGCGGGCGGGCATCAGCCCGAACAGCACGCCGACGCCGGCCGAGAACAGGAAGGCGATGACGTTGATCTGCACGCCGAAGGCGTAGGGCACCTTCATGACGCCGGCGAGCAGCCACGAGGCGAGGGCGCCGATCAGGATGCCGGCCACTCCGCCCAGCGTCGACAGCACGATGGCCTCGATCAGGAACTGCAGCAGCACTTCGCGCGGCTGCGCGCCGATCGCGAGCCGGATGCCGATCTCGCGGGTGCGCTCGGTGACCGAGACCAGCATGATGTTCATGATGCCGATCCCGCCCACGAGCAGGCTCACACCCGCGACGGCGCCGAGCAGCATGGTCATCACGCGCGTCGTCGAGCTCAGTGTCTCCGCGATCTGGCGCGTGTCGATGACGATGAAGTCGTCGTCTTCGTTGTGGCCGATCCGGCGGCGTTCCCGCATCAGCTGCGTGATGTCGAACAGCACCCCCTCGATGTCGGCCCCGGTGCGTGCGGACACGAGGATCGCACCGACGTCCTGGGTGGTCTGCTTCCCCGCGAGCCTGCGCTGCACCGTGGACAGCGGCATGACGACGAGGTCGTCCTGGTCGTGTCCCATCGCGCCCTGGCCCTTGGCGGCGAGCGACCCGATGACCTCGCAGCTGAACTTGCCGACGCGGATCCTCGCGCCGACCGGCTGCTCGCGTTCGAAGAGCTTCTCGCGCACGGTCCTGCCGACCACGCAGACCGGACGGCCGGCGCGGTACTCGGCCTCGGTGAAGGGGCGTCCGGCCTCGATGCGCCAGTTCGCGACGTCGAAGTACTCCGGGGTCGCGCCCATGACCGATGTGGTCCAGTCCCGCTGCATGTACACCATGGAGGCGGCGCGGTTCATGGTCGGCGCCACTGCGCGCACGCCGGGAACGGCATCGCGGATCGCCTCGGCGTCGCTGATGCGGAACTGTGGCGCGCCGCCGCCCGCCATGGGCCCCATGCCGCGACCGGGCCTCAGCGTGATCAGGTTGCTGCCGAGGCTCGCGACCTGCGCCTGGACGCTGCGCGTGGCGCCGTCGCCCAGGGTCACCATGGTCACGACCGCCGCGACGCCGATCACGACGCCGAGCAGCGTCAGGAACGCGCGCAGCAGGTTCCGCCGGATCTCGCTGAGTGCGAGCAGCAGTGCGTTGCCGATCATGCGGCCGCTTCCGGTGTCGGTGTGTCACCCGCGATGCGGCCGTCGCGGACGGTGACGATGCGCCGTGCATAGTGCGCCATGTCGGGCTCGTGGGTGACCATGAGGACGGTGAGGCCGCGTGAGGCATTCAGTCCCGAGATCAGTTCCATGATCTCGCGGCCACGAGCGGAGTCGAGATTGCCGGTCGGCTCGTCCGCGAACAGCACCGTCGGTTCGGAGACGATCGCGCGCGCGATCGCCACGCGCTGCTGCTGGCCGCCGGACAGCTCGGCGGGCGTGTGGGTCTCCCAGCCCGCCAGTCCGACCTGCGCGAGCGCCGCACGGGCGCGCGCGCGCCGGTCGCCGTGCGGCAGGCCGCGGTACAGGAGGGGCAGTTCGACGTTCTCGAGCGCACTGGTGCGCGCGAGCAGGTTGTAGCCCTGGAACACGAAGCCGATGCGGTACCGGCGCAGCAGCGCCCGCTGCTCGCGCGTGAGAGTCCCGACCTCGACGCCGTCGAAGCGATAGCTGCCGGTGGTCGGTGTATCGAGGCAGCCCAGGATGTTCATCAGCGTCGACTTGCCGGAGCCGCTCGGTCCCATCACGGCGACGAACTCGCCCGCGTCGATGCGCAGGTCCACTCCGGCGAGGGCCTGGAAAGCGGCGGCCCCCGAGCCGTAGGTCCGGGTCACACCGCAGAGCTCGATCAGAGGCGGCGCGGCAGCGGCGCGGTGTGCGGGGTTCATGACTCCGCGGCCGGTGCTGCGGTGATGACCTCGAGGCCCTCCCTCAGGTCCGGTCCCGAGACCTCGGTGAGCTTCCCGTCCGTCGCGCCGGCCTTCACGGTGATCGGTTGCGGCGCACCATCGCGCAGCACCCAGAGCCTGCGCGTGCCGTTGTCGCCGTGGCTGTTGTTGCGCTCCGCCGTGCGGCGGCGTGGCATCTGTGGCACCAGCGTGAAACCGGGACGGTCCTGACCGGCCTGCGGCGTCGGCGGCGTGAAGCGCAGCGCGGCGTTCGGCACCAGAAAGGCATCGCGTCGCTCCGCCACGCGCAGTTCGGCTGTCGCGGTCATGCCGGGGCGCAGTTTCAGGTCTTCGTTGGAGACCTGGAGTTCGGTCGGATAGGCGACGACGTTGTCCACGACCTTGGATCCGTACTGGACCTTGGTGACCGTGGCCTCGAACTGCCGGCCCGGCCAGGCGTCCACGGTGAAGGTGGCGTGCTGACCCGGTGCCACCGGTCCGACATCCGCTTCCGCCACATCGACCTTCAGCGTCATGCGCTTCAGGTCCTCGGCCAGCGTGAACAGCACGGGCGCCTGGAACGACGCGGCCACGGTCTGTCCGGGCTCCACCGTGCGCTTCAGCACGACGCCATCGACCGGGGAGCGGATCGCTCCCTTGGCGAGGTCGTTCTCGTTCGCGCGCAGCGCGGCGCCCGCCTCGGCGACGGCGGCGGTCGCGCTCTCGAGGTCCGCCTGCGCCCGGGCGGCCGCGGCGCGCGCTGCATCGAGGTCCGACGCCGAGGGCAGCGTGCCGCCGCTCCTGTCGAACAGATCGGTGAGCCGGCGCAGGTTCCGTGTGGTCTCCTCGACGGTGGCACGCGCCTGCGCGACGCGCGCGCGCGCGGAGGCCAGATTGGCGCGCGTGCGCTCGGTCTGGTCGGAGAGCTTGCGCGTGTCGAGCAGGGCCAGCACCTGGCCTCGCGTGACCCGGTCGTTGTAATCGACGAGCACCCGCGCGATGGTCCCGGACAGCTCGCTGCCGACGTCGACCTGGTTGGTCGGCTCCAGCATACCGGTCGCCGTCACCGTGACCACCAGCGAGCCGCGCGTGACGGGTTGCGTCACGTAACCGGGCGCCTCTGCGCCGTCGCGCCCGATCCACCACCATGCCAGCAGCGCGACGGTCACGAGGGCGGCGGCCCCGAACCACAGCGGCCTGCGCCACCGGCGAGGGGTCTCCGGGGACGAGAGCATTCCGGCGAGTTCGGAGCGGGACTTCGGCGCGTCGTCAGGCATCGGCTTCCTCGTTGCAATCCGCCACTGCGGCGGCCCGTGGATCGATCTGACCACCGGGCAGGCAGAAGGTTGTCGTGCCAGACGCTTCCGCGCAAGCACGTGAGCTGTGAAGAAATGCAATCGGCAGCACGCCCGCGAAGCCCGGGGCTGCCGGAGCCGCGAGGCCGGACGTCAGTCGATCGCGGCCTGGTGCCGCCGTCGGTCCGCGGTGGCAGGGACCTGCGAATCCTCGCCCGGGACGGGCGGGGATTCGTCTCGAACGATCTGTCGCCTGTCGGGTGTGCGCGACGCCACCGGACCACGCAACGGAGAATCCGTGGTTCGGCCTGCGGCGAGACTCTGTGCGAGGACGATGATGGCCTGGTGCAGTCGATTGAACGAGACCGCGGGTGCAGGCGCCGCGGGTCTCGTGCCCGCGCAGACGGCGATCGTGACCAGGGCCTGGTACTCCGGGGCCACCGAAGGGATGTGCAGGCGGCTGGTATGGCGGATCGCGCGGCCGAAGCCCTGTGCCCAGTCCCGGCAACCCTGCGACGCGGGGAGCGCGAGTGGGGGTGGAGTCATTTCGCACACCGAGCGGAGTGCAGCGGGATCCGTGGCCAGGCAGGCACGGAGGTGTCGCATGAATCCACAGGTCAGCTCGACGAACTCGCGGAAGCGCTCTGGCTGGCTGACGGGCGGGGCGAGCCGCCAGCCCGAATCGTTCCAGATCGCTGGCAGCCATGTGCCTGGGTGTGCGGCGAGTGGCAGCAGGATCAGCGCAACCAGGTAGCCTTCCAGGCCCGCGATCGACAAGGTGCCCCGAGGCCAGCTGGCGTCCGCGAGCCACCCGGCCAGCGCCCGCAGCTCCCGTTCGGAAAACGGACGGTGCCCGAAATCGTTGACATCGGGCGGCAGAATCGCTGCGGTATCCGGCGCCCGGGACGATCGAGTCGCGCTCCTCGTCTGTGCAGCCCGCCGGCCGGCCCCCCAGCTGAACAGCTTGCTACTTCTTTCCACGGTCTGCTGTCCGCCCCGGCAGTACGGATCTCAGGTCGTTCGGGCCGAGCCGAGGCGGCTCTGCAGCAGCTGGCGCTCGAGATCCAGCTGTCGAGGCAACCGGTCGCCGATGCGTGCGAACCACTCGCCGTGCTGCTCCGTCTCGCGGTGCCAGGCCTCGCGGTCGATGGCGACGAGCGGCTCGAACTGTTCGCGCGTGACCGGGCTGCCCGTCCAGTCGATGTCGTCGAAGCGGGGCATCCAGCCGAGGTCCGATTCCTGTGCGCCGACGCGACCGTGGACGCGGTCGACGATCCACTCGAGGATGCGCATGTTCTCGCCGAAACCGGGCCAGAGGAACTCGCCCCGGTCGTCCATGCGGAACCAGTTGACGCAGAAGATGCGTGGCTTCGCGGACACGAGCCGCCCGACGTTCAGCCAGTGGTTGAAGTAGTCGCCGATGTGGTAGCCGCAGAACGGCAGCATCGCGAACGGATCGCGGCGCACCACGCCCTGTTCGCCGACGGCCGCGGCGGTGGTCTCGGAGCCGAGCGTGGCCGCCATGTAGACGCCGAAGTTCCAGTTGAAGGCCTCGTAGACGAGCGGCACCGTCGTCGCCCGCCGGCCGCCGAAGACAAAGGCCGAGATCGGCACGCCCCGCGGGTTCTCCCACTCGGAGTCGATGGACGGGCACTGCCGGGCCGGCGCCGTGAAACGCGCATTCGGGTGCGCCGCCTTGCGGCCGGTCTCGCGTCCGATCTCGGGCGTCCAGTCCTTGCCCGTCCAGTCGATGAGGTGGGCGGGTGGCACCTTCGTCATGCCCTCCCACCAGACATCGCCGTCGTCGGTCAGCGCGACGTTCGTGAAGATGACGTTCTCGCGCAGCGTCGCCATCGCATTGAAGTTGGTCTTCTCCGACGTGCCCGGTGCGACGCCGAAGAACCCGGCTTCGGGATTGATGGCATACAGCCGTCCGTCCGGTCCCGGCTTGATCCAGGCGATGTCGTCGCCGACGGTCGTGACCTTCCAGCCGTCGAAGGACTGCGGCGGGATGAGCATCGCAAAGTTGGTCTTGCCGCAGGCTGATGGGAACGCCGCAGCCACGTAGGTTTTCTCGCCGGCCGGGTTCTCGACGCCGAGGATCAGCATGTGCTCGGCGAGCCAGCCCTCGTCACGCGCCATGTTCGAGGCGATGCGCAGCGCGAAGCACTTCTTGCCGAGCAGGGCGTTGCCGCCGTAGCCCGAGCCGAACGACCAGATCTCCCGGGTCTCCGGGTAGTGGACGATGTACTTCGTGGCCCGGTTGCAGGGCCAGCGGCTGTCCTTCTCGCCGTCGGCGAGCGGCGCGCCCACCGAGTGGACCGCCGGCACGAAGCGCCCGTCGGTGCCCAGCAGGTCGAGGACCGCGCTGCCCATGCGCGTCATCGTGCGCATGTTGACGACGACGTACGGGCTGTCGGTGAGCTCGACGCCGAGCTCCGCGATGTGGCTGCCGAGCGGTCCCATCGAGAACGGTACGACATAGAGCGTGCGGCCCCGCATGCAGCCCTCGAACAGCCCGCGCAGCGTGGCGCGCATCTTCTGCGGTGCTTCCCAGTTGTTGGTCGGCCCGGCGTCTTCGCGACGCTCGGAACAGATGAAGGTCCGGTCCTCCACCCGCGCGACGTCGGTGGGATCGGAGCAGGCCAGGTACGAGTTCCTGCGGTGAGCCGGGTTGAGCCGGACCAGCATGCCGCTCGCGACCATTTCAGCACACAGCCGGTCGTATTCCTCCTGCGAGCCGTCGGCCCAGCAGATGCGCGCGGGCCGGGTCAGGTTGGCGATGTCGGCGATCCATTGCTTGAGCGCTGCATGGCGAAGACCGGCCGGCGCATCGATGGTTTCAGGAGTGAATGAAGTCATGGTTCCAGCGAACCTCCGTGAGCTGCGGGCGCGGCGCAACGCGGCGGCCGCGTTCTTCAAGAATGCGGTGAATGCGCGATCAGCGCGAAGCCGAGCGACGTGCGGGCCTGGCGGATTCGGCCGCGTCTTCGGGCGTCCAGGGCCGGCCGAGCCGCTCCTCGATGTAGGCACGCATCAGGCGCCGGAGGACCTGCGACGGCGTGGCGTCCTCGTCGGCACAGAGCTTCTCGAACACGGCCTTCTTGCGCGGATCGATGAGAATCGTGAAGCGCGCGGTCCGTTCTTCCATGGGCAAGGCGGAACACCTTGTTCAACTGAATTGGCATGCAATGATAATGAGATTATCATTGACGCACAATCCAGCCCGGGACGACCCGCGTTCGCATGCCCGACATCCCAGGACTCGCCGAACTCATCCCGCTGGCTCGTCACGAGCCGATCGAGATCTGCATGGGCCTCCTGGTCGCGTGGGGCGTGATCGGCGCGCTCGGCCTGCTGCGCCCGGGCAACGTTCCGTACGTGGCGAGACTGCTGTTCCCGCTCGGCGCCATCGTGGGCGTCGCGCTCGCCGTGGTGGCCCTGTACGGCATCGATCTCGCGCCGGCGACCCGCGTGCTCCAGGCGGGGCTGCCGGATCTGCCGTTCCACCTGCGCCTCGATGCGCTGTCCGGCGTGTTCCTGGTCCTGCTGGGAGCGGCTTCGGCCGGGGTCTCGATCTTCGCCGCCGGCTACTTCCGGACGGGCGAGGGGACTGCGCCCGGCCTGCTGTGCCTGCAGTACCACGTGTTCCTGGCCAGCATGGGCTTCGTGCTGCTCGCCGACGACGCCTACGCGTTCATGATGGCGTGGGAGACGATGGCGCTGTCGTCGTACTTCCTCGTCACGACTCAGCATCGGATCCCCGAGATCCGGCGGGCCGGTTACCTCTACCTGCTGATCGCGCATCTCGGCGCCATCGGCATCCTGCTGTCGTTCGGGGTCATGCAGGGAGGCAGCTGGCAGTTCACGTTCGATGCCATGCGCGCGGCCGACCTGTCGCCCGCGTGGGCAGCCGCGGCCTTCCTGCTCGCGCTCTCCGGCTTCGGGGCCAAGGCGGGGCTCGTGCCCATGCACGTCTGGCTGCCCGAGGCGCATCCGGCGGCGCCGTCACCGGTCTCGGCGCTCATGAGCGGCGTGATGCTGAAGACGGCGCTGTACGGGATCCTGCGCGTGACGCTCGATCTGCTCGGGCGTCCGGAATGGTGGTGGGGCCTGCCACCGCTCGCGCTCGGCCTGTTCACGGCGATCTACGGCGTCGTCTTCGCGGCGGCCCAGACCGACATGAAGCGGCTGCTGGCGTTCTCGTCCATCGAGAACATCGGCATCCTGTTCACCGGGCTCGGGTTGTCGATCGTCTTCCTCGGCGTCCACATGGGGGCGCTGGCCGCGCTCGCGCTGATCGCTGTCCTGTACCACGCCGTCAACCACGCCTTCATGAAGAGCCTGTTGTTCGTCGGCACCGGTGCCGTGCTGCATGCCACGGGCGAGCGCAACCTCGGCAGGCTCGGCGGCCTGATCCATCGCATGCCCTGGGTCGCGTGGCTCACGCTGGTCGGAGCGCTCGCCATCGCCGGTCTGCCGCCGCTCAACGGATTCGTATCGGAATGGCTGCTGCTGCAGGCGTTTCTCTCGGCCCACGAGATCCCGAAGCAGTTCGTCAACATGCTCCTGCCGCTCGGCAGCGCGGTGGTGGCGCTCGCGGCCGCGCTCGCGGGCTATGTGATGGTCAAGTTCTTCGGCGTCGTCTTCCTCGGTCAGGCCCGCGAGCCGGCTCTGGAGAGGGCGCACGACGCGGGATGGCTCGAGCGGCTCGGGCTCCTCTGGCTCGCAGCCGGCTGCGTGGTGCTGGGGCTGGTGCCCGCGCGCGTGATCGACGTGCTGGGGCACGTGCCCCGGCAGCTCGGCGTGTTCGATACGCGGCTGGTGATGGAGAGCGGCTGGCGGCTGGTGCCCGTGGCGGGTCGCCATGCCTCGTACGCGCCGTTGCTATTCCTGTTCGGCATCGTCGTGACCATCGTTGCCGCGTTCGCCGTCGTCAGCCTGCTCTACCATCGCCGTGCACGCCGCGCACCGGCGTGGGACTGCGGCTTCGTCCGGCTCGATGCACGCATGCAGGACACGGCGGAGGGCTTCGGGCAGCCCATCCGTCACATCTTCCAGTCCTTCTTCGGCATGCAGCGGGAGCTGCCTTCTCCCTTCGACGTCGAACCACGCTACCGCGTCACCATCGTCGACCGGATCTGGACGGGTTTCTATCTGCCGCTCGCGGACCTCGTCCAGCGGTCGGCGCAGGCCGTCGCCTGGCTGCAGCAGGGGCGCATCGCGTCCTATCTGCTCTACAGCTTCCTGACGCTGCTCCTCATGCTGGCACTGGTGCTATGGGCGCAATCCACGGTCTGACACAGGCCACCGAGATGCTGGCGGCGCTGGCGCTCGCGCCGCTGTTCATCGGCTGGATCACCATATGCCGTGCGTGGCTGCAGAACCGCACAGCACCCGGCATCCTCCAGCCGTACCGCACCATCCACAAGCTGTTCCACAAGGATGCGGTGCTCGCCGGGAACGCCTCGCCGCTGTTCCGTGCGGCACCCTACGTGGTGTTCGGCGCGATGACGTGTGCCGCGGGCATCATCCCGTCGATGGGCACGCGGCTGCCGTTCTCCGATGCCGCCGATGCCATCGCGCTGGTGGGACTGCTGGCGACGGCGCGGGTGTTCATGTCGCTCGCGGCGATGGATGTCGGCACGGCCTTCGGAACGCTCGGTGCGCGCCGCGAGATGATGATCGGCTTCCTCGCCGAGCCCGCGCTGCTGATGGTGATCTTCGTCGCTTCGCTGCTCTCGTCGAGCACCGCGCTGCCGTCGATCTCCGACAGTCTGGCGACACGCGCGCTGGCGCTGTACCCGAGCCTGGCGTTCACCGCCGTGGCCTTCGTGCTGGTGCTGCTGGCGGAGAACGCGCGCATCCCGGTCGACAATCCGGCGACGCACCTCGAGCTGACGATGATCCACGAGGCCATGCTGCTCGAGTACTCCGCACGCCACCTGGCATTGATGGAATGGGCGGCGGCGCTCAAGCTGTTCAACTACGCCTGCATCGGTTTCGCGCTGTTCCTGCCCTGGGGAGTGGTGACGACCGATGTCGAAACACCGTTCGCGCTGCTGGCCGCGATCCCCATCCTGCTGGCGAAGCTCGCGCTGGCGGGCGTGGCGCTGGCGGTCCTGGAGACCGTCTCCGCCAAGCTGCGCGTGTTCCGCGCGCCCGAGTTCCTCGCCACGGCGTTCCTGCTCGCGGTACTCGGCCTGCTGGTCCACCTGCTGCTCGGAGCCTAGTGTCGTGTCCCTCGATCTGCAGATACTGAACGCGCTGGCCGCCCTGTTCCTGCTGCTGTCGTTCGCGATGCTGTCCCAGCGGCGCATCGTCACGCTCGTCAACCTGCTGGCGCTGCAGGGCGTCCTGCTCGGCAGCGCCACCGTCGTGCTCGCCTGGCGGACCGGCGAGCGGGAGCTGTACGTTTCTGCGCTGCTGACGTTCTCGCTGAAGGCAGCCTTCCTGCCGTGGCTGCTGCACCGTCTGATCCGCCGGCTCGGGGTCTACTGGGACAGCGAGCCGCTGCTCGACATCGCGGGCACCATGCTGATCGGCCTGCTGATCGTCATCTTCGCGTTCGGGCTGGCGCAGCCGATCGCGGCGCTCGCGAGCACGGCCACGCGCAACGGCATCGGCATCGCCGTCGCCGCCGTGCTGCTCGCGTTCCTCACGATGATCACGCGGCGCAAGGCCATGTCCCAGGTCGTCGGCTTCCTGTCGATGGAGAACGGCCTGTTCTTCGCGGCGATGAGCGCCACCTACGGCATGCCGATGATCGTGGAGCTGGGCGTCGCGCTGGACGTGCTGGTCGCGATGCTGGTGCTGGGCGTGTTCTTCTTCCAGATCCGCGAGCAGTTCGACAGCCTCGATCTGCATCACCTGGAATCGCTCAGGGAGGATCGCTGAGGTGGAGTTCTTCGCGCTGCTGGCGATCCCCTGCCTGGGAGCCCTGGTCCTCGCCGTGTCCGGCGGTCGCCGGGCCGCCCCGGAAGTCAACGCCGTCTTCAGCCTGGCCACGCTCGCCGCAGCGGCGGCGCTGACCGTCCGCGTCGTCGGCGAGGGCAGTTTCAGCGCGCTGCACGAGCAGTTCTTCGTCGATCCCTTCAACGTCTTCCTGATCACCCTGACGGCGTTCGTCAGTTTCACGACCTCGCTGTTCTCGCGGCCGTACATGCGCATCGAGCGCGAGCACCGGCGCGTCAGCGGGCGGCAGCTGCGCCTCTATCACAGCATGTACCAGCTGTTCATCGCCGCCATGCTGGTCGCGCTGACCACGAACAACATGGGCATCCTGTGGGTGGCGATGGAGGCTGCGACGCTCTCGACCGTGCTGCTGGTGACGCTGTATCGCACGCCGGCGAGCCTCGAGGCCGGCTGGAAGTACTTCATCCTCTGCGGCGTGGGCATCGCGCAGGCGCTGTTCGGCACGATCCTGCTGTATTTCGCGGCGGAGAAGGTGCTGGGCGCCGAGGGCTCGACGGCGCTGCTCTGGACCCGGCTCGATGCCGTCAAGGGCGAACTCGAGCCGTCGGTCCTGAGTCTGGCCTTCGTGTTCCTGCTCGTCGGCTATGGCACGAAGGTGGGCCTGGCGCCGCTGCACAACTGGCTGCCGGACGCCCATGCCGAGGGCCCGACACCGATCTCGGCGGTGCTCTCCGGGCTGCTGCTGAACGTGGCCATCTATGCGGTCGTCCGCTGCAAGGTGCTCGTGGAGGGATCACTGCACTCCGCGCTGCCGTCGCAGATGCTCATGGGCTTCGGCCTCGTATCGATCGTGCTGGCGGCGCTCTTCCTGTGGCGCCAGCGTGACATCAAGCGGCTGTTCGCCTATTCGTCGATCGAGCACATGGGCATCGTCACCTTCGCCTTCGGCATGGGTGGCGCGGTGGCCAACTTCGCCGCGCTGCTGCACATGACCGTGCACTCACTGACGAAGTCCGCGATCTTCTTCGTCGTGGGCCATGCGGCGCAGAAGGCCGGTTCGCAGGTCATGGACGACATCCGCGGCCTCGTGACCGTCAATCCGACGGTGGGCTGGGGGCTGATGCTGGGTTCGCTCGCGATCCTCGGCATGCCGCCGTTCGGCGTGTTCGCCAGCGAGTTCCTGATCCTCACGACGGCCATGCGTCAGGTGCCGTGGGCGACTCCCGTGCTGCTGCTCGCCCTCGGCGTCGCCTTCGCCGCGATCTTCGGCCGCGTCCAGCCGATGGTGTTCGGCGAGACGAGCGCACGGCGGCTGCCCCATCCACCGGCGCTGGCGCCCGTGTTCCTGCACCTGGCGCTGGTCCTGATGCTGGGCCTGTTCATCCCTCCCTGGCTGGCCGACTGGTACCGTCTGGCGGCCGACCTCATCGCGGGGCAATGAGGGCGATGCGCGTCGACGGAGTTCCACGGCATGTTCGATGACCTGACGGCGGGCTCGTGCGAGGTCGCTGGCGCACCCGGCGTCAGGCGGCTCGGCGTCGCGCCGGATCGCTGGCTCGACACCGCGCGCCGGCTCGCGGACGCGGGCGGACGGCTGCTCGCGCTGTGGACGTCGCGTACGACGCGGGCGGCGGTGCATGCGGCCTTCCTCCACGAGCGCGGCGTGCTGGTCGTGACCGTCGAGCTGCCACCGGGTGAGTCGACCTTCGCGGGCCTGGCGGAGATCTTCCCCGCCGCGTCGCGCCTGCAGCGTGCCGCAGCGGATCTTACGGGCATCCGTGCGCGCGATGCCGACACGCGGCCGTGGCTGCGTCATGCGGCATGGCCCGGGGAGTACTTCCCCCTCGCTCCGGACGCCGATTGTGCTGCGCCGGGCGATGCCGGTGCCTGCGTCGACGATTACGCGTTCGTCCGCGTGGCGGGCGACGGCGTGCACGAGATCGCGGTGGGCCCGGTGCACGCGGGCATCATCGAGCCCGGCCATTTCCGGTTCTCCGTCGTCGGCGAGAAGGTGCTGCGACTCGAGGAACGGCTCGGCTATGTCCACAAGGGCATCGAGCGGCTGTTCACGCGCACGCCGACCCTCGATGCCCATCGGGTCGCCGCGAGAATCTCGGGTGATTCCACGGTGGCGTACTCGTGGGCGTTCTGCCAGGCGCTCGAAGGCATGCTCGGGATCACGCCGCCGGACCGTGCCGCGTGGCTGCGCGCGCTCGCGCTCGAGAGCGAGCGCATCGCCAATCACCTCGGCGACCTCGGCGCGCTCGGGAACGATGCCGGCTTCGCCTTCGGACTCGCCCAGTTCTCGCGGCTGAAGGAGCTGTGGCTGCGGCAGTTGGAGGCGACGCTGGGCCGGCGTTACCTGTTCGATTTCGTCGTTCCGGGCGGTGTCGGTTGCGATGCCGGTGCCGACGGCCTGGCGGCGCTGGCGGGTCAGGCGCTCGCGATCGCCGACGAGGTGGCTGTCCTGCGCGACATCTACGACGAGCACGCGGGCGTGCGCGACCGGTTCCTCGCGGCAGGCGTCCTCACGCCGGATCTGGCCCGCAGGCTCGGCGTGATCGGGCTCGCGGGGCGCGCGAGCGGACAGGATCGCGATCTGCGCGTGGATCTTCCCTGTGAGCCCTATGGGCGCCTCGGGGTGCGCAAGGTGCTCTGCGCCGAAGGCGACGTCGCCGCCCGCGTGCAGGTGCGGTTCGACGAGCTTCTCGAATCGATCCGGCTGGTGCATCTCATCTGCGACGGGATTCCCGGAGGCGGGACGCGGACGGAGGTGCCGGCGCCGCCGCTGGATGCCGTGGGGATGGGCCTGATCGAAGGCTGGCGTGGCCCCGTCATCATCTGGCTCGAGACAGGCAGCGACGGGTCGATCCATCGCTGTCACCCGCAGGATCCTTCGTCGCTCAACTGGCCCGCGCTGGAACATGCGGTGATCGGCAACATCGTTCCGGACTTCCCGCTCGTCAACAAGTCATTCAACCTGTCGTACAGCGGACACGACCTGTAGGGAAGGAGTGCGCGCATGTGGAAGACACTGCGGCAGATCGGGCGCGTGGGCCTGATCACCGAACCACCACCGGCAGCCGACGAGGCCCTGCGTCTGCGCGAGGCACTCGACGACCGCATCCGGGAAGTCCTCGGCCGCGCCCTGTGCATCCGTGCGGTCGATGCGGGCTCCTGCAACGGCTGCGAACTCGAGATCCACGCGCTCGAGAATCCGCTCCACAACATCGAAGGCCTGGGCATCCGCTTCGTTGCGAGCCCGCGGCATGCGGATCTGCTGCTGGTGACCGGCCCGGTGGCGCGCAACATGGAAGTTGCTCTGCGCCGCACCTATGACGCGATGCCCGATCCGAAGCTCGTGGTCGCGGTCGGCGACTGCGGCTGCAGCGGCGGCATCTTCGGGGAGAGTTACGCGAGCCGCGGCCCCGTGTCGAACGTGATTCCCGTCGACGTCGCCGTGCCGGGCTGCCCGCCGTCGCCGGTCCGGATCCTGAGTGGCATCCTGACGGCGATCTCGGCACCCGCGGCTTCACACCAGGATCAGGCGTCTGCCCGGCCCTGACCGTGGCCCGCCGACGGGCCACTCCGGCGCGGGCTCCTGCCTCGCCGGGTGTTCCCCGCATCCCGGCCGCGCCTTCGCAGAGCGCCACGCGGCGGCCCGATATCTCGGGTCGTGCCGAGGAGTCGATCTCAACTCCATGTTCTTTTGGAGATTCGTTATTACGCATATCATCGAATTCGAGTGATACGCGTATTCCTCCATTTGAATCCAGCTGCCTCTGGCCAAAGATAGTAAGTAATTACTATCACGAGGAGCGGCGATGGTACGCGAGTCCCGGCATCTGCCCGCGGAGCAGAGGCGCGCCGTGACGGTCGAGGCCGTCATCGAGCTGGCGGCGTCCCAGGATCCCGGCGAGATCACGACCGCCGCCATCGCGCGCCACATGCACGTGACGCAGGGCGCGCTGTTCCGCCACTTCCCGACCAAGGAAGCCCTCTGGCATTCGGTGATGGAGTGGGTCGCCGAGCGCCTGCTGGCACGGATCGACCGGGCCGCACGGGCGCACGAATCGCCGAGTGCCGCGCTGGAGGCGATGTTCATGAGCCACGTCGAGTTCGTGAGCGAGCATCCGGGCGTGCCGCGGATGCTCTTCGGCGAGCTGCAGCGTTCCGGGGCGACGCCGGCGAAGCGCATGGCGCAGGCGCTGATCCAGCGCTATGCGGAGCGCCTGTCCGGGCTCATCGACCGCGGCAAGGCAGCCGGGGAGTTGTCCGCGACGCTCGACAACGAAGCCGCCGCGACGCTGTTCATCGGGACGGTCCAGGGGCTCGTCATGCAGTCGCTGCTCGCGGGCGACGTCGGGCGCATCCGCCGCGACGCACCGCGCGTGTTCGGGATCTACCGGCGCGGCATTGCGAGGCAGCCATGAGCCGCTGGTCACTGCCGCCGCGTTCGCGCGCACTCATCGCGGTCCTGCTGCCGCTCGTGGCGCTGTTCGTCTACGTGGCGCTGCGCTCCGGACCGCTCGCCCCGGTCGCCGTCACGCTTGCGACGGTGCGCGAGCAGCCGGTCACGCCCTCGCTGTTCGGCGTGGGCACCGTCGACTCGCAGTACACGCACCGCATCGGCCCGACGTCCGCGGCGCGTCTGCGGCGTCTCGACGTCGAGGCGGGTGACGTCGTTCACGCAGGCCAGGTGCTGGGAGAGATGGATCCGGTGGACCTGGACGACCGCGTCCGCTCGCAGGAGGCCGCGGTGAAGCGCGCGGATGCAGGCCTCCTCGAGGTCGCCGCGCGGCAGTCACATGCTGCGGCGCAGGCGGTGCGTTACGAGCGTCTGTTCGCCCGGCGGCTCGTGAGCGAGGAAGTCGTCGACACGAAACGCGAGGAACTGCGCATCGCCGACGCTGCGCTCGTCGCGGCACGCGAGGAGGCTGCGCGCGCACGGGCCGACCGCGAAGCGTCGATCGCACAGCGGAGCAGCCTGCGTCTGGTCGCGCCGGTCGATGGTGTCGTCGTGGCGCGCGGTGCCGATCCCGGCACGACCGTCGTCGCGGGGCAGGCCGTCGTCGAGATCATCGATCCCGCGAGCCTGTGGGTCGATGTGCGTTTCGACCAGATCCATGCCGCGGGCCTGCGCGCGGGGCTGCCCGCACGCGTCGCGCTGCGTTCGCGCGGCGGCGGGTCGCTGCAGGGGCGTGTGCTGCGCGTGGAGCCGAAGGCAGATGCCGTGACGGAGGAGACGCTGGCCAAGGTGGTCTTCGGCACGCGTCCCGAGCCCCTGCCGCCACTCGGCGAACTCGCGGAAGTCACCGTTCGACTGCCGGCGGTCGCCCCGGCCCCCGTGATCCCCAATGCGGCGCTCAGGCGCGAGGGCGACATGCCCGGCGTCTGGCGCGTCGTGGACGGCGATCTGCGCTACACGCCGGTCCGGCTCGGCGCTGCGGATCTCGAGGGCCATGTCCAGGTGCTGGACGGGCTGCGGGCCGGCGACCGCGTGGTGTGGTACGCGGAAAAAGCGCTGAACCCGCGCAGCCGGATCCGTGTCGTCGAGCGCATCCCCGGAACACCGCGATGATCAGTCTCGCCGGCCGCGACATCCTCCACACCTGGGGCAAGTTCGTGTTCACGGGTCTCGGCCTCGGGCTGCTGATCGGCGTGACGCTCACCATGGCCGGCGTGTATCGCGGCATGGTGGACGATGGCCGGGCGCTGCTCGACAACAGCGGCGCCGATCTGTGGGTCGTGCAGCAGGACACGCTGGGGCCCTACGCCGAGTCGTCGAGCCTCAACGACGACGTGTACCGCGGCATCGGCGTCATGCCGGGCGTCGCACGGGCCGCGAACGTCACCTACCTGACCATGCAGGTGCGCAGGGACGGGCGCGATGTCCGCGCCATGGTCGTCGGCATCGCGACGGGTGGCCCGGAGGACACTCCCGGATGGCCGCCCTATCTCGTCGCCGGACGGCAGATCACGCGGGGCCACTACGAAGCGGTCGCCGACATCGCGACGGGCTTCCGCCTCGGCGACGCGCTGGTCATCCGGCGCAACCGCTATGCGGTCGTCGGACTCACGAGGCGCATGGTGTCCTCGAGCGGCGATCCGATGGTGTTCATCCCGCTGAAGGACGCGCAGGAGGCGCAGTTCCTGAAGGACAACGACGCCATCCGCCGCAGCCGCCGGCGCACGGCCGCGAATCCGGAGTTCAACCGGCCCGGCGTACCGGGCGTGCTGGACTCCGTGATTGCCTCCCAAAACACCAACGCGTTCGTCAACGCCGTACTCGTCACGCTGGAGCCCGGTCATGCGGCGGCCGATGTCGCCGGAGCCATCCGCCGCTGGAAACGCCTGACCGTCTACACCCGCGGAGAGATGGAGGGCATCCTGGTCGGCAAGCTCATCGCGACGTCGGCGCGCCAGATCGCCATGTTCCTCGTGATCCTCGCCACGGTGAGTGCCACGATCGTCGCCTTCATCATCTACACGCTGACCATGGACA
>JAXMGR010000016.1:0-99833 GCA_046352935.1 Steroidobacteraceae bacterium
CTGGAACGGTGCGTCGGCTGCCAGACGTGCACGGCGACGTGCAAGCACACGAACAGCACTCCGCCGGGCGTGCAGTGGCGCAAGGTCGTGGATCTGGAGTGGATCGATGGCGGGAAGCCGCGGCAGCAGTTCATGCCGGTCGGGTGCCAGCACTGTTCGGATCCGCCCTGCATGCACGTGTGCCCGAGCAAGGCGACGCGCCAGCGGGCCGACGGGATCGTCACGATCGACTATGACGTGTGCATCGGTTGCGCCTATTGCGCGGTCGCCTGTCCGTACCAGGCGCGTTACAAGGTCGACCGCCCGGAATATTCATATGGCGATGAGCCGACGCCCAACGAGCTCGAACGCATCGATCCGAAGAGGATGGGCGTGGCTCAGAAGTGCACGTTCTGTTCGGACCGCATCGACGCCGGTTTGGCGCGGGGACTCGAGCCAGGCGTCGACGCGGACGCGAGCCCGGCCTGCGTGAATTCCTGCATCGTGGAAGCGCTGCATTTTGGCGACATCGAGGACGAACAGAGCAACGTGTCGGGGCTGCTGGAGAAGAGATCCTGGTTCCAGATGCACGCCGAACTGGGCACCGAGCCGGGCTTTTACTATCTGTGCAGCAGGAGTCTGCAGCAGGAGCCGCCGCGATGATGCGATTCGAGACCCGCCTGCAGCCGAACTGGGACATCCGGGCGGCCTGCAATTTCATGTTCGGAGGGGCCGGGGGCGGCTTGCTGCTCACCAGTGCGGTGATGACCTGGCCGGAGGCGCCCGGGCTGACGGTGGCGGCGCTGGCGCTGTCGCTCGTGGGCCTGGGGCTGTTCTGTGTCTGGCTCGAGATCGGGCGGCCGTGGCGGTTCATCAACGTGTTCTTTCATCCGCACACGTCCTGGATGAGTCGCGAGGCAGGCGTCGCGGTGGTGACGTTCTGTCTGGCCGCCATTGCGGTGGCGAGCGGCAGCGCCGTGATCGCGCTGCTGGGCGGCCTGTCCGGTCTGGCGTTCGTCTTCTGCCAGGGCAGGATCCTGCAGGCGTCGAAAGGCATTCCCGTGTGGCGTGAGCCGGCGATCGTGCACGTGATCGTGTCGACGGGGCTCTGCGAGGGCGCGGCGATCTTCTGCGGAGCGCAGGCACTGGCAGGGCGCGCGACGCTGTTGTCCGCGGCGCTGCTCGGGGCACTGGTGCTGGCGCGCGCCATGAGCTGGCGCATCTACGAGCGCGGACTGCTCGTGCAGTGGTCGCCCGAGGGGCTCGCGGCGAATCTGGCGAGGAACCGTGCGATCGTGGTCGGTGCCGGAACGCTGTTGCCACTGGTCCTGCTGGCGATCATTGCATTCCCGTCCGCGGGTGTTGCAGATCCGTCGTCCGGATGGCGCGCAATGGTACTGCCGGTCGCGAGCGTCGCGGCGCTCGCCGCCGGCTGGTACACGAAGTGGAACCTCGTCACACGCGCCAGTCACATGCAGGGCTATGCCCTGGCGACCCGCATCCAGCGGGGCCGGCCGAAACTGACGCCACCGATCGTCCGTGGTGGATATCGTTGATGAACCCGGTGACGCAATACTGCCGGACGAGTCACGGGAACAGGGCCCGAGTCACGAGCCAGGTGAAGGACCGACATGTCAGCAGGAAATGAACAACGCACCGGTGCAGACCTGTTCCTGGAGATTCTCCGGAACTTCGGCGTCGAGTACATCTTCTCGTCTCCCGGAACCGAGTGGGCGCCGTTGTGGGAGTCGCTCGCGAAACAGAAGGCGCTGGGCATGACGGGTCCGCAGTACCTGTGCGCCCGCCACGAGGACATCGCCATCGGCATGGCGAGCGGCTACAGCAAGGCGACCGGCAAGCTGTCCGTCTGCCTGATTCATTCGTCGGTCGGCAGCCTGCGCGCCGCCATGTGCGTGCGGGGTGCCTACCAGGCGCAGGTGCCGATGCTGGTCTGTGCCGGAGAGTCGTTGACGTTCGGTGAAGGCGCGCCCTGGGTCGGGTTCCACTGGGGCCGGTATCTCGAGGACTATGGTGGTCCCGCGCGGCTCATGGAGCCGGTGGTCAAGTCGTCGTTCTGCGTCCATGACGCGGCGCTGCTGGGGGGCTCGGTGCATCGCGCCTGCAATCTCGCGATGGCCTCGGCCCCGGGCCCCGTCTTCCTGTCCATTCCCTTCGAGGTTTCTGCGGCACCCGCGGTCGGAACAGCCCCCGCGGCGACCCGACACCCGCTGAGCCCCGATGCCAATGCCGCCGGTCTCGCGGAGGTCGCGGCTCTGCTCGAGGGCAGTCGGAAGCCGCTGATCATCACCGAGCGGCTCGGCCGGAGGCCCGCGGCCGTCGCGGACCTCGTGAAGCTGGCCGAGGCGGTCGGCGCGGTCGTCATCGAGGCGCAACACCCGGAGTACGTCAACTTCCCTCGTGACCACGACCTGCATGGCGGCTTCAATGCGAAGCCATTCCTGCAGGACGCGGATACCATCCTGCTGCTGGACATGGTGGGTCCGCCCTGGTACCCGGAGACCGCGCTGCGTCCTCCGGGCGCGAGGATCGTGACCATCGGCGATGACCCTCTGCGCGGCCGCTTCCCCTACCACGGCGTGGACGGCGACCTCGTGCTGGTCGGGGATGCCCCCGGTGCCGTCGCCACGCTGGCCCGGACAGTGGGCGGCAACGCCACGGTGGCGCGGGCGCGCCGCGAGGAACTGCGTGCCTCGAATCGGGGAAGGCGTGCCGAGTGGCACGACATGGCGCAGCGACAGGCTCGCGCCGAGCCCATCGACAGCCGCTGGATGTGCGAAGTACTCAACGAACATCTGCCCGACGACGCCATCCTGGTCGACGAGACCATCATCCAGAACTTCACGATGCTCAACGTGATGGACCGGCTGCGACCCGGCCAGTACGTGAATGCAATGGACGGCGGCCTCGGGACCGGCCTGGGCGCCGCGCTCGGCGTGAAGACTGCGGAGCAGGGGCGGCCGGTGGTCGTCATCCTCGGTGACGGGGCGTTCAACTACAACGCACCGCTCGCGGCGCTCGGCTTCTGCCAGGAATACGGCATGCCGATCACCATCATCATCGGCAACAACCGCCGCTACCTCGCCATGCAGATGCCGGTCAAGCTGATGTATCCGGGCGGGTGGGCCGCACGGACGAATCAGTACTACGGCGCGTATCTGCAGCCGGACATCGACTACGCGGACATGGCCCGACTGGTCGGGGGGTACGGGGAGCGGGTGACTGATCCGTCCGGGATCCGCGACGCCCTGGACCGCGCGCTCCAGGCCAACCGAGAGGGCAGGCCGGCGATCCTGAACGTCATCATCGGTGATGAACTCGAATATCTCGGGCCGATGATGAAGGACGAACACTGACCGACCGCGGTCCGACCCATTTGCGATTCGGGTTCCGGGCCCGGATCGCCCGTTCCGTTGCAACGATCGCACCGCCCCGGTCGCAACGAGCCATCGAATGTGTTCCGGACATTTCTCACGTGAAGGAAATTGACATGCCCTCGACGAACCTGGCCAGGATGAATGCGGTTCTCCAGTCGCAGCGCGCGGCCTTCCTGAAGGAAGGCACGCCCGGTGCGGAGACGAGAAAGGGCAGGCTGCAGCGTGCCATCGGGATGCTGATCACCTACCAGGATCGCATCGCGGCGGCGGTGCGCGCCGATTTCGGTACCCGTTCCGCGATCACGACCAAGGCCGCAGAGATCCTGTCCAGTGTCGGTGCACTGGGGTATGCGCTCCAGTGTCTCGACCGATGGATGATCCCGGAGATCCGCGATCTCGTCCCCGAGACCGCGGGCCCGGGGGCACGCGCCGAAATCCATCGTCAGCCCGTCGGTGTCGTCGGCGTCATCAGCCCGTGGAAC
The DNA here is from genome assembly GCA_046352935.1 of Steroidobacteraceae bacterium. Classification (GTDB taxonomy): domain Bacteria; phylum Pseudomonadota; class Gammaproteobacteria; order Steroidobacterales; family Steroidobacteraceae; genus CAYWMY01. The sequence continues at coordinate 3,857 of JAXMGR010000016.1, forward strand.
GCGCCATTCCTCCTCAGCGTCAGCCCTCTGGCCGGCATCCTGGCGGCGGGCAACCGGGCGATGATCAAGCCCTCGGAACTGACGCCCGCAAGTTCGGAACTCCTCGCCCAGATGGTCGGTGAGTTCTTCGACGAGAGTGAACTGGCGGTGTTCAGTGGTGGCCAGGATGTCGCCGAAGCCTTTTCGGGGTTGCCATTCGATCACCTTATGTTCACGGGATCCGCGCGCGTCGCCCGCCAGGTCATGAAGAGAGCGGCCGAGAATCTCGTTCCCGTGACACTCGAACTCGGCGGCAAGTCGCCGGTCATCGTCGGCTCCGGTTGCGACATCGATATGGCCGCCACGCGGATCGTTCACGGCAAACTGCTCAACGCGGGGCAGATCTGCATTTCCCCCGACTACGTGCTCGTCCCGAAGGCCAGGAGAGAGGAATTCGTTGCTGCCTGCCGGAAGGCTGGGGATGCGCTGTATCCGACGATCGCGGACAACGAGGACTACACCTCCATCATCACCGACAGGCACTATCAGCGGGCGCTCGATCTCGTCGCCGACGCGAAGGCGCAGGGTGCACGGGTCGTCGTCGGCTCCGGCGGATCGGCGTCCGACCTGTCTGCGCGGCGCAAGATGCCGCTGCACCTCGTCATGGACGTTTCGGAGGGCATGCGTCTCGTGCAGGAGGAGATCTTCGCGCCCGTTCTTCCGGTCATCACCTATGACGCGTTGAGGGAGGCGATCGATTACGTCAACCGCGGGGCCCGGCCTCTGGCGCTGTATTTCTTCGGGGACGACGAGAACGAGCGGAACCTCGTGATCCATCACACCTGGTCCGGCAACATCGCGATGAACGATGTGGTGGCGCAGGGACTGCGGGAGGAAATCCCGTACGGCGGGATCGGCGCCAGTGGCATCGGTTGCTACAAGGGCATCGACGGCTTCCGGAACTTCAGCCACGCGAAGCCCGTCTTCTACCAGACCGCTGTCGACGACGCATTGAAGCCCTTGAGGCCGCCGTACTCCGACGGCGTGCGTGCCTTCGTCGACAGTCTTCTCAAGGGTCCGTAGCCCGTCGCGGGCCGGATGCCCGTCGCCCCGGGATCGCGGGCCCGGTCGTGTGCGCAGGGTGCACGGTCAGGAAGGCGTGCGCGTCTTCCGGGGTGACTTCCGCAACGTTTCCGACGGGTACTCCCCGAAGAGACGCCGGTAGTACATCGAGAAGCGAGCGAGATGCCAGAAGCCCCAGCCCGTCGCGATCTGTGTGACGTCCGTCTCCGTGGGGTCGGCGAGCTTCAGGTCGCGATGGGCTCCGTTGAGCCTGAGGAGCCGCAGATAGACGGACGGACTGACGCCGAGCAGGTTCTCGAAGCAGTATTGCAGCGTCCTGCGCGAGACGTTCAGATGACTGCACAGGTCCGCGATCGTGATCGGCTCGTCCATGTGTTCGACGATGTAGTCCCTTGCATATTTCACGATCAGTGTCTCGCGGGCGTGGCCCGGCCTGTCCGCCGGAGCATCCGCGCTCGGCGCGATCCCGTGATCGAGTATCGACGATACGACGCTCTCCCCCAGCGTCCTGCGCGCCTGGACGCGCAGCAGGACACCCGGTGAGGCGCTGATCGTGCGGAGGACACGCGAGAGGGAATCCCGGAGGGACCGGGCCGCCGCGGGAGTGCCGGCGATCGATCCTCGAGCGAATCTCGACGCCAACAGGACCCGCTCACGATCGGAGAGGTAGTCGTCGAGGACTCCGGCACCGACCGTGACGCTCGTGCGTTCGAAACCCGACGGCGTACGGATGTCGATTTCGTCATCGGAACTCAGCGTACACACGCGATCCCCGCAGAGGGGCGCGCCGAAGTACCGACCCGGATCTCCGTGCGGACTGAATACCGCGAAGGTTCGGGAGGAACTCCAGCTTCGTCCACTCTCGAGAAACGCCTGATTGCAGTTCTCCTGCACGACCTGGATCGAACCGAGCCAGAACTCGCAGACGCGGCCGCTGAACCTGCCGGAGCTCAGCTGCTCGCACGACACGTCCCAGCGCGCCGACTTCCTGCCGAGATCGTAGGCATCATCGACGATCCAGTTCTCGATGGAGTAGCCGGGCCCGACGCCGACCATGCGAGCCTCGGTGTCCGGACTTTCTCGGGTCGGATGCCTCATCACGCGTATCGTTCGGTTGGCGTCGTGTGTGTGCTGGACGGGACTGGCAGCAATGAATCGGCCGACGCTGCATGCAGTGCGCGACGAGCGGCGGCATGCGGGTGTGAGCATCATCCTCCGTGGACCGCGATCAGGCAACCGCAATTATTATTGACAATTTTGAGGACAGACGATCATCATCCCCGCGGACCGGCGCAGCGTGAGCGACCAGGGAATCGTGCCGTCACGATGAATCGCCTCCGGGCGTACAGCCGGCCGGGCCGGTGGCCGGGGTTCCATCGATCTCGGGGGCTGTCATGGCGAAGTGGACTCGGCGTCAGGTTCTGCTCGCAGGTGCGGTGGGTGGCACCGCGGTGGCTGTCGGTGGCGCGGTGCTGCTGTCCGGCCAGGGAGGCAACATCGTCATGCCGGGACGTGGCCGGGCGCGCGCCGTGCAGACGCTCGCGAAGCCACCCGCACGGGCCGACGTGGTCATCATCGGTGGCGGCCTGGTGGGTGTCACCACGGCACTCAATCTCGCCCGTCAGGGTGTCGACGTCGTGCTCTGCGAGAAGGGCGTGATCGCCGGCGAGGCGTCCGGCCGAGCCCAGGGGCAGGTGGCTTCCGCAGGGCTGGCGCCCTTCAAACTCGATCTCATCAACCTCTCGAAGGAACTGTGGGCGGGAATGAACCCCGCCATCCAGGGCGAGACCGGGTATCGCCGCTTCGGCCTGGTGTGCGTGTACGAGGACGAAGCGGAGGAGCAGGGCTGGCAGGACTGGATGCGGGAGGCGGGGAGCGGGGCACCCGCCGCGCGGCTGCTGTCCGCGGCAGAGGCCAATCGGCTGGTGCCGGCCAGCACCCGCTGGAAGGGAGCGTTCTGCGATCCGACGGATGGTGTCGCGGAACCGACGCTCGCCGCACCGGCGATCGCGGAGGCGGCCCGGCGGCTCGGGGCGAAGCTGGTCGCTCCCTGTGCGGCGCGTGGACTCGAGACCTCCGGCGGGCGGGTCTCGCACGTCATCACCGAGCATGGCGCCGTACGCACCAGCACCGTCGTGCTCGCGGGTGGCGCATGGTCGACACTCTTCGCGGAGAACAACGGCCTGCGGCTGCCGTCGCTCAGCATCTTTTCGACACAGTTGCACGTCGATCGCGTGGCTGGCCCGAAAGTGACGGCGGGACTGCCGGGTCTGGAAGTGCGACTGCAGATGGACGGCAGCTACACGATCGGTGCGACGAAGGGCTTCATCGCCATCACGCCGGCGGTATTCAGGAACCTGTGGGCCTTCCGCAAGGTGATCGCCCATCCGCCGTGGGACGTGCATCCGAATCTCAGCGGCTATTTCGTCCGTGAGTTGTTCGAGGACCGGCACTGGCGGCTCGACGAGGAAACTCCGTTCGAGCGCAATCGGATCCTCGTGCCCGAGAACAATCCGGACTTGCGGGATCACCTGATTCGCAAGACGACGGAGCAGTTCCCGGCGTTCGGGAAAATGAACATCCTGGAGACGTGGAGCGGCGCGCTCAACGTGCTGCCGGACAACGTGCCGGTGATCAGTCCCGTTGCGTCGATCCCCGGGCTGATCCTCGGGACGGGATTCAGCTATGGATTCACCATGGGGCCGGCGGCGGGGCTGCTGCTGTCCGAACTCGTCATGGGCAGGAAGCCGAGCATCGATCTGCGAGCGTACCGTTACGAACGATTCATCGATGGATCCGACCTGGATCTGACCCATTGATCGCGGGAACAGGATGGCGTGTGTGAAGACGACGCGGCGCGGAGTCATCATCGGTGGCGCTGCCGCGCTGGTCGGCGCGGGCGTTTTCGGCTCCGGAGTACTCGGGCCCGGCGGGAATCCCCAGCCCGGGCGTTCGCGGGCCCGCAGGGTAGAGGGCGACAGCGTGCTGCCGGCGAGTGCGGATGTCGTGGTGGTCGGTGGCGGCGACATCGGTGCCGCGTCGGCCTACTACCTCGCCAGGAAAGGGCTGTCGGTCGTCCTTTGTGAGAAGGGCGAGATCGGCGCTGAAGCGTCGTGCCGGTCCGTCGGCTGGGTCTACAGCCTCGGCATGCCACCCGGCAGCGTCGAGGTGACGGCGGCCGCCCGTCCGCTCTGGCATGGAATCAACGCGGAGCTCGGCATCGACACCGGCTTCCGGCCCAACGGCCTGATCATGGAAATTCCCGACGAAGAGTCGCGGGCCTACTGGGTCAAATGGCTGCGCCGGAATGCGCATCTTGCGCCGGCGGCACGGATTCTCGATGCCCGTGAAATCCCCTCGCACGTCACGACGAACCATCGCTGGCATGCAGCGATCCATGACCCCACGGATGGCTGCGCAGAGCCCGGGCTGGTGGCGCCCGCGTTCGCGGAGGCTGCCCGGCGCCACGGCGCGCGGGTGATGGTCCATTGCGCCGTCCGCGGCTTCGAGACCGCCGGAGGACGGATCACGTCCGTCGTCACGGAGAAAGGGCCGATCAGAACATCCCGCGTCGTTCTCGCGGGCGGAGCCTGGTCATCGCTGTTGCTCGGCAACGCCGGGCTCCAGCTTCCCACGGCCACGGTGTTCTCGTGGTGCTCCAGCTTCTACGGTGTCGACGGGCCGGACGGCGCCGGCTACTTCTCGAACGTGACCTGGCGTCGCCAGATCGACGGGGGCTACACGACCTCCATGCAGGTTGCCACCGCACCCGTGACCCCGGGGCTGCTCGCGAACGCATTGAAGTTCCGCGCCGCCGCACACGAGAGCGCGTGGGTCGTGCGGCCACGTGTCGGCCGGTATTTTTTCGAGGAGATCCGGGCAGGTCGTCACTGGGAACTGGACGAGGAGTCACCCTTCGAGCGGCGCCGGATTCTGGAGCCCGAGCCCAATCCGGAACTGGTGCGAAGGATGCTGGACAGCATGAGAAGTGGAGTCCCCGCATTTCGTGAGCTGAAGCCCGGGCCCGCCTGGGGTGGGGCGATCACGATCACGCCCGACGAACTTCCGGTCGTCGGCGTCGTGCCGACGGTGTCGGGTCTGGTCGTGGCGACAGCGTTCGACAACGGACTCGCGAAGGCGCCGGCTGTCGGGATCGCCATCGCCGAACTCATCAATGGCGAGACGCCGCGCGTCCCACTGAACGCAATGCGTTACGACCGGTTCGGGAGCTGACCGCCGGGCCGTCGCGTCCGGGTCTCGGCCGGCGCTTCCCCGTCAGCCGAGCGAGCGCGAGGGGTCCGGAATGACCGGGAGTGCTGCCAGGATCGTCTCCGGCGACATCGGCAGGCGGTTCAAGTGAACGCCAGTGAGTGCGGCGATCGCGCTGTTGATCGCCGGCGCGATCGGCATCACGCCGGTCTCGCAAACGCCCGTGACGGGATTGTCCGTCGACAGCACCTTGATCTCGACGTCCGGACACTCCGACATGCGCAGCATGCGGTAGTCGTGGAAGTTCGTCTGCTGTACGACCCCACGCCGCACGGTCACCTGTTCGAAGAGCGCAATGCTGAGTCCCTGCAGGATACCGCCCTCGACCTGTGAGGCGACGATGGCCGGCTGGACCGCGAAGCCCACGTCGACCGCGCACCAGACCCGATGTACGCGAACCTCGCCGCTGGAGCGGTTCAGCGAGATTTCGGTGGCGAGTGCTGCATGGCTGTTCCCGTACGGGACATAGGCAAAGCCCAGGGCCCGCTCACCGGGCCTCGACCGATGCCAGTCCGACATGGCGGCTGTCGCGTCCAGGACGGCGAGCCCGCGTGGCGAATTCCGGAGCAGCCCGCGTCGATACTCGATCACGTCCTTCCCCAGGCCGCGCGCGATCCTGTCGATCAGGCTCTCCTGCGCGAACTTGACCTGCGCGACGCCGATGCCGCGCAGATAGCACACGTCGATCGGCCCGCGCTCCGTCACGCAGTCGACGGTCTGCAGCGGTACATCGTAGGCGTGCAGGGCGCCGGTCCAGTTGCCCGGATCGGTATCGCTGTACTGCTCGAACAGGTCCGGGAACATGCGCGCGAACCAGGAATCCGCCACCACGCGATGGTGCATGGCCAGGATGGCGCCGTCGGGCGAGACCGCGGCCCTGACGTGACAGGCGAGCGCCTGCCGGAATGGATTTCGCTTGAGATCATCCTCGCGCGTCCACAGCACCTTGACCGGGCGACGGAGCTGGTGGGCGATGTACGCCGCGTCGATGATCGCGCCGGGCTCCTGGCGCCGACCGAAGGCGCCACCGACGAACGGAGTATGAATCGTCACGGCTTCAGGCTTGATCTCCAGAATTCGCGCGACGGCGTCCCTTTCCGCGCCGGGCCATTGAGTGCTGACCCAGGCTTCGGCCGAACGACCATCCGCGGCGACACGCAGCGTCGCGTTCTGGGGTTCCATCGTCGCGTGGTAGACGAACTCCGAGCGGACATCGAAACTCACCGTCCCGTCGCCACCGAGCGCCGCGCGGGCAGCCGCGGTGTCGCCGATCTCGAGTACTCGAACGCCGCGCTGTGGAGCAGTGTCCCTGGCGATGCGCAGATAGCGGTCCAGCGTGTCGCGACTCTCGAAGCTCTCGGCCGCCGGATTGCTGCTCCACTGGATGGACAGCCGCGTACGGGCCTTCTGCAGGGCGGAGATCGTCGAACCGATCACCGCCACGCCGTGCGGGAGCCGCAGCACGTCGATCACGCCCGGCACTGCGCGTGCGTCACCGTCTTTGACCGCGACAGGCGCGCAACCGGCAACCGGGCCGGTTTCGACCATCGCGTAGGTCAGGTCGGGCAGGACGGTATCGATGCCGAACCGGGCCGATCCATCGACCTTCGCGGGGATGTCGACACGCGGGGCGTCCACACCGAGCAACCGGAAGGTCCTGTGCGTCTTCAGTGGCACCGCCCCCGGCTTCTGCGGATCCGGACGCAACGGTGAAAGGGGCGCTTCTCCGTAGAACTCGTCGGTCAGGTGGGGGCGATGTTCCCGGTCGACGAAGTCCGGAAAGGACCTGGGCACCTGCGCCACCGGCACGAGATCACGGTATGCGAGCCGGGTATGCCCGTCGGGATGCACGACGTATCCGGTCCCCGTGCGGAGATCATCGGGCGGCACGTTCCAGCGGCGAGCCGCCGCAAGCAGGAGGACGTGGCGGGCCTGCGCACCGGCGATCCGCAGCACATCCGCGTATCCCATGCAGGTTCTCGAACCCGCCGTGATCTGGATTCCCCAGAACAGCGGATTGCCGAAACGCGCCTCGTCGACGGGTGCGGGAACGCAGCGCACCATGTCCCAGTCGGCGTCCAGTTCTTCGGCGAGGAAGCGTGGCAGGGTCGACATCGAGCCCTGACCGAGTTCGATGCCGGGCGACACGATGTCGATGCGGCCGTCGGGATACAGCGTGACCCATGCATTGGCGGCGAGTGGTGGGCCGTGCCGATCAGGCGCATCGGCTGGACCGGAACCCCGCTGTCCGCAGGCGGTGGCGAAGGCGACGCCGCAGCTCGCGAGCGCCGTTCTCACCAGGAACGTACGCCGCGAGAGGTGATCGACGACCGTGGGGCGCAGGGAGCTCATCGGGCACCCGCCGAGATCTTTCGCGCCGCGCGACGGATCGCGCGACGGATGCGTGGATAGGTTCCGCAACGGCAGAGATTGCCATTCATGGCCGTCACGACTTCTTCGTCCGTCGGACTTGGATTGGCCTGCAGCAACGCCGCGGCCTGCATGATCTGACCGGACTGGCAATAGCCACACTGCGGCACCTGCTCGTCGATCCAGGCCCGCTGCAGGGGATGCAGACCGTCGACCGCGAGCCCTTCGATCGTGGTCACCCGCTGGTCCGCCACGGCGCTCACCGGCGTCACGCACGAGCGGATCGCCTGACCGTTGAGGTGTACCGTGCATGCGCCGCAGAGGCCGCGGCCGCAGCCGAACTTCGTACCGGTCAGTTGCAAGTGCTCCCGCAGGAACCACAGAAGGCTGGTATCGTCCGCAACTCCCGAGACGTCGACCGGCTCGCCGTTCAAATGAAAGCTCGACATGACCGCGTCCCCCTCATGAACCGCAGCGGCAGTCCGTCATGCGATGGAATGCGCGCAACGGCGCTCCGCCAGGCGGAGATGCCTTCGAAGCCGCTGTTGCGCAGGATCGGGCCGAAACACCAGGCACCCGTGGGTGACGAGGTTGCGAGTCGATGAACAGCATCTACCGAGGGTGGCGCGTCGTCGCCGCGGCCGTGGTGGGGCTCGCCGTCAGTCCGGGACCCGTCGCCTTCTACTCGATCGGTGTCCTCATGCGCCCCCTCGAGGCGCAGCACGGCTGGAGTGTCGCGCAGCTGTCGCTCGTGGCAACCATTCTCACGGTGTCGATCATCGCGATGATGCCGCTGATCGGCGCAGCGATCGATCGCTACGGTGCCAGGCAGGTCCTGCTGCCGTCGATGGTGGCGTTCGCCCTGGCGCTCGCTCTCGCGGGCTTCACGAACGACCTGACGGCGTTCTATGTGGCTTATGCCGCAATCGGTGTCGGTTGTGCCGGCGCGAACAGCGTGCCCTTCATGCGTGCGATCTCCGCCTGGTTCGACCGGCGGCGAGGGCTGGCCATCGGGATCGCATCCGCGGGCATGGGTGCGGGATTCACGCTGGTGCCGGCCTACACGCAGTTCTTCGTGGACCGCGGTGGCCCGACGGCGGCCTACTGCGGCCTGGCCGGTCTGATCCTGTTGGTCGGTGTGCCGGTCGTCGCCGCCTGGTTCCGGAACAAGCCGGCTGAGATGGACTATCGGAATCCGGAGTGGCAGGCAGCGGGGACGGCGACGGCGGCGGGAATCGGGGGGGGTGCATCGGCCGCACAGGCGTTGCGCATGAGTCAATTCTGGATGCTGCTCGGCATCTATGCGTGCGCCAGCGGATCGATCTACGGATCCGCCATTCATCTCGTACCGGCCGTCCAGAGCATGGGCGTTCGGCCGGGCCAGGCGGTGCTGGCGGCGACGCTGTTCGGCGTCACGGCGATGCTCGGCCGTGTCGTCGCAGGGTATCTCTGCGACCGCTTCTTTGCGCCGCGGGTTGCCGCCACCGTGTTCCTGGGCGGCGCCACAGGGATCGCGATACTCGCTGCCGCCCCAGGGGGCGCGTGGAGTCTTCTGGCAGCGCTGCTGATCGGATTCTGTTCGGGTGCAGAAGGCGACACCCTGGCCGTGCTGTGCAGCCGCTACTTCGGCCAGCGCGCCTACGGCAAGATCTACGGTCATGGTTTTTCGGCGACGATGGTCGGCATCTCGATCGTGCCGTATCTCGTCGGCGTCGGATTCGAGAGTCTGCAGGGTTATCGTGCGCCGCTGGCAATGGTCGCCACGGTCCTCGCCACCGTCGCACTGCTGACATGGCGCCTCGGTCCGTATCCCGCCTACGACGAAGAAGGGAAGCTGCTCGGTGAGGGCGCCCGGAAGCGGAGCGTCAATGTTCACGCGGATGCAGCCTGAAGAACCGGACGGCGTTGTCGTGCAGGATGTCTCGCTTCTGGGTGTCCGTCAGAAACGGCGCATTCAGGATGTTGTCGAGTGATTCGTTGACGGCTCTGTCGATCTCGAAGGGCCCGCTCGTGTCACTGCCCCACATGATCCGCGTCGAGAGACCGGCATCGACCAGCCGTTTCAGGTGGTAGTGGAAATCGGCGGCGCCGAAGACATAGGCGTTGTTGGCGACGTCGACGTACACGTTCGGATAGGCCGTCATGACGGCGATCATCTGGTCGGTGAACGGCCAGCCGGCATGCATGACCTGCAGGCGCAGCTCCGGATAGCGGTTGAGCAGGCTTTCGAGGCGCAGGGGTTCACCATTGCGCACCAGCGCGGTCTTGAGCCCGAGCAGCGGCTTGGCGGGCGTGATCGGCCCCACGTGGATCGCGATCGGCACGTCGAGTTCGACGGCCAGCCGGCAGTATTCGTCGATGACCGGGTCGTCCGGCGCCATTCCCGCATACTGCAGGCCGACTTCGCCGATCACCGCGAGGCGACCGGCCCGCACCCAGGCACGGATTTCGTTGCGGCGCTTCTCGTCGAGCGGGCCGTCGACCATGAGTGCCGGAACGAACCGGCCCGGCGCCCGGGCCTGCCATTCCTCGACCTGCTGCAGGTCCGCGCCGCTGACGACCGCCCGCTCGATGCGCCGTGCGTCCATGAGTGCCAGATACTTCGACAGCACGAACTCATTCGTGTATCGCGGGTCCCGGTAGGCCGCTGCCATTGCGGGAAACCAGGTGTGCACATGGACGTCGATGGCCGGGATCCCGTCGCCTGCCGCGACGGAACCCGAGACGGCGAGGGCCATCAGCGCAGTCAGCAGTCGCGGGATTCCTTCGGACATGTCGATCTCCGCTCGGTGCAGCCGGTCCGCGCGCCAGCCGTCGGTGAATCGCGCCAGACGGCAGGGGCGGGGCTCATGACCCGACGACCACTTGCATGCGCGGACCAGACACGGGACTCAGGCCAGGTAGTCGGACAGTCGCAGAGACGCAGCGCCCGGCGTGGTCGCGCGTTCGAAATCCGCTTCGCGCCCGAGGGGCATCGTGCCGTCGATGCCGACGCGACCCGCATAGGTCGGATCCTCGGACCGGTCGAAGCCCGGGACGTCCGGAATCACCATGATGCGCCGGTCCAGCCGTCCGCGGGTCAGATAGGCGGAGAAGACCGCCTTGAAGTCGCGGATGTCGACGTCGTGGTCCACGACGATGCAGGCGAAATTGTAGTTCGGGTTCGCCGCGAAGACCTTCATGATGACGTGCTGCGCCTGACCTTCGTAGGTCTTGTGGATCTTGACCACCGTGCAGAACGCCATCGGGTTGCAGGTGACGTCGATGATGCCGGTCATGCTGGACGCCAGCGCGTTGTACGTGCGCGTTGCAAAGGCGATGTCCAGTACCGACAGGTCTTCCGGCGTGCCGCAGAGCAGTCCGTGGAACACGGCGTCGTGCTGCCAGTACACCGACGTGACGTCGATGACATAGCCGTTCCTGTTCACTGAGCCGTAGTAGCCCATGTACTCCCCGAAAGGTCCCTCTGCTTCGCGGACTCCGGGTCGGATGCGTCCCTCGATCACGACCTGGGTGCCGACGGGGACTTCCAGGTCGACTGTCCTGGCGCACTGCACGGCAACGGGCGCACCGCGGATGGCCGCCGCGATCTTCATCTCGTCCAGATCGATCGGAACCGAAGCGCAGGCCGCAACGAAGACCTCGGGGGGCGGTCCGATCAGGATGCAGACATCGAGCGGCTTCGATCCGGCTTCCGCCCTGGCCTGATACTGGGCGAGATCGTGGGGCGGGTCGATGCAGCAGATCAGCTCGGAATCCGACTTCATCAGGGCCCGGCAGAACGACAGGTTTCCGATGCCGCTGTCGGGGTCCTTGGCCAGGAACACCCCCGCCGTGATGTACGGCCCGCAGTCCTTCGCGCGCCAGGTGATCCCGGGAAGATCCGCGACGCGGCCGAGTACCGGAGCAGGGACGTCGCGCTGCAACACGGTATGAGGGCCTGTCATCGCGTCGACCCGCTTCATGATCTCCGCCCAGCGTTGGCAGAGCCGGCCGCGCTCGGCGCCGATGATCTCGCAGAGACGGTCGCCGCTGCCGAACACGTTGGACACGACCGGGAGCCGACTGCCCGCGACGCGCCGGAACAGGATCGGCGCTGCGCTCTCCTGCTGCGAACGGGCGACGACTGCGGCCAGTTCGAAGTGCGGATCCACCTCTCGCTCGACGACGCGCATCTCGCCGCGGCCGATCAGCGCTGACAGGTAGTCACGCATCCTGCGGATTCCCGAGATCCACCCGACGGCAGGTCATCAGTCGTGTCACGGGCTCGCGCGCACCGGGGAGGACGCACCGGCCGTACGTCGGAACCCGCTCGCCGGGTCCGGGTGGGTGCCTGCAGCGGTCATCCATGAGAGACTGTCGTGCCATCGTTCTGGAACAAAATTATTAATACGTTTCTCGGGCGAAAGGGTCTATGATATTCGTGCTGCTGTCAAGCAGCCCCCCCGGGCGTTGCCGCTGCATCGGGTACGGAACGGTTGCCGTCCGTGCTGGATGCTGCGGTCGATTGCCGGTGGAAGCATGGGGACCGCTGGCGCCAGGATGTTCCGGATATGCAATCTCTCAAGAAGACAACGCACCGCATCGCGATCGACGTCGGGGGCACGTTCGTCGACTACGTCCTGCTCGATGAGCGCACGGGCGCGATCACGATCGAGAAACAGATTTCGACCCCGGAGCGGATCGTCGACGAGGTCATGACCGGTCTCGGCAGGCTGCCCGTCGAACTCTCTGCCGTCAGCATCTTTCACGGCACGACCGTGGCGCTGAACACGATCGTGCAGGAGCGTGGCGTATGCGTCGGCCTGCTGACCACCGAGGGATTCCGTGACGTCCTCGAGATCGGACGCGGCTCCCGCCCCGAGATCTACAACCCCCTCTACCGTGAACCCGTGCCCCTCGTGCCGCGCTTCCTGCGTCGTGAAGTCGCCGGACGCATGAGCGCGTCCGGGCAGGAAGTCATCCCCCTGGACCTCGACCAGGTCGATCGCGAGACGGACGCGCTGGTGGCCGCGGGCGTCGAGGCCGTCGCCGTCTGCTTCCTGCACAGCTATGCCAACAGTGCGCACGAGGAGGCCGCTGCACGGCGTATCCGCGCGCGTCATCCGGGCCTCGCGCTGTCGGTCTCCAGCGAACTCGTGCGCGAGTGGCGCGAGTTCGAGCGGACGTCGACCACGGTGCTGAATGCCTACGTGCAGCCGCCATTCAGGCGCTACATCGAAGCGCTCGCGGGCCGGCTCGCGGCGGCGGGCTACCGGAATCCGCTGGCCGTGATGCAGTCGAACGGCGGCGTGTCGGCGGCATCGCGGGCGGCGGATCGACCCATCACGACCCTGGAGTCCGGTCCAGCGGGTGGTGTGATCGGTGCGAGCGTGCTGGCCGCCAGGCTCGGTCTGCCTGATGTCATCTGTGCAGACGTCGGGGGGACGACACTCGACCTCGCGCTCATCGAGGGCGGGGCGGTCGTCGAGCGCAGCCAGTCACGGATCGCCGCAAGGCCCGTTCTCGGGCCGACGATCGACATCGTGTCGGTCGCGATCGGAGGCGGGTCGATCGCCTGGGTCGACGAGCGCGGCGCGCTCCGCGTCGGGCCGCGCAGTGCCGGCTCGTCACCGGGACCGGCCTGCTTCGGTCGCGGCGGCAGCGAGCCCACGGTCACGGACTGCCACCTCGTTCTCGGTACGCTGGATCCCCATCGATTCCTTGGCTCGCGCATCACGCTGGACCGTGCTGCTGCGGAACGTGCCGTCGACGCGCTGGCACAGAAGCTTGGCCTCGAGCGCGACAAGACCGCACAGGGCGTTCTCAGGATCGCCGAATCGAACATGGTCGGCGCGATCCGTGCCATCACGGTCAAGCGCGGGCTCGATCCGCGATCCTTCACGCTGCTGTCCTACGGCGGCGGCGGCGGCTTCTTCGCAGCGTCCGTTGCCGACGAGCTGGGGATCGGGTCGATCGTCGTGCCGTACGCCGCCGCCACGTTCTCCGCGTGGGGTATCGTCACCTCGGACTACCGCGAGGACAACGTCCGCACGATGGTTCGCCCGTTCGATGCCGCCGCAGCGAAGGACATCATCGGAACGGCGGCCGATCTCGGTGGCGAGAACGTCGCGCGCCTGCTCGAGCATGGGTTCACCGCCCGCGACATCGGGTCGTACGTGCGCACGGACATGCGGTTCGCGGGCCAGGAATACACGGTGACCGTGGCTGTCGAGGACGGATGGCTCGAGGATCCGGCGACCCTGCTGGCTGAACTGCGCAGTCGCTTCGTCGAGGCCCATCGTCGCCTGTACGGCCACGGCGAGGCGCTGGCGCCGCTGGAGCTCGTGACCGTCCGGGTGCGGTCGATCGCGAAGGTCGCGCGCCCGGCCTTTCCGTCGATCGAGCCGGGACCCGTACCGAGCCCCGTGGCGCAGCGCCATACCCTGTTCGTGGGGACGGACGCTCGACAGGCGACCCCCGTGTTCGACCGGGACGCGCTGCGGCCCGGTACCGCCATCCCGGGACCCGCGATCGTCGAGGAGTGGACGACCACCACACTCGTACCGTGCGGATGGACGGTGGCGGTCGATTCCATCGGCAACCTGGTCATGAAGTCCGTGCGGACCGGAGGACGTACCCATGTCTGAAGTCGATGTCGTCACGGCGGAGGTGTTGCGGAACGCCGTGGTCGTCGCGGCCGAGGAAATGAGCTCGACGCTCGTGCGAACGGCCTACAACCCGCTCCTCTACGACGTGCAGGACTTTGGCGTCGGTATCGTTTCGGCGGAAGGCGAGTGCTGGGCGGACGCACCCGGCATGACGGTCTTCGTCGGCGTGCTGGGGCACGCAGTCAGGAACGGCATCCTGGCGAACGGCATCGACAATATCCGCGACGGCGACATCTTCATCGCCAACGATCCGTACACCACCGGCAACCACATCTCGGACGTGTCGGTGTACGCCCCGGTCTTCCATCAGGGGCAACTGCTCGCGTTCGCCGCGACCGTTGCGCACTGGGCGGATATCGGTGGCAAGACGCCGGGCGGGTGGTGCCCTGATTCGGTGGATGTGTATCAGGAGGGCATCTGCTTCACCCATGAGAAGCTCGTCGATTCGGGAACGCCGAATCGCATATTGTGGAGCATCATCCGCAACAACACGCGCTGCCCGGACGTCGTCATCGGCGACCTCAATGCGCAGATCGCCGCGTGCCGGCAGGGCGCGGAACGGCTGCGGGGCCTGTGCGCGAAATACGGCATCGACGCCGTTCGCGGCGCGATGAAGCTCGCGATCGACCGGGCAGACCGGTTCGCCCGCAGCAGGATTCGCGAACTGCCGGAGGGGGTCCACACCGTCAGCCAGACCATGGACGAGGACGGCGTCATGAAGGGCGTGCCGTTCAAGATCGTCCTGACCCTGACCATCTCCGGTGACACGATCCATGCCTCGTTCAAAGGGACGAGCGAGGTCCGGGCGGGTCCGGTCAACTGCCCGGAGTACGCAGTGAGGAGTCTGGTCCGCGCCGTCGTCAAGGGCATCCTGTCGCCGACCGAGCCCGCGAACGAGGGCGACTTCAAGGCCATCGAATTCGATATCGAGCCCGGACTCGTCGTGAGCCCGCAGCGACCGGCGCCCGTGGATTCCTACGGCTATGTCTGCATCGCGGTGTGGGAGCTGACGATGCGGGCACTGGCCGGGATCGTGCCGACGCGGTGCGTGGCGGGTGGCGGGCAGCTGTGCATGCCGACCATTTCGCGGGTCGATCCGCGCCTGGGCACACCGTTCGTACTCGCGGATCCGCTGGACGTCGGTAATGGCGCGCGGCTGGGTGCCGACGCTCCGACGATGGCGATTCCCACGATGGGCGATGTCCCGAACATGCCCGTGGAGGTGGTCGAGATGCGCTATCCCGTGCGCATCGAGCGGTTCAGCCTTCGTACCGACGCGATCGGTCACGGTGAGCATCTGGGCGGTGCCGGGGTGCGCCGCGACTATCGGCTGCTGCAGCCCGGCATCATGGTTCACACCGCGTTCGAGAACGTCAGGGACCCCATGGGCCGCGGCATCGCCGGCGGGATGAGTGGCTCACCGCCCTGTGTCGTGATCAATCCCGATACGCCGGGCGAGATCGTGATGACCGAGCGGGCCGCGCTTGGTCCGTTCGGGGCGGGCGACGTCGTCAGCATGCGCAGCGGTGGTGGCGGCGGCTGGGGCGACCCGACGCGCCGGGATCCGGAGCAGGTGGTCGTCGACGTCCGGAACGGCGTCGTCTCGGCGCAGCAGGCGCGGGAGATCTACCACGCGACCGAGGCAAGGGCGGGATAGACGCCGTGGACTACGGGTGTGCGCCGCGCGAGCGGCGCCGCTGCGGCCTCAGCCGAATGATTCGTCCGGCAGGGACATGATCGCGGCGCGTGATTCTCGGGCGGACGACCACATCAGCTTGATCGCGAGCCGCTCGTTGCCGGCGGCGATCGCCGCGAGCATGTCGACGTGCCAGGACACCCAGCGGTTTTCCTTTCCCTTGAACACGAAGCCGGCCAGACGGATCCGGTGCAGCAGTGACTGCAGGCGGGCGTGGGTTTCCTCGAGGGTCGGATTGCGGGTGCCGAGCGTCAGCATGTTCCAGAGCCGGTTGGTCTCGTCGATGTAGCGCGCAATGGGTTGCTGGCGCGCGAGTTCGGACTGGAACTGGCGTGCCCGCGTGAGGGCGGATTCGACGACGCCGCGAATCGCCGGATCATCGAGACCACCGATCACGCGCCGGATCGTGAGCACGCTGAGTTCGTCGAGTACGTCGAGGATGTCCAGCACCTCCTTGCGGCTGACGCGCCGTACGAACGCGCCCTGGTTCTTGACGATCTCCACCAGTCGCTCCGACTCGAGCTCACGCAGTGCGCCTCGGGCGCACGCCCTGGACACCCTGAATCGTCGCATCAGGTCGATCTCGACGAGACGCTGACCGGGGACGAGTCCGCCGCTCTGGATGGACTGGCGCAGCGCGGTTGCGACCGCGGCGGGATTCAGTCTGGGACGGCGCTGCCTGGGCTTCTCCGGGGTGGACCGGGAAGCGTCGCTACGTCGGGCCGGGTTCTTGGAGACCGTGGAAGGGCGGCGTGGCATCGTGCTTGAGAACTCCCTGGTATCGAGCGGCGCGTCCTGGTCGACCGGGCATTGCCGCCCGTCGGCGGTCCACCGTGCATTGGGGGCGTCCATCCACGGGGCACATCCCCGAGCACGCCGCTGCCGCGATGGTCCGGCGGCATCACACCGGGACGGAATGCTCCCTGCGACGAGCGCAGGCGCGCGTCGCAAGGATACAGCGCCTTCCTCTCCGCGTCAGGGCGGACGCCGGACCGCCGCGACGGAGCTCAGGGTGCGCGGTGGCCGGAAGTGCCGCGGTCCCTGGCCTGGGTTCGACTCCAGATGCAGCGGCAGGGTCAACGCTCCCCGCCGAACCGGTACGTGAACGACCCGCCGTACGCGCGCGGCATACCGGGCGCGAGCAACGAGTAGCCGAACACGGACACATCGTAACCATCCGCGAAATACCGCGTGTTGCCGATGTTCTCGACCCAGGCCGACACACTCATGGCCTCGGATACCTCGAAAGACACCCGGGCATCGAACAGCCAGTAGGACTTGTCCGCGATGTAACTGACGTTACGGAAGTCGAAGTAACGCTTGGACGAATGCTGCACGCCTCCCTGGACCGCGAGTTCGTGTCCGTTCACGTCGAACTCGTAGCGCGCGAGCGCATTCAGCTGGCCCTTCGGGGCCGACGTGAGCCGGTTGCCGTCGCAGTTGCTGCCATCGGGATGGCAACTGGGGAAGTGTTTGTACTTGGCATCGAGGTAGGAGTACCCGGCGCTCAATGTGAGCTGCTGCACCGGCTGGGCGGTGAAGTCGACCTCGACGCCCTTCACCCGGGCATCGGCATTCGACAGGATCGCGACACCGGTGTCGAACAGGGTCTCCTGCTTGTCCTTGTAGTCGTAGTAGAACCCCGCGACATTCAGGCGAAGCTTCTGATCGAGGAGCTCCGACTTCAGCCCCGCTTCGAAGGCGTTCAGTTTCTCCGGGTCGACGAAGATCGCGGTCTGGGGGCTGTTGGCACCGACATTGAACTCGCCGGCCTTGTATCCGCGGTTGAAGCTGGCGTAGACCATGACGTCCGGCTGGATCTTGTAGCTCAGCACCAGACGGCCGCTCAGGTTGCTCCACGACTTCTTCTGATCGTTGAGCGTGAACGTCCCGGGCAGGAACGCATTGTCGCGGACGATCTCGTCATAGCTGACGAGCTGGGACACGCCGTCGTTGAAATAGTTGTAATAGGTGAAGTCGTCCTTCAGCTTGTCGTGGCTCCAGCGCCCGCCGACCGTGACGTCGAAACGGTCGGTGATCGAATAGGTGCCCTCCGCGAACAGCGAGAATGCATCCGTGACCTGATCGGTCGCCTCGCCGAACCCGAAGCCGAGGGGCGCGATGTTCACGGGCTTGCGCATGTGCATGACGTCCCGGAAGTAATACGCACCGACCACCCACTTGAGCGCCCCGTCGCCGTTGGACGTGAGCCGGAACTCCTGCGAGATCTGATGATCCCGGACCCGGTCGTTGATCGTGATGATGTTGGCCGCGGTGCCGTCGACGTCCTGCGGTCCGGCCAGCTTCAGCTTGAAGTACGACGTCGCCGAGGTGAGCGTGGCGAAATCAAAGTCATAGTTGACGACGCCGGTGAATCCCCAGGTCGTGATCCGTTCCAGCACCTGCTTGCGCGTCAGATCCGACTGGACCTCGAAGGCGTCGGTATTGAGATCATCCGTCGCGCCGAAGAACTGCAGGAAGCTGGTGCAGCCGGGCGCGGTCCCGACGTGGGGATTCGCGCAGCGGCCGGTGAAGAACGCACCACTCGGGTCGATTGTCGCCGGATCGACCGTGTCGACGCGTTTGTACCGGATGTCGTCGCTGCGTGAACGGCCATACGAGGCACCCACATCGATCGACAGCCGGTCGGTCGGCTTCGCCGCCACCTGGAAGCGGAATGCCTTGACGTTGATGTCCGTGCTGTTCACGTCCTGGACGTAGTCGTGATAGATCCCGCCGCGGTCCCATGACAGGAATCCGAGTCGGACCGCGACGTTCTCGCCGACATCGGCGCCCAGGCCGCCTTCGGCCTTGACGAGGCCGAAGTTGCCGACGTCGAGCTTGAGGTCGCCGTTGAAGCCCTCGCCGACCTTCGGCTTGCGCGTGACGTACTTGATCGCGCCGCCGGTGGTGTTCCGGCCGTAGAGGGTTCCCTGCGGACCCTTGAGGACCTCGACGCGCTCCATGTCGAAGGTTGCGAAGCCGTGATAGGCCTGCGTGCTCAGATAGGTCTCGTCGAGATAGACGCCGACTGCCGGTGACGACGTGAACTCGGTGCTGTTGGCCCCGACGCCACGCAGGAAGATGTTGTTGCCGCCGAACGGCGAGTCACCCTTCCATTGCAGGCCGGGCGTGATCTTGACGATGTCCTTGGTGGCGGCGACGCCGACGGAACGGAGCTGTTCCTCCGAGAACGCATTGATGGACACGGGCACGCTCTGTGCGGATTCGTCGCGCTTGCGCGCCGTGACCACGATGTCGCTCATCAGGCTGTCGTTGCCGATCTGGGGAGTGTCTTCCGCTGCCGCGAACCGTGGCGCGAACAAGACGAGGCCGATGGCGGCGGTGAGCGCGAGCGATCCGCGACGATCCCGGCAAGAGTAGGTGCACATCGTTGTTCATCCCCTGTTTCAGCGTCAGTGATGTCGTCGACCGGGCTGCCCCGAAAGATCGTGCGGTGCCGGCCGCTCTCGTACATGCGCAAGGATTATTGACAATCTTGTTGGAGTCAACACCTAAGTTTGCGTGACGGGCTCGCGCACCACATCCGACCGGCATCCGGCAGCCGCCCTCTGACGGCGTAGCCACTGCGCAGCTGTGGTGTCCGGGCAACGCAAGACCGTGCGACTTCGCGGCTTCGAAAGTGACCGGGGTGCGTGCGCCCCATTCATTCGGGCCGGCCCTCGGGAGATCAGGTGCGTCTACGGACTCCGGGCTGCCCCGGGTCCCTCCCAGCGCCGGATACCCTCGACCTCGATGTCGAACAGGTCGAGAACCCTGCCGACGCTGTGGTTGACGAGGTCGTCCACGGTCGCCGGACGGTTGTAGAACGCCGGGACCGGTGGCGCGATGATCGCCCCCAGACTCGCGGCCTCGAGCATCAGCCGGCAGTGCCCCGCATGCAGGGGCGTCTCGCGCACCATCAGCACGAGCTGCCGCCGTTCCTTGAGCACGACGTCGGCGGCACGTGTCAGCAGGTTGTCGGAGTTGGATGTTGCGATCCCCGAGAGGGTCTTGATCGAGCAGGGCGCGATGATCATGCCCAGCGTGCGATAGGAACCGCTGGAGATGTTCGCCGCGATGTCACGGACGTCGTGCACTTCGCCGGCCAGGGCCTCGACGTCCGCGAGCTTCCAGTCCGTCTCCAGGCGGACGTTCATCTTCGCGGCAGCGCTCATGACGAGGTGGACCTCGATATCGGGTGAGCTGCGCAGTCTCTCCAGCAGGCGGATGCCGTAGATCGCGCCGCTCGCACCGGACATGCCGACGACGAGTCGGCGCCTGGCATTCCTAGTCGTCATTCGTTCGATCCTTCCTGTCCCGTCAGTCATGCAGGGCCGCGAGTACGCGTTCGGGCAGGAACGGCAGGTGCCTCAGTCGGCGCCCCGTGCGTGCGGCAAACGCGTTGGCGATCGCCGGCACGACGCCCATGGCGCCGATCTCGCCGCAGCCGGTCGGCGCGCGCGCGCTGGCGACGATCTCTCCGTGAATGCGCGGTGCCTCGGCCATGCGCAGTACCGGATAGTCGTGGTAGTTGGCCTGCTGCACGACGCCCGCCGAGAGCGAGATGCGTTCCTTGAGCGCGTTGCTGACCCCGAAATGGATCGCACCCTCGAGCTGGGCGAGCACGTTGCGCGGTTGGACCACCAGGCCGGCGTCGAGCGTCGCCCAGACGTCGCGTACGTGAATGAGTCCTGTGCGTTCGTCGACGTTCACGTCGACCACCGTTCCGAGGAGCGTGCCGTTCGTATCGACGAAGGACAGGCCGAGGCCGGGACGGGTGCCCCAGCCGGACCGCTCCGCGGCGGAGCGCAGTACGTGCTGGGCGGCCGGCTGGCCGCGCAGCAGTCGCAGCCGCAGTTCGAGTGGATCGGCGCGCCGGGCCAGCGCGATCTCGTCGACGAACGACTCGACGGCAAACCGGTTCGGCGTCACGCCGACGCCGCGCAGAGGCGAGAGGCGTACGCCGGTTTCCTGTCGGATCACCTCGGCCCGTCGGTTGACGATGTCGTACGGGATCGACGCGCCCGGGCTCGAGGTCGACGGGTAGCCGTGGCCCTCCTGGTATCGGAATGGATCGCTCTGCCGCAGCGGCTCGTCCGAAGCCAGACGATGCAGCCAGCTGGTGATCTCGCCCGATTCATCCTCTCCGGCCTGCAGATCGTGAGCAGTCAGAGGCTTGCATCGGCCGCAGCGGACGTCGGTCTCCCGGCTCCAGATTACCTTCACCGGGCGTTTCATCTCGCGGGCGAGCAGTACGGCGTCGACGACCGGGCGGTGCGCCTGTTCCAGGCGGCTGCCGAAGCCCCCGCCGATCAGGGTGCGATGCAGGGTCACGGAAGTCGCCGGGATTCCGAGCGCCGCGGAGGCCGCTCGAACCAGGTGCGTCGGAGTCTGGGTACCCGCCCAGACTTCCGCGTGCGTCCCGGAAGAATCGAGTCGTGCCACGGCGTTCTGGGGCTCGAGCTGCGCGTGGTAAACCGGGTCCGACCGGTACTGGGCGCGAAACCGCCGGCGCGCCTTCTGCAGTCCGGCGAGGGCGTCGCCCTCGTCCATGACCATGAATCCCGCAAGGCTCATGTCCTCGGCGGCGGCGGCATGACCGACCAGCAGTGCATCGCTGTCAGCGGTCGTGGTCGCTGCGGTCCAGGTCACCTCGAGGGCGCGTTCGGCCGCGAAGGCTGCAGAGGAACTGGCGGCAACGACAGCGACGGCGTGTGGCAGTCGTACGATGCGCAGCACGCCCGGTATCGCCTGGGCCGCGCGGTCCTCGACCGCGAACGGGGTCTGGCCGGCGATCAGGGGGTGGAGCACCGAGGCGTAGACCATCCCCGGGAGCTCGACGTCGATGCTGTAGACGGCGGCCCCCCGGGTCTTCGGCGGAATGTCGCGCCGGGGCAGGTCGTGTCCGATCAGGCGAAACGTGGCGGGGTCCTTGAGCGCCGTGTCGCGCACTTCCGGCAGCACGGCCGGCACGGTGGCGAACGCCGCGATCTGCCCGTAGGTCAGTCGTCGCCCCGTCGGTCCGTGCAGGACCACACCGGGGCTCGTCGTCAGCTCGGGCACCGGCACGGCCCAGTGTGTCGCGGCATTCTCCAGCAGGATACAGCGGGCCTGTGCACCGCAGCGGCGCAGGCGTTCGTAGTAGGCCTGAACGCCGGTGCTGCCCGCCGTGATCATGATGCCGAAAGCCCAGAACACGGGATTGCCGAAGGTCTCGTCGTCCGGCGGTGCGAAGTCGATGCGGACCCTGTTCCAGTCGGCGTCCAGTTCCTCCGCGAGGATGAGCGCCTGCGTGGTCATCGATCCCTGGCCCATTTCGCACGCGGGCACGCGGATCGTGACGCTCTCGTCGATGGCGACGTGCACCCACGCCGTGGCGAGGCCTCGGCCGGAGCGGGTCACCGCGGCCTCGCCCGCGAGCGCGGGTGTCGGTAGCGCGAAAGCGAGAGTGAGACCCGCACCGGCCGCGAGGACCTCGCGCCGGCTGAGTGGCCGATCGGTGCTCATGAGCGCAGCTCCTCGGCCGCGCGCATGATCGCGTCGATGACACGGGAATAGGTCCCGCAGCGGCAGATGTTCCAGAGGTGCGCGGCAATGTCGTCGCGCGTCGGTGCGGGATTCCGCGCCAGCAGATCGAGCGCGCTCATGATCATGCCCGACTGGCAGTAGCCGCACTGCGGCACCTGCAGTTCGACCCAGGCTCGCTGCAGCGGATGGCTGCCGTCGGGCGACAGGCCTTCGATCGTGAGCACCGCCTTGCCCGCAGCGGATTCGATCGGAATCATGCAGCTGGGTGCCCGCGAGCCGTCCACGGACACCATGCAGGCGCCACAGGTCCCGATACCGCAGCCGAACTTCGTGCCGGTGAGGCCCAGCTGCTCGCGCAGGACCCAGAGCAATGGTGTGCCTGGTTGTACGTCGACGCGGCATCGCTGCCCGTTCACCCGGAGTCTGTACTGCGTCACGTGCGCTCTCCGATCCGCGTGCCCGGAGTGGCCGGCATATCCGTCAACCCGCACCGCGGGAGATGTCGAGGTCCGGAACCTGCTCGACACCGGGTATGGTCACGGTGTCTCCGAAAGATGTTCCCCACGGTCGTGTCGCGTCGATGCCGAGACCGGCACCGAGCTTCCTGTCGAGGACCGAGGGATCGAGCTGCCAGTGGGTCAGATTGGGGATCGTGATCAGGTCCCGGTCCGCCTGCGCGTGCATGCACACCGCCCACATCAGCTTCTCGAGGTCGAAGATGTCGACATCCTCGTCGACGACGATGGCCAGCTTGACCTGCTGGGTCCCCAGTATCGTCGCGAGCACTGCGCGCGCCTCTCCCGGCGCACCGGGATGCATGGCTACGGCAGCAAAGAGTCCGGCTCCCCCGGCACCCGGATAGTGCACGGCGGTCACACCGGGGAAACGCGGCTTGAGCAGCGCGTAGAGCGATGCCTCGAACGGGATCATCTTCAGTACGTGATTCTCGGTCGTCGGCAGCCCGGTGAGGAGCGCCTGCACGATGGGGTCGTGGCGGTGCGTGATGGCGCTGACCTCGATCACCGGCTTCGGGTATTCCTCGGTGTAATAGCCGGTGTACTCGCCAAAAGGCCCCTCCGGCTCGCTCACACCAGGGGTGATCCGACCTTCGATGACGACTTCGCTGCTTGCCGGTACGTCGAGGTCGACGGTTCGTCCGCGAACCACCGCGAGGGGCTCGTCGAGCAGTGCGCCGGCCAGGGTGAGCTCGTCGACGCCGTACGCGGCCTGCCACTGAGTCGCAATCATGACCGCCGGCGCGGTGCCGATCGCGATGGCGACCTCGAGGGGGCGGCCCAGCGTCCGCGCCTTTTGAATGTGGATGCCCAGGTGGTGCGGCGGTGCGGCGAGGACACCGAGCCGGCGGGAACCGTGAACCTCGAGGCGATAGATGGAGGCATTCCGGCTGCCATCCTCCGGGTCGCGGCTGATGACGACTCCGCTGGTGATGAACGGTCCGCTGTCGCGGCAGGAATAGACCGGGAAGGGGAGCGCGAGCAGGTCGGCCGCGGGCCCCTCCAGCACGACCTCCTGACAGGGACCGGAGTCGAGCCTGCGCGGTTCGCGCAGATGACCGAGAGCCCTTACAAATGCAGCGACGGCACCGGCACTGTCCGTGCCGAAGGCCTCCAGCAACAGCGGGCGGCTGGCGTACAGACCGCCGACGACGGGCACCCGGTACCCCTTGACCTTCTGGAAGTAGAGTGCCGGGCCGCCGGTGTCGGAGGTCTTGCGGATGTAGGCGGCGATCTCGTGGCGGGGGTCGACCTCGACCCCGACCCGGAGCAGCTTGCCGCTGCGCTCCAGGTGCCCGATGAAGCTCCGCAGGTCAGTGCAGCCCATGATCCTCTCTCGGTGGCGATCAAGGTGTGCGCGGATCGACCCGACGATCACTCGCGGCCACCGGCGCGCATTCCCAGTCCGGATACCTGCCGAGCAGTCCGGTGATGGCGACCGCGAGCAGATTGATCACGATGCAGACCAGCAGGATCTCCGTGTAGCTGCCGGTCAGTTCGAAGCCGACCCCGAAGGCCAGCGGGCCCAGTGCGGTGCCCGCGAGAATCGCGGCGAACAGCAGGCCATAGGTCGAACCGAACGACTTGAGACCGAAATAGCGTCCGGTGAGGTAGGCGAGCAGGTCCACTTCCGCGCCGAGGCTGAGCCCCACCAGGAAAGCCGCCATGAAGGCCATGCCGTCGACGGCCCCTGTCGCGAGCAGCGCGATTCCGAGAGCGGACAGCGTGAAGAAGGCCATGGCGACACGGGGTGCGAAGAAGCGATCGATCAGATAGCCGATGCCGATGCGGCTGAAGAAGACCGTGATTCCCTCGACGGCGGCAACGCTCGCGGCTGTCTTGGCGTTCATGCCGCGATCGACGAGCAGTGGTACGAGATGCGAGAGGAGGCCGTTCAGCACGAAGGACAGGATCACGAAGATCACCGCGAGCATCCAGAACTCCCGGTGACGGAGCACTTCGGCACGGGTCAAACCAACGTCGCGCGAGGTCGCGCGCGGCGCCTGCCCATCGGTGGCGCCATCGGGCTGCAGGCCCATCTGCTGGGGCGACTCCCGCAGAAAGAAGAATGCCAGTGGCAGCGCGACCAGGAACACGATGGCGCTGAGTGCATAGTAACCGGCTCGCCAGCCCGACTCGTCGATCATGAATTGCACGAGCACCGGCACGTAGGCGTATCCGAGACCGATCCCGGCGATGGCAAGACCGATGGCGAAGCCGCGCTGCCGGTAGAACCAGGCGGACAGCACCGACATGTAGGGGACGCTGTTGGTGCCGGCGCCGAGCGTCCCGATCACCACGAAAACGACCACGAGATGCCAGATCTTCGTGACGACGAGCGGAATCGCGGCGAGCGAGAGGGCCAGCACCACCATGGAACCCATCAGGACCCGACGTGCTCCGTATCGGTCGACGATGCGGCCCAGGATCGGCAGGCAGACCGCGGTCGTCGTGAGCAGCACCGACAGGGCGGCACTGGTCTGCCCCCGGCTCCAGCCGAATTCTTCCTGAAACGGAATGATGAACAGCCCGAGCGATGCGAAGGCGAAGGGACCGGTGCCCGTGGAGACGCAGAACATCGACGCCGCGACGACGACCCAGCCATAGAAGAACCGGCGCGGAGGTTTGGAGTGGTTCATGGAGGAGCGGATCTCCTGTGGATCAGGACAGCGGACGACCGGTCGGGGCGGGGCCGGGCGGGGCAGCACGCGGGGGCGTCGCCTCCTGCGATTCGACGATGCCCCCGATCAGGGTGTTCGGAAGCGTGGCGTCTTCCCAGTCGCGTGACAGGAGACCCGTGCGCACGATGACCATGCGACGGGAAGGAATGACGTACACGCGCTGCCCGCCGAGGCCGTCGAGGTAGAACATGTCCGTGGCGACGAACGGCTGCCGTGCCCGGGCCGCGAAGCCCTTGAACGCCGTGAGCGTTCTCTGCTCCGAATAGCGCGACCCGAGCCAGATGAGATAGCCATACAGCGGATTCGTGCGCGACGGCGTCGTCATCCGATCGATCCATGCGGCGGGCACGACCTGCCGCTCGCCGACGCGTCCACGGTTGAGCAGCATTTCGCCGAGGCGCAGCCAATCCATGGGCGTCGCGAACAGGGAGGTGGCGGCACGGACCAGTCCGCCTTCGTGGTCGAGCCACACCGCAGCATCCCGATTCCCGAGCGGCGCCCAGAGCTTCTCGGACAGATAGGTCGCGTAACGCTTTCCGGTCGCGCGTTCCAGCGCCATGGCCAGCAGCGTCGGATTGACGCCGTTGTAGTCGAAGGTGGTGCCCGGCGCGTGCGCGAGGCCGAACGCCAGCGCTGCCGCGGGCAGGTCGGTGCCCACCTGCATGCGCACGTGCTTCGAGAAGGGATTCCGGGGAAACGCCGCCGGCTCGAATCCTCCCGCCATCTGCAGGGCATTCTCGAGCGTGATGCGTCGGCGCTCGTCCGCGCCGAGCGCCGGGACGTAGCGGGCGAGTGGATCCCGCACGGAGCCAATCTCTCCGTCCGCGAGCGCGATTCCGATCAGCAGCGCCACTACGGTCTTGTGCATGGAGAACGAATACACCGGCCGGTCCGGCGTGGCGCCGCGCCAGTACCGTTCGAACTGGATCCGCCCGTCGTGGTAGACGATGAGGGACGTCGAGCCCGTGCGCTCGGCGAAGGATTCCGCGTCCGCCAGCGCTGCCGCAGCAATCGAGCGGCTTCCTGCAGTGTCGACGGGGACGGCGCGCGGATGTGGCTGACCCGGCACGCGTTCCTGCGGGTAGAGCCGGCCAGGTTCCGGAAACGGGTGATCGACAAAGGAATCAAACGTATACGCGCGGAAATAGCGGTCCCAGAAGACCGGGTCGGCCAGTGCCAACGCGACGACGCCGAGCAGGATCAGGCCGATGCCCGCCAGCAGGGTCCGCCGTGCCTTTCGCGCGATCCGCATGCTCAGCAACCCGCAGCTCGAGCCCGGCCGCAGGCCCGGCGTTCCAGGTGCTCTGTCGTCACTGTCGACCGACTCGTGGACATGTGCCCCTCCGGAGGGGATTGACGGAATGTATCAGGAGCGCGACCATTAATAATAAATTTCATAAACTGATTATCGCAATAGCCCGGGCGGGTCGTCGCGGCAGGGACAGAAGAACCAACCATCAGCTCACTGGCACATCACTGGTCGGCGGCGCTCGCGAATCAGTCGAGAAGGTTTCACGTTATTCATCGGAGGGGGAAGATGAAGACGAAACGCACTCAGCACGCGGTGACATGTGGAGCACTCGGCGCAGCGGTCGTCTGCGCCCTCACAGGCCTCGAGTCCGCGGCGGATACCGTCGCTCTCAAGGAGATCGTCGTCACCGCCACCAAGCGGGGCGAACTCTCGGTGCAGGAGATCCCCGCGGGCATTTCCGCGATCTCCAGCGACGCGATCGAGAAGAACAGCCTCCGCAGTCTCGATGAATACGCGCGCGCCAATCCCTCGCTGACTTTCGCCAGCCAGGGTTCCGGTGATTCCCAGCTCATCATCCGCGGCATCCAGTCGCCGGGTTCGAGCACCGTCGGGTTCTATTTCGACGAGGCGGTCATCACGGCATCAAACTTCCAGGATGGCGGTGGACGCACGCCGGACATCCGCTTGTACGATGTCGAACGGGTGGAGGTGTTGAAGGGACCCCAGGGGACACTGTTCGGCGCCAGCGCGATGAGCGGCGCCGTCCGCATCATCACAAAGAAGCCCGATGCGACGGCGTTCGATGCCGGTGTCTCGCTCGGTGGCAGCATGGTCGAGCACGGCGATGCCGGCTACGAATTGAGCGGAATGGTGAACATTCCGGTGGCCCGGGACGTTCTCGCGATGCGCGCGGTGGGCTGGCGTGAGGTCAAGGGCGGCTTCATCGATCACTTCGCGGGGCTGAACGGGGCGCTCAGGATCGACGACGCCAATGACTCGAGGACCAACGGCGGCCGTCTCTCGGTCAAGTTGACGCCGAACGAACGGTTCCAGCTGACCGTCTTCGGTCTGGTTCAGGACAGCCACGTCGACGACACCCAGGCCTTCTATCCGAAAGCCAGCGGCACGCTCCTGCCGATTCCGTTCGTCTTCGTGCCCGGGGTGACTTTCGGACCGTTCGGTGGCGAGTTCGGTGATCTGAAGGTCACCAAGCCATCGCGCGAGCCCTGGGACGACAAGATCTACCTGTATGGCCTGACGGCCGAACTCGACGTCGGTGCCGGTGACGTCCTGGCGACGGCGAACTACTTCGATCGCGACATCTGGTCGCCGTTCGACACCTCGCCGACCTCGCTCTCCTTCGGTCTGCCGGCGCCCGCGGTCACCGGCTCACAGTTCCAGAATCGCAAGGTGTTTTCCGCAGAGCTGCGGTTCGTCTCGAAGTTCGAGGGCCCGTTCAACTTTGTGGCGGGCGTGTTCCACGAGTCGGACAACAACTTCAACACCCTGGATGTCCTTGCGGCCGATCCGGCGACCGGTATCCTGGCCTGCAGGACCCAGAAGGACTGCCTGAAGTCCCCGTCCCTCGTTCACAACATCATCTTCGGGCGCACGCTGGAGAGCGATCTCGATTTCTACCGCCTGTTCGGACACGCGGACTTCAAGTTCAACGATCAGTGGACCCTGGGCGCTGGTGTGGCCTATTTCGACGGCCAGATGCACAACACGGAGTTCACGACCCAGGCACTTCCGCCCACGGCGCTGCCCCCCGTCCTCGGCGGACCGCCGCAGGCCGCGCCGATCCCCGGGGTGAATGAGTTCGCCGACACCGACAAGATCACCTGGGACGCGAGCCTGTCCTATCAGCACACGCCTGAGCAGATGTACTACGTCCGCGCCGCGACCGGGTTTCGGCCTGGCGGCATCAACGACACCTCACTCGGTTCGTTCTTCGGCATCGAGATTCCGCCCACGTTCAAGCCGGATACGGTGCTCAGCCTGGAACTGGGCGCCAAGACGACCTGGCTCGAGGATCGACTGACGCTGAATGCGGCGCTGTTCCGGATGTACTGGAAGGACATACTGGTACCCGGCGAGGAGCCGACCGGGGCATTCGAGTTCATCGCGAATGCTGCCAAGGCAAGAATCAATGGTGTCGAACTGGAGCTCCAGGCACGGCCATCGGATCCCTGGTACATGAGCCTCGGCGTCACGTGGCTGGATGCCCAGTTGAGCCGGGACCAGACCTTCCCGCCGGGATACGTGCCGTTGCCGAGTACGCCTCGGGGCTTCGATGGCGATCGGATTCCGAAGGTGCCGAAGTGGTCCGCGTCCGGCAACCTCGAATACACCCTGCCCATGACGGTCGGCGGTGGGCAGCCCGTGCTGCGCGCCAACTTCTCGTACACGAGTTCCTCGCGGACCTACTTCAACAACACGGATCCGTATGCGGTCAAGATCGGCGATTACTTCCTTCTCAACCTGAATGCGGGCTTCCCGGTCGGCAACAATCTGGAACTCCGTCTGTTCGTGAACAACGTGACGGACAAGCTCGCGATCGTGGACGCCGACAATGGTATCGACGGCTACGATGCCTTCACCGTCCGCCCGAGGACCATCGGAGCGCAGGCCATCTGGAGGCTCAAGTGAGCGGGGGCGTCGACGAGGGCCCCTCGGCGGCTCTTCGGCGCCTCAATCCCGGTGTGCCGCTGAGCGGTGCTGCGGGTGGCTACCCGGGCCACGTCGTTTCGCAACCGAGCCTGCTGCCGCAGCTCATGGAAGCGGCAACGAACTGCGTCAGGGACTTCTGCCGCGTGACACCGGGTGAGCGGGTGCTGGTCGTCTGCGAGCCCGACAGCGATGCCTTGGTCGTGGCGAGCTTCGCGAGCGCGGCGCGTCTGGCCGGCGCGGAAGTCGTGATCATCACCGTGGAGCCCTTCACGGCGGGGGGCTTCGATCCCGAGCGACCGAGCACGATGCTGATGGGGGCCTATGAGCGGGCGGATGTCGTCATCGCCTGTACCTATTTCGAATTTGCCCACGCCGAGAAGACGTTCTTCTCGAGCATCTTCGGCAGCAGGAAACGCGTCTGCTCGGTGCTGATGGGCGCCACGCCCGGCTGCCTGGTCACGAGCGGGCGCTTTCCCGTCGCGCTGTATCTCGAGATCGCACAACGCGCGCACACCTTCATGCAGGGCTGCCGCGAAGTGCGCTACGTCACCGACCGCGGAACGGACATCACCTTCGGCGGACCGCAGGGTGTGGCCTACTCCGAGCCCCTGAAGCCCGGGAGCTGGGGCATCTTCCCGCCGATGGGGATCAACTTCTATCCCGAGACCAGTAACGGGGTATTCGTCGTCGACGAGTCGACTCTGACCGGCCGACCGCTGGCGCCGGTGCGCATCAGCGTGAAGGACAATTACGTGGTGGCGGTCGAGTGTGATTCCCGCGCCGACGAGGCGACGATCCAGGCATTCTCCAACGGACGCTATTTCATGCGTCACGCGGTGATCGGTCTCAACCCCAAGGTGCGCATGGTGAACGCACCCCAGTTCGAGCGCGAGCGGGCTGCCGGAACTGCCTATCTCGGTGTCGATGGCACCGGGCCGCAGGGAATTGCCGATCGTTCATGCGCCGGACGCGCGCATCTCGATGTCATTTTCGACACGCCGACGGTCTACGTCGACGGCAGGATGATGGTCGACCGCCGACGACTGCTGGTTCTCGAGGACCCGGGGCTGCAGGACGCGGCGCGAGCGTATGGTGAGCCGGCGCGGATCCTGGCGCAAAACCCTTTCATCTGGTAGCCATCGCTGGTGGAGAGCGAACCATGCCCAAGGACCTTCGATACTATTTGAGCCAGCTCGAACAGAGCATGCCGGACGAGTATGTCCGGATCGAGCGTGCCGTCGATCCCCGATTCGAGCTGTCTGCAGTGCTGCGCAAGCTCCAGGACGAAAACCGGTTTCCGGCCGTGCATTTCTCCAGGGTCAAGGGCAGCGCATTTCCGGTGGTCTCGAATCTTTTTGCAAGTACCCGGCGACTGGCGCTGGCCTTTGGCGTCGAGCCCGAGAACGTGCTGCAGGGTTACATGGACCGGGAAGATCAGCTGCTGGAATCGCGGCTGGTACGACGCGGTCCGGTGCAGGACGTCGTCCGCACGGGGCGTCAGGTCGATCTGACGAAGCTGCCGGTCGTCACGCATTGCGAGAAGGACGCGGGACCGTACTTCACGTCGGCGGTAGGGGTGTTCAAGGATCCCGATACCGGCGTGTTCGATGTCGGGATCTTCCGCATGCAGCTGAAGGGCCGTAACAGGCTCGGCGTGCTGTATGGCGCCTATTCCAAGGCCGCACGCATCATCCGCATCAATGAACAGCGCAACCGCCCGACGGAGATGGCGGTCTTCATCGGCCATCACCCGGCTGCGATCCTCTGTTCGCAGACGAAGGTGCCGGTGCATGTCGACGAGTTCGCGGTGATGGGCGGCCTGCTCGGTGAGCCCGTGGAACTCGTCAGTGCGAAGACCGTGGATGTGCGCGTACCCGCATGGGCCGAGTTCGTGCTCGAAGGCGAGATCCTGCCGCACGTCCGCGAGCCCGAGGGCCCGTTCGGGGAGTACCCGTGGTACTACGGCCTGGAGTACAGCAGTCACGTGATGAACGTGAAGGCGGTGACCCATCGCGAAGATGCGATCTATCACGACATCTTCAGCGCCCATCCCGACCACAACATGTGCGGCAAGATCCAGCGGGAGTCGGTCATCTTCAAGCGGGTCCGCATGGCGGTCCCCGGCGTCAAGGCGGTGACCCTGCCATTGGCCGGGGCATGTCGTCACGTGGGCTACGTGTCGATGAAGAAGGAATTCGACGGCCAGGGCAAGACGGCCGCGATGGCGGCACTCGTGGCGGAGCCGATGATGAAGCTGGCGGTCATCGTCGATGACGACATCAATGTGCAGAACGACACGGAAGTGTGGTGGGCCGTGGCAACCCGCGCGCAGGCCGACAGGGCCATCTTCACGGTGCCGGAATCCTACGTCTCCGAGCTCGACCCGTCGGCGTATTCGATCCGCAGCCGGAACGAACGTGGCTACCTCGGTACCAAGTGGGCGATCGATGCGACCCGGCCGGTGAACCTGCCGTTCGAGGAGCGCGCCGACGTTCCCTACGACGTCTGGAGCAAGATCAGGCTCAAGGACTACCTGCCGGGATTCGAGGAGTAAGAGCTCATGGCGACAGGAAACCGCTCGGCGGCCGCAGTGTCAGCCCCCATCGCCATCCACGAACTCGAGCTTGCGCTGCTGCGCGAGCAGCGGGCCCGGGACGAATGGAACCTGCCCCTTGCCGCCGAGGAACTCACCCTGATGCAGAAGATCAGGAAGAAGGCGGACTGGTCTGATGAGTTCGCGAAGTTGCTGCCCGTCCTCGATAGGTCGATCGAGGAGGCGTTGGACACCGTTCGCTCGAGGGACACGACGCGAATTCAGGCGGCGCATACGCGCCTGCAGCGCGCCATCTTCGGACTCCGCGATCGTCTGTACGCCTGACCGCCTGCGCCGGCCGTCGGGTGCGGGAGAGCGGGGGCGGGCCCGTCGAGCCGGAGATCCCCGTTCCGCTGACTCGCGGGAGAAACGGTGCTGGCTCGCGGACGCAGGGAGCACGTCGATTCCATCGGCGGTCCGCCGACCGTTCACTGCAGGTGCTGCACATGGCCCGG
The DNA here is from genome assembly GCA_046352935.1 of Steroidobacteraceae bacterium. Classification (GTDB taxonomy): domain Bacteria; phylum Pseudomonadota; class Gammaproteobacteria; order Steroidobacterales; family Steroidobacteraceae; genus CAYWMY01. The sequence goes on from JAXMGR010000016.1 coordinate 36,601, forward strand.
GATGTCATCGACGACGCGAGGCAGACGAAGTCCACGTGCTACATGTGTTTCAACGCGTGCGGGATCGTGGCGCACACGCAGGGCAGCAGAGTCCTGCGGATCGAGGCGATCCCGATAATCCGCAGAACCACGGTCAGTTGTGCCTGAAGGGCGTGCGGGGCTGTACGGACTGGACAACCCGCACCGGATCACGACACCGCTGCGACGGACGAACCCGGAGAAGGGCATCGGGGTGGACCCGCGCTGGGAGCCGCTCCCGTGGGAGGAGGCGCTCACGGTCGTCGCCGATCGTCTCAAGGCGATTCGCGAGGATGATCCCCGCAAGCTGATCGGCTGTTCGTTCGACACATGCCTACACCCAGTTCTTCACCTGGCTGATCGCGTTCGGAACGCCGAACGGGGTGGCCGGGGGCGCGAGTTTCTTCTGTGGCAACGGCCTGCATCCGGTGGCGAAGCTGACGCACGGGACATGGTTTCTGGAGCCGGACATCGATCACTGCAATTACCTGATCCTGGACGGGACGCAGAGCGGGTTCGTGGCGAACCACCTGCCGATGGATCTGGCGGAGCGGATGCGGCGTGCGCGGGAGCGCGGCATGAAGCTGGTGGTGATCGATCCGATCGAGACCAACGCGGGGAAGTCGGCGGACGAGTGGATCGGGATCGTGCCGGGGACGGACGGGGAGCTGGCGCTGGCGCTGGCGAACGTGTGGTGAACGAGCTGGGGATCTACGACGCGGAGTTCCTGAAGCGGCACACGAACGGGACCTACCTGATTGGCGCGGACGGTCGGTATGTGCGGGACGGGGCGAGCGGCAAGCCGCAGGTGTGGGACACGGTGCGTGGAGCGGCGGGGGCGTTTGATGCGGTGGGCTGGGAGTCGCAGGCGCTGGTCGGCGAATACACCGTCGACGGCCGGGCGTGCATGCCGGCGTTCCGGAAGGTGAAGGAGCATCTGGCGGGGTATGCGCCGGAGGCGGCGGCGCGGATCTGCGGGGTGCCGGCGGCGACGATCCGGCGGATTGCGCGGGAGTTCGGCGAGGCGGCGGCGATCGGTTCGACGATCGAGGTGGACGGGCAGATATTGCCGCTGCGGCCGGCGTGCGTGAACTGGTGTCGGGGGCCGATTGCGCACGAGCACGGGTTTCTGACGGGATTTTCGCTGCAGTTGCTGAACATGATCGTGGGCGCGATCGATGTGCCCGGCGGGCACCTGGGTGCGAACCCGGTGGGGCCATGGTGGGAGCCCGGAGTGAGCGCGGACGGGCTGCTGGTGCCGACGACACATACGCTGGTGAACGTGGGCAACAATCCGTATCCGGGGCCTGTGCCGACGATGCCGGAGAGCATCTGCGTGTCGGAGCTGTTTCCGGTGGCCCCGTATTCGGGGTCGATGCTCTATGAGGGGATCCTGGATCCGGAGAAGTTCGGGATTCCCTACAGGCCCGAGATGCTGCTGGTCTGTCGCAGCAACCCGCTGATGTCGACCATCGATCCGGAGACGGTGGCGGCGGCGCTCAGGAAGATTCCGTTCATCGTGGCGTTTGCGTTCGCGGCGGACGAGACCACCGAGTTTGCGGACCTCGTGTTTCCCGATGCGCACTATCTGGAGCGCTACGACGCCTTCGTCAACGCACCGTTGAACTTCCATGCAGCGGGCGAGGGCGACTGGCATTTCCAGATCCGCCAGCCGGTGGTGGAGCCGCCGGAAGGCGTGACCCACTGGCTACCGCAGCTCCTGTTCGAGCTGGCGGAGCGCGTGGGATTCAAACAGCGTTTCTACGAATACCTCGACATGATCCTGCCGCTGGGCGGGAATACCGGCTGGATCCGGACAAGACCTACTCCTGGAAGGAAGTGCTCGACCTGTGGCTGAAGTTTCACTTCGGTGCGGAGCACGATCTGCGCTGGTTCGAACAGCACGGCTTCATCATCTACCGGAGGAAGACGGTGCAGGAGGCCTTTCCCCGGCCGTTCCTGCCGTCGCGGATCCCGGTCTATCTGGAGCATGTGCTCGGTCTGAAGGCCGGGGTGGAGGCGATCGTCGGGCAGCTGGGGCTTGCCTGGGACACCGGCGACTACCAGCCGATTCCGGACTGGAAGCCCTGTGAGTCGCATCGGGAGACGAACGGCGAGTTCGACCTGTACGCCGCCTGCAAGCTGCCGTTCCACACCTTCTCGGTGACGGTCGGCAATCCGCTGCTCGACGACGTGGTGGCGGCACCGCACATGAAACACGGGCGGAACGTGCTGCTGCACTCCGAAACGGCACGGCAGAAGGGACTCGCCGATGGCGACGAGGTGTGGGTGGAGACCACGCACGGCGCCCGGGTGAGGAGCGTCGTCACGGTGACGAACGGCATCCATCCGTCCGTGGTCGGCTTCCCGGGCCTGTTCGGCCGCTGGGCGCACAACCTGCCGCGCAGAGCCTACGGCGGCGCCCACTTCAACGCGCTGCTTCCCCGCAGTCTCGAGCGCATCGACAAGGTCGCCGCCACCACCGACATGTGCGTCAAGGCAAAGGTCTATCGGGCAGCACACTAGCCAATGTCGCCTCGTGCTGCCGGCGGCGGGCGATCGCGCAACGCCGCCACGCATGTCGTGGGAACCGATCCTGGTCGCGAGTGGCGTGAAGGAGCGATATGTCTGGAGCCGGCATAGCACGATCGAACGCTGTGTTACAGGAGCAGCGGGATTCATTTCTACGCGAAGGCGCCCCGTCCGCAGAGCGCAGAAAGGACAGGCTGCAGCGCGCCATCCGCATGTTGCTCGCATACCAGGATCGCATCGTGGCCGCCGTGAGCGAGGACTTCGGCGCCCGGTCGGCGATGACGACCAGGGCTGCGGAGATCCTGCCCAGCGTCGGCGCGCTGCGTTACGCAATCGCTGCTCTGGACGAGTGGATGCGCCCCGAGAAGCGGACGCTCGTCCCCGGTACGACCGGCCCCGGTGCATGGGCCGAGGTGCGCTGTCAGCCCCTCGGTGTCGTCGGGGTCATCAGTCCGTGGAATGCGCCATTTCTGCTCAGTGTCCGGCCTCTGGCCGGAATCCTCGCAGCAGGCAATCGCTGCATGATCAAGCCTTCGGAGCTGACGCCCGCCAGTGCGGATCTCCTGGCGCTGATGGTCCGGGAGTTCTTCGACGAAAGCGAGCTGGCTGTACTGACCGGTGGACAGGACGTCGGTGAAGCGTTCTCGGCGCTTCCGTTCGATCATCTGATGTTCACGGGCTCGACGGCGGTCGCGAAGAAGGTCATGAAAATGGCGGCGGAGAACCTGGTCCCGCTGACGCTGGAGCTGGGTGGCAAGTCCCCCGTCATCGTCAGCCGGACTTGCGACATCGGGCAAGCCGCGCTCCGGATCGTACACGGCAAGTTGCTGAACGCCGGACAGGTGTGCATTTCGCCGGACTATGTGCTCGTCGAGACGAGTCGGGCGCCGGAGTTCATCGCGGCGTGTCTTGATGCGGCGGCCGCACTCTATCCGGACATCGAGAGCGACGACGAGTACACGTCGATGATCTCCACGAGGCACTATCGGAGGGCTCTGGACCTGATCGCGGACGCAACGCGCAAAGGTGCCCGGGTCGCCGGCACCGGCGAACTTCCCTCGATGGCAGTCACGGGCGCCAGGCGAAAGATTCCGCTACACGTGTTGACCGGGGTCACCGACGACATGACGGTCATGACCGAGGAGATCTTCGCACCCATCCTGCCCGTCATGACTTATGACGACATCCGCGAAGCGGTGGCCTACGTCAATGCGCGACCGCGGCCTCTGGCGACCTACTACTTCGGTGAGGATCCGGACGAGATGGAACTCGTCATCGATCGCACGTGGTCGGGGACCATGGCCATCAACGACGTCGTCGTCCAGGGATCGCGGGAGGAACTCCCCTACGGGGGGATCGGGCCGAGCGGCATGGGGTGCTACAAGGGTCGCGACGGCTTCAGGAATTTCAGTCACGTGAAACCGGTCTTTCACCAGACGCCCGTCGAAGACGCCCTGCGACCGATGAGGCCGCCCTATACGGAGGACGTGGTCGCGCGAGTCTGCAGCCTGCTCAGCGCGGCAGGAAATCGCGCAGATTGATCGATTCCACCCCGCGGACGCGCTTGCGTTCGAATTCCTTCTCGCGGCCGCGCGGCCTGGTCGCGTCGATCCCGAGGCGTCCCCGGAACACACCGGCCGGGTCGCGATGGAAGCCCGGCACGTCGGGAATCGTCATCACGTGCCGATCCACGCGGCATCGGGTGACCACTGCCCACCAGACGTCCTCGAAGTCATGGATGTTCACGTCTTCGTCGACGACGATGACGATCTTGTTGTACTGGAGATGCGAGCCCATCGCGGCGAGGATGACCTGCCTGGCGTGGCCCTCGTACTGGGGCTCGATGCGCACGATGGTCTGCATCGGCGACGGGCAGCAACTCACGTCGAGGATGCCCGGAAGCGTGGCGGCGAGGTGCCGGAAGGCGCGGCCGGAAAACGAGATCTCCAGTGCGCGCAGGTCCTCCGCGTAGCCGCACAGCAGAGCATGGAACAACGCGCCAGGGCGCCAGGTGACGTTCAGCACCTCGAAGACATGGTTTGGGCCCTGCTCGACGTAATAGCCGAGGAACTCGCCGAACGGGCCCTCCGGCCGTCGCTCGCGGGGCAGGATGCGGCCCTCGATGACGATCTCGGTCTCGGCGGGAACCATGAGGTCGATACGCGTGCAGGGTCGCATCGGCATGGCGCCGCCACGGATGGCATTGGCGATCGCCATCTCGTCCGCTTCGTAGGGTACCGAGGCACAGGCGCCCAGAAAGACCTCGGGCGGTGCACCGAGCAGGATGGCGACGTCGAGCGCCTGGTCTCTCGCTTCGGCCTTGGCCTGGTAGCGGGCCAGGTCATGCGGCGGCGCCAGTCGCACGCGCAGTTCCGTGTCGCTCACCATCATTGCACGCGAGAAGGACAGGTTGGGAACCCCGGTGTCCGGCTCACGGGCGAGGAACACGCCCGCAGTCAGGTAGGGCCCGGCGTCGCGCTCGCAGTACTGGACTCCTGGCAGCGCGCCGAGGGTCCCCTGCTCGAACGGGAAGTCGTCCGATCGCAACGCCGGTCGCACGGCTCCGGGACGTTCGGCACCCTCGACGATCGTCTGCCACCGCCTGCAGAAGTTGCCGGGGGTCGTGCCGATGAGTTCGCAGAGACGGCGATGGCTGCCGTAGACATTCGACACCACGGGAAATGCAGTGCCGCGGACGCGTTCGAAGAGCAGCGGGGCATCGCTCTCCTGCTGGGAGAGGCGGACGATGGCAGCCAGCTGATCGCGAGGATCGACCTCGCGTGTGACGACGCGAAGCTCCCCCCGTTTCCTCAGCGCTTCCAGGTAGTTGCGCATCGCTGGTCGAGACTCATGCAGGCCGGCCTTGGACAATCATAAATGATCTGATTAATATGCATACACCCATCTGCCACCTTGCCGGGGCGTTCCGACACGTCCATGTTCACATCCATCGAGGACGTCGGCGAGCGCCTCGCCGAGTATGGTTACATCGCCGACCGGCGCCTTTCAACCAGCGTCTACCTGGCGGATTTCCTCGAGAAGCCGCTGTTTCTCGAGGGTGATCCCGGCGTCGGCAAAACCGAGCTGGCGAAGGCGATCGCTCGATCGACCGGCGGCGAACTCGTGCGCTTGCAGTGCTACGAGGGCCTCGACGCGCGCGATGCGCTCTACGAGTGGAACTACCTGGGGCAGTTGCTCGAGCTGCGCATGCAGGAGGCTCGAGGCATCGATCGTGAATCGATCGGCCGGAACATCTACGACCCCCGGTTCCTGCTGGAGAGACCCGTCCTGAAGGCGATCCGCCCGGGCACATCGTTCGCCCCCGTGCTCCTGATCGACGAAATCGACCGCGCCGATGACGAGTTCGAGGCGTTCCTGCTGGAGGTGCTCTCGGATTTCCAGATCAGCATCCCGGAGATCGGCACGGTGCGGGCGGAGCGACGTCCCTTCGTCGTGCTGACCTCGAACCGCACGCGCGAGGTTCATGACGCGCTCAAGAGGCGCTGCCTGTACCAGTGGATCGACCACCCCGACCTGACCAAGGAATTGCGGATCGTCACCACGCGCGTACCGGGGATCCAGTCCCTGCTGGCCGAGCAGGTCTGCAGGTTCATGCAGTCGCTGCGACAGGAGAAGTTCTTCCGCAGCCCCGGCATTGCGGAGACGATCGACTGGGCGCGGGCGCTCCTCAAGCTGGGCGTCTCGGAGCTGGACCCCGCGACCGTGTCCGCGACGATGGGGTGCATACTGAAATATCACGGCGATCAGAAGAAGCTCGACGCCGAGATGTTGCAGAAGGCGGTCGCCGTGTCGAAGAATTTCAAGGGCTCGTCCCTGCCGATCGGCAGACCTGCCGGCCCTTCATCCTGACACGACGCGCGGCCGATGTCCGAACCGCCGCAAGCCGATCCGATGCTGGTTCATGTCCTCCGGTTCGGCAGGACCCTGCGCGACCACGACGTGCCGGTAAGTCTCTCGGGGATGGTCGACTTCTGCCGCTGCTTCAGGGCGATCGACCTGCGGTCCCCGGAGGACCTTCATGCTGCCGCGCGGACGCTCCTCGTCACGCGGAAGGAGCATCTCGAGACCTTCGATCGGGTGTTTGACCTGTTCTGGCGCGGCCTGCTCTTCGATCAGGCGAGGGACCGGGCCAGAGGGCGCGACGATCAGACGGGCAGCGACGACGACGATGATGAAGAATCTGACCGGCGCGACGAGCGTCCGGCTGCACGCCGCAGCGACGCGGACGCCGGACGGGAAGGCAGCGACGAGGAGAACGAAAGCAGCCCGGAACGCAGCGAATATTCGCGGCACGAGGGCATCGGAGACCGGGACCTCGCGACACTGTCGGAAGCGGAACTCGCGCATGCACGCAGGATCGTCGCCGATCTCGTCAGGCGGCTCACGGGCCGCGAGAGCCGCCGGCTCGTCGCCGCCCCGGACGGAGATCGCCTGGACATCGTTCGCATGCAGCGCCGCAGCCTGCCCTACGGGCTGCTCCCGTTCGAGCTGCGCTATCGACGCCGCAAGGAGAAGAAGCCGTCACTCGTGCTGCTGTGCGACGTGAGCGGGTCGATGGAGCGCTACAGCAGCGTGCTCGTTCAATTCATCTGCGGAGTGCGTGCAGAACTCGCCAGGGTCGAGATCGGGCTGTTCGCGACGCGCCTGACGATGGTTACTCCGCTGCTGGACCGGGGCAACGTCCAGCGGTCGATCGCGAGGCTTTCGAAGCGTGTGACGGGTTGGGGAAGCGGCACGGACATCGGCACGAGCCTCCGCGAATTCAATGACAGCATGGTGGGGCGGAGCCTGGGGCGACGGGTCACGGTCGTCGTTCTCAGCGACGGCTGGGATCGCGGGGACGCGGCGGTGATGGGGGAAGAGATGCTTCGATTGCGCCGCGCGGCGCGATGCATCATCTGGCTGAACCCGCTGCTCGGGCGGACCGACTACGAGCCACTCTGCCAGGGGATCCGTACCGCGCTGCCGTACCTCGACTACTTTCTGCCGGCCCACAACATCGACAGTCTCGAAGATGCGTATCGCGTGATTCGTACGACACGGAACTAGCGTGGTGGCACGTCGGCTTCCGTCGGGTCCGATGGACCGCGGAGGATGTTGACCACCGCTTCGACGAAGCGATTCGGCGGGGACGTGCTGTTGTCGAGACAGCGCCCGAGATCCGCCGCGACCGCTCCGAATTGCGATTCATGGCCGAGCGCAAGCATGACGACCCGCGAAGCGGGTTCCTCGCCGGGGGCCCAGGAGGAGCCCTTGCTGAGCTGTATGCGCTTGCCGACGACCTGCAGCACCACGCGCCGATCGGGAACCTCGGCAAGATTCAGATGGCCTTTGGCACGGAAGACTTCGGTGGGCAGGCGCTGCAACAGCTCGTAAAGGGGGCCCAGTGCCACCGGGGTGGCCTCGTGCCAGCTCCAGGTCGTGACATCGTGGACGGCCGCATGACCGTGACCTCGACCGTGCCCATGTCCGGTTCCGGTTGTCGCCGTAGTGACCTCGGCGGGCGCTCGCTCGCGAGCCGCCCGGGCGAGCGGCGCGGTATCGAACAGGATCTCGAGCGGCACGGCGCACTGTGCAGTGACGAGGATTCGAACGCGCGGGGCGCTCGTGCGGATCCACGACTGCACGCGATCCAGGGTCTCGGCGCTCACGAGGTCGCGCTTGTTCACGAGCACGATGTCGGCGGCCTGGATCTGGTCGGTGGCCAGGGCCTGGTGCTCTCCTGCAAGGCCGAGAAGATTCTCGGCATCCACGACGGTCACGATGGCGTCCAGTCGCAATCGGCTGGCCAGCCGGGTCGACATGACCACCGCCATGGCTGCTGCCGCCGGATCAGAGACTCCGCTGGTCTCGATGACGATGTGATCGGGCACGAAATCGCGTGCCAGCAGCTCCACGAGAGCCTGCACCAGATCGTCCCGGATCGTGCAGCAGACGCAGCCGTTGGCGAGCCCGATCGTCGTGCCATGGACGTTCTGGATGAGGCTGGAGTCGACGTCGATGCTGCCGAAGTCGTTGACCAGCACTGCGATCCGGACGCCGTGTTCTCCGGCGAGCAGGTGGTTCAGGAGCGTCGTCTTGCCCGCCCCGAGGAACCCGGAAACGATCGTGACGGGTATCTTGTCCACCCCGGAGTCCCCACGGGCCGCACCGCCTGAGCCAGGTGATTCGCGGCTTGTCTCTGGTAAATGAAATTATTAACATCGCGATCATACATCCGCCGGGCACGGGGCGCCCGTCCCGCCGGGCTTTGATCGGGGGGCTCATCCATGGTCTGTGACTTGGTCATCCGCGGGGGGCGCGTCGTATCGTCGGCGCGCACGGTTACGGCCGACGTCGCCATCCAGGACGGCAGGATCCTCGCCGTCGGCAATGGCGGCGACATCCCCGCGGGCCGGCGCACGCTGGATGCGCGCGGCATGTTCGTCCTGCCCGGCATCATCGATCCGCACGCCCACCTCGGCTACATGGACACTCTCGAGGCTGTGGAGTCCGAGACGCGGGCCGCGGCCTGCGGAGGCGTGACCTGCCTCGGCGTGTACATCCTCGCGCTGAACGGCGGCATCCTGAAGCAGTTCGAGAGGCTGAAGGAGACGTTCGAATCCAGGAGCTTCGTCGACGGATTCTGGCACCTCATGGTGATCGATGCGACCACCATGGATGAGATCGACCGATGCCCTTCGGCAATCGGGCTCACCTCGTTCAAGTTCAACATGGGCTACAAGGGCCCGCATGCCGACCTGCTCGGCATCAGCGCGACCGACGACGGCGCCGTGTATCGCGGGTTTCGCAAGATCCAAAAGCTCGGTCCGCCCGCGCTCGCCGCCTGTCACACCGAGAACATCGACATCCACCTCATGCTGCGCGACGAACTCATCGCACAGGGACGCAAGGACTATCGCGTCTGGAACGACTCGCGACCTCCGTTCGTGGAGGCCGAGTGCATGCGGCGCGCCATCTACCTGGCGAAGAACTCCGGGTGTCCCCTGTACATTCCGCACATCACCATTGCGGAGGGCGTCGACATCATCGCGGAGGCGGCCGCGGCCGGGGTGCAGGTCGTCGGGGAAACCTGTCCCCAGTACCTGACCCACAACAACGATGCTCCACCGCTGGTTGTTCTCGAGCATCCGGCCTGCGCGAACGTCAATCCGCCCCTGCGTGACAAGGCGTCGAACGAAAGGCTGTGGGAGGGGTTGGCCCAGGGGATCATCAAGTGCATCGGCTCCGACCTCGCGCCGACGACACTCGCGATGAAGGGCGACAACATCTGGGAAGCTCCGATGGGTCTCGGCAACACTTCCGAACTGCTGCTGCCCGTGCTGCTCAGCGAGGGAGTCAACAAGGGACGATTGACGCTGGAGAAGGTCGTGGAGATCTGTTGCGAGAACCCGGCGCGCATCTTCGGCGTGCATCCCCGCAAGGGTCGCCTCGAGGCCGGCGCGGATGCCGACCTCGTCGTCGTCGATCTCGATCAGACGCGGACCGTCGAGGTCGGGAAGCTTCGCACGATGTGCGACTGGTCGATCTACGACGGCTGGCAGCTCACCGGATGGCCGGTCCATACCGTGCTGCGCGGCCAGGTGATCGTGGAGGAGGGCGAGCCGGTGTCCCGCGTGACGGGGCAGGCGCGGTACATCCGTCGTGGTCGGCCCCAGGGCCCCGGGCAATGACTGCGACGGTGGTTGCAGGTTCTGCACGGATGGTCCGGTCTTGAACGCGGTACCCACCGATCCCCACGCCCGCGTCGCCACACTCGGCTGCGTGAACTTCGCGACGGTGTGGGGGGACAGGCAGGCGAACCTGAGGAAGATCGCGACGGCGATCAACCAGGCGGCCGATCTCGGCGTGGACATCCTCGCCTTTCCCGAGCTCGCGTTGAGCGGCTACGAGTGCGGTCCCGGCAGCTGTGGAATGCACCACGAACTGGCCGAAACGATTCCGGGGCCGGCAACCGAGGAGGTCGCGGCGCTCGCCCGCCGGCACGGGATGTACGTCACTTTCGGCATGCCGGAGAGGGATCGTGAAGATCCCTCCGTGCATTACATCTCCTGTCCATTCATCGGGCCGGAGGGACTGATAGGGACCTATCGAAAGCTGCACGTCGCTCCCCCGCCGATCTTCACGGAGCAGAATTGCTTCAGGGGCGGTACCGAGCTGCCGGTCTTCGAGACCCGCTACGGGCCGGTGGGCGTGCAGATCTGCGCCGATTTCTGGGTGGTCCCCGAGCTGTCTCGCATCCTGATGCTCAAGGGCGCACGGCTGATCATCAACTGCAGCGGCAGTTTTTCGGCTCCCGACCGGCCTTACTACCTGCGCCAGATGACGGGGGCGCGCGCGACGGAGAACCTGGCGTTCGCGGCGACCGCCAATCTGACGGGCACGGAGCGTACGCGCTCGTACTACGGACACAGCACCATCGCCGGACCGGCGTTTCCGCGGTTCGTGCAGATCCTCGCGCAGGGAGAAGAACGGGAGGAGATCGTCACGGCGACCCTGAATTTCAGGGCACTGGAGCATTTCCGTCAGATGATCCGGATCCCCGAACTGCGCCGATCCGACCTGATCGCCCGGGAGTTCCAGAGTCTCGAGGAGGCGCGTGGCCGCACGCGTTGACAAGCCCCATGCCCAGGATCATCAAGGAACTGACCGTACAGGCACCCGTGGCCACCGTCTGGCAGCTCGTCAGCGACATGGAGCGGTTCAGCGCCTGCATCCCGGGCTGCAAGGAAGTGCGTCGTCTGTCCGACACGGAGTTCGACTGGGTGCTGGAAGCGCGCGTGCTGCGCACGACGCGCAAGGTCACGGCCCGGACTCGGGCGACGGAGATGCATCCTCCCCACAGGGCCGTGTTCTCCGGCGAGGGGCGGATCTTCGAGCAGAGCAATCACTACCGGCTGAACCTGCAGGGTGCGACCGATCTCCAGGAGCTTCCTGGCGGCATGACCCGGGTGCGCTTCGAGGCCCAGGTCAGCGCGAGCGGGCTCGGTGGCCCCCTCGTCGAGAAGATTGCCGCCGGTCAGATGGATGATCTGTTCGGTGACTTCGAGAACAACGTGAAGCAGGCACTCGCCGGGAGCGGTGCCGAGCCATCCGCCGTTACGGTCGAAGCGGCAGAGACCGCGCCCCGCGATGCAGGCGCGTCGCGTCGCAAGGTGTTCGTTTCGGGCGCGATCGTCGTCGTCCTGGTGATTGCGCTGCTGGTCTGGGCCGCCCGCTAGTCGTCGGGCGTTCGACGAGGAGAAATGATGCAGTATTTCAAACCGACCGATCTCGGACAGGCCTGCAGGATCCTGGCCGAGCATGGTGATGGTGCCGTTCCCGTTGCGGGCGGTACGTTCTTCATGGGGCATCGTGACGAGCTCTTCAGCGACGTCACGGCAATCGTCAACCTCAAACATCTCGGTCTCAGCTACATCCGTCTGGAGTCGGATCGGCTCCGCCTCGGCGCGACGACTACCCTGGGCGAGATCCTCCGGTCGACGGTGACCGCATCGGGACCGTTCCGCGTGCTCGCGGAGACGATACGCGAGCTGAACATTCCCGAGGTGCGCAACGCCGCGACGATCGGTGGCGAAGTCTGCATCGCCGGTGAGGTGGACATGCCGACGACATTGCTGGCCTATGACGCGGACGTCCTCGTGGGCGGTCCGCACGGCATGCGTACGGTTCCGATGCAGCATTTCCACAAGGGATACCTTCGGAATGCTCTTCGGACCGGCGAACTCGTCACCGAGATCCAGCTGCGCGTCCCGCCTCCGGGTACCGGCGGCGCATTCCGGAAGTTCGAGCGCACCGCTGCCGACCTGCCCCTCGTCAATGCCGCCGTGCGCGTGACGCTCGATACCGGCGGGACCTGCCGCGATGCGCGCATCGCCGTGGGAGCCGCTACACGCGGCGGCCTGCCGGTCCGGGTCCAGTCGGCGGAAGAGGCATTGGTTGATCGCCGGTTGGACGACACCGCCATCCGGGAATCAGCCGCGAGAGCCGCGACCACCGAGTGCGTCGACGACTTCCGGGCTTCCGCGGAACTGCGCTCACGGTGGATCCAGTGTTCCGTCGAGGACGCGCTGCACGCAGCCATCGCCCAAGCCAGAGAGGCCCGCTGAACATGCAAACGATCACACTCAGAGTCAATGGCGAGGACCACGAGGTCGGAGTCCAGCCCCAGTGGTCGCTGGCCTATGTGCTGCGCGAGCGGATCGGACTCACCGGCACGAAGACGGGCTGCGAAATGGGAACCTGCGGCTCGTGCACCGTGCTGCTGGATGGGAAGCCTTTCTTCTCGTGCCTGCGCATGGCGGTGGATGCCGAAGGTTGCGAGATCACCACGATCGAGGGGCTCGAGCGGAATGGTGACCTTCACCCGCTGCAGCAGGCATTCATCGATCATCACGGCATGCAGTGCGGATTCTGCACGCCGGGGATGATCCTCGCCGCCAAGGCGCTGCTCGAGGACAACCGGAATCCGACGGAGCTGGAGGTTCGCCAGGCCATTGGCGGCCACCTGTGCCGGTGCGGCACCTACATGCGCATCGTCAAGTCGATCCAGAGCGCGGCCGAACACGTTCGAAACGCCCCATAGGTGCAAGATGAAGACCGAAACCACGCTGGTCGGGAAGAGCCTGCCGCTGATCGACGCCTACGAGAAGGTCACGGGCAGGCTCAAGTACGCCGGTGATCTTCCGCCGCTGCACCGCATGCATCACGCCAAGGTGCTGCGGAGCCCCTACGCCCATGCGCGCGTCGTCAATATCGACACGTCGAAGGCCGAGGCCCTGCGCGGTGTCAGCGCCGTCATCACGTACAAGGATGACATCACCGGCAAGAAGAAGACCTGCAATACGCCCTGGGTCGATCCGAGCTTCAATTTCCGCGGTCCGATGATCTCCCAGGAGGTGTGCTACGTCGGCGACGAGGTGGCGGCCGTCGCGGCGGTCGACGAGGAAACGGCAAAACTGGCGCTATCGCTGATCGAGGTCGAATACGAGGAACTGCCGGCCGTCTTCGACATGGAGGAGGCGATCAGGCCGGGCGCGCATGCCGTACGCCCATGGGGGCCCAACGCCCTCGATCCTTCGCTGTTCCAATGGGGTGATGTCGGCGCAGGATTCGAGGCTTCGGAGCACATCATCGAGAACCGGGTGCTGCTCGGCAACCAGCAGCATGCGCCACTCGATCGCAACTCCTGCATCGCCTCCTGGGACGGCGACCGGGTCTCGCTCTGGACCTCCACACAGGCGCTCTTCTGGATCCGGGACGCCGTGACGGATTTCTTCGAGCTGTCGCCCAATCAGGTGCGCGTGTACAGCACCCCGACGGGAGGCTCCTTCGGTCTCTGGTGGGGCAACAATTTCATGTTCCTGGCCGTCGCGCTGGCCCGCAAGGCCGGCCGGCCCGTGAGGCTGGTCCTGACGCGCAACGAGGTCCAGACGACGGTAAAGCGGCGCGAGCGGCCGTTGATCGACGCGAAGATCGGTTTCAATTCCGACGGCAAACTCGTCGCACAGTCCTATCGTCACCTGATGGACAACGGCGCCTACGGCAACAAGTTCGACCCATACCAGTCGGTTGCAGACATCTACACCACCGAACACGGCCGGTTCGAGTTCATCGGTGTGGCAACGAACCTGCTCCCGGCCGGGTGCATGCGGGGCGTCGGTGACCTGACGCTGGCTTATGCGATCGAACAGACGATGGACATGGCTGCCGAGAAGATCGGCATGGATCCCGTGGACTTCCGTCTCAGGAATCACTGGCAACCGGGTGACATCTGCCATACCTCGCAGGAGGTGTTGTTCGCGAAGCTGCTGTTCAACAAGGAACCGCGCGTGGCCCTCACGAGTTCCGGTCTCGAGGAGTGCATCCGCAAGGGGGCCGAGATCTTCGGCTGGAAGGACAAGTGGAAGGGCTGGGGTAGGCCTTCGGCCGTCGAGGGCACGAAGGTTCGTGGCGTGGGTGTCGGCATCTCCACCCACATCAGTGGTCTCGCGTTCTTCGGCTTCAACGGCATCACCATCAAAGTCAACCCGGACGGCACCGTGGTGCTCACGACGGGCATCGGCCGCATGGGGCAGGGCGGAGACACGACCCAGGCCATGGTCGCCGCCGAGGTGCTCGGCATCGAACTGGACGACGTGAACGTGGTGGACGGTGACTCGGAGGTCTGTGGTCACACGATGGTGACCTTCGGGAGCAACGGCATGCACATGGTGGCGCGCGCCACCAAGGCCGCAGCGCAGGACGCCAAACGGCAACTCCTCGAGTTCGCGTCGCGGCACCTCGAGGCCAATCCGGCGGATCTCGACATCAAGGATCGACGGATCTTCGTGAAGGGAACGCCCGATGTCGGGATCAGCATGAAGGAATTGATGAGCAAGCCGATCTACGAATACCTCGCGCCTCCGGAAGTCATCGGCCGGGCGTCGCTCGGCGTCGAGTTCGACAAGGCCGGGAAGATGATGATGTGCGACTACGCGGAGGTCGAGATCGACACGCGGACGGCGCAGATGAAGGTCTCGAGGTTCGTCGCCTGCCACGACAGCGGCACGATCGTCAATCCCGCGATCTGCGAGAACCAGGTGGCGGGCGGGTATTGCCAGTCGCTCGGCATGTCGACCACCGAGCACCTGGTGTTCGACGAGGAGACGGGTGCGATCCTGAATCCCAACTTCATGGACTACAAGATTCTGGGTCCGCTGGACATGCCGGACCCCGAGATCCATTTCGCCGACGTCTACGATGAGGACGGGCCGTTCGGCGCGAAGGGCATCGGTGAAGGTGTGACCTGCGCGGTGCCGGTGGCGATTTCCAATGCCGTGTACAATGCGATCGGTGTGAGGCTCAATCCGCCCATCACACCGGACAAGATCCTGCGTGCATTGAGAGAGAAGCGGGGTTGACGCGCCCCGTTCCGCCGGCCGGAGCAACGGTCGCCGATCGGGCGCGGCTGCTCTTCCGGAAGGCGCGGACGGGGATCGCCATCGGGGTCATCGGGACAGGCTGACTGTAATCACGGCGATGCGAAGGACTCAACGAGGAATTTCCAGATCAGACGGATCGGATGTGCCTGCAGCGCGCTCGGTGCGCCGTCCCCGGATGGGGGAGGGGGAACTGGAGGGCGCCGTAAGGCGGATGAGAGCCGAGATCCAGAAAGGGCGACTGGTGCCCGGTCAGCGTCTCGTCGAGACGGACATGATGGCTCACCTCGGCGTCAGCCGAGGCCATGTCCGCGAGGTGTTCAAGCGGCTACGCTCCGAGGGGCTCATCCAGATCGAGCGGAATCGCGGTGCGTCCGTGCGGAAGATCTCCCGCACGGAGGTGATGGCCGCGACGGAGGTGCTCGAGGCAATTTCCCTGCTCATCGTTCACCGGGTCGCGCGCCAGGTCGACGATCCGGCGATCGCCAGCGACCTGAAGGCATCGTTGAACGTCGCGCGACGATTCCGCCGCGAGTCCTCGCGCATCCCGAAGGTACACGACTACATGGACGAGAACGCACGGTTCTGGGGAGCGCTGGCGGCTGCCGCCGGCAACCCGATACTGTCGGACATCCGCGAGCGGCTTCAGGCGCTCCTGTTCCGTTTTGCGATGGAAGATCTGACGGTCAGCAACAACCGCGAGAAGTGGCTGGCCTGGCACGAGGACATCATCGCCGCCCTGCTTCAGGGCAAGCGGGTGCAGGCGCTGCGTTGCGCAAGGAAATCCATGCACAACGTCTGGGATGCGATCCTGAGCCTGCCGGACGGGGCTTTCGGCAACTGACCGTCTCAGCGTTTCGACGCGTCCATCAGGTCAGCCGCCTGGTGGATGGCGCGGCGGATGCGGTTGTATGTGCCACAGCGGCACAGGTTGCCGGCCATCGCCGCGTCGATCTGTTCATCCGTGGGATGTGGATGGCTGCTGAGAAGTGCGGCCGCCGACATGATCTGGCCTGACTGGCAATAGCCACACTGGGGTACGCGCACCGCGCTCCAGGCCCGCTGCACCGGGTGCATCAGATCCTCGGACAGTCCCTCGATCGTCGTGACGGTCTTGCCGACCACACTGGCGAGGGGCAGAACGCAGGAGCGAACCGGCGCGCCATCGACATGCACGGTGCAGGCCCCGCAGACACCGATCCCGCAGCCATAGCGTGAGCCGGTGAGCTTCAGGTGATCGCGCAGAACCCAGAGCAGGGGTGTCTGCGGATCGACTGCCAGATCATGGACCCGGCCATTGACGGACAGCTTGGGCATGATGAACTGCCTGCGGTTCAGGTTACCGGAGTGCGGCGTGGACGCGTTCGGACGTGAACGGGAGCTGGCGGATCCTGCGCCCGGTCAGCGCCGCGAATGCATTGGCCATGGCTGCCGGCGTAACGACGGTGCCTATTTCGCCGATGCCGGTCGGCGGTTCGACACTCTTCACCACGTGCACGTGAACGCGCGGCGCGGCATCGAGTCGCAGAAGCGGATAGTTGCTGAAATTCGACTGCTGTATCTGGCCTTTCCCGATCGTGATGCGCTCCAGGAGCGCATTGCTCAGGCCGTAGATCACACCTCCCTCGATCTGGGCGACGAAGTTGTCCGGCTGGACGACGATACCGGCATCGACCGCGGCCCACACGTTGTGGACACGCACCTCGCCGGCCGCAGCATCGACGGAAACCTCGGCGACGCAGCCGATGAGGGTGCCGGCGTAGTGCGAATACGCCAGGCCGAGCGCACGCCCCTCCTGGCGTTGGCCCCAGTGGGCCATCGCCGCGGCCGTTTCGAGGACGTGGCGCGCGCGCGGCGAGCGATGCAGCAATGCAAGTCGATAGGCCAGTGGATCCGTACGTGATTCCGCGGCCGCTTCGTCGACGAAGGATTCGATCGCGAACTTGCCCGGCATGGCACCCACGCCACGCATCGCGTACACGCGTATGCCGCTCTCCACGGCAACGTATTCGACGAGTCTCTGGGGCAGATCATAGGCGTGCAGGAACTCGGCGCCGTCCTCGGCGCGGTGTTCGGATCCCAGCATCCCGATCAGCGGGATCTGTTGCCAGGCCTGCCACAGCAACGGCTCATGGACCTTGATGGGATCCTCGCAGGCGATGCGGTGGTGCCACGCGGCGATGGAGCCGTCCTCGCGCAGCGATGCGCGGATCAGCTGGCCCGTCATCGGCCGCAGGTAACCGAGTTTGAAGTCCTCCTCACGGTCCCAGATCACCTTGACCGGCTTCCTCAATCGCGCCGACAACCAGGCGGCGTCCTGCACGAAGTCCATGACATACACCGAGCGGCGACCGAAGGCACCACCCATCGGACAGCGATGCAGGGTGACGGCTGCCGGGTCGATGCCGGCGATCTCCGCGATCTTGTCGACGGTGTATTTCGGGGCCTGCGTTCCGACCCACGCCTCGGCGGACCGGCCGTCCGTGCTGACCGAAACCACGGCATTCAGCGGCTCCAGCCCGCCGTGATACATGTAGTCGGTCTGGTACTCGCGCTCGAACAGGCGGGAGCCCGGGATGAACCGCGACTCGGGCTCGCCGGCGCGATCCCACGGGAAGCCGGCGGCCGAGACGTTGCGGGCGGCCTCGGCATTGCGAGCCAGCAGGATCTCGCTGTCGAGACCATCCGCAGCGGGGACATCAGCCCAAGTGACCTTGACCAGCCTCTTCGCGCGCAGCGCCTCGTGGTAGCTGCGAGCCACCACGGCGACGCGATCGTCCTGCCGGAAGATGTCGACGACGCCGGCAAGATCCCGGGCCGCAGTGTCGTCGAAGCCAGCGATACGTGAGCCTGTCACCGGGGCGCGGATCACTGCCGCGTGAAGAACGCCCGGTGGCGCCACGTCGATGCTGTACTGCATCGATCCATCGAGCTTCGCGCGGAGCGCGCGGGGCTCGACATCGGTACCGATGAGGCGAAAGTGGTCCGGAGCCTTCAGGTCGGCGGCAACCACCTGCGGGACATCCGTCACGAAGGCCGGCAGCGCCGCGATCTCGCCATAGCCCAGGCTCCTGCCGGACGGAGCGTGGATCACCTGATGCGGTCGAGTGTGAAGCTCGCCAGGTGGAACACCCCAGCGCGTCGCCGCATTCTGCAGCAGCACGCGACGCGCCTGAGCCCCGAACAGCCGGAGACGCTCGAAGAATGCCGCGACCGAGCGACTCCCGACCGTGAAGATCAGATTGATGAAGACGGGGTCGCCATATTCGTCGCCGACCGGCGGCGAGGGACTGACCTCCACGCGCTCCCAGTCCGCGTCCATCTCCTCGGCGACGATGAGCGGCAGCGCGGTCATGACGCCCTGGCCCATCTCGGCACTGGGGTAGTGGATCACTACCACACCGTCCGAACGTACGTGAACGTACGCGTTCAACTGCACGGAAAGCGTCCGGCCGGATTTCCCGGTCCGATCCGGCGTCTCGGCACCGCTGCCCGGCGGGTACAGCGTGAGGCAGAAGACCAGCCCGGCCCCGCTCTTGAGGAGGTGGCGACGCGTCACGGACACGGTGATGATCCCCGGCGCTGCGGATATTTCCAAAATCAATAATAATATAGCATGCACGAAATGGCCTGACATAGAGTCGCAGCGATGGCATCGTGGATCGTTCCGCTCATCCCGCTCTTCGAGGCCGAACGGGCGGCGGGCCGCGCCGTCACCCTCGCGACGGTGCTGCGGACTGCCGGCTCGACCTATCGCAAGGCGGGTGCCCTGATGGTCATCGCCGGCGACGGCCGCTTCGCGGGTCTGTTGTCGGGCGGCTGCCTGGAGAACGATCTCGCGGAGCATTCGCGCCGGGTGATCGAGACCGGTGTCGCCCGCACCGTCAGCTACGATCTTCGCAATCCCGAGGACGTGCTCTGGGGCCTGGGTGTCGGCTGCGAGGGCGCGATGGACATACTGCTCACGCGTGCCGGGCCTGCCAACGGGTGGGAGCCACTGTCGGCGTTTGCCGCGGCCCTCGCGGCGCACACGCCGATTGCGGCGGCGTTCATCGTCGAGTCCGGTCCGCAAGGCGGAATGGCGGCAGGTGCCGTTGCATTCTCGGGCGCGGCGGATCACTCGCCGGGGTTCATCGGTGCGGACGGTACGCGGCATCAGGCTCCTGGGGTCGTCGCTGACCTGCTGCAGCGGACGCGGACCAGCAGTCACCCGCAGTGGCTGGAGGACCCGCGGTTCAGGGTCTTCGCGACGCCGCTGGCGCTGCCGCCGCGACTGCTGCTCCTCGGCGCAGGACCCGATACGGTGCCGCTGATCGAATTCGGCGTGCGGCTCGGCTGGAAGTTCACGGTCGTCGATCATCGTCCGGCCTACGCGCAGGCCGCGCGCCTGCCTGGCGCCGCGCAGGTGCGGTGCCTGCGACCGCAGGATCTCGCGGCTTCGCTGCAGCTCGACGACTATGCGGCTGCGGTCGTCATGAGCCACCATCTCGCGTCTGATCTGGAGTACCTGCGCGCGCTCGCATCGACCACGATGCCCTACGTGGGACTGCTCGGACCCGCGGCGCGACGCGAGCGTCTGCTCTCCGAGCTCGGGGCGATGGGGGCCAGTCTGCACTCCCGTCTGCGCGCTCCGGTCGGCCTCGCCATCGGTGGACGAACACCGGAGTCCATCGCGCTCGCCATCGTGGCGGAGCTCCACGCGTGTCTGCACGGTGAAGGGGGAGGGCCGTTCCACGGATCCGGGATCCCGACGGCAGGAGCGATACGGGAGGCGCCCTAGGATCCATCGCAAGGTCGCTTGCGATGGACGGCGTTCGTCACGACGCTGCGCCCCGGGAACAACCTGTCGTGGGCTGCCACACTGTCGAGGCCCCGCCCATCGCTCGTCATCACCATTGCCAAGAGTGGATAGCCCGGCTGCCGACCGGGGAATAGGCTCGGATCGCGATGGTGTCGGTGGTTGCTTTCTCGACCGCCGATGTCCGATTTTGGCCCGTCGCGTCGACCGGTGGTGGGCCAACGTGTGGAGATTGGCGTGACAGCACGCCGTGCTCTCTTCCGCGGGTAACGCCATGACCCAGATCACTCCGGACGCCACGAAGCAGACGAAGTCCACGTGCTACATGTGTTTCAACGCGTGCGGGATCGTGGCGCACACGCAGGGCAACAGAGTCCTGCGGATCGAGGGCGATCCCGATAATCCGCAGAACCACGGTCAGTTGTGCCTGAAGGGGCGTGCGGGGCTGTACGGACTGGACAACCCGCACCGGATCACGACACCGCTGCGACGGACGAACCCGGAGAAGGGCATCGGGGTGGACCCGCGCTGGGAGCCGCTCCCGTGGGAGGAGGCGCTCACGGTCGTCGCCGATCGTCTCAAGGCGATTCGCGAGGATGATCCCCGCAAGCTGATCGGCTGTTCGTTCGACACACATGCCTACACCCAGTTTTTCACCTGGCTGATCGCGTTCGGAACGCCGAACGGGGTGGCCGGGGGCGCGAGTTTCTTCTGTGGCAACGGCCTGCATCCGGTGGCGAAGCTGACGCACGGGACATGGTTTCTGGAGCCGGACATCGATCACTGCAATTACCTGATCCTGGACGGGACGCAGAGCGGGTTCGTGGCGAACCACCTGCCGATGGATCTGGCGGAGCGGATGCGGCGTGCGCGGGAGCGCGGCATGAAGCTGGTGGTGATCGATCCGATCGAGACCAACGCGGGGAAGTCGGCGGACGAGTGGATCGGGATCGTGCCGGGGACGGACGGGGAGCTGGCGCTGGCGCTGGCGAACGTGCTGGTGAACGAGCTGGGGATCTACGACGCGGAGTTCCTGAAGCGGCACACGAACGGGACCTACCTGATTGGCGCGGACGGTCGGTATGTGCGGGACGGGGCGAGCGGCAAGCCGCAGGTGTGGGACACGGTGCGTGGAGCGGCGGGGGCGTTTGATGCGGTGGGCTGGGAGTCGCAGGCGCTGGTCGGCGAATACACCGTCGACGGCCGGGCGTGCATGCCGGCGTTCCGGAAGGTGAAGGAGCATCTGGCGGGGTATGCGCCGGAGGCGGCGGCGCGGATCTGCGGGGTGCCGGCGGCGACGATCCGGCGGATTGCGCGGGAGTTCGGCGAGGCGGCGGCGATCGGTTCGACGATCGAGGTGGACGGGCAGATATTGCCGCTGCGGCCGGCGTGCGTGAACTGGTGTCGGGGGCCGATTGCGCACGAGCACGGGTTTCTGACGGGATTTTCGCTGCAGTTGCTGAACATGATCGTGGGCGCGATCGATGTGCCCGGCGGGCACCTGGGTGCGAACCCGGTGGGGCCATGGTGGGAGCCCGGAGTGAGCGCGGACGGGCTGCTGGTGCCGACGACACATACGCTGGTGAACGTGGGCAACAATCCGTATCCGGGGCCTGTGCCGACGATGCCGGAGAGCATCTGCGTGTCGGAGCTGTTTCCGGTGGCCCCGTATTCGGGGTCGATGCTCTATGAGGGGATCCTGGATCCGGAGAAGTTCGGGATTCCCTACAGGCCCGAGATGCTGCTGGTCTGTCGCAGCAACCCGCTGATGTCGACCATCGATCCGGAGACGGTGGCGGCGGCGCTCAGGAAGATTCCGTTCATCGTGGCGTTTGCGTTCGCGGCGGACGAGACCACCGAGTTTGCGGACCTCGTGTTTCCCGATGCGCACTATCTGGAGCGCTACGACGCCTTCGTCAACGCACCGTTGAACTTCCATGCAGCGGGCGAGGGCGACTGGCATTTCCAGATCCGCCAGCCGGTGGTGGAGCCGCCGGAAGGCGTGACCCACTGGCTGCAGCTCCTGTTCGAGCTGGCGGAGCGCGTGGGATTCAAACAGCGTTTCTACGAATACCTCGACATGATCCTGCCGCTGGGCGGGGAATACCGGCTGGATCCGGACAAGACCTACTCCTGGAAGGAAGTGCTCGACCTGTGGCTGAAGTTTCACTTCGGTGCGGAGCACGATCTGCGCTGGTTCGAACAGCACGGCTT
This sequence comes from Steroidobacteraceae bacterium, assembly GCA_046352935.1. Lineage (GTDB taxonomy): Bacteria > Pseudomonadota > Gammaproteobacteria > Steroidobacterales > Steroidobacteraceae > CAYWMY01. The sequence continues at coordinate 59,104 of JAXMGR010000016.1, forward strand.
CATCATCTACCGGAGGAAGACGGTGCAGGAGGCCTTTCCCCGGCCGTTCCTGCCGTCGCGGATCCCGGTCTATCTGGAGCATGTGCTCGGTCTGAAGGCCGGGGTGGAGGCGATCGTCGGGCAGCTGGGGCTTGCCTGGGACACCGGCGACTACCAGCCGATTCCGGACTGGAAGCCCTGTGAGTCGCATCGGGAGACGAACGGCGAGTTCGACCTGTACGCCGCCAACTGCAAGCTGCCGTTCCACACCTTCTCGGTGACGGTCGGCAATCCGCTGCTCGACGACGTGGTGGCGGCACCGCACATGAAACACGGGCGGAACGTGCTGCTGCACTCCGAAACGGCACGGCAGAAGGGACTCGCCGATGGCGACGAGGTGTGGGTGGAGACCACGCACGGCGCCCGGGTGAGGAGCGTCGTCACGGTGACGAACGGCATCCATCCGTCCGTGGTCGGCTTCCCGGGCCTGTTCGGCCGCTGGGCGCACAACCTGCCGCGCAGAGCCTACGGCGGCGCCCACTTCAACGCGCTGCTTCCCCGCAGTCTCGAGCGCATCGACAAGGTCGCCGCCACCACCGACATGTGCGTCAAGGCAAAGGTCTATCGCGCGAGCGGCTGAACGGAGAGATCCCGTGGACCTGATCTGAAGTCCATACCTGCAGCACATCGCGCCTGCATCCGGGACGCCCGGGACCATGCAGCAAGCGGAAGTCTTGACCAGAATAAATAATCGTATTTATGATCCAGCGGTGCGATACGGGCGCGCGATGATTCCATGCGTCCGGAACGCGAATGATGTCACCCCGTGGGCTGAGAACCCGGCTGCCACACCAGATCGGGGCCTGAGGAGATACGAAGATGAGTGCGAGCGGGAAGTCACACGCGACAGCGCCCTCCGGGGAAGGTCCGATCAATCGACCGGAGACGGTTCCCGGCGACCTGCGGCAGTTCATCGAGATCCTGGAGCGCGAGGGTGAACTGGTCCGGATCAAGGAGCCGGTGGATCCGAGGAACTTCGAGCTCGCTTCGATGGTTCAGCTCATGGAGGACGGGCCGAACAAGGCGATCCTCTTCGAGAATGTGAAAGGGCATGACCTGCCGGTCGTGGCCAATCTCTATGGCACGGTTCACCGCGCGGCGCTGGCGCTGGGCGTCCACCCGACACCGGAGCAGATCGAACGGCATCGCGATGACCCGGCGGGCAGTCCGGGCGCCATGGCCGGCATGTCCGGACGCAAGTTCAATGGCTTCGCGATGGACGCGAGATCGCGTGCGGAACTCGTGCTCATCAAGAAGCTCCTCATGGATGCGGATCGTCGGGCATACGCCCGCGAGCGTCCGTACAAGGTCGTGGCCTCCGGCAGCTGTCAGGACGTCGTCCTCACAGAGAACATCGACGTCACGAAGATGCTCCCGATCGTCTGGCACCTGAAGGAGGATGCGAGCCCCTACATCACACCCGGCGGTCTCGTCCAGAAGGACCCCGAGAACGGCATCCTGAACATCGGCGTCCGGCGACACATGGTCTGCCCCGACCGCTACGGCCCGAAGCGCATCGGCGTCCAGATCGGCACGCAGACACCGGGTGGCAAGATCCTGCAGAAGTGGCACGAACGCGGCCAGCCGTGCCCGATGGCGATCGTGCTCGGCGCCGATCCGGTGACGTCCATCCTGTCGACATACTCGTCGCCTCACTACTGGATGGACCCGCCGTACAGCGAATTCGACATGACCGGGGTCATCAGCGGCCGAGCGCTCGATCTGGTGAAGTGCAGGACCATCGATCTCGAAGTTCCAGCCAACGCCGAGATCGTGATCGAAGGCCTCTGTCCTCCACCTCCCGACAACAAGATCGACGAGGGGCCGATGATGGAGTTCACCGACTACGCGGGCACTCACATCGTGGCCATCCCGTACATGGAGGTCACCGCCATCACCTATCGCAAGGGCGCGACGTACCACACGACCATGTCGGGGAACTCCGAGGAACATCGTGTCGGCTGCATCTGGTCGTTCTTCGGGTACGAACAGATGGGCATTACCCAGGTGAAGCGTCAGTTCCCGCACGTGAAGGACATCGGGATCATGGCGGGATCGCACGGCTTCCACGCCGTGGTCTCCCTGAAGAAGACCTACGAAGGAGAGGACCTGCAGGTTCTGCACCACCTGCTGGCGACGCAGTACTTCAAGTACGTCACCGTGGTGGACGACGATGTCGACCCGCACAACAGCGAGCAGGTCGAATGGGCGAAGGCAACGCGCGCGGGGCGCAACGCAAGCGATTTCCTCATCTTCGATCGCCTGCCGACCTGGGAGATGGATCCGGAGATCGACCAGCACTGGCGCGTCGCGAAGCTCGGCATCCTCGCGACCCGGCCGCTCGGGGAAACCTACGAGGTGCCGTCACCGGACCGGGCGGTCATGGAGCGCATGCGACCCGTGCTCGAGAAGTACCTGCGCGGCGAGTGATTTCAGGACGTGTCTCCCACGCTGGTCACCCGCCCGAGATCGGGGGGATCAGCAGCACCTCGTCGGTGTCGATCAGGGGCTGCTGACGGTCGGCATACTGCTGATTGACCGAGACCATGATCATGTCGATGAACTCGAGGGCTCGCGCGTGGCGCTCGCCGCAGGTCGGCAGCCAGTCGAGGAGCATGCCGACGGTCTTCACCTCCGCCGGGAGGGCGATGTCCTCCTCGTCACACCCCATGGTGTGCCTGAGCCACGCGAAATAGCGGATCTTCATCGCGGCTCAGGTGGCGACGATGTCGCGCAGCACCTGTTTCACGACCTTGCGCATCTCGTTGCGCGGCAGCGCCTCGACGAAGACCACGTCCCTGGGATGCTTGTAGCTTCCCAGTCGGCCCTTGAACCAGTCGAGGACCGATCTCTTGTCGAGTCCGCGCTCCGGCCGGACGACGACCACCGCGACAGGAACCTCGCCCCACGCCGCATCCCTGCGACCGACGACAGCGGCCTCGATCACGTCCGGATGCGAGAGCAGCACGTTTTCGAGTTCGGTGGGGTAGATGTTCTCGCCGCCGGAGATGATCATGTCCTTCTTGCGATCGACGATGCGATAGCGACCCGCATGATCGACGGCACCGATGTCGCCAGTGTGGAACCAGCCATCGACGAGGGCGCTCCGGGTCGCATCATCGTTGTTCCAGTAGCCCGTCATGACATTGGCGCCGCGCACGAGGATTTCCCCGGGCACGTCGACCTCGCAGTCACACCCGGCGGCGTCCACGATGCGGATCTCGCAGTGCATGGCTGGAAAGCCCGCGGTACCTGCCGTCTCGCGGGCGTTCGACACCGACTGATGGATGGCGATCGGGGCGGTCTCGCTGGCACCGTACATGTTGAGGAGCGGGATGCCCCGGTCGTGCCAGTAGCGCACCATGTCGTCTGGGATGGCACAGGATCCCGTCAGCACCGCGCGCAGGCAGAGCGGGGCGGTTTCCCAGTGCGGCAGGCTGCGCAGGGGTTGCATGTGCGCGGGCAGGATGATCGTCAGGGTGGGCTGCTCGTCGACCAGGCAGGAGAGCACGGCCTGCGGCTCGAAGACGCGGTGCAGGATCACCGTGGCGCCGACGTAGAACGCGGTCGTGGTCTGGACGTTGAGGCCCCCGACGTGGAACAGCGGCAACATCGTGAGGATCAGGTCCCCGCCGGTCATGCCGTGCAGCAGCACGCTGTTGAGGGCATTGGTCTGAACGGCCTGCTGGGTGAGTACGGCCCCCTTCGGAACACCCGTGGTGCCCGAGGTGTAGATGATCAGCAGCGGCGCATCGAGTCCGATGCCGGGGTGCCGGTCCGGGCCGGCGGCGCTGCGCTCCAGGTCCACCAGTCGCGACCACGCCGCCGGCGGAGCGTCGTGCATGGCGATGAACAGGCAGTCGGGTACCTCTGTGTGCAGCAGGTCGCAGGCGCTGACGTAGGGCTCGTCCACGATCCATGCCCGCGCACCGCAGTCGCGCACCATGTGCAGGTGCTCCCGGGGGGCCAGGCGCCAGTTCAGGGGCACGAGGATGGCGCCCAGGCGAGCACAGGCGAACAGCAGCACCAGCAGCTGCGGATGGTTCTGCCCGAGATAGGCGACGCGGTCGCCCGGCTCGATGCCGAGGACGTTGCGCAGCATCCGTGCGCTGATCCGGATGGCGTCGTTGAACTGCGGATAGCTCAGGGTACCGCCTTCGAAGCGCAGCGCCGTCCTGTCCGGCGTCGCGCAGGCCCATCGCTCGATCCAGTCAGCAACGTTCATCGGCGGCTTCCCGGACGATCTCCTGCCGATGATCGGCCGGGTCCGGTACACGCAGCTGCCGTCGCTCGGCAATCGCCCGCGCCACCTTCTCGGGCGACAGTGGCGGGTTGAAGATCCGCACGCCTGTGGCGTTGCAGAGCGCGTTGGCCACGGCCGGAGCGATCACGATGGTCGGCAGCTCAGAGATGCCCTTGGCACCGTAGGGCCCTTCGGCGCAGTGGCTTTCGATGAAGTGCAGGTCGAGCACCGGCATTTCGGGCGCCGTGATGAGTTTGTAGTCGCGGAAGCAGGCGTTCCTGAGCATCCCCCGCTGGATCTGCATGTCCTCGCTGAGGGCATAACCGAGTCCGATGGCGATCCCGCCTTCGATCTGCGCTTCGAGCCCCATCCGGTTGATGACGCGGCCGACGTCCTGCGCCACGGTGATCCGGTCGACCCTGATCTCTCCGGTCAGCGTATCGACGGTGACCTCGGCGACGTGCACGGCGTGCGCATAGGCGGCCGAGTGATCGGAGAAGTGGCTGGCGCCCTCGGGTTCGCTCTTCGGTTCATAGTAGTCCGAGACCATCACCAGCTCCGGCTCTGCCTGGAAGTGCATCTGGCGCAGCAGCCGGTCGAGTCTGATCAGAGAGGTCCCGCAGGCCTCACGCACCACGAAGCCGCCACGCAGATCCAGCGTGTCGGCAGGTTCCCCCAGGAACTTCGCGGCACTCGCGAGGATCTGCGCCCGGGCCTTGCGCGCGGCGCGGCGTGCGCCGTTGCCCGCGATGAAGGTGGTACGCGACGCATGGACTCCCACATCCCACGGCGCGATGTCGGAATCGTTGTTGACGATCGTCACGTGTTCGACCGGTACGCCGAGTTCCTCGGCGACGATCAGCGTGATGACGGCGTCGATGCCCTGGCCGATCTCCGAGGCGCCCGTGATGATCGTGACGCGCGCATAGTCGTCCAGCTTGAGGATGGTGCCGATGCCATCCGACTTGTGGATCTTCGCACCGCCGGCATTGTGGATCGAGGACGCGAGACCGATGCCCTTCTTGTAGCGGCCGGGGCGGTCCCGCAGGGTCGCGTATTCCCTGCGCTTGCGGCTGTAGTCGCTGGCACTCGCGGCCGTCTGCAGGCACTCCGCCAGCGCGCATTCGCGCAGGAACGAATTCTGCGGCGTGACTTCACCCGATTTCTGCGCGTTCTTCAGATGGAATTCGAGCGGATCGAGGTCCACCAGATCGGCCAGCATGTCCATCTGCTGCGCCGTGGCGTAGGTCGTCTGCACATTGCCGTAACCGCGAAACGACCCTGCGTAGGGATTGTTGGTGTAGATCGCGCGAGCCTTGAACTCGACCACCGGCACGCGGTAATGGCCCGAAGTCGTGCGCATCATGATGACCGGGATGGTCGGCCCCCACGACGTGTAGGCACCGTTGTCGAGCAGAACGTCGGCCGAGCGGAAGGTGAGCGTGCCATCGCGTCTGCAGCCCGTGCGCATGTGGATGATCGCGGTCTGACGGGTCGGCGAGGCCTTGAACTCCTCCTCGCGCGTGAACGTCACCTTCACGGGGCGGCCCGTCTTCCTCGCGAGCAGCGCGGCGATGGGCTCGTAGGGATAGACGTCGAGCTTGGAACCGAAGGCACCGCCGACCGGCGGCTGGATCACGCGGATGTCGCCGGGCGACATGCCGAGCGCTGGTGCGAGATCCATCTTGTAGTTGTATGGATACTGCGTCTGGGTCCAGATCGTGAGCTTGCCGTTGTGGTCGAAATCGGCGATCGCGCAGGACGTGCCCATGCAGCAGTGGGTGACGCGGTGCGGACGGAACACACTGTCGACGATGAAGTCCGATTCGGACTCCGCGGCAGCCAGGTCGCCGTGCCGGAACTCATACGAGAGGCTGCGATTGCCGGGGAACTCGTCGTGGACGAGCGGCGCACCCTCCCGGGCACCGTCCTCCGGAGTGAACACCCCGGGCAGCTCCTCGTACTCGACCCGGATCAGCTCGATCGCCCGGCGGGCGATGTCCTCGCTCTCGGCCGCGACGGCCGCCACTTCGTCGTGCTCGCAGCGCACCTTGTCCTTGAGCGCGACATTGTCGCGCACGAAACCGAACTTGAGGGTGGCGACGTCACGGCCCGTGAGCACGGCGTGCACGCCGGGCAATGCGGCCGCTGCGGTGGTATCGATGCTCGCGATCCTCGCGTGCGCCCGTCCCGCGAACAGCACTTTTCCGAAAAGCATCTGCGGCAGGACCATGTCGTTGATGTAACGGGTCTTGCCGGTGGCCTTGTCGGGAGCATCCGGCTTGCGGACGCGTTGACCGATCAGCGACGTCTTTGCAATGCGCGAAGGACGGGATTTCTGTTCCATGGTTTGCTCGCTTCCGGGATTCAAGCCCCGGATCCACCGATGCCGGAACCAGCGCCTCGTCCGCGACACTGGCTCTGCACCACCGATTCGACCGCGTCCAGCACCTTGGTGTAGCCCGTGCAGCGACAGAGGTTCCCTTCGAGGCCCCGCTGTGCCTCCGCCCGGGTCAGTTGCGGGTTGTTCGCGACCAGCCAGTCGGCCTGCATGATCATGCCAGGCATGCAGAACCCGCACTGGATCGCGCCGTGATCGACGAAGGCCTGCTGCATCGGATTCATGCCCGCGGGCGTCCGCAGGCCCTCGATCGTGACGATGTCACGCCCGTCGCAGTCGACTGCGTACATCAGGCAGCTGTTCACGGTCTGGCCATCGACCTTGATCGTGCATGCGCCGCATTCGCCCTCGCCGCAGGCGTACTTGGTGCCGGTGAGCCCGAGGACCTCGCGCAGCAGGGTCAGCGTCTTCATCGTCACCGGCACCCGCACCGCCACGGGCCGGCCGTTGAGGGTGAAGGCGATCTCAGTTTCCAAGGACATGGTTCAGTGCCTCCTCGGTGAAGACGCGGACAAGATGCCTCCGGTACCAGGCGCTCGCGCGCACGTCGTCGATCGGAGTGGCGTCGACTTCCGCGGCAGCGACCGCCGCACGAACGGCTTCCGCGTCGAGCGATCGACCTTCGAGTGCTCCCTCGATCCTGCGTGCACGCAACGGCGTGGGCGCGACCGCGCCCAGTGCGACGCGAACATTCCGGAAGATGCCCTCGCGCAGGCTGCCGCCGACGCCGATGGATACCGTCGAGATCTCCAGCGCCGGGCGCGGACCGGACTTGCGGAAGTGACCGACGAAACCGGCCGCGGGCGTCCTGAACAGGACCGCCGTGAGCAGTTCCTCGGGCTGTTTGACGATCTTCCGCGGTCCCAGAAAGAACTGCTCCAGCGGCACGGTGCGCGAACTCACCGCGCCGTTGCTCCAGCACTGCAGCTCGACCGAAGCATCCAGAACCAGCAGCGGAATGCTCATGTCACCGGCCGGGGAGGCGTTGCAGAGATTGCCGCCCAGCGAAGCCGCATTGCGGATCTGGTCACTCGCGAAGTGCTCGGCCGCTTCGGCCAGGATCGGTGCCGCCCGTGCGATCAGCGGATCGCGCCGGATATCACTCACCGTGGTCAGCGCACCGATGCGGATGCTGTCACCGAGGTGCTTGATGCCGCCAAGACCCTCGATGCGGCGAATGTTCATCAGCGTACCGGTGTAGCGCCGTACGCCCGATTCGGTCTGTGGCGCGAGGTCGGTGCCACCGCACACGACCGTCACGTCGCCGGTCGCCAGCGCCTGCAAGGCCTCGGCCAGACGACGCGGAGCCAGATAGGTCTTTGTTTCCTGCATCATCATCATTCGATTCCCAAGGGAGCGGAATGGTTCGGGGTCGGCGGCAACTCAGGCCGCGGCCTCAACCGACAGCACCACCAGTGCATCCACGACCGTGGGCTTTCCCCGGCACACCATGACCGGGTTGCAGTCGATCTCGGCGACCGATGGATCCTCGACCAGTAGATCGGCCACGACGTTCAGGATCCGCGCCAGCGCCTCGATGTCAACGGGCGGACCGCCACGGATTCCCTGCAACAGTTTCCTCCCGGACAGCTGCTGCAGTGCCGCAGCGAGTTCGCCGGGCTCCGGCGGCGCGAGCAGGGCGACGACGTCGCCGAAGACCTCCGCCGCGATGCCACCGATGCCGACCGTGACCAGCGGTCCGAAGCCCGGATCGCGATAGCCACCGACGATCAGCTCCAGTTCCGCGGTGAGCTGCTCGGCCAGCAGCACCGTGCCGTCGCCCGCGGCGGCCAGTTCGTCCCAGATGGCCTCGACCGACCGTTCATCGACGCCGAACCGGACCAGTCCTCCTTCGGTCTTGTGCGCGACGCCGGAGGCCTTGGCGACCACCGCTCTGCCGAGGGATGCGACGAAGTCCCGCGCCTGTGCCCGCGATGTCGACAGCAGTTCCCGCGGATAGGGCAGCCCTTCGAGACGCCGCTTGCTCTGCCACTCGGTCAGCGTCTTCATGCCCGGCCCCCCGTGGCAAGCGAATTCACGGCTCGTTCCGGCGAGCCGAAACGCGGTACGCCCGCGCCCGCCATCTCGGCCTCGACGGACGGTGCGTCGAGCACGAAGGCGGCGGTGGGCTTGCCGGTCGACCGGACCCCCCGGGCCACCCCGGTGCCGAACGGCGTCAGGTCCAGGCCGCAGTTGATCGCGACCACGCCCTCGACGGCCGGATCGGCGTAGATGGTCTCGATGGCGCGGACGAAGTGATCCGCGGGGCACTGCGGCGTCAGGTCGACGGGATTGCCGAGCGCGGCGAAGGAGGGCACGAGGCCACGCAGTCGCTCGATCGTGGCGACGCTCAACGACGGCAGCACGAGGCCGGCGCGCTCCGCGGCATCCGCCGCGAGCACCGAGGGCCCGCCGGAGATCGTCACGATCGCGATGTTGCGGATCGCCTTGCCGCGCAGTCCGGCGGCTGCGGCGTGCAGCGTGTCGAAGAAGGCCTCGGTGTCGGCGGATTCCACCACGCCCGCGCGGCGCAGTCCGGCGCGGACCGCCGTGTGGCCTCCGGCCATGCTGCCGGTATGACTCGCGGCGGCCTTCGCGCCTGCCGCCATCTTGCCCGCCTTGAGCACCACGACTGGCTTCTTCGCGGTGACCCGACGCGCAACCTCCACGAATCGTCGTCCGTCGCCGAAGCCCTCGACGAACAGGCCGATCGCGGTCGTCTGTGGATCGTCGCCGAGCCACTCGAGGGCGTCGGTGATACCGACGTCTGCGGAATTGCCGACGCTCAGGAACCGCGACAGCCCGAGTCCGCTCGAGCGCAGATGACCGAAGAACATGCCACCGAAGGCACCGGACTGGCTGATGAACGACAGTCCACCCGGAACGGTGGGAATCCGCCAGAAATACGAGCCGTTGAGCCAGCGGCCGCCGCCGAGGCAGCTGACCACACCCATGCAGTTCGGACCGACGAGCCGCATCCCGGCACTTCCCGCCGTCGCCACGAGGCGATCCTGCACCGCGCGTCCCGCCGTCCCCGTCTCGCCGAAGCCCGAGGACAGCACGATGGCGGCCCCGGCACCCGCCGCGGCGGCATCGGCGACCGCGGCCTCGACGCGCGCCTGCGGCACCGAGATCAGCGCGAGATCGACGGGCCGGTCGAGATGCGGCACTGCCGGAGTGCCGTCGATGCTGCCGGCCTCGGGATGAACCGCGAGCACGTCCCCGGCACCGCTTGCCGCATTCTTGAGCAGCGTGTTGCCGAGCTTGGAGGAGTCCGTCGCCGACGCGCCGTACACGGCGATCGACTTCGGCTTGAACAGACTGTCGAGACTCAAAGCAATGACCTCGGTTCCCGGCGATTATTCGGCGGCGAGCAGCCGCTGCGCCATGAAGTGCTTGAGCACCTCGTTGGCCCCGCTGATGATCGGCAGCACCATCGCGTCGCGCACGTATTTCTCCAGCGGGTAGTCCTTCATGTAGCCTGCACCGCCGAAGATCTGCATCGCCTTGACGGTGACGCGGCGTGCCATCTCGGCCGGATAGACCTTCGCCATGTTGGGAGGCAGCAGGCCCTCCGCAGAGTTCCGGTGCGCGCTCTGCCAGGCGATGCGTCGCACCATCAGACGGGCCATCTCGATGTCCGCCTTCATGTCGACCAGCATCTGCCCGATGGCCTGGTACCGGCCGATCGGCTGCCCCCAGATCTCCCGTTCCTTCGCATAACCCAGCGCGGCTTCGTATGCGGCGCGCGCCACGCCGACGGCCATGGTGCCGGTGCCGACGCCGTTGGTGTCGTAGATGGCGTTGATGGTCGTGAAGCCGCCACCCTCGGCGCCCAGCATGTTCTCCTTCGGCAGACGCACGTTGTCGAAGATCAGCTCGCCGTTCATCGACGCGCGGTGCCCCATCTTGTCCTCGATGGTGCCGATCGAGAACCCCGGCGTATCGGGCGTGAGGAAGAACACCGAACAGGACTCGGAGTTCGCGCGGCTGCCGTCGCTGCGCGCCAGCACGCCGTAGAGCCTCGACACGCCGGCATTGCTCGCATACACCTTGCGGCCGTTGAGCACGTAGTCGTTGCCGTCGCGCAGTGCACGCGTGCGCGTGCCGAGCTTCGGATCCGGGAGCGGACAGAAGATCTCGGTCCCGCCGGAGGGTTCGGTGGCACCGAAGCAGATCAGGTGCGTCCCGGTCGTGTCCGCCGCGATCGGCCGCAGCCAGCGCTCGCACTGCTCACGGGTTCCCATCCGCGCGATCATCTCGGAGATCGACATGACGACGTGAAAGGCGTTCGCCATGCCGATGTCGCTCGCCGCCAGCTCCTCGAGCAGCACCGCGTAGTCGAGCGTGCTGCCACCCATCCCGCCGTATTCCTCGGGAATCAACAGGGCGTGGAAGCCGAGACCGAAACCCTTCCGGATCACATCGCTCGGGTAGGCCTGGCGTGGATCGGCGATGCGGTCGACCGCCGCCGAGACCGGCTTGATCTCGTTCTCCGCGAAAGTCCTCGCCAGGTCCTGCAACTGCCGCTGTTCTTCGGACAACTCGAATCCGATCATGGTGCGGTATCCCTTGCCGTCGGTCGCTTCGCCTTGCCGCTCAGACCAGCCCGGCTTCGACCAGACGGCTGTCGATCTGGTTGCGCAGGTAGTCGGGCAGAGCCTCGAGCGGCGGACGTACCGGACCGCCCGGCAGGCCGAGCCTCTCGGCCCAGTACTTCAGCGCCGCGAGAGGGAACACGCCTTTGCCCATCAGGTAGGCGACCTGCGTCTCGTGGAACAGCACACGCATCGGCGAGAGCTCGTTGAAGATCCGCTGCGCCTCCTCGATCCGGCCCTGCTTGTACAGCTTCGTGTACTGCGTGACCCGCGGTTTCGCCGGGGTCTGGAACAGCGCGCCCACGAAATTGCAGAACTGCATGGCCGTGTCGGGCATGTAGCGCATCTGCTCCATCCAGTAGTCCTCGAAGGGATCGCCGACCACGATCAGGTGGCCGGCGGCCTTGTAGGCCTTGAGGGTCTGGTCGATGCTGCCCATGCCCTGCTTGATGCCGCAGATGTTGGGGATCTTCTCGGCAAGCTCCCTGATGAACTCGGGCGTGAGCACGTAGCCGGTCGGGCGCGTGTTGTACAGACAGATGCCGATGTCGACACGCTCCGCCAGGTACTGGTAGTAACGCAGCACGCCTTCGTTGGACGAGGAGTTGGCATAGGGCGTCACGTGCATCAGTGCATCGACGCCGACGTCCTGCGCGTGCCGCGCCAGTTCGACCGCCGACACGATGCTGGGGTGGCTCGTGTTGGCGAGCAGCGGCACTCGACCGGCGACGGCGTCGACCGCCACCTCATAGATCTTCTTGCGCTCCTCCACCGTGAAGGTGAGCCACTCGCCGCAGGCGCCATCGCAGGTGATGGTGTCGACGCCCATCTCGATCTGCCGGTTGATCCAGGCCCGGGTGCCGGCGTAGTCGATGCTGTAGTCCCTGTTCAGTGGCTGGATGATGCCGCCGTTGATGCCCGGCAGGTGCTTCCGCGCCCATTGCTTCGCTTCGTGCTTCTGATACTTCATGGTCTGCTCCGGAAGAAATCCCAAAAATTCGTCTGCGCCGCGGGGCTCCACGACACCCCACGCGTCGCGTGCCCTGGTCCCGATGTGGTCGCCGGCGTTCCTGTCCTCCGTGGCACGTCACGCTCCCGGCGCGAAGTCGCTCTTCCGGATCTGCGCCAGCAGTACCGCCTTCGCCTCCAGCAGATGCCCGCTCATGCGGCGGGCGGCATCACCCGCATCGCCGAGTTCGACGGCACGGGAGAGTCCGCGAAGCCGCGCCACAACCCCGCTGCGAACTCCGGGATCGCAAAGGGTCAGGACCCGCATGTAACGCACGTGATCCGCGTAGAGTTCAATCGCTCGAACCAGGCGCCGGTTGGTCACGAGTTCCAGCCACGCGGTCCGGAAGCCGTAGTTGGCTTCTATGAACGCCGCGGTATCGGACGCCGCGTGTGCCGCCACCATGTCGGCGAGCGTGCGGCGCATCGGTGCGAGTTGAATCTCGTCCAGCGCACGGGCCGCAACGAGGCGGACGGCCTCCGGCTCGAGCAGGAGGCGAAGCGCGTAGATCTCCTCGGCATCGGAGACGGTGAGCACGGTCGCCGTCAGCCCGCGTCCGTCGGCCGTCACCAGTCCTTCGCTGGCGAGCCGTACGAGCGCCTCGCGAACCGGGGTGCGGGAGACCCCGAGCTGCGCCGCGATTGCCACTTCCTGGAGCGGCTCGCCTCTGACGATGCGGCCACTCCTGAGGTACTCGCGCAAAGTCGCGTACACCCGTCCACCGAGTGGTTCGGGACGAACCAGTACACCCAGCTTTGGCCTCATGCGCCTCTCCCCGTGCGCCATCGAGGCGCGATCCGACTCGCCATCTGCATCGGGATCGACGCGGACACCCGGGACATGGCGCGCCCGCCCTGACCCCCGGGCAATACCGCTGAGCCCACCGCGGCGCGGATACGGTATACGGTATACAGTGAACTGCGAGCGCGTCAAGAGTTCTGTCGGGCCAGTCGTATCACTCGGTCAGGGCTGCGCCATGTGTCGGGCCGCTGCGCGGCCGCACCTCTGCGCCGCGTCCCCCGCATGCGCTGGAACCTGCGCGGCTACCAGGGAATGGCTTGTCCCAGATGGAAGAAGCCGCCCGTCGGACCGTCCTCCGGCAACAGCGCCAGCGCCACGGCCGTACGCGCTCCTTCCTGCGGGCTGATGAGTCCCTGCGGATTGGGATCGGTCCGGACGATGCCGGGATGCGCCGAATTCACCTTGATGGACGTGCCCCGCAGAGCGCAGGCGAGGTGCAGCGTGAAGGCATTGAGCGCGGTCTTGCTCGCGCTGTAGGCGAGCGGCCAGTCGCCCTGCGCCCACGACGATTGCTCGGCGCGCCGGGTCAGCGAGCCGATGGCGCTCGACTGGTTCACGATGCGGCCGGCGGAGCTCTTCCGGATCAGCGGCAACAGGCGCTGCGTGAGGTCGACGACCGAGTAGAAGTTGATCTCGAACGTCTCGCGCAGCATCTGCATGGGCACGTCCGCGGCGGTGTGGGCCCAGTCGAAGCCCATGCCGACGTTGTTGACGAGGATGTCGAGGCATCCGTATTCGCGCGCGATGCACTCGCGGGCCGCGTCGAAGCTCGCGGGGTCGTCCGTGTCGATCCGGATGGCGTGCACATCGAAGCCCTCCGTCCGCAGCGCGGCCGCCGCGCGTTCTCCCGCCGCGAGGTCGCGCGCGCCCAGCAGGACGGTTGCGCCGGTAGCGGCGAGCTGGCGACAGACCTCGAGTCCGATGCCGCGATTGGCGCCTGAGACCAGTGCCGTGCGCGGGGAATCCGTTGTCCGGGTCATGCTGAACTAACCTCTCTGCAGAACAATAGCGGACCGGGAGAATCTTCCCATCCCGGACGCGCCACGACGCTAACATTGACCGCAGCGCGCGGCTGGCGCGCAGTGTTCACGGGTGTCACGTGTCGAAGCTTCCTCACGACCGCTTTCCGTATTCGGCCATGAAGAGCCGTCCCCGCTGGCGCCTGCCGAAGGGCGCGCGCGTCGCCGTCTATTGCATTCTCAACATCGAGGAATGGAACATCGAGAAGCCCGTGGCGCGCGAGTACCTGAGCTCGCCTGCGGGAGTCGTCACCGTCCCGAACGTGCCCAACTGGTCCTGGCACGAATACGGCATGCGCGTCGGCGTCTGGCGCGTCATCGACGCACTCCTGAAGCGGAAGATCGAGGCGAGCGTGGCCATCAACGCCTGCGTCTGCGAGGGACCGGGCGAGCCCGTCGCGCGGGCACTCAGGGATCTCGGCTGGGAGTTCATGGGTCACGGATACTCGCAGGCGGCCATGCACGTCACGCCCGATCAGCGCGATGCCATCCGCCGCTCCTTCGACACCCTGCAGCGCTACACGGGCGTTGCGCCGCGCGGCTGGCTGGGCCCGGGCCTGCACGAGACCCTCGATACGCTCGACCTGCTCGCCGAGGCCGGATTCAGGTATGTCTTCGACTGGCCGCTGGACGAACACCCGGTCGAGATGCGCACGGCGCACGGCCCGATGGTGGCGCTGCCCTACAGCATGGAGACCGGGGACCTTCCCATGATGGTCGTGCACCATCATCAGTCCGATGTCTGGCTCAAGCGCATGAAGGACCAGTTCGACCGGCTGTACGCCGAGGGTGCGAAGCAGCCGCGCGTGATGTCCATGGGCGTGCATCCCTTCGTGATCGGCGTGCCGCACCGGATCCGCTATTTCGAGGCGCTCTACGATTACATGCGCCGCAGGAAGGGCGTCTGGTTCCCCTCGGCGGGCGAGATCTACGACTGGTACCACCAGAATCCGGCGTCGACCTGACCGGTGTCGCCCCGGGGCGCCGCCAGCAGTCACACACGTCCGGAGAACTGTTGAGGCGTACCCGTGTCCGGATCATCCCCGAATCCCGGAAAGCAGACAGCCGGCGCGAGGCCGGCTGTCTGTCCCCGGGAGCGGGGTCGATGGCGCCTCCTGCGCTCTAGCGTCCCGTCGACCGCATGTTCTGCACGTTGAACTTCGACGGCGGATTGTCGGGCGCGTTGATGTGCGACTTGAACTGCAGCGTCGTGCAATGCATGGCCTGTTCGTCGAAGAACAGCGCGCAGTCGTCGATCGCCACGCCCAGGCCCTTGTTCTTGGCCAGGTGATGGTCCGAGTGCGACTTGCAGATCGGGAAGTACTTCCAGGGCGCACCCTTCTTGTCGTAGAGCAGCACGATCGGCAGCGTCCCGCTCTCGGCATCCTGGTACACCATGCGCCGGCTGAGCGGATGGTTCGGATCCTTCGGCTTGCCCTCGATCAGGTAGGTCTTGCGCAGCTGCCAGGTCACCTGCGGGAAGCAGTTGCCCTTGCCGCCGAACTTCACGAACTTGAAGCCATCCTTGTCGCCGGCGGGCTCGGAGTCGAGCACGGGCTGCTCGTTGTGCTTCTCGAACGGCAGCAGGATGTTCTGCGTGCTCTTGTACGTCCACGTGTAGTCCGAGACGCGGCCGTTGTAGCCCTCGAAGTCCTCGATCATGGCATCGGTGCCGAGGAACGCGTCCGTGATCTGGCCGACCGCGAGACGGCGCACGCGACGCTGGAAGCCCAGGTACAGCCAGCCGTCGTCACGCTGCGAATCGTCCTCGTAGCGGTGGATCAGCAGCTGTGTGTTGGAGAGATCGAACGGCTCCAGCACGATGCTGTAGATCGACCGGAAGATGTTGCCGGGATTCGGCGTGATGTCCGGCTTCGGATCGAACATGACGCGGTGCTTCCAGTTCAGGAAGTGCCATTCGAAGCGGAGCTGGCGCTCCGTCTGGCCGGTCTTCGTGTTGCGGAAGGTCCACCAGAACGGATGGATGGTCTCGCTGTCGCCGGCATTGATGGAGCGCTGGAAATTCCAGATCAGCTTCAGCCCGGCCTGCGGATCCTTCGCATCCGGCTCCTGCGGGAACGGTCGACCGGCAACGAAATTCGCCAGCGTGCCCTGTGCGGTCAGCGTGGCCTTGTCGCCGTGCAGCTTCGTCTGCTTGATGTAGTTCGCGTTCTGCGGCAGCGAGAAGGTCGGTGTGGTCTGGATCTCGAACCAGCCCTGCTTGACGTAGCGGGCCGTGAACGGATCCATGATGTCCTTCAGGCTGTCGGCGTTGTCCTTCGTGACCTTCATGCCGGGCTGGTAGCCGGACGCTGACGGCGCCCCGTCCTCATAGGGCTGCAGCGAAGCCTTGACCACCTGGTCGGAGACTTCCGCACCGGCCGTCGCAGCGGCGAGACCCATGGCGGTCGCGCCGAGAATGAGCAGTCGTTTCATTTTCATGCTCCTCGGTATCTAGAACTGGTAACGGACGGTGAGCTGGAGCTCGTCCTCGTTGTGTGCCGCGCCGATCGGGCCGGAACGGAACCGGCCGAGCGGCTCGAAGCCCGCGAGGCCGAGGCTGCTGAACGCAACGCCGCAGGCGGCCGGAGCGTTCTGCAGCACCGGCAGCGGGCACGAATACGGCGGGAACGGATTCGCGGCCCGGTTGTCGTCTGCCGCGATGGCGCCGTGCTGCTTGCTGGCCCACTTGATGTTGGCCCCGAGCCTCACGACCCAGTTGTTGGTGGGCTTGAACTCGATGGACGGTCCGACGACGCCGGCGTGCGCCTTGGTGTCGTAGGCCGCGAGGATCTGCGGCGTCAGCCGGTCGTTCATGTAGTTGCCCTGGAACAGCAGGGTGAAGATGAAGTCCTGCTTCCAGTCCTGGAAACCGATCTTGCTCAGCGTCGGGATGCCGAGCGAGTTTGCGTCGTAGGTCTTGTGGTCCAGCAGCCGCTGGTAGAACACCTGTCCGGAAACCAGGAAGGCGCGATCCGGGTTCAGGAAGCGGATGAACGTCGGCCGGTCGAAGCCGAACACGCCGCGGAACACGTTGGATTCGGAGAACAGCCGCGGCTTGCTGGTGTCGGGGAATTCTTCGCCATCCGTATAGGACATCTCCACGCGGAACGAGGCCTTGGCGGCCTCCCAGTACCAGTCGGCCGAACCACCGACCATGAACAGCCGCGGGAAATCGACGTCGAACGCGATGTCGTACGGATGCGGAACATTCTCCACCTGCGGGGTGAAGGGGTCGTCGGTCGCGATACCGCCGCGCAGCGACGGCAGCTGCGAGTAGTAGTACAGGGCATTCAGCGAGAAGCCGACACCCTTGAACACGCCCTCGAGGCGCGCGCCGATCTCGGAGCGCTCCTTCGGCAGGTTGACGTTGCGGATGCCGATCGAGTGCGCCGGGAAGTCGACCGTGAAGTCCGGGGCCGGGAAGTTGCCGACGGTGCAGCCGTTGTCCCAGCAGTTCGCCAGCGCGCGGAAGAGGTTGCCCGCACCGAGGATGCTGTACGGCTCGCCACCCTGGCCGAGGTCGTGCGGCCGGAACCGCTCGATCTTGTAGATCACCTGGAAATTCAGGTCCTCGAAAGCCTTCGTCGCGCCCATGCGGAACTCGGCGTTGAGCATGAGCTGCGGAATGCGCGAATCCTCGAACTCGGCGTAGATGTTCTCGCGCGAGTAGTCGATGGGGTTCACGACGTCCAGCACGCGGAACAGGTCCGTCCGGCCCCAGACCACCTGCTGGCGCCCGAGACGCAGTGCGAGCTCCCGGCCGTTGTCGCCGATCGGAATGGAGCCGTTGACGTACAGCTCGCGGATGAAGTCGAACTTCTTGTTGAATTCCTTGTAGCGGAGCTTGTTGAGGCTCTTGTTCATGTAGTGCGGCAGACAGCCGCGGCTGTCCTTGTCGCAGGGCCGCACGGGTGTCGCCAGCATGACGCCCTTGTCCTGATACGAATACACGTCGGCCGCGGCGAAGCGCAGGCCCGCGTTCGGGTTGCTCGGCGAGTTGATCGTGCCGAGCGTGCCCGGCAGCGGGATCGCGCCATTGGCGCCCACCGAGGCGGGACCGAAGACGCCCGCATACGCGGGGTTCGTCGGCGCGTCCGGGAACGGCGGATTGCCGCCCGTCAGGAACGCGAAGAGACCCGGGTTGCCCGGTGCGGGATAGGTCAGCGCGCCACCGGCCTTCTTGCCGAAGTCCTTGTCGTTCAGGTCGTAGACGGCGTCATAGCTGGCGCGGAAGGTGCCACCCACCGACACATCCGAAAAGATGCCTCCAGCGGGCAGGTTCTTGAAGAACTCCAGCTGGCCCTGCAGCCGCTGCTTGACGAGGCCCACGTCCTTGCGCGACGTGGTGACGTTGTCGACGAAGCCGCGCAGCTCCGTCCCGTCGTCCAGCTTGATCTCGGCACGCGCGGGCGATGCCAGGGCAAGCGCCACGGCCGTGCCGACGAGCCAGGCACCGCGACGTGCAGTCTGGCGTCCCAGTTTGAGTGTCATCGATGATCCCCCTGTTCCGTGAATGTTGCGGTCCGCGTGCATCCGACGCGCCCGCCGTCGTCGATCCGCATGGCCCTCCCGGCGCTCAGCGCCGGACGCGGTGGCCCTCGAGGCCTTCCTTTACCGCTCTGATGCGTCACTTTTCTTGCTGTGTGGAACTTGTGCCACGCGGCCCGCATGGCGTCAATGCTTGTCGCCGGGGCTCGTTTGATCGGCACGCAGGCTTGCCGAAATTGGATAATTCGTCGGCCGGGGATTCCTCCAGAATGAAAAGTAGAGAGGGGGATGCAACATGCGACAAGACCTGTTCCAGGGTCCTGCCGGACCGCACGGGTGGACGATGGCCGCCTGCCGACTGGTGACAGCGCTCGCCGCTGCGGCCGTGATCGGGGGCTGCGAGTCCCCGCTGCGACTCGAGGGCGTGAAGGCGAGCCAGGCCGCGCCGGTCCGCCGCAGCGACATGTTCCAGCAGGCTGCGGAGAACGGGCGCGCGCTCGTGGTCGTCGGTACGCACGGGCTGGTGCTGCGCTCGACCGATTCGGGGCAGAACTGGTCGCGCCAGGAGCTGTCGGGCTGGCCGTCGCTCATAGACATCGCGTCCTGCGGTGACGGCCGCTTCGCGGCGCTGGCGACCGAGAGCCAGGTCTTCGTGTCGACCGACGACGGTGCCTCGTGGAAGGCGCACCCGATCTCGACGGAGGAGTCCCCACAGGCGATCACCTGCGACCCGGGAAATCGTCTGTGGGTCGTCGGCAGTTTCTCGACGATCATGTCGAGCGCCGACGGCGGCGCGAACTGGGAAGATCACTCGATCGGCGAGGACATCATCCTCAACAACATCCAGTTCATCGATGCCACGCACGCGCTCGTGTTCGGTGAATTCGGAACGAACTACCGCAGCGCCGACGGTGGCGGGACATGGGCGGCCGGGCCGCCGCTGCCGAACGAGGTGTACCCGCAGGACGTGTTCTTCAGCGATGCGAACGAAGGCTGGGTCGTCGGTCTCGCTGGAGAGATCCGGCACACGGCCGACGGCGGAGCGACCTGGACGCTGGAGTCGACGGGCACGCTGGTGCCGGTCTACTCGGTCGCCAGGCAGGGTGGGCAGCTGTTCGCCGTCGGCGGGGAGGGCACGCTGCTGCGTCGCGACGGTGAGCGCTGGATCCGCATCGAACACGGGGAGCCCGTGCGGCAGCTGCTGCGCGTGCTGCGACCGCTCGGGAGCGACCGGCTGCTGATCGGCGGCGCTGCGGGCGCGCTCTACGTCGTACCGAACAACGCGGCTGCGGCTCGCGCCGGTTGAGCGCACGGGGAATCACATGAGCAACGCATCCACCGGGTTCTTTCCCCGTTTCGGCAACCTCCTGTTCGACCATCGCAAGGTCGTGCTGGCGATCGTTGCCGCGATCACCCTCTGGTTCGCCTGGCACATCCCCGCGGTACGCATGCTGTCGGACTTCGCGGACCTGCTGCCGCAGGAGCACCCCTATATCCAGCTGCACAACAGCATCCGCGACACCTTCGGCGGGGCCAACATCATCACCATGGCCGTGGAGGTCGAGGAAGGCACGATCTTCACGGACGAGACGCTGGCGCGCATCCATCGCATCACTGAAGGCATGGACCGCCTGACCAGCATCAACCACAACCTGGTCACGAGCCTCACGCACCGCAACACGCGCAGGATCACGCTGACACCGGACGGCACGATCCGGTCGCACACCTACTACGATCCGCAGCACGGACGCTACAGCGCGGAGGAGCTCGCGCAGATGCAGCGCGACGTCGTCGCGAGCGCGCGTGTCTACGGACTGCTGGTCGCACCGGACATGAAGGCGGCCATCATCAAGGGCACGCTCAACGAGGGCGCGCTCGACTACGGCAAGATCTTCGACGAACTGCAGGCCATCCGCGCCCGGGAGGCTGCGCCCGGCATCCGGATCCACGCGACGGGACATCCCGTGCTGGTGGGCTGGGTCGATTCCTACAGCGTGCAGATCCTGCAGATCTTCCTCTACACGACGCTCATCGTGCTCGTCATCCTGATCGTCTACACCCGGCGCTGGTACGGGATCCTGCTGCCGCTCGTCGGCATGGCGATCACCAGCGTCTGGGGCGTGGGCTTCATGGGGGTCATGGGCTACAACCTCGATCCGCTGATGCTGGTCGTGCCGTTCCTGATCTCGGCGCGTGCGATGTCGCACGGCATCCAGAAGGTGGAGCGGTACTTCCTCGAGCTCTCGATCACCCACGACCGGCAGGTCGCTGCCCGCAACACCTTCAATGCGCTGTTCCGGCCGGGCGCACTCGCCATCGTCGCGGACGCTGCCGCACTGTTCCTGATCGGACTGGGTTCGGTCCCCATCAACGACAAGATGGCGATCTACGCCTCGTTCTGGGCCGTCTGCATGGTGCTGACCGTGCTCGTGACACTGCCCATGCTGCTCGCCATCCTGCCGAAGCCCCGCGACGTCGCGATCAAGCACACGGCGGTCCGCAGCGTGTTCCCGAAGCTCGCGCTGCTCGTCGGCACCCGCGGCCGCTCGCTCACCGTGCTCTGGGTAGCGTTCGCGATCGTGGTCGGTGCCGCCTGGCTGAGCTCGAAGGTGGAGATCGGTGAGCCGGAGCCCGGGTCGCCCCTGCTCTACCGGGACCACGACTTCAACGTCTCGTCGAAGGCCATCAACGACCGCTTCCCGGGCTCCGAGGAGCTGTTCATCATCGCGCGCACCGACGAGAAGGGCGGGCTCAAGCGACCGGAGGTCATCAAGGCGCTGCAGGATTTCCAGAACTACATGCTGCTCGACGAGACCCTGGGCGGCGCGAAGGGCGTCAACAACCTCGTCACGCAGGTCAACCAGATGACCCGCAACGACGACCCGCGCTGGGCCGTCGTTCCGACGCGCGAAGGCGACGTCGGCGGCCTGATGTTCATGTACATGATGTCGGCGCCGGTACCGGGCGCGCTGCTCGAATTCATCGACACCGACGAGCGCAAGGCCAACATGGTCTTCTACTACAAGGATCACACCGGGGAGACCATCCGGCGCGCGATCCACATGGTCAAGCAGTGGCGCGACACCGAGGGAGCGAAGGTCAAGGGACTGCACATCGATCTCGCGGGCGGGCCCGTGGGCGTCACCGCGGCCATCAACGAGGAGGCCTACCAGACCAACCTGATCGTCGTGCCGGCAGTCCTGGCGCTGATCTTCGTGTTCACGCTCTGGTTCTATGGCTCGGTGCACTCCGGCATCATGATGCTGGTGTCGATGGGCTTCGCGACGACGCTGACGTATGCCTGCATGGGGCTGCTGGATATGGGGCTCAATGTCAACACCGTGCCCATGATCGCGGTGGGCATCGGCCTCGGGGTCGATTACGCCATCTACATGATGGACCGCATGAGGGAGGAGATGCACGTCGCCAGCAACCTGCAGGATGCGGTCCGGCGCGCAGTGGGCACGACCGGCGTGGCGATCGCGTTCACGGCCACGACGCTGATCGGCGGCATCATCATGTGGGTGTTCATGTCCGAGCTGCGGTTCCAGGCCGACGCGGCGCGCCTGCTGATCATCATGCTGGTCCTGAACGCGTTCTCGGCGATGCTGCTGGTGCCGGCGTGGGTCGACATCTTCCGGCCGAAGTTCATCATGCGCGCGGCCGAGGAACACTGGGAGCGCCCGGGCAGCAAGCTGGTCGACGAGGTGGAGTGAGGCCGGGGCGCAGGCGTTACCCGGCAGCAGAACCGGCCGGACGATGACGGAGCAGGAGCGCATCCGCACCATCTGCCGGGCCTGTGGCCACGGCGGCTGCGGGGTGTACGTGACGGTCGAGAACGGCGAGCCCGTCGATCTCGTCGGTGATCGCGAGCACCCCGTCAGCAAGGGGTACACCTGCAAGAAGGCGCACGCGTCCTTCGAGCTCCTGCGCCACCCGGACCGCCTGCTGTACCCGATGGAGCGGGTGGGCGCGCGCGGCGAGGGAAAGTGGCGCCGGCTCCCCTGGGACGAAGCGCTCGGGCGGGTCGCCACGCGCCTGAACCGCATCAAGGCGGAATCCGGCGCCGAGTCCGTCGTGTTCGGGCACGGCACGGGGCGCGACTTCCACCGCTTCCTCTATCGTGTCGCGAACCTGTTCGGCACGCCGAACGTGCTCACGCCGGGCCACATGTGCTACCTGCCGCGCGTCGCCGTCTGCAAGGCGCTCGGCATGGAGATCCCGCTCTGCGACTACGACGGCGATCCGCGCTGCGTGCTCGTCTGGGGCAGCAACCACCTCATCTCCAATCCCGACGAGAACAAGGGCATCAATCTCGCGCAGACGCTCGCGCGTGGTGCGAAGCTCGTCGTCGTGGATCCGCGCGAGACGCGGCTCGCGAAGAAGGCGGACCTGTGGCTGCAGCTGCGTCCCGCAACGGATTCGGCCCTCGCGCTCGGCATGCTGCACGTCCTCGTCGAGGAGGGACTCTACGACCGCGGGTTCGTGGAGCGGCACACGACCGGATTCGAGGCGCTGCGCGAACGCCTCCGCCAGTACACGCCCGAGGCTGTCGAGCGCATCACCTGGGTGCCGGCGGCGAAGATCGTCGCCGCGGCGCGGCTGTACGCGCAGACGAAGCCGGCAGCGCTGCAGTGGGGCGTCGGGGTCGAGCAGAACGTCAACTGTGTCGACGCCGACCGTGCCCTCGTCTATCTCGTCGCGCTGACCGGCAATCTCGACGTACCGGGTGGCAACGTGATCTTCGGCCTGCCGCCGGGTCTCCCACGCGCGCGTTTCTCGATGTTCGATGCGCTGCCGGCGGAACAGCGTGCGAAGCTGCTGGGCGGCGACACCTACCGGCTCGGCGCGACCATCAACCGCCTGACGCCCCACGTGGTCTGGGATGCGATCGAGACGGGCAGGCCATATCCGGTTCGAGCGCTGGTGGTCTTCGCGAGCAACACGCTCACGGCGCGCGAGAACGCACGTCGTGTCCACGACGTGCTGCGCAACCGGCTCGAGTTCCTGGTCGCCACGGACATTTTCCGAACGCCGACGACGGAGCTCGCCGACATCGTACTGCCCGCATCACAGTGGCTGGAGCAGGACAACGTCGCGGACTACTGGAAGGTGCATGGCTACATCTTCCCGCGCAACAAGGTCCTCGAGCCGGCCGGCGAGGCGCGCTCGGACCACGTGATCCTCAACGATCTCGGCCGCCATCTCGGCTTCGAGTCCCAGTTCTGGGAGCGTTACGAGGATTCCCTCGACCACATCCTCGAACCCGCGGGTGTGACCTGGGAGCAGTTCCGTGGCATGCCGTGGCTGCGCAACGAGCCCGTCTATCGCAAGCACGAACGCGACGGCTTCCGCACCGCGAGCGGCCGGCTGGATCTCTGGATGCCGCAGTACGCCGAGTGGGGCTACGACCCGCTGCCCGGATACGTCGAGCCACCCGAGAGCCCGGCCCGCGAGCCGGAGTTCCTCGCGCGCTTCCCGCTGATCCTCACCACGGGCACGCGGATCTTCAACTTCTTCGGTTCCGAGCACCGCCAGTCCACGGCGCTGCGCCGGACACATCCCGATCCGCTCGTCGAGATCCACCCGGAGGCGGCGGCCGCCCGTGGCATCGCCGAGGGAGACTGGGTGCGCATCCGCAGCCCCCGCGGCGAGATCCGCATGCGCGCGAAGCTCTTCGATGGCATCGATCCGCGCGTGGTCGGCGCCGAGTTCGGCTGGTGGTTCCCGGAGAAGGGGCCGCCTGATTACGGCTGGGACGAGTCGAACATCAACGTGCTGACGGCCGACGGACCGCCACTCGATCCCGGCATGGGTGCGACGAACCTCAAGGGACTGATGTGCGAGGTCGTGAAGGAGTGATGCGGCGTCGCGCGGTCAACCCTCGGCAAGGACCCGGGCAAGGCGTCCGAGGCTCTCGAGACTGTGGGCCGGCAGGAAGTGGTCGAGATGGGGCAGGGCCGTGCGCATGCCGCGCGTGAGCGGTTCGTAACCGGGATTGCCGAGCAGCGGGTTGAGCCAGACGATCCGCCGCGCATGCCGCCTGAGCCTGGCGATCTCGACCGACATCACCGCCGCGTCACCCCGGTCCCAGCCGTCGCTCAGCAGTACGACTGTCGAGCTCGAGCGCAGCAGCTCGCGCGCATAACGGTCGTTGAAATCACGCAGGCAGCCCCCGATGTCCGTACCGCCACCCCAGTCGCCGGCGCGCCGTGCGACCTCGCGCAGCGACCGCGCGACGCCCCCCTGGCGCAGCAGGTCGGTGATGACCGTCATGCGGGTGGCGAACACAGCGACTTCCGTGTCCGGCAGCTCGCGGCGGAGGCCGTAGATGAACTCCAGCAGGAACCGCGAATAGCGCTCCATCGACCCGGACACGTCGCACAGGAGCAGCAGCCGCGCACGCCGCTTCGGCCGCCTGCGCCACAGCATCCCGGCCAGCTCGCCACCCTGCGCGCCGGTCCGTCGCAGCATGCGGCGGAAGTCGGGCAGCGCGCCGCGCGGATCCGGGCGGTCGCGTCGCGTGCGCAGCGTCGCGAACAACCTGACGAACTCGTGGAGCAGTTCGCGCGCGCGGGCGATCTCGTCCTCGGTGAGCGTCGCGAGATCGCGGCGCGCGAGCACCTCGTCGGGGCTGTAGCCGCTCGTCGATCGCTCCGGGGGACCGGTGGGATCATCCTGCGCCGCCGGTACGGGCGCGGGCGTCGGCGCGCGGCCGCTCACCTCCGTGTGGTGCTCGCCCGGGGCCCGCGCGAGCGGTCGCCGCTGTCCGTACCAGTAGGCGCGGAACACCTCGTCGAACTTCGACAGGTGCTCGCGGCGGTGCACGAGCAGCGTGCGCGCAGCGTCCCGGAAGTCGCCGGGGCGCCCGAGGTCGATGTGACCGAGTGCCTCGCAGAGCGTCAGCGCCCCGGCGGGATCCGCCGGCAGCCCGGCGTCGCGCAGTGCTCCGAGGAATCCGAGGAGGCGGGCGAGAAAGGTCGGATCGGGATCGGCCATGACGCGTGACGTCAGCGCGTCAGCGGCGAGGCCGCGAACTCCCGCTCGTGGCGCGACTCGTCGAGCAGGCGCGCGGGGCCCAGTGTCCGCAGCCGGTCCTGGTCGGCCTTGTACTTGAGGATGCAGCCCAGCGTCGTCTCGACAGTGCCCGCATCGAGATCGGAGACCCCGAGGGTCAGCAGCGCCTCGGCCCAGTCGATGGACTCGGCCACGCCCGGTCGCTTGTGGAGGTCCTCGCGACGCAGCCGCTGCATGAAGAATGCGAGCTGTTCGGCGAGCCTGGGCTCGATGCCCGGGAGGCGCGCGCGCACGATCGCGATTTCCTTGGCGGCATCCGGATAGTCGATCCAGTGGTAGAGACAGCGTCGCTTCAATGCATCGTGCAGTTCGCGCGTGCGGTTGGAGGTCAGCACGACGACGGGCCTCACGCGCGAGCGCAGCGTGCCGAGCTCGGGGATCGTGATCTGGAACTCGGAGAGGACTTCGAGCAGGAAGGCCTCGAACTCCTCGTCGGCGCGGTCCACCTCGTCGATCAGCAGCACGGGCGGGCGCGGGCCCGAGGCACGGATGGCGCGCAGCAGCGGCCGCTCCAGCAGGAAGTCCTCGCTGAAGATGTCGGTACCGATGCGGTCCTGGGCGACGCCGCGCGCCTCCTGCAGGCGGACCTCGAGAATCTGGCGCGGGTAGTTCCATTCGTACAGCGCGGAATGGGCATCGAGTCCCTCGTAGCACTGCAGGCGGATCAGCTCCGACCCCAGCAGGTCAGCGAGCGTACGCGCGAGCGCCGTCTTGCCGACCCCGGGCTCGCCCTCGAGGAAGATCGGCCGGCCCAGCCGCACGGCGAGGAATACCGTGGTCGCAAGACTCCGGTCAGGGATGTAGGCGCGCGCCGTCAACGCTGCGGCGACGGCATCGATGGACGAGAACGGCCCGCTGGCATCGGTCATGCCGACCATGATCGCACGTGATCTGAAGGGACGCTCAGATCCTGCCGAGCGCCCTAAGGATCTTTTCCGGGGTGATCGGCAGCTCCCGGATCCGCACGCCCACGGCGTTGTAGATCGCATTCGCGATGGCCGGCGCGGGGACCGTGACGCAGGGTTCCGACAGCGCCTTCGCACCGAACGGCCCCGTCGGTTCGTTGGTCTCGATGAAGATGCTCCTGATCTCGCGCGGCATCTCCACTGCGGTCGGTATCTTGTAGTCGAGGAAGTCGCCGGTCAGGCAGGTGCCCGAATCCGGATCGAACTGCAGGTTCTCCATCAGGGCGTAACCCATGCCTTGCTGGAACCCGCCCTCGACCTGGCCTTCGGCACCCTTGGGGTGGATGACGCGACCCAGGTCGTGGGCCAGCACCACGCGCAGCACCTGCACGTGACCAGTCTCCGTGTCGACCTCGACTTCGACGAATTCGACGGTCACCGGAGAGGGATTGCCCGGCGGCGCAAGGCTGGAAAGACCGATGATGGTGCCTTTCTCCTCGATCGTGGTCGGGACCGGTCCCTGTGGACCGTGCTGGACGAACGGCGATTCCGCACGCTCGACGACCTCGCTCACGGTCAGCGAACGCGCACCCGGCGCGCCGCGCACGGATACACGGCCGTCCTCGACGACGAGATCCTCGGGGTTCGCCTCCAGCATGATGCCGGCCACTTTCTGCAGGCGCTCGCGTGCCGCCTTCGCGGCCGCGCGTACGGCGTTGCCCGAGCTGTAGGTCACGCGGCTCGCATGGCTCGGCGCATCGAAGGGCAGGGTGGTCGTGTCCGCATGCGTCACCATGCGCACCGCTTCCATCGGCACGCCGAGTTCCGCCGCCGCGATCTGGCACAGCGTGGTGATCTGGCCGGAGCCCAGATCCATCGTCGCGGTGGCCAGATCCGCGGTACCGTCCCGGTTCAGCTTCACGAAGGCCCCGGAGTGCTCGTAGATGTCGGGCAATCCGACGCAGCCGCTGACCCACAGGGGCTGACAGGCGAAGCCGATGCCGCGCTTGCGCGTGCCGGTGCCGCTGTTCGTCGGCTTGCGTGCGGACCAGCCGATGCCGTCGGCGCCGCGCTTCAGGCACTCCTCGAGGCCATAGGTGTCGAGCCTGAAGCCCGGGATCATGGGATGCGGCTCGCCCTGGTGCCAGGCATTGCGCAACCGGAACTGGATCCGGTCCAGCCCCAGCGTTTCGCAGATCTCGTCGATCTGCGACTCCGCGGCAAAGCACGCCTGCGGTGAGCCATAGCCGCGGTAGCCGCCACCCACCATGTTGTTGGTATAGACGGAGTAGCCTTCCCAGCGGCTGTTCGGGCAGCGATAGGTCATCAGCAGGCCGAACACGCCGTGGACATTGATGACTTCGGCGCCGTGGGTGGCATGTGCACCCGTATCGAGAATGCTCTTCGCGTAGCGGGCCGTGAACGTGCCGTCCTTCTTCACGCCGGTCTTCAGGTAGACCTTGATCGGATGGCGTGCGGTGCTGATGAAGTCCTCGTAGCGTGTCTGCTCGATGCGCACGGGCCGTCCCGTGCGCCGGCTCAGCAGCGCCGCGACCGGTTCGATGTAGCCGAGATCGAGCTTGCCGCCGAAACCGCCGCCGATGTAGGGCGGCTTGATGACGCGCACGCGGCTCTCCGGGATGCCCAGCGCGTAAGCCAGCTTCTCGCGCAGCCCGAAGACGTGCTGCATCGACGAGTGCACCGTGTAGTTGCCCTGCGCATCACAGTCGACCACGCAGACGCGAGGCTCCATGTAGCAGGTGTGCACGCGGTGGCTCTGGTAGACACCTTCGAAGACATGGTCCGCCTCGGCGAAGCCCTTCTCCAGATCCCCGAACCCCATGGCGGGATTGACCGCGACGTTGTTCGGCGCATGCGCGTGCAGCACGGGGGCCCCGGGCTGCATGGCCGCCTCCGGATCGAAGATCGCGGGCATCTCCTCGTACTCGACCTCGATGAGCGCGAGCGCCTGTTCGGCGATGCGCAGCGACGTGGCGGCGACGGCGGCCACGGGCTGACCGGCGAAACGCACGGTGTCGCTCATGATCACCATGTCCTGCACCATGCTGCCGGCGAGCGTCGGCACGAAGTACACCGGCGTGTACGGACGCTGCGGCACGTCGGCCGGCGTCAGCACCGCCTTGACACCAGGCAACTTCGCCGCCGCGCTCGCATCGATGCGGCGGATCTTCGCGTGCGGATAGGGACTGCGCAGCAGCTTGCCGTACAGCATGCCCGGCAGCTTCACGTTGACGGGATAGCCAGGGCCTCCCGTGACTTTCTCCAGCGCGTCGGGCCTCAGGGGGCTCGTGCCGATCAGGCTCATGTCGCAGATCTCCCGTAGGGCTCAGACGCGGGACGCAGCCAGCTTGATGGCGTCCACGATCTTGGAATAACCGGTGCAGCGGCAGAGGTTCCCGGAAATGGCCTGCCGTATCTGGTCCTCGTCGGGGTTCCGGACCTCGTCGAGCAGCTGCTTGGCGGCCATGATCACGCCGCAGGTGCAGTAGCCGCACTGCACGGCGCCGGCCTCGATGAAGGCCTGCTGCAACGGATGCAGCTTGTCGCCGCCACCGACCCCCTCGATGGTGGTGATCGCTTTCCCCTGCGCGCCGACCGCGTACATCATGCAGGAATAGACCACCTGGCCGTCGACGTGGACGGAGCAGCAGCCACAGCCGCCGGAATCGCAGCCCTTCTTCGGGCCGACGAGTTCGATCTGCTCGCGCAGCACCTGCAGCAGCGACTCGTCCGGTTCGATGGCGAGTTCGCGCGCCTCGCCGTTGACCTGGAGCGTGATGAGTTTCTTCATGCGGTCGGGTCCTGTGTCAGCCGAGCCGTTCAATGGCGGTTGTGAGAGCGCGACGCAGATACACGCCGGCCATGTGACGCCGGTAGTCGGCGGACGCGCGGTGGTCGACCACCGGTTCGAAATCATGCTGGACGGCCGTGGCCGCAGCGTCCAGGGCCGCGCCGTCGAGCCTCCGACCCACCAGCGCCTTCTCGGCACCCGCCGCCCGGACGTAGGTCTCCCCGACGCCGCCACCCAGGACGACGCGGGCCTCGCGACACGCGCCGTTCCCGTCAACCGTCACATGCACCGCGACGCTCAGAATCGACAGGTCGTTGGCGTTCTCCTCGAGCTTCATGAACGCACTCGCGCTGCGCCCGACGGGAGCCCGCAGCACGACCGCGGTGATGAGTTCCCCCGGCGCGAGGGCATTCTCGAACAGTCCGCGGAAGAAGCCGTCGAGCGGCAGCTCCCGCGAGCCGTTCGCGCCGATCGTGCGCACACCACCGCCGAGTGCGAGCAGAGCTGCCGGCAGGTCGTACAGCGGCGCCGACGCGGCGATACAGCCGCCGACGGTGCCGACATTGCGGATCTGCCGGGGTGGATGGGTCAGCGCATCCCGCACGGCACCGCAAAACGGGCCCGTACGCACGAAGTCGGCGGCGGCCAGCTCGGTGAACGTCGTCGTGGCGCCGATCAGAACCGACTCCCCCTCCCGACGGATGCCCCCGAGTCCGAGCCTCTGGATGTCGATGAGTGCCGTCACGCCCTCGAGAAGGCCCCGGACCTCGAGGCCGTGCACGAACGAACCGCCAGCCACCAGCGCCGCACCGTCGCCGAACTGCCTCAGCAGCGCGATCGCTTCGTCCACCGTGTCTGGAAGATGGTAATCCCGGAGATTCGGCAGCGTCATGAAGCGAGCCCCGATGTTGTTGTGGAGGTGATCGGACCTGAATGATCGCGAAGCATCCTAGCACCAGTCGCGGAGCGTTCACGGGGGCGGGAACGGGGCCGTCTTGTCCGTTCCGGCACAGTGCTTGGCCGATCGGGTAATGTCCCGTCGCCCGCGCTTGGCCCCCGAAGGCTTGTGCTATGTTCCCCGGGCGCTGGTGCAGTCGCGCCGGCCACGGCGGAGATCAATCCGGATGTATCCAGCTCCGTTTCGCTACCATCGCATGGCCTCCATCGACGAGGCCATCGCCTGCCTGACCGACATCGGCGACGGCGCCCGTGTCCTGGCGGGCGGCCAGACGCTGCTCGTCTGGCTGAAGCTCCGGTTCGACGAGCCGACCGATCTGGTCGACATCGCCCGGATCCCGGGACTCGACGGCATCGAGCACGATGCCTCGCAGGTCCGTGTCGGCGCACTCGCGACCCACGCGCGCATCGCGCGCTCGTCGCTTGCCCGTGCGCTGCCGATCGTCAGCGACTGCGCCAACGGCATCGCGGACAACCAGGTGCGCAGTCGCGGGACCATGGGTGGCTCGCTCGCTGCCGGGGACCCGAGCTGCGACTGGCCCGTGCTGCTGACCGCGATGGACGCCACGGTCCACACGCACGGCCCTGGCGGCGTGCGCAGCCTCCCGGCCAACGGATTCATCGCTGACCTGTACACGACACAGCTGAAAGCGGGCGAGCTGATCACGGGTGTCAGCTTTGCGGTGCCGGGCAAGGGCACTGCGGGTGCCTATGTCGCGTTCAAGCGTGCCGCCCCCGCGTATCCGACGAATTCCGTCGCCGTGCAGCTCACGCTGCGGGACGACCACTGCGAGGACGCGCGCATCGCGCTCGGTTCCGCCGGCCTCACGCCCCTGCGGGCGGGCGCGGCGGAGGCGGAGCTGCGGGGCAGGGCGCTGGATGCGGCAGCGATCACGCGCGCGGCGGCAGCGGCGGCCGCGCAGGCGGAGCCCATCGCCGATCAGCGCGGGACACCGGAGTTCAAGCGCTCTCTCATCAACACGCTGGTCAAGCGGGGGGTCGACGTCGCACGGCGCCGCTGCCGCGGCGAGACAGTCGAGGTCAGCCATGAGTACTACTGAGTCGCCCGAGCGCATCGCGATCGGGGTGACGGTCAACGGACAGCGCTACGAGCGCGAGGTCGAGCCGCGCCTGCTGCTCGTGCAGCTGCTGCGCGAGGAACTCCGGCTGACCGGCACGCACATCGGCTGCGACACGACCTACTGCGGCGCGTGCACGATCCTCGTCAACGGCGAGCCCGTGAAGTCCTGCACCATGCTCGCGGTCCAGGCCGATGGCGCGGACATCCTCACGGTCGAGGGTCTCGAGAAGGACGGCGAACTGCATCCGCTGCAGAAGGCGTTCTCGGAGAACCATGGACTGCAGTGCGGCTACTGCACGCCCGGCATGCTGATGTCCGCGACGGCACTGCTCGCGCGCAATCCCAGCCCGGACCGCAAGCAGATCCGCAAGGGAATCCAGGGCAACCTGTGCCGCTGCACGGGCTATCACAACATCGTCGCGGCGATCGAGTCGGCCGCCGCGACACTCCGGGGGGAGAAGTCAAGGTGAGCATCAGGTTCGAGGGTGAGTTCACGGTACCGGTCTCCCGCGAGGAGACCTATGCGCTGCTGTCGGATCCGAAGAAATTCGCGCCGCTGCTGCCGACCTACAAGAGCATCGAGGTCCGCGACGAGCGCACGGCGGACGTGACCGTCGCGGTCGGCGTCGGCAAGATCCGTGGCTCCGCCGTCATCACGCTGACGCTCGAGGGCGAACAGCCGCCCTCGCGCGCCGCCTACAGCGGCAAGGGCAAGGTCATGGGCAGTGCCTTCGACATGGGCACCTCGTTCGACCTGCTGCCCGCCGACGGCGGCGGCACGGTCGTGAAATGGGTGGGTGACCTCGTCATGTTCGGCAAGCTGGTCGCCCTCGCAGGTGGCCTGATCCGGCCGCTGGCGAAGAAGGACATCGAGCGCCTCGTGGGCGCCATCCAGTCGGCCCTCACGCCGGGTGGCGTGGCGGCAAACGGTTGACCGCGAGCGCCGCGGACCCGTCGCTCGAGCAGACCCTGAGGAGCGTTTCATGAGCTGGACTGGCACTTCACTGCGTCGCAAGGAAGACGACCGGCTGATCCGGGGTCGCGGGCTGTTCACCGACGATGAGCTCGAGCCCGGTATGCTGCACATGTACGTGCTGCGCTCACCGTATGCGCATGCACGCATCGTCCGCATCGACACCTCGGCCGCCGAGGCGATGCCGGGGGTTGCCTGCGTACTGACGGGCAAGGACGTCGCCGCGGCCTTCGATCCCTTCATGCAGATCGGTCCGCCGCCCTGTGACAAGATCCGCGACCTGCCCATGGCC
The DNA here is from genome assembly GCA_046352935.1 of Steroidobacteraceae bacterium. Taxonomy (GTDB): domain Bacteria; phylum Pseudomonadota; class Gammaproteobacteria; order Steroidobacterales; family Steroidobacteraceae; genus CAYWMY01. The sequence goes on from JAXMGR010000016.1 coordinate 91,802, forward strand.
GTCGACAAGGTCGTGTTCCAGGGCGAGCCCGTCGCCGTGGTGGCTGCAGATTCGCCGGCGCTCGCGATGGACGCGGGCCAGCTCATCGATGTCGAATACGAGATGCTGGACTCGGTCGTCGAGGCCGAGGACGCGCTCTCGGACCGCAGCATCCTGCACGAGGCGGCCGCGACCAACCGGACCTGGCAGGGGGTCTTCGAGTACGGCGACGTGGAGGGAGCCTTCCGGGATGCCGCGCACGTCGTCCGCATCCCGCGGCTCAAGTTCCACCGCTTCAGCAGCACGCCACTCGAGAACAACGCCTGTGTCGCGGAGTGGACGCGGCAGGGCCACGTCGAGTTCCTCTGCAACAACTCGTTCCCCGGTTTCGCGCAGCAGCTGCTCGCGCCCTCCATGCGCCTCAAGGCCGACCAGGTGCACATCCGCACCTACGACGTCGGCGGCAGCTTCGGCAACAAGATCTGGAACTACGTCTACATGTCGCTCGCGGCGCTCGCATCGAAGAAGGCGGGCGGGCGGCGCGTGAAGTGGTCCGAGACCCGCACCGAGCACATGCTGGCGAGCGGCCACGGCAACGAGCGCACCTACCTCGACACCGAGGTCGCGCTCGATGCGAACGGCGTGATCCTGGGACTGCGCTCGCGGCACATCGACGACTGCGGCGCCTACACGCGTTACGAGCCGCTCGGCTGCGTCATCTGGTCGCAGGTCCTGCCGGCGACCTACAAGCTCCGCAACATCCGCATCGACTTCACGCAGACGGTCACGAACAAGTGCCCCGTGGTCCCGAACCGCGGCTACTCGCGCATGCAGCAGCTGTGGTTCATGGAGCGCGTCGTCGACATCTGCGCGCACGAGCTCGGCATCCCCGCCGACGAGATGCGCCTCAGGAACTACATCACCCGGTTCCCCTACGAGACGCCGAACGGCTGCGTGTACGACTCGGGCAACTACCCCGCGATGCTCGCGAAGGCCAAGGAGCTCGTGAACTGGGACCACTGGCGCCGCGAGCAGGCGGCGGCCCGCGCGGAAGGGCGTCTCATCGGCATCGGCATCGGCACCACGCTCGATTCCGGCACGAACAACTTCGGCCAGGCGCGCATCGTCAATCCTTACCTGCCGTTCTCCGGCAATTCCGAGGTCTGCACGCTGCGGCTGGACCTCGAGGGCGCGGTCATCGTCTGCATGGGCACGACGCCCTCGGGCCAGGGCCACGAGACGGCCGTGTCGCAGGTCGTGGCCGACGAGCTCGGCATCGATCCCTCGATGGTGACCGTGCGGCCGGGATTCGACACGTCCTGGAACACCTTCGTCGGGCATTCCGGCACCTACGCGAGCCAGTTCGCCGTCACCGGCCTCTCGGCCGTGCACGGCGCCTGCCAGAAGCTCAAGGCGGAGATGCGCAAGCTCGCATCCTTCATGCTCGAGGCGTCCGAGGAGGACCTCGACTTCGGCGTCGGCCAGCAGGGGCCGGAGGTGCGCGTGAAGGGCACCGACAAGTCGATCAACTACTGGTACATGAGCAATCTGGTCAACTGCAACAACGCGCTGCTCGGACCGGATCTCGGTGACATCACGCTGAACGTGCGCCACGTCTATCGTCCGCCGTTCAAGGTGCCGGACACCGAGCGCAAGTTCGGCAACCTGACGCTGACCTATGCGGCACAGCTGCACATCGCGGTGGTCGAGGTGAGCCGCGAGACCTGCCGCCCGAAGATCCTCGCCTATGCGGCCGTGGACGACTGCGGCACGATGATCAACCCCATGATCGCGCACGGGCAGGTCCATGGTGCGACGGTGCACGGCATCGGCGCGGCGATCATGGAGAGCCTCGACTACGACGAGTCGGGCAACCTGCTCACCTCGACGTTCAGCGATTACTGCCCGATCACGGCACTGAACCTGCCCGAGATCGCCTACGGCAACATCGAGACGCCTTCGCCGTTCAGCTACAACGGGGCCAAGGGCATGGGCGAGGGCGGCGGCGCACCGCTGCACACCATGTCGGCGGCGATCCAGGACGCGCTGCACGGCGCGGGCGTGATCGTCACGGAATCGCACCAGTCGGCGCCACGCATCTTCGCGGCGTTGCAGGAGCCGAATCGCGGCGACGCGGTGAGCGTGGAGACCCGCAGGCGCCCCGGATAGTCCGCGTGGCGCCACTGCGCCGCGCGGACGGGTGCTGCGTAAATCGGCGAGATCCGTAGGCCGCGCCTGCCTAGACTGCCGGGCGGATCGATTCGATCCGCCAGATCCGCGCCATTTTGGGGGGCAAGCATGAACACGAAGGCCGCGCCGGCTGCCGGCGTCGTACGACGGGATCTCTGGATCGGCGGGCGCCACGTCGCCCCTTCCTCCGGTCGCTATTTCGACGATCACAACCCCGACGACGACTCGGTCATCGCGCACATCGCGGAGGGCTCGACCGCCGACGTGGACGCGGCGGTGAACGCCGCCCAGGCCGCATTCGCGGACTACAGCCGTACGCTCGCCGCCGAGCGCGAGGCCTGGCTCTGCCGCGCCGCCGGCATCCTCGAGAGCCGCCGGCAGGAGTTCGTCGACATCCTGATCGATGAAGTCGGCTCGCCGTTCGGCAAGGCCCAGTTCGAGGTGCAGTACGCGATCGGCTGCCTGCGCGCCGCCGCGGGCGCCACGCGCCGCGTGACGGGCCAGACCATTCCCGCCGACATTCCGGGCCGCTTCAGCCTGAGCGTGCGCCAGCCGATCGGCGTCGTCGCGTCGATCTCGCCGTTCAACGTGCCACTGCTCAAGAATGCGAAGCTGACGTCCACGCCGCTCGCGACGGGCAACACGGTCGTGCTGCTCACCTCCGAGGAAGCGCCGCTCGTGGCGCATGCGCTCGCCGACGTCTACCGCGAGGCGGGCCTGCCCGCGGGTGCGCTCAATGTCGTGACGGGTTTCGGCGACCGCATCGGCGACTCACTCACCACGCACCCGCTCGTGAAGGCCGTGATGTTCACGGGCTCGAGCCGCGTGGGCAGGCACATCGGCACGCTGTGCGGCGAGCGCATGAAGCGCGTGATCCTGGAGCTCGGCGGCAAGAGCCCGATGATCGTGCTCGCGGACGCGGACCTGGACCAGGCGGTCGAGGCCGCGGCTTTCGGCGTGTTCTTCTTCCAGGGCCAGGCCTGCATGGCCGCGAGCCGCATGTACGTCGAGCGCCCCGTCTACGACGCCTTCTGCGCGAAGCTCAAGGCCCGCGCTGAATCCCTGGGCATGGGCAGCCTTCGCGATCCTGGTACCTGGATCGGGCCGATCATCTCCGGGCGCCAGCGCGAACGCGTGCGCCGCCACATCGAGGATGCGGCCGCCAAGGGCGCGCAGGTGCTGACGGGCGGGAAATGGCAGGGCAACCGCTGCCAGCCCACCATCCTGCTCGGCGTGCAGGAGGGCATGACCGTCTGCCGTGAGGAGACCTTCGGTCCCGTCACGTCGGTCTATCCGGTCGAGAGCGCCGATGAGGCGCTGCGCCTCGCCAACGACACCGTCTATGGACTGAGCGCTGCCATCCACACGCGCGACATCAACAAGGCGCTTCCGCTCGCGCTCGGCGTGAACTCGGGCATGGTCCACATCAATGCGCCGACGATCCACGACGAGCCGCACGTGCCGTTCGGCGGCACGGGCGAGAGCGGGTTCGGCCGTGAGGGCACGGACATCGACATCGACACCCTCACGGAATGGAAGTGGATCACGGTGCAGCTGCCCGTCGGGCGCTGACCGGGCGCAGCCGCCATGAGCGCCGAGGCGATCTCCGTCGCAGACCGGCTGTCCGACCTGGGGTCCTGCATCGAATTCCTCGACCGGGAAGGCATGCTGCTGCGGGTCGAGTCCGAGGTCGATCCGGTCCACGAGCTCGCGGGCATCGCGCGGGCGCTCGAGGGCCGCGGTGCGGTGCTCTTCGAACGCGTGCGCGGCAGCCGTTTCCCGGTCGTCTGCGGCCTGCTGTCGAGCCGCGAGACGCTCGGCCGGCTGTTCGGCCTGCCGGCGCGCGAGGTGCCGTTCGCGATCGCGGATGCCGTCGGCGCATGGAAGAAGGATCCGGCGGCGCTGTCCCCGCGGCTGCTCGATCGTGCTCCGGCCAACGAGATCGTCGAAGCCACGCCCGACCTTCGGACGCTGCCGATCCCGCAGCACGCGCTGAAGGACGGCGGCCGCTATCTCGACGCATCGCTCGTGGTCGCGTGCAACCCGCTCACCGGCGAACCGAACGTCGCGGTTCACCGCATGATGGTCACGGCCTCGGACCGCATGACCTTCCTGATCGATCCGGGCCGGCACCTCGGTGAGTACGTGCGCATCGCGGAAGAGCGGGGCACGCCGCTGCCCGTGACGATCTGCAACGGTCCGGGACTCGCGCCATTCTTCGCCGCAGCCCTGCCGCGACTCGGCGACAACAAGCACCACGTGGCCCATCATCTCATCGGCCGGCCGATGGACATGGTCCGCGGCCGGACCGCCCACGTGCCGGCCTTCGCCAGCTCGCAGTTCGTGATCGAGGCCGAGATCCTTCCGGCTCTGCGCGAGGACGAGGGGCCGTTCGCCGAGGTCACGGGCTACTACGGTGCCCGCGGCAGCCGGTGGGTCATGCGCGTCAAGGCCATCACGCGCCGCGCGCGCCCGGTTCTGCACACGCTGCTGTCCGGACCGGAGGTATGGAACACCGTGGGCTTCACCGCCGAGGCCGCGCTCTTTCGCGCGCTGAAGCTGCGACACCCGGAAGTCCGGACCGTGTACCTGCCGCCGGGCGGCTGCGGCTTCTACCAGGCGGTGATCCAGGTCGAATCGCCGCCGCCCGGGGCGGGGCGGCAGATCCTCCGGGACGCGTTCAGCGCCTTCAAGTCGCTGCAGCGGGCCGTGGTCATCGATACCGACGTGGACCCGTACGACCCCGTGGACGTCGACTGGGCGATCACGACGCGCTGCCACCCGGACACCGGGATCCTGACGCTGCCCGGCGAAGAGGGGCACATCCTGAATCCGCTGGTCACCATCACGTCCGACGGCAGTGGTGGCACGATCACCAAGATCGGCCTGGATGCGACAGTGCCACCCGGCGACCGGGCACCCTTCGAGCGCGTGGTCTACCGCCCGGTCGATCTCCGGGATTACGTCATCCGGGGACCGGGGCAGGGCTGAGAAGGCCTCCAGGCTTTCTCCGACGCGGCCGCGCTTTCCGCCAACGCGGCTGCGCAAACCGCCTAACGGCGCCGGCGGGCGTCTGGTAGAACGTCGCGATCAACCGATGCAGGACCTCATGCGATGACCAGCCCGCTCGACCCGCTCGACCTGTACGACGTCCGCTCCGAACTGTCCGAAGACGAGGCGATGGTGCAGGACACCGTTGCGCGCTTCGTCGATGAGCGCGTGCGACCCGTCATCCGCGAGTGCTTCGAGAAGCACCGTTTCCCGCGGGAGCTGGTCCCGGAGATCGCATCGCTCGGGCTCCTGGGCAGCAGCATCCAGGGCTACGGCTGCGCCGGCCTGAACAGCGTGTCCTACGGACTCATCTGCCAGGAGCTCGAAGCCGGCGACAGCGGTCTGCGCAGCTTCGTGTCGGTGCAGAGCAGTCTCGTGATGTACCCGATCCACGCCTTCGGCTCGGAGGCGCAGAAGCAGCGCTGGCTCCCGCCCATGGCGCGCGGCGAGGCGATCGGCTGCTTCGGCCTGACGGAGCCGCACGGTGGCTCGGACCCGGCGAGCATGAAGACCCATGCGAAGCGCCAGGGCGGCGACTGGGTCATCAACGGCTCGAAGATGTGGATCACGAACGGCGCCATCGCCGACGTGGCCATCGTCTGGGCGCGCACGGACGAGGGCATCAAGGGTTTCCTCGTGGAGCGGGGAACCCCGGGTTTCGACGCACCGGAGATCGAGAACAAGATGTCGCTGCGGGCCTCGGTGACCTCGGCGCTGTTCTTCGACAACGTGCGCGTGCCGGAGGCGAACGTGCTGCCTGGCGTGAGCAGCCTGCGCGGGCCGCTGAGCTGCCTGTCGCAGGCGCGCTACGGCATCAGCTGGGGGCCGATCGGCTGCGCGCGCGACTGCCTGAAGCAGCTCATCGACTACACCTCGACGCGCGAGCTCTTCGGCCGTCCCCTGTCGCACACGCAGCTCATCCAGGCGCGCCTTGCAGACATGGCGCGCCGCATCACGATGGCCCAGCTGCTGGCACTGCGGCTCGGCCGGCTCAAGGACGCCGGCAAGGTGCACCCCACGCAGATCTCGCTCGCCAAGTGGAACAACGTCCGGATGGCGCTCGACATCGCGCGCGACTGCCGCGACATGCTGGGCGGCGCCGGCATCAGCGCCGAATACGTCCCTGTGCGGCACATGATGAACCTCGAGAGCGTGATCACCTACGAAGGAACCGAGTCGGTGCACCAGCTCGTGGTCGGCAAGGAGCTCACGGGTGTGAGCGCGTTCTGATCCGGGGCGCTTGCAATTGTCCGGGGGGCGGGACGATGATTGAGACGGCTGGGCCGAACGGGGGGGACCGCGTGCAGGCTACGGACGTCAGGGATCCGCACATCATTGCCGGCTGGGCGAATGCCGTGGCGCAGGCGCTGGACGCCCGGGGGCTCGACAGCAAGGCGATCTTCTCGGCCGCGGGCCTCGACCTGAGTCTTGCCCGCAAGCCCACGGAGCGCTTTCCGGCAGCGTCCATGACACGGGTCTATGCGCTCGCGCACTCGGCCACCAATGACCCCGCTTTCGGGCTGTCGATCGCCGAGTTCGTGCATCCGACCTCCTTGAATGCGCTGGGCTTCTCGTTGCTCGCCAGCAACACGCTCGAGTCGTTCTGCCGGCGCGTGGTGCGCTACTTCCGGCTGGTAACCACGAATGCCGAGTGCCAGATGGAACGCACGGCCAGCGAGGGCCGCCTGGTGATGGTGCCCACCATCGATCGCGAGCAGTACTACCCGCAGGACGCCTGGATGGGGACGCTCGTGCGTTTCATCCGGGAGATCTACGAGCCCGACTATGCGCCGCTCGCCGTCTGCCTGCGGCGGCCGCGCCCGCGCGAGAAGGTCCAGCAGTTCGAGCGGTTCTTCCGCACCGACGTGCAGTATGGCTGCGACCAGAACCGTCTGGTGTTCACGCTGCGCGACATGGACACCGAGCTGCCGGCCGGCAACACCGAACTCGCACGCCGCAACGACGAGGTCGTCATGGGATTGCTGGCGCGCATGGATCGCGATGACATCATCGCCCGTGTGCGCGCGCTCCTCGTGGAGCAGCTGCCGTCCGGACAGTGCGACAAGGAGAAGATCGCCGCTCAACTCAACATGAGCGAGCGCTCACTGCAGAGCAAGCTCGCCGCACGCAACAGCAGCTACCGGCACCTGCTGAACGAGACGCGGCAGGAGCTCGCGATCCAGTACATCCAGCAGGGACTGCACTCGGTCAGCGAAGTGACCTATCTGCTGGGTTTCGCCGACATCAGCAGTTTCTCGCGCGCCTTCCGCAGCTGGGTCGGCGTGTCCCCCAGCGAATACCGCGACCGCTCGCTCGGCCGCGCCAGCGACGACTCCGCGGCCTGACCACAGGATCGGCACGTCCACCTCGACCGGCGTACGGCCGTCGCCGCGGACTCTCCCCGCCGTTCAGCCGACCTTCGGCAGGTGGCTCAGCGACTCGCGGATCGCCTCCGTCGGGTACTCGTAGTCCTGCAGCTCTCCCGCGAAATAGCGGTCGTAGGACCCCATGTCGAGCAGCCCGTTACCGGAGAGATTGAAGAGCAGCGTCTTCGGCTCGCCGCTCGCCTTGCACTCGCGTGCCGCGCGGATCGTCGCGGCGATGGCATGGCTGGATTCGGGGGCCGGCACGATGCCCTCGGTGCGTGCGAACAGCACAGCCGCCTCGAAGGTTTCGAGCTGCGGGATCGCGACCGCGTCGACGAGCCCTTCGTGCACGAGCTGGCTCACGAGCGGCGACGCGCCGTGATAGCGCAGCCCGCCCGCATGAATTCCGGGCGGCACGAAGTCGTGGCCCAGGGTGTGCATCTTGA
>JAXMGR010000017.1:0-96396 GCA_046352935.1 Steroidobacteraceae bacterium
CGGACGCGACGGTCGCAGCGTCGCGCCCGACCGAGGCGCCGGCGCGGCCGGCGATCACTGGAACGACCACGACCGCGGCGCCGCGCATCGCTCCCGGCGTCGTGCTGCTCGACCGCTACGAGATCGAAGCCGGGATCGGCCGGGGTGAGCGGACCACCGTGTTCCGGGCGCGCGACCGCGCGCGCAGCGGCATCGACGGCGTCAGTGACCTCGTCGCGGTCAAGACCCTGCGGGACGACGTCGATGGCCGGGCGGACACGCTGGAAATCCTGCGCCGCGAGTGCTTCCGGACGCAGATCCTGACGCACGCGAACATCGTCAACGTCTTCGACTGGGAGCGCGACGGCGACACGATCTTCGTGACGATGGAGTTCGTCGCGGGCGAATCGCTGCAGCACATCCTCGCGAACCTGACACCGCGGCGGCTGCGCCGCGATCATGCGCTGGCCATCATCGCTGCGATCGGCGATGCGCTCGCCTGTGCGCATGCGAGCGGCATCGTGCACGGGGACCTGGATCCAGGTGACGTGATGATCGGCTCCGACGGACGGGTGTGCGTCCTCGGCTTCGGCGGCGTCCGGCCCGATCCGCGCGAGCCGTCGTTCCAGCTGGACGGCCCGCGCGCCACGACGTCGCACTACGCGAGCCCGCAGGTCGCGGGTGGCGCACACGCGGTGCCGGGCGACGACCTCTTCAGCCTCGGCTGCATCGCCTGCGACCTGCTCGCCGACGCCGCACGACTCCCGGACAGCACCGACTCGCGCCTCGCACGACGCCGCCCGCGGCCGCGCAAGCCCCGCGGGATGCATCGCAGGGACTGGCCGCTGGTCCGCAGGGCGCTCGCACCCGAACGCGATGCGCGCCCGGAATCCGTCGCGCAATGGATCGCGGATCTGACACGGGGAGGCGACCGCCGCAGGCCGCAGGGCGAGCGCCGCACGCCGCCGCTCGAGGAACTCGTCGAGCGTGCGCGCAGGCCACCTCGATTCCGCCTCGTGCACGCGCTCGTCGCGGCGACCGTGCTCGTCGCGGGCGTCGGCATCGCGTCGCTGGAATGGCGCGGGAAGCCCGCGGCCTCCATCGCGCCGGGGGGCGTGGCACCCGCTGCCGGGCCGGAGGTGAAGTCAGCGTCGGAGCCAGCGGCCGTCGCGCCGGACGCAACCCGCGGGACGCCGGCGGCCGAACCCGCTCCGGCACCCGCGCCGTCCGTACCCGCAGCACCGATCGAAGGCGTGCAGAGCCCCGCGCCGCGCGTCGACACGCCACCATCCGGCGACGCGGGGTCGCCCGCGGCCGGCAGCGCGCCTGCTCATGCCGCAGCCGGTGCGGACCGGCCGTTCATCGCGATGGTCTCCGACGCCGTCACGGCCAGCGAGGGCGCGGGCGCGGCGCAGGTCACCGTCCAGCGCTTTGGCTCGCGCGCGCGCGGGCTCAAGTTCACGTGGTGGACGGAAGCCGGCAGCGCCCGGCCCGGCAGCGACTACGCCGAAGTGGAAGCCCGCAGCGCCGCATTCCTGCCGGGCGAAGGGCGGGTCAGGCTCGTCGTGCCGCTCGTCGACGACGCCATTCCCGAAGACCCTGAGTCGTTCTCCCTGCGAGTCCGCATCGACCGGCCCGGCGCCGATCCCGGATTTGTCGCAACGACGATCACGATCGTCGACGACGACGCGCCCGCCCCGGGCGATTCGACAGCGAACCCGGTGTCGGACTGAGTCGCGGCGGCGCTCCCTGCCCACGCCGTCGAGATCGGACACATCGTTGCAGGAGGGCCCGGATATCGCGCTCGTCGAGCAGCTTCTGCAGAGTCGCATCATCGGCTCGCAGCCGGTTCATGTCCGCCCCCGTCCACCGTGGGCCTCTGCCGACTTGCCCCAGCCGCCGCCACCGGCGGTTCTGATGCGCACGAGTGCGCCGCGCTCGAGCTGCAGGCCCGTGACCTTGCTCGCGGCGATCCAGGTGTCCGAGCCCGGCTGCAGCACGTGCACTTCGCCCGGCAAACCCGCCTCGCCCCCGGCGAGGCCCCAGGGAGGATCGACGGTGCGATCAAAGGCCGTCTGCAGCGCCAGCGGGTCCAGGGCCTCGACGATGCGCTCGATCCCCGCGCCGCCCCGGTGCAGTCCGTCCCCGCCCGCCTCGCGACGCAATCGTGTCGAGCGGATACGCAGCGGGAACCGCGCCTCCAGCAATTCGATGGGAATGCCGGGATTGTCGCCGTGAATGTAGGACTTCAAGGGACCATAGCCGTCGCTCCCCGCGCTGGCGCCGAAGCCGCCGCCGTAGGACTCGATGGCGAGCCAGAAGTCGCCGTTGGCTCGCGTACCGGTGAAGAACACACCGGATACCGTGCCATGATGACCGGCAGGAACGAGCTCGGGGTGAACGCTGCCGATGGCGCGCAGGACTAGATCGACCGCGGTCGGAGGCACCATGACCCAGAATCCCTTCGGCGCATCCGGCGTTGCGTTCACGAGCGAGCCCGGGGGCGCAACGATCTCGAGGGCCTCGAACATCCAGTCATCGGCGGGACGGTCCGGCAGGCACAGCGCCTTGAACGCCAGCTTGGCGATGTTGAGCGCGCCGCCGAGAAGTCCGATGTTGATCGGCGTCGCGACCTGCGCGGGCATCCCGGTGAAATCTACCTCCATCACGTCCCCGCGAACCGTCACCGCAACGTGAAGGTCGACGGGCTCCGTGCCCTCGACGCCGGCATTGTCCAGACGGCAAGACGCTTCGTAACGCCCGTCGGGAATCCTGCGCACCGCCTCGCGTCCGAGCGCAGCGCTTTCCCGGGACTGGAATGCGATCAGCTCGGCCAGCTCGCGCCGTGACCAGCGATTCGTGACGCGGTCCTTCCAGCGGGCCCGGCCCAGGTTGCAGCCCGCGATCTGTGCCATCAGATCGCCAGTGATCGCGGCCGGTGCACGCGTGTTCGCCTGGATGGTCGCCAGCACCTCCGGGACGATCTGTCCCTCACGCATGACCCGCAGCCCGCGATACTGGATGCCCTCCTCGAAGATCGTGCGCGCCCTCCAGTTCAGCGAAGTCGGTGCGCTGCCGCCGATGTCGGCCCAGTGCGCGCGGATCACCAGATACGCGACGATCTCGCCGGCATCGAAAACGGGGGTCGTGCAGGTGATGTGATTGAGGTGCTGGCCGTTGACACCGGACCAGTTGTGGATGAACACGTCTCCTTCACGCAGGTTCCGCAGGCCGATGGTCTCGACGGCATCGCGCACCTGCGGCCCCAGGTCCCCGAGGAAGATCGGCATGCTGCCGGCCGACTGGGTCAGCAGTTCGAAATCGGCAGTGACGATGCCGACGCTGTAGTCCTTGTACTCGTAGATCAGTTCACTGTACGCGGTACGCGTGAGATTGAGCTCGATCTCGTCCACCACCGACGTGGTCGCGAAACGGAAGATCTCCGCTTCGACGCCGTCGATCGGCTGCGATGCCGCGGCACGCGCAGTCGATGACGCCGAGCCGGCGGATGCCGCAACCGCGTTCCCGGTCGCCGAGCCGATCGCTCCACCGAAGTCTCCCGTACTGTTCACCCGATCACTCATGGCCACACCTCGATGCCTGGGGCAGGACGATACGCGGGAACGTCGAGCTGCTTCTCCGCACCGGATCATCCATTGCCGGGCAGCCGGTGCAACCGCTGCGCGGGGAACATCTTCGGATAGGTGCCGCTGGCGATGATGGTGTACTTCACCGCGAACTCGCCGACCACGGCGAGCGTCGCCGCGGCACCAAGGATCCCGAGCGGAACGTGCACGAACCTGCCCGCGATCCCGACCAGTGCGGGTCCCAGGATCACGAACAGCACGATGCCGACCCAGAACCAGACGCGGTAGGGTCCTCGGACCAGGAGTTGTACGGAAGCGCGCTCCGCTTCCGAACGTCGCATGCCGTGCCACAGGTAGGCGCTCATGACGACAGCACCCGTGACCAGCAGGAACTGCGTCACCGCCTCGACCGAAGCGATCGTGCCGTGCGCCGCCGATCCCTCGCCGCCGGCAGCTCCGGCGAGCCGGATCTCGACGAGCTGGATCAGAAGGATCGAAGCCGAACCCGCCAGCAGCGAGAAAGTCGGGAATACGAACGGGATGAGCCAGGTGTTCCAGACGGGGATGCCGACGGCCCTTCTCAGGAGAAAGCCCTCGTAGATCATCACGAACACGGCACTCAGCAACGACAGCCAGCCTAGCGCGCCGCCCCGGACGGTTGTCGGTGATCCCTGGATCTGCTGTGCAATGTGCGCCGCGCCGGCCACCGCAAAGACGCCGAGGCCCCAGATGCCGCGGCTGAGCCAGGAATGCCGCACGTTGGCGAGCGCGCGCCACGCGCGCCAGGGACGCCCGAGATAGAGCAGATGGAAGCCGCCCTTGCCGACGACGATCAGGATCCAGCCCACGATCAGCGCCGGCAGCACGTCGAACACGACTCCCAGCACGTAGGTGCCGCTGCCCACGCCCCCGAGGAAGATCGCGGTGATGAACAGCAGTCCGCTGCCCTCGGCCCACTCGGTCTGTCTGACCGGCGTGTCCTGGATGGATTGATGGTACTTCGGAACGCGAAACATCATCCGGCCCTCCTGCCGGCCTGGCTGCAGGCGCAGCCAGAACCGCCTCCCGCACCGCCACCACTTCCGCAGGATCGGTCACCCGACGGTGCGTCAGCGCCGCCAGCAGCGCCATCGGGCGTGCCATCGGAGAACTTCGCGACCAGCACGTTCAACATGCTCGGATCGATCTCGGTCAGGTAGAAGACGGACGGTCGGGTCCCGGCCTCCGGATGCAGCACGGCGTGGTCACGATCACGCAGCAGCCCCGCGACCTCGCTCGCCGGATCGTTCAGATCACCGAAGATGCGCGCCTTGCCGAGGCAGGTCTCCACACAGGCCGGGTCCCGGCCCGCATCCACACGCTCCATGCAGAAGTTGCACTTGCTGACTGTGCCCTGCTGCGGGCCCTTGCCGAGCACCGTTCGCGTGATGCGCTCGTACGGAGTCTCGTTCTCCAGGTAGCCCACCATGTCGGCATGGAAATTGCGCGCCTCGTAGGGACAGGCCTGCATGCAGTAGCGACATCCGATGCAGGTGTCGTAATCGATCCACACGATCCCGTCTTCGCGCTTGCGCGAGGCCCCCGTCGGGCACACCGGCACGCAGGGTGGTTCCTCGCAGTGCATGCAGAGCACGGGCAGGCTGACCATGCGCGCATTGGGATAGGTACCGATCTCCTCCTTCAGCACGCGCGCCCAGTAGGTGCCCGGCGGCAGCGAGTTCTCCACCTTGCACGTCATCGTGCAGGTCTGACACCCGACACACCGCTCCAGATCGATGGCCATGCCCCAGCGCTTCATGTCCGCACCCCCGCCCGGCGTACCCGAACCGCGCGATCGGCCTCGATCGCCTGCACGATCTTGTCGACGTACTCCCACTCGTCGCTGAGCAGCCAGTTGAACTTCTTGCCCTTGGCCGCGCGCGTGAACTCCGAGTCGTTGATGAGGCCGTTGCACACGCCGATCACGCGGGGATGAATCGTCTGCGAGAGCCTGGCGCGATGCCGGATGGAGTGCCCGTCGCGTGCCTCGATGAGGATCTCGTCGCCGTCCCGGATTCCCTTCTTCCGCGCCGTTTCGGCATTGATGAGCGCCACGTCGATGACGACGTCCTTCTCCAGCGCGTCCTTGAGCAGCAGGTTGGCCTGTCCATAGGACTGGGCTGCCAGCGCATGCTTGTAGTACACGGCCGCCATGTCGAACTCCTCGTTCGATTCGCGGCACTGGGCGCAGGGCTCCCAGTACGGCAGGCCCGGCCACTCCATGACCGGATAATCGATGTCGAGCTGCCGGACGAGTTTCGCCGTCAGCTTCCCGTTCCGGACGACCGGCTCGTAGTACACGATCTGACGACCCGCCTTGCGGAACTGGGACCAGTACCATTCCTCGATCTTCGAGGGCCACTTGACCACGCCGTGCTTCTTGAACCAGTCGAGACCCTTGTCCGCGCCCCAGTGCGACCTGCAGTAGCGGTCCACGAGATCGGCCCACGAAACGTCCACTTCGTCGGACTTGATGACCCACGGCTCCTTCAGCACCATCACCGCGTTCATGGCCTGGTTGAAGGCGCCACGACGGCCGATCCCCGCCAGCAGGTCGATCAGCACCTCCGATTCGTCGCGACGCTCGTACGCCGGGGCGATCACGGGCTGGCGCAGATAGCATTCCCACGTCCCCGGGTATCCCATCTGCTGGTACTGATGCGCGTACGACTGGGGAATCGACAGCCGTTCCAGATGCGTGGTGCCCGGCAGCACGATGTCCGCTGCAGCATTCACCGAGTCGTTCAGATAGTTCTGGATGCTGACCACGAAGCACTTCTTCATGGCCTCGAGGTGCACGTCCGGGCTGTTGTGGTTGTAGACCCAGTTGCCGCCGATGGCGAGGAAGAACGTCCCCTCCGTGTCGAAGTCGAGGCCGAACTGTTTCGGATTGCAGATCGCGCGGAAGGCGAGCGGCGAGATCAGGGGCAGCGGATTGAGGTCTCTGAGGCCGATGGAATCCGGCCGTGCCGGTTCCGCGATCGGGTAGCCGGCGATCGGGCTGCGCCACGGACCCTGATAGAAATAACCCGACTGGATGCCGTCGGGCCCCTGCTCCACGTCCCAGGAATAATGTCCCGGCTTGTAGCCCTCCGAAACGGCGCCGGCATAGACGATTCCGCCCACCGCGCCGGGCAGACCGAGCAGCTCGCCCACCGTCATCAGTGCAAGCCAGGTCCCGTAGGCATTGTCGTGCGCAATGATTCCCCTTCCGCCGATGATGGCCGCCGGGCGGTAGCGCAGCGTGTGTCCGTCGATGACGGTGGTCGCACCGACCTGGGCGGCGTCGGCCAGCTCCCGCGTCAACCGGCGTATGCGCTCGGCGGGAACCTCGGTCGCTTTCGCAGCCCGCTCGGGCGTCCAGTCGCGCAGCGAGCCCTTCAGGAGATCATAGGCCGTGCGGCAGGTTCGCCCGTCGACGACGTACGACCCCTCGAGGGCGATGGACCCGAACGTCGCGTCGAATGGCTTCGCGAGCCCGTCGGCGAGGTCGTACATGAGCGGCTTGCCGTCGGCACCGCGAACATACAGTCCGTCTTCGCCGATCAGATACGGCAGGTTGGTCTCGGCCAGGAGGTATTCCCGGTCGACGACGTCGAGCTCGTGCACGAGCACGTGGGCCATCGCCATGAACAGCGCGCCATCGGTTCCCGGAACGAGGGGCACCCACTCGTCGGCCACTTCGGTCCCGACCGCACCGACCGGATCGACCATCACGAGCTTCATGCCGCGGACGCGGGCGTCGGCCTGCCGCACCTCCGTGATGCGCGTGCGATAGGACGCGCCGGCGCCCATGTTGATGCCGGCCTGGATCACGAAATTCGTGTACTGCCAGTCCGCGTTGTCGCTCATGCTCTGGCGCGAGAAGCCGAAGAAATGCTCCGAGTTGCCGCAGTGCACGGATGCACCGCTGAGCACGGTCCGGCAGCCCGTGGCACCCGCGAAACCGTTCACGGCGTGATTGACCGAGAAGAACGGCGTCACGCCGACGTACACCACGAGCTTGCGCGGATCCTCCTCGACGACCTTGCCGAGCTTCCCGCAGGCGAGCTTCAGGGCCTCGTCCCAGGAGATCCTCTTCCAGCCGGGATCGACGCCGTGTCCCTTCGGGTTGGTCCGCATCAGCGGGTAGTTCAGCCGATTGGAGTCGTCCTGGAACATCGGAGCTGACACGCCTTTCCCGCACACGACGCCGCGGTACTTCTCGCTGTCGGGATTGCCTTCGACCTTGACGACGACGCCGTTCACACGCCGCACCACGATCGGACACTGGCAGATGCAGATCTCGCACACAGAAGGGATCGTCACGTCCTCGAAGATCTCTCCCTTGCGAGTGGCGCTCGGGCGCTTGGTCATGTTCATGGGATCCTCCACGAGTCTGAATATCCGGCGCCGGCACGAGGAGCCACGCGGGCGCATCCTGCAGAGGCGCCGACCGTCATGCGGCATTCCTCCCGAGGATGATGGTGTTGTGGTACTGCGCGCCGGCACCCGCGCCGGTCGCCAGCGCCACGCTCGCCCCCGCGACCTGTCGGGCCCCCGCCTCGTGCCGCAGCTGATGCACCGTTTCGATGATCTTCAACGTCGGCCCACCCCAGCCTATGTGGCTGTACGAGAACAGACCGCCATCCGTATTGACCGGCAATCCGCCCTCCGGCCCGATGCCGACCTCGCGCACGAAATCGGACGCCTCGCCCGGACCACAGAAGCCGAGCGCTTCGAGCTGGCGCAGCACCTCGAAAGAGGTGATGTCGTACAGCTGCGCGACGTCGATGTCCTTCGGAGCGACGCCGGCCATGCCGAAGGCGCGCGCCGCGGCATCCGCTCCGACGGTCCAGACCTCGTCGTACCGCGCCGGGTTCACGTATTGCTGCCGGTACCAGTCGCAGCCGCCGCCCAGGATCCAGACGGGGGCGCGCGTGTTCGATGCGACGTCGCGCCGCGCCAGCACCATCGCCGCAGCACCCTCCGTCGCCAGACACAGATCGAGCAGCGTGAGTGGCGTCGCGATCGGCGCAGCCGCCAGGATGTCATCCGCGGTGTAGGGCCCGCGACCGAACATCACGGCGTCTGGATTCCCGTGCCCGCGATTGCGGATCGTGGCCGCAGCCTCGGCGGCCGCGATGCGCGCCTGCGGGTAGCGTCGCAGGTATTGCTGCGCGAGCAGTGCGAAATGCACGGCCGTGAACGCACCCCACGGCGCCACGAATTCGTTCTCGGGGCGGGTGTAGTCGGCGACGCTGCCGGACTCCCGGGCTACGGAGGCCCGCCCGCCGAACACCAGCACCGCCCTGCACAACCCGGCGGCAATGGCCGCGGCCGCATCGAGTGCGGCCGGAATCCCCTGCGGGTAGGTGTCCTGCACCCAGCGCACGGGAATGCCGAGCAGCGCGGTCCAGTCCAGGGAACCCGGATGCATGACCGTTCCGCCCGGACCGGGCCAGCGCGCGGCGATCCCGTCGATATCGGACACCTGCAGGCCGGCGTCACGAATGGCGCCGAGCGCCGCCTCGAGACACACCGAGATCGCACTGCGCCCCAGATGCCGGCGTTGCGCCGTCGCATGGACGCCCACCACCGCGACATCCTGCAGTCCGGTCATGGCTCAGGCTCGCCGCGCCGGCCGGGCGTAGAGGTCGCGCAGCTCGTTCTTCGCGGTCTTGCCGACGGCGTTCTTCGGCAGGGCCGGCAGAAAGGCGATGTCCTGCGGCATCTTCAGGCTGCTGAGCGACCCGGACTCCCGGCACCACCGGAGCAGCGCGCCCGCATCAGCGGCAGCGCCGCTGCGCAGCACGACGACCGCGAGGATGGACTCGCCCCACTCCTCGTCCGGCACTCCGACGACGCCGACCTCGATCACGTCGGGATGGCGGTGGAGCACGGCCTCGATCTCGACCGGAGCGATGTTGTAGCCGCCGCGGATGATCAGGTCCTTGATCCGGTCGACGATGTAAACGTAGCCGGCCTCGTCGACCTCGGCCACATCTCCCGAACGGATCCAGCCGTCGACGAGCGTGCGAGCCGTGCGTTCCGGATCCCGGTAATAGCCCTTCATCATGTACGGCGCCGCGAAGATCACCTCGCCACGCTGACCCGGCGACACGTCCCGCCCCTGCTCGTCCACCACGCGCACGTCGATCGCGTAGGAAGGCTGGCCGGCGGATCCGAGCAGCCGCGTCTGGCCGTTCATCGCGGCGACGTGGTCGGCCTTGCGCAGCATCGTGCCGATGGACGCGATTTCGGCCATGCCATAGAGCTGGTTGAAGATCGGGCCGAAGCGCTCGATGAGCTGGCCGGCCTTGTCGGGCGACATCGGAGCAGCGCCATAGCCGAGGGTCACCATCGAACCCAGCGCCTTGCCGTCCGGAACGGCATCGAGCAGGCGGTAGAGCTGGGTCGGGACCAGGTAGGAATGCGTGGCCGCGGTCCGCGCGACCTCCTGCACGTATTCGCCCGCATCGAAGCCGCGACTGTCGAGGAACCCGACGGCGCCACCCATCATCATGCAGGGGACGAGCGTGATGTTGACCGACGAGTTGTGCGGGATCGCGGTCAGATATCGGGTCCGCGCATCGATCTCGTACTCGAGCGCCGCCACGGTCGCGTGCTGGAGGACCCGCGCGTGGTCGAACCACACGCCCTTCGGCGTGCCGGTGGTGCCGCTCGTGTAGACGATGCAGAAATCGTCCTCCGGCCGCACCTCGTGCAGCGTCGGGGGAACAGGGTCCGATGAACGCGCCAACAGCGATTCATAGCCTCCGGGCCCGTGGTCGTCCAGGTCCACCAGCGTCACGTCGCGACCCGCCACCAGCTGCGCGGCACGCTCGCGGAACTCCGCGGCCACGATCAGCAGGCGCGGCTCGGCGTTGTCGAACACGTGTTCGAGATCCGTGTCGCTCATGCGGAAATTGAGGCCGACGTACACGAGCCCCGCCTTTGCGACGCCCGCCATCACCTCGGGCACCGCCAGCCGGTTCGGCGCCCACAGCGCAACCCGCTCGCCGCGTGCGAGGCGCTGCCCGGCATGCAGGAAATTCGCCAGACGATTGCTGCGCGCGTCGAGCTGCCGCCAGGTCAGCTGCCGGCTCCCCTCGAAGGCGGCGGTCTGCCCGGGATAGCGCCGCGCCGACCTCGACGCCATCAGCCCCACGTTCATGTCCGCGACTCCGCGAGGACCTGGAACACCGGCAGGACGACGCCGTCCCCGCGACGCTGGAAATCCACCACGACACGCTGGCCGATGGCCACGGATCCCGGATCGCAGTGGACGATGTTCGACATCATGAACCAGCCCTCGTCCAGATCGACGATTGCGACGACGTAGGGCACCGTGAAGTCGCGGGTCGGGCCACGATGCACCACGGTGCAGCTGCTGACGACGCCCCGCCCTGAGCTCTCGCGATACGTCCATGCCTCACCGTGACAATGCGGGCAGGCGTGCTGCGGTACGAAGAAACTGGCGCCGCAGCGATCGCACACCGGTCGCACCAGACGGCGCGCAGCGGCCGCCTCCCAGAACGGGCGCGTCAGCTCGGATGCCCCGATCGGCAGCGGCAGGTTCATCTCGACGCCTCCTCCTGCAGCAGCAGATGGGCTGCTTCCTTCGCCGGCATGCCGACCCGCACGCCACGCCGGCGCGCAGGTTCGTTGCAGGCGACGATGACGCCGTCGTGATACGTCGAGTACGCATCGCCGAGCGCGGCGGACTTCGCCGAAACGCTGGCACCCGCGAGCCCGTGGCCTTCGACGATCGCGAGTCCCGCAGTTCCGGAGCCGTTCTTGCCGCCCCCGCCGTCCGAGCAGATGAATCCCCAGGGCCGGAACTCCAGCAGGAACGACGCACCCGAAGTGCCCGTGTGTCCGGCGGTCACCAGCACGTTGCGTCCACGGTCCTCGGGTCGCGCGAAGATGATCGAGTCCGTCACCACGACGTGACGTCCCGTCGGCGAGGTCTCGACGATCTCGCGGCGGACCCGGGTGCCCGGCTCGGTATCGCCTGGATCCCGGTCGAGGAGGAGCTGCGCCGCTTCGGCGACCGGCTGCCCCTGCCGGACACCGCAGTTCTCGGCGAGGATGTTCATCCGGCTGATGACGCCCTGTTCGTAGAGGTCCCCGCCGTTGCCGAGCTCGGCACTGTCGCCTTCGGCTGCCGCCGCCGGGATCCCCAGCGCTTCGAGGTAGTACAGCCCCTGGATTCCCGCGGCGTCCTTGCCGATGCCACCGTCGTGTCCGATCACGGCGCGCGGCCGATGGGGCGCGATCAGCCGCGCCGGCAGCACGCCGATGTACGACGCTGCCACGACCACGTCGCGAGCGCGATTTCGCGCATCGACGTAACGCGCCGAATCCATCGTGACGATGCGTCGTCCGCATCGCTCCAGTACGACCTGCTGCGGGTGCTCCTCGCTCGACAGGAGATCCGACATCTCGATGGTCCTCCGTTGCTTCATCGCGGGGCAGTGGTCGCACCGCCGGGTCCACGATCGTCCGCTCACCTCAAGGTCACGAGAATGGTCAGGTCCTCCAGCACCCTGGCGTGCGTGCGAGGCGGAATCACCGCAGTCGAACCCTCCTCGCAGACGATCACCGGCCCCTCGAACATCTGTCCCGCAGCGAACGCCGCGCGATCCAGCACCGGTGTCTCGATGGGAGGTTCGTCGAGCCCGAACCACGCGAGTGTGCTGTCGGGAACGCCGGCGCCGCTCGCAGCATGCGGAACGATCGTCGGCTGGGGCAGCGCCCGTCTGCCGACCAGCTCCACCTGCACGACTTCGACCCTGGACAACTCATCGGCGTGGCCGTAGCGACGGCGGTACTCGTCCGCGAACGCTCGCGCGAACAGCTCGCGGAAATCCGCGGGCACCTGCAGGCCGTCGACGGGTGCGGGGATCTTGACCGTGTGTTCCTGACCGACGTAGCGGAGCAGCAGGGAGTACTCGAAGCGGATGTCGGACTCCGAAGCGCCGACGCCGCTCAGCACCGTGACCAGGTCCTTTCGCACCCGCTGCATGGAGTCGAGCAGCGACTCGGAGGGCAGCGTATCCAGCACCGCGCCGATGGCCCAGGTGCGTTCGAAGCGGAGATCGGCGCTCAGCATTCCAATCGCCGAAAAGTGTCCCGGGTGCATCGGGATCGCCACGTGACGGATGCCGACTTCGCGCGCCACGTCGCAGGCATGCATCGGGCCCGCGCCGCCGAGGGCGACGAGCCAGAAGTCCCGCGGATCCCGGCCACGCTCGAGGGTCTGGCGCCGCACGGCACCGGCCATCGACAACACCGCGAGATGCAGCGTTCCGAGAGCCACACGACGCGCGTCCATTCCCGCCTTGCGCGCCAGCGTGGTCAGCGCCCGATCGGCCGCAGCGTGATCGAGTCGCAGGGCAGCGGACAACTGCTGCTGCGGCAGACGGCCGCAGAACAGGTTGGCATCCGTCACCGTGGGTTCGCTGCCGCCGAGACCGTAGCACGCGGGCCCCGGATACGAACTCGCCGAGCGCGGTCCGACGCGAAGACGCGTGCCGTTGTCGAGCCAGGCGATGGAACCGCCACCTGCACCGACTTCGATGATGTCGATGCAGGGCACCTGGACCGGGAAGCCGCGTGTGTAGCCGCCGATCCAGTAGAGATCGGTCGACAGGAACCGGCAGCCCTCGATCAGGCAGGACTTCGCGGTCGTGCCGCCCATGTCGAACGTCACCACGTTCTCGACACCGTGGGCAATCGCGAGATTCCGCGAGGCCAGCGCCCCCGCCACGGGGCCTGATTCGATCGTCCGCAGCGGGAACGTCATGGCGACGCCGATGTCCTGAGCACCGCCATTGGAATCGAGCACGACGAGGTGCCCCGAGAAGCCCGCTGACCTCACGCCATCGCCGAGCCTCGCGAGGTAGTTCCTCATCACGGGAGAAACCGCGGCGTTCGCCGCGGCCGTCGTGAAGCGCTGGTATTCCCGCGGACTCTGGCTTATGTCGGACGACAGCGAGATCGGCACGCCCGGGAACTCCGCCGCCAGGCGCGCGCTGACGAAGCGTTCGTTGTCGGGCTGCAGATAGGAATTCAGAAAGGCGACTGCGATCGCTTCGGGATCTGCCGCACGCAGCTCCGCCACCAGTGCGTCGAGTTCCCCGGTCGTCGGCCGGCGCAGGATCTCGCCGGATGCCGCGGTCCGCTCCGCGATCTCGAATCGCAGGTGCCGCGGCACGAGTGCCGGGTTGCGCCGGTACGTCAGGCAATACGGCTCGGGACGCGCGTCCGTCGCCAGTTCGTGCACGTCGGCAAAGCCCGCAGTGCACACCAGCGCGGTGCGCGCGACGCGCCGCTCCAGCAGGGCGTTGATGACCAGCGTCGTACCGTGGGCCAGGACAGTGTCCGCCGTCCATTCGACACCGGAGTCGATCGCTGCAGCCACGGCCGCTTCGTTCTCGGCACCCACCGAGGTCAGGCGCTTGCCGAGGTGCACGGCGCCGTCGGGCCCGACCGCCGCCACGTCCGTGAACGTTCCGCCGATGTCGACCCCGATGCGAACCGTCATTTCACCCCCGTCTTGCAGTGCGACTGAACGGCCGCGCCACGGTGCAGGAGCCGCAGGGCGGCGTCCCGGGCCCTCATGCCGACCTCCACCCCGTGGTCGCGGGCGGGGCCGTTGACGGCGCTGATCACGCCGTCCTGATACGTGCTGAGACCGTCACCCATGCGGGCCGTCCTGACGTCGACCGCCGCCCCGGCCAGCCCGTCCGCAGCCACGATCTCGAGGCCAACGACCCCGGAACGGTTGCGGCCGCCACCGCCATCGCTGCAGATGAATCCCAGCGGTCTTGCGGCCCGCAGATACGGCACCGCGCTGCGCCCTGTGTGACCGCCGGTGCAGAGCACGTTCCGCTCCCGGTCCTCGGGCAGCGCGAACGCGATGGAATCGGTGCAGACGATGGCGTGATCGCCCTGGTTCGCGACCGTCACGCGGTTGGTGATCGCAGTCGGAGGAAGCGCCGCGGGCTCACGTCGCTCGAGCATGAGCCACGCCACCTTCTCCACCGGCATGCCCACACGGACCCCGCATCGCCGCGCAGGCTCGTTGAACCGCGAAACGACGCCGTTCGAATGGACATCCCGTCCGTTGCCGAGTTCGACCGTCATGACGTCGACCGCAGCAGCCGGCAGATCGAGCGCTTCGTAGTACCACAGCCCGGCGATGGCGGCACCATCGAGACCGATGCCGCAGTCCACTCCGATGGCGCCCCGCGGCCGGTGCGCAGCCACGAATCTTGCACACAGCACCCCGCAGTAGGACGCCGTGACGACCACGTCTCGGTCGCGGTTGCGCTCGTCGACGTCGTAGGCCGAGTCGACACAAACGACGCGACCGCCGTCGTGTTCGCCGACGACGCTCTGGCGCTCTGCCGGTCCCTCACAGACCATCGCCGCTCTCCATGTGCGGTTCCTGCGCTCGTTCCACCTCCGGGTCGGCCATGCAGGTGCGTCCGAGGCAACGCAATCCATGGGGAAGACCCGGACAGGCTTCCGGCACGCGCTCAGTACCTCCAGGTCAGCTGCAGGCGCACCGTGCGCGGCAGCGAGGCGAGCCCCAGCTGGTCCGCCGGGGTGCCGTTCACCGTACCGGTGCCCACGCCGGAGTTCGGTAGGTCCTGGACGCCACCCATGTAGAACTTGTTGGTCAGGTTGCGGCCGATGACCGCGACCTCCCAGCGATCGTTCTCGCTGCCGATACGCAGCGATGCGTCGAGGTTCCAGTAAGACGGCTGGACAGACAGCGGCGCGGCGAAATTCGACGCGAAATACTTGCCGCTGTAGCGGGCGTCGGCCGACAGGCCGAGCCGCAGGGTGCCGCCGACCGGAGCCTCCCAGTCGAACCCGATGGCGCCGTTCCACTTGGGCGCCATTGCCGTGGGCTTGCCGCTGAGGTCCTGGCCGGGTCCCGCACCGAACACGGTGTCACACCCTCCCGCGATCGACTGGCCGCCATAGCAGGGCGCGATGTATTCGAGGTACTTGGCCTTGTTGTAGTTCAACGCACCGCGCAGCGTCAGACCCGCCGCCGCCGCAGGTGCGTAGGCGATCTCGAGCTCCGCACCCTTGGTGCGCGCGGCACCGGCGTTGGTGGTGATGAACTCGAACGTGATCGAGTTGAAGTAGTCGACCTGCAGATTCTTGTACTTGTAGTTGAACACGCTGGCATTCACGCGCAGCTGGTTGTCCAGCAGCGTCGACTTGAAGCCGAACTCGAAGCCGCGCGAGGTCTCCGGGTCGAAGGCAACGTACTCGGGGATCGTGGTCGCCACGATCAGAGCACTGTTGGAGAAGCCGCCCGACTTGTACGCCGTCTTGTACGCGCCGAACAGCGTCAGGTCCTCGGTCGCCTTCCAGGTCAGGGTTGCCTCCGGCGACCAGTTGTTGAAGGTCTGGTCGGCGACGATCGGCCGATCCTGCGGGAACAGACCCTGGAACAGCAGGTTGACGTAGGTCTGGACCAGGAAACTGTCCTTGGTCTCGTGCGTGTAGCGGACACCAGTGGCGAGTTCCAGGTCGTCGGTCAGCTTCCAGTTGAGCTGTCCGAACGCCGACCAGGTCTTGCCGTCGGTCTCGGAGGTCTTGTCGTACGCGAGCCAGCGCTTGTCCGGGGTCTGGGTCGAGTCCTCGAGCCCGCCGAACGCTCCGGCCTGGCTGTGGTCGCGATTGCTGTCCTGGTAATACAAGCCGACCATCAGGTTGATCGGCGAATCGAACCTGGTCTGCAGGCGGGTCTCGTTGGAGAAGGCCTTCCAGATCGATTTCTCGGTCGCCGCGATGAACGAGGCCGGCGTGGAGATGTTCTGGCAGGAGCAGCCCCAGTTGTTCCGGTTCCACTGGTAGTTGAACACCGAGGTCAGCGTGATCTGGTCGGTGAAGTCGTAGGTCACGCTGTCAGTGAAGGAGACAGAGCGGTACAGATTGAACGGGGAGCCGTCGTCGCGGCCGTACGGGACGTTCGGTCCGAGCTCGTCCGGGAAATAGTTGATGTAGACGTCGAAGCTGCGACGGCACGGCACGTTCGCGTTGACCTGTGTGAATCCGCTCGCGCACCCGACCGGCACGTAGTTCCATGCGTTGGCCTGGTCGGCGCGGCGCATATAGCTGACCTTGAACGTGTTCGTGAACCGGTCATTCGGCTCCCACTTCAGGGTGCCACGCACGAAGCGTTCGTTCGTGCCCGGCAAGTCCCTGTCGAGCTTGCGCTGAAGGTACTGACGCGGCACGAAACCATTGATGTCGAGCAGCGTATTCGTGACGTCGAAGCCACGGTTGTGCATGTAGCTGTCGCTCATGTCCGACCAGCGAACGGTCAGTCGCGCCCCCAGCGTCTCGCTGATCGGGCCGGACAGCGTGCCCTCGAAAAACTTCTCCTGGGCCTTGAATTCATAGCCGGCGCGAGCCATCGCCTCGACCTTGTCGCCGGGATCCGCGGTGGTCACGGCGATCACGCCGGCCGTGGCGTTCTTGCCGAAGAACAGCGCCTGCGGTCCCTTCAGCAGTTCGACGCGCGCGGCGTCGAGCATACCCTCGTTGATGGTCCGGCCCTGGCCGTAGTAGACGCCGTCCACCACCACCGCGATCGACTGCTCGATACCGACCGAGATCGGCTGCGAGCTGATACCACGCAGCGTCAGCTGTGCGCCGGAGCCGTTGCCACCACGACCGACGATGAGTCCCGGGTTCGACGCGGCGATCTTCTCGAGTGACGTGAGATCCTTCTTCTCCAGCTCCTGCTGGGAGAAGACCTGCATGGTGACCGGCACGTCCTGCGCCGATTCGACGCGCTTGCGCGCCGTGACCAGGATTTCCTCGAGGCCACCGATCGCCGGCGTGCCCCCCTGCTGAGCCAGGGCAGTCGACGGAAGGGTGCCGATCGTGGCCGCACCCAGCGTGGCGACGACGGCGGCACGCAGGGACGGGTACTTACCGGTTCTGGTTCTCATCTGGATGGTCCTCCGGCGGTGTCTGGATTGCGATCAGTGCGCGCAACCCGGACGAGCAGCCCTGCTACGCGGCATGCGCCGCCACGCCGGGTCACGGCCCGAATGAGCGCGAGGTCTCGAGTGACGTCGAAAAGAATCGTCGGTGCGGCCCTCGCACGTCCTCCCCGACGTGCGAGGATCGCGATGTGCGGCACAGCTACTCACCACGCGTGGTCCTCACCGGTCCACTTGAGGAACCTGCCGCTGTCGGCCATCGTCAGGCGCTTGATCAGCGGGATGTTCACCGCGGCCGCCTCGGGCGGATCGATGTCGGCCACCGGACCTGCCATCTCGGTTCGGATCCAGCCAGGATGCAGCAGCACCATGATCACCTCGCGCCCGGCCATCTCGCGCGCGAGCGCTGTGATCAGCCGGTTCAGGCCCGCCTTCGCGGAGGCGTAGGCGTAGCCGATGATCTTCTGGTAGGAGTGCGCCGAAACCTGGCTCGTGATCGTCACGATCTTGCGCTGATCGGAAGCGAGCACGTTCTTCATGAAGGTCTGCAGCACGCGGAACGGCCCCATCATGATGACGTTCACTTCGTAGGCCCAGTTGTCGTAGTCCATGTTCTCGAACACCTGCGTGGCGAGCCCGCCCCACACGCCGGCGTTGTTGATCAGGATGTCGATCGGTGTGTCCCCGATCTCGGCGGCACAGGCCTGTACCGAGGCCATGTCGCCGATGTCCATGCGGTGAACCGTGAGACGGCCAGCGGAGGCTGCGGCGACTGCATTCAGTTTCACCGCTGTCTCCGGATTGCGGCAGGTCGCGAATACGCGGTCGCCCGCCTCGGCGAACTGCCGGGCGAGTTCGTAGCCGAAGCCACGCGATGAACCCGTGATCAGCACGGTGGCCATCATTGCAGTCAGTCGTCGAGCATCAATGCGCCAGCCAGCCGCCGTCGACGGCGACCGATGCGCCGTGCATGTAAGGCGCCAGGTCCGAAGCCATGAACACGATGGTCGGAGCCAGTTCCTCGGGTGTCATGACGCGGGCGGCAGGGATCCGCGCCATGATGGTGGCGACCTCCGGAGCCTTCGGATCGAACCCTGCCATCATCGGTGTCAGCACGATGCCGGGCGCGACCGCGTTGACACGGATGTTGTCCGCCGCGTAGTCGACCGCCGCGGCCCGCGTGTAGCCCATGATCGCGTGCTTGCAGGCGGTGTAGTGCGCGGAGTAGCCGAGTGCGATGTGACTCTGCACGGAAGCATTGTTGACGATGGAGCCACCGCCGCCCTGCTTCAGCATCTGTCGGATCTCGAATTTCAGGCACAGGAACGTGCTGCGCACGTTCGTGTCGAAATTGCGCTCGTAGTCCGCTTCCGAGAGATCGGCCAGCTTCGGCGTGCCCTCGCCGATGCCGGCATTGTTGAACGCGACGTCGAGACGGCCATGGAGTTCCACCGTCCTCGCGACGAGGTTCTCCACGTCCGCGCTCTTCGAGACGTCGGCGCGCATGAACGTGCCCTCACCACCCGCGTCCCGGATCATGCGCACCGTTTCCTGGCCGGCGTCCTCCCGACGTCCGCACAGCACGACCTTCGCACCGGCCTTCGCGAACGCCACCGCGACCGCCTGGCCGATACCGCTCGTGCCACCGGTCACGATGCTCACCTTGCCCTCGAGCATTCCCATGTGGAGCCCCCCAAAGGCCTCCCCGATCGGCTGCGGCAAGCGCGGTGCTGGCCCGGAATCCACACGTGCCCTGCAGCAGGTTCGAATGGCTGTTGTTTTCAGCTTGTCACGAGGGGCAGAGACACCGTGAGAGCGTCCCCGGGGCGTCGGAAAAAAAGTTTTGCGGAATTGGCAAAAGCAGCCTACTTTCGCAGCACTCGGTCTGCGTGATCGTCAGCTCGTCACCTGCCCTGCGGAAGCGCCGTCAACATGCCGTTCAAACCCGAGTTGCTGCGCGCCATGCGCCTCCAGCGAAAGCTGACGCTGAAGCAGGTCGCGGCACGCGTGGGCGTCGACCCTGCGCAGATTCTGCGCCTCGAGTCCGGTGAACGCCGCATGACCATCGACATGCTGGCCGCGTATTGCGCGGCACTGCGCGTCAGCGCGACGGAACTGCTGCGCGGGGAGGTGCGGGTGCCGGTCATCGGCGTCGTCGACGCCCGATCCAACATTCTGCCGCTGCCCGACGGGACGACGGAGTGGACGCGCGTGCCCTATTTCGTGTCGCAGCCGACGCGGCTCGCGGCGGTGCGATGGGAAACCCGCGATCGCCTCGAACTGATGAACGGCTCGCACGAGTTCTTCTATGCCGACGTGGAAGGCATCGTCCCGCAGGCCTGGAACAGCCGCTGTGTCATCCGCCGCAGCGACGGCACACAACGCATCGGCTGGCTGTTGCGCAAGGGCGGACAGACCCACGTCAGCGACAATCTCGGAAACGTCGAGTTCGACCTGCAGGTGATTCGAGCGAGCCCGGTACTGGTAATGCTGGCGCCGGAAATCCTGTCCGGCGGATCCGAGCGACTTCGCATCAGAACGGCTGAACCGCCGTTCAGGACTTGAATGCCTCACGCGCGTTCGTCGAGCACGACGCACCCGGCCGACGAAGACCCAGGCCTGCCACTGCGTCAGGCCCCGTCGCCTCAGCAAGTCGTCGTGGCGGGGAACGCGCTCAGATTGATCATGCCGAGGATCGGACTCGCCCACTCGATCTGGACGTTGAACTCGACCGGACCCACCACGTCATTGATGTGCGTCTGGCCATCCCGCCGGTACAACCAGCCTGTGCGCTGCGTACCGTCGCTGCGGCGGATCACGCTGCGGCGATTCCAGGCCGCCGGGGAGATGCCGACGACATCGGCATAGAAGACCATCAAGGAGCCGTTGAGCAGTTCGAATCGGTTCCGTGCATCCCAGCGCACGGCGGCGAGCCGGTGGGCGTCGCAGACGATCGGCGGCACCGCCGCCGTGACCGGCGACCCTGCAGGCAGCGGGAGGATGTTCGAGCGGAAGTCGACCACGCCGATGACGGGCACGGTCACGAAGCCGGGGTCGAAGACCTGCAGTGGATCGAGCTCGAGGACCCTGCAGCAGGCCTCGAGCATATCCATCGTCATATGGCGCTTGCCCGTCTCGAGGCGCTGGATCTCCGCAGGACTCACACCGACCTGGTCAGCGACATCCTGCAGAGTCAGGTGCCGCCGCGATCGTGCCTCGCGCAGCAGGTTCAGATTGAGATTCGTCTCCGGAACATGCCGCGGTGACCCGGTTCCTCGTGGCGTCATGGGCGCTCCTCAGCGCAGGGCAGCAGCGTACGCGGATGCCTCGAACCCATGCATCAGTCGCGCCCTTCCCACTCGCCCCGGTAACGCTCGAGATCCGCCTTCAGGGGATTGCGGCGCAGGGTCAGGCCGCCATTCACCTGCAGCACGTCGCCGGTCATGAAGCACTCGTCGCTGGCGAGCCAGACGGCGCCGGCGGCGATGTCCTCACAGGTGCCATAGCGCCCCATCGGCGTCGCATCGGCGAAGCAGGCCTTCATCCACTCCGGAATGTCGCCGCCGAAACAGGCGTGGTGCATCGGCGTGTCCGTATGTCCGGCGGCGATGCTGTTCACCCGAATACCCTGGCGGCCATACTGGTTGGCGACCGCCCGCACCACCTGATCGATGCCCGCCTTGGTGCCCATGTAGGCCTCGAAGCCACCGTCGACTGTGGTCGAGTGCTGCGCAACGCCCGAGCTGATCTGGATGATGGAGCCGCCACCACTCTGCATCGCTGCGACCATCGCCTGCAGGAACCAGAAGGCGCCCTTGAACTGCAGCGCCACGAGGGTCTCCATGTCCTTCTCGCCGAACTCGAGAAACGGCGCACCGAGAGCAAGGCCCGTGGAATTCACAGCGACGTTCAGCCCCCCCATGTTCTCCCGGGCAAACCGGCTCAGCGCGTACAGGTCATCACGCCGTGTGATGTCGCAGGCCGTGCTGTGCGCGCCGATCTCGGCGGCGAATCGTGCCGACGCCGCGGCGTTGCGGCTCGCCACGACGACCTCCGCGCCTTCCGCGCGGAAGCGTCGTGCGATCGCCTGTCCCATGTTGCCCGGGAGCGAGGCCCCGACGACGACCGCGCACTTACCCGCTAGACGACCCATCTCCTCCCCATCGCGCACGATGGCGCTTCGAGTGTCCGGTTCTTTACGCGCGTCGAGCCGTCGGGAGCAGTCTTCACGCACCGGCGACGCGATGGCGGGCGGTGTTCCGGCGCCGTCCCGTCCATCACGCAAACGACACCGCGGCCTCAGTAGGTGGCGACAGGGTTCTCGATCTCGCCGATCTCGGCGATCCCGCTGCGGATCACGTCACCGTCCTGCAGCCACCGCTCGGGCACTTCGGCGTGCCCGACACCTTCGGCCGTCCCGGTCAGCAAGACATCGCCGGGTTCGAGACACATGCCGAAACTGATCTCCGAGATGACCTCCGCCGTGCGCAGGAGTCCGGATTCTGCCCCGCCCGACAGTGCCATCCGGTCGTTGAGCCAGAATCGGCAGGTCAACGTGCTCACGTCGACCTCATCGGCAGTCGCGATGACAGGCCCCCACGGGAAGAACGTGTCGAGTGAGACCGCTTTGTCCCACTGGCCGTGCTTGCGCTTCAGGTCGTAGCCGTTGACGTTGGTGGCCACTGCATAGCCGAAGACCTGTTTCAGGGCATCGGCCGGCGACACGTAGGAGGTGCGCGCGCCGATGACGACGGCCAGGTGCGGCTCGGCGTGTACCTGCGAGGTCAGCCGGCGCGGCCACGACACCGGCTGCCCGGGATCCAGAACGGCCGACGGGGCCTTGGTGTGATAGCGCAGCAACGGCCGGCCGCCTCGGGTGCGTTGCGCGACGAACTCATCGCGCGTGTTACCCCCGGCGATGATGATGTTCTGGCGTGGACGGTAAGGAGCGTGCAGCCTCACCTGGTCGATGGCATAGGACCACGCCTTGCCGCTGACACCCGCCTGCGCGGCCGCAATTGCGCGCAGCGCGGCCAGATGCTCCGTCCGGGCGAGCGACAGCAGATCCTGGACCTGCGGCACCCCGACACCCGCCGCAGCACCCGCAGCCTGCAGATCGCAGACCGAGCCCCCCGAGAGAAAACCGATCCGCCGCTCATCGCCTCGGCTGTAGGTGACTAGCTTCACTGGAAAAGACTCCCGATCGAGCCGGTGGCCGTCCGGCTGTCAGCCCACACCGGCCATCTTGATCGTATTGCGGAGCATGCCGATCCGTGAGATCTCCGCCTCCAGAACGTCGCCGTGCTGCAGCCAGGCCTGCGGGAGCTGCTCGAAGCCCACACCGGGTACGGTCCCGCAGATGATCATCTCGCCGGGCTCGACAGTCATCCCTTCGGACAATACGGCGATCAGCTTGTCGATCTTGTAGATCATGTCTCCGGCGGGCCAGTCCTGCTTGAGTTCGCCGTTCAGCCACTGGCGCATGCGCAGCCGGTTCGGGTCGCCGGTCTCGCGCGGCGTCGCGATGACGGGACCGATCGGGCAGAAACCGTCGAGACTCTTGCCTCGATGGTACTGCTGATGCCCGAGCTGCAGTTCACGCGCCGACATGTCGTTCGCGATCGTGTAACCGAAGACCCAGTCGTAGGCATCGGCAACCGCGATGTCCTTGCCGTACTTCCCGATGACGACGGTCAGCTCGAGTTCGAAGTCGACGGTCCGGGTCACGCGCTTGTCGTAGATGATGTCCGCGTCGTGACCGATGATCGCGTTGACCGACTTCGTGAAGAACTCCACATGGGGCGGGGCCACGGCGGGTCTGGGAATCCGCGCGAACCCGTTCGCCAGATGCTGGAAATAATTGGCACCCACGACCCAGGGATTCTTGCGCGGCCGGATCGGCGGCAGGAATTGCACCGCGTTCCGTGGCCACCACCAGTTGTTCGAGCCATCGGCCGGCAGGTCGCGGTCCCGCAAGCCGTCATAGAACGACTCGAGTTCCGCCCAGGTGCCAGGTCCGGCCTCGATGATCCCGAGCAGCGTGGCAGGCAAACCGGCGAGCTGCGGGCGCCCCAGATGCCGAGCTCCCCGGTGCAGCGCAATGACGCAGTCGCCCGCGACCATCGCTACCATGTCCTCGCCGGCGACACGTACGGTTGCGATATACACTCGTGCTCCCCCCTCCGCAGCAACGAGCGATGCCGGATGGAACACCCGGCCCGCATCGCCACATTCAATAACATTCTTAAACGTCATTCAAGTCAGCCCGCGACCCGGCGACTCCACGCCAGCACAAGATCCGTTTCCCGCCGGACCGGACAGTTCCATCCGCATGCACGCGACTTCACTGCTCCCCCGGCGAGCCCTGGGCCGTACCGTCTTCGGTGGAACGACGATCCCGCTGGCGGCGTCGCTGTGGGTGCAGCAACGCTGTTGCAACGACTCGCGGTTCCGCTAACATGGTTTTCGAACAATCGCCAAGCAGCGATGCCGCCACTGCGGAGCCATCGCGGAGCCGCAGCAATTGGGCCAGACCCACGCGAGAGCCGACATCCTGGTCGTCGGTGCCGGAGCCTCCGGCGCCGTCGTCGCACGACACCTCGCTGAGCACGGAGTCAGCGTCGTCGTGCTCGAGCAGGGCGGCTGGGCCAGCCAGGGGGATTTCCCCGGTACGCGCCCCGAATACGAGCTCATGACGGCACAGCGCTGGAGCGGCGACCCCAACACGCGGGGGGACCCCGCGGACTATCCGGTGGATCAGTCCGAGTCCGATGGCCCGCCCGTTTACATGTACAACGGTGTCGGCGGTGGCACGATCCTGTTCGCCGCCGTGTGGGCACGGGCGACACCGGCCAACTTCCGCCTGCGGACGCTCGACGGGGTCGCCGACGACTGGCCGCTGAGTTACCGGGAGCTGCAGCCTCACTACGAGGCGACGGACCTCGAGTTCGGCGCATCCGGCCTCGGCGGCAATCCGGCGTATCCGCCGGGCGCCGCGCCCCCGCTGCCACCGCTGCCCATCGCTGCGACAGGCCGGAAGCTCGCGGAAGGCATGAACCGGCTCAGCTGGCACTGGTGGCCCGGCTGCAATGCCATCGCGTCGCGCGTGCACGGCGCGCAGGCCGCCTGCCTGCGCTATGGAACCTGCGTGACCGGCTGCCCCGCGGGCGCCAAAGGCTCCACCGATGTCACACACTGGCCCGCCGCAATCCGCAGCGGTGCGCGACTCGTGACGGGGGCGCGTGTGAAGGAGATCACGCTCGATGCGCGTGGTCGCGCGAGCGGCGCGGTCTACGTCGATCGCGACGGCAGGGAACAGTTCCAGCCGGCGGGACTCGTCGTCATGGCAGCCAACGGCATAGGCACGGCGCGCATCCTGTTGCTGTCGCAGTCGGGGCGCTTCCCCCACGGCCTCGCCAACAGCTCGGGCCTGGTGGGCCGACGACTCATGCTGCATCCCTGCGCGTCCGTCGCCGGAATCTACGACGATGCGTTCGACGAACACGGACCTTCCGGTCAGAAGATCTCGTCGATGCAGTTCTACGAATCCGATCCGTCCCGGGGTTTCGTCGGCAGCGGCTACTGGACGATGTACGACGGGATCGGTCCGCATCTGCACCTGCTCCGCCGCACGCTGGGCGAGGACATCGGCCGGGAGCCGTTCTGGGGGTCTCCGTTCCCGGCGGCAATGCGGGAAGTCGCGCACCACACGCTCGCGTGGGGCATCGTGGGCGAGGACCTGCCGGAGGAGCACAACCGCGTCACGCTCGATCCCTCCAGGAAGGATGGCGACGGCCTGCCCGCTGCGCGGATCACCTATCGCATGGCGGAGAACACACGCAGGCTCATCGACTTCCACTGCCGGCGCGCCACAGAGGCCCTCGACGCGGCCGGAGCAAAACGCAGCTTCGTGTTCACCCGCAACATCGGGGCCGGTCATCTTCTCGGCACCGCATGCATGGGCGACGATCCCGCAACCTCCGTGGTCGACCGCTGGTGTCGCTCGCACGACGTCCCCAACCTGTTCATCGTCGACGGCAGCGTGTTCGTGACGGGTACGGGCGTCAATCCGACGTCCACGATCGTCGCGATCGCACGACGCGCGGCGGCTCATATCGTCGCGACGGCACGCGGGCGGGAGGTTTCGTCATGATCGCTTCCCCCGCACGAGCACCGCTCGACGAGACCCAGCGCACCCGCCTCGCCGCACTCGCGGACACGCTGATGCCGGCGGGCGAAGGACTCCCTGTTCCCAGTGAAATCGGCGTGCACCAGGACTGGATCGACCGTGCGCTGGAGGCGGTGCCGATGATGGAGCGCATCGTGCGCGCGGTGCTCGACACGCCCGGCGAACCGGCGCGGGTACTCGATGAGCTGCGCCAGCAGGAGCCCGGGTCGTTCGATGCCTTCGCGTTCCTGGTGTCCGGTGCCTACTTCATGCATCCGCGCGTACGTCAGGCGCTCGGCTATCAGGGCCCCGCCGTCGAAGCCAACCCGCCGCTCGACGGCGAGGCCGAGTTCTATCTCGGGGACGGACTGCTCGACCCGGTCCTGGCACGCGGCCGCATCTACCGGACCGTCCCCGGGGAACCCTGAGCCGGTGCAGCGCACCGACATCCGGCAGGCCCGTCACCAACCGGAGCCCGAGACCGTCTGATGAGGATCATCGTCTGCGCGAAACTGGTGGGTTCGTTGCCCGGGCCCGCGGTACTGCTCGCCGATGCCAGCGACGTCGATCCGCTGTTCACGACGCAGCGTCTGAATGAAGCGGACGAGCATGCCATGGAGGCCGCTCTGCGCCTGTCGGAAACGCGCGGGGAAGCGGAGGTCGTGGCGATGACGGTGGGACCGGAGCGGGCATCGGAAGGTCTGCGCCGCTGCCTTGCGATGGGTGCGAACCGGGCACTGCGCATCTGGAACGCCGGCCTGCAGGCCCACGACCCGATCGCCGTGGCGCGCGCACTGGCGCAGACGATCCGCGACGAATCAGCCACCCTCATCCTCTGCGGTGCGCAGTCGTCCGATGCAGCGCACCAGGCAACCGGCCCCGCGCTCGCATCCGCGCTCGGACTGCCCTGCGTGACTCTGGCAACCTCGATCGAACTCTGCACCGACCGGGAGGTGGCGATCATCCGGCGTGAGCCGGGAGGCGGTGTGGTCGAAGTGGTGGAAGTCGACCTTCCAGCCGTGGTCACCGTCCAGACCGGCGGCCTCACCCCACGCACCGGGTCGTTCAAGGCCGCGATGATGGCGAAGAAGACGGTGATCCCGTTGCTGGACCCGGGACCGGGAGACAGACCGGAGATGCAGGTCCTCGGTGTGTCGAAGAGCCAGTCGCCGCGAACGCAGCTCGAATGGCTCGATGGCGACCCTGCAGAGGTCGCTGCCCGGATCGCCGAGCTGATGCGCGAGGCGCACAGATGACGGGCACGCTCGTGGTGGGCCGATGCGAGGCGGGCCGGGTGGATGAGACGACGCGTCGACTCGTCACGGCCGCCGCGGCATCGGGTCGGCCGGTGAGCCTCGGCATTTTCATCAACGGGTCTGCGGAAGTCGGCGGAACCGCTATCGCGGGCATCGACCGGATCGTCGGCATCCAGCTGCCGGAAGTCGATGCGGGCCATGATGTCCCGGCGCATGCGCTCGCGATGCTCGTGGACCGCACGGCGGCCTCCGCGGTGCTCATGTCGTTCACGACGGAGGCCACCGCACTCGGTGCGGGCCTCGCGCAGTCGCGCGATCTTGGATTCGCGAGCGATGTCGTGGCACTGAATCGCGATGACGACGGAGCCATCGTCGTCACGCGCCCGATCTACGGGGGCAAGGCGCACCTCCGGCTCCGGCTGCCGGCGGACCGTCGCGCCGTGCTCCTGCTGCGTTCCGGCCGGTGGGCTCCGGCTGCAACGGTCGAACACGAACCGCCGCTCGAGATCATCGAAGCTTCAGGCCAGGCGCCGTCGCGGATCCGCCGGCTGCAGTTGATCGACCGGCCCGCCGAAGAGCAGCCGCTGAAGGCGGCGGAACTGATCGTCGCCGTCGGCCGGGGTGTCGGTGCGGCGGACCACATCAACACGTTCGCCGCCGTCGCGCGCGGCTTCGACGCTTCGCTGGCTGCATCACGGCCCGTCGTGGACGTCGGTCTACTCCCCGCGACCCATCTCGTCGGCCAGTCCGGGACCACCGTTCAACCGAAGCTGTACGTCGCGTTCGGAATTTCCGGCGCGCTGCAGCACCTGGCAGGCATCAGGGACGGTGCGGTCATCATCGCCGTCAATACGGACCGGGACGCGCCGATCTTCGACGTGGCCCGATATGGCGCCTGTGCGGACGCGGTCGAGGTCGCGCGTCATCTGCGATCCCTGCTCCCGTCCTGATGCCCGGGCCGAACCGGTCGCAAACGCGGGTCGCGCCGCCGTCCGTGTTCTGACAAGATCGCCCGGGCGGCCGCATCGGCGGCGGGGGAGGAAACCCTTGCAACGCTGGACCATCGGCGACGTGACGGTCACTCAGATCGTCGAGTCGACCTACGAGCGGATGGAGGACCTGCTGCCGGACGCAAAGGCGGAGGCCGTGCTGCCGATCGCGTGGCTGCAACCACATTACATCACGCCGTCCGGGAGCCTGAAGTACAGCATCCACGCACTCGTTGTCGAGACACCGTCACGACGCATCATCGTCGATACCTGCGTCGGCAACGGCAAGCCGCGGTCGTTCTTCCCGATGTGGGACCGCCTTCAGACAGCCTTCCTCGAGGACCTCGCGGCCGCCGGCTTCCCGCGCGAGACCATCGACGTCGTGCTGTGCACGCACCTGCATCTCGATCACGTCGGCTGGAACACGATGCTGGTCGACGGCGAGTGGGTACCGACGTTCCCGAACGCGCGCTACCTGGTCGAACGGACCGAGTTCGCGCTGATGAACACTGCCGAGGCGGATGCACGCATCGAGCCGTGGCAGCGCGAGCTCGATGTGGTGGTCATGTGCGATTCGGTGCGGCCCGTATACGACGCCGGCCTGATGAACCTCGTCGACGGCGACCACCGTGTCTGCGACGAGGTCCGGCTCCTGCCGACGCCCGGTCACACCGTCGGCCACGTGAGTGTCCTGATCGAGTCGCGCAGGCAGCGCGCGCTCATCACGGGCGATTCCATCCATCACCCCTGTCAGCTCGCGCACCCCGAATGGTGCGTGATCGGCGAGTTCGACCGCGTCCGGTCCGAACGCACGCGCCGCGAGGTGTTCGGCGGGCTCGCCGGTTCCCCGACGCTGGTGATCGGCACGCACTGGTGCGAGCCGAGCGCCGGGCGCATTGCCGCAGAGGGCGGCGCATTCAGGCTCGTGTCGTGAGACGCCGGCCCGCGCCAGCGTCCCGACGGAAAGGGTGCTCATGCTGATCGTCACCGGACGCCTCGAGACGGATCCTGCGCTTGTACACGAGCTGCTCGCCGACCTGCGCGCCGGCATCGAGCGCTCGCTCGCCGAGGACGGCTGCCGGTTCTATTCGTTCGGCCTGGAGGATGCGGCGCGCGGATGGATCCTGACGCTGCAGATCTGGCACGACGAGCGCGCGCTCGCGCTGCACCTCGCGACCGGCGAGATCGGCGCGCTCGTCGACAAGTGGACCGGCCGCTACACGGTGCACACGAAGCTGTACGACGCCGAGCGCGAGCGGCCGGTGGGCCACTGGCAGGACCCGGACCTCGAGCGCGCGATCCGCCACGGGCGGGCGCGCGCGAAGCAGCGCTGAAGCGGGCGGTGCACAAGCCGCGTCGCCCGCACGACGGCGCGGGTGCGATGCAGATGGAGACGGCTCGAATGCAGGACACTCTGGCGCGGCTCGCCGCGGAATCCGACATCACGCGCATCATCCACCTCTACTGCCACGCGCTCGACCGGCGCCGCTGGGAACTGATGGCCGAGGTGTTCCACGAGGACGCGCGCTACGGCTTCGGTGACATCGCCGGTGACTGGCGCGCATTCGTGCGCACGGCGCGCTCGATCGTCGATCCCCTCGGTCCCTG
Organism: Steroidobacteraceae bacterium; assembly: GCA_046352935.1. GTDB lineage: Bacteria > Pseudomonadota > Gammaproteobacteria > Steroidobacterales > Steroidobacteraceae > CAYWMY01. The sequence continues at coordinate 29,590 of JAXMGR010000017.1, forward strand.
CCACCACATCGTCGCGAACATCCTCATGGACATCGACGGCGATGTCGCGGAGGTCGAGACCTATGTGAATGGTTATCACGTCGTCCCGGCCGACTACCCGCCGGGACTCAGCACCAATGGCCTCTACTACTCGCGTCCCGGCGAGCGCCATGCGGTGATCGTCGGCGGCCGCTACCTCGACCGCTTCGAGAAGCGCGGGCCCGGCTGGCGCATTGCCCGGCGCACCGGCGTCTACGACTTCATCCAGGAACTCGACTACACCGACGGTGGACTGTCGCAGAGTCCGCCGTATGCGCTGGGCGCGCGCGGCGACACCGATCCGTCGCGGCCGGTGGTCGCGCGCCTGCTCGAGCGTGTGCGCTGACGGAGGCCTCATGCGCATCACCGACGCCCAGATCCACTTCGGACCCGGCGGCATCGCCGAGACGCTCGCGCAGATGGACGCGCTCGGCATCGACGGCGTGCTCGCCGACGAGTTCTGGGGCCTCGATTCCTGGGGGCCGGGCTACTGGCTGGCGAACGGCGCGTATCGCGTCACCAGCCCGACCGCCGAACTCGCGTCCTGGCTGCACCCCAAGCGCTTCCAGTACGTGCTGCGTGTCGACCGGCGCGACCCGGAGGTCGCGAGCCTGATCCGCATGGCGAAGGACGCGCCGCATGCGCGCGCCGTGCGCATGCTGCCGGCGCTCACCGCCGTCGAGCTCGAGGCCTTCGCCAACGGCGGCTACGAACCCGTGTTCGCGGTCGCGGAGGAAGCGGGCATCTCAGTATTCCTGTTCATCGCGGGTCATGTCGAACTGCTGCCGCGCTACCTGCGAGCGTTCCCGAAGCTCCAGTTCATCGTCGATCACTGCGGCATGCCGATCGAGGCCGACATCGGCTTTCTCGACGAGCCGACGCCCGGACAGGCGGAGGGACAGCGGCATGCCGGGCCCGATGTCGCTTACTTCGACGAGGTGCTGAAGCTCGCCGCTCATCCCAACGTCGCGCTCAAGTGGACCCATGCGCAGGGCATGTTCGGCGTGCGCGACTATCCCTTCGATGCGCTGTGGCCCGAGCTGCGCCGCGCGATCGAGGCATTCGGCGTCCAACGGGTGCTGTGGGCCAGCGACCACGGCGGCAACAACACCGGCGAGACCTGGGGTGAGCTCCTGCACTGTGTGCGCGACTGCCCGGCGTTGTCGTCGACGGAAAAGGAATGGCTGCTCGGCCGGAGCCTGCGTACGCTGCTCGACTGGCCCTGAGCGGCGTCGCGGCGTCGCTTCGATGAGCGACTCACCGCGGGTTGGTGCCCGGAAGATCGCCTCGCGCTCCGTGGTGCGTCGACCGATCGAGACCGCCAGGTCGCCATTTCCCGCGTTCCCCTGCCGGACTCCGGGTAGAATTGCGAGCCCGCCTCCCACCGATGGTGACACATGGTCCGTTTCGAAACTTCCCTGGGCGCATTCACGATCGAGTTCTTCGACGACGACGCACCCGTCACGGTCGAGAACTTCCTGCAGTACGTCGACGACGGCCACTTCGACGGCACGGTCTTCCATCGCGTGATCCCCGGATTCGTGATCCAGGGCGGCGGCATGACCGCCGACCTCGACCAGAAGTCGACGCGCGCGCCGATCACCAACGAGGCGAAGAACGGGCGCAAGAACCTGCGCGGCACGTTGTCGATGGCGCGCACCAACGACATCAATTCCGCCACCTCGCAGTTCTTCGTGAACCTCGTCGACAACGACTTCCTCGATCACCGGCCCGGCAGCTACGGCTACGCGGTGTTCGGCCAGGTCGTCGAGGGCATGGATGTCGTCGACAGGATCGCGGCCGTGAAGACCGGCAGGAAGCGCGGTCACGACGACGTGCCGGTCGAGCCCGTGGTCGTCACGCGCGCGCAGCGCGTCCCGGTGGCCTGAGCGGTCACCCGGGCCGGGCGCGCGTTCCCCGTGCGGCGCATCGGCCGCTGGCTGCTGTGGACACTGGCCACGCTGGTCGTCGCGAGCATTGCCTCGGTCGCACTCCTGCGCTTCGTCGATCCGCCGACCTCGAGCTTCATGCTCGTCGACCGCGTGCGCGGCTGGCTCGGCGACGAGGACTATCGATTCCGGCACGCGTGGGTCGACTGGGATGCGATCTCGCCGAACGCCGCCGTCGCGGTGGTCGCATCCGAGGACCAGAAGTTCGCCGTCCACCTGGGCTTCGACCTCGAGGCCATCGACAAGGCGGTCCGCGCGGCGCAGCGCGGCCGCCGGATGCGCGGCGCATCGACCATCTCGCAGCAGGTCGCCAAGAACCTGTTCCTCTGGCCGGGGCAGAGCTTCGTGCGCAAGGGCATCGAGGCCTGGTTCACGCTGTGGATCGAACTGCTGTGGCCCAAGCAGCGCATCCTCGAGATCTACCTCAACATCGCCGAGTTCGGGCCCGGCGTCTGGGGCGTCGGCGCGGCCAGCGACCGCTTCTTCCACAAGCCCGCCGCGCGGCTCACGCGGCCCGAGGCCGCGCTGCTCGCGGCCGTGCTGCCCAACCCGAGGCGCTTCCATGTCGAGGCGCCGTCGCGCTACGTGCAGCGCCGCCAGCGCTGGATCCTGCGCCAGATGAGCGCGATCGGCGGCCGCAGCTATCTCGTGGCCGTCGAGGACTCCACGCACGGACCCGGTGCGCCATGAAGTCCGGCCCGTCCGGTCGCTGGTGCCACGCATGACATCCGGGGTCGCGCTGCGCCCCGCCCAGCGGAACCTCATCGCCGGCGCCGCGATCATGGCGAGCGCGCTGCAGACCCTCGACATCACGATCGCCAACACCGCGCTGCCGTCGATCCAGGGGTCGCTCGCCGCGACCCAGGACCAGATCGCCTGGGTCCTCACCTTCTACGCGGTCGCCGGGGCGATCATGACGCCGCCCACGACCTGGCTCGCGGAGCGCTTCGGCCACCGCCGCGTGTTCGCGACCAGTGTCGGGGCCTTCACGCTGCTGTCGGTGTTCTGCGGGCTCGCCGGCACCGTCGAGCAGCTCGCGGCGCTGCGTTTCCTGCAGGGACTGTCGGGCGCGGCGATCATGCCGCTCTCGCAGGCCACGCTGATGCTGATCTTTCCGCCGGAGTCGCGCAGCCGCGCATTCGCGCTGTGGATGATGGGCACGCTGCTCGGGCCGATCCTCGGCCCGACCATCGGCGGCTACGTCACGGAGGAGTACAACTGGCGCTGGATCTTCCTCATGAACATCCCCTTCGGCGTGGCCGCGCTGGTCCCGATCCTGACGCTGATGCCCGAGCGGCGTGCGGCCGCGAAGCCCCACTTCAGCGTCGCAGGCTTCCTGATGCTCTCGGTGGCCGTGGGCAGCCTGCAGCTCGCGCTGGACCGCGGCCACCGCAACGACTGGTTCGAGTCCCCCGAGACGATCATCGAGGCGGCACTGTGCGTAACGGGGCTTTACCTGTTTGTCCTGCACCTGCGCCACTCCAGGAATCCGTTCCTGCCCCTGGAGATCTTCCACAACCGCACCTACCTCACGGGTGTGACCCTGGCCGCCATCTGCAGCGGACTGCTCATGGCGACGATGATGCTGGCGCCGGCACTGCTGCAGCACGTCTTCGACTATCCGGTGGCCGAAGCGGGCCTGCTGGCCTCGCCGCGCGGCCTGGGCGCCGTGGTCGCGACCGTCGTCGTGGCGCGCTACGGCAATCGCGTCGACGGGCGCTTGCTCGTCACCGCCGGCATCCTGATGATCGCGCTCTCGCTGTGGATCAGCACCGGCTTCAACCTGAACACCACGCCCCTGATCTTCGTCGAGACCAGCGTGCTGCAGGGCGTGGGCATGGCGCTCATGTTCGGCACGGTGCAGGTCATGACCTTCAACGCGCTGTCGGTGCCCATGCAGACCCACGGCGCGACCATGTTCTCGCTGGGCCGCTACCTCGGTGGCAGCATCGGCATGTCGCTCATGACCACCATGCTCGCGCGCGGCACGCAGCAGATGCACGAGCGGCTTGGCGAGAACATCACCGTGTTCAGCGACCACGGCGCGCTCGTGTCCGGCGCCTGGGACTGGAGCACGACGGCCGGTGCCGCGGCGCTCGAGCGCGAGATCACCCGCCAGGCCATGATGATCGCCTATCTCAACGACTTCGCGATCCTGACGCTGGCGACGCTCGTGGCGCTGCCGCTCGTATTCCTCATGCGGGATTCGAGGCGCACGGCGGCGAAGTCCGGCGCCGCCGCGCCACCGATCGTCGCCGACTGACCGCGGGGAGCGCACCGGCGGACGCGTGTGGCGCGTCCGGACCCGTGATCCGCGCGCGGCTCGTCAATGCAGGCCGCGCGGCGGCGCGTGTGTCACGCCGGCGCTGAACAGCCGCGCGATGTCGACGGGATCGAAGCTCCAGGCACGGTTGCAGAATTCGCAGCGGACCTCGACGTCACCGCGTTCGCGCAGGATGTCCTGCGCCTCGTCGGTGCCGAGCGAACGGATGATGCCCTCGACGCGCTCGCGCGAGCAGGTGCACTGGAAATAGACGGGCGCGCCCTCGAACAGGCGCACGTCGTCCTCGTGGAACAGGCGGTGCAGGAGGGTCCGGCAGCTCTCGCCGAGGAGTTCACCCGGCGTCAGGGTGCCCGCGAGCAGTTGCAGGCGCTGCCATTCTTCCTCCGCGGCCGCGATCAGCCGGGGGTCGTCCTCCGCGTGCGCCGTCGAGCCGACCGGCAGGCGCTGCAGCAGCAGGCCTGCGGCCTGGCGTCCGCTGCAGGCGAGCAGCAGTCGCGAGTCGATCTGCTCGGAGTGCCGGAAGTAATGTTCGAGCGAGGCCGAGAGGCCCTCGCCGATCAGCGGCACGATGCCCTGGTAGCGGTTCTCGCGGTCGTCCGTCTCGACCGTGACGGCGAGCTGCCCGCCCCCGGTCATCTGTTCGAGCGCCCGGGATTCGACCGCGCCGCGATGGCGCGCGACGCCGCGGATGGCGAGGCCGTCGGTGCATTGCGCGACGAGCAGGTGCAGGGGCCCCGGGCCCTGCAGCTGCAGCGTGAGCTGGCCGTCGAACTTGAGGGAACCCGCGAGCAGCACGGACGCGGCGAGCGCTTCGCCGAGCGTGTCGCGTACGGCCACCGGGTAGTCGTGGTGCTCGATGACCGCGCGCCAGCCGAGCCTCACGTAGTGCCCACGCACGCGGCCAGTCCTCGAACTGCAGGTCATGCCGGTCTGTCGCGCGTCGCTCGGCCATGCCTATCCGCAACCCGCCGATGGCCCCGCGTGCTCGCTGGCCAGCCACGGAGACCTGAACGCGCGGCTCGCTTGAGCACCGCCGGCACGGCGATGGTGAAGTATCGGTCCAGGCGCGAAGAGCGCGTCCCTGCGGACTCGGGCTCGACATCCCTGTCTCGCACGGTTTCGGCCCGGGACCTTCACCCGCCGCCGGCGGCGTGACGGACCCGTCGTCGTGCCACGTCGAGGCGTGCCATGGCGCGAGGTCGTGCGATCGTGGATGCGCTACCGCGATCAGTCGGAATCGCCGCCGCGGCCGCGGCGAGGGTCTCCGGGGCGAGGCCGTCGCGCGCCAGGGACGGCGCGCGCCGAGCTCACAGGGACGTGCTCTTCGGCGTGCCGAGCCCCGGAGAACCCGATGCCAGCGGCCACAGGCGGCCCTTCGGAATCGCGGACGAATCTCCGAAGGCTCCAGCACCATCAGCCAGCCGGCGGCCCATGGGCGGCAGCGTCGCTCCGCGTCCCGAGCGAGCCCGGCGCCGCCGACTCAGCCGGCGAGCAGCTTCTTCAGGAGATCGTTGACCTGCGCGGGATTCGCCTTGCCCTGCGTCGCCTTCATCACCTGCCCGACGAAGAAGCCGAACAGCTTGTCCTTGCCCGAGCGGTAGTCGGCGAGCTGCTTCGGGCTCGCGGCCATGACCTCGGCGATGACCTTCTCGATCGCGCCCGTGTCCGTGATCTGCTTCAGGCCCGCATCGCCTCGATCGGCATCGGCGTCGAGGCCCTCGTCCCACATCGCCTCGATCACGTCCTTGGCGATCTTGCCGGAGATCGTCTCGTCCACGATGCGCACGAGGAGCCCCGCAAGCCGCGCGGCATCGATCTTCGACCGCCCGATCTCCAGGCCGTCGCGATTCAGGAACCCCGACAGCTCGCCCATCGTCCAGTTCGCGGCGAGCTTCGCGCTGGCGACGCCACGCCGCTTGCAACCTCGTAGTAGTCGCCGAGCTCGCGGCTCGCGGTCAGCACCCGCGTCGTACTCCGGGATACCCATGTTGCTGGCGCGCGCGGCCTTCTCGTCGCCAGCTCGCGCGCGGTACGTGCGCACCGCAGCGACGAACGCGGGCTCGATCGCGAGCAGCAGCAGGTCCGGGTCAGGAAATAGCGGTAGTCGTTCGCCTCCTCGGCTGACGCATCGACGCGTCTCGTCGCGATCGGAGTCGTGGGCGTCCACCGCCACCGCTCTCGTTGAGCTCGATCTGGCGCGCCACCTCGTGGTGGGTCAACCTTCTCGACGAAGCGGAAGGAGTTCAGTTCTTGATCTGCTGGCGGCCATGAACTTCTCCGAACCGCGCGGTCGCACCGAGACGTTCGCGTCGCAGCGGAACGAGCCCTCCTGCATGTTGCCGTCGCAGATCTCGAGGTAGCGCACCAGCGTGTGGATCTTCTTCATGTACGCGATCGCCTCGCGCGCCGAACGCATGTCCGGCTCCGAGACGATCTCGAGCAGCAACGTGCCCGCGCACGGTTGGGAGTCGATGCCGCTCATCGCGCCCAGGCCCTCGTGCGGCAGCGACTTGCCCGCGTCCTCCTCGAGGTGCGCGCGCGTGACGCCGATGGTCTTGCGCACGCCGTCCTCCAGCAGGATCTCGACCGCGCCCTTCGCCACCACGGGCAGCTCGTACTTCTGGCTGATCTGGTAGCGGCCACTTCGGCGGGTCGGGGTGAAGTAGTTCTTGCGCGCGAACACCGAGCGCGGCGGCGCGACCATCGGCACCCACCGCGAAGGGCCGAACTTCACGGCCATCCGCACAGCCTCGGCGTTCAGCACGGGCAGCACGCCCAGGTAGCCGAGATCGAGCAGGCCGAGCCTGCGTGTTCGGCAGCGCACCGAAGGCCGTCGATGCGGCGGAGAAGATCTTCGATTTCGTGGCGAGCTGCGCGTGGATCTCCAGCCCGATGACGACTTCCCAGTCAGTGGCCATGCGATGTCGTCCTCACGCGAAGGCCGCGGGCGCGCGGCGGTGCCAGTCGGTCTCCCGCTGGTAGGCATGCGCCGCGGCGAGCAGCCGCGACTCCACTTGTCGCGGTCGTCCAGCCTGCAGCCCCGCCGGCAGCCCGTCGACGAGGCCGCAGGGCAGCGACAGCGCCGGCAGGCCCGCGAGGTTCGCGCCGATGGTGTAAAGATGTCGTTCAGGTACATGGTGATCGGATCGTCCTGTAGCACCGATCGGGAACGCGGTCGTAGGCGAGGTCGGACCGAGCAGCAGGTCCGCCGACCCCGAGCGCTGCGGGAAATCCGCGGTGATCAGGCTGCGAACCTTCTGCGCCTTCAGGTAGTAGGCGTCGTAGTAGCCGGCGGACGTGGGTGCCGGTCATGATTCGGCGCCGACCTCGGCGCCGAAGCCCTCGCCGCGCGAGCGGCGAGTACAGGTCCAGGGAGATCGCGCGGATCCTCGCAGCGGTGTCCGAACCGTACGCCGTCGAAGCGCGACAGGTTGGACGAGCACTCGGCGGGCGCGACCACGTAGTAGGTCGGCACCGACAACGGCAGGCTCGGACAGCTCACCTCGACGAAGCGCGCGCCGAGGCCGCGGTAGACCTCGATCGCCGCCTCGACCGCACGCGCCATGCCCGCGTCGAGACCCGCGGCGAAGAACTCCTTGATGAGGCCGACCCGCAGGCCCGCGAGCGGCTGGTCGAGCTCGCGCGAATAGGCGGGCACGGGCGCATCGACCGAGGTCGAGTCGCGCCCGTCGAAGCCCGACATCGCCTCCAGCACCAGTGCGCAGTCCTCGGCGCTGGCCGCGAACACGCCGGCCTGGTCCAGGCTGGAGGCGAACGCGATCATCCCGTAGCGCGACACGCGGCCGTAGGTCGGCTTGATGCCGGTGATGCCGCAGAGCGCGGCCGGCTGGCGGATCGAGCCGCCGGTGTCGGTGCCGCTCGCGACCGGGGCGAGCCTGGCCGCGACCGCGGCGGCCGAGCCGCCCGAGGAGCCGCCGGGCACGCGTCCGGTGTCCCAGGGGTTGCGTACCGGGCCGAAGTGGCTGGTCTCGTTGGACGAGCCCATTGCGAACTCGTCCATGTTCGTCTTGCCGAGCATGACCGTGCCGGCCGCCTTCAGCCGCGTCACGACGGTCGCGTCGTAGGGCGAGACGAAGTTCGCCAGCATCCTCGAGCCGCAGGTGGTCAGCACGCCGTCGGTGCAGAAGATGTCCTTGTGCGCGAGCGGCAGCCCCTCGAGCAGGCCGCCTTCGCCACGCGCGAGCCGGGCGTCCGCCGCCTGCGCGTCGGCCAGCGCCCGCTCGGCAGTCACGGTGATGAAGGCATTAAGGCCCGGGTTGGCGCGCTCGATGCGGCCGAGGAAGTGACGCGTCAGCTCCGCGCTGGAGTACTGACGGGCCCTGAGACCGCGGACGAGGTCGGCGGCCGACTGCAGATGGAGGCTCACTCGATCACCTTCGGCACGAGATAGAGGCCGGCCGCGGTCGCGGCGGCATTGCGCTGATAGACCTCGTGCCGGTCGGTCTCGGTGACGACGTCGGGACGCAGGCGCTGCACCTGGCCTTCGAGCGGATGCGCCATCGGCTCGACGCCGGCGGTGTCCGCGGCATCGAGCTCGGCGACGAAATCGAGGATGCGCGACAGGCTGTCGGCATATGCCGACAACTCCTGGTCGGTGATCGAGAGTCGCGCGAGGCGCGCAATGCTCTCGACGTCGCTGCGGCTGAGCGTCATCGTGACTCCGAAGCGGGAAAACGGCTGGAAATGCCGGCGCAGATGATACACATCGCCTTGTGGAATGTCCCACCCGGGGCTATAGTCGCGCGAACTTTTTGCCCTCCCTCGGCGAGTAGAAACACCTGCATGTTCAAGAGCCTTCGAGGTTACTTCTCCAGTGACCTGTCGATCGATCTCGGGACGGCCAACACCCTGATCTACGTTCGCGACCGCGGCATCGTGCTGAACGAGCCGTCGGTCGTCGCCGTGCAGGACGAGCCCGGCCGCGGCGGCAAGGCCATCGTGGCCGTCGGCGCCGAGGCGAAGAACATGCTGGGCCGCACGCCCGGCCACATCACCGCGGTGCGGCCGATGAAGGACGGCGTGATCGCCAACTTCACCTACACCGAGAAGATGCTGCAGTACTTCATCGGCAAGGTGCACGGCAACCGCTGGCTGCGGCCGAGCCCCTGGGTGCTGATCTGCGTGCCCTTCGGCTCGACCGAGGTCGAGCGCCGCGCGATCCAGGAGTCCGCGCAGGGCGCGGGCGCCCGCCGCGTCGACGTGATCCCCGAGCCCATGGCGGCCGCGGTCGGCGCCGGCCTGCCGGTGCACGAGGCGCGCGGCTCGATGGTGCTCGACATCGGCGGCGGCACCTCCGAGGTCGCCGTGATCTCGCTGAACGGCATCGTCTACGCCGAGTCGGTACGCATGGGCGGCGACCGCTTCGACGACGCCATCATCAACTACGTGCGCCGCAACTACGGCATCCTCATCGGCGAGGCGACCGCCGAGCGCATCAAGATGGAGATCGGTTCGGCCTACCCGGGACAGCAGGTGCGCGAAGTCTCGGTCAAGGGACGCAATCTGGCCGAGGGCGTGCCGCGCGCGTTCACGCTGAACTCGAACGAGATCCTGGAGGCACTGCAGGAGCCGCTGCAGGGCATCGTCGCGGCGGTCAAGAAGGCCCTGGAGCAGACCCCTCCCGAGCTGGGCTCCGACGTCGCGGAGCGCGGCATCGTGCTGACGGGCGGCGGTGCGCTGCTCAAGGACATCGACAAGCTCCTCATGGAGGAGACGGGTCTGCCCGTCGTCGTGGCCGACGATCCGCTCACCTGCGTGGCGCGGGGCGGCGGCCGCATCCTGGAGCTGACCGAGGAACATGGTCCGGGCCTCTTTGGCCTCGAGTGATCCCGCCACCCGGCTCTCCGGGCCGGCCGCACGGCGGTCCGTGAAGCTTCGTCCGCCGCTCTTCGAATTCCTGCTCGCGGCTCTACCGCGGGGAACCCGGCCATGGCCTCCCTGAACGCGCCGCGTGGCCGGCCACTGCTGGTCCGCGGTCCGCCGACGAGCCTCAGGTTCGTCGTGCTGGCCGGCATCGCCATCGCGCTCATGGTCCTGGACCACCGGCAGCATCAGCTCGAGCAGATCCGCAGCTTTCTGTCCGTCATGGCCTACCCGCTGCACTGGCTCGCGGCCGCTCCCGGGCGCAGCTATGCCTGGTACGACGAATCCTCCAGGACGCGCGCCGAGCTCGAATCCGACAATGTGGTGCTCGCGTCGGAGAATCTCCGGCTGAAGCTGCGCCTGCAGCGCTTCGAGTGGCTGGAGCAGGAGAACCAGCGCCTGCGCGCGGCGAGCGCCAGCACCGCGCGCATCGTCGACCGCACGCTGCTCGCCGAGGTCATGCGCGTCGACCTCGACCCGTTCCGGCAGCGCGTGCTGATCGGTCGCGGCAGCCGCGACGGCGTCTTCAAGGGCCAGGCCGTCCTCGATGCGGGCGGGATCTTCGGCCAGGTCACGCACGTCGGTCCGTTCTCCGCCGAGCTGATCCTGATCTCGGACTCGGAACACGCGCTGCCCGTGCAGGTCGTCCGCAACGGGCTGCGCACCATCGCCGTCGGCACCGGACGGCCTGACGAGCTGAGCCTGCCCTACCTGTCCAAGAACGCGGACGTGAAGGTGGGCGACCTGCTGGTGTCGTCGGGCCTCGGCGGGGTCTACCCCCCGGGATATCCCGCCGCGCGCGTGCGCGAGGTCAACCGCGCGCCGAACCAGCCGCTGCTGCTGGTCACGGCCGTGCCGACGGCCGGACTGGACCGCTCACCCGAGGTGCTGCTCGCCTGGTTCGAGAACCGCATCCCTGAGATCCCGCCCGAACCCGCTGCCGGGACGCCGCCGCCCGGAGGCGCAGACGCAGGCGCGGGCCGCGCGACAGCCGCCGCGGCAAGCGCCCCGCCGGGCGGGCCGCCCGCCGTCACCGCGCCCGCAACCACGGCGTCGCTCCGACCCGCGCCGGCAACACCGGCCGCGCCCGTCTCCACGCCCCCGGGAACAGCGCGACCGGCAGGCGTCCCCACTGCGACGCCCGAACCGCCGGCGGCCTCACCGGCAGCCACCGGGGAGGGACGACGATGAGCACCGCAGCGGGCGTCTCCTTCCCGAAGGTCGTCGCCGTCGCGGTCGCGGCGCTCGTCCTGACGGCCGTGCCGCTGCCCAGGATCGTCGCGATCCTGCGACCGGACTTCGCGGCGCTCGCCGTCATCGCCTTCGCCGTGTTCGCACCGCGTTCCGCCGGACTGCTGTTCGCGTTCCTCATGGGTCTCGCGCTCGACGCCTTCAAGGGCGTCGTGCTCGGGCAGCACGCGCTCGCCCTGACGACGGTCGCCTTCATCACGCTCAACCTGCACCTGCGCATCCGCATGTTCACGATCGGCCAGCAGGCGCTGACCGTGCTGTCGCTGCTGTGGCTGAAGGAATTCATCGTCTTCTGGATCGACGGCGTGACGGGACACCCGATCACCGACGGCGCGCGCTGGCTGGCGGTGTTCACGGGCGCCGTCGTGTGGCTGTTCGTGCCGCAGCTCATGCACCGCCTGCTGACGCGGCGCTGAGCCGGACGGGGCCGCGGTGGTCAGGCGCGTCCGCTTCAAGGATCCCTGGATCGAGCAGCGCTCGTTCACGCGCCGCGCGATCGTGGCCGGGATCGTCGCGGTGGTGCTGATCGCGGGCGTCGCGCTGCGCCTGTTCTGGCTGCAGGTGGTCCGCTACGACTACTACAGCGAGCTGTCCCAGGGCAACCGCGTGCGCCTCGAGCCCCTGCCGCCCGACCGCGGCGTGATCTTCGACCGCAAGGGCCGCGTGCTCGCCGAGAACACCCCGGCCTACCAGCTGGAACTCGTCCGCGAGCAGGTTCAGGACCTCGATGCCACGCTCGCCCGGCTGGTGTCCCTGGACCTCGTCGAGGCTGCCGACGTCGAGCGCCTGCGACGACTCGTGAAGTCGCGCCGCGCCTTCGAGGGCGTGCCGATCCGCGTGCAGCTCTCCGAGGAGGAGATCGGCCGCTACGCCGTGCACCGCCACGAGCTCGCGGGCGTCGAACTCAAGACCCGTCTCGCACGCTTCTATCCGTACGGGCCGTCCGCCGTGCACGCCCTCGGCTACGTCGGGACGCTGTCCGAGGCGGACCTGAAGCGCGTCGACGCCGAGCAGTACGCGGGCCTCGCGACCATCGGCAAGACGGGGCTCGAGTACAGCTACGAGGGCACGCTGCACGGCACCGTCGGCCATCGCGAGGTCATGGTCAACGCGGAGGGCCGCAGCGTCGAGGCGACCGGACAGGGCGGCCTGCCGCTCAGGCGCCGCGAACCCATGGCCGGCAACGACCTCTACACGACGCTGGACATCGACCTGCAGAACGTCGCCGAGCAGGCCCTCGCCGGCAAGCGTGGCGCCGTGGTCGCCGTCGATCCCTGGACCGGGGACGTGCTGGCGCTCGCGAGTCTGCCGACCTTCGATCCCAACAAGTTCGCGCGCGGCATCTCCGCGCCGGATTACCGCGCACTCGTCGAGGACCTCGACCGGCCGCTGTTCAACCGCGTGCTGCGCGGCATCTATCCGCCGGGCTCGACCATCAAGCCCATGATGGCGCTCGCGGGGCTCGAGTACGGCGTCATCAAGCCGGAGGACCGGCGCCAGTGCCCCGGCTACTTCCGTCTCCCCGGCTCGAGCCATCGCTACCGCGACTGGCGCAAGCAGGGCCACGGCAGCGTGGACATGATCGAGGCGATCATGACCTCGTGCGACGTGTACTTCTACGGGCTCGCCTCGACGCTCGGCATCACGCGCATCCACGAGGCCATGACGAAGCTCGGCTTCGGCGCGCCGACGGGGCTCGATGTCGACGGCGAACGCGGCGGCCTCGTGCCCTCCCCCGACTGGAAGAAGAAGGTCTTCAAGAGGAAGGAGCTGCAGGTCTGGTTCCCGGGCGAGACGGTGATCACCGGCATCGGCCAGGGCTACTGGCTCGTGACACCGATGCAGCTCGCGAACGCCGCGGCGGTCATCGCGACCCGCGGCCGGCACTTCAGGCCGCGGCTCGTCGCCGCGGTGCGCGATGCGAAGACGGGCCGCGTGCAGCGCCGGGCGCCCGTGGCACTCCCGCCTGTCGAGATCGCCGACGCCGCGCACTGGGACGCGATCATCGAGGGCATGGTCGCCGTGACGAGCGGTCCGCGTGGCACGGCGGTCGTGGCCTCGCGCGGCGCGCCCTACCGGATCGCGGGCAAGACCGGCACGGCACAGGTCTTCACGATCGGCCAGACCGAGAAATACAACGAGAAGGAAGTCGACGAGCGCCTGCGCGACCACGCCCTGTTCATCGCCTTCGCGCCCGCCGACGACCCGAAGCTCGCGGTCGCCGTGCTGGTCGAGAACGGCGGCCACGGCAGCTCCGCGGCGGCCCCGGTCGCGCGCGCGCTGTTCGATGCCTATCTCATCGGCAAGATGCCGGAGCCGGAACCCGCGGCAGGAACGACGCCATGATCTACGAGGAACTCAACGTCTCGCGCGCACGGCGCACCATGACCGCGACCGCGCAGCTGCTGCGCGCGCTGCACCTCGACGGCCCGCTGCTCGCCACGCTCGGCCTCGTCGTCTGCTTCGGGCTGCTGGTGCTCTACAGCGCGGCCGGCGAGAACGTCTCCCTGTGGACGAACCAGATCATCCGCTTCGGCATCGCCGTGGTCGTGATGACGCTGCTCGCGCAGGTGCCGCCACCGTGGCTGCGCATGATCACGCCCTGGCTCTACGCGGCCGGCGTCGTCCTGCTGGTCGCGGTCGCCGTGCTGGGCGACATCGGCAAGGGCGCGCAGCGCTGGCTCGACCTCGGGATCGTCCGCTTCCAGCCGTCGGAGATGATGAAGCTCGCCGTGCCCATGGCCTGCGCGTGGTATGCGCACGCCCGCCCGTTACCCCCGTCGTTCCGCGATCTCGTCGTCTTCCTGCTCATCATCCTCGTCCCCGCGGGACTCATCGCGGAGCAGCCCGATCTCGGCACGGCGCTGCTGGTGTCGGCCGCGGGCGGTCTCGTCGTGCTGTTCGCGGGACTGCAGCTGCGCTACCTGATCGGCGGCGCCGTGCTCGCGGGCATCGCGATCCCCGTCGGCTGGCATTTCCTGCACGACTACCAGCGGCAGCGCGTGCTGACCTTCCTCGACCCGCAGACGGATCCGCTCGGCGCGGGCTACCACATCATCCAGTCGCAGATCGCGATCGGCTCCGGCGGCGTGTTCGGCAAGGGCTGGATGCACGGCAGCCAGGCGCAGCTCGAATTCCTGCCCGAGCGCACCACGGATTTCATCTTCGCCGTGGTGGGCGAGGAACTCGGACTGCTCGGCCAGTGTCTGCTGCTCGCGATCTATCTCGTGGTGATCGGCCGGGCGCTGTGGATGGCCAACCAGTGCCGCGACACGTTCTCGCGTCTGACCGCAGGTGCGCTCGCGATGACCTTCTTCATCTACGTGTTCGTGAACTCGGGGATGGTGAGCGGGCTGCTGCCGGTCGTCGGCGTCCCGCTGCCGCTCTTCAGCTACGGCGGGACCTCGATGGTGACCCTGCTGGCGGGCTTCGGTATCCTCATGTCGCTGTACGCGAACAGGAAGCTGGTGAGCTCATGAGGCGAGGCATACGCGGACGGATCGCCGCCCTGCTCGTCGGCTGCTGCGCATCGCTGCCGTCCGCGGCGCTCGATACGGGCCGCGCCGACGTGAGCGCGTTCATCGACGGCGTCGTCGCGCGCAACCGGCTCGACCGCGGCTGGGTCCAGCGCATCGTCGCGGCGGCCGAGTCCCAGCAGGCCATCATCGACCTCATGCAGCGGCCCGCCGAGCGCGTGCGTCCCTGGTTCCGGTATCGCGACCATTTCCTGACCGCCGAACGCATCGACGCGGGCGTCGCCTTCTGGACGGAGCACCGCGCGCGCCTCGCGGAGATCGCGGGCACCACGGGCGTGGCACCGCATGTCATCGTCGGCATCCTCGGGGTCGAGACGTTCTTCGGCCGCATCACCGGCCGCTACCGCGTGCTCGACGCGCTCGCGACGCTGGGCTTCGACTATCCGCCGCGCGGCGAGTACTTCCGCGGCGAGCTCGAACAGTTCCTGCTGCTCGCGCGCCGCAACGGCATCGATCCGCTCGCGGTGCGGGGCTCGTACGCGGGCGCGATGGGACTGCCGCAGTTCATGCCGCGCAGCTATCTCAGCTATGCCGTCGACGGCGATCTCGACGGCCGCAGCGACCTGTGGGGCAGCGTCGACGACGTGATGTCCAGTGTCGCCAATTACCTCGCGAAGCACGGCTGGCAGGCGGGTGCGCCGATCGTGCTGCCCGCGACGCTGGTGGACCCGGATGCGGAGGGGCTCGTCGTCGGCAGCCTGACGACGAATCGCAGCGTCGGCGAACTGCGACGTCTGGGGCTCATGTTCGATCCCGCGCTCGGCGACGATGTCCCCGCCCTGCTCGTGGGGGTACGCGGCACCGATGGCCCGGAGTACCGGGTCGGTCTCAGGAATCTCGCGGTGATCATGCGATACAACCGCAGCCCGATGTACGCGCTCGCCGTGCACGAACTCGGTTCGCGCATCGAGGCGGCACTGCCGCCTCCCGCACCCGTATCGGAGGCTGCGACGCCGGCCGACGCGCCGCGCGGGCCGGCCACGCCCGCGGATCCCGCAGCGGCACCCGCTCGCGCGGCTCCCGCGGCTCCGACCGCCAGGAACGGAGCGCCTCTCTGATGTCCGCACGCCGCGCCGCGTTGGCGACCCTGGTCGCGACGCTGGCCGGCTGCAGTCTCGTGCACCCGCCCGAGCCGGACGTGCCCGCCTCCGTGACCGCGCCCGCGGCACCGTCACCCGAGTTCCATGCGCCGCCGCTCGATGCGCCGGCCGTCGCGACAGCCCCCATGGAGGCGCGCTCGCTGCTCGGCAATGCGCCCTTCTACGATGTCGACGGGCACCGCTACTTCGTGCGCGACGGCAGCGTCGGCGACATGGAGCGGGGTGTCGCCTCCTGGTACGGCCGCAAGTTCCACGGCCGCCGCACCGCGAACGGCGAACGCTTCGACATGCACGACATGACGGCGGCGCACCCCACGATGCCACTGCCGTCGCGCGTGCGCGTCACCAACCTCGAGAACGGACGCTCCGTCGTCGTGCGCGTCAACGACCGCGGTCCCTTCAAGAGCGACCGCATCCTCGACGTGTCCTACGCGGCCGCGCAGGAACTCGGCATGATCGAAACCGGCACTGCGCTCGTCGAGGTGCAGACACTGGAGACGCCGCATCCGCTCACGGGCATCCAGCCTTTCCGCCTGTACGCACAGGTCGGCGCCTTCGGCGAGACGGGCAACGCACGGCGCATGGCGCAGCAGCTGCGCCGCCGCGGGTTCGACGACGTCGCGGTGCGTGCGACCGACCGTGGCGGCACGACGCTCCAGCGCGTGCTGGTCGGGCCCGTCGACAGCGCGCCCGACCTCGACGAGCTCGTGGCGCGGCTGCAGGACGCGGGCTTCGGCGACGCGCGCCTCGCGATCGACTAGCCTCTTCCGGTGCACGATGATTCCGCGGCAGCGGCCGAGACACCATCGGGTCCCGGGGATGGCGCGAGACGCGTCGTGCTGCGGTAAACTCGCGACGCCGCCACGCGGGCGGTTCCCCTCAGTGAAGCTTCCATGCGCCGCATTCCCGCCCTGATCCTTTCGCTCGTGGCTTTTCTCGCCGTCCCGTTCGCGGACGCCGCGACACCGGTTCCGCCGCCGCCACAGGCCGATGCGAAGGCCTGGATCCTCGTCGATCACGTCAGCGGCCGCGTGCTCGGCGAGAAGAACGCCGACCTGCGGCTCGAACCCGCGAGTCTGACGAAGCTCATGACGGCCTACGCCGTGTTCCACGCGCTCGCGGAGGGCAAGCTGCGCCTGACGAGCGAAGTGTCGATCAGCGAGTACGCGTGGCGCGTGGGCGGCGCAGGGTCGGGCGGCTCGACCACGTTCGCGAAGGTGGGCTCGCGGCTGCCCGTGGAGGCGCTGATCCAGGGCATGATCGTGCAGTCGGGCAACGACGCCTCGATCGCACTCGCGGAGGCCGTCGCGGGTTCGGAAGCGACGTTCGCGGAGCTCATGAACGGGTACGCGCGCCAGCTCGGCATGAAGGGCTCGAACTTCCAGAACTCCACGGGCCTGCCGGGCCCGCAGCACTACGTGACCGCGCGCGACATGTCCCTGCTCGCGAGCGCCATCGTGCGCGAGTTCCCGCAGTACTACCGCTGGTACTCGCAGCGGGAGTTCACCTGGAACGGCATCACGCAGCACAACCGCAACGGCCTGCTGGATCGCGATCCCGCCGTCGACGGCATGAAGACGGGCCACACCGAGAGCGCGGGCTATTGCCTCGTGAGCTCGGCGCAGCGCGACGGCATGCGCATGATCGCGGTCGTGCTCGGCATGGCGAGCCCGAAGGCCCGCGAGGACGCGAGCCTCGCGCTGCTCAACTACGGCTTCAGCTTCTACGAGACGCGCCGCGTGTACGCCGCGGGCCGTGAACTCGCACGACCGCGCGTCTACGGCGCGCCGGACGGCGAGGCGGCCGTCGGCCTGCGCCGCGAACTCGCCGTCACGGTGCCGCGCGGACGCTTCAAGGAAGTGCAGACGCGCATCGTCATGAAGGCCGGCCTGGAGGCGCCGGTCCCGGCCACGCAGTCGGTCGGCAGCGTGCAGTCCCTGCTCGACGGCAAGGTGATCGCGGAGCGCGCACTGTACCCGCTGGCCCCGGTTCCGAAGGGCAACATCTTCCGCCGCATGTGGGACACGGTCGCGGGCTGGTTCGGCTGAGGCGCCACCCGCCGTGCCCGCGCCGCTCCCGACCTGCCACCTGAACGGCGAGTGGCTGCCGCTCGCCGAGGCGCGCATCTCGCCGCTCGACCGCGGCTTCCTGTTCGGCGACGCGGTGTACGAGGTCATGCCGGTGTTCGCCTCGCGCGCCTACCGCTTCGACGCGCACATCGACCGGCTGGAACGCAATCTCGCGACACTGCGGATCCCTTCGCCCACCGACCGCGAGGGCTGGCGGCGCATCTGCGGCGGGCTCGTCCACCGCAACGGCGGCGGCGACCTGTCGCTGTACCTGCAGGTCTCCCGCGGCACGGAGTTCGGGCGCAACCACGTGCCGCCCGCGGGACTCGCACCCACGGTCTTCGGGTTCGTCACACCGCTCGCGCCGCGCGCGAACCCGGATCCCGGCATCGCGTGCATCACGGCCGAGGACATCCGCTGGCACCTCTGCGACATCAAGAGCACCACGCTGCTCGCCAACGTGCTGCTGCGCTGGCGCGCCGTGGAGCAGGACGCCATCGAGGCCATCCTGCTGCGCAACGGCGAGGTGCGCGAGGGCAGCTACAGCTCCGTGCACGTCGTCAAGGACGGCTGCCTGCTGTCGCCGCCGCTGGATCACGAGGTCCTGCCGGGCACGACCCGCGGCGTCATCATGGAACTCGCGTCGCGTGCCGGCATCCCGACGGCCGTGCGGCGCATCGGCGCCGGGGAGCTGCGCGGCGCCGACGAGGTCGTCGTCGCGGCCGCGACGCTGCTGGTGCGGCCCGTGGTGCGCATCGACGGTCACGCCGTCGGCAGCGGCATTCCCGGGCCGGTGTTCGTGAAGCTCCGGCGGCTGTTCGAGGAGACGCTGCAGGAACTGTCGAGCGATCTGCCCGCCTGAGGCGCAGGCCGCACCGGGCCGGCTCCGCGCCGCCCCGGGGCCGCGCCCTCGCCCTCCGCCGCGAGCCGCGCCGGCACCGCCGACCTCACCGTCACCCGGCTGCATCGGACGACCCGCCGTGGGATGATGCCGCCATGGCACAGCAGGATTCACTGCTCCAGTTTCCCTGTGAGTTCCCGATCAAGGTCATGGGCCGGCGGGGACCGGCGTTCCGCGCCATCACGCTCGAGATCGTCGAGCGCCACGCGGGGAAGCTCGAGCCCGGCCGCATCAGCGAGCGGCTGAGCGGCAAGGGCAATTACCAGTCGATCACGTACACGATCGAGGCGTCGAGCCGGGCGCAGCTCGACACGATCTATCGCGAGCTCACCGCGAGCGGCGTCGTGCTCGTGGCCCTGTAGGACGCAGCACGGGCCGCGCCCGCGGGGGCGTAGAGTGTCGGCGAGGGCGATGCGCCGGCCCGGCGCGCACCGCTCGCCGTCCACCCGAAGGCGCGAATGCGCCGGGGAGGCCGTCATGGCGTTTCGCAGCGAACATGATTCCCTGGGCGAGGTCCGCGTGCCCGCCGAGGCCTGGTGGGGCGCGCAGACCGAGCGCAGCCGCCACAACTTCCGCATCGGGCCGCCGGCCAGCATGCCGCGCGAGATCATCCACGCGCTCGCGGTGGTCAAGAAGGCCGCCGCGCTCACCAACGTGGAGCTCGGCCGCCTCGACGCGGCGAAGGCGGAATGGATCGGCCGCGTCTGCGACGAGATCCTCGCGGGCGCCCACGACGCGCAGTTCCCGCTCGTCGTCTGGCAGACCGGCAGCGGTACGCAGACGCACATGAACGTCAACGAGGTCATCGCGAACCGCGCGCACGTGCTCGCGGGCGGCCGCCTCACCGACGCGACCCGCATCCTGCACCCCAACGACGACGTGAACCTGAGCCAGAGCAGCAACGACGCGTTTCCCACGGCCATGCACATCGCGGCATACCGCCTGGTCGCCGAGGTCACGCGCCCCGGCGTGCAGGAACTGCGGGACACGCTGGCGCGCAAGGCCGAGGCATTCCGCGACGTGGTCAAGACGGGCCGCACGCACTTCATGGACGCGACGCCGCTGACGCTCGGCCAGGAACTGAGCGGCTATGTGCAGCAGCTCGACAACGGCCTGCGCGCGCTCGACCACGCGCTCGTCGCGGTCGCCGAACTCGCGCTCGGCGGCACCGCGGTGGGCACCGGGCTCAATGCGCCGGCGGGCTTTGCCGGGGCGGTCGCGCGCCGTGTCGCGCAGCTCACGGGACTGCCCTTCGTCACCGCGCCGAACAAGTTCGAGGCGCTCGCGGCGAACGACACGATGGTCGAGCTGCACGGCGCGTTCCGACGTCTCGCCGTCAGCCTCATGAAGATCGGCAACGACATCCGCATGCTCGCGAGCGGTCCGCGCAGCGGTATCGGCGAGATCACCCTACCCGACAACGAGCCCGGCTCGTCGATCATGCCGGGCAAGGTGAATCCCACCCAGTGCGAAGCGCTGACCATGGTCGCCGCGCAGGTCATGGGCAACGACGTCGCCGTCGGCATCGGCGCCAGCAACGGCCACTTCGAGCTCAACGTGTTCAAACCCATGATCGCCGCGAACGTGCTCCAGAGCGCACGCCTCCTCGGAGATGCATGCACGAGCTTCTCACGCCTCTGCGCCGCCGGCATCGAGCCGGACCGGCCTGTCATCGAACGCCACCTGCGCAGCTCGCTCATGCTGGTCACAGCACTGAGCCCGCACATCGGCTACGGCCGCGCCGCGGAGATCGCGAAGAAGGCGCACCAGGAGGGCACGACGCTGCGCGAGGCCGCGCTCGCGCTCGGCTACGTCACTGCCGCGCAGTTCGACGAGTGGGTGGATCCGGCGAAAATGTGCGGACCGCAGGACTGAGTGGCGGCGGCAAACGGCGCCGACAAGGCCGCGGCGGACACGCGGCAGGGAGGGCGGCATGTTCATCGCGGTGTACGGCTGGCGGGTGAAACCCGGCAAGGAGGAGCAGTTCCGCGACGCCTGGCGCCGCGGAACGCGCCAGATCGCACGCATCCACGGCGGCCTGGGCTCGCGGCTGCATCGCGAACGCGACGGCCGCTTCATCGGTGTCGCCGAGTGGCCGGACTACGAGACCTGGAAGCGCGCGTTCGACGCGCGCATGGTTTACGACGACCCGGAGACGCGCGCACGGTTCGTCGATGCGCTGGCCGAGGGCTCCGGTGCTGTCGAGCCCTTGCTGCTGATGGAGGTCACCGACGACCAGCTCGTGCGCAGCACGGTGCCGCTGGGTACTTCGCCGGACGGTTGATGCCCGCCGGCGCACCGCAGCCCGGCACGACGCGGGAACGAGGAGTTCGCCTGCGGAGCGGGCCTCGGGCACGATGGGCCCGGACTTTCGCACGATCAGCGGGTCGTGCCATCGCAGACGATGGAGTATCCCGAGCGATGACCGGCATCGACGACGACTTCGACCAGCGCCCTCCGGAGAACGAATCGCAGCCACCCGTCGAGGTGCCACACACCGGACTCGCCCCGGACACGCTGCGCCGGCTCGTCGAGTCCTTCGTGCTGCGCGAAGGCACCGACTATGGTTCGGTCGAGTTCCCGCTCGAGCAGAAGGTCGCGCACGTCATGGCGCAGCTCGAACGGGGCGATGCGCGGATCCTGTTCGACCCGGACACCGAGTCGGTGACGATCGTCACGTCGCGGCCGGTGCGGGCACGCTGAGGACCGTCGGGCGCCGGCGCTCCGGGCCCGTGCAACGTTCCCGAAATCCCCTCGCGCCGGTTCAGACGAGGGGGCCGATATCAGAACTGGTAGGTCACACGCCCGCCCGTGTCGATCGCGATCCGGCCCTCGCGCACCAGCTGGTCGACGAAGTCGCGCACCACGGTGGCGTCGAGCTTCTTCTGGAAATACGCGGCGATCTGCGATTCGAGGGTCTTCCGACGTCGCGGTCGCCGGTTCCGGTCGACCTTGCCGAGGTTGCGCACGACGGCCTCCAGGCGCTCGCTGGTCCCGTGCGCACCCGGAGCCCTGGCCGCTGTGCCGGCCGTCGTCTTCGCCGGTGTCGCAGCGCCCGGCTTCGCGGGCGAAGCGCCGCTGGTGCGTGCATGAGCACCGAGCTCGCCCTGGCTGCCGATGCGGCGCACGTGGTAGCCACGGCCCACCAGGTGCCGGACCAGCGGATCGAAGCCGCGATCGCGCGACAGGATCACGTACTCGGTCCTCGGCGCCGCCGCGAGGTACTCGCCGAGGTAGAACGCGATGTGGAAGTCGAGCGCATTGCTGCCCTGCCCTTCGATGCGGATCCACTCCAGCCGCGCGCCCAGCGCCTGCGCCTGCAGCACGAGCCCCATCGGCACCTTGGCCTGCGACGCCCCGACGAAGATCCTCACCGCGGCGTGGCCCGGCACCGCGCCGAGGTCCAGCTTCTGCACATTCTCGAAATCGACCAGCATCATCATGTCGGCACCTCCGGCAGGCCGCCTGGCCTGCCGGCCGCACAGTAGCAGCTTCGGCGGCCGCAGCTATGGCGCCGCGCGCGGCCTGCCATCGCGGCGCGCAATGCCCGCGGGAATACCGGCACAGGCCGCTCGCCGATGCGGGTTCCCGCGCCACGTGCCGCGCCCCCGCCAGATGTAGACGCCCGCGCAGCACACCATGACGCCGCACCGCCTGCGGATCGCCGTCATGACCGCGACTCCGCGACAGCCCGCGCGCCGGCCCGACCGCAGACATCGCAGAGCACGCGATCGCCGTAACGGCCACGGCTCGTGACGATGCCATCGGGCCGCGTGGCCCATTCGCCAGCGCCGATCACACCCGCTCGCCGCGCGCGCACGTGCAGCACGCAGCCGGGGTTCTCGCAGAACAGCGCGCCCTCGGTGACCGGCACCACGTGCCGGAACCGCGACGCGACCTCGTACTCGAAGCCGAAGACGTCTTCCCGCATCACCGCGCTCATGAGCGACCTCCTCCGTGACGAACCACGGGGAACAGCCTACGGGCGGGGGTGGCTCAGCACGCGAGCCAGGTCCTCTTGCCGGGTGGGGCCGGTCGAACGGGATGTGTCGGCGCGGCGGGCGCCCGACGACGCTCAGCCACCGGTGAGCGGAGCCGCGGGCAGCCCGAGCCGTTCGAGCAGGTGCGGTGCGAATCCTGCCGCAACCTCGCGCAGGTCCGCGGGCCCGCCGAGGTCCGCGAGGTTCACGATCTCGAGCCCCGCATGGCCGCAGGGATTGATGCGCGCGAAGGCCGCGAGATCCGTCGTGACGTTGAGTGCGATGCCGTGATAGCTGCAGCCGCGGCGCAAGCGCAGCCCGATGCTCATGAGCTTGCGCGCGCCGACGTAGACGCCCGGTGCGTCGCGCCGGCCGTGGGCGTCGATGCCGAAACGCGCCGCGTAGTCGATCGCGGCCTGCTCCAGCGCGAGCACCAGCGTGCGGATGCCGAGGCCGAGGCGGCGCAGCTCGACGAGCGGATAGACCACGAGCTGGCCCGGACCGTGGTAGGTGACCTGTCCGCCGCGGTCGATCTGCACGACCGGGATGTCACCTGGCGCGAGCACGTGCTCGGGCCGGCCGGCCATGCCCTGCGTGAACACCGGCGGGTGCTCGAGGCACCAGATCTCGTCGGCCGTGTCCGCCGCGCGGGCATCCGTGAACGCCTGCATGGCGCGCCACGTCGGCTCGTACTCGACGCGGCCGAGCCAGCGCAGTCGCGGCGCCGGCGGCGTCACGGCATCAGCCCTCGACGACCTCGGCGTGCAGGTGGTTCGCACCCTTCAGCGAGGCGGTGATCAGGCAGATCTTCTCGGCCTTCTCGAGCAGCGCCTTCGCGCGCGCCGCATCGGTGCCCGGTGCGACGGTGAGCTTCGCGTGCGTCGCGAATTCCGTGAACGACGCGGCGGCGCCGGCGGGCCGGTCCAGCTTGCCGGTCACGTCCACCGCGAGCGACTTCCACTCGAACTTCGAGGCCCGCGCAACGGCGCGGAAGCTCAGCACGAAGCAGTCGGCCACAGCGGCCGTGAGCAGCGTCTCGGGCGACCAGTATCCGGGCGGCCCGTCGAACTCGGGCGGCGAGTTCGATTCGAGCGTCGGCAGTCCCGAGGCCGCCAGCTTCACGCTGTCGGCGGGCGCCGCCGAGACACTGACCTGGTAATGGTGCGGATACGGATGCATGCGGAACTCCAGTGACGAAGCGGAAAGTGAGAGGCGATGGCCGGCGCGCTACAGGCCGCAGTTGTTGCCCTCGAGCGCGCGCTCGGCGCGGTAGCTCGACCGCACCAGCGGGCCCGACACGCACTCAGTGAAGCCGCGCGCGAGCGCCCATTCACGATAGCGCCCGAACTCCTCGGGTGTCACATAGCGCTCGATCGGCAGGTGGTTCACGGTCGGGCGCAGGTACTGCCCCAGCGTCAGCAGGTCGCAGCCGACCGCGCGGAGATCGTCCATGGTGCGCAGGATCTCCGCGTCGGTCTCGCCGAGGCCGAGCATGAGGCTGGTCTTGGTGAGCACCGCGGGCCGGAAGCGCTTCGCGTGCGCGAGCACGTCCAGCGTCTGGCGGTAACCCGCGCGGGGATCGCGCACCGGATGCGTCAGGCGCTCGACCGTCTCGACGTTCTGCGCGAACACGTCGAGACCGGAATCGACCACCGTCTCGACATCGCGCTGCACGCCCTGGAAATCCGGCGTCAGCGCTTCCACGGCGGTCTGCGGCGTGCGGCGCTTGATGGCGCGGATGCTGGCGGCGTAATGCGCGGCGCCGCCGTCCGGCAGGTCGTCACGATCGACGGAGGTCAGCACGACGTACCGCAGGCCCATGAGTTCGACCGTGCGTGCCGTGTTCTCGGGCTCCTCGGCGTCGAGCCAGCCGTGCGGATTGCCCGTGTCCACGGAGCAGAAGCGGCAGGCGCGCGTGCACACCGAGCCCATGAGCATGATGGTCGCGGTGCCGGCGTTCCAGCACTCGCCGATGTTCGGGCACTTCGCTTCTTCGCAGACGGTCGCGAGGCGGTGTTCCTTGACCGCGCGCCGCACGGAGTCGAAGCGCTCACCCGCGGGAAACGGCGCACGCAGCCACGCGGGCTTGCGCCCCGCGGGGGTCGTCACGGTGGCCTGCGCCTTGATGCCGTCCTTGATGGCCGTGAAGCCCTGCGGCGTCACGTACTTCCGGCCGCTCGTCGAGACGCCGGAGGTCTGGATCGGAATGCCTTTGAAGTCGCTCACGGCGGTCCCGCGGGAGATGGGCCTCCATTCTAGTGGAATCCCGCCCGCAGGCGCCGGCCGGCCGGTTCAGTCGACGGCCACGACCTCGGGATATTCGGGGATCCAGGCCAGGTCCGCGAAGGCGCGCTCGGCCTCGGGACTCAGGGTGCCTTCGCTCGCCTGGGCCACGGCCTGTGCGACGGTCCTGGCCACTGCGGGCAGGCGCTCGATGGCGGGATAGATGCGGCCGTCCGCCAGCTCCTCGGGCGTGACCGACTCGGCGAGCGCGCGCACGGCCGCCCGCAGCATCGCCGCAGTGACGCGCGGCGAGCGGGCCGCGAGCGCGCCGAGGCCGAGGCCCGGGAAGATGAACACGTTGTTGGCCTGGCCGATCACGTGGGTGCGGCCATTGTGCTGCACGGGCTCGAACGGACTGCCCGTCGCGACCAGCGCGCGGCCGTCGCTCCAGC
Organism: Steroidobacteraceae bacterium; assembly: GCA_046352935.1. GTDB lineage: Bacteria > Pseudomonadota > Gammaproteobacteria > Steroidobacterales > Steroidobacteraceae > CAYWMY01. The sequence goes on from JAXMGR010000017.1 coordinate 55,236, forward strand.
GGATGATGTCCGCCGGCCGGCCTTCGGCCAGCGAAGTCGGGTTCGACAGCGGCAGGATCATCGGGCGTGCATGCGCGCGCAGCATGCCGGCCACGACCTGCTCGTCGAACGCGCCGGCGACACCGCTCGTGCCGATGAGCACGTGCGGCTGGAAGCGCTCGACGACCTCGGGGAGCTGCGCGCCGCCCTTGAGTCCGAGCGCCTCGGCATCGCCGCGGCGCAGGGCGAGCTCCTGCTTGTAACCGGATGCGGTGGGCCCGCCCTCGATGATGAGGCCGCGGCTGTCGAGTGTGGCGATGCGCCGCGCGATCTCGTCGGCCGGGACGCCCTCCTCGACCAGGAGCCCGCGCAGCTGCCGCGCGATGCCGAGACCCGCGGCACCGGCACCGAACACCACGAAGCGCTGGTCGCGGAGCGGCACACCGCTGATGCGGGAGGCGCCGATGACGCCCGCCGCCGTGACCGCACCCGTGCCCTCGATGTCGTCGTTGAACGAGGGCAGCGAGCCGGAATAGCGGTCGAGCACGGTGAGCGCCGTCTCGTTGCGCAGGTCTTCCCACTGCAGCAGCACGTTGGGAAACACCACCTTGACGGCCGCGACGAACTCGTCGAGCAGCCCGAAGTAGTCGTCGCCCCGCAGGCGGCGCTGGCGCCAGCCGAGATAGTCCGGCGACTCGAGCAGCAGCGGGTTCTCCGTGCCGAAGTCCAGGCTGATCGGCAGCGTGAGCGCCGGGTGCAGGCCGGCCGCCGCGCAGTACAGCGACAGCTTGCCGATGGAGATCGCGACGCCGCCCGCGCCCTGGTCGCCGATGCCGAGGATGGACTCGTTGTCGGTCGCGACGATCAGACGCACGTCGTGCCGCGCCGCGCCGCGCAGCACCTCGAGGATGCGGCCGCGGTGGCCGGGATTGATCCAGATGCCGCGGCTGCGACGGAAGATCTCGCTGTAGCGCTGGGCGGCGAGGCCCACCGTCGGCGTGTACAGGATCGGCAGCAGCTCCACGAGGTGGTCCCGCAGCACGCGATAGAACAGATGTTCGTTGCGGTTCTGCAGTTCGACGAGCTCGACGTACTGGTCGATGGGCTCGGAGCGGCTCTTCAGGATGCCGTAGATGCGCCGCGCCTGGTCCTCGATGGTCTTCGCGCTGCCCGGCAGGATCGCGTCCAGACCCAGCGCCCAGCGCTCCGCCGGCGTGAAGGCCGAGCCCTTGTTCAGGAGCGGCTCACGGTACAGGTCCCACCCGCGCAGCCGCGTCTCGGCCAGATAGCGGCGCCCCACATGACGGAAACGGAAGGCGTAGTCGGGAAGGGTTTTGCGCGGACGGTCGGGGGACGTCGAATCGGAGATTTCGGCTGCCATGGGGGTACGGAGGTCGCCTGTTCAACAGAATCCGGGGGCCAGGGCGTGCGGGCACGCCGTCGGGCCCGGAACTGTGCACCGACAGTGGCATTTCGCGCAAGACGCTTTGCAGAATGAGCAAGAACCCCGGATCCGGACCACCGAGGGAACCGCCGCGTCGACGGTCCCCGCCCCCGGGACTCAGCTGCCGCGAGCGGCGTTCAGCGTGTCCCGGGTCTCGAGCGCGACGCGACGCGCCGCCAGCGCGAAGTCCTCGCCGGAGCCCGCATAGAGCACGGCCCGCGAGGAATTGACGATGATCGGGCCCGTGATGGCGCCGTCGGCCGCGGTCCGGAGCCCCGCGCGGACCGTGGCCTCGGCATCGCCGCCCTGCGCGCCCACCCCGGGGATCAGCAGTGGCAGCGTCGGGGCCAGCTCGCGCACGCGCGCGATCTCGCCGGGGAACGTCGCACCCACGACCAGCCCGACCTGGCCGCTGGTGTTCCAGGGCCCCGCGGCGAGGCCCGCGATGTGCTCGTACAGCCGCGGCTGACCCTCGACATCCGCGAGCCGGCGGTTCTGCAGGTCGCCACCGCCGGGGTTCGAGGTCCGGCACAGGAGGATCACGCCCTTGCCCGGATAGCGGAGGTAGGGCTCGATCGTGTCGAAGCCCATGAACGGCGACAGCGTGACGGCATCGGCCTGGTAGCGCTCGAAGGCCTCGCGCGCGTACTGCTCCGCGGTCGAGCCGATGTCGCCACGCTTGGCGTCGAGGATCACGGGCACCTGCGGTGCCACGCGGCGCAGGTGGGCGAAGAGCCGCTCGAGCTGCTCTTCGGCGCGATGCGCGGCGAAATACGCGATCTGCGGCTTGAACGCGATCACGAGGTCCCTGGTCGCGTCGACGATGCGGGCGCAGAAGTCGAAGATCCGCGCGGCGTCGCCCTTCCAGGCTCCCGGGAAGCGCGACGGCTCCGGATCCAGCCCCACGCACAGCAGCGAGCAGTTGCGGCGCCCGGCCTCGAGCAATGTGTCGCGGAAATTCATCGCTGCAATCCCATCGAGTGAATGGAGAACGGAGACAACCACGACTTCCGGCCATGGAAGTGCCGGGCGCGGGCTGCAACGAAGGGCTCGGCTCGTCTCGCGGAAGACTTACGCTCGACTCGCCGACCCTTCTGCGCGCCCGCGCCTCGCAACGCTGGCGACCGGCAGTGGACCAAGGACAGGCACGATTCCCGCGCGGCGCATCGGTCGCGCGGGCGCGTAGGAGGCCCGGCGAACGAGCGTAAAGATTTCGCGCGAGAGAGCCGGGCCTCCGTCAACAGCCCGCGCGACCCCGGATGTCGGCAACGATACCCGGGACCGACGCCGGTTGCCGCGTTCATGCACGCCCCGCCTCGCGCCGCAGCCGCTCGTCGAGCTCCGCGAGCCGCGCCGGCGTGCCGACGTCGAGCCACTCGCCGTCGTGGCGCTGGCCCGTGAGCCGCCCCTGGTCGCGCGCACGGTGCAGCAGCGGAACCAGCGGGAATTTCCCCGGCGCGCAGCCGTCGAAGAGCGCCGGATCGTAGATGCCGATCCCGGAGTAGGTGAGCCGCGGGCCGTCGACAACGATGCGGCCGTCCGCGGCGAGCGCGAAGTCGCCGCGCGGATGATGGTCCGGGTTCTGCACCAGCACGAGGTGCGCGAGCGCACCTGCCGGGGCGCGCACCGTCGCGAAGTCGAGCCGCACGAAGACATCGCCGTTCACGAGCAGGAACCGCTCGCGACCCAGCAGCGGCAGCGCGTGATGGATGCCGCCGCCCGTCTCCAGCGGCTCGGGACCCTCGTCGCTGTAGCGGATGGACACGCCGTAGCGCGCGCCGTCGCCGAGACGCTCGGGGATCCGGGCGCCGCGGTAGGCGAGATTGATGACGATGTCGCGGAAGCCCGCCGCCGCGAGCGCCAGCAGGTGGTGCTCGATGAGCGCGCGGCCACCGGCTTCGAGCAGCGGCTTCGGGCGGTCGTCGGTCAGCGGACGCATGCGTTCGCCGCGACCGGCTGCGAGGATCATCGCCTTCATGCCGGCAGCGAAGCCGCGACGCGCGCCTGCGCCGCCTCGAACCGGGGCACCACCCGCTCGCGCAGCCAGCGATCGAAGGCCGCGAGGTCCGGATCCGTGGCGGTCACGGCCAGCAGGTAGTCGAGCACGCGCGGCAGGTCGGCCAGATAGCCGGGCTTGCTGTCGCGGTACCACAGCCGGGCGAAGATGCCGAGGACCTTGATGTGGCGCTGCGCGCCCATGCGGTCGAACCAGCGGATGAACGTCGCCTCGTCGGGGCCGGCATCCACACCCCGCGCCGCGGCCTCGCGCCTGAATTCCGCCACCCAGCTCAGCACCCGTTCGCGTGGCCAGACGATGTAGCAGTCCTTCAGCAGCGATACGAGGTCGTAGGTGACCGCGCCACGCACCGCGTCCTGGAAATCGAGGATGCCGGGGTTCGCGCCCGGGCAGACCATCAGGTTGCGCGAATGGTAGTCGCGGTGCACGAACACCTGCGGCTGCGCGAGCGCCTCCGCGGCGAGCAGCGCGAAGGTCGCGTCGAGCAGTTCGCGCTCCGCGCGATCGGGCGGCGCCTGCAGGTGGCGCGCGAGGAACCACTCGGGCAGCAGTTCCATCTCCCGCTGCAGCAGGGCCGCATCATAGGGCGGCATCCGTCGCGATGCCTCAGCGCCGCCCGCCTGCAGGCGCGCCAGCGCACCGATGGCGTCCGAGTAGAGCGCATCGACGTCCCTGCCATGGCGCAGTTCGTCGAGGTACTGCCGCGTGCCCAGGTCGCTGAGCAGCAGGAAGCCGTTCGCGACGTCCCGCGCCAGCACGCGCGGCACGTTCAGGCCGATCGCGCCCAGCACGTCCGCCACGGCGAGATAAGGCCCCAGGTCCTCGCGATCCGGCGGCGCGTCCATCACGACGAGGCTGCCCCCGGGCGCCGTGGCGCGGAAATAGCGCCGGAAGCTGGCATCCGCGGACGCGGGCTCGATGCGGGTCGCGTTCAGGCCCAGTTCGTCCTGCAGCCAGCGGGTCAGTCGGTCGCGTCGTGGATCGGCGGCAGCGGCAGGATTCATGGCGACCGGGACGAAAGCGGGGCCGGCATTATAAACTGGCGCCAGAACACGCCCCTGGATTTCCCCCTTGCTGCTGCGAATCGCGTCCCTGCTGGCCCTCGTCGGCCTGTCCCTGCCCGCTGCGCGCGCCGAGCAATGTCCGGCTCCCGCCCCGGCGGACTGCTGCAAACCGGCGGACGCGGCACCCGTCCAGGAAAGGAAGACGCCGAAGCTCCCGCGCGACACCAAGGCGCCCATCGAGATCACGAGCGAGAGCGCATCGCTCACCCGCGCGGGCGACGCGACGCTCGAGGGCAAGGTCGTGGTACGCCAGGGCGACCGCGAGATCACGGCGGAGTCGGCGCTCTACAACCAGGAAACCGGCGATTTCTCGGTGACGGGCGACGTGATCTATCGTGAACCCGACCTGTGGATCAAGGGCGGCACGGGATCCTGGTCCTCGGACATCGGCGCGAAGGTCGGCGATGCGGAGTTCGAACTGCCGAAGCGCCCCGCCCGCGGTTCGGCGAAGGAAATCTCCGTGTCGCCGGACGGCATCCTGTCGTTGAAGCGCGTGCGTTTCACGACCTGCCCCGTCGGCCGCGACGACTGGATGCTGAAGGCCGCGCGCATCACCATCGACCCGAACGCCGAGCAGGGCACGGGACGCAATGTGCGGCTGGATTTCATGGGCGTGCCGGTCCTCTACACGCCGTACATCTCGTTCCCGGTCACCGCGGCCCGCAAGACCGGTTTCCTGTTCCCGGACATCGGCCGGTCCAGCAAGGGCGGCTTCGAGTTCGCGACGCCGTACTATTTCAACCTGGCGCCGAACTACGACCTCGTGGTCACACCGCGCCTCATGACGCGTCGCGGTGTACAGGGCGCCGGCGAATTCCGCTACCTCACGCGCACCAGCCGAGGCACGCTCGAAGGCGACTTCCTGCCCGGTGACGACCTCGCCGGCGGTAACCGCAGCTACGCGCGCCTGGTGCATGTCACCGATTTCACCGATTCGCTGCGCCTCACCGCCGATGCCGCCAACGCGAGCGACGGCAACTACTTCGAGGATTTCCGGCTCGGCCCGGAGAACACCAGCATCTCCTACGTGGAACGCCGCGCGATGCTGAGCTATCGCGGTGCGAACGTGCGCGCCGACGCGCTCGTGCAGAACTACCAGACCATCGACCAGTCGATCGACCGCCTGGTGCGCCCGTACACGCGGCTGCCGCAGGTGCTCACCAGCGGCGACTGGCCGCTCGCGGGCGGCTTCCACGCCGCCTACGACGCGGAGTTCGTGAACTTCGACCGCGACGACGGCGTCCGCGGACTGCGCGTGGACGTGGCGCCGGAGCTCGCCTGGCAGCTGCGCGGACCGGGCTGGTTCGTCACGCCGTCGGCGAGCTACCGTTACACCTACTACGATCTCAGGGACACCGCCCCGGGTGCGGACCGCTCGCCGTCGCGGAGCCTGCCGATCGCCGCGCTCGATGCCGGTCTCGTCTTCGACCGCACGTGGAAGGATGGCCGCTACCTGCAGACCCTCGAGCCGCGCGCGCTGTACACGTACGCGCCCTACCGCAACCAGGACGACCTGCCGGTGTTCGACACCGGCCTGCCGGACCTGAGCATGACGCAGCTCTTCCGCACGAACCGCTACCTCGGCCGTGACCGGGCTTCCGACGCCAACCAGGTCGCCGTCGGCGCCACCTCGCGCATCATCGACAACCGCACGGGCCGGGAACGTTTCTCCGCGATGCTCGGGCAGATCTACTACTTCGAGACGCCGCGCGTGGCGCTTCCCGGCGAGACCGCTCCGCGCAAGAGCACGTCGGACCTCGTCGCGCAGATGTCGGTCGCCGTCTACCGCCACTGGCACCTCGACTGGGCGCAGCAGTGGGCCCGCGGCGACAGCGACACGGGACGCCGCGAGTTCAACCTGCAGTACCGGCCCGGCGGCGGGCGCCTCGTCAATCTCGGCTACCGGTTCCGCGAGGACAGCGTCGAGCAGTGGGAGGCGGCCGCGGTCTGGCCGCTCAACGAGCGCTGGCGCGTGTTCGCGCGCAACGTGCATTCGCTGCGCGACCACAAGGCCATCGAGACCTTCGCGGGTGTCGAGTACACGTCCTGCTGCTGGCGCGCACGGCTCATCGGCCGGCGCTACGTCTCGAATCGCACGGGCGAGCGCGACACGGCCGTCGCGCTGCAGGTGGAACTCCTCGGCCTGTCCAGTGTCGGTAAGTCGTCGGATGCTTTCCTCGAGCACACGGTTCGGGGATACTCCCGCGACCTCTCGACCCCGCTCCCCTGAACCAGGCGTGACGCCATGATCCGGTCCCTGATCCTGCTCGCAGTGGCACTCGTTTCCACGGGAAGCGCGCTCGCACAGTCGCGCGACCTCTCGAATCGCGGCCAGCGTCTCGACCGCATCGCCGCCATCGTCAACGACGGCGTCGTGCTGCAGAGCGCGGTCGACCAGCAGGTCGCGCAGGTCGCCGAGCGGCTGCGGGAGCAGCAGCAGCCGATGCCGCCGATGGCGATCCTGCGCCAGCAGGTCCTCGACCGGCTCGTGCTGCAGGAAGTGCAGGCGCAGCGCGCCGACCGGCTGGGCATCCAGGTCGCCGACGACCAGCTGAACCAGGCGCTGCGGGACGTCGCGTCGCGCAACAACATCGAGTTCGAGAAGATGCCGCAGACGCTCGCCGAGCAGGGCATCGACTACAAGACCTACCGCGAGGACATGCGCCAGGAGATCACGCTGCAGCTGCTGCGCCAGCGCGACGTGCTGCAGCGGATCTACGTGGCGCCGCGCGAGCTCGAGCAGTACCTCGCGCGCCAGTCGAACAACCGCCTCGACAGCGAGGAGTTCGACGTGTCCCACATCCTGCTGTCGCTGCCGGAGGCCGCCACGGCCCAGCAGATCGCCGAGGTCGAGCACAAGGCGAAGGAACTCATCGACAAGGCTGCCAACGGCGAGGACTTCGGCCGCCTCGCGCTGCAGTATTCTCAGGCCCAGTCCGCGCTGGAGCGCGGCAAGCTGGGCTGGCGCAAGGGCTCGCAGCTGCCGCAGTTCGTGTCCGAGGCCGTCCTCGGCCTGCAGGTGGGCCAGGTCAGCCCGCCGATCCGCACGCCGACGGGCATCCATCTCGTGCGCCTCGACGGACGCCGCAGCATCGACCAGCCCGTGATGGTGGAGCAGGCGCACGCGCGGCACATCCTGCTCAAGCCCAACGAGGTCCAGGACGATGCGCTGACCGAGCAGCGCCTCACCGAGATCCGCGAGCGCATCCTCAAGGGTGAGGATTTCGCGGCGATCGCGAGCGTGACCTCCGAGGACCAGGGATCCGCGAGCCAGGGTGGCGACCTCGGCTGGGCCTCGCCCGGCACGTTCGTGCTGGAGTTCGAGCAGGTCCTCGCCTCGCTCGAGGAGAACGAGATCAGCAAGCCGTTCCGGACGCAGTTCGGCTGGCACATCGTGCAGCTGCTCGGCCGCCGGACCCACGACCAGTCGGACGAGATGAAGCGCAACAAGGCATACGCGGCCATCCGCGAGAGCAAGGCCGACGAGGAGACGGAGCTCTGGCTCAGGCGCCTGCGCGACGAGGCCTACGTCGAGTACAAGATCCTCTGAGGCCTGTTCGCACCACGGCCGTGAGCGTGCCGCGCCTCATCATCACCTCGGGGGAACCCGCGGGCATCGGGCCGGAGCTCTGCGTCCTCGCAGCGGCGCGCGACTGGCCCTGCGAGCTCGCGTTCGCGGGCGATCCCGCGGTCTTCGCCCAGCGCGCGGCGGCTCTCCGCGTGGCAGTCACGATCCGCGACTTCGATCCGGCACGCACTCCCGCACCCCACCGCGCCGGCGCGCTCCCCGTCGTCGCATCGCCTCTCGCGCGGCCCGCGGTGGCCGGCCAGCCCGACACGGCGAATGCGCGCCATGTGCTCGCGCTCATCGACGAGGCCGTCGCGGGCTGCCGTGACGGCCGTTACGACGCCATGGTCACGGCGCCGGTGCAGAAGAGCGTGATCAGCGACAGCGGCGTGCCGTTCGCGGGCCACACCGAATATCTTGCGGAGGCGCTCGGTGCCCCGCTCCCCGTCATGCTGCTGGTCGCGGGCTCGCTGCGCGTGGCGCTCGCCACCACGCACCTGCCGCTCGCCCGCGTCCCCGTCGCGATCACGCGGGGCCTGCTCGATGCCACGCTCGATGTCCTGGACCAGGGCCTGCGCCGCCAGTTCGGCATCGCGGCGCCGCGCATCCTCGTGCTCGGCCTCAACCCGCATGCCGGCGAGGGCGGACACCTGGGCCACGAGGACCGCGACGTGATCGCACCCGCGATCGCCGCGGCGCGCGCGCGCGGCATCGCGGCCCGCGGCCCGGTGCCGGCGGACACCGCGTTCACGCCGGCCTCGCTCGCGGGTGCCGATGCCGTCCTCGCGATGTACCACGATCAGGGCCTGCCCGTGCTCAAGCACCTGGGCTTCGGCCAGGCGGTGAACGTCACGCTCGGTCTGCCGATCATCCGCACCTCGGTCGATCACGGCACGGCGCTCGACCTCGCGGGCACCGGGCGGGCGGATCCCGGCAGCCTGTTCGCGGCGATCGAACTCGCGGGCCGGCTCGCCGGCGGATCGCCCGGACGCGACGGCCCGTGATCCGCGCGCGCAAGCGCTTCGGCCAGCACTTCCTGCACGACCCGGGTGTCATCCGGCGCATCGTCGCCGCCATCGATCCGCTGCCCGGGGACCGGCTGGTCGAGATCGGGCCCGGCCTCGGCGCGCTCACGCGCCCGCTGCTCGAGCGCGCCGGCCGGATCGAGGTCATCGAGATCGACCGCGACGTCGTGCCCGTGCTCGAGGACCATTGCCGCGGCACGGGCCTGCTCACCGTGCACCTCGCCGACGCGCTCACCGTCGACGTCGCGCAGCTGGCCGGAACCGGCGCACCGCTGCGGCTCGTGGGCAACCTGCCCTACAACATCTCGACACCGCTGCTGTTCCACCTGCTCGATGCGGCGCACGTGATCCGCGACATGCACTTCATGCTGCAGAAGGAGGTCGTCGACCGCATCACGGCTGCGCCGGGCGGCAAGGACTACGGACGACTCACGGTCATGCTGGCGGCACGCTGCAGTGCCCGGCGCCTGTTCCACGTCGGGCCCGGTGCCTTCCGGCCACCCCCGCGCGTGGACTCGGCCATCGTGCGCCTCGTACCGCTGCCCGCGGCACCGTTCCCGATGCCCGACCCGCAGCGCTTCGCGGCGGTGGTCGCGGCCGCGTTCTCCATGCGGCGCAAGACGCTGCGCAACGGCCTGCGCGGACTCGTGGACGAACGCGCCTTCGCGGCGTGCCACATCGACCCGGGCCGGCGACCCGAGACGCTCGCCGCGGCCGAATTCGGTGCCCTCGCGGCCTGGTCCGGGTGATGCCGGTCGGCCCGGCACCGTATAATCCCCGGAAGTCACGAGGAAAACCGCATGAGCGTCTATCGTCGCATCCTGGTCGTCGTCGACCTGACCGACAGCAGTGACGTGATCGCCCGGCGGGCGCTCGCCATCGCCGAGGCGACCGGTGCCGAGGTTTCCATGCTGCACGTCGTCGAGTTCGTGCCCGTGGAACCGATCGGCGAGACCCTGCTGCCCGCCGTGCAGATCGAGGAGGAACTCATCGAGCGCGCCAAGCAGCGCCTCGCCGAGCTCGCCCGGCGCACGGGCGTCCCGCTGCAATCGCAGCAGGTCGCCGCCGGCAACATCAAGGCCGAGATCGTGCGGGCCGCGGAGGAACAGCGTGCCGACCTGATCGTCCTCGGCAGCCGCGAGCGGCACGGCCTGTCGATCCTCGTCAATTTCACGGAGGACACCGTGCTGCACGCCGCGCCCTGCGACGTGCTGGCCGTGCGCCTGAAGTGACCCCGGGCGCCGCGATGACCAGCGCGCCACAGCATTGCATCAGCGTCGACGTCGACGCGCGCTACCTCGAGGAACAGTCGAACCCCGAGGACAGCCGGTTCGTGTTCGCCTACACCATCACGGTGCGCAACGATGGCGCCGTCGCCGCCAGGCTCATGACACGCCACTGGATCATCACCGACGCGAACGGCAAGGTGCAGGAAGTCCGCGGCGAGGGCGTGGTCGGCGAGCAGCCCTACCTGAAGCCCGGCCAGGGCTTCCGCTACACGAGCGGCGCCGTGCTGGAGACCCCCGTCGGCGCCATGCAGGGCAGTTATCAGATGGTTGCCGACGACGGCGTGCGTTTCGACGCGCCCATCAGACCTTTCACGCTCGCGATGCCGGGCCAGCTCCACTGATGGCGCAATACGCCGTCGGCGACCTGCAGGGCTGCCACGACGAGTTCCTGGCGCTGCTCGAGGCCCTGCGGTTCGACGCGACGCGCGACCGCCTGTGGCTCGTCGGCGACCTCGTCAACCGCGGGCCGGACTCCTTGGGCGTGCTGCGCACCGTGCGCGACCTGGGCCGGGCGGTGACGGCCGTGCTCGGCAACCACGACCTCCACCTGCTGGCGCTGCAGCAGGGCATCGTCGCACCGGGCCGCTCGGACGCAGCGCTCGCCGCGGTGCTCGAGGCACCGGACGCCGACGAGCTGCTCGCCTGGCTGCGCGTGCTGCCGCTGTGTTTCAGCGACCCGGAGATCGGCTGGACCATGGTGCACGCGGGCCTGCCGCCCGAATGGACCGTCGCCGACGCGCTCGCGGCATCGCGCGAGGTCGGGACGGCGCTGCAGCAGGATCCGCGCGGATTCTTCGGCGCGATGTACGGCGACGAGCCCCGGCGTCATTCCCCCGCGCACACGGGAATCGAGCGGCTGCGCTTCGCAGTGAACTGTCTCACGCGCATGCGATTCGTCTCCGCGCAGGGCGAGCTGCTGCTGTCGCTGAAGGGGCCGCCCGGATCGGGCCCGCCCGGTGCACTGCCCTGGTTCCGGCATCCGGCCCGCCGCAGTCGCGGCTCGCGCATCGTGTTCGGCCACTGGTCGGCGCTCGGCTTCGCGCGCGAGGACGACATCCTCGCGCTGGACACGGGCTGTGTCTGGGGCGGAACGCTGACGGCCGTACGGCTCGACGGCGATGTGGCCACGGACGTGGTCGCGGTGAAGGCCGGGACCCGGCCGAAAGCCGCCGGCCCGGCGCGGAAGCGCTGATTCAGTGCCGCTTCGCCGGAGCCAGATCCGGCGACGGCAACGCCACGAGCGCCTGCAACCTGAGATCGAAGCGGCTGCCCGACAGCTGATGCGGCACGCAGCTCACGTGCCCCGAGACGTCGCGCGTCGCGAACGCCGGCAGCACCTGGTCCCGGAACTGCTCGACGAGCTCGCAGTCGCCGACGCCGAGGTCCTTCGGCCGGTCACGCCTGATGACGACCGTCTTCCATTCGGCCGGCACGGGCGGCCCCGGGTCGCGGTCGCCGCTCTCACGCAGCGCTGGCGCGTGGAAGTCGAGCCGCACGCGCGGCAGCCGCGCGATCTCGCCGGGGTGGAACTCGCAGCCACTCGTGGACACCTTCAAGTCCCTGCGCGCGCCCAGCTGCCGGAGCAGGCTCTTCACCTTCCCCTTCAGGCCCTCGCAGGTATAGAGCGTCGTGAACCCCATGTAGGTGAACTCGACCTGCCTGTGTTTCCAGGCCGCGAGCACCGCGTCGCCGGCGACCGCCACCATGGGCGTCGCCAGGGACAGCATGCAGATCATCAGCCGCATCGCGCGGAATCTCGTGGGCATAGCGGTCGTCGATGGAGCGGCGTGCGGGCCGCGGTGCGCATTGTGTCAGACCCGCACGCCGGTGGCAGGTTCCGCCGCGGGCGACGGCGCCCGGCTGCGACGATCACGGCCGGATGGCCGTGGGGAACCTGTGGCCCGGATGCCGCGGCCCGCGACGCTCCAGGGTCACGAAACTGAACGGCCAGGCGTGCCGGTCGTCGGCTGCGTGGACCTCGCGCGCGCTCTCCCGCCACTCCGACGCGGGGAAGGCCTCGAGACGCACATCCCCATCGACGTCGGACTCGACCTCGGTCAGCTCGATCCGGTGGGCCAGCGCCAGCGTCTGGCGATAAAGGTCCGCGCCGCCGATGACCATGATCTCCGGTGCGTCGCCCGCTGCGGTCAGGGCTTCATCGAGGCTCCGGACCACCGTCACGCCGGAAGCGGACCAGCGCGCATCGCGCGTCAGCACGATGTTGTGACGCCCCGGCAGTGGCCGGCCGATCGACTCGAAGGTGCGCCGTCCCATCAGCACGGGCTTGCCCAGCGTCAGGGCCTTGAAACGCCGCAGGTCGTCGGGCAGGTGCCAGGGCAACCCGTTGTCGCGACCGATCACGCCGCTCCGCGCGCGCGCGACGACGAGAACGACCTTCGGACCGGGGTACCGGGGCGTATCGACGCCCATCGGCTGTGGCTTTGACATATCGAGGCGATTTTCTGTGAGGCAGTTCGTGCAGGCGGACCCACGCCTCGCCGTATTCTGCCATCCGCCAGCCGCGCCGATCCGACGTCAGGAAGGCGTTCCGGGCGATGCTGGTGGTGACGTTGACCCGTCATTCAGGAACGCGAAACAGCCGCAGAGACGCGGCTGTACGCAACACCGGCCGTCGCGGGGATACTGCTCGTTCCCGCGACGGCTTTTTCATGGGCGCATTCCCGTCGGCATCCTCCCGTGCAGCCGGGCGGACGCGCGCAGACCGGCGACGGGCCGCGTGTCCTTGCGCAGGAGCCCTCAGCGCACCGTGTAACCCCGCCCATCCATGCAGGCCGCCATCGCGCGGAAATAGTCCTCACGCTTGTCCGCGCGCTCGCCGCGCTCCACACCGCCACCCGACACACTGGGATCGAACCCCGTCTGATCGACGGCCCAGCGGTGGCATTCAAAGCGGTCCTGCGCCTGCCGGTCCTCGCTCTGGCCGTTGCGGGGATAGATGTAGATCTCCTCGCTGTCCGAGAGCGCCACGTCCTCCGGCTCGCGCGGCGGCTCCACGACCTCGTACTCGCGCCGGCTCGGTCGCCAGGCGTAATAGACGTCGTTGGCGTAGTAGTAGGGATAGCCGCCGAACCACACGGTCGTCGCGAAGGCGGGCAGCACCGTCACGAACACACCGATCGGCGGGTGCACGACGCGGTAGCGCGGGCCGTAGGGCCGGTACCAGACGCCGCGGTCGTAGTAATAGCGATCGCGGTAGTGACGCACTTCATACGGACGACCCGGCAGATGTCTCACGTAGCTGCCGCGCGAGGGATAGTAGTGGCCGTGGTTGTAGCGGTTGTCGAAGTAGTGGCCGTGCTCGGGTCGCGAGGGTCCCTGCGGACCGCGCGAGCGATACGACCCCTGGGGTCCGTGCGAGCGATCGGCCTGCGCATCCGCGAACGGCGCGGTGGCGCCGACGAGCAGCGTGAGGACCAGCGCGATCGTGGAACGGGGCAGCATGCGGTTCATGTGAGGATCTCCGTTCAGCGGACGCGGTAACCGCGTCCCTCCAGGCAGGCGCCGAGCGCGCGACGATAACTCTCCGCCTTGCGTTCGACCGCGGCGGCACGGTCCTGCTCGCGGCGACGCTCCGCCTCGTCGATGCGCCGGCGCTCGGCTTCGTCGCTCGACGCGGCCACGGCACCGACCACGGTGCCCGCGACCGCGCCGATCAGCGCGCCGTTACCCGCGTGATAGGGGTTCGAGACCGCGGCGCCCAGTACCGCGCCCGTGACTGCTCCGGCCACGACCTTCTCGCCGGGCGCCGGCCCCGCGACGACGCGCACACGACGATGCGGCGGCACGTCGGCCGCGGCAGGATCGAAGCCCGTCTGCTTCATCGCCCAGCGGTAGCACTCGTAACGGTCGCGATCGAGCTGCGCCGGCGTCTGCCCTTTCTCCGGATACGCATACAGCGTCACGTCCGGCACATCCGCGACATCGCCCGCGACCTCGTCCGGTTCGTCCTCCGGCTCCTCCGGCGGCGGCGCGGCCCAGGCGGCCAGCGGCAGGGCCAGCAACGCGACGGTCAGTGACTGACGCAACGACAATCGGCGCAGCATGCAGCGGACTCCTGGCGGCGCCCCGAACGAGGGCCTCATCACAGAGAACGCGTGAGCGCCGTGCCGGTTGACGCCACCTGGGAGACATCGCGACACCACCCGCTGGCATCCGTCGCCCGGCCGTCGGACAATCCCCTCCGCCGCGTGCGGTCATGCGCGGCGCGACCGCCACGCGAACGGGGGACTCAGGCTTGGACAGACTTCGCGACGAACTCCTGAGGACGGGGACACGATCCATCGCTCGACGGACATCGCTCCGCCGGGTGCTGGCGATCGGATGCCTCGCCGTCACGATCGGCGGCTGCGGTGCGGTCGGCACCCCGAAACGGCCGGCGCCCGCCGGCGACGACCAGGGATATCTCACGGCGTCCTCGCCGATCGACGCGATCGCCTTCCTGCGCCCGCCCCCGGAGACGGACAGCGTCGCGCAGCGTCACGACGAAGAAGTCGCGGCAGCGGCGGTCGCGTTGCGCGGCGGCCCGCGCTGGACCATCGCCACGGCCGATGCGGAGTTCATGAACAAGGCCCTCGCGGCCAGTTCGTTCGAGTGCGCGCTCGGCGTGCCGCTGTCGCAGGACGGCACACCCGCGACGATGCACCTGCTGGGCCGGGTCCGGACGGATGTCATGACGGTGAGCCGCGACGTCAAGACGCACTTTCAGCGTCCGCGGCCGTTCATGGTCAACGGGCAGCCGACCTGCAGCCCCGGCGACGAGAAACTGCTGCGCGGCAACGGTGCTTATCCCTCCGGTCACGCGATGCTGGGCTGGCTCTGGGCGCTCACGCTGGCCGATGTCGCGCCCGAGCATGCGCAGGCACTGCTCGCGCGCGGCCGCGCCTACGGCGAGAGCCGCGTCGTCTGCAACGTGCACTGGCGCAGCGATGTCATCGCCGGCCGCGACCTCGCGGATGTCGCGGCAACGCTCGTGCGCGGGAATCCCGCGTATCAGCGTGACGTCGAGGCCGCGCGGCGGGAGATCCGCCGCCTGAGCACCTCCGGCACGCCGTCTTCCCGCGACTGTGCGGCCGAGACGGCCGCGCTCGGCACACCGCTGCCGGCGCAATGACCCGATCGACGGGCAGAATGATCATTTCCCCCGCATGTCGACGGAGACTCTCGTGAACGCGCGCGCCTTGCGCGCGGCCGCGCGGGGGCTCCTCGTCGTGGGATTCCTGTCCTGCGCGGCCTGCACGATGACGGGCGGCGCTGTCCGGGACGAGCCTCCCGTCATCGAGGAAGAGCCCCCCGATTACCAGGAACCGGAACGTCCGATCGAGGAACCGGGGGCAGCAGCGGCACAGGAGGAGGGAGAGGTCCCGCTCGCCGTCGCCGAGTCCGAACGTCGCGACGTTGCTCCTTCCGGTGACGAGCTCGCCGAGGTGATCGTCAGGGCCCGGGTCCGCCAGCGTCACGAGGTGATCCGCGATCTCGTGTCCGAGGCCCAGTCATTGCTCCGGGACGTGGACCTCCAGTACGTCTTCACGCGGAAGAGGAAGAAGGACGTGCTGCGCGGACGGCCCGTCGCCTTTGCCCTGTGGAGCGATGCAAAGCAGGAATGGACCGTCGCGCACATCGAGATCCCCCGCCCTCCCGTCAAGTGGAGGCCCGGAGGCAGGCCCATACCGTTCATCCTGCGGACGCCGGGCATCCAGGCGCGGCACGTGAAGGGATCGGGTGCCGAACGGCTGATGTTCGCTTTCTCGCGAGGCAAGGAGGCTTTCAAGGTCTATGGGAGGAAGTTCCCGGTCTTCGACAGCGCTCTCGTCAAGAAGAAGCAGTGGAGGAACGTCGTCCAGACCGCGAAGCCGATCGTCTACCTGCCGTTCACCGAAGACACGCTGGATCCGCTTCTCGTCTCGGGCGGCAGGGAGTTCCTGCTGTCCATGGCGCGCAGGGCGCTCGACGAACTGCGGCTCGCGGGAGTCCGCAGCGCCGCGTTTCCGGGTGAACTTCTCGCGGACGTGGTTCCCGCCCCGGTCGTGACGACTCTTGCCGTCATCGAGCAGACGGATGATGCGGACTTCAGGAAGCAGAATGCGGTTGCCTTCGACGAGGTGCTGAACCAGTACGGCCTGAAGCGTGAGGCGGCCTACCGGTACAGCGTCTCGAGCGCGGCCGCCCTCGGCCCCATGCAGTTCACCAACAAGCGGGGCAACGGGACCTATGCGTTCGTGGTCAGGCGATGCGCCGGAGCGAAGCTCAACCCGAACTTCGAGCGCGGCGCGACGGACCTCCTGAACGCCATGAAGGCCGCGGTCTGCCTGCTCGACATCGAGCTGTCCCAGATGCAGGCCGACATCCGCCGCGCGTATCCCGGGAACCCGACGGTGCTCGGCATCTTTCCCGTTGCCGCATACAACGGCGGACCGCGGAACGTCACGAAGCTCCATCGTGTCCTGAGCCGGATGCGCGTGAAGCTGGACGAACTGCGTCGCCCGGCTGAACAGCCGCCCGGGAGGCCGGTGGCCTGCCCCTGTGTCTGGAAAGCAGAGGAGTCGGGCGTCCGTCCCGTGGCGATCCCGAGATACAACAACGAGAACCGCTGGTACATCGAGAAGTACCAGAACATCCTGGGGCTGTTCGAGTGAGGAGACCGGCCGGGAGCCCGGACCGTCACCGGCACCGACATCACTCTCAGTGCTCGTGCTGGTCGCCGTCGAGCGCCCACAGTGCGTGCGCGTCGAGCAGCAGTCGATAACGGGCCTCGTTGGCATCCAGCCGCGCCTGACTCTCCGCCAGTCGTGCCTCGATCGCCTGCCGGCGTGCCATCTGCAGATCGCCGAACTGGCCTTCGCCGAGTCGCCAGGCCTTCTCCAGCAGCCTGGCGTTGTCGTCCATGCGTCGGGCGACGTCGGCCAGGCGCTGCCACTGCGCATGAGCGCTGTGCGCGGCCGCCACCGTGCGCTGCGCCTCCGCCTCGACGCGCGCCCGCACCTGGGCCTCGCGCGCGGCCATCGCGTCGGCCTCGGCAGCGCCCGCCCGGGCGCTCGCGGCGCGCGCTGTGCCGCCGACGGGGATGGTCAGCTGCAGGCCGACGACGTGCTCCGCGCCGCCGCGCTCCGAAGCGATGCGCAGGCCAACGGTCGGGTCGGCGATGCGTTCGGCATTCAGCCGCCGCATCGCCAGTCGGCTGCGCTGGGTCGCCAGCTCGGCCACACGCAGTTCGTGGTTGTGTTCGACGATTCGAACTCGCCAGGAATCGTCGAATTGCGTCACTGCGGGCGGTACCGTCGAGGTGCCGGCCGCGGGCAGGGTCACCGCCGGAAAATCCTGACTCAGCGCCAGTGCGGCACTCGTGCGGCGCGTTTCCGCCTGTGCCAGCTGCGCCTGCGCCTGCAGGAGCTGCGCCTCGGCCAGCAGGCGCTCGAGACGCGCCGCATCGCCGGCATCGACGCGCCTGACGATGGCGTCCTGCTGGCGCTGGAGAACGGCCAGCTGCGCCTGCCAGTCCTGGACCGCCGCCATTTCGCGCTGCCAGTCGAACCAGCTCCTGAGCAGCAGACGGCTGCTTTCGTGCAGTGCATCGCCGAGCAGATAACCGGCATGCTCGACACCGACCGCCCCAAGTTCCGCATCGAGCGCAGCCTTGCCGGGCAGGCGGATCGCGCGTTCGACGCCGACTTCGTGTTCGCGGTAGGTGCGACCCACCGGGTCGTCGCGCCGCCGCTGGCCGGAAAGAGTCAACGCGAACTCGTGCGGCCCGGCCTCCAGACGCGCCCGCTGTGCTTCCTCGGCGCGCACTCCGGCTTCGGCCGCCCGCACCATCGGATGCCCGTGCAGCGCCTGCTCGATCTGCGCGGCCGGTGGCAGATCGGATGGGTCAGCGTCGGCGGCCGTCACCGACAGCGCGAGGACCAGCAGCATCCACGTCCTCATGCCAGATTCCCCGCTCCAGTCACCGGGTTCAGCCACCAGAGGACATCGCGGCTCGGCAGTTCGGTCCGCAGGTCCTGCAGCAGTTCGGCGACGTGGCCCGCATCCATCAGGATCTCGATCTCGAGGCGTGCGGCGCACCCGCGCACCTGCTCGGCCGGACTTTCGATGCTCTCCGGATCGCCGTGCCCCTCGACGTAACGCGTGATGAACGGCCCCACCCACTGCGGATGCTGCAGCAGGCGATCGAGGACCTGCGTCTCCAGCGTGCGCGGCAGGACCAGTTTCAGGCAGGTATCGAGGCGTTTCATTCGCTTCCCCAGCGCCGATAGAGGATGGGCAGCATCACCAGCGTCAACAGCGTCGAGGTCACCAGGCCGCCGATGACGACGATGGCGAGTGGCCGCTGGATCTCCGATCCCGGCCCCGTGGCGAACAGCAGTGGCACCAGGCCGAAGGCCGCGATGGAGGCCGTCATCAGCACCGGTCGCAGACGACGCCTGGCACCCTCGATGACGACGCGATCGAGCGACAAGCCCTGTGCGCGCAGCTGGTTGAAATGAGAGATGAGCACCAGGCCGTTGAGCACCGCGATGCCGAGCAGCGCAATGAAGCCGACCGACGCCGGGACCGAGAGGTATTCACCGGCGATCAGCAGCCCGAAGACACCACCGATAAGGGCGAAGGGAATGTTCACGAACACCATGGCTGCCTGCTTCACCGAGCCGAAGGTGGTGAACAGGATGTGGAAGATCAACGCCAGCGCGACGGGGACGACCAGCATCAGGCGCTTCGCGGCGCGCTGCTGGTTCTCGAACTGACCGCCCCAGGCGAGCTGGTAGCCGGCGCCGAGCTTGATCTCGGCCGCCGCCCTGACCCTGGCCTCCTCGACGAAACCGACCAGGTCGCGGCCGGTGACATTCGCCTGCACGACCGCCACGCGCGCCGCGTCCTGGTGGTCGACCTTCACGGGACCAGCGACCCGCTGCAGGCGCGCGAGTGCCGCGAGCGGCACGCTGCCGCCGTCCGGCAGCGCCAGCTGCATGTTGGCGAACAGCGCCGGCGAGCTGCGCATCCCCTCGCCACCCTTGATCACCAGCGGTGTGCGCCGGTTGCCTTCCAGCACGATGCCGACCGGCTGACCCTCGATCTGTGCGCGGAGCGCCGCTGCGATCTCCTCGACCGAGAACCCGAAGCGGCCGGCGGCCAGGCGATCGATCTCCACGGTGAAATACTGCACGCCCTCGTTCTTGACGGTCAGCACGTCCTGCGCGCCCGGTATGGTCTCGAGCAGCGCGGCGATGCGTTCGGCCAGCGCGTTCAGTTCATTGAGGTCGGGGCCGAAGATCTTGACTGCGAGGTCGCCGCGTGTGCCGGTCAGCATCTCGGACACACGCATCTCGATCGGTTGCGTGAAGGCGATGTCCATGCCCGGGAAATCGGCCATCACCCTGCGGATCTCCCCGGTCAGCCATTCCTTGTCCGGCTGACGCCATTCTGCACGCGGTGCCAGCACGAGAAAGCTGTCGGTTTCGTTGAGGCCCATCGGGTCGAGGCCCAGCTCGTCCGAGCCCGTGCGCGCGACGATGCCCTTGATCTCCGGCACGTGCTCCAGCAATGCCCGCTGCACGGCGAGATCGGTCTTCGCGCTCCTCTCCGGCGCTATCGACGGCAGCTTCGCCAGCTGCAGCAGGAGGTCACCTTCGTCCATGGTCGGCATGAAGGTCTTGCCCAGCAGGAGGAACGCGGCAACGGTGGCGCCGAGCAGTCCCAGCGCGACGACGATGACCTTTCTCGCGTTGGCCAGGCTCCAGACCAGCACCGGCTCGTAGAGCCGCATCGCCTGGCGCGGCAGCCAGGGCTCGTGATGTCCAGTCGAAGGCTCGAGCAGGTACGAGGTCAGCACGGGAATCACGGTCAGCGACAGCAGCAGCGAACCCGACAGCGCGAAGACGATGGTCAGCGCCACGGGGATGAAGAGCTTTCCTTCCAGCCCCTGCAGCGTGAGCAGCGGCAGGAAGACGATGACGATGACGAGGATGCCCGACACGACGGGCACCGTCACCTCGTGCACGGCGCGATAGATGCGGTGCAGGAACGGCAGCTTGGCGCCACCGCCATCGCCCAATCGGTTCTCGATGTTCTCGACCACCACCACCGCCGCGTCGACCAGCATGCCGATGGCGATGGCCAGGCCGCCGAGGCTCATGAGGTTCGCCGACATGCCGGTGAGCCGCATCATGATGAAGGTGACCAGCGCCGCGAGCGGCAACACGCAGGCGACAGCGATAGCCGCGCGCAGGTTACCGAGGAAGGCGAGCAGCAGCAGGACCACCAGCACGATCGCCTCGCCGAGCGCCCGGGCGACCGTACCCACCGCACGTTCGATCAGCGCGCCGCGGTCATAGAAGATCTTCGTCGTCACGCCCGGCGGCAGCGTGGGCTCGATTTCGTCGAGCCTGGCGCGCACGGCCTCGACCACCTGGCGCGCATTCGCGCCACGCAGGCCGAGCACCAGACCTTGAACGGTCTCCTCCCTGCCGCCTTGCGTGACGAAGCCGTAGCGGGTCAGGCTGCCGATGCGCACGGTGGCGACATCACCCAGTCGGGTCACGCTGCCACCGGCGTCGAGGTGCACGACGATGGCACGCATGTCCTCGATGGTCCGGACGTTGCCGTCGACGCGGACGAGCAGCGATTCTTCGCCTTCCGTGAGGCGGCCGGCACCGTCGTTGCGGTTGTTGGCCTCGATGGCGCGCGACAGGTCGGCGATCTGCAGACCGACCGATTTCAGGGCGACGAGGTTGGGCACCACCTCGAATGTGCGTACCAGCCCGCCGAGGCTGTTCACGTCGGCGACGCCGGGCAGGGTGCGCAGCTGCGGCCGGATCGTCCAGTCGAGCAGCGTGCGCTTCTCCTCGAGGCCGAGGTCACCCTCGATGGTGAACATCAGCATCTCGCCGAGCGGCGTGGTGATCGGTGCCAGACCGCCGTCGACGCCCGCGGGCAGGTTCTCGAGCACGCCGGTCAGGCGCTCCGCAACCTGCTGGCGCGCCCAGTAGATATCCGTGCCATCCTCGAAATCGAGTGTGATGTCGGCGATCGCGTACTTCGCCGTCGAGCGCAGCACGCGTTTGTGCGGAATGCCGAGCAGCTCGACTTCGATCGGAGTCACGATGCGCGCCTCCACCTCCTCTGGAGTCATGCCCGGCGCCTTCATGATCAACTTGACCTGAGTCGACGAGACATCCGGAAAGGCGTCGATGGGCAGGCCGTTGAACGCGATTGCACCGCCGCCGATCAGGAGCAGCACGGCAATCAGGACCAGCAGGCGCTGGCTCAGAGAGAACTCGATCAGCCGCGAAAACATCCGGTCACTCTTCGGCGGTGCCGAGGCCGAGCCAGGCCCCCTTGAGCGTGGCAATGCCCTTGATGGCGATGCGCACCGACGCATCGACGGGCACGGTGATGCGCGACGACTGCGCCGATTCCTCCAGGACCTGCACGGCCACCGGCCGGAAGCCGCCGCTTTCCTGGACAAATACCCAGGTGCGCGCCAAGTGGCGCGTCAGCGCCGCCGTCGGTACGCGCCAGGCGTAGCGGGTGGATGTCTCCGCCGGCTTCACCTCCACCTGCACGTACTGATAGGGTCGCACGCAGGCGACACGCTGTGGGAGCAGAGCCCGCAGCCGCAGCGACTGGTCGTGCGGGTCAACCTGCGGTGCGATCACCGTGATGCGACCGCCCGCGGGACAGCCGGGCACGGCGACCTCGTCGCCCACCGCAATGCCGGCGGCCTGCGCCGGCGTTGCGTGGATCTCGAGCCACAGCGGGGAGATGCGGCCGAGCTTGAACAGCGGCGTCATGGAGTCGACGCGCTGGCCGGGCTGCGCACTGGCCTCCAGCACCACGCCATCGAAGGGTGCACGGACAAAGGCTCCGCTCGCCAGATCGCCGCCCTCGACGGGCTCTGCCAGGCCGGCGAGTCGCAGCGACTGGCGCTTCTCGGCCAGCACCAGGGCGGCCTGCCGTTCGGCGGCGCGCGTTGCCGCGAGGCGGCCCTCGGCGATGATGCCGTCGGCGAACAGGCTTTCGTCACGGCGCAGGTTCTGCAGCGCCAGCGCCGCTTGGCCGCGGGCGTGGGCAAAGTCGCGCTGCAGTTCGAGTAGTGAGGCGCCTTGCAGGCGGGCGAGTACCTGGCCCTTCTTCACCGCCTCGCCATGGGCGACGCGCACTCCCGCGACCATGACCGGCAGCGGCGCGGCGATCACCTCGATCTGCGATGCCGGCACCACCACCTGTCCCGGCAGGCGAATGCCACCCGTCGCCTTGAGGTCGGTCAGCGCTGCCGTGACGATGCCGGCCTTGCGGGCCTGCTCCGGCGACAGGGAAATCAGGTCTTCGACGGCCAGCGCAGCGGTTGGCACCACGGCGAACAGCAACAGGCAGCGGAGAAATCGGGTCATCGGTTCAGCCTGGCAGAATAAACCCCGGCGGATTGTCGGCGACCCTGATTAACCGCTCCTTAAGCCCTCTACAGGACTTTCCGAAGGGCGATGAGCCAGTTCGACTGGCGCGGCTATCACTGTGCGCCACCGACATCATCTTCTCACGCAGGTCACCCGATTCGCATTCCCGACGCCATGACGCAGCAGAACCTCCTCCTCGCCTCGAGCGCGGCGGCACGTCGCAGCGCTCCGCCGGCGGTAGAGCACGGGATGAGATCTTCAGGGAACTCGGCAATGGCGTTCGCCATCGCGAAACAGCGCGCCCTCCTCGAGCAGCCGGTAGTTCACGCGGGACCGGCTGTCCGCGGGATCGAGCGCCGCGGCCCGCGCGAACGCGGCGAGCGCGTCGGCATCGCGGCAGGCGAGCGCGTAGGCATAGCCGAGATTGTTCGCGGTTCGCGCCTTGTGCGGTGAGCGCCGCGCCGCGTCTTCCCAGAAGCTCACCTCGGTCGTGTACACGCGGTTGCGCGCCACCGTGACGCTGGCCAGGACAACAGCCAGCGCAGCGATCACGGTGGCCGCCACGGAAGCCACGACACGCGCCGGCACCCGCGAGCGCAGCCCCTGCAGCGCGAGCCATGCGCCGTAGACCGCCAGCCAGGCGGGGCCGACGAGCGCGAGGTAGAGCTGCCGGTCATTGGCGAGATCCTCGCGCGGCAGCACCGAATGCGTGGGCAGGAGCCACACGAAGAACCACAGCACGCCGAAGGCGAGCGCGGGGCGGCGACGCCGCGACGCGAGCGCGGCCGCGATCACGACCGCGATCACCACGAGCCGCAGGACCAGCGCGGGTGACGGCGCCCCGGGCACGCGCAGGTCCGGATCCGCATTCATCGCGCCGATGCGGAACATCTGGCCGGCCAGCCAGGGAATCGCCTCGGCGTTCCCGAGCAGGTTGTGCCATGAGCCGCGCCGCGCGAGGCTCGCGGCGATGATCTCGCGATAGGGCGCGAGCGACAGCAGGGCGACGCCGACGGCCGCGAAGACGAGCAGCAGCGGCCACGAAGCGCGCACCACTGCCGCGCCGGACGGCACGTGCCCGGGTGCCTCGCCGGCTCCCGGTACCGTCGATCCGGCGCCCGCCGGCGCTCCGTGCATCCGCCGCAGAGCCCCGATCCCGGGCGTCGTGGCCACCCACAGGAGCAGTACCAGCGGCAGCACGACCGCCGCTTCCTTCGTCGCGAGCGCGAGTGCCGCGAACAGCGCCGCCCAGCCGCGCGCCGGGATCCGTGCGACCGCCGCGCCTATGTCCCGCGCTGCGGCGGTCGATGCTTCGACGGCCCGCAGCCAGGCGAGCATCGTGGCGAGGCAGCCGAGCGCGACCAGCGCGCTGGAGCGGCCGGAGACATAGGTCACGGCCTCGGTCTGCGCCGGATGCAGCGCGAACACGAGTGCGACGGCGAACGCGACACCGAGCGCAGGACGTGCAGCGAGACCGTGGCGGGAGGACAGCCGCCCGACGAGCAGCAGCACCAGCACGGCGTTGAGCGCGTGGATCGCGACATTGAGCAGGCGGAAGCCGCGCGCGCCGCCGCCCAACTCGTGGTTCAGCGCGTAGCTCAGCTTGAGCAGCGGCCGCATGCCGGGCATCGACGCGGCCCAGGCGCCGAGGGACTGCACGCGCGGATCGCGCAGGATCACGTTGTAGTCGTCGAACTGGAAGCTCGCATCCAGCGCCGGCGCGTAGACGAGCACGGTCACCGCGACCAGCAGCGCGACCGCCGCCCACCGTACCGCCCGCGTCATCCCGCCGCCCCACCCGCGTCGAGTTCGCGGAACGCCGCGTCGATGATGCCGGCCGCCACCCACCAGCGATCCGGCGCGTCCAGCATCACGAGCCAGACGCTGTGCGCACCGCGACGCGCGAGTGCGATAACGCACTTGCCCGCGCCGCTCGTATAGCCGCTCTTGATGCCGACGACGCCATCCACGCGCCCGAGCAATGCGTTGCCGTTGTGCATCGCGAGCCGCCGGCCGCCACCCGTCGTGACGACGGCCTCCCGCAGCGCCACGATGCGCGCGATCGCGGGCTCCTCCATCGCGGCGATGGCGACGCGCAGCAGATCGCGCGCCGAACTCTTCTGACCCGGCGCATCGAGACCGCAGGGATGCACGAAATGCGAGTCGCGCAGGCCGAGCCTCGCCGCTCTCGCGTTCATGCGTTCTGCGAACGCCTGCAGGGATCCGGCCGCGTGTTCCGCGAGTGCAACGCAGGCATCGTTGGCGGAGCGCACCAGCAGTGCGGTCAGGGCGTCGCCCGCGGTGAGCGATTCGCCCGCGCGCAGGCCGAGGCGGGAGCCCTCGACGCCCGCCGCGCGCGCGCTGACGACGATGTCCGCTCCGGGTCGCCAGCCGCCCTCGAGCAGCACCAGCGCCGTCAGCAGTTTCGCGAGGGAGGCCGGCGGCCTTGGCGCGGCGGCCGCGCGCACCCACAGCGGCCGGCCGTCGGCGATGACGATGTACGCCGCGGCCGCGCGCGGATAGGCGTCGATGGGGGCGGCGCGGACGGTGGGTGAGGCAGAAAGGGCCAGGGCAAGAGCAAGCGCGGCGATCGCGCACCACGCACGCGGCGCCCGGCGGCGCCGCAATGCGTGACCACGGCTCCGGACCCTCACGACACGCGCCGACCGATCCGACAACGCCGGCGCTGGACGGAAGTTCTCAGTGCCCGAACAGACCCTTGAGCTTCTTCAGGGAATTCTTGGCCTTGTCCCCGACCGACGGCTTCTGCTGTTCCTCGGCATCCACCTTGCCGCTCTGCGCCGTGCCATCCGCGGCAGCCGTGCCCGCATCGCCGGACGCGCCTGCCGTGCCGGACGCTCCACCGGCGTCCGCACCGCCCGCCGCCGTGCCGGCGCCACTCCGCGCGGAGGCGTAGGCCGAGCAGAAGTCCCGGTACTTCGCGGCGACCGGTGTGGTGAAATCACGGCCCGCGCACTCGCGCTGCGCGAGTGGCTTCGCGAGTACGGGGCACTCGCTCGCCAGGAACCCCCATTCCCCCTTGCCCTCGGCGCCGCTACAGAGCTGCGTGCGCTTCGCGTCGACCCCGAACCCGCAGGCCCTGGCGGCGGCCGACAGCGGCTTGTTCTCGATGCCCGTCTGTCCGCCACGACCGTAGTACCGCTCCTGCTGCGACAGGGCGCCGAAGGCCTTGTAGCCCTGGACGTTGCCGCAGAACACCTGCTTGTCCGTCGGATCCTTGCACATGGGCTCCGCGCCCGTGAACAGTCCCACCTGGGTGTTCTGCGCGCCCTCGTGGCAGGCCTTCGCCATCTCCGCGTTGGACCTGGCGATCATCGCATTCACCTTGCGCTTCAGCTCGCCCGCATCGCACTCGCCCGGCTGCTTCTGGCCTTCGTACTTCATCGTCATCTGCTCGCCGCCGGCGGTGGCGACCATCTGGCCGCGATAATGGTCGGGACCGAGGTTCTCGATCTCCATGTCGCCTTCCATGGCGTTCTTGCCGGTGCAGACGACGTGGTAGCTCAGCTTGTTGCCGGACCGGCGCATGTTGCTGGTCTGGCAGTTCTTGTCGAGGCCCGCCTGCGACGCATCCCCGCCCTTCGGCACGCACACCTCGTTCGACATGCCCGGCATGGACATGCCCATCATCGACATCGACATCGTCGTGCGCCACTTCTCGCCCGGCTCGTAGCCGGCGGGCTTCAACGTCTGCTCGCGCTCGGCGGCGGATGCCGTCGACATCCCCAGTGCAACGAGGGAGGACAGCAGCGCCAGCGCAGGGACTTTCGCGACGAACATGACGACCTCACGGGTGATGGCGGACCGGACCGCAACTTTCGGCCATCGACGCCGGTGGCGTCAATCGGCACGATCCCCGCGCACCATAATGCGCAGGCGCAGGTACGCGACTCTGCAGGATCAGCCGCCGGCGCGCTTCGCGGCGTAGCCGCGCCTCGCGAGTTCCGCGACCAGCAGGTCGCGGTGCTCGCCCTGGATCTCGATGGCGCCGTCGGGGCGCGCCTTGCCGCCCGCGCCACAGCGCGCCTTCAGTTCCTTCGCGAGCGCCTCGAGGGCCGCAGGCCCGAGCGGCAGGCCCGTGATGACGGTGACGCCCTTGCCTCCTCGCCCCTGCGTCTCGCGGCCGACCCGGATCGTGCCGGAGCGCTGCGCCTCGCCCACGCGGGCGCGGAGCGCGGCGCGCTCACGGTCCGTCATGCCACCCCTGCCCGCCATGTTCACGCCCCCGGTGGTGAAGGCACACGCCGTCCCGTTGCGGCCTCAGCGCTTCCCGCGGCCGGTACCGCGGTCCTTGCCGCGCGGACTGCCCTTCGACTTCCCGCTCGAGCGGCCGTGGGCGTGGGCCGGTGCCTCGCGGCGGGACTTCTTCGCGCGCTTGCCGGTGCTCCGGCGGGCGGTCTCGCCGGCCGTGCGCCGCGCCGGACTGCGCCGTGCACGGCGCGGTTCGGCGGGCCAGAGCATCGTGCCGCGGCAGCCGCTCGCGCCACAGCGGCAGGCGAAGACCTCGTCGATGTCCTCCGGGTCGCCCGGCTCGCGCTGGATCTGGTAGTCGTAGGAGAGTTCGTCGCCCGGCTGGATCGTGCGGATGGCCTCGATGAACACGCGCCGGTTCTCGATGACGGTCTCGCAGTTCGGATCGCAGGAGTGGTTGATGAAGCGCGCGTCGCTGCCGTCGACGCCGGCATCGATGACGGTGCGGCCGTCGACGATGAACAGGAAGGTGTGGTTGTCGTCGTCGGCCTTGTGCTCGTAGCGCCGGTCCGCCTCCGCGTGGGAGACACGCTCGCCCTCGTATTCGGTGACGCGCGTGCCCTTGCGGATGCGGCGCAGCGCGAACACGCCCTTGCCGTGGATCCTGGAGTTGCGGACCTTGAACATCGGGGCGCGACGGCGGGTGGACTCGGACATGGTCGACGATTGCTCCCTGGTCATACTGCGACCGGCGCCTTGATCGCCGGGTGCGGGTCGTAGCCTTCGAAGGCGAAGTCCTCGAAGGCGTAGTCGAAGATCGAGGGCGGACGGCGCAGGATCGAGAGGCGCGGCAATGCGCGCGGCTCGCGGCCGAGCTGCAGCGCGGCCTGCTCCACGTGGTTCGAGTACAGATGGCAGTCGCCGCCGGTCCAGATGAACTCACCGACCTCGAGGTCGCACTGCTGCGCGAGCATGTGCACGAGCAGCGCGTACGAGGCGATGTTGAACGGCACGCCGAGGAAGATGTCGGCGCTGCGCTGATAGAGCTGGCAGGACAGCCGGCCTTCCGCGACATGGAACTGGAACAGCGCGTGGCAGGGCAGCAGCGCCATGCGGTCGAGCTCGCCCACGTTCCAGGCGCTCACCATGATGCGGCGCGAATCCGGGTTGTGGCGCAGGTCCTGCACGACCTGCGCGATCTGGTCGATGCAGCGCCCGTCGGCGGTGCCCCAGGCGCGCCACTGGCGCCCGTAGACGGGGCCGAGCTCGCCATCGGCGTCCGCCCATTCGTCCCAGATCGTGACGCCGTTGTCCCGGAGCCAGCGCGTATTGGTCTCGCCGCGGAGGAACCACAGCAGCTCGACCACGATGGAGCGCAGGTGCAGTTTCTTGGTCGTGACCAGGGGGAAGCCCGCGCGCAGGTCGAAGCGCATCTGGTGGCCGAACACCGACAGCGTGCCGGTGCCGGTGCGATCGCTCTTGCGCGTGCCCTGGCTCTGCACCAGGCGCATGAGATCGAGATACTGCTTCATGCCTTCGGGCGCTTCGTCCGTCGGGAGCCGCTGCGGTCCGGATCCGCGGCAGCGGCCCCGCCCGGCGCCACGAAATTGCCCGACGCCTGCCGGGCGCGGTAAGCATACGCGAGCATGGCGAGCCCGATCAGCACCATGGGCAGCGACAGGATCTGGCCCATCGTGACCCAGCCCAGGGCGAGGTAACCGAGGTTGGCGTCCGGCACACGCACGAACTCGACGAGGAAGCGGAACGTGCCGTAGCAGACGAGGAACAGCCCTGACGGAGCCCAGCGCGGCCGCGGCCTGGAAGTGAAGGTCCAGACGATCAGGAACAGCAGCAGGCCCTCGAGCGCGGCCTCGTAGAGCTGCGAGGCGTGCAGGACCTCGCCGTGCACGAGGAAACCCCAGGGCACGTCCGTCGACTTGCCCCAGAGCTCGCCGTTGATGAAGTTCCCGAGCCGCCCCGCGCCCAGGCCCACGGCGGGCAGCGGCGACATGAAGTCGAACACGTCCACCGCCACGCGACCGCGGCGCCGCGCGAACAGCAGCATCGCGAGCGCCACGCCGATGAGCCCGCCGTGGAAGGACATGCCGCCGCGCCAGACCATGACGAGCGACAGCGGCTCCGCGAGCACCGTCTCGAAGCCGTAGAACAGGATCCAGCCGATCCGCCCGCCGAGGATCACGCCGACCGCCGCGAAGAAGATCAGGTCGTCGACGTCGACGGGCCTCCACGTCGATCCGGGACGCGTCGCGCGCCAGCGCCCCAGCCACCAGGCGGCCGCGAAACCGAGCACGTACATGAGCCCGTACCAGTGGATCCTGACGGGCCCCAGCGCGATCGCGACGGGATCGATGTCCGGATAGGTCAGCATGCCGCGCAGTCTACGGATTCAGGGGCCGTGGCGCGATCAGGCGTTGCTGATGCGCGCGACGAGCGCCTTGAGGTAGCGCGTCTCGGGAATCGCCGGGTGCACGGGATGGTCGGGCGCCTGGCCGCGCAGCTCGACGAGCTGCGCGAAGCGGTCGAGGTGCCGCGCGGCGCGCTGCACCGCCTCGACGAGCTCGCCCTCCGCGAGATGCCAGGAGCAGGAACAGGACACCAGGAAACCGTCGCGCTCGACGAGCTGCATCGCGAGCTGGTTCAGCTTGCGATAGGCCGCGAGCCCCTTCGGATGGTCCTTGCGGCGCCGGATGAAGGCCGGCGGGTCGATCACCACCACGTCGAACCGCTCGCGTTCGGCGGCGAGGGCCTCCAGCACGTCGAAGGCGTCACCGCGGCGCGTCGCGATGTCGAAGCCGTGCACGGCCGCGGTCCTCTGCACGAGTTCCAGCGCCGCCGCCGAGGCGTCCACGCAGACCGCGCCGCGCGCACCCGCGCTCAACGCCTGCAGGCCGAAGCCACCGGCGTAGCTGAAGACGTCGAGCACGCGCATGCCGGCGCAGAGCGACGCCACGGCGGCGCGGTTGCGCGTCTGATCGAAGAACCAGCCGGTCTTCTGCCCGCCCGCGAGCGGCACACGGAAACCGATGCCGCCCTCGGGCACCTCGACCTCGTCGGGCACGTCACCGAGCGCCGCGCCGACCTCGAGCGACAGGCCCTCCAGTTCGCGCACACTGCTGTCGTTCTTCCACAGCACCGCGCGCGGCTTCACCGTGCGCTCGAGCGCCTCGAGGATCTCGGCACGGCGGACGTCCATGCCGGCGGTCGTGAGCTGCGCCACACAGACATCGCCGTAGCGGTCGACGACGAGCCCCGGCAGGCCGTCCGACTCGCCGAACGCCAGGCGGTAGTACGGCGAGGCGTAGAGCCGCTCGCGCAGTGCGAGCGCGACCTTCAGGCGGTGCACGAACAGCGGCCGCGCGACGGGATGGGCCGGATCGCGACTCAGGATGCGCGCGGCGATGAGCGTGCGCGGGTTGACGTAGCCGTAGCCCAGGAAGCGGTCGCGGCTCGTGTGGATGCGAACGGCATCGCCGGGCACGAACGCCGTGAGCGGGGTCGCCTCGACGTCGATCTCGTTCGAGAACACCCAGAGGTGTCCCGCCTGCAGACGGCGCTCCTCCCGGTCGCGCAGCCGGAGCACCGGCAGGTCCGCGCCGGCGCCCGGACGCGGCGCGTGGACGGGGGCGGCAGGCTGATGCTCGGGTTCGTTCACGTGAGGTCGCTTTCCGTCGCGGGACGGTTCATGGGCCGATGGCCGGGCTGGTTCTGGCGCCCCGGGACGGGGTGACGTCGGCAGGGCCACGCGCCGTTCGCTATATTGCGGTGGTACGGCGCGCCGCGATTCTACCCGAGCAGCACGAGAACTTCCCGATGACGACCCCGAACCCGCCGGGCACGACGAACCGTCTCGCCCGCGAGACGAGCCCCTACCTGCTGCAGCATGCGCACAACCCCGTGGACTGGTATCCGTGGGGCGAGGAGGCGCTCGCGCTCGCGCGCAGGGAAGGCCGGCCCATCCTGCTGTCGATCGGCTATTCGGCCTGTCACTGGTGCCACGTCATGGCGCACGAGTCCTTCGAGGACGCCGCCACGGCCGGGGTCATGAACGAGCTGTACGTGAACATCAAGGTCGATCGCGAGGAGCGCCCGGACCTCGATCGCATCTACCAGGTCGCGCACCAGATCCTCGCGCGGCGCGCCGGCGGCTGGCCGCTGACCGTGTTCCTCACGCCCGACGACCACGTGCCGTTCTTCGCCGGCAC
Source organism: Steroidobacteraceae bacterium (assembly GCA_046352935.1). GTDB lineage: Bacteria > Pseudomonadota > Gammaproteobacteria > Steroidobacterales > Steroidobacteraceae > CAYWMY01. Next base: position 86,464 of record JAXMGR010000017.1, read on the forward strand.
CTACCTGCCCGCGGAACCGCGCTACGGCATGCCCGCGTTCCGCGAGGTGCTCATCCGCGCCGCGCGCTTCTTCCACGAGCATCCGGAGGAGATCCGCCGCCAGAGCGAGTCGCTCGCGCGCGTGTTCGACGATCTGGTACCCGCAGCGTCCGAGGGCGCGCGCGGCGCGTTCGACCGTCGCCCGCTCGACGCGGCGCGCGCCGGAGCGCAGCAGGACTTCGACGGCGAGCACGGCGGTTTCGGTGGCGCACCGAAGTTCCCGCACGCGATCGGCCTCGAACGCCTGCTGCGCGACTGGTCCGCGACCGCGCACGGCGACGAGCCGGACCTGCAGGCGCTGTACATGGCCACGCTGACGCTGACGCGCATGGCCGAAGGCGGGCTCTACGACCAGCTGGGCGGCGGCTTCTGCCGTTATTCCGTCGACGCCGAGTGGATGATCCCGCACTTCGAGAAGATGCTCTACGACAACGGCTCCCTGCTCGCGGTGTATTCGCTGGCCGCGATCGCGACCGGCGAGCCGCTGTTCCGCCGCGTCGTGGCGGAGACCGCTGACTGGGCGCTGCGCGACATGCAGGGACCCGATGGCGGCTTCCAGGCCGCACTGGACGCGGACTCGGAGGGCCACGAAGGCCGCTTCTACGTCTGGGAACGCGCCGAGATCGAGGCACTGCTCTCACCGGGCGAGTACCGCGCGATGGCGCTGCGGTTCGGCCTCGACCGCGCACCCAATTTCGAGGGTCGGCATCATCTGCACGTGGCGGCGGGGATCGAGGACGTCGCGGCAGGCCTCGACCTCTCCCCCGAGGCCGCGCGCGAGGTGCTGGACAGCGCGCGCGCGAAGCTGCTCGCGGTGCGCAGCCGGCGCGTCTGGCCCGGCCGCGACGACAAGGTCATCACGGGCTGGAACGGCCTCGTGATCCGCGGCCTCGCGCTCGCCGCGCGCGCGCTCGACCGCGACGATCTCGCGGATGCGGCCACGCGGGCCGTGGACCTGCTGCGCCGGACGGCGTGGGTCGACGGACGCCTGCACGCGGTCTGCAAGGGCGGCGCGGCCCGCTTTCCGGCCTATCTCGACGACCACGCGTTCCTGCTCGACGGCCTGCTGGAACTGCTCCAGACACGCTGGCGCAGCGCCGACCTCGCGTTCGCCATCGACCTCGCGGAGGCGCTGCTCCGGCACTTCGAGGACCGCGAACGCGGCGGCTTCTGGTACACGGCCGACGACCAGCCCACGCCCCTGCACCGCCCGAAATCCTTCGCGGACGACGCCACTCCGGCGGGCAACGGCGTGGCCGCGCTGGCGCTGCAGCGCCTCGGCTGGCTGCTCGGCGAGCCGCGCTACCTCGAAGCCGCGGCGCGCACGCTGGAGGGTGGCTGGGATTCGCTGGGCCGCGCGCCACAGGCGCATGCCACGCTGCTGAACGCCCTCGAGGATCACCTGTCCCCCGGCGAGGTCGTGATCCTGCGCGGCTGCTGCGGCGAACTGGGCGAATGGCAGCGCGCGCTCGCGCGCCTCTATGCGCCCCGCCGCCAGGTCTACGCCATCCCGCAGAGCGCCGCGGACCTGCCCGCGGCGCTCGCGGCGAAGGCCTGCACGGGCGACGTCGTCGCCTATGTGTGCGAGGGCCCGACGTGCTCGGCGCCGATCACGGACCTCGGCGCACTGGTGCGGCGCCTGCGCGACGGCGTCGTGACGCGCGACGCGCGCTGAAGGCCAGAGAGCCTCGGGGTCCGGATCAGCGGGGCACCTGCGTGCGCCACGCGCAGGAGAGCGGCCCGCGCGCCGGCGGGCCCGCGGTCACGAGTCGCGGAAGATGAAGTACACCGCGCCCAGCATGCACAGCGCAGCCCAGAGGTAGTCGAGCTTGAGCCCCTGGCGCATGTAGAAGACCACGAAGGGCACGAACACCGTGAGCGCGATGACTTCCTGCAGGATCTTGAGCTGCGGCAGCGTCATGACGCCGTAGCCGATGCGGTTCGCGGGGACCTGCAGCAGGTACTCCGCGAGCGCGATGGCCCACGAGAAGAGCGCCGCGAGATACCAGGGCTTCGTGTTCATCTCCTTCAGGTGGGCGTACCACGCGAAGGTCATGAACACGTTCGAGAACGTCAGCAGGATCGCGGTGTGCCAGAACGCCGCCGGCATGGCAGGAAGGCCGTGCTCACACGGCGCGGCGCAGCGTCGCCCGCGCAGCGCCCCGTTCGGCCGCGACCCGTTCCGCGGCCGCGAGATCAAGGATCGAATGCCGCGCCTGCGCCGATGCGGCGGGGAAATCCGTGCGCCAGTGACCGCCGCGGCTCTCCTCGCGTCCGAGCGCAGCCACGGCGATCATCAGGGCGACCGTCGCCGCGTTCTCGACGGCGCGCGCGAGCGCCGCGGGCCCCCGGCGCAGCGCCGCGAACTCCACGACGGCCTGCTCGAGCGCCTCCCGGTTGCGCAGCACGCCGACGGCATCCTGCATGCGCGCGCGCAGCACCGTCATCTGCCGCGCTGCCTCCGCATCGTCGACGTGCCGAGGGAAGCGCGGCGGTGCGGGCAGACGGCCGCCGCGACGCGCCCTCGCGCGGATGTCGCGCGCGGCGCGCGTGCCGTACACGGCCGCCTCCAGCAGTGAATTGCTGGCGAGCCGGTTCGCACCAGGGAGCCCCGTGCAGGACACCTCGCCCACCGCCCAGAGGCCGGGGACCGTGCTGCGGCCCTGCATGTCCACGTCGATGCCGCCCATGTGGTAATGCGCCGCGGGCGCGACCGGGATCGGCTCGCGGGCGGGATCGATGCCCGCGCGCAGGCAGGCCGCGTGCACCGTCGGGAAGCGCTCGCCGAAGGCCGCACCCAGCGCCGCGGTCGCATCGAGGAACACGCGCCGGCCGGCCGCGCGTTCGGCCTCGATCGCGCGCGCCACGACATCGCGCGGTGCGAGTTCGGCGAGCTCGTGCTGCGTCGTCATGAAACGGACGCCGTCGCTGTTTACGAGGATCGCGCCCTCCCCGCGCAGCGCCTCGGTCGCGAGCGGCATCGGATCGCTGCCGACGTCGATCGCCGTCGGGTGGAACTGCACGAACTCGAGATCGCGGAAGCGAGCCCCGGCACGCGCCGCCAGCGCGAGGCCGTCGCCGCGCGCACCGAGCGGGTTGCTCGTCCAGCGGTAGAGACCGCCCACGCCCCCGGTCGCGAGCACGACCGCGCGCGCGTTGAAGAGCAGCCGTTCGGTCCCGCGCCGCGCGTAGATGCCGACCACGCGGCCCTCGTCCGCCAGCAGGTCCTCGGCCTCGACGCCCTCGAGCAGCGTGATCGACGGACAGGCGCGCGCGGCCTCGATCAGCGAACGCGTGACGGCGTTTCCGGTGGCGTCGCGCACGTGCGCGATGCGCCGCGCGTGATGGCCGCCCTCGCGGCCGAGCGCATAGCGTCCCGCGGCATCGCGGTCGAAGCGCGCGCCGTAGCGTTCGAGCTGGTGGATGCAGGCCGCCGCCTCGGCGGTCACTCCCGCGACCACGTCCGGATCACAGAGGCCGTCACCGGCCGCGAGCGTGTCGGCGGCATGCGCGGCGGACGAGTCCCCGGGATCGAGTGCCGCGGCGATGCCGCCCTGCGCCCAGGCACTCGCGGTCTCGCGGCCGAGCACCGCGCGCGTGAGCACGATGACGGGCTCGGGCGCGAGTTCCAGCGCGGTGACGAGCCCGCCGATGCCGGCGCCGATGACGACGACGGGAGCGCGTTCCGCTTCGTGCGACGTGCTCATGCCTGCGGGTTCCGCCGCCGTGCAGTGGTCATCGCCAGCCGGCCGCGGCGTGCCATGCCGTCACTTCGGCGCACCGACCGCGACCATGCGCTCGACCGCACGGCGCGCGGCCGCAGCGATGTCGGCCGGCACCTCGACCCTGAAGCTCATGGTCTCCAGCGAGCGGCGGATCTTCGGCAGCGTGATGCGCTTCATGTGCGGGCAGAGGTTGCAGGGCTTGATGAACTCGACGTCCGGGTTCGCCACCGCGACGTTGTCGCTCATCGAGCACTCGGTGATCAGTGCGACCTTCGCGGGGTGCTTCTCCTGCACGTACTTCGCCATCGCGGCGGTGGAGCCGGCGAAGTCGGACACGTCGACGACCGGCTTGTCGCACTCGGGGTGCGACAGCACGACCAGGCCCGGATGCGCCTTGCGCAGGTCATGGATGTCGGCGGGAGTGAAACGCTCGTGCACCTCGCAGCGGCCCGCCCAGGAGATGATCTCGACCTTCGTCTGCGCGGCGACGTTCTTCGCCAGGTATTCGTCGGGGATCATGATGACGCGCGGCACACCGAGCGACTCGACCACCTGCACGGCGTTGCCTGAGGTGCAGCAGATGTCGCTCTCGGCCTTCACTTCGGCCGAGGTGTTCACATAGGTCACGACCGGCACGCCCGGGTACTTCGCCTTCAACGCGCGCACATCGGCGCCCGTGATCGACTCGGCCAGCGAGCAGCCGGCCTCGAGGTCCGGAATCAGCACCGTCTTCTCGGGGTTCATGAGCTTCGCGGTCTCGGCCATGAAGTGCACGCCGCAGAGCACGATGACGTCGGCCTTCACCTTCGCGGCCTCGCGCGCGAGCAACAGGCTGTCGCCGACGATGTCCGCGACCGTGTTGAAGATCTCGGGCGTCTGGTAGTTGTGCGCGAGGATCACCGCGTTCCGGCGCTGCTTCAGCGTCAGGATCGCGTCGATGTCGGGCGCGTAGACGGGCCACTCGACCGCGGGGATCACGCGCTGCACGCGCTCGTAGAGAGGTGCGGTGCGCGCCGCGATCTCGGGCGTGTAGGGGTCCTTCATGTCGATGGCGGTCACAGCGTTCATGGCGGTTCCGTTAGTCTCTCTTAGAGTATTTCCAGAAGCCAATAAAGGCCGGTGGCACCGGCAGGCTTATTCTAATTATGGGAATAAGAATTTCAAGCGGGGAGCGACCGGCATCGGCGATTTCTGGAACCGGTGGCTGACAGCGCGGGCGGCAACGGGAGGGATCGGCTCGTCTCGCGCCAAATCTTTACGCTCGACTCGCCGACCCTCCCTGCGCGCCCGCGCCCGGTGATGTCGCGGCCGAAATCGCCGATGTCCCGTTCTCCGCGTACCCGCCAGCCGTCACGCCGATGCCGCCCGTTCCTCGCTTGTCTGTCAGCCATCGCGCCTGCGCCGACTGAACGCGCCACGTGAACCCGGCAGCCCGATGCCCGCCGCCGTGCGCTCGACGAGCACCTCACGCCGGAAGCGCACCAGCCGCGCCGGCCGGCCGCCCGTGTCGAGCGTGACCGCACCCGTCTCCTCGACCAGCCCCTGCTGCTCGACGAGCCGCCGGAAATTCGGCTTGTGCAGGCGCACGCCCGCGAGCGCCTCGACCGTGCGTTGCAGCTGCAGCAGCGTGAACGCGGGCGGCATGAGCTCGAACACGACCGGCCGGTACTTGATCTTGCCGCGCAGCCGCGCGATCGCGGTCGCGAGAATGCGCCGGTGGTCGCCCGCCATCGGGTGCCGCCCGGGCAGCGCGTCGGGATCCGCCGCCTTCAACGATGCCTCGGGCACGAGCCCGGCCTCGTACAGGAGTTCGTAGCGCTCCAGCACACGCTCGTCGTTCCAGGTGCCATCCGCGAACGCGAACGTCACCGACAGGCGCTCGCGCCGCGCGCGACGGTCGCCATCCGACTCGGCCGCGTCGGCCCAGGCCGCGAGCTTCGGCTCGATGAGGTCGAGCACCACGGGCCGGCCGTGGCGCCAGTCCTCCCACGGGAAGTAGCGATACCAGTCGTGCCAGGCCGCCTCCTCGGAACCCGCGGGGAAAGCCTCGCGCACCAGGCCCAGATAGCCGATGGACAGCACGCGCGCCGCGGTGGCGACGGTTGTCCCCCGGCGGTCGCGGTCGCGATCCCCGAAGGTGTAGAGCTGCTCGACGTAGCCCAGCGTATGCCGCGTCTGGTGTTCGACGTAGGCGCGCAGGCCCTGGTCCAGCGTGCGGTGCACGCTCTGCAGCGGGCCCGCGGGCAGCGCATCGAGGCGCAGCGTGCCCCGGCGGCCGGCGTCGACCGCAGCGCGCACGGTCAGCACGCGCGGCTCGTCGGCTGTGACGGCAACGACGACCGCCGTCAGCTCGACGACGACGGACTCCGAGGGACTGGCGGTGAGTGTTTCCTGGTTCATGTCGTGGGTCGCCGTGAGCGCGAGTTCCGCGCCCCGGCGCATCGCAGCACCTTGCCAGCTTGCGGCAGCGCCGGCGGCCGATCAAGGAAACGCGTGCGCCGGCGCCGTGTTCCATACGGCACGATGGATCGATGTCCCTGGATCAGAAGCAGCCCTGCACGCGGACCAGCTGCCGCAGGCCGTCCGACGACGACGCCACCCGCAGCACGAAGTCGAACCGGTCGACGTCCGTGCAGTAGTCGAAATCAGGCTCCGGCGCCCAGTGCGCCGCCGGATCGAAGAACTTCGCCGCGGACGGTGCCGTGCGCAGGCGTTCGCAGATGCCGGCGGTGTCGAATTCGCGGCCTTCGAGGCGTGCGCGGATCAGTGCGGCGCAGAGATCGTCCTCGGCGCAGCGTTCGCGGGCCTCGTGGCCCATGCGCACCAGCGAGACCACCGCCGGCCTGCGGCTCTGGATGTAGCGCACGATGGCGCCGGCATTGACGAGCGCGCCCGTGATGACCTCGTCGGCGTGGATGGCGTTCGCGAGTCCCTGCGTGCCGGAGTGCGTGGTGTGCACGAGCGTGCGCCCGGCGAGATCGGCGGCGACGATCTGTGTGGGTGAATTGCCGAAGTCGAAGCCCGTCAGCTGGCGTGCGTGGCGTTCCCCGATGAGCAGCCAGTCGGGATGCGCGGCGCGCAGGGCGAGCGCTTCCTCGATGGCTGCGACGGGATGGATCGCGCGGGCGCCGCGGTCGAAGGCGTAGGCCGCGACAGAGAACGCGCGGAATACGTCGATGACAACCGCGAGGCCGCGCGCCTCGCGTGCGCCGGCGACGAAGTCCAGCTCGACGACGTGCGGCGTGCTCAAGCCGGTACCATCTCTCGGCCGCCAGGCCACCGATGTTCGGGTTCCCGCGTCGGGACGCCATGGCACGACGTCCCGGTCGCGCGGGCGCGCAGGAGGGTCGGCGAGTCGAGCGTAATTCTTCCCGCGAGACGAGCCGAGCCCTCCGTTGCAGCCCGCGCGACCCGGAAAAACGATCTTCCTGCGAGGAACTGGCGCACGAGCAGCCGTCCGTCGGCCCGCGGCGAACGTCGAGGACTCACTGCGGCTGGCGCGCGGCGGCGATGTCCGGCGCGGTGACCGCCGACGCGTTCGGCCCGAAGGTCGTGCGCACGTAGGTGAGCAGCGCGGCGAGGTCCTCGTCCTTCATCCAGGCGAAGTGCGGCATCGGCATGGTATTGCGCGGCGGCGCCCAGCCCGGCGGCCGCTCGCCGAGCATCACCCAGCGCGCCATCGCACGCGCCTCGCCGTTCACGACCGGCGAACCGGTGAGCGCGGGCTGCTTCGGCGGATGGCCGCTGCCGTCGTCGGCATGGCAGGCCATGCAGTTCACCTGATAGGCGCGCTCACCTGCGGACACCGCAGCCCCGTCGCCAGCGCCGGACGATCCTCCACCACAACCCGCCAGCGCCATGGCCAGCAGCAGAGCCGTTCCCGGAAGAGTCCTGCGCATGATCATGATGGAAAGTCCGCTCCAGAAAACGCCGCGTGATCGGGCGGCGCAATTGTAGCCGGCGGCGCGGTGCAGAGCGTGGGGCGCGGATCCGCGACATCCGCGGCTGTAATGCCGCGGGGCCTGGGTTATCGTGCGCGCCCATCCGGCCCGGGCCACGAACCGCCGCGGGCGCCGGAGGTCGGAACCACTGTGAGCCCTGGGCGCAACGAATGGCCTCTTCAGCTATGCATTGCCGATTACTGCTGCTGACGCTGCTGGTCGCCCTCGCGATCCTCGCCGCGCCGGCCCGGGCCGCCGGCACCGCGACGACGGCTGTGGCGATCACGGCAGCCGTCGAACGCGCCACACCTCCGTCCGCACCCGCGACGGTGCCCGCCGGCCGCGGCAGCGCCCGCAGCCGCGCCGACGTGCGCGCGTTCTACGCGGCGCGGAACCACGCACCCGCCTGGCACGACGACAACGGCGCGACACCCGCGGCCATCGCCGTGCTGCGCGCGCTGCGCACGGCGGACAACAAGGGCCTCGATGCGCGGCACTACGACGGCACGGCGCTGACCTACCGCCTGCTCGACCTGCCGCTGCGCGGTCCGCCCGATGATCGCTGGGCCGACTGGGATGTCGCACTGTCGCTCGCGCTCGCGCGCTACCTGCAGGACCTGCACTTCGGCCGCATCGATCCGGCGGCGGTGGGCCACGGGCTGCGCGTGGACCCCGCGCGCATCGACCTCGCGGCCGTGCTCGCCGGCATCGCGACCGGCGTCGATGTGGACGCGAAGATCGCGGCCGTCGAGCCCGCCTTCCGGCACTACCGCCTCCTGGAGCAGCAGCTCGTGCGCTACCGCGAGCTCGCCGCCATCCCCGGGCTCACGAGCCTGCCGCCACTGCCGAAACGCACCGTGGAGCCGGGCGAGGACTACGCGGGCGCCGTGGCACTGGCGCGGCTCCTCGCGGCGCTCGGCGATCTGCCCGACGCCGATGCCGTGACGGACGGGCGCTTCGACACGAATCTGTCCACTGCCGTGCAGCGTTTTCAGCGGCGGCACGGCCTCGAGGCCGACGGCCGCCTGGGCCGCGGCACTTTCGTCGCGCTGACCACGCCGCTTCGCCGGCGCGTGCAGCAGATCGAGCTCACGCTGGAGCGCTGGCGCTGGCTGCCCCCGCGGCTCGAGTCGCCGCCGATCATCGTCAACATCCCGGCCTTCCGGCTCTACGCCTTCACGACAACCGACGACGACGAAAGCCACATGCTGCGCATGAACGTCATCGTCGGCCAGGCGTTCCGCGAGCAGCACACACCGGTGTTCGCGGCGAACATGACCCACCTGATCTTCGATCCGTACTGGGACGTACCGCGCTCGATCGCGCTGAAGGAACTGCTGCCCGACATCCGCAGGCATCCGGGCTACATGGAGAAGAACCACTTCGAACTCGTCGCCGGGCAGAGCGACGATTCTCCGGTGCTGGCCCCCACCGCCGCGAACCTCGCGCTCGTCGCCGCGGGCCGGGCGCGGCTGCGCCAGCGCCCGGGGGATGACAACGCGCTCGGACGCGTGAAATTCATGCTGCCGAACAGCTACAACGTCTACCTGCACGACACGCCCGCGAAGTCGCTGTTCGCACGTGCACGGCGCGCGTTCAGCCACGGCTGCGTGCGCCTCGGCGATCCCGTCGGGCTGGCTGAACACGTGCTGCGCGGCAGCCCCGAATGGACGCACGAGCGCATCCTCGAGGCCATGAAGGGCGACGCTCCCGAGCGCGTCTACCTGCCCGCGCCCGTGCGCGTGTTCTTCGTCTACGGAACCGCGCTTGCGAGCGACACGCAGGTCTTCTTCTTCGAGGACGTCTACGGCCACGACGAGACGCTGGCGCGCGCGCTGCGAGCGAGCCGCTGATCTCGGGGCGGCCCCGGCGGCACGCGCACGCGCGCCGCCGCCCGCGCGGTCACGGGATCGGGTCGTCGGAAGGAAATGCCGCGGCCGGGAACCCGCTCAGCCGGCCCAGGTACGGACGCGGCCGGTGTCCAGGTGCACGAAATCCGATTTCGCGTAGTAGCCGACGCCGCCGCGCGCGAGCGCCAGCGCCACGTCGCGCAGCTTCGCGGTGCCGTAGCCCTGCAGCCGCACGTCGATGGCCCGCCCTTCCATGTGCAGGCTGCGCGTCGCCACTCCCGAGGAATGCTCGTGCAGCATCGCGTTGGTGGCGGGCGAACGGTAGCCGGAGATGACCTCGAAGCGCGGCTCGCGATCGGCCGCGACCGCGACCTCGTG
>JAXMGR010000018.1:0-93935 GCA_046352935.1 Steroidobacteraceae bacterium
CGAGGTCGCCGGGCTTGCCGTTGCCGTCGACGTCGTACTTGAACGCGCCCGCCGCGAAGTTCGCGGGCTTGGGGTTCAGGCTCGCCGCGGCGATGCCGTCACCCTTGCCTTCTGGTCCGTGGCAGGTCGAGCAGTTGAGCTTGTAGGCCTGCGCGCCGTCGGCGGCGCCGGCCGATGCGGTGGTGGCCAGGGGCGCCACGGCAGGCGCCGGTGCGGCAGCCTCGGTGGGCGCAGAGGCCGGAGACGGTGCCTGGGCTTCCTTCTTGCCGCAGGCCGTGAGCGTCATGAGAACGGCGAGGCCCAGCGGCATCGCCTTGCGGAAGGTCAGCGTCGTCATCGTCGTCTCCTCGTTGTCGTGAATCGAGCCAGCACGCGCGCCGTGGCGCCCGAAAGCACCGACGGACGGTGCTTCGACCGTCGCGGCGGACCAGAGGTCCGCGGTTCAATGCCTTTCGATGCATCGGCCTGCCTGCGTGCCGCACTGCACACGGCCGGTCCGCCTCACGCCACCCCGCAGGGACGTCCCGGCTTCAGCCCGGCGCGCCGTCGGCCCGCGCGCGCGTGAGGATCGGCCAGTAGCGCACGGCGTAGAGCAGGAATGCGGCGGACCAGAGTGCCGCCGAGATGAACACGCTCGCCATGTAGTGCTGCGGCACGATGAACGGGCAGGCCACGCGCACCAGCGCGGCGGCGGGGACGAGCGCGAAGCAGGTGGTCTCGACCGCGTCGGCGCGCAGCATGCGCCCCGTGTGACCGCGCGCGGTGCGCACCATCATGCCGATGGTGAGGCCGCCGATCGCACCGATGGTCAGTGCGTGCATGGCGAGCGGCCGTATCACCCAGCCCGCCTCCGCACCCGCGCGCAGCAGCAGGTGCACAGGGATCCAGGCGTAGGCGAGATGCAGCACCCACAGGAGCGGCACACGGAGCGTGGCGCGCGTGTCCCAGAGCGCGAGCCGCGCGGCATGGACGATGGCGAGCCCGACGAGCAGCACCATCGCGAGCGGACCGTCGAGCCCGGCGAGATCGGCCAGGATCAGCACGAGCACGCCGCCGAGGGCCATGCGCTCGACCCAGGGCGAGCGCCGCGCGCGCGCACCGGGCGCGCCGTTGTTGGTGAACATCGGCACGACGCGGCCGGCCATCACGGCCATGATGAACAGGATCACGTCGAGCCCGAGCTGCACACCCGCCCAGGGTGGCACCTCGATGACGCCCATCATCGCGAGGTGGACGCAGGTGATACCGGCCGAGAGCAGCAGCATGAGGCCGACGAAGAAATAGTTGCGCTGGTTGCGGGCCTGCCAGAGCGGCACGCCGATGCCCCAGGCGACCGCGAGCGGGAAGGCCGCGTTCGCGACCGCGGCCGCGACACCCCAGGGGGTGAGCACCAGCACGCGGCCCGCGACCCAGAGCGCCGCGATCGCGGCGAGCGCGGGGCCGGTCGGCGTCGGCCGCCCCGTCCAGTTGCGCACTGCCGTGAACAGGAAGCCCGTGACCACCGCAAGGGTGTAGCCGAACAGCATCTCGTGCGCGTGCCAGGTGGGCCCGGCGAGATAGGCGTGCGGCAGGAGCCCCGCGAACTGCAGGGCCCACAGGGCGATGGACAGGGCCGCGAAGGTCGCGGCCAGCAGGTAGAACGGGCGGAAGCCCAGACGCCAGAGCGCGAAGGCGCTCTCGCTCATCCGCCGCAGCCCCCGCAGCAGCCGCCCCCGGTCTTGCCGATGCGCACGCGCCAGACCTGCGGGCCCTGCTCGATGTACTGCCAGGTGAAGCGGCCCGGGAAGCCGACGCTGAACTCGCGGTGCAGCGGCGCCGGGTCGTGGTCGTTCACGAGCTCCAGCGCGCCGCCGGGCGGCAGGGCGGTGAAGGTCGAGAAGATACGCGTGTGGCGCTCCTGCGGAACGATGGTGCGCACGTCGATCGTGGACTGGGACGGACTGGTCATGCGGGCTCCCTGCGGCGCGGCCATTTAAGGTGCACTGATTATATATCTTCGTAGCCCCGGCGGGCCAGCACCTGCGCCAGGAGCCCCGAAGCCACGCAGCGGGAGGCGACACCCCGGGCGACGGCTGGCCCGCCTACTCCTGCGGCACGATCCGCACCGCCCCCGCCGCGACGGGGAAGAACAGCCAGCGTTCGACGACAGCCGCGCCGCCCGCGCGCTCGACGGCCTCGGCGTAGGCCGCGAGCTGCCCGGCGTAGGCCTGCGCCACGGCGGGCCAGTCCTCGCGCGGCCGCGCGCTGGCCTTGTGGTCGATGAGCACGCAGCCGGCCGGCGTGCGGAGCAGCAGGTCGATGCGCCCGCTGATGCGCTGGCCGTTCGGCAGGCACGATTCGACCGGCACCTCGGTGCGGACCTCCGCAACGGGCCAGCGTGATCCGAGCCAGCCGCGGAAGGCGGCGAGCTGCGCGTGCACCGCATCGACATCGATGCGCCGCAGGAGACCCTGTGCCGCGAGCAGGTCCGCCACCTCCTCGCGCGAGAGCGGCGCATGCGGATCGGCAAGGTCCGCGGCGAGGCAGGCGTGCAGCGCGTTGCCGAGCGCATTCATGTCGGCGCCACCCGGCGCGATGCGCCTGCCGATCTCCACCTGCTCGGCGAGGGCACACGCGGCCGGCGGCACCGCCGACGGCAGCAGCCTGAGCGGCAGCCGCCTCTCGCGGTCCGCGGGCGCCGCGAACCAGAAGAGTTCGCGCGGCTCGGGCGCGGCCGTCCCATCCTCCGGCGCCTCCAGCTCCCAGCGCAGCGCGGGGACTTCGTGCCCGTCGGGCAGCACGACGCGATCGGCGCCTGCCGCCAGGCGCAGCCAGGGCGCCGCCAGAAGGTCGAGCCAGGGCGATGCCTTCCGGTCATCGAACGCAAGGATCAGGAGGTCCCGCGCGCGGGTCATGCTGACATACAGCAGCCGCAACTCCTCCCCGACCGTCCGCTCGCGATGCGTCTGCCCGAGCGGGGAGTCTTCGATGTCGGCGGCGAAGCCGGTCTTCGCGTGGCTGCCGAAGGGCCAGGGCCAGCAGCGGATGAAGCGCTCCGCGAGCGGCGCGGTCGCATCGATGGGCCGCTGCGCCGCCGCCTCGATGCCCCACAGCCGGCTCCTCGGTTCCTCGTCGAGGTCGAACACGATCACGACAGGCCATTCGAGGCCCTTGGCCTTGTGGTGCGTGAGCACGACCACCGCATCGATCGCGGGTGCGGCCAGCAGGTCGAGTTCCTGGTCCGCGAGTTCTTCGAGCCAGAGCAGGAAGCCCGCGAGCGTCGCGGCCCGCTCCGTGCTGCGGCAGTGGTCCTCGTAGTCGCGCGCGAGTCCGACGAGCGCCTCGAGGTTCGCGAGGCGCACGCGCGCGGCCGCCTCGGTCGGCGTCCAGCGCAGCACCGCGCCCGCGAGGTCACACTCGGCGATGACGAGCTCGACGGCCTCGCAGGGCGTGAGCCGCGGCAGCCGGTCGCGCAGCTCGGCGAGGCGCGCGACCATGGGATGGGCGTTGGCGCCGCTCTCCCGCCAGCGCTCGTCGTCGCCACCCGCGGCGAGATGACGCAGCCGCTCCGCCACCCACTCCTCGGGTGCGGCGCCGGAGGTGGCCGCGACGATCTCGGCCGTCGCCAGCGTGTCGGCGGGGTCGTTGAGCCGCCTCAGGCAGGCGAGCGCGAGCGTGGCCTCGGCCGTCCCGAGCAGCCCCGGCTGTTCGGTGGCCCACGGAATGCCGGCTTCGCGCAGCGCCTTCGCCGCCGCCTTCACGCGATCGTTCTTGCGACACAGCAGCGCGATGTCGCCCCAGCGCACGGGGCGCGCGCGCTTCTCGTGACGGTCGAAGACCACGTAGCCGGATTCCACGAGCCGCCGCAGGCCCACGGTGAGCGCGGCGAGCCGCGCGGCCACCGTGCCGGTGACTGCCCAGTTGCCGAACGCGGGACCCGTGAGGGGCTCGTCGCGCAAGGGTGCGAGCCTGACGTCGGCCGCGGCGAGCTTCGGTGCGAAGGCCGGCACGAAGGCCGCGTTCACGATCTCGACGAGTTCGCACCGTGACCGCCGCGAGGTCGCAAGCGTCTCCGGCTCGTCACCCCCGGCGCGCAACGCTCCGAGCACGGCCTCCATGAGCGCCGTGTCGCTCTCGCGGAAGCCGTAGATCGCCTGCTTGACGTCACCGACCCAGTAGCTGCGCTTCGCGAACCGCGCGAGCCTCAGGAACAGCGCGAGCTGGATCGGGCTCGTGTCCTGGAACTCGTCGACGAGCAGCAGGTCCAGTTCCTCGCCGAGCGTCGCGGCCACGTGCGGATCGTCGAGCAGCCCGAGCAGCAGGTACTCCTGGTCCGCGAAATCGAGTACGCCGAGTGCGCGCTTGCGCTGCGCATAACCCGCGAGCGCATCCGCAGCGAGCGCGAAGAGATCCACGAGGAACGAGCGCAGGTCCTCGTGCAGGCGCGGATGCCCGGGCACCCGGGCGGCGATGGCCGCGACGGGTGCGAAGACGGGCTTCAGCGCCGCGGCCATGCCCCCGCCATCCGCGGCCTTGCCGAGCTTCAGCCACTGACTCCACGCCAACCGGTCCGAATCGAGCCCGGCCAGGACGTCGCGCATGAGGTGCGCGGGCACATCGATGTTCTTCTGGAACTTCTTCGCGAGCGCCGTCTCGAACGCCGCGATCACGGGCGGCAGCGCGGCGGCGAGCGCGGCGCCGAGATCCTCCGCGCAGGCGCCCGGCCAGACGGCGAGCAGGTCGGCGGCGTTGCGCTCGCCGAAGGTCGCGAGCGTCGCCGCACCGATGTCGTTGACGCGCGCGCGCTGCATGATCTCGCGCAGCATCTTCTGCCACTCGTCGCGCCAGATGCCGAGCCGGTTGCCGGCGCCGAGGAGCCGCTGCAGGCGGTCCGCGTCGGTCACGGCATCGACGGCCTCGCGGACCAGCAGTTCGGCCTGCCGCTCGTCGAGCACACGCTGCTCGGGCGGCAGGCCGGCCTCGAAAGCGAAGCGCTGGATGATCTCGCCGCAGACCGCGTTCACCGTGCCGATGCGCGCCTCGCCCATCGCGTTCGCGAGCGCGAACTCGCCCTGCGCGAGCAGGTGCTGGCGCACTCGTTCCCGGAGCTCGCTCGCGGCCCGGCGCGTGAACGTGGTCGCGATGACACCGGCGGGATGCGCGCGACCGTCGGCGAGCTCGCGGTGGAGGATCTCCGTGAGCCGATGCGTCTTGCCGCTGCCGGCGCCCGCGCTGATGAAATGTCGCTGGCCCAAGCCGCTACTCCCAGTCGCCCGCGAGCCGCAGGTAGTCGTTGAAGCCCTCGTACTGGAACTCGATGTCGAGCGCGCCCGCAGGTGGCAGCGACTCCGGTGTTTCCTCCAGCCCTTCGAGCACGACCTCGAATTCGCCGCGCGCGAACTGCGTCTGGCGCCAGCGCCAGGTCACGAGCAGCCGCTGCCAGACGGCCTCCGCAGACTCCGCGTCCGGACCCGCGGCCACGCGCGCCTCGGGGAAGAAGCAGGCATCGGGCGCATGCAGACTCGCATCGCGCAGCATGAAATACGCGACGTCGGGCTGGTGGCCCGTCGCCTGGCGCAGCAGTTCGGCGTAGATCGCGAGCTGCAGGTGACGGCCCTCGGCGAGCTGCGCGCGATAATCCGCGCTGCGCCGGGTCCACTTCATGTCGATCACGGCGGCATGCCCGTCACCACGCGTGACCACGAGATCGGCGCTGCCGACGAGCGTGCCGCCGTCGAATGTTCCTTCGAGCGGCTGCTCCGCCCGCAGCGCCTCGGCACGGGCGCTGCGCAGGTACCCGTGCAGGCGCCGCAGGGCGATGCGCGCGGCGAGCCGGAACTCCGCGAGCTCGACCTGCCGGCCCGGCAGGCGCAGCACCGCGCCTTCCTCGTCGATGAGCGCCTCGAAGTGCCTCTCGAACCAGACGGCGGTGGTGGTCTCGCCCGCGCCGAGCGGCGAGCCCAGGCGCACCCAGCGCTCGACGAGCGCATGCGCGAGCGTACCGCAGAGGCGCGATCCCTCGGCAACGCGCAGCAGGTCGGACGCACGCAGCCGCGCGGGGTACTCGAGCAGCCAGACGTAGGGATTGTGGACGAGCTTCTCGAGATTCGAATACGAGGCGCGGGGGGGCGCGACAATGGGGACGTCCGCGGGCAGCCGCCACCAGCGCCGGCGCGGCGCGATGGGCGCGAGCATCACCCGCTCCATCGCATCGGTGCGCTCCGGCCGCGTCAGCAGCGTCTCCAGCGACCGCACCGGCAGCTCCGCGACCAGTGACTCGATCATGAGCGAGAGCGGATGCGCCTCCTCGCCACGCGGCGGCAGCACCAGCGTGAGGTTGCGCTCCGCCGCGAGCACGGGCCGGCACCAGGCGCGCGCCTCGCGCGCGAGGCGGCTCGCGGTGTCGGGCAGTTCGACCCCGGCCGCGGCGAGCGCCGCGAGCTCGGCACGCGAGAAGGGCCAGGCGCGCGGCAGCGCTGGCGCAATGGGCTGCCACCAGATCACGCGCCCGCAGGGATCGATGACGGCGCCCGGCGCCTCCACGGCGCGCAGCGCGCCGACCTCGGTGATGCTGCCCGCCTCGGCCGCGCCGCCGCCGGTGGCCTGAACGAGCAGCTTCTGGAGCTGTTCGCGGGACAGCCGCGCGACGCCCTGCGCGGCCAGCGTTTCGAGCGCGGCCGCCACGGCGATGCACTGTTCGTGGCCCGCGCGGTGCGCGAGCCTGAGATTCTCGTCCTCGACCGCGAGGCGGCGCCGGAACCAGTCACGCACCAGCGCCACGCGCGCGCACACGACATCGAGCGGCAGTCCCGCGTCAGCGCGGTGGCGCGGCACCTCGATCCACTGATCGACGAGCGCGCGCAGGTCGGTGGTGCCCGCCTCGGGGCGGGCGTCGATGGCCGCGAGCGCACGGTGCCAGCCGCGCCCGCCGATGCCGGGCCGCTCCGCGAGTTCGCGCGCGAGGATGCGACGTGCGAAGCCCGGCAGCGGGCAGACCGGATGCGTCAGGAACTGCAGCAGCGCGTGGAAGTCGAGCGGCGCCCACAGCAGCGAGAGCGCGAGCGGCAGCAGCGCGAGCGCGGGCCGGAAGGCGCTCGGTTCGCCGAAGCCCTGGGCCGACCGGCCGGCCGCGACCTGCACGCGATCGAGGAGCGCCGCTGCATCGCCCGCGACGAGCAGCGCGGTGCCGTCGCGGGCCGTGGCCGCGAGCCAGCGCGCCGCGAGCAGCCGCGTCTCGGCGCGCACCGCCGTGAACGAGCCATCGTCGCGGAACGCGAGACGCGCGGGACGCCGGCCGGCCACGAGCGCGAGGAGCGCGCACTGCAGGTCCGCGAGCAGGCTCCCCGGCGCGGCGCCCGGCGCGGGCGCAGGCGCCGCAACGACCGGCAGCCGTGCGAGCAGCGCGCGCCAGCGGGCCGGGAAATCGGCAACGGGATCCACGAGCCGCAGTTCGTCGATCGGCGGGCGCCGCTGGTCGAGCCTGTGGATGACGGCAGCGAGGCGCTCGCCGACCGAAGGCGCGAATCCATCGTCGAGCCGGTCCTCGACCTCCTGCAGGTCGAGCAGCCGCACGGGCGCGGCGGGATCGAAGTCGCGGGCCCAGCCGTGCAGGTGCCAGTCGTCCCGCCACCGCAGCAGCGTGGCCGCCGTGCCGAGCGGATCGGCTTCGAAGGACCGGTGATAGAAACGCTGCGGCCCGTCGCAGGCGGCGAGCCCGGCACGGAACGCGGCGATGCGTTCGGCAGGCGAGGCGGGGGGCGTCGGCAGGCCGAGTTGCGTCTCGAGCAGGCCGAGCAGGCCCTGCGGCCCGACGGTCGCCTCGCCGAGCGAGTCCACCGCCAGCCCACCGTGTTCACCGTCGAGATCGAGACCGAAGCGGATCTTCAAGGTCGCACTCCGATGCCGTTCCGCCGGATTCCGTGGGGAGTCACTTCCATGTGCTGCGTAGTGTAACGGCCGGGCGGGCTCACCACGCGAGCCACCCGCCTGTTGCAGACACCGCCCGGTCGGGCACAATCGGACCGACCGTCGAAGAACAATGACCGCAGTCCCCGGGGGAACCCTGCATGGCCCAGACGCCCGTCGAGACCGTCACCGCTTTCTTCCAGCGCTGGGGCGTCAGCATGGACGCGCTCTACGGGTCGATGCACGACTACTTCACACCGCAGACCGTGTGGGAGAACATCGGCCTGTCGAAGACGGTCGGACCCGTCGAGGCAGAGGCCTGCCTGCGGATGTTCGAGCCGATGAAGACCGCGCTCTGCATGGACGTCGAGATGCTCGCCGTCTCGACGACGGGCAACAAGGTGCTCACCGAGCGCATCGACCGCGTCATCGGCGCGGACGGGCGCGTGTCCGCGACCGTGCGCGTCATGGGCACGCTCGAGATCGAGAACGGGCGCATCGTCGCCTGGCGCGACTATTTCGACACGCTGCCGTTCGTGGGCCAGGCCGCGCCGCCGGCGACCTGAAGGGCGGGAGGCCGCACCCGATTCCCGCCGCATGGCCCCGTCACGACCACACTGAAACGAGCCAGAATTCCAACACGCCGAGGATTTTCCAACATGTCCAGTACACCCATCGAGACCGTCACCACCTTCCTCCGCTCGTGGAACAACGGCATCGACGCGGTCCGCCAGTCGCTGTACGACTACCTGACCCCGGACTGCGTCTGGGAGAACGTCGGCATGACGCGCACCGTGGGTCCGAAGGCCGCCGACGAGTGCTTCTTCTCGTTCGCGCCCATGCAGAACTGCTCGCGCATCGACGTGCGCATCCTCGCGATCTCGGCGCAGGGCGACACCGTGCTCACCGAGCGCGACGAGCGCGTCATCGGCAAGGACGGCCGCGAGACGCTCGCCGTGCGCTCGATGGGCGCCTTCGTGGTCAAGAACGGCAAGTTCACCGAGTGGCGCGACTACTTCATGCCCGTACCGTTCGCGGACGAGGCGGCGGCCGGCGAACAGAAGAAGTGAACCGGCGCGGGGGCGGGCATCACCCGCCTCCGCGCTCACGAACCACGATCGCAGCGGCACGGAGAAACCGTCGATGTCCATCTCCCCCGTCGAGACCGTGCGGTCCTTCCTCGCGATCTGGAGCGAAGGTCCCGAGGCGATCTACCGCGCGCTGTACGACTATCTCTCGCCGGACTGCGTGTACGAGAACATCGGCCTGTCCCGCACGGTGGGTCCGGC
This sequence comes from Steroidobacteraceae bacterium, assembly GCA_046352935.1. GTDB lineage: Bacteria > Pseudomonadota > Gammaproteobacteria > Steroidobacterales > Steroidobacteraceae > CAYWMY01. Next base: position 9,174 of record JAXMGR010000018.1, read on the forward strand.
CGAGGCGCACGCCTGCTTCGCGGCCTTCGGGCCCATGAAGGACTGTCTGCGGCTCGACGTCGACATCGTCGCGATCGCGGCCGATGGCAACCGGGTGCTGGTCGAGCGCATCGACCGGGTCATCGAGCACGACGGCCGCGAGACAATGGCCGCGCCGGTCATGGGGATCTTCGAGGTCCGGGACGGGCGGATCGCGGCCTGGCGCGACTACTTCGACACGCTCCCCTTCGCGAGCCAGCAGCACCCGGGCTCGACGCGCGCCTGAGCGGGCCGCGATCGCCCCGGCGAGGCGCAGCCCTCGTGGTTTCCCGCAGGGCTGCACAGCGCGGGTTTGCTAAGCTTCGGACCGGTGTCTCGTTCCACGAAGCGCCGCGACGCTCGGCGCCGGCAGCCGGACGACGACAACAAGGGGTGGACACATGACCTACACCACCGCGGACATCCGCAATCTCGCACTCATCGGCCACGCCGGCGCGGGCAAGACCCTGCTCGCCGAGGCGCTGCTCCACAGGGCAGGCGCCACGCGTGCGATGGGCGACATCGCGCGCGGCACGACGGTCTGCGACTTCGATCCCTTCGAGAAGGAGATCGGCCACTCCCTCGACGTCGCGGTCTGCCACTTCGACTACCAGGGGCGCCACGTCAACCTGCTGGACACGCCGGGCTACCTCGACCTGCTCGGCCGCTCGCAGGCCGTGCTGCCCGCCGTCGAGACCGCCGTGCTGGTGGTCGACGCGCAGTACGGGCCGGGCATCGGCACGCGCCGCATGATGGAGTGCGCGACGGCGCGCGCGCTCGACCGCATCATCGTCGTCAACAAGATCGACCAGCCGGGCGTCGACCTGCCGGCGCTGCTCGCCGGACTGCGCGAGGCCTACGGCCCCGAGTGCCTGCCGATCAACCTGCCCGCACAGGGCGGCACACGCGTCGCGGACTGCTTCTTCTCGCGCGAGGGCCCGGCCACGGACTTCTCCAGCGTCGCCCTGGCGCACCAGCGCATCGTCGAGCAGGTCATCGAGGTCGACAGCGCGCTGCTCGAGCGCTACCTCGCCGGCGACGAGTCCATCACGGCCGAACAGCTGCACGACCCCTTCGAGCAGGCACTGCGCGAAGGCCATCTGGTGCCCGTGTGCTTCACCTCCGCACAGACCGGTGCAGGCCTGCCGGAACTCCTCGACCTGATCGCGCGGCTCATGCCCTGCCCGCTCGAGGCGAACCCGCCCGAGTTCGTGAAGGGTGAAGGCGACGCCGCGCGCCCCGTGAAGGTCGTGCCCGATCCCTCGCTGCACGCACTCGCGCACGTGTTCAAGCTGCGCCAGGACCCTTACCAGGGACGCATCGGGCTCCTGCGCGTGCACCAGGGGACGCTGCGCACGGGCGCGCAGCTCTTCGTCGGCAACCAGCGCAAGGCCTTCAAGGCCACGCACCTCTACAAGCTGCAGGGCGCCGCGCTCAAGGAGGTCGCATCGGCGATCCCGGGCGACATCTGCGCGTTGACCAAGGTCGAGGACCTGCACTTCGACGCCGTCGTGCACGAATCCCACGACGAGGACCACCACCACCTGCGGCCCGTCGCGGCGCCGCCCGCGATGCAGGGCGTGGCGATCGGCGCGGCGCGCCACGGCGACGAGCAGAAACTCGCCGATGCGCTGCAGAAGCTGCTGGCCGAGGACCCGAGCCTGCGCCTCGAGCACGTACCGTCCCTGAACGAGACCGTGCTCTACGGGCACGGCGAGCTGCACCTGCGCGTCGTGCTGGAGCGCATGCAGCGCCAGTACAACGTCGCGCTCGCGACGCACCCGCCCGGCGTGCCCTACCGCGAGACCATCACGCGCAGCGCCGAGGGTCACCATCGTCACAAGAAGCAGACCGGCGGCGCAGGCCAGTTCGGCGAGGTCTTCCTGCGTGTCGAGCCGCTCCCGCGCGGAACGGGCTTCGAGTTCGTGAACGCGGTGAAGGGCGGCACCATCCCCGGGGTGTTCATCCCGGCCGTCGAGAAGGGCGTGCGGCAGGTGCTGGAATCCGGCGCCGTCGCGGGCTACCCGCTGCAGGACCTGCGCGTCGTGGTCCACGACGGCAAGACGCACCCCGTCGACTCCAAGGAAGTCGCGTTCGTGACGGCGGGCCGCAAGGCCTTCCTCGACGCGGTCGCGAACGCGGGCGCGATCGTGCTGGAGCCGATCGTGAAGCTCAGCATCACCGCGCCCGCCGCGACCATCGGCGGCATCGCCGGCGACCTGAGTTCCATGCGCGGGCGCATCAACGGCGAGACCGTCCTGCCCGGCAATTCAGCACTCATCAGCGCGCAGGTGCCGCTCGTGGAGCTCGGGGACTACGGCCACCGCCTCAAGGCGCAGACGGCCGGTGAAGGCGTCTACACGATGGAACTGTCGCAGTACGAACCGGCGCCGCCCCGGCTGCAGCAGGAGCTCGTCGGCAGCTACGCGAAACGCCGGCACGAGGACGACGACGCCTGAACCGCGCCTGTTACCACGTTGTCACCGTAGCGTCACCGTACCGTCACCGCGTCGGCATTCATGGGGGCGCCCGCGGCAGCGCAGGATTGTGTCGTGGCGCAGCGCCGCGATAGGCTGCGCGCAGCAGTATGGCGGCGCGCCCGCGAGGAATCCGCATGTCCGAGGACAAGACCCAGCCGCCCGCCGGACCGGCCCCGGAGGCCGAACCCCAGCGTTCGGGCCGCGTGAGCCACGACTCGCGTGGCAATGCGGTCTGGGAATGGCAGACCTCGACCGGCGTGTTCAGCCGCGAGGTCAATACTCAGCGCCTGAAGAAGCTCTCCGCGGCAGAACTGAAGCTCGCAGAGACCCAGCCCGTCGAGAAACCGAAGGCCGAGGCCGTGACGGCCGCCGCGGCGAAGCGGAAGGCCGAGCAGGGTTTCAACCCCTACGAATCCGGCGGCCGTGCCGCGCCGCTCGATGCCTCGCGCCTGAAGAATGTCTACGCGGAACATCGCAGGGAGGAGGCACCGAGAGTCGCCCCGACCGGCGACACACCGCAGCCCACGGGCCTGCTCGGCCGCCTGCGCGGCCTGTTCCGTTCCGACTGAGCCTGCACGCGCCGGTGTGCGCCGGCGCCCGCCTCAGCGCACGACGATCGGCTCCCCCGCCCAGGGCGTGACGCGCTCGATCGACCGGTCACGGTACGCGTCCGGCAGTTCTTCCGTCATGTCGAGCACCGCGCCGAGGCGGCCGAAACCCACGCAGAACGCGATCCAGGAGAACAGCTCGACGAGCTCGCCGTCGTCGTAATGGCGGCGCAGCTCGGCGAACATCGCATCGTCGATGGAGAGGTGATCGTTCGCGAAACGGTCCGCGTAGGCGAGCGCGGCACGCTCGGCATCCGTGAGATCAGGCGCCTCCATGGGCTTTTCCAGCGAGCAGACCAGCGCCTCGTCGACGCCCGCGTCCACGGCGGAGCGGTAGCGGATCGCCATGCAGCTGCGGCACTGGTTGTGGAAGGCGACGCGCAGCCGCACGAGCTCCATGAGGCGCTCGGGCAGCGTGCCCTTCTGCCGGATGCCCGAGCCCAGCGCGATGAGCCCTTTGCCGATCGCCGGTCGGTGCGCAAACATGCGCATCGCGCCGAGCTCGAGCGCGGTCGCCGAATCGGCGTGGTACATGGCCCGCAGCTCCGGATCCCAGTCCTTGATGTCGAGTTTCTTCAGGCGGCTCATCGGCTGACCTCCAGCGGTATGGGTTCATCATAGCGCCGGCGGGGTTTGCCGTGGGCGACCGCCGTCCGTACGATGGCAGCGCCATGCCGCTCGACTTCCTGGCCCGCCTGAAGGAGCGCAACGTCCTGCGCGTCGGCGGCGTCTACGCGGTCACCGGCTATGCGCTGTTCCAGGTCGCCAACAACCTGTTCCCGGCGCTGAACCTGCCGAAGTGGACGGTGAGCCTCGCTGCGGCGCTGTTCCTGCTCGGCTTCCCGATCGCGCTGGTGATGGCCTACGCCTTCGAGCGCACTCCCCAGGGCATCCGTCGCGCGGCGCCGGATGTCGACGGGGCGCCGCCACTCCGCCTCGGCTGGTTCGACTGGACGCTGCTCGGAGCGACCGCCGTGCTCGTCGGCCTCGGCGTCGCGGAGTTCCTGATGCAGCCCGTGGCCGTCACCGGCGCGGGGCGCGACACCGTGCACGCGGAGCGCGCGGCCGGGGCGCCGTCGGCAGCGCCGCCCGGTGTACCGGCGAAGTCCGTGGCCGTGCTGCCGTTCGTGAATTTCAGCCGGGTCGCGGACGCCGACGACTTCGCCGACGGCCTGACGGAGGAACTCATCAACGGCCTCGCACAGCTGCCCGAGCTGCGCGTCGCGGGACGCACGTCGTCGTTCTATTTCAAGGGTCGCAACGAGGACCTGCGCGAGATCGGCCGCAGGCTCGGCGTGGCGCACGTCATCGAAGGCAGCGTGCGGCGCTCCGGCGACCGCCTGCGCATCACGGCGCAGCTCATCAAGGTCGCGGACGGCTTTCACCTCTGGTCGCAGACCTATGACCGCACCCTGGACGATGCCTTCGCGATCCAGACGCAGATCGCGACGGCCGTGGCGCGGGCGCTCGAGGCCCGCGTGCTCGGTGGCGCGCCAGCGGCACGTGATCCCCGCGCGTACCGCCTTTCGCTGATCGCCCGCTCGCACCTGCGCAAGCAGGAGCTCGCGGACCTGCAGCAGGCCCGCGAGCTGTACGCCGGGCTCATGCGGCTCGAACCGGCGAACGCCGACGGCTACACCGGCTTCGCGGAAGCCACGATCGAGCTCGCCCAGAACCACCTGGCGCTGGACTTCGACCGGGCGCACCGCGAGAGCGAGAGCGCCATCGGGAAGGCGCTCGCCCTGGCGCCGCGCTCGGCCGCCGCCTGGCGCGTGAAGGGACTCATCAGCCGCGTGCTGGCGATCCGCTCCGGGCCGCGCCGGCACGACGACGATGCGCTGGCCGCGTTCCGCCACGCCGTCGAACTGGATCCGCAGGATGCCGACGCGCTCGCGATGCTGGCCGGACAGCTCGTCACCGACGGCCAGTTGCGGCAGGCGGAGCCCCTGCTCACGCGCGCCCTCGGGATCGACCCGCTGTCGCGCATCGCGCAGCACCTGCTCGGCACGACGCTGGTCGGACAGGGCCGCTTCGCCGAGGCCGAACGGCAGTTCGAAGGCCTGATCCGGCTGTATCCCGACTTCACGAATGCGCGCATTTCACTCGGCCAGATGCTCATGGAGGTCGGGCGGCTCGACGAGGCCGTGATCGCGCTCGATCACGAGGCGCTGATCCGTGCGGATCCCCTCGCCGGCCTGCTGCTCGCCAACTGCTATGCGAATCTCGGCATGGCCGCCGAGATGACCGCGACGCTGGAGGGCATCCGCGAGCCGCCGCCGGCGGCCGCGGTCGCGCGCGCGGCGCTGCTGCAGCGCCGCGGCGCGACCCGGGAGCTGGAACATTTCGCGGAGCAGCAGTTCGCCGCGACGCATGATCCGATCTGGAACGCAGTGGGACTGCTGACCGTGGTCATGACGCGCGATGCGGCCGCCGCGCGGCAGCACCTCGACGGACTCGCTCCCGGACTGCTCGCCTATCCGCCCGCGATCGAGGACCACCAGCCGGTCGACACCCTGCTCGCCGCCGAAGTGCTGCGCATGGCGGGCCGCCGGGACCAGGCGGAGCGGGTCGCGGAAACGTTCCTGCGGCGCCACGAGGTCCCGCCCGGCGACCACCAGAGCGTCGAGTCGATGCGCACCCGCGCCATGGCCTTGGCGATCCTCGGCCACGACGATGCCGCGATCGCCGAACTGGAACGTGCGCGCGCCGCGGGCTGGCGGATGCTCGTCGACTTCGATTACTTCACGCGCATCGACGACTACCCGATGATGAGCGGTGTCGCGAAGGAACCGCGGTTCCGCGCGCTCGTGCGCGCCGTCGAGGCCGACAACGCGCAGCTGCGGACGAGGCTCGCCACCGCGCGCCGTTCCGGAGGACGATCATGAGCCACACCGTGCACGACAACCCCGCGCTCTCGCGCTACGAGATGCCCGTCGAAGGCGGCGTCGCCTTCGTGAACTACCGCCGCGCCCCGGGCGTGGTCACGCTGCTGTACGCCGAAGTGCCCCCCGCGCTCGCGGGGCGCGGTCTCGGCGCGGAACTCGCGCGCGGCACGTTCGACCGCGTGCGTGCGGAGGGCAACAAGGCTGTGCCGGTGTGCTCGTACCTCGTCGCCTGGGCGAAGCGCCACCCGGAAGTACACGACCTGCTGGTCTGAGCCCGGTCCCTCCCGGGCGGGTTCGCCGGGAATCCCGTGCCGGCGCGCGGCATCACGCGCGCTCCCAGGGCGCCACCGGCGACCACAGTCGCTCCAGGAATCCGATGAAGGCGCGCACGTTGGGCGCGACGAACTCCGAGCGCGGCCGCACGGCGTACACGCCGATGTTCGATGCACCCTCGTAGCGGGTGAGGATGCGGACCAGCCGGCCCGCGCGCAGGTCCTGCGCGACGTCCCAGGTGGAGCGCAGCGCGATCCCGGCGCCCGAGAGCGTGAGTTCGCGCACGACCTCGCTGGAATTCGTGCGCACGTGGCTCTCGCCTTCCACGGTGCAGGCGCCCTGCGGGCCTTCGAGCTTCCAGGGCAGCTGGCCGGTGGCCGCGAGCAGCCGGTGGCGGCGCAGGTCGGCGAGACCGCGCGGCTCGCCCCAGCGCTCGATGTAGCGCGGCGCGGCGCAGAGCACCCGGCGGTTCGCGGCGAGCCTGACCGCCGACAGCGAGCCGTCCGGCGGCGCGGCGATGCGCACGGCCACGTCGATGCGCTCCGCGAGCAGGTCGACGAAGCTGTCGGTCAGGTCGAGTTCGAGCTGGATCGCGGGATGCGCATCGAGGAACTCGCAGAGCCGCGGCGCGAGGTGCATGCGGCCGAACGAGGTCGGCGCCGAGATGCGCAGACGCCCCGCGGGCGTGCTCGCACGCCCGGCCACCATCGCCTCGGCGTCGCGTGCGGCGGCAAGGATGGCGACGACCCGCTCGTAGAACGACTCGCCGACCTCGGTCAGCGTCAGGCGCCGCGTCGTGCGGCGGATGAGCTGCGATCCGAGCCGCTGCTCCAGCCGCGACAGCCGCTTCGACACCATCGCGGGCGACAGGCGCAGCGCGCGCGCCGCTGCGGACAGGCTGCCGGCATCGACGACGGCGACGAACAGGGCGTAATCGGGTTGCATGGGATTGTTTCCCCTGATTCAAAGGTCTCTGGATTAGACGCCATATAGTCACAATTGGCGGGTGCGTGCTACTTTCTGCGCCCGCCCTCCACGCACTCTCGCGAGACGCCCCATGAGCCAGATGATCGACCGCGCCGGACTCCAGGTTGCCGACACCCTCGTGCGTTTCCTCGAGACCCGCGCGCTGCCCGGAACGGGCGTCGCGCCCGATGCGCTGTGGCGCGGCATGGCCGGCATCTACGCGCGCTTCGCCGCGGAGAACCGCGCACTGCTCGCGAAACGCGACGAACTGCAGGCGAGAATCGACGCCTGGCACGAGGCCCGCCGCGGCCGGCCGCTGGCGCAGACCGAGTACCAGGCGTTCCTGCGCGGGATCGGCTACCTCGTCGACGAACCCGCTCCGTTCAGCGTCTCGACCGCGAACGTCGACGACGAGATCACGACGCTCGCCGGCCCGCAGCTCGTCGTCCCGGTGCTGAACGCGCGCTTCGTGCTGAACGCGGCGAATGCGCGCTGGGGCAGCCTCTACGACGCGTTCTACGGCACCGACGCGCTGCCGGGCAAGGCGCAGGGCAAGGGCTACGACCCGGTGCGTGGTGCGCAGGTGATCGCGCGCGCGAAGGCCTTTCTCGACGAGTCCTTCCCGCTCGCTTCAGGCTCGTGGACGGCCTACAGCGGCGGCGAGCCGCCGCTCCGGGACCGCTCGCAGCTCGCGGGCCGCCGCGGCGACAACTGGCTGCTGCGCCACCACGGCCTGCACGTCGAACTGGTCATCGATCGCCGGCACCCGGTGGGCAAGGACGATCCCGCCGGCATCGCCGATGTCGTGCTCGAGGCCGCGCTCACGACCATCATCGACTTCGAGGACTCGATTGCGGCTGTCGATGCCACGGACAAGGTCGAGGCCTACGGCAACTGGCTCGGCCTGATGCGCGGCGATCTCGAGGCGACCTTCGACAAGGGCGGCCGCACGATGACGCGCGCGCTGGAGCCGGACCGCACGTACACGGCGCCGGACGGTTCGACGTTCGCGCTGCCGGGCCGCAGCCTGCTGTTCGTGCGCAACGTGGGCCACCTGATGACGACGCCCGCGGTGCGGCTGCCGGACGGCAGCGAGGCACCCGAAGGCATCCTCGATGCGATCGTCACGAGCCTGATCGCGATGCACGACCTGAAGCGCCAGGGCCGCTGCGTCAACAGCCGCGCGGGCTCGGTGTACATCGTCAAGCCGAAGATGCACGGCCCCGCGGAGGCCGATTTCACGAACCGGCTGTTCGCGGCCGTCGAGGAGGCGCTCGGACTCGCGCGCCACACGCTCAAGGTCGGCATCATGGACGAGGAACGCCGCACCTCGGCCAACCTCGCCGCCTGCATCCATGCGCTGAAGGAGCGTGTGGTGTTCATCAACACGGGCTTCCTCGACCGCACCGGCGACGAGATCCACACCTCGATGCGCGCCGGCGCGATGATCCGCAAGGGCGACATGAAGGCCTCGGCCTGGATCAAGGCCTACGAGGACCGCAACGTGCGCATCGGGCTCGCCTGCGGGCTCGCGGGCCACGCGCAGATCGGCAAGGGCATGTGGGCCGCGCCGGACATGATGGCGGACATGCTCGCGCAGAAGATCGGCCACCCGCGCGCGGGCGCGAGCACGGCCTGGGTGCCGAGCCCGACGGCCGCCACGCTGCACGCGCTGCACTACCACGCCGTCGACGTTGCGCAGCGCCAGCGCGAGATCGCGCACGAGGCGGCGCCGGGCCTCGACGCGCTGCTCACGGTTCCGCTCGCGCCGGACACGGACTGGACCGCGCAGCAGGTCAGCGACGAGCTCGACAACAATGCGCAGGGCATCCTGGGCTACGTCGTGCGCTGGATCGACCAGGGCGTGGGCTGCTCGAAGGTGCCCGACATCCACGACGTGGGCCTGATGGAGGACCGCGCGACGCTGCGCATCTCCTCGCAGCACATCGCCAACTGGCTGCTCCACGGCGTCTGCACGGCAGCGCAGGTCGACGCGGCGCTGCGGCGCATGGCCGCGAAGGTCGACGCGCAGAACGCCGGCGATCCGCTGTATCGCCCGATGGCGCCGGCGCCGGAGAAGAGCATCGCCTTCCAGGCGGCGCGCGCGCTGGTCTTCGAGGGCACGACACAGCCGAACGGCTACACGGAGCCGCTGCTGCACGCCCACCGCAGGCGCGTCAAGCAGGCGACCGGCATCGCGTAGCCGGACGGCGGGACGCGGCGCGGAGGGAGCGGAAGTGAGGCTCACCTTCCGGTTCGACATGCGCCAACCCGATGCGGGTGCTTCGCGCGCGGCGCTGTACGCGGCGATGCTGGACATGTGCGCCTGGGGCGACGACCTCGGCTTCGACGAGGTCTATCTCTGCGAGCACCACGGCGCCCCGGACGGCTATCTGCCCTCTCCGATCGTGCTGGGTGCCGCCGTCGCGGCACGCACGCGGCGCATCCGGATCCACCTCACGGCGCTCGTCGTCACGCTGCACCATCCGCTTCGCATCGCGGAAGACCTCGCGGTCCTCGACATCCTGAGCAACGGCCGCCTCACGGTCACGGCCGGCATGGGCTACCGCCCGCACGAGTTCGCGATGATGGGCGTGGACATGCGCCACAAGCTCCGGATCTTCCTCGACACGCTGGAAGTCCTGCGGAACGCCTGGACCGGCGGACCGTTCGAGTACGAGGGTCGCACGGTGCGCGTGACACCGAAGCCCGTGCAGCCCGGCGGACCGCCGCTCCTGATGGGCGGCTCGTCAGCGGCAGCGGCCGAGCGCGCGGCCCGCATGGGCTTCGGGTTCAAGCCCGGCTTCCCGCCGCATTACGAGATTTACCGGGAAGCGCTGCGCCGGCTCGGCCGGCCGGTGCCGCCGCCCTACCCGGACCAGCAGCCCGTGTTCCTGCACGTCACCGAGGACCCGGAGCGCGACTGGCCGGTCGTGGGTCCGCATGCCCTGTACACGGCGAGGTCCTACGCCGAGTGGAGCACCGAGCGCGACGGCGGCACGACGCTCTTCAGCCACGCGATCCGGAACCTGGCCGACGCACGGCACCACCCGATGTTCCAGGTCGTGACGCCCGCGCAGTGTGCCGACTTCGCGCGCGCGCTCGGGCCGGACGGCGAACTGGTCTTCACGCCGCTCATCGGCGGCCTGGACCCCGGCATCGCCTGGCGGAGCCTGCGGCTCTTCGAGCGCGAAGTGCTGCCCCGGTTGCGCGCGGACGGGCTCAGGTGACAACGGCTGCGTGCCGGCGTCACCCCGCCCGCGCCCGGCTCAGCGCGGCTCCAGCAGGTGCCAGATCACGATGCCGAGCGCCGGCAGCTCGCTCTCGACCATGTTCCAGAGATGCTGGTCGTCGGTGCCGTCGTAGTGCTCGCCGAGCGTTCGGCCCAGTTCGACGAAAGCATCCAGGTGCGGCAGCGCCGTGGCCGTGGCCGGATCCTCGCGCGCGATCCGCGCGAGGACCTGGCCCATGACCTGGAACTGGCGCTCCACGGCCGACTTCAGCAGGTCGTCCGCGACATAGTCCTCGAAGCTCGCATCGCCCGTGAACGCGCCGATGAGCGTCACGACGCGCAGCGCGTCCTCGAGGTGTTCGCGGGTGCCGTCCTGCATGCGGTTACTCTACCGGAGGGCCGCAGCCCGACAAGCCCCGGCCCTGTCCCGCCGGTGGCGCGCGGCGGACGGCGGACGCCGCTCAGCCGGCCCCGCTGCCGGTTGCGGTCGCCTTCGCCATCTTGTCGCCATCGAACAGGATCTTCATCTCCGGCGTGAATTCCAGGATCACGCGCTCCGGCGTGTCGAGGGACTTGACGAACTGCTCGGGGACGAGTCCGCGGTTGAAGTCGCCCGCGCGCTTCGCCTCCGCCGGCGCCACCATGGCGTACGCGAGGGCCGGATAGAACCAGGCCTTCAATGCCGGGTCGTTGTCGTGGATCTTCGTGCGGCCCTTGTAGGTGACGGTCTTGCCGCCGCCCATCGGCGTGCCGACCGAGGAAATCACGACCGACGAGCGCGCGTCGCGCCGGATGGCCGGCACCCGCTGGCGGTGCCGCGCGGCGGTGAGCCAGATGCGACCATCCTTCCAGACGTAGCACATGATCACGCCGAGCGGGTGTCCATCCTTCGTGGACCAGATGAACGTGCACTCGTGCTGGGTCTCGAGGAGCTCCTGTTCGCGCTCCGGATCCAGCCTGTACTGCGTGACGTCGTCGTAGTTGTCCGTCATCGTCGATCCCCCCGATTCCAGCCAGCCGTCTCTCGCGGCCCGTTTTCCCTGTACGGCGACCCGCCGGACCACCGCGCGGATATCGCCGGACGCAACGTTAGCACGTGGCCCGGCCGCGTGGCCGCCCGCGCTCAAGTCCTGGCACCCGCGGTCGATCATTCCGGACATCCGTTCCTGCCTCTTCGTGTGTCCGGAGTTCCCATGCCTCGTCCCCATCCTCGGAGTGCGGGCTTCACGCTCGTCGAACTCGTCGTCGTGATCGTCATCCTCGGCGTACTGGCGGCCTTCGCCGTGCCGCGGTTCCTCGCGCTGTCCGATGAGGCGGAGCGGGCCACGATCGACTCCTTCGTGGGCACGCTGAAGAGCGCGCGCACGCTGGCCTACGCGGATTTCATGGCAGCCCAGCAGCTGCCCGCCGGGTACACGGGCCCGCAGAGCTTCACGCTCTGGAACCTCGTGCGCTGCGACACCGGCGAACCCGAGGTGCGCACGCCGGGACAGCCCGGGGGGCACTACGCCGGCCTGAACACGCTGCGCGGCTCGCTGTTCCGGGACCGGGACGAGAACGCCTGCAGCGGCAACACCATCACGTTCACGACGAAATCGGGTCGCGTCATCACCATCACGGGCACGAACGGGCTCAGCTGGAGCGCGGCGCCGGCCTATTGAGCAGCATCGCCTTGCGGCGCACGGGCGCACTGATCGCGCTGATCCTGGCCGCCGCGGCGGCGTCCTCGCCCACAGGCCGGGTGCTCGCGAAGGCGATCGCCGATCCCCTCATCCACTCGACCTCGGCCGGCGCCGCGCTGTTCGCGCTGCTGTTCGTCGCCGCGAGCCTCGCCGCCCCCGGCCTGCGGGACCGCACGGGAGGACCGCCGTCCGGGCGGCACGCCGGCATGCTCTTCGTCGCCGCGCTCGTCGCCGGCAACGCGGCCAATGTCGCGGGCCATCTGGCGGCGCTCGAAACCCTCGATCTGCCGCCGCGGGTCGCGCTCTACGTCTGGAGCGGCGACGAGAACACCTATTCGTATCTCTTCCACAGCCACGCCGGCAAGGCGGCGCTCACGGCGCTGCTCGGGCCCCTCGCGACGCCGCTCGGGTTCGACGTCGGGCAGGCCTGGGCCGGACTGCTGCCGGCCTGGGTGGGATGGGTCACGGGCGCGGCACTCGTCACCGCGCTCGGTGCGTACCTGCGGCTGCTGCCCGGCGTGGTCGCGCGCGCCGGCGGCAGCCGCTGGATCGCCGTGCTGTTCGCGCTCGCGACACTGAACGCCGTCAAGACCATCGTCGACGGCGGCCTGCTCACCTACCGCTGCGCGCCCGCGCTGTTCATCGCCGCCGCACTCGCACTGAACGACGGGCCGGCGTCCCTCCGGCGTCGTGCGCCCGGGCTCGTGGCCGCATTCATCGCGCTGGTCGCGGTCTACGCCATCGGCTGGCGCAGCCTCGCGCCGGAAGGCTCGCGGGAGTCCCTGCACAGCTTCGTGCTGGTGATCGCCTCGCTGGCCGTGCCCGCGCTCGGCGCCTGGGCATCCGGCGCGACCCGCGGCTGGCGGCGCGTGGCCCCGGGAATCGCGGCGCTGCTGGTCGCGCTCTTCTGGGTGCGCGACAGCGCCGCCACACTGCACGCGCTCTTCACGCCCCTGCCCGCCGGCGCGACCGCGCTGCACTTCGATCCACGGAGCCTCGCAAGCGAGCACCGCGCGATCGGCGGCCGCAGTGCCAGCGACGTCTACGCAGCGCTGGGCGAGGATCCGCTGAAACCGCGCCACGTGCTGCTGCTGGGACCCGAAGCAGTGACACCGGCACCGCGCTTCCCGCTGCTCGTGATCGCCCGGGGTGAGGGTCCGCACCGCGCCGTCGCGGTACCGCCCTGGGTGGTGACGCAGGGCGCGACCCCTTCGTCGCGTAGCGATGCCCGGCTCCTCGTGCTCGGGACGACACCCGGGCCGGTCGCTCGCGCCTTCTCGGTCGAGCCCTTCCTGCAGCAGAACAACTACTACGTGCTGCTGCACGGCCTCGCGGCCGAGCTGCGTGCCGCGGGTCTCCGGAGCTTCGTGTTCGTGCCGCTGCGCGACGCCGCCGATCTCGCGGCGCTGCGCCCGGGCGCCTAGGAGCCTGTCCGGGCATTGCGGCGTGCGGCATCACCGTCCGCGACAGGACGCCGATCCTGTCGTGCCGCGAGCATCGAATTCCCCTACGGCGCCCGCATATGAGGCTTCAGCGAGGCTTCAGCAGATATGTGCGCTTGAGATTCGGCAAGAGGCGCAGGTGACCGTTTGCCAGGATCCATCCCTTGTCGGTAATCGCAACTGCTTCTTCGAGCTTGATGAGAAGTCGCAGACTGATGGGATAGATGTGCCGATTCAGATCGATCATGGTCCCTCCATCACGGCCGGCGCCCGCACTCCACAGGAACGCCCTCCAATCCCCGGAACACGAACGGCGGGAATAACCCACGACTTGCCCCGACGAATTGATGCCGAGCCCCCCACTGAGATCTCCACATTGGGAATCCCCGCCGAGACTGCCGAGATCCAGTGTCGCGCCCGCACTGTATCGAAACGCGTGCCGCCTCCCCCCCGGTTCCATCCACCCAGTCACCTGCCCGGATGCGTTGATATCGAGACCAACACTGGCGTGTTCGATCTGGCCACCGATATCTGCCATGGAGCCGTTGCTGTACAGGAACGCATCATCAAAGGTATCGGAATATCCAGTCACCTGATTCGAGCCATTGATGGCCGTGCCGCCGCTCAGGCAACAATCTCCACCCGTTCCCAGGTCCATCCAGCCCAGGGCGGGCTTGTAGAGCAATGCGTGGTCTGAATTGCTCGCGCCGATGTCCGGGAAGAGCGCCTGACCTGTGATCCAACCGGCATCGTTGATATCCCGCACCCGGACCCGCGAGATGCCATTGGAAGCAGCATCGACGCTGAGGTCCGCCATCGAGCCATTGCTGTACAGGAACGCGTGCTCGACATCGGCGGGAATCTCATTGCAGCAGTCAAAGCCCGGTGGATTCAGGGGAGGATTGGTGCCAGCAACGGCAGACCAGCCGATGATCTGGCCGGATGCATTGATGGCCACCCCGCCGCTCGCACACAACGCGCAGCCGGCACCACCCAGCGTCCCAAGATCGACAGTAGTGCCGTTGCCGTACCGGAACGCGTGGGGGACCCAGATATCCCCGAGCCTGGTTGACCGCCGGATGTAGGAGGTGCCGGTCACCTGTCCCGCTTCGTTCAAGTCGTAACCGACGATGCTCCCGCCCGGATCCAGCGCCCGGATGAACAAGACCTCGTACTGCTGCGAGTTCGCTCGCGCTGGCAGGAGGCCCAATGCCATCAACGTGCACAGAACGAAGAACGCATTCCCGAGCCTTGAGCCGATCCGTGCGTAAGTCCTGTTCATGACAAACCTCCCTGGCGCTCGCGTCATCCGCGCGCGCATAATGACCGGCGATGCCGCCATCGCCATAGACGAAGGAATGCGTCGAACAATGGGCATCCAGGGATGAACGTGTCCAGCTTCCAGAGTTGCACGTTTCCTGCCTGAGACTTGCAACCGTCACCCGGGAAAGAACAGGTGATGTCGATGCAGCGGCTGATCTCCACGGAATCGGTGCCTCCTGGCGACCGCCTTGCCTACTGGATGGACTTCGTCTGCGCGCAGTTGATGCGGCTCGATTGCCAGACGCTGGCCGATAGTCCGCAGAATCCCTTCTTTGGCGAGATGACCTGGCGCGAGATGGCCCGGTTGTCGGCGGTGAGAATGCGGGTGCGGGTCGACGGCGCCGAGATCCGGCGGACACCGGCCCATGTCGCGTGCTGCCAGAACGAACAGTACATGCTGATCGTGCAGGAGTCCGGCCAGTGCCGCGTACGCCAGCACGGCCGGGAAGCGCTGTTACGACCAGGCGACGGAGTGATCCATGCGGCAACCAGCCCGTATGCGCTTTCCTTCCGCGGCGACTTCGAACAGACGGTGCTGGTGCTTCCCGGTGATCTGCTGGCACCGTTCGTGCGGGATCTGGATCGAGGTTGCGCCTGTGTGCTGCCGCGCGAGGCGCCGGCGACACGGTTGCTGGCTCAATTGGCGGCCATTGCCGCAGCGGTGCCGGAGCCGCTGCCACCGCATATTGCCGCCGGGGTCGGCCACCTGATCGCCGAAACCCTGGTTGCGGCGTTGCCGGGAAACGAACGGCACGGATTGACCCAGTATCACGTCGCGCGCGCCAAGGAGACCGCCCTCGCCCGCCTGGGCGACCCCGGTCTTTCGCCAGCGAAAATCGCCGCCGTCACAGGCCTGTCGACGGCGCATCTGCATCGCCTGTTTGCTGCCTGCGGCGAGGCGGTGATGGCCTGGGTCTGGGCTCGCCGGCTCGAGGCCTGCCGGCGCGATCTCGAAGACCCATGCTACGACGGCCTTCCGGTCGCGGCGATCGGCTTTCGTTGGGGCTACAAGACCGACGCGCATTTTTCCCGCGCGTTCAAAGTGCGCTACGGGGCCACGCCAGGGGAGTGGCGTCGAAAACAGCGCGAGGGTGGTCGCCGGTGAACAGGTAGGCCAGTGGCCGGATAGGTCGAGGTACGTGGCTAGCGCCGCGCCAGCCGACCGACGTAGATCAACAGCACGCCGCCCGTGATGAACAGCACCTCGACCGACAGGATCGCCGTGCGCGGGCTCGCCGAGAACAGTGCGGTGACACCGACGAGCACGGGGCCGAGCACGGCGGCGAACTTGCCCATCATGTTGTAGAAGCCGAAGAACTCGCCCTGCTTGCCCGCGGGAACGAGGCTGCCGAAATACGAGCGCGAGAGCGCCTGCACACCGCCCTGCACCAACCCGACGGTCGCCGCGAGCCAGTAGAAATCGTCGACGGTGTCCATGTGGTAGGCGCCCCAGGTGGCGACGATGTAGATGACGATCGCGACCAGCACGCCATCGCGCGCGCCGATGCGGCTGCCGAGCCAGCCGAAGGCGAGCGCGGCCGGGAACGAGACGAACTGCGTGATAAGCAGCGCCGAGATCAGCGCGGCCTGCGGGAACCCGAGCGAGAGCCCGTAGTCGACGCACATCTTGGCGACGGTGTTCACACCGTCGATGTACAGCCAGTACGCGATCAGGAACACCGCGAGCACGCGGTAGCGCCGGATCTCGTGCACGGTCGCGGCGAGTTCCGCCGGGGCCTCGCGCAGCGCGACGCGCCAGGGCACGACGGGCCGGAGGCGCCGCTCGCGGACTGCGACGAGGCCGGGCAGCGAGAACAGCAGCCACCAGGCGCCCACGCTGACGAACGACCAGCGCACGGCGTCCGCGGGGCCGTCGAGGCCGAAGGTCGCGGGTGACAGCGTCATCCAGACGTTGATCGCGAACAGGATACCGCCACCGAGATAGCCGAGCGCATAGGCCATGGCCGAGGCCCGTTCGTACTCGACGGGTTCCGCGACATCGAGCAGCAGCGAGTCGTAGAACGCGTTGGCCGCAGCGAATCCAAAGGAAGCAACCGCGAACACGACCGCCGCCATGAACCATTCGCCGCGGCCGACGAGCGCGAGTGCAACGGTCGCGACCGCGCCGAGCACGGTGAACGCGCCGAGCAGGCGGACGCGTCCTCCCGAGCGGTCCGCGACCGCGCCGAGGAAGGGTGCGAGCACCGCGACGGCGAGGCTGGCCGCGCCGTTGACGAGACCGAGCTCGAAGGTGCTCTCGCCCGCGGGGACACCCGCGGCCCAGTACTGCTTGAAGAACACCGGGAAGAACCCGACCATCACCGTCGTCGCGAACGCCGAGTTCGCCCAGTCGAACAGCGCCCAGGCGACGACGGGCTTACGCAGCAGCCGCAAGGTCTGGCCCCGTTCGACGACACCGGGAATCCCCGTTGGAACTCCGGTCGCGCGGGCTGCAACGGAGGGCTCGGCTCGTCCGCGGGAAATCCTTACGCTCGACTCGCCGACCCTCCTGCGCGCCCGCGCGACTGAAAGGCCCCGCCACGTCGACTCCACGCCACCGACTGGCAGCAGCACACGCCACTGCGGCACAACGATCAATCCGTCACGCCGCCGGCCGCGGCGAGAGCCCTCGGGGCGCGACCGTGCGAGCCATGGATGGCGAGCACGAGCCTCCAGGGACGGATTCACGGCGTGTCGCGCCCCGAGGGACTCGAGCATCAGCGGCCAGGCGGCCCGTGACTCGCGCGGAGCTGCACGCACGCGGGCATGGTCGCCGATCATCTGGCGTCCATGCGCGCTGGCGTTCACGCCGCGACCGCCAGGTGCTCGCGCGTCTCGCGGAACTCGACGCCGGGCCAGCGTTCGAGCGTGAGACCCAGGTTGACGCGTGTTGGAGCCAGGTAGACGAGCTCGCCCGCGTGATCCAGCGCCAGCCCGTCGTAGAGCTTCGCGCGCAGCTCCGCGAGCTTCTTCGGATCGTCGCAGCGCACCCAGCGCGCCGTCACCACGTTCACGGGCTCGAACACGCACTGCACGCCGTACTCGTCCGCGAGCCGGAACGCCACGACCTCGAACTGCAGCGGCCCCACCGCGCCCAGGATCAGGTCGTTGTTCCTGAGCGGCTTGAAGAGCTGCGTCGCGCCCTCCTCGCAGAGCTGCGCGAGGCCCTTCTGCAGGGCCTTCATCTTGAGCGGGTCCTTCAGCACCGCGCGGCGGAACATCTCCGGGGCGAAGTTCGGGATGCCCGTGAAAGTCAGCGCCTCGCCCTCGGTGAAGGTGTCGCCGATGTTGATCGTGCCATGGTTGTGCAGGCCGATGATGTCGCCCGCATAGGCCTCGTCGGCCTGCTGCCGGTCGGCGGCCATGAAGGTCAGCGCGTCGGAGATGCGCACCTCCTTGCCGAGGCGAACGTGGTTCAGGCGCATGCCGCGCTGGTAGCGGCCCGAGCAGATGCGCATGAACGCGATGCGGTCGCGGTGCGCCGGATCCATGTTTGCCTGGATCTTGAACACGAAGCCCGACAGCTTCGGCTCACGCGCCTCCACCACGCGCGTGAGCGTCTCGCGCGGCTTCGGCCCCGGCGCCTGCTCGACGAACATCGTGAGCAGTTCCTCGACGCCGAAGTTGCCGATCGCGGAACCGAAGAACACGGGCGTCTGACGGCCGGCGAGGTACTCTCCGGCGTCGAACTCGTTGGCTGCGCCGCGCACGAGTTCGACCTCGTCGCGGAACGCCTGCGCGTCGTGGCCGAGGAGTTCCCCGGCGGCGGCGCTCGCGAGTCCCTCGATGACGACGTTCTCGCCGACCCGCCCGCTGCCCTCGCCCACGTAGACGTAGATGCGGTCCTCGCGCAGGTGATAGATGCCCTTGAGCCCGCGGCCCATGCCGATCGGCCAGGTGACGGGCGCACACGCAATCCCGAGCACCTTCTCGATCTCGTCGAGCAGCGCCATCGGGCTCTGGCCCTCGCGATCGAGCTTGTTGATGAAGGTCATGATCGGCGTGTCGCGCAGCCGGCAGACCTCCATGAGCTTGATGGTGCGTTCCTCCACGCCCTTGGCGCAGTCGATGACCATGAGCGCGGAATCGACCGCGGTGAGCGTGCGGTACGTGTCCTCGGAGAAGTCCTCGTGGCCGGGCGTGTCGAGCAGGTTGACGATGCGGCCCTTGAACGGGAACTGCATGACCGACGAGGTCACGGAGATGCCGCGCTGCTGCTCGAGCCGCATCCAGTCGGACGTGGCGTGCCGCGCGGCCTTGCGGCCCTTGACGGTGCCGGCCATCTGGATGGCGCCGCCGAACAGCAGCAGCTTCTCGGTGAGCGTGGTCTTGCCGGCGTCGGGGTGCGAGATGATCGCGAACGTGCGGCGGCGGGAAACTTCGTCTTCGAGTGTCGTCATCGGGTTCCGTATCTGCGCATACAACCAGGAGACAGGACGGGGTCGTGCCAGGCCTCCGCCGCGTAGGGAACAGGGACATTCACGATTTCCAGCAGCGTTGACTCCGGCGCGGGCTGCAACGGAGGGTCGCCTCGTCTCGCCGACCCGCCTGCGCGCCCGCGCGAGTCGGCGATCGCGACAGAAATCGTGAATGTCTCGCGTCCCGGTCGATGGCAGCACCGTCGATCGGAGGCACGACCGCGCCGCCGGCACCGGGCGAAAGTCCTTGCCGAGACCGTGCGAGCCATGGACGACGAGCACGAGCCTCCAGGGACGGATTCACGGCGTGTCGAGGCAAGGGACTTTCGCCGGAGCGCTCGGCGGCGCGAAAGACAGCGATTCTAGCGACTTTCGACCGAACCCACCCGGCGCTCAGGCGGCCCGCTACGCCTCATCGTCCGCCGGCAGCGCCGTCAGGTCCAGCCGGTAGACGTAGGCGTCCTCGCGGCCGCCGACGGCCTGGTAGTAGCCACGCCGCAGGCCGATGCGCAGGAAGCCCATGGACTCGTAGAGCGCGATCGCCTTCAGGTTCGACGGCCGCACCTCGAGGAACGCCACCTCGTTCCCGCCCGCGCGCGCGTCATCGACGAGCCGCCGCATCAACGCCCGGCCGATGCCACGGCCACGCCACGGCCGCGCCACGCAGATGTTCAGGATGTGCGCTTCGCTGGCCCCCGTGGACACGATGCCGTATCCGCACACGCCGCCGGCGGTCTCGACCACGAGGCACTGGTAACCGACCTTCAGGCAATCGCGGAAGATCGGCTCGCTCCACGGGAACTGGTAGGCCGCCTGCTCCACGAGCAGCACGGCCGGCACGTCCGCCGCCGTCATGCGGCGGAAGCGGTATTCAGGTCGTTCCAGCGCTTGGCGCGCGGTGGCCATGGCGCATGCACTCCAGCGCGAACTTCAGGTCTTCCCACGCCTTGCGCTTGTCGGCCGGCGTGCGCAGCAGATAGGCCGGATGATAGGTCACGACGACCGGCACCGCACGGGGCCCGAGGGTGTGCACGCGACCACGCAGCCTTCCGAGCGGCGTGTCCGTGTCCAGCAGGTTGTGCGCGGCGATGCGCCCGACGCAGAGGACGAGCCGCGGCGCGACGAGTTCGATCTGCCGGTGCAGGTACGGCAGGCAGCGCCCGGCCTCTTCCGGCTTCGGATCGCGGTTGCCCGGCGGACGGCATTTCAGGATGTTGGCGATGTAGACCTGGCTGCGGTCGAATCCGGCCGCGCGCAGCATGGCGTTCAGCAGCTGGCCCGCGCGGCCGACGAAGGGCTCGCCCTGCCGGTCCTCGTCCGCGCCCGGAGCTTCGCCGACGACCATGAGCCGGGCACCGTGGTCGCCGACGCCGAACACCGCCTGCGTGCGGCTGCCGCAGAGGCCGCAGGCGCGGCAGTCGCGCACCTCGGCCTCGAGTTCGGTCCAGCCGAGCGCGGCGATGCGCTCGACGCGCTGCGAGCCGCTCGCCGCGCCAGCGTCGGCGGCCAAACCTGTCGGTGCACCCACCTCGCCAGCACCGCCGGCGCGAGCAACGCTGGAGCGGGCACCGCCGGCGGGATCCGGCCGGGTTCCTCGCTCGAGTCGCTCCCCGTTACTCGCTTGGTCTCGCGAGGACCCGGCCACCTCGCCGGCGGTGCTGGTGGCAGCGTCATTCCCGTTGTCGGCGGTGGGCGCACCCGCGCACCCGCGCCGCACGTACACCGGCACGCCGAGCGCCTCGAGGTACGCGAGCCTCGTATCCACACCCTGCCCTCAGCGCGCCGGGGAATCGGACGCGCCGTCGCGGCCGCGGCGCCGGAACAGCCGGCGCAGCGCCCACAGCACGGGCGCGTGCAACGCATAGCCCGCGAACAGCAGGAACAGCGTCTCCGGGGGATTCATCGCGATGAGTGCGAGCGCGAGCGGCACCAGGATGAAGGGCGCGAAGCGGATGCGTTCGTCGGTCGCGAGATTCTTGAAGCTCGCATAGGGGAAGCTGCTGACCATCAGCGCGCCCGCGATGGCCGTGACCGTGAACGCCAGGATCAGGCCCGTCAGGCCCGCCACGCCGTACTCGTAGGCGATCCAGATGAACGCGGCCGAGATGGCCGCGGCCGACGGACTCGGCAGCCCCTCGAAATAGCGCTTGTCCTGCGTGGCCGAACGCGCGTTGAAGCGCGCGAGCCGCATCGCGGCGGCCGCCGCATAGAAGAAGGCGGCCACCCATCCGAACCGGCCCCAGGCCTTGCCGTACTCGGCGATGCGTTCGACGCCCCACTGGTAGGTCACGATCGCGGGCGCGAGCCCGAAGGCCACCATGTCGGCGAGGCTGTCGAACTCCTTCCCGAAGGCCGTCTCCGTGCGCGTGAGCCGGGCCACGCGGCCGTCGAGGCCGTCGAACACCATGGCGACGAACACACCGATGGCCGCGCGCTCGAAGTTGCCGTCGATCGCGGCCACGATCGCGTAGAAACCCGCGAACAGGCAGCAGGTCGTCAGCAGGTTCGGCAGGAGGTAGATGCCGCGTCTCGGCGGGCGCGGCGGGGCGAGGTCTTGCATGCTGTGGTCGTGTCCAGGAGGTGTCCGTGCATCCCCGCGCGTGGCACGGGCGCCCGTCGAGGCGCCGCGGCGCCCGGTGGCCCCGTCCGGCGCACGCATGATAGGCCGGGCGCCCCGGGCCCACAATGCACCACGGCGCAGCTAAGATACGCGCCATTTGCGCGGTCCCGCGCGGTCACGGTGCCCCGATGCGTCTGTCCCAGTACCCGATCCAGAACATGAAGGAAGTCCCGGCCGAGGCCGAGGTCGTGAGCCACCAGCTGATGCTCCGCGCCGGCCTGATCCGGCGCCTCGCGGGCGGGCTCTACTCCTGGCTGCCGATGGGGCTCCGGGTGCTGCGCAAGGTCGAGACCATCATCCGCGAGGAGATGGACCGCGCCGGCGCGCTGGAGGTCTCCATGCCGGTGGCGCAGCCCGCGGAACTCTGGATCGAATCGGGCCGCTGGGACCAGTTCGGCCCGGAACTCCTGCGCTTCAAGGACCGCCACGACCGCGACATGGTGCTCGGGCCCACGCACGAGGAGGTCATCACCGACCTCGCGCGCCGCGAACTCAAGAGCTACCGCCAGCTGCCCGTGAACTTCTACCAGATCCAGACGAAGTTCCGCGACGAGATCCGGCCGCGCTTCGGCGTGATGCGCGCGCGCGAGTTCCTCATGAAGGACGCCTACAGCTTCCACCTCGACCCCGCCTCGCTCGAGGAGGGCTACCAGAAGATGCACGCGGCCTACACCGCGATCTTCGCGCGCATGGGCCTGAACTTCCGCGCCGTGCAGGCCGACACGGGCGCGATCGGCGGCAGCGCCTCGCAGGAGTTCCACGTGCTCGCCGAATCCGGCGAGGACGCGATCGCGTTCTCCGACGCCGACGACTACGCCGCGAACCTCGAGATGGCCGCGGCGCTGCCGCCCGCGGCGCCGCGCGGCGCGGCGACCGAGGCGATGCGCCAGGTGCCGACGCCGAACGCGCGCACCATCGCCGAGGTCTCGACGCTGCTCGGCGTGCCGGCCGCGAAGCTCGTGAAGACGCTCATCGTCGAGGGCTCGGACGGCGGGCTGGTCGCGCTGCTCGTGCGTGGCGACCACGAGCTGAACGCCGTGAAGGCGCAGAAGCTCGCGGGCGTCGCCAATCCGCTCCGCATGGCACCCGCCGCGCGCATCGCCGAACTCGCGGGTGCCGAGCCCGGCTTCATCGGCCCGGTCGGCCTGAAGTGCAGGGTGTACGCGGACCACGCCGCGCTCGCCGTCGCGGACTTCGTCTGCGGCGCGAACGCGCGCGACCTGCACCTCGCCGGCGTGAACTTCGGGCGCGACCTGCCCGAGCCCGGGGCGGTCGACATCCGCAACGTCGTCGAGGGTGACCCGAGCCCTTCGGGCAAGGGTGTCCTCGGCATCGCGCGCGGCATCGAGGTCGGCCACATCTTCCAGCTCGGCCGCAAGTACAGCGAGGCGCTGAACGCGGTCGTGCTCGACGAGGGCGGCAGGAACGCCGTGATGTACATGGGCTGCTACGGCATCGGCGTCACGCGCGTCGTCGCGGCGGCCATCGAGCAGAACAACGACGAGCGCGGCATCATCTGGCCGGACCCGATCGCGCCGTTCCAGGTCGTGCTCGTGTCGCTGAACGCGGCCAAGTCGCAGCGCGTGCGCGAGGCCGCGGACCAGCTCTACGCGGAGCTCACCGCCGCCGGCATCGAGGTGCTCTACGACGACCGCGACGCGCGGCCGGGCGTCAAGTTCGCCGATGCCGAGCTCGCGGGGATCCCGCATCGCCTCGTCGTCGCCGAGCGCGGCCTCGACGCCGGGAAGCTCGAGTACCGGCACCGGCGCGCGACCGACAACGAGGAAGTGCCGGCCGACGACGTCACCGGATTCCTGCGGCGCAGGCTCACGCGCTGAGGTCCGTGCGTGCGCACTGCGCTCCGCGACACGAACGTGCGCGAACCGCCGCATCCGCGGCGGGCCGGGACGCTGCTCGCGCTGCTGCTCACGCTGGTGCCGGCGGCCGCGCAGGCCGACCGGCAGCGGGACCCCGGCCTGAAGCCCGTCATCCAGGCCGCGATGAAGGAATCGCGCTGCTTCGACGGCAAGTACGACGACATCGTCTGGTACGCGCTGATGCAGCCGAAGGTGGAGAAGCGGCTGCAGCAGCGCCGCCACGAGATGCGCCTGGGCGACGACCTCGCCGCCGTGGCGCGGCGCATCCTCGCGGCCGTGCACTGCGAGGCGCACAAGCACCGGCACCTCGACGAGCGGCCGCAGCTGCTGCTCGCGGTCATCGACGTCGAGAGCGCATTCGATCCCTTCGCCGTGTCGTCCGCGGGCGCGGTCGGGCTCATGCAGGTCATGCCCTTCTGGCCGACGCAGCTCGGACTCGCGCGCCGCGACCTCATCGACATCGAACTGAACGTCCGCATGGGCGCCGCGATCCTCGAGTACTACATGCGGGTGGAGAGCGGGGACTACCGCCGCGCGCTCGCGCGCTACAACGGCAGCCTGGGTCACCGCGACTATCCGGATCTGGTGCTCGCGCGCCTCGACCAGCGCTGGCGGCGTTGATCGCGGCCTCGAAGGGGCCGTTCAGCGCCGCAGGAAACCTTCGGGAACCACGACGTCGTCCGCCCGTTCGTCGACTTCCGCGACGATCACCGCGGTGACACGCGCGAGTGGCGGCCCGGTCCAGAGCCAGTCGATGAGCGCCTGCACGGCGGCCGCGTCACCCGCCATGAGCACCTCGACGCTGCCATCGGGCTGGTTGCGCGCATAGCCGCGCACACCGAGCCCGCCCGCGCGCTCGGCCGTCGCGGCGCGGTACCAGACACCCTGCACGCGGCCTTCGACGCGCGCGCGCCGGATCACGGCGGCCATGACTGCGGCTCAGTTGCTCACGGTGACCCGCGACGCGGCGAGCGCCTCGCCCGCGCGCGCGCGCGCCGTCGTGGCGGCACGGCGGGCCCCGCGGTAGTCGCCGCTGCGCAGGTCATGCTCGGCTGTCGTGAGGAGCTGTTCGGCGTTCTGCAGCGCCTCCGGCGCGCGTTGCGCGGCGCCGGCAGCCCTGGCCGCGCGTATCGCCTGGCGTGCGTCGCTCATCTCCTGGACCGGCGGCGCGGCGCAGGCCGAGACGAGCAGGACGACGAGCAGGAGCGCGCGTTTCAAGGCAATCCCCCCGGACCTGGAAACGCCGTCACGCTAAGACGACGGCCGCCATGCGTCAAGCGCCGCGCGCGGCCGCGGCCACCGGTATCCTTGGGACGCGGTCAACGGCCAAGGCGTCGTGGCGACGTCGAGCATCGAGGTGTCCGGTCATGCCCGAAGTGCTGGTGCTCTACTACTCCCGCAACGGATCGACCGCGGCGCTGGCCCGGCAGGTCTGCCGCGGCATCGACGGGGTGCCCGGCATGCGGGCGCGGCTCAGGACCGTGCCGCCGGTCGCCCCCGTCACCGAAGTCGCGGCACCGCCGGTGCCGCCCGAAGGCGCACCTTATGTCACACACGACGATCTGCGCGACTGCGCGGGCCTCGTGCTCGGCAGCCCGACCCGGTTCGGCAACATGGCCTCGCCGCTCAAGCACTTCCTCGACGGGACGGGGGCGCTCTGGCTGTCCGGCGTGCTCGCGGGCAAGCCCGCGGGTGTGTTCACGTCGACACAGACGCAGCACGGCGGACAGGAAAGCACGCTGCTGTCGATGATGCTGCCGCTGCTGCACCACGGCATGGTGCTCGTGGGCCTGCCCTACACGGAGCCCGCCGTCGCACGCACGCAGCGCGGCGGCGGTCCCTACGGCGCGAGCCACGTCGCCGGTGACCGCAATTCGCCGGAACTCGACGGTGACGAGCAGGCGCTCGCCCAGTTGCTCGGCCGGCGCGTGGCCGCCATCGCCGCGGCGCTCGCCGCGGGCGCGTTCCGCGATCCCGCCGGTGCGGGCCGCTGAGGTGACCCCGGACTCCAGCCTTCGCAAAGCGCACCGGGCAGCTCTCGCCAGCCTTGCGGCACTCGCGGCCGTGCTCGTGCTCTGGCACCTCGCCCGGTACTCGGCCGGCACGGCCGCCCTCTCCCTCGGCGTGACGCTCCTGCCGCTCGCGCTGCCGCTCTACGGGGTGCTCCGCGGATCGCGACGCGCCTGCGTGCTCTCGACGCTGGTGATCGCGCCCTATCTGGCCTACGCGATCATGGAGTCGCTCGCGAACCCCGGGGCGCGCTCGTATGCGATCGCGACGCTGGGCGCGGCCTCGCTGCTGTTCCTGTCTCTGATCGCGGTCCTGCGCGTGTCGCGCGATCCCGGCTGACTTCAGAGCATGGCGCCACCCATGGGCCGTCGGGCCACTGATGTTCGGGTTCCCGCGCGCTCGACACGCCGTGAATCCGTCCCTGGAGGCTCGTGCTCGACATCCCTGTCTCGCACGGTCTCGCGCGCGGGACCCTCACCGCGGCCGTCGGCGTGACCGACTGGTCGCGGTGCCGCATTGGCGCGCACGATACCTACCTTGGCGATGCTCCCGCCAACGCCTGCAGACGCGCGGGCGCGTAGGAGGGCCCGCGTAGCTCGCCTAAAGATCTGGGGCGAGCCTAGCGGGCCCTCCGTCAACAGCCCGCGCGTCAGGAGCCGGCGAGTCGGGACCCCACGCATCCGTGGCTCAACGCCGTGCGCGAAATCGTGGCTGTCCGCGTTTTCGGCCGATGGTAAGGTGCGCGCATGCAGAGCAAGCGCATCAACCTGCCGTTCCCGCGCAACCCCGACTACGGCCGCGGTGCCACGCGCCGGCGCGTCCGGCTCGTCAACGGCGAGGGCGCGACCACGGGCCATCTCGTCGACATTTTCCACGCCATGGACGTGCGCATCGAACACGATGGCGAGCGCGTCACGGCGGCGCACGGCGACATGCGGCGCATCCCGAACACCGCCTGCGCGGGAGCGCCCGCGATGCTCCAGGAACTCGTCGGCATGCCGATCGCCGCGCCCGTCTACGGCTTCTACGCGGGCGGGCGCGCGCGCCGCAACTGCACGCACCTGCTCGACCTCGCGGTGCTCACGATCTCGCACGCCGGTCGCGGCGAGCGCGAGCGCGTCTACGAGGCGGTCGTTCCCGACGAACTGGACGAACCCGTGCTGCTCGAGGCATTCATGAACGGGCAGCGTGTCCACGGCTGGAGGGCGCTGGAGGGCACGATCCGCGAACCCGCCGAGTTCGCCGGCCGGCCGCTGTGCAACGGGTTCGCGGCCTGGGCCAGCAGGCGCTTCGCGGGCGACGCGCTCGAGGCGGCGATGGTGCTCGCGCACACCTACCTGATCTCGCGCGGGCGCGAGTACGACACCGAGGCCTTCACGGGCCTGCCGATCTCGCGCAATCCGCTGCTGAACGGCGTCTGCTACGCCTACGCGGCCGAGCGGCGCGAGACGGCGTTGTTCATCTCCGGCAACACGCGGGACTTCTCCACCGGCATTCCGGACGACGCCTGAGGCGCGGGCCATGAACGAGCACCCCGGGGCCGGCGGGCCCGATCGACGCAAGTGGTACGCCCTCGCGGTCGTGATCGTGGTGGGGCTTTTCAACTACATCGATCGGCTGAGCATGTCGATCTTGCAGGTGCCGATCCGGGCGGAGCTCGGGCTCTCGGACAGCCAGATCGGCGTCCTCACGGGACTCGCGTTCTCGCTGGTCTACACGGTGCTGACGATACCGATCGCCCGGCTCGCGGACCGCGTGCCGCGACGCTACGTGATCGCCGGTGCGCTCGCGACCTGGAGCACGATGACGGCGCTGTGCGGCTTCGCGTCGGGCTTCCTGGTGCTCGCGGTGTTCCGCATGGGTGTAGCCATCGGCGAAGCCGGGTGCGTGCCGGCCACGCATGCGACGATCTCCGACCACTTCCCGCCGCACCAGCGCGGCATGGCGATGTCGACCTACAGCCTCGTGCTTCCCGTGGGCACGCTGCTCGGCTTCATGAGCAGCGGCTGGCTGGCCGGCGAGTTCGGCTGGCGCCGGACTTTCGTGGTGCTGGGCATCCTCGGCCTGTTGCTCGTGCCCGTGGTGCTCGCGGGCCTGCGCGAACCACTGCGCCGGGAGACCGATGGACATGCCGCTCCCGTGACCGGGGAATCGCTGGGGAGGACGCTCCTCGGCTTCTGGCGCACGCGGCCGCTGCGCTACCTGCTCTTCGGCTGCGCGCTCATCTCGTATCCGCTGCATGCGACGCTGGTCTGGAATGCGGCGTTCTATGACCGGCAGTTCGGCATGTCACTCGCCCGGATCGCCCTGTGGCTCGCGCTGCTCTCGGGCCTGGGCGGCGGCGTCGGCCTGTATTGCTCGGGTATTCTCGCCGACCGTCTCGGGCGCATCGATGCGCGCTGGTACATGTGGGTGCCGGCGCTCGCGGGACTCTTGACGCTGCCCGCGCTGTTCGGGCAGTACCTGTTCGCGCCGACCGCCCATGCCTCCCTGGCGATCGGTTTCGTGTCGGCGATGTTGACGAACGCATTCATCTCGCCGATGAGCGCGACGGCGCAGTCGCTCGTGCGGCCGAATCAGCGTGCGCTCGTCGGTGCCTGCGTCGTCTGCATCGCGGGGTTCCTCGGAACGGTGCTGGGACCGCTGCTCACGGGCATCCTCAGTGATGTCTTCTCGCAATATCTCGGGCTCGGTCGCGACGGGCTCCGTTATGCACTGCTGCTGGCCGGCGTCGTCAGCTGCCTGGGGGCGCTGCTGCTGTTCCATGGCGCGCGCGACCTGCCGGCCGAGTACGGCCGCCTGCACGCGGGTCGGGACGCGCCGCCCGCGGCTCCCGCGGGGGCCGGGCCATGATGCACAGGCGGTCGCCGCAGTCTCGGCGCCGGCGCATCACGGGCTCCGTACCCTGAGTCACGGAAAACGGGGGAAGCGATGTCGATCATCAGTCGTGAAGTCCAGCTGGCGTCGCGGCCTGCGGGAAGGGTCGAGGTCAGTGACTTCCGCGTTGTCGAACGCAGGCTCGCGGATCCGGGGGAGGGCGAGATCCTCGTCGGGAATCTCTGGGTCTCCGTCGATGCGGCGCTGCGGCTGCGCCTCGACGCGACTCCTCCGCAGGGCTACGCGAGTCCGCTGCCGCTCGGCGAGCCGCTGATGGGGCTCTGCGTCGGGGAAGTATTGCAGTCGAAGGCCCCGGGCTTCGCGGCCGGCGACGTCGTGATCCATCTGCACGGCTACCGCGATTACGCCGTGGTCGATGTCAACGGACCGACGCTCGCCGGCGCCGGTGCACCGACGGTCGTCGATGTGAAGATCGCGCCGCCGCAGGCCTGGCTGGGCGTGCTCGGCTACACCGGGCTCACGGCCTACGCGGGCCTGCTCGATGTCGCGCCGCTGCGTGCCGGCGACGTGGTCTGGGTTTCCGCGGCCGCCGGTGCCACGGGGAGTGTCGCGGCGCAGATCGCGAAGCTGCGCGGCCACACCGTCATCGGCAGTGCAGGATCGCCGGAGAAGGTCCGGTACCTCCTGGACGAACTCGGCCTCGATGCGGCGTTCAGCCATCATGAGGACCTGCGCGCGGCGCTGCATCGCTGTGCGCCGGACGGCATCGACGTCTATTTCGACAACGTCGGCGGCGACCACCTCGAGGCCGCGCTCCATGCGCTGCGCGAGGGCGGGCGCGTCGCGCTGTGCGGCGCAATCGCCGAGTACGACGGTACGCCCGCGCGCGGGCCACGCAACATGTTCCAGATCGTCGCGAAGAGCCTGCAGCTGCGCGGCTTCCGGTCGGGCCACTACGTGGGTCGCATGGACGACATGCGCAGGGATCTGGGCGGCTGGCTGCGCGACGGCAGGCTGAAGTTCCGCGAACAGGTCTTCGAGGGGCTCGGGAGTGCGCCGCGGGCCATCGTCGCGCTGCTGCACGGCGGGACGACGGGCAAGGTGCTGGTGCGGATCTGATGATCGGCATTGCGCCGGCCGATGAGTGCCGCCATCGGCTGCGGTGGCAGTGCGGCGGCAATGTCATGGAGTTGATGGTATGAAATTCGGTGTCGCTCTGTTCCCGCTGCGTCCGCAGCAGATCATCGAGGTGACACTCGCCGCCGAGGAGCTCGGTTTCGATTCCGTGTGGCTCGGCGAGCACGTGGTGACCCCCGTGGCGAGCGAGTCGCGCTTCCCGTATGCGGGCGAGACGGATGACAGCCACGAGGCCTTCCATGCGAACCTGCCTTTCTACGATCCGTACGCGGTGCTCGGCTACCTCGCTGCCGTGACGCGCCGGCTGAAGCTCGCGGTGTCCGTGTCCATCGTGCCGCTGCACGATCCGTTCCGGCTCGCGCGCTCGGTCGCGACGCTGGATCTTTTCTCGAACGGCCGCTTCCTGTTCGGCATGGGGGGCGGCTGGCTGAAGGAGGAGTTCGAGATCCTCGGGCGCGACTGGGAGACGCGGGGCACGCGCTTCAACGAGACGCTCGACGTGATGGAGAGCCTGTTCAACGACGAGGTGACGCAGTACGCGGGACGGGTGCTGCAGGTGCCGCCGATCGGCATGACCCCGAAGCCGCAGACGCGGCCGCATCCGCCCTACATCTTCGGCGGTCATGCGCCCGCGGCGCTCGCGCGTGCCGCACGCCGCGGCGACGGCTGGCTCGCCTCCGAGCTCTCGCCCGCGGAGATGGCGGCCGCGATCGGGACACTCGGGCGCCTGCGCAGCGAATGCGGTCGCGGCGATGCGCCGTTCGAGGTGAGCTGCAGCGTCACGGGCGAGGTCAGCGCGGAGGACGTGCGGCGCTATGCCGCGGCGGGCGTGCATCGCCTCGTGGTCCGGCCCTGGGTGCGGGGTCGCGATGCGGTGCCGAACCTCAGGCGCCTCGTGGAGACCGTCGGTCCGCTGGCCTGAACGCGGAGCAGGACCTGGAGAGCATGCGATGAGCGACCCGATGGCCTACGACACACTCGACCCCGCGGACCGCGCGGCACTCACCGCGCTGTGCATGGAGTACTGCTGGCGCGTGGATTTCGGCCATGCGGAGCGCGTGCCCGAACTGTTCACGGAGGACTGCCTCTGGGTCGCGCCGCCCGGCGCAGCGGTGGGGGGCAGCGTGAGCGGCATGGCGCAGATGATCGACCACTGGAGGCGTCGTGCGCAGGTGCGCGTGACCACGCGCCACCTGCTGACGAACCTGCGCTTCGTGGGCGAGGGTCCCGGTGCGGCGCGCGGCTGGGTCAGCCTCGTCGTCTACGTGGCGCACGAGGGCGAGGCGAAGACCTCCACGCCGAAGATCGTGGCCGACTATCTCGACACCTACGCCCGCGGCGCGGACGGCCGCTGGCGCATCCGCACGCGGCACATCCACACGGTGTTCGGCGCGCTCTGAACCGGCCGTCGCGAATGGGCGTGATGCGTGCCGCGCCCGACGGATGTCATGACATCGCGGGCCCGGCGGCTGCCGCATCCCAGATCACGCGACCGCCGCTCCAGGTGATGCGCACCCGTGCGTCGCCGAGGTTCCCGCGCACCGCGGGCCACGGCCGGTCGAGCAGGCACAGGTCGGCCGGTGCGCCCGCGACGATGCGCCGCGGCGCGCCGCCCGGATCGAGCGCGTCACCGCAGTAGAGCGCGAGTGCCTGTTCCGGTGTGAGCGCCTCGTCGGGGCCACAGATGGCACCGCTGGCCGTGCGGCGATCGACAGCCGCCTGCATGGCGCGCCAGGGATCGGCATCGCCGAAGGGCGCATCAGAGCCTGCCGCGAGCCGAATGCCCGCATCGAGGAAGCTGCGCAGCCGGTAGAGCCAGGCGCGGTCCTCCGCGTCGACGTCGCTGAGATAGGCATCGCCGCGCTCGAGGATGAAATGCGGCTGCGTGACGACGGTGAGGCCGAGCGCGCGCAGCAGCGGCAGCGTGTCCGGTGGCGCGACCGAGGCGTGCTCGATGCGATCGCCGCGCCCGGGACCGGCTTCGCGCAGGGCCGCGAGTGTGAAGTGCAGTTCGGCACGCGTCACGCAATGCACGGCGACGGCACGGCCGTCCGCGTGGCTCGCGCGCATCGCGGCGACGAGGTCGTCGAAGCCGGGCAGGGCGGTCTCGTGCAGGTGGATCTTCAGCGGTCCGACGCGGAGCCGCGGATCCGTGGATGCCGCGGCCGACAGCGATGCATCGCCCATCACGAGGACGCGCTGGCGGATCCCGCCGCGGTCCCGCGCGTCGCGAAGGCGCGCCAGGCGGTCGGGGTCGTTGCCCGGCGTGGCGTCCGTGATGCCGGTGACGCCGCGACGCGCGAGGAAGGCACTTGCGGTCGCGAGATCCGGCCACTCGCCCCGCAGTCGCCGGCGCAGCCAGTCGTCGCCGTCGTAGAGGCGGCCCGTCGGCCGGCCCGCGATGCGTTCGAGCGGGGAATCCGCCGCACCGTCGTCGAGCATCCCGAGCGCGCGGCTGTTCAGGACCCACAGCCGGCCGCTGCGATGCTGGAGGCGCGCCGGGCGACGGCTCACGTGCGCATCGAGCCAGTCGCGGCCGATGTCGCCCGCGACGGACTCGTGGTAGCCGTAGCCGCGCAGCCACGCATCGTCCGGATCCGGCGCATGGTCCGCGGCGACGAGCCGTGCGGCGAGTTCATCCGCGGTCCGCACCTCAGGTGGACCGCAACGCAAAGAATGCAGCGCAGCCGCGAGCGCGGGCAGGTGGAGGTGATGGTCGTGCAGGCCCGGCAGCAGCGCCGCGCCTGCTGCGTCGACGATGTCGTCGCCCGGCAGCGGCGCGAGACCCGGGCCGATCTCGCTGACGCGGTCGCCGGCGATGCGTACGTCCGCGAGACGCCCGGGTGTGAGTTCGGCGCGGCGGATCAGCACGACGGGCGCCCGGCGCACGGGCCCGCGGCGGGTTCCGCCCCTGCGGCCGCTGCCATCATCGCCTCACGACTGCGCCGGCCCGGGAGCGCGCGCGATCGGCTGCATGACGTCCATCACGATGGTCTTCTCGCGCATGCGGGCGACACCGTCGTGCACCACCATGACGTCGCGATAGCTGCCGCAGCCCAGGATCACATCGGCGTCCGAGCCGACGTACAGGAAATAGCAGGAGCTGACGACGGTCCCGGCATCGACGACCTCGGTCACGGGGTTCGCCAGGAAATGCCGCTGCAGCCGCGGGGAGGTGGTGAAGGCTTCCCGGAAGAACCCGACCACTGCATCCCGGCCGCGGAAGTCGGCGCCGGGCACGTGCAGCACGGCGTCCTCCGCGAACACCTCGCGTGCGAGCGCCTCGTGGTCGCGCTGGTCGCAGGCGTTCACATAGCGCGTGACGCACAGCCGTGCGGCTTCGATGAGTTCGAGGCGCGTGAGGCGCCGGGCCAGCGAGTCGATCGATTCCACAGCGGTCTCCTGTCACAGCACGGGCCGGAATGCCGGCCGCTTCGCCGCGGCCGGGGAGCTGCCAGTGTAGTCAGGGGCGGCGTGCCGATCATCTGGACGCCGGGCTTAACTATGCGCATAATTGTCAGCGTCTTGCGGCGACCCACGTCGGGGTCTATCGTCGCCGGCAACGGCGATGCGGTCCGCGGTGCGGTGGGTGCGGCGGCCGGTTTCGGCGCCGCGGGCACGGCCCGCGGACATGCATGGAGAGAATGGCACGATGACGATGAAGATCACTCCCGGTTCCCGCTGGAAGAGCGCGGTGTGTGCGACGGAAGTCGTCGTGGTGAAGGCACCGAAGGACCCGGTGCTCCTGGAATGTGGTGGTGCGGCGGTGCTCGCGGCCGCAGCCGAGCGTCCTGCGGGCGGGAGCCCGGCGGCCGACCGAAGGACGGGCACGCTGCTCGGCAAGCGCTATGGCGACGACGCCTCGGGGCTCGAGGTCCTGTGCACGAAGGGCGGCGAGGGCTCGCTGTCCCTGAACGGGGCGCCGCTCGCGCTGCGCGAGGCGAAGCCGCTGCCGTCCTCGGACTGAGGCGCCCGTGCACATCGGCCTGCTGCTGGAAATGGCGGCCGACGGTCTCGGCCAGCGCATCGCCGTGGGTCCGCTCGCCTCGGGCCTCTCGTTCGCCGGCCTGCTGTCCCGCGCCCGCGCGCGGGCCGCGCTGCTGGCCGCGAGCCCCGCGCGCACACTCGTCTACGTCGGGCTCAATTCGCCGGCGTTCCCGCTGGCGCTCTTCGCCTCGGCACTCGCCAACCGGCCCTTCGCGCCATTGAACTACCGCCTGCCCGATGCGGATCTGCGCCGGCTGCTGGCGCGCACGGCGCCTGCGCTCGCGATCGTCGACGACGACATGCTCGCGCGCGTCGCGGGCGTGGAGGGCGTCACCTGCCTGCCGCGCAGCGAGTTCCTCGCCGCGGCCGCACCGGCAGAAACTGGTGCGGAGCCGGTGCCGGCGGACGCGGAGGACATCGCGGTGCTGCTGTTCACGAGCGGCACGACGGGCGAACCGAAGGCCGCGGTGCTGCGTCACCGGCACCTGACGTCCTACGTGATCTCGACGCTGGAATTCATGAGTGCGGGCGAGGACGAGGCGGCGCTCGTGAGCGTGCCGCCCTATCACATCGCGGCGGTGTCGGCCGTCCTGACCTCGACGTATCTCGGCCGGCGCGTGGTTCACCTCGAGAATTTCACGCCCGAGGAATGGGTGCGCGTCGCGGCCCGCGAGCGTGTGACCCACGCGATGCTCGTGCCCACGATGCTGGGCCGCGTGCTCGACGTGCTCGAAGCAAGCGGCGGGCAGCTCCCGCAGCTGCGGCATCTCTCCTATGGCGGCGGGCCGATGCCCGCGGCCACGATCGAGCGCGCGATGCGCTGCCTGCCGTCCGTCGACTTCGTGAACGGCTACGGACTCACGGAGACGAGTTCGACGATTGCCGTGCTGACGCCCGAGGATCACCGCCGGGCCTTCGCGAGCGACGACCCGGACGTGCGCCGGCGTCTCGGGTCCGTGGGCCGGCCGCTGCCCTCGATCGAACTCGAGATCCGCGATGCCGGGGGACGCTCCGTCCCGGCCGGCCAGGACGGCGAGGTCTGGGTGCGCGGCGAGCAGGTGTCGGGCGAGTACCTCGACCGGAAGGCCGTGCGCGCCGACGGCTGGTTCCCGACGAAGGACTACGGCTGGCTCGACGAAGGCGGCTTCCTGTTCCTCGGCGGGCGTCTCGACGACGTGATCGTGCGCGGCGGCGAGAACATCTCGCCCGGCGAGATCGAAGAAGTGCTGCGCACGCATCCCGACGTGCGCGACGCTGCCGTGATCGGCCTGCCCGACGACGAGTGGGGTGAGCGCGTCGCTGCGGTCGTCGTGAGCAACGGCGCTCCGCACCCCGACGAGCTGCGCCGCTGGTGTCGCGAGCGCCTGCGCTCGACGAAGACGCCGGAGGACATCGTCTATCGCGAGGCGCTTCCCTACAACGAGACCGGCAAGCTGCTGCGGCGTGCGCTGAAGCTGGAGCTGGCCGGCGCATCGGCGTCACGAGCGGCCCGTTGACCCGATGGGCGGGAGCCTCGACATCGAGGACCACGCGCCCGTCTTCGGGACACCGGCCTTCACGGTCGATCTCGGCCACGAGTCCGCGCCCGTCGCCCGTGCGCCCGGCTCCATCCTCATCGGTCTCGACCGGCGCGGGACGCTGCCCGCCGTCGATGCCGCGGACTACGATCTGCTGCTGACGACGGCCGTGGCGGCGCCGCGGCCCTGGATCGGCGTGCCGGCTGCAGGCATCGACGACGAGGTGGCGCTGCTGGTCGGCCGCGCCCGCGAGCGGCCACTCGCGGCCTCGACGCTGGCGCAGGTGCTGCGCGTGGGCGAGGGCCTGTCGCTGCCCGATGCGCTGGTGCTCGAATCCTTCGCGTATTCCACGCTGCTCGCGGGCCCCGAGTTCCGCGCCTGGCGCGACGCCAATCCGCCGCGGCCTGCACCCCAGGTCACCGGCCCTCGTGTGCGGCTCACGCGCGACGACGGCGCCGTCACCGTGCACCTGACCCATCCGGAGCGGCTCAACGCCTTCGATGCACGCATGCGCGACGAACTCGTCGAAGCGCTGCGGGCGGTCGCCGACGATTCCTCCGTCACGGCAGTCATCGTGCGCGGTGACGGGGCTGCCTTCAGTTCGGGCGGCGATCTCGCGGAGTTCGGCGCCGCGCCCGATCCCGCGACCGCGCACGCGATCCGCTGCCTGCGCTCGCCCGCGGCGCTCGTGCATCGCCTGCGCGCGCAGGCGACGGCGCTGCTGCACGGCGCCTGCATCGGCGCGGGCATCGAAGTGCCCGCCGCGGCGGGCCGCGTGATTGCGCACCCGGAGACCTGGTTCCGCCTGCCGGAAGTCGGCATGGGCCTGATCCCGGGTGCGGGCGGCACGGCGACCATTCCACGGCGCGTCGGGCGGCACCGCACGCTGTACTGGGCGCTCGCGGATCGCAGGCTCGATCTGGCGACCGCGCGGGACTGGGGCCTCGTCGATGAGATCGGGGAGAACGCATGAGCACCCGTCGGGCGCGGCCGCTGATCGGGGAGGGCGCCGCATGAGCGGCCGCTTTACTGCGCCGGCGATCACTGCGATGACGCCTGGTGATGCCCCGGCGCGGTCCTGGGCGCGGTCGGGCCTCATGGCGCTCACGGGGCCCGTGGACGCTGCGCCGGTCGTTCCGGAGTTCGACGTGATGGCGGGCATCGAGAGCCTGATCGCGCAGCTGGTCGAGAGCGCAGCGCGCTGCGGTCGAAACCTGCATGGCGACCTGCGCTGGTTCACGGAGCGCGCGGCACTCCAGGGCCTGTCGCGACGCGGACAGGTCTCGTGCAACGGCTCCTGCCGGCTCGTCGCGGCGCGCGACGGCTGGATCGCGGTCAACCTGCCGCGCGCTGCGGATATCGAGTGCGTGCCGGCCTTCGTCGGCGCGCGCGAGGACGAGGAGCCCTGGTCGGCGATCGAGACGCGCGCGCGCACCCTGTCCTGCGCGGAACTGGTCGAGACCGGGCGCCTGCTCGGCCTCGCCGTGGCCGAGGTACCGGCACTGCGCGACGATCGTGCGGTTGCGCCCTGGACCGGGGAGGTGGCGCCGCTCCTGCGTCTCGGCGCAGCGCGGCCAGTGGTTCCGCGCGACGGGTCACGCGATCCGCCGCTCGTCATCGACCTCACGGCGCTGTGGGCGGGTCCGCTCTGCGGCCATCTGCTCGCGGCGGCCGGGGCGCGCGTGATCAAGGTCGAGAGCCGCGGCCGTCCCGACCCGGTGCGCGAGTCCCTGCCCGCGATGTTTTCCCTGCTGAACGGCGGCAAGGAATCCGTCGTGCTCGACTTCACCCGTGCTGCGGACCTCGAACGCCTGCGCGGGATCGTCGCGCGCGCCGACCTCGTCATCGGCAGCGCGCGGCCGCGCGCCTTCGAACAGCTGGGCCTCGCACCCGAGGTGCTGATCGCCCGGCATCCCGGGCTTTCCTGGGTGGCGATCACGGCCTGTGGCTGGACGGGCGCGGCACGCAACGCCGTGGGCTTCGGTGACGACGCGGCCGTGGCCGGGGGCCTGCTCGCGCAGGATGCCGCGGGTCGGCCGGTGTTCCTGGGCGATGCGCTCGCCGATCCGCTGACGGGCATCGCCGCGGCTGCGGGGGCATTCACCGCGCTTGCACAGGGCGGCGGCCTGCTCGTCGATGCGGCGCTCAGCCGCACGGCCGCCTTCGTCGCGGCGGGCCGGCGTCTCGACGCCGGGGAACGCGGGCGCGTCGAGTGGCGCGACAGTGAGTGGTGGCTGGCGGTCGCGGGTCACCGTGAACGTGTCGCCCCACCAGGTGCGCGGCCCGCGGCGGCGCCGGCGCGCGACTTCGGCGCCGACACGGCGCGTGTGCTCACGGAGTTCGACGCGACACCGTGCCGCGGCCCGGAGGCCGCGTGAGCGAGGACGTCTGGCTCAAGACCACCTGCTACGGCTGCCCGGCCGCGACCTGCGGCATGCTCGCGCACCGTGTGAACGGCGTGGTCGTCGAGGTCGCGGGCGATCCGGAGAGTCCCTACAGCCAGGGCCGGCTCTGCGCCAAGGGGCAGGCGCAGATCATGATGGCCTACAGCACACGCCGCGTGACGAAGCCCCTGAAGCGCACGAATCCCGAGAAGGGCATCGGCGTCGATCCGCAGTGGGTCGAGATCAGCTACGACGAAGCGATCCGCATCGCGGCCGCAGAACTGAAGCGCTGCCGCGAGAAGAACCCCGCGGGCCTCGTGTTCTCCACGGCGGATTTCTCGACGCTCACCTGGTTCACGGGCGCGCTGCTGGGGTCCTTCGGCAGCCCGAACCATGCCTCGGGGGGCAAGGTGTTCTGCGGCAACAACGTGCATCCGGTGCTGCAGCAGGTGCACGGCGGCTTCCACGTCCAGCCGGATCTGCACCACTGCAATTACCTGATGCTGTTCGGCTCGAACAAGGGCGCGATGTCCAACTGGGCTGCGGTGTCCGCGACCATCAAGATGGCCGACGCGCGCCGCCGCGGCATGAGGCTCGTCGTCGTCGATCCCTGGTGCTCGAATGCCGCCGCGATCGCCGACGAGTGGGTGCCGATCCGCCCCGGCACCGACGGCGCATTCGTGCTCGCGATGCTGAATGTGCTGGTCAACGAGATCGACTTGTTCGACCGCGACTTCGTGGCGCGACTCACGAACGGCCCCTATCTCGTGCGCGACGATGACGGTCACTACGCGCGCGATCCGGCCACGAACAAGCCCATGATGTACGACCGCCGCGACGGTCGTGCGAAGTGCCATGACGATCCGACGCTCACTGAGCCCGCGCTCGAGGGTTCCTTCGATGTTGCGGGCGTGGCCTGCCGGCCGGCGTTCGCGAAGCTGAAGGAGCATCTCGCGAAGTACCCTCCCGAGCGTGTGGAGGAGATCACGACTGTCCCGGCCGCCACCATCCGGCGCATCGCACGCGAATTCGGCGAGGCCGCGGCCATCGGCACCACCGTCGACATCGAAGGCCACACGCTGCCGCTCCGTCCCGCCTGCGCGCACTGGTACAAGGGCGTGAGCCAGCACGCGCGCGGCTACGAGCAGGGCATGGCCATCGCGATGCTGAACACGCTGGTCGGTGCGGTGGACGTGCCGGGCGGACTGCTCTCGGACGCCGTGTACGTGCACCACCCGAAGTTCTCGGCGCACAGCACCTGGCTCGGCAAGGGCGGCAGCCCCGGCGAGTTCGAGGGCCTCCTGACGCCGGGCGGCGTGGCGACCTATGGCGGTGTGTTCGCGCCGCCGTATCCGCCGCGCGAGGTGAAAGCGCCGGCCGGCCTGTCCGCGACGGCGCTCGCGCCGCTCGGCCTGAACCTCTGGGCGACCGCGAAGGTCAACGTGCTGCATCCGGAGCAGTTCAACCACCGCATTCCGCACGAGCCGGACGTCTACGTGCAGGTCGTCTCCAACGATCTCGTCAACGAAGGCAGTCCGAAGGCGCAGGCCGAGTGGCACCGGAAGTTCCGTTTCCACATCGCGATCGTGCCCGTCGTCGACGAGACGGCGGAGTTCGCCGACATCGTGTTCCCCACGCAGACGCAGCTCGAGCGCCTCGACATGGCTGCCAACAACTCGGGCGACGTGCTCGGCACGGCGGTGACGGACGACTACTGCCTGAACCTGCGCCAGCCCGTCGTCGAGAGCGGCTACCGGCACTTCGTCGACATCTGGTCGGATCTCGTCGAGGCCGTGGGTTATCTGCCCGAGTACAACCGGGCGCTCAACGACCGGCTCGAACTCGAGGGCGCCTTCCGGCTGGAGCCGGATCGCAAGTACGAGCACCGCGAGCTCACGGACCGCTGGATCCGTTCGATGACGGGCGGGGAGATGACTCTCGCCGAGGTGGGGCGCCAGGGTTTTCTCAAGTGGGCGAAGACCGTGCGGGAGCGCTACCCGCGACCCTTCTTCACGGCGCGCATCCCGGTCTACTTCGAGCACTTCATCGAGGCCGGCCGGCGCGTCAAGGAGCGTGCCGATGCCATGGGCATCGCCTGGGACGTCTCGCGCTACGTGCCGCTGCCCGACTGGGTGCCGTCGCCCGGCTTCGCCGACGACACCGACGGCTTCGCATTCCACGGCGTCACGTACAAGTGGCCGTTCCTGACGGGCACGTTCTCGCAGTTCAATCCCTGGCTCAGCGAGCTCTCGCGCGCACACCCGTACGCCGGGCGCATCGTCATCAACCGCAAGGTGGCCGGGAGCCTCGGCATCGCGGACGGTGACCGCGTACGCGTCGAGAACCGGCGGGGCGGGCAGGTCGAGGGCATCGCAAAACTCAGCGAGTGCATCCACCCGGAATGCCTCGGCATGGATCACGCGGGCGGCCACTGGGCGCGGAGCCAGCCGCACGCGAAGAACGGCGTGCACTACGGCACGCTGATCGAATACGAGATGAGCAACATCGACAACATGAACGGCGCGCTGGGCGCGAGCCCGAAGCTGCGCATATCCCGCATCGAGGATCCGGCGCAGGCGGCCCGGCCCCGCCGGTGGTGAACGGGCCAGGCGCATTCCAGTCGTCCCGCGGCGACGGATCGCTGTAACAGGAGCGCACTCGTGAGCCATGAGATCCCCATTACCGAGAGCAATCCGGTCGTGCGCGAAGTGTTGCTGCGCTGGCACACGCCCGATCCCTGGAACTACGATCCGGCCGAGCTCGCGCCGCTGCAGCTCGAAGCGCTGAAGGAGCGGTTCCGGGAGCGTCGCCCGCAGCTCAAGGTCCTGAACCAGCGGGCCAGCGACAAGAAAATCGAGGAGATCGCCAGTTTCGCGGACGTCGTGCCGCTGCTGTTCTCGCACACGAACTACAAGAGCTATCCGGACTCTTTCGTGGAGAAGGGCCGCTGGGACCTGATGCTGCGCTGGATGGACTCGCTGTCGACGCGCTCGACACGCGACACGGACCTGAGCGGCGTGCACGATCTCGACAGCTGGATGCGCGCGCTGCACGCGGCGGGGCATCTCGCGATCTCCTCGAGCGGCACGACCGGCCGCAGCTCCTATCTCAACATGGCGCCGGCCGATCGCCAGATGCTGAAGCTGTCGATCCGGAAGATGTTCGAGGTTGCCTGCGGTCTCAAGGCGGAGAACCAGTTTCCGTATTTCTGGGCAGGCCCGCGCCAGGGCTGGTTCGGCGGCGTCGAGCATCACCGTCTCGTGCACGCGCTGTACGCGCGTCCGGGCGACGAGCACTACATTTCGGACGAGGGCGTCACGCTCGCGCAGCTCGACCGGCTCGCCTCGATCCGCAAGGCGATCGTGGAGGGCACCGCCACCGCGGATGTCATCGCCGGCGCGGAGCAGGAGGCCATGAGCCAGGCCGCCGCCATGGACGCGAAGGTCGTGGCTTTCATCGACACCCTCTATGCGCGGCGCGGCGAGCCCCTGTTCCTGTTCGCCGGTCCGTCGATGCTCTGGCGAATCGTGGAGGCCGGACAGTCGCGAGGATTGGCACCCGGTGCATTCCACTCCGGGACCATCGTCAATACCGGAGGCGGCATGAAGGGATTCAGGGGTCCCGCGACCTGGGAGGCCGACGGCCAGCGCTACTTCGGCCTGCCGCGCGAGCGCTGGGTGAACTGCTACGGCATGACGGAGCTGCTGGCGCGGTTCTTCAACTGTCCCGCGGGCCGTTATCACGTGCCGCCCTCGATCATCCTGCTCATGCTCGACAGGACGGGGACCGAACTGCTGAACCGCAGCGAGGGCATCGTCGAAGGCCGCGCGGGCTTCGTGGATCTCGCCACCACCGGTCGTTGGGGCGGCATCATCAGCGGCGACCGACTCACCGTGGACTTCGATCCCTGTCCCTGCGGCCGGCCGAGCGCCTCGATCATCGAGGTGGCGCGCTACAAGGACCTGGCCGAGGGCGACGATAAGCTGAGCTGCGCGGGCCAGATCGATACCTACATCCGCGGCTTCGTGGGCGGGGACTGGCAGCCATGAGCACGACGAACGGGCGCATCGCTGCAGGCGCCGGCGGGGCCGCCGTGCGCGTGCCCTTCGTGCTGGCCGGCCGTGTCGTCGAGGGCGACGCGGTGCATCACGCGTCGCGGGACCTCGGCGCCGCGTTCGTCACGCCGGCGCTCGATTTCGCGCGCATGGCGCGGCCGCGCTCGGAACCCTCACCTGCGGAAGGACTGAAGACCGCGGAGATCATCGCGTTCCTCGCCGAGACGGGCCGGCACATGACGCTGGCCAACCCGCACCTGCGCGAGGCGATCGAACGCACGGCGCCCGTGAGCGCGATTCCGCCCGCGATGCTGGAACGCTGCTTCACACGCCTCGCCGACGTGTTCGACCGCGAGTCTCTCGAGATCACGGTCGAGAGCGATGTGGGCGCGGCGGCGCTGGACGGCTGGAAGCTGCTGCGCGGCATCGGGGGCCGTCGCAGCTACGTGCGCGCCTGTCCGCCGAGGCTCGTGCACGTCATGGCCGGCAATTCGCCGATCGTGGCCGCGCTCACCATCGCGCACGGTGCGCTGACGAAGGGAGTGCACCTGCTCAAGATGGCGAGCAACGACCTGTTCACCGCGACCGCGATCCTGCGCGTCATGGCCGACATCGATCCGGAGCATCCGGTGCTGCGCTCGTTCTCGGCGGTGTACTGGCGGGGCGGCGACGAGCGCGTCGAGAGCGTGCTCTACCGGCCGCATTTCTTCGACAAGATCGTGGTCTGGGGCGGCGACAAGGCCGTGCGGCACGTACAGAAGTACATCGGGCCCGGCCTGCAGCTCGTGTCCTGGGATCCGAAGACGTCGATCTCCATGATCGGCCGCGAGGCGTTCGCGTCGGAGGCGATCCTCGCCGAGGTCGCCGCGCTCGCGGCGACCGACGCCACGCTGATGAACCAGGACGCCTGCATCGCCAGTCGCTATCAGTACGTCGAGGGCAGCATCGAGCAGGTGGATTGCTACTGCGAACTGCTGTCGCGCGAACTCGCGAAGGAACGCTACTACGCCAGCGCCCGCGGGCTGCCGACGCCTGCGCCGATCCGCGAGGAGGTCGATGTGCTGCGCCACCTCGAACCCGAGTTCCGCGTCTGGGGCGACTACAGCGGTGCGGGGCTCGTGATCCGCTCGGAGGAGCCGCTTGGCTTCTTCCCGGACTGCCGTACCGTCAATGTGGTGCCGGTGGCCACGCTTGCGGATGCGGTGCGCTACGCCAACGTCGCGACCCAGACCGTGGGCATCCATCCGGCCGAACGCAAAGCGGAGCTGCGCGACCGGCTCGCCGACCAGGGCGTGCAGTACGTCGGCTGCCTGGGCCACGTGATGGAACTGCCGCCGGGCCTGCCGCACGATGGCACCTACGAACTCAACCGCCTGGTGCGTTGGGTCGCCGACATGGGGCCGCCGACTGGCCGGTGAAGAAAGACCGCGACCGGCGGGGCGACGCCCTCGCCGGCCTGCGCAACCGCACGCAGGGCCTTGTGCATGCGCAAGCGCCAGTACCAGCGGCGGAGAGTACTGCGACGGGAGGCCATGGGCGTTACGCGAGGCGGGCGAAGGTGATGCGCGCGCGAAGGCCCAGGCTCGTCAGGATGCGGAGCAGCAGGTCGGTTGAAATGCCGCGCAGGTTGCCGTTCAGAATCGCGGTCATGCGCGTACGCGAGGTACCGGCCAGATCGGCTGCCTCGGCGTGGGTCAGGTTGCGGCGGCGAACCTCACCGATGATGCGGTTCAGAAGCTGCACGCGAACCTCGATGTATCGAGCCTCGCTGGCGTCA
This sequence comes from Steroidobacteraceae bacterium, assembly GCA_046352935.1. Taxonomy (GTDB): domain Bacteria; phylum Pseudomonadota; class Gammaproteobacteria; order Steroidobacterales; family Steroidobacteraceae; genus CAYWMY01. Next base: position 52,703 of record JAXMGR010000018.1, read on the forward strand.
AGGTCGAGCAATGTCGCCAGGTCGCCAATTGTGCGCGTGGTCGCGGTACGTGCCTTAGTCATTGATCATGTCCTTCAAACGGCGCCGGCCAAGCACAATTTCGTGTTGCGGCGTCTGCTGGGTCTTCTTGATGAACGCATGAAAGACCAGGACGCCGCTCGAAGACCTCACGAGATAGAAAACCCTGAACTGACCGGCGCTATCCCGGATACGCAGCTCGGCGACGCCCGGAGCGATGCTGGGCATCGGGCGGGCGAGAGGCATTCCGATCACGACGCCTTGCTGCAATGCGTAAACAGCCTCGCCAAGCTCCAGCCGGACCGCCTTTGGCCACGTACGGACTTCGTCGCGCACGCGCGGGTGAAAAACGGCGATTCTCACCTACCGATTGTCCCGGATCGGAGACATGGTTGCAATCCTTCAGGACTGGGTTCAAAGCGCAGTCGCGACCGTGCGGGCGACGAGGTAACCGCGAACGCCTTCCTGCCCACCCTCGGCGCCGATGCCGCTGTGCTTCACGCCGCCGAACGGGGTTTCGGGCACGTTGATGCTGTAGGTGTTGATGCCGAGCAGCCCGGAATCGACACTCTCCACCAGCGCCTCCGCGCGTGCCGGTGAGCGCGTGAACGCATAGGCCGCCAAACCGAACGGCAGGCGATTCGCCTCCGCGACCGCCTCCGCCTCGTTGCGAAACGGCCGCACCGCGAAGATCGGACCGAAGGGTTCGCGGTTCATGATCTCGCAGTCCAGCGACACATCCGAGAGTACGGTAGGCTCGAAGAAATAGCCGCGCGTGCCGATGCGCCTTCCGCCGCAATCGAGGCGTGCGCCGTGCGCCAGCGCGTCGGCGACGCACTGTTCCATCGCGCGCAGGCGCCGCGCGTTGGCGAGCGGTCCCATCTGGCTGCCGGGCGCGAAGCCGTCGCCCACCGGGATCGCAGCCGCGCCCTCGGCGACGCGCCGGACGAACTCCGCGTAGACCGACTCGTGCACCAGGAAACGCGTGGGTGAGGTGCAGACCTGGCCGCCGAACCGGAACTTCGTCGCGACGGTCATCGCCGCCGCCTTTTCGACGTCAGCATCCTCGAAGACCAGCACCGGCGCGTGCCCGCCGAGTTCCAGCGTGATGGGCTTGAGGCTATCCGCCGCCAGACGCGCCAGCGTGCGGCCCACTTCCACCGATCCGGTGAACGAGGCCTTGCGGATCACCGGCGAGGAGATCAGGTGAGTCGACACCTGCGGCGGCACGCCGAAGATGATGTTGAGCACACCGGGCGGAAGGCCGGCGTCCGCCAGCGCCTGCGCCACCACGAGCGCGGTTCCCGGCGTTTCCTCGGCCGGTTTCATGACGCAGGAACAGCCGGCCGCGAGCGCCTCGGCGATCTTGCGGCCGAACAGCAGCGCGGGGCCGTTCCACGGCGAGAAACCCGCCGCAGGGCCGATCGGCTCCAGCATGACCTGCCGGCGCACACCGTCGCGGCGGGACGGCAGGAGGCGGCCGTACTCGCGCCGCCCTTCCTCGGCGGCCCAGTCCAGGATGTCCGCGGTGGCCACCGTTTCCCAGCGCGCCTCGCTCACGAGCTTGCCCTGCTCGAGCGTGTTGACCGCCGCGATCTGCTCGATGCGTTCGCGCAGCAGGGCAGCCGCCCGGTGCAATACCGCCGCACGCTCGATGGCCGCCGTGCGGCGCCAGACCTGGAACCCGCGTGCCGCGGCATCCAGAGCCGCGTCGAGATCGGCAGTAGTGGCGAGCGGCAGGCGCGCGATCTCATCTTCCGTGGACGGATTGACGACCGCGAGGGTCTCGCGTGTTCCGGCGTCGATGTGCTGGCCGTCGATGAGGAAACCGAGCGCCGGGTAGGCGTTGTTCATGGATGTATCGTCCTTCGCGGAGTCATTCGCAACCGACCTGAACGATGCTCTGTGCACGCGCTGTCGCGGCACCCGTGCATCAGCCGGCGTTGCGGCCATCGATGCGGCTCACCCGGAGCTTCGGGCTCGCTTCCATCGCGCCGTTCATGGGGTCGAGGTTCTGCATGCTGTAGTCGAGCAGCGTGCCGAAATGCACGCCCGTGTTCCGGTCCTTTCCGGGCACGCTCTTCGCCCAGTTGCCGCTGTTGTGGTCCATGCCCACGCACTCCGGATGGATGCACTCGCTGAGCACCGCCACGCCTTCGACGGAGCGGCCTTTGCGGTTCTCCACACGAATGCGGTCGCCGTCGGCAATACCCTTCGCCTGCGCGTATCGCCGGTTCAGGAGGATTCGTCCGGCGCGCGCGTCGAACTGCGCCAGCTCGCGGAGCCATGGATTGAAGTTCGAGAAGGTCGCGGTGCGGAACGCCTGCTTGTAGCTCACGCCGTAGAGTTCGAAGCCGTCTCGGTCGTCGCCGTATCCGGGGCCCGGATACCAGTGCGGCAGCGGGCGGTAACGCGAGACATCCCACTCGAGGCCCATCGCATCGGTCACCGCCTTCAGCTGCTCGCCCGCCTCGAGGTAGTACTCGTAGTAGACGGGGATCCGCGCGGCGTAGAACGCGCGCGGATAGCGCTCCTGCGCGGTCTTCTTCCAGCGGATGCGACCTTCCCGGGCGACGTCCCCGAGCTTCAGCCTGCCGCCGGTCATCGAGCCCAGCCAGCGCTCGGTGATCCCGCGGTGGTGGTACTTCCCCTCGGCCGCGAGCACGAATTCGCCCTGCAGTTCGAGGAAGCCGTTCAGCGCGCGGTTCAGATCGGGCAGCCAGCCGCCCTGGTCCGCGATATCGACCCAGATGTCGACATGGTGCAGGTAAGGACTCTCGACGACGGGCTGGCGCAGGTTGATGCAGTACTCGCCGGTCGCGGTGGAACCCATCGTGTCCGGCAGGTTGTTCGCGGCGAGATCGAGGCGCTCGAGCTGTGTCTGCGTCGGGAACACGACGTCGGCGAATTCCGCGGTGTCGTCGATGTTCGGACCGATCGCGATGTGGAAGCCGAACTTCTTCAGGTACTCGGCCTGCTGCCGCGGATTGCCCTCGTTCAGCAGGTCGTTGTTGATGACCTGCACGAAGACCTGCGTGTTGTGCGGGATGCGGTCGTGGAACTGCTGCGGCTCCAGCACGTTGATCTTCGCCAGCACGCCGCTCATGTGCCGGCCGACGGGTGCCAGCGAATCGCCGGCCATGCTGACCGGCGGCTTCACGGGTTTCAGCGGGAACGGCGGCGGGAACTTGTCGCCGTAGGTCGCGATCCGGCCCGGAACCAGGAGACCGTCGGCCTCGCGGATGCCCGAGCCCCGACCCATCCAGGTGCTGTTCTCCGCGAACTCCGGGTGGTGCGCGTAGACCGAATCACCGAGCAGGCCGCCGGGCACGTCGATGGCGCCGATCACGGTGTTGAGCATCGCGATGGCGTTGCCCTGCTCGAAGCTGCGCGCATGCTGGCTCACGCCCTTGTACCAGTGCACGCACGCGGGGCGCAGCGGCAGCGTGTGGCCGTCGATGTCGACGGTGGCACCGATCGAGGCCGCGGTGCCGAAGTCCTTCGCGAGGCGGCGGATCGTCGCGGCCGGCACCGTGGTGATGTCCTCGGCCTTCTCGGGCGGGTAGCCGGCGAGATGCCGCTTCAGCAGCGCAAACGCGGTGGTGCAGGCCTGTCCGTCGATCTGGAACTCGCCCTCCATGGCGGCGTTGCCCGGATCGATGTCGCTGTAGCACTTCGGCTTCGCATCGGCGGCGTCCCACAGCATGGGCCGGTTCGTCGCTCCGTCGCGCAGGTAGTGTCCGTCACCGACACGCACCAGGTACGGTGCGTTGCTGAGCCGTCGCAGGAACTCACGGTCGTACAGTTCGAGTTCGTTGATCAGCACGTGCATCATCGACAGCACCAGTGCGCCATCGGTGCCGGGACGGATCGGCACCCACTCGTCGGCGATCGATGCGGCGTTCGAGCAGTACGGGTCGACCACGACCAGCTTCATGCCGCGCGCGCGCGCATGCGACATCTCGTTCGTGGCCGTGACCGCCGCCCAGTTGCTGAGCGTGCCCTTGCTGGAGCCGATCAGCATCAGGTGATTGCAGTGGTGGAAATCCGGCGCCACGTGCTGCGCGGCGTGCACGTGCAGCAGTGTCGGGTGTACGGCATTGCCGCAGAAGGCCACACCGCCCGCCGTGTAGTTCGAGGAGCCGAAGGACTGCATGACCGCGCCCAGGAACCACGGCAGCGTCGTGAAATCCGAACTCGCGTAGACCATGCCGTTCGGGTCGCTCTCCCGGCAGGCCCTGAGCTTCCGGGCGGCGAGTTCCACGGCCTCCTCGTAGGAAATCTCCTGCCAGCGCGGATCGACGCCGATGCCCTTCTCCGGGTTGGTCCGCTTGACGGGCCTCTGGAGCCGCCTGCGGCTGTAGGCCATCATGATCTGCGCGTGGCCCTTGGCGCACATCCTGCCCTGGCTGAAGGGACAGTCCGGATCGCCTCTCAGCTCCACGACCACCCCGTCGACGCGCCGCGCGATGAGGCCGCAGGTCGCGGCCGGACAGCCGTAACAGGCGGTCTTGATGCTGACGTCTTCCTTCACGCTGCCGGAATTCGAGGTGCTCATCGGCTCGCTCCCCGCCGTTGCGGCGCTGTTCACATCGCCAGTCGCCCGCCGTCGACGATCACGAACTGGCCGACCATGTGCCGGGCGTGATCGGAGGCGAGGAACACGACCATGGCCGCGATCTCCTCGGGCGTCGCGATGCGGCCGTTCGGGGTGTCGATGTTGAACGCCAGTTCCTCGACCTTGCCGCGCCCTTCGGTCAGTGCCTCCAGCATGCGCGTGCGCGTGCCGCCCGGGCAGATCGCGTTCACGCGCACGCCGTGCTGCGCGACCTCGAGCGCGGCCGTGCGCGTGAGGCCGAGCACGGCGTGCTTGCTCGCGGTGTAGGCGCACACACCGGGTGCGCCGACGTGGCTGCCCGTCGAGCCCGTGTTGATGACGGCGCCGGAGCCCTGTTTCACCATGACGGGCAGCACGTACTTGAGGCCCAGGAACACGCCCCTGGTGTTGATCGCCAGGACCCGGTCGAAGACCTCGACGGGGTAGTCGATCGTGGAGGCCATGGCGCCCTCGTAGCCGGCGTTGTTCGCGAAGGCATCGATGCGGCCGAAGGCCGCGAGCGTGGCCTCGACATAGCCCCGCACGCTGTCGGGGTCCGTCACGTCGGCCCGCAGGAACAGGGCCTCGCCGCCACGCGCGCGGATCAGCGCGACGGTTTCGTTCCCCGTGGCATCGTTGAGGTCGACGCAGGCGACGCGTGCGCCCGCGGCCGCGAATTCGAGGCCGATGGCCCGGCCGATGCCGGAGCCGCCGCCCGTGACCAGCGCGACCCTGCCGGTGAAGTCGATGTTCACGCTTCGTCCTCCGCGAGCGCCTTCCGGTCCCGACGCGGCCTCAGGTCCGTTACGCCCGGCATACGTTTTCAGGTTCGCTCAGCGCAGCGTGGTCCGCTCCGTCCGCACGCTCCAGTGTTCGTTCGCCCGTGACGCTCGTCAGACCACGGGCATCGACAGGCCGCCGTCGACGGTCACGATGCTGCCCGTCATGTAGGACGAGGCGTTCGAGGCGAGCAGCAGCAGCGTGCCGTCCAGTTCCTCGGGGTTGCCGAGGCGCCGCTGCGGGATCTTCTTCAGCATGGCCTGGCCGCTGTTCGAATCGAGGAAGCCGTGGCTCAGGTCGGTCATGTAGTAGCCGGGCTCGATGGCGTTCACGCGGATGTTGTAGCGCGCCCATTCGAGCGCCATGACGCGCGTCAGGTGCGACAGGGCCGCCTTCGTCGCGGCGTAGGCGCCCATGCCCTTCTGCGCGGCGCTGCCCAGGATCGAGGAGATGTTGACGATCGAGCCGCCGCGGCCCTGCGCGATCATGCGCACCGCCGCGGCGCGCGCGACCAGCCACGCACCCTTGAGGTTCGCGTCCATGACCAGGTTCCACTGGTCCAGCGTCGTGTCCGTGAGCATGGCGCCCACGCCCGCGCCCGCGTTGTTGACCAGCACGTCGATGCCGCCCAGGCCCTCGATGGTCTTGAATCCCGCCTCGACGGCCTCCGGGCTGCTGACGTCGAGCGCGAGACAGTGGGCGCGACCACCGGCGCTGCGGATGGCACCCGCCGTGTCTTCGAGCGGCGCTGTGCGCCGGCCGGAGAGGATCACCGTGGCGCCGGCGTCCGCGAGCGTGAGCGCGAACTGGCGGCCGAGGCCGGTGCCGCCGCCGGTCACGAGTGCGATCTTCCCGTCGAGACTGAACAGTTGATTGGCTTTCATCGCGTCGTCCTGGAACTCGTTGCGCGGGGCGGGTTCAGCGGATGCCGCCGGAGACTTCGATCACGGCGCCCGTCGTGTAGCTGGCCGAATCGCTGGCGAGATACAGCGCCGTCGAGACCACCTCGTGCGGCCGCCCGATGCGCCGCATCGCGGAGTCGATGCTGCGGTCGACCTCCTCGCGCCAGCTCTTCGAGATGTCGGTCCAGAAGGGCCCCGCCATGATCGCGTTCACGCGCACCTTCGGGCCGTACTCGAGCGCAAAGGCGCGCGTCATGATGTTCAGGCCGCCCTTGGCGCCGGCATAGGGCGCGAACTCCGGCACGGGCCGGATGGCGCCGGTGCTCGTGACATTGATGATGCTGCCGCCGTTGCCGGCCATCATCCGGTGGCCCACCAGCGCCGAGAGCCGGAACGGTCCCTTGAAGTTCACGTCCAGGATCTTGTCGACGAGTTCCTCGGTGGTCTCGAGCGACGAGGGGGCCACCGGCGAGATGCCGGCGTTGTTGACGAGCACGTCGACGTGGCCGAATTCACCGTAGACGGCATCGACGAGGCCGTCGAGGTCCTTCCAGTTGCCGACGTGGCAGGCATACGGGAAGGCCCGCCGGCCCATCGCGCGGATCTCCTGCGCGGCAGTCTCGCAGGCATCGAGCTTGCGGCTGGTGATGGCGACGTCCGCGCCCATCTCCGCGAAGCCCTTGGCCATCTCGTAGCCGAGTCCGCGGCTGCCGCCCGTGATCAGCACGACCTTGCCGGTCATGTCGAGATACTGCTTCATCGTATTCACCATCTCCTGGTCAGAGTCCTGGTCAGAGCGCAGCGCGCGCGATGTACTTGTTGACGAGATAGGCCGCGACGCCGTCGGCGCCGCTCTCCGAGCCGTAGCCGCTGTCCTTGCGACCGCCGAACGGCGTCTCCGGCACGTTGATGGCGTAGGAGTTGATGCCGAGCACGCCGCACTCGATGCGGCCGCTCATCGAGTCCATGAGCTCGCGCGAACGCGTGAAGACATAGGCGGAGAGCGCATAGGGCAGGCGATTCGCCTCGGCGAGCGCGGCCTCCGGATCGCTGAACGGCGCCACCGTGGCGACCGGACCGAAGGGCTCGTGGTTCATGAGATCGCAGTCGAGCGGAGCGTTCGTGACCACGGTCGGCTCGTAGAAGAAGCCGTCCGTGCCGCGCCGCCGGCCGCCGGTCACAATGGTCGCGCCGCGCGCGCGCGCATCCGCGACGAGGCGCTCCATGGCCGTCAGGCGGCGCCCGTTCGCGAGCGGACCCATCTGCGTCTGCGGATCGAGGCCGTTGCCGAGCCGCAGTGCCGCGGCACCCTGGCTGAACGCGGCGACGAAACGCTCGTAGAGCTTCTCGTGCACGAGGAAGCGTGTCGGTGAGGCGCAGATCTGGCCGGCATTGAAGAACTTCGCGCCGAGGCTGTGCGCCACGACGAGGTCGAGGCTGGCGTCCTCCATCACGAGCACGGGCGCGTGGCCACCGAGTTCCAGCGTGATGCGCTTGAGTCGTTCACCCGCGAGCCGTCCGAGCAGGCGGCCGACCTCGACCGAGCCCGTGAAAGAGACCTTGCGGATGACGGGCGAGTTGATGAGTTTCGTCGAGACCTGCGACGGCACGCCGTAGACGACGTTCAGCACGCCGGACGGGAGACCCGCGTCCATGAGCACGCGCGCGAGGTCGAGCGGTGCGCCCGGCGTCTCCTCCGGCGGCTTGATGATGCAGGAGCAGCCCGCCGCGATCGCTTCCGCGATCTTTCGGCCGGCCATGAATACGGGGCCGTTCCAGGGCGAGAACAATGCGGCCGGGCCGATCGGCTCCTTCAGGACGATCTGGTCGACGTGCCCCTGGCGCGGCGGGATCACGCTGCCATAGGCGCGGCGCGCCTCTTCGCCGGTCCACTCGAAGATGTCCGCGGCCGCGTGGATTTCCCACAAGGACTCGCCGAGCGGCTTGCCCTGTTCGAGCGTGATGCGTCGCGCGATCGCATCGGCGCGCTCGCGCAGCAGTATCGCGGCCTTGCGCAGCAGCACCGAGCGCTCGTAGGCCGATGTCGCGCGCCAGCTGCGGAATGCGCGGTCCGCGACTTCGAGCGCGTGGTCGAGATCCTGCTCGGTCGCGAACGGCACGCGGCCGATTTCCTTGCCCGTGGAGGGATCGAGCACGGCGCCGGTCTCGCGCGCGCCGCCGCTGATCCACTGCCCGTCGATCAGCAGGGAATGAGGTGTGTTCATGGACGAATCCGTGGTGAGTGAAACCCGTGGATGGACTACTGCGCCGTGTAGCCGCCGTCGACCATCAGGCAGGCGCCCGTGACGAAGGAGGCGTCGTCCGAGGCGAGGAAGGCGATCGCGGCGGCGACCTCGCTGGTGCGAGCGAGGCGTCCGAGCGGATGCTTCGCGATGAGTTCGGCCATGTTGCGGGTCCGCGCGGTGGTGTCGCCGAGGCTCACGGCGTCCTCGAGGTAGCCGGGGCAGATGGCGTTGACGCGGATGCTCTCGGGCGCGCAGTCCATGGCGGAGCAGCGCGTCAGGTTCACGACGCCGCCCTTGGCCGCGCCGTAGGGCACCGCGCCGCGCGTACCGACCGTGCCCATGATCGAGGCGACGTTGACGATGGCGCCGCCGCCCGCCGCGCGCATCGCGGGGACGGCATGGCGGGTGCAGAGCATGATGCTCGTGAGGTTGACCGCGATGACGCGGTTCCAGCTCGCCAGGTCCACGGTATCCGCGGTGCCGATGCCTGCGATGCCGGCATTGGCCACCATCACATCGAGCCTTCCGAAGCGCTTGACCGCGTCCTGCACCATGGCGGCGACCTGGGCGTCATCGCTCACGTCGACGTGGCGGTAGGCGACCTCGAGTCCCTGGGCGGCGAGCGTCGCCGTCACCTGTTCACCCTGCGGCGAGAGGTCGGCGACGAGCACGCGTGCGCCTTCCTGCGCGAGACGCTGCACCGTGGCCTTGCCGATGCTGCCGGCGCCACCCGTGACGATGGCCACTTTCCCCTTGAAGCGCATCCTCGGAATCTCCCGTTTCTGGTCGTCGGAACGATGCCGCCCGAAGCGCCATCGTTCGATGTCGCCGCGTGGCGCGATGCATGGTAAACGGTGTGCCGGGCGACGGGTTGCCCGTCCCGGCGGCGCGTTTGTATGATAGCCCGACCCGACCGGGCGGTCTATATTTGAAGGGGGCTCGTGCGCACATGGCCGGACTGCACTTCGAAGACTTCAACATCGGCGATGCGTACACGACCATCGGCCGCACCGTCACCGAGACGGACATCGTCCAGTTCCTGAACCTGAGCCGGAACCTCGAGCCGCAGTTCACGAACCGCGAGTTCTACGAGAAGGAATGGATCTACCAGCGGCTCGCGTCGCCGGGCGGTCTCACCTTCACGATCATGACCGGCCTGTTCACGCATCTCGGGCTCATCTCCGGGACGGGGCAGGGCTACCTCGGGCTCGACGAGCTGCGTTTCCCGGCGCCGCTCTTCTGCGGCGACACCGTGCACTTCGAGGTGCGCGTGCTCGAGAAGAAGCTCTCCAGCAAGGGGCGCGGCATCGTCACGATGGGCTTCACGGGGAAGAAGCAGGACGGCGAGACCGTGCTGACCTGCCGCCAGACCTTCGTGTTCGCGCGCCGGGAACTCGGCGGCAAGCCCGTCCAGGGGTAGCTCCTTGAAACAGGACGATCCGCACTACGACGCACGCCGCGCGGAGTACTACGCGCAGGGCTGGTGGCGCGACGAGGATCTCTGGACGTCGATGTCGCGCACCGCGCTCGCGCGTCCCGCGCAGCCCGCGTTCATCGGCGAGGATCGCGCCATCACCTTCGGCGAACTGCTCCGCGACGCGGAACGCTTCGGCCGCGGGCTCGCCGCCCGCGGGATCAACCCCGGCGACGTCGTGATCCTGCATGCGCGGAATTCCGTCGAGACGGTCGTGGCGCTCGTCGGCTGCGCCTGGGCCGGCGCGGTGATGGCCGGCGTGCCGCCGATGTTCTCGGCCGCGCAGGTGGCTTCCGTGGTCACGAATTCCGCGGCGCGCGCCGTCGTCTGTCTCGGCGATGCGAAGGAACTCGCCGAGGCCTTGCGCGGTGCGCGCGACGCGGCGGGCGTCACGCTCGTCGTCGCACCCGACGGTGTCGCGGGCGGGGAGGGCGTCGAGTCCTGGAACAGCCTGCTCGCGGCCGGTGATGCGTGGCGGAGCCCGCGGCCCACGGTCGGCGCCGACGACCTCGCGCTGCTCGCGTATTCCTCGGGCACGACGGGCGCGCCCAAGGGCGTCATGCACTCGGCGAACACGGTGCGCTATGCCATCGAGCAGCGCGCGTTGCTGCACGGCGTGACGGCGGACGACATCTGCCTCGTCGTCGGCCAGTTCGGCTTCGTGGGCAACGTCGTCTTCGGCCTGCTCGCGGGTGCGCTCCTCGGCACGACCTCCGTGCTCATGCGCTCGTGGAACGCGGATCGGGCGCTCGGGCTGATGGAACGTCACCGCGTCAGCTACGGCCTGTTCCTGTCCACGCACGTGCACGACCTGCTCGATTCGCCGCGCCTCGCCGCCACGGATCTGTCGCGCTTCCGGCACGCGGCCATGGGCGGTCTCTCCGCGGAGCGCCGCCTCGAAGTGCGTCGCCGGCTGTGCCCGTATCCTCTGCCGGGTTACGGCATGTCCGAGTGCCTCGGCAATTCGACCTGCAGCGCCGATGATGCCGAGGACAAGCTGCTGAACCGCGAGGGCCGGCCCTATCCGGGCACGGAGATCCGCATCGTCGATGCGAACGGCGCGCCGTTGCCGGCGGGCGAGGCCGGCGAGGTCCAGGTCCGCGGGCCCAGCCGCACCTTCGGCTATTACCACGCACCCGAGCTCACGCGCGCGGCGCTGACCGGCGACGGCTTCTTCCGCACCGGCGATCTCGGCCGGCTCGATGCCGACGGCTGTTTCACCTTCGCGGGCCGCGAGAAGGAGATCATCCGGCGCGGTGGCGTCACCATCGTGCCGGGCGAGGTGGAGGCCGTGCTCATCGAGCACCCGCGCATCGACCGCGTGGCGATCGTGGCGCTGCCGGATCCGCGCATGGGCGAGCGCGCCTGCGCCTGCGTCATCACCGCGGACGGCGCACCCGTCACGCTCGACGAGCTGTCCGCGTTCCTCGCCGCACGCGGGGTCGCGCGCTACCAGTGGCCCGAGCGCGTCGAGCGGTTTTCGGAGTTCCCGTTCACGCCCTCGCTCAAGGTGCGCAAGCAGGGCCTCGTCGATCTCGTGATCGCACGCGGCCGTACGGAGGCCTCTTGAGCGGTGCGGCCGACGTCGCCGTTCCGCAGGCACACCGCCGCGGCAAGGTCGTCGAGGGGACCGTGCTCGAGGATTGCCTGAAGGACGGCATGCGGCTCGGCATCGGCGGCTTCGGCCTCGACCGCAAGCCCATGTCGCTGGTGCGGCAAGTCGTGCGCTCGGCGGTGCGCGGTCTCACGGTCGAGACCTATGCGGGCGGGCTCGACATCGAGGCGCTGGTGCTCGCGGACAAGCTCGCCGGCGTCGCGTCCTGCCATGTCGGGCTCGATCACTTCGGCCTCGCGCCGCGGTTCCGCGTCGCGCGACAGTCGGGTCGCGTCGCCTTCGAGGAATGGTCTGAGCTCACGCAGCTCGTGGCCTGGCGCGCGGCGGCCGAGGGTGTCGGCTTCGCGACCACGCGCCTCGATCGGCGCTCCGACCTGCTGCGGGTGAACCCGAACATCCGCGTCGCACCGTCGGTGTTCGGCGGCGACGAGGTCGTGGTGAAAGCGCCCGCGATCGACGTCGCGATCCTGCACGCGGAGGCCGCGCACCCGGAGGGCTGGGCCATCGCCGCGGGCGATCGCTATCTCGACGTGCTGCTCGCGCGTGCGGCGAAGACCGTGATCCTGAGCACCGAGCGGCTCGTCGACGACGCCGAACTGGAGGCGCGCCAGCGCGACGTGCACCTGCTCGCGAGCTATGTGGATGCCATCGTCGTCGCGCCGCGGGCCGCGCTGCCGGGCAGCTGCATCCCGGAGTACGTGATCGACCTGCCGGCGATCCGCGGCTACGTCGATCTCTGCGCCGCGCCGGGTACGACGCCGGATCAACTGCTGGGGAGCCTCTTCGGTGAGCCTTGAACGGGGCCGCGCGGCGGGCGGGGTGCGTCGATGATCGATGACCGCGGACGAGCGATGGAGCGCGCCGACCAGTTGAGCTGCACGATCGCGCACTGCGTGGCTGACCGGCCGCCGGGGACCGTGTTCGCGGCAGCTTACTCGGCGATCGCGGGCGTGCGTCTCGCGCAGGAGAGACTCGGTTGCAGGGCTTCCCTGTGCGGGCGTGGCGGCGCCTACGATCCCGCGGGCATCCTCTCGCTGCACGCGCGGCACTGGCTGTTCAACCGGCGGCCGCGTGCGTACATCGGACTCGTCGAGGTCTTCGACACGCTCTCGGAACCCCACCTGCTGCTCGCCACGCCCGGCCAGGTCGACGGCGCGGGCCACGCGAACCTGTCGGCGATCGGCCCGCACGACCGGCCGAAGGTCGCCTTCGGCGGCACGCGCGGCCTGCCGGACGGCCGCGCCATCCATTTCGTGATGCCTGCGCACGATGCGCGCAGCCTCGTCGAGCGCGTGGACTTCGTGTCGACCTCGGCCGCCTCGCGCGCGGAGCCCGGTCTGCTGATCACCGAACTCGGTGTCATGCGCTGGAACGCCACGGCCGGCTGCTGGCGTCTCGAAGCGCTGGCGCCCGGCGTCGAGTGCGACACCGTGGTCGCGCGGACCGGATTCCGGTTCGAGATCGCCTCGACACCGCGGCGACTCGACCCGCCCTCGGCGGAAGAGCTCGCGACACTCGCGGCAGTCGATCCGCTCGGCCTGCGCCAACTGGACTTCGTCACCGACCGGAGGCGGCTGCTCGATCTCATCGCGGAGATCTACGAACGCGAGGTCGCGCTCGTGGGTCAAGCGGTCGTTCCGGTCTTCCGGGGCGCCTGAGGCAACGCCTGCCGTGTCGCTTGTTTCCGCGGGGATGCGCGGGATTCCGCGGGTGCCGCCCGCATTGACACCGTCGGCATGCCCATGCAGAATTCCAAAAAACCGACCGGGCGGTCTGGACTTGCCGCGAGCCGCTCGAAGGGCGGGAACGCCGCCGGCCGGGTTCAGGGCTTCCGCTCGATGTGTTCCAATGCCGGTCCGGGTGCGGTCGGATGAGCCGCGCTCCGGGCCTCAAGTGTCTCGTGGTTCCGGGTTGTTCAATTTCCAGAGGTGGAAAAACAATGGCTGCTGAAGAGAAGGACGTTATCCAGTACGAACTCGCGCCGAACGGCATCTGCCGCATCTGGCTGAACCGCCCGCACAAGCGCAACTGCGTGAGCCCGCAGCTGCTCAGGGACCTGGAGGTGGCGGTCGATCGTGCGGCGGCCGACAAGAACGCGCTGTGCGTCGTGTTCCGCGGTCGCGGCAACACCTTCTGCTCGGGCGCGGACCTCGACCAGCTGGTGAGCCCGGTGCTGGGCGAGTCGACCGATTCGCTGCAGCTCGCGGTGGACTCGGCGCGCATCTACGACAAGATCTACACCATGCGCAAGCCGACGATCTCCGCGGTCGAAGGCTACGCCGTCGCGGGCGGTTTCGAGCTCTCGATCTCCACCGACTTCCTGCTGTGCGCCGACGAGTGCAAGATCGGCGACTTCCACATCCGCCGTGCGCTGTTCGGCGGCTGCGGTCCGATCTACCGCCTGCCGCGCTACCTCGGCATGCGCAAGGCCAAGGAGTTGATGCTCACGGGCAAGCTGCTCTCCGGCAAGGAGGCCACCGAGTGGAATCTCGCGAACGCCTCGGCGCCGGCCGCGCAGTTCGACAAGCTGATCGAGGACTTCTGCCAGCCGTTCCTCGAGCTCAGCCCGTTCTGCATGTGGATGACGAAGAAGGCCGTGAACCGCGGTCTCGACGGCGACACCGAGACGCTGATCGCGCTCGAGACCATGACCTGCAACGTGGTCCATCACTCGTCCGATGCGAAGGAAGGCGTGAAGGCGTTCCTCGAGAAGCGCAAGCCGAAGTGGGTCGGCCACTGATCGCCAGCGGTTCCCGCCGCTCTGTGCAAGGAATGGCCGCCTCCGGGCGGCCATTCTTTTTGTCGAGCCCGTTCACCGGCCGTGGCACCATTGCACGATCCATCGCAGCGCAGGAGAGTCGCCGTGTCGCCAACGAATGCCGGATCGTCGCGGCGTCTGTGCGGGCGCCGTGCCCTGGTGACCGGCGCCGCGAGCGGCATCGGGCTCGCGGTCGTGCGCCGCTTCCTCGCCGAGGGGGCCGCCGTGGCGATGTCGGATGCGCGTCCGGCGGCGCTCGAGGCCGCCCGCGCGTCACTCGATCCGCGACCCCATGCGGTCGCCTGCGACGTGGGTCGTGAGGACGACGTCCGCAACGCGGTGGCGGAGAGTGTGCGCCTGCTGGGCGGGCTCGACACCGTCGTGACCTGCGCGGGCATCGTGCGCAGCGAACCCACGCACCAGATGTCGCTGGAGCTGTGGGAGACGATGATCCGCGTCAACCTCACCGGCACCTTCCTCGCAGTCAAACACGCCATCCCGGCGCTGCTCGCCGCGGGCGGCGGATCCATCGTGACGATCGGCTCGGTGGGCTCGGTGGTCGCGGCGGGCCGCTGCAGCGCCTATGACGCTGCGAAGGGTGGAGTTCTGCAGCTCACGCGCGCGGTCGCGGTCGAGTACGTCGAGCAGGCCATCCGCGCGAACTGCGTCCTTCCCGGCCGCGTGCGCACTTCGCTCGTGGCGAGCAGTGTCGAGATGCACGGTCCCATGGATGTCACGACTCCACGGGCTCCGGCACTCCGCCTGCGTGTGCCCATGGAGCGCTTCGCGGAGCCGGAGGAGATCGCCGCCTGTGTCGCCTTCCTGGCCTCGGACGATGCCTCGTTCGTCACGGGCACTGCCATGGCGGTCGACGGCGGCTACACGGCGATCTGACGCAGCGGCCGCGCCCCGCCTAGACAGGGAGTCCGCATGAGCGACGGATCCGGTCGGCCATCATCATTCCCGGTCGCACGGTTGCCCGCATTCCACGCGCGCGTTGCGCTGCTGCTCGTGTTCCTGGTCGGCGTCTGCAACTACCTCGACCGCTACGCCATGAGCGTGCTGCAGGTCCCGATCAAGGTTGAACTCGGCCTGTCCGATGGTCAGCTCGGACTGCTCACGGGGCTCGCGTTCTTCATTCCGTATGTTCTCGTGACCCTCCCGATCGGCCGCCTGGCGGACCGGTACAGCCGCAAGTACATCCTCGCCGGCGCACTCGTGGTCTGGAGCGCCATGACCGCGCTCGTCAGCGTGTCGCAGGGTTTCCTGCTCATCATGTTCCTGCGCATGGGAGTGGCGATCGGCGAGGCGGCCTGCCTGCCGACGTCGTATTCGCTGCTCGCGGATTGCTTTCCGCCCGAGCGGCGCGCCCGCGCGATCGCGATCGTGGGCATCTCCTTCCCCGTGGGCAGCAGCCTCGGCATCGCCGGAGCCGGCGCGCTGGAGGGCCTGCTCGGCTGGCGCGGCGCGTTCGTCGCGCTGGGCGCGATCGGCCTGGTCCTCGCGCCCGTCCTGCTCGCCGTCGTGCGCGAGCCGGCGCGGGGCGGCGCAGACCGTACCGGTCCGCAGGCCGGCCCGGCTCCCGCTCCACCGCCGCCTTTCGGCGAGGCCCTGCGCATGCTGTGGAAGCAGCCCGTGTTCCGCTTCGTCGCTTTCGGCATGGGGTTCCAGACCTACGTGGCCGCGACCGTGCTGAGCTGGAGCACGCCGTTCTACACGCGCGTGCACGGGATTCCACTGACGCGGGTGGCACTGCTGTTCGGACTCATCGCAGGCATCGGTGGAGCGGTGGGCAGCTACGGCGGTGGCCTGCTGAGCGACCGGTTCGGACGCGGCAACCCGCGCGCGTACCTGTGGGTCCCGGCGGCGGCCTGTGCGTTGACGGTGCCCATGGGGCTCGCGCAGTTCCTGGTGCCTGACGCCTGTGCATCGCTCGCCTTCGCCATGGCGACGGTGATGCTCGTGAGCTGCTTCCCGCCGCCGGTCTACGCCATCGCGCACTCCCTCGTTCCGGCCAACATGCGTGGACTGACCTCGGCGCTGCTCGTGGTGTCCTCGTCGATCCTGGGCGGTGCGTTCGGCGCCACGGTGACGGGCGTGCTGAGCGACCGGTTACTGGGGCTGGGGCTCGGTGCCGACGCGCTGCGCTACGCGGCCTGCACGGCCTTCGCGTTCTCGGGCTTGGCCGCCTGGCTGTTCTCCCGCGCGGCATCGCGGGTGGAGGCGCGCCCCGGGCAGGGGGCCGCTGCCATCCCCGATGCGGGCGGACGTGCAGCCCGATGACGGGCCCGGCGCCACCGGGGTTTGCGCATTGACCGACCGCCTAGTCGGCTCCTATCATGCGGGCCCCGGAATTCCGAGCCTCGAGGAGCGAAAGCCGTGTCGGCAGCCTTGATGAGCAAAGCCATCGACAAGACCCTCTTCACCTGGCCCGCGGCCAGCCCCGTGCTGCTGGGTTCCCGCTGCCGCGATTGCGGCAATCACTCGTTTCCGGTCAATCCGAGCTGCCCGCGCTGCGGCGGCGAGGCCGTCGACGTCGTCGAGCTGCCGCGCCGCGGCCGTCTCTGGGCCTGGACCATCCAGCGCTTCATGCCGAAGGAGCCGTACCGCAGCTCGGAGACCGAGGCGACCTTCAAGCCCTACGGCATGGGCTACGTGGAACTGCCGGGCGCATTGCGCGTCGAGACGCGCCTTACCGAGAACGACCCGAAGAAACTGCGCATCGGCGCGGAGATGGAACTCGTCGTCTACACGCATCGCGTCGAGCCCGACGGCACGGCGGTCATGAACTACGCCTTCCGGCCGGTCTGAGCGGCCCCTCCGAGCGGAGACCCAGGAATCATGAGAGTCGCAATCGTTGGAGTGGGCATGCATCCGTTCGGCCGCACGCCGGGTCGCACCGGCATGCAGCAGGGCGCCTATGCCGCGCGCCTCGCGCTCGAGGACGCCGGTCTCGAGTGGAAGGACATGCAGTTCGGCTACGGCGGCAGCTATTCCTCGGGCAATGCCGATGCGCTCGGCAACGAGCTCGGGCTCACGGGCATGCCGTTCACGAACATCCTGAACGCCTGCGCCACGGGCGGCAGCTCGCTGATCGCGGCCTGCAAGGAGATCCGCTCGGGCGCGGCCGATGTCGGTATCGTGGTCGGCTTCGACAAGCACGACCGCGGCGCCTTCAACGCCGATCCGTCCGAGTACAGCCTCGGCGCGTGGTACGGCGAGGCCGGCATGATGCTGACGACGCAGTTCTTCGCGATGAAGCTGCAGAAGTACATGCACGACTACGGCATCACGTCGGACGCGCTCGCGCGCGTCGCCGCGAAGGCTTTCGAGAACGGCGCACTGAACCCCAACGCCTGGCGGCGCACGCCGATCGGTCTCGACGAGATCAAGAACTCCACGATGGTCAACGACCCGCTGACCAAGTACATGTTCTGCTCGCCCTCGGAGGGCGGTGTGGCGCTCGTCGTGTGCCGCGAGGACATCGCGCACCGTTACACGAAGACGCCCGTCTTCGTGAGCGCGGCCGCGATGCGCACGCGCCTCGCGGGCGCGTTCGAGGTCTACGGCACGTCCGTGTCGCTCGAGAACGTGCCGAACGCGAGCGAGCTCGCCTCGCGCGCGGCCTACGAGATGGCGGGCCTCGGCCCGAAGGACGTCGACGTCGCGGCGCTGCAGGACACCGAGGCCGGCGCCGAGGTCATGCACATGGCCGAGAACGGCTTCTGCGAGCACGGCGAGCAGGAGCAGATGCTGCGCGACGGCGAAACGCGCATCGGCGGGCGGCTGCCCGTCAACACCGATGGCGGCTGCCTCGCGAACGGCGAGCCCATCGGCGCCTCGGGGCTGCGCCAGATCCACGAGATCGTGCTGCAGCTGCGCGGTGCCGCGGGCCAGCGACAGGTGCCCGGCAACCCGAAGACGGGCTACACGCACGTCTACGGCGCACCGGGCATCAGCGCGGTCACCGTCCTGCAGAAGTGATCCGTCCGGCCACGCCGGCCGGTGCGTTCGCGTGGTGTGCCGCCGCAGGGAGGCGCAGGGTCGCCCTGGCGTGCCACGCAGCCCCGTCCGTGGCGTGACGCAACGGCGCGGGGGGGGCGTGGAAACCTTCGACTTCGTCATCGTGGGCGGCGGCTCGGCGGGCTCGGTGCTCGCGTTCCGTCTCGCCGAAGCGGGACGCCGCTCCGTCTGCGTGATCGAGGCGGGCCCGCCCGACCGCAATCCCTGGATCCGCCTGCCCGCGGGCTTCATCAAGACGCTGGTCGATCCCGCGGTGACCTGGCAGCTCGCGACCGAAGCGTCGCCGGGCAGCGGCGGCCGCCGCATTCCCTTCCAGCAGGGTCGCGTGCTCGGCGGCTCCAGCGCCGTCAATGGCGCCATCTACAACCGCGGTCAGGCCGCGGACTTCGATCACTGGGCCGCGCTCGGCAACCGCGGCTGGGCCTACGCGGACCTGCTGCCGTATTTCCGCCGCACGGAGTGCCGCATCGGCGCAGGCGACGAACACTATCGCGGCCGGGACGGGCGCCTGCCCGTGTCGACCAACGATCTGCGCCTGCCGGTCGCGGAGGCGTTCATCGCCTCGGCCGTCGCCTGCGGCCTGCCACGCAACGAGGACCACAATGGCGCGCGGCAGGAGGGCGTGGGCTATTCGCAGGCGCACATCCGCCGCGGGCTGCGCGTCAGCGCGGCGCACGCTTTCCTGCATCCCGCGCGCAGGCTGGGCGTCGCAGTGCGCACGCGCACGCGCGTCGAACGGCTGCTCGTCGAGGAGGGCCGTGCAACCGGTGTGGTGTGCCGGGCCGACGGTGACGAGCGCTCCTTCGAGATCCGTGCGCGCGCGGGCGTGGTGCTCTGCACGGGCGCGATCCACACACCGAAACTGCTGCAGCTCTCGGGGATCGGTCCGCCCGCGCTGCTCGCGGAGCACGGCATCGAGGTCGTGCACGCGCTGCCGGGCGTCGGCGAGAACCTTCGCGACCACTACAACGCGCGTCTCGTCGTGCGCGGCCGGCCCGGCATGGACGGCATCAACGCGCGCGTGCGGGGCTGGCGCCTCGGCCGCGAGGTCCTGCGCTGGTCACTCGGCCGACCGAGCGCGCTCGGCATCAGTCCCGCGCTGATCCATGTGTTCGGCCGCTCGTCCGCGGATGCCGCGACGCCCGATTACTTCCTCGTCTGTTCGCCCGGAAGTTACCGCGAAGGCCGCGTCGGCGAACTCGACGACTTCCCGGGCATGAGCTGCGCGGCCTGCGTGCTCCGGCCCGAGAGTGCGGGCTTCGTGCGCGTCGCCTCGCGGGATCCGGCCGTTCTGCCGCGCGTGCAGCCGAACTACCTCGATCGTGATCACGACCAGCGCATCCAGGTCGCCGCGTTGCGTGCCGCGCGGGAGATCCTGCGTGGTGCGCCGCTCGCGCCCTTCGTCGAGGCGGAGATCCGGCCCGGCGAGGCCGTGCAGACGGACGACGACTGGCTCGGGTTCGCGCGTACGCGCGGTTCGACGTCCTTCCATTTCGCGGGCACTTGCCGCATGGGTCCGAAGTTCGCTGCGCTCGCGGTCGTCGATGACGGGCTGTGCGTCCACGGGATCGCGGGCCTCGTCATCGCGGACGCCTCGGTCATGCCGACCCTGGTCTCGGCGAACACCTGCGCGGCGACGCTCGCGATCGCGGAGAAAGCCGCCGACCTGTTGCTCGGACGCGCAGCGCCGCCGCGCGCCCGCCTCGCGTGAGCGCTTTGCCGCGGCGCGCGGATCGCTTACGGTGGCACACGGGCCGCATCGTCGCGGAGCCTTGGGGTCGGGAGCGGGGCGCATGACTGACATCGTGGATCTGGCCGATCCGGCCGCGTGCGCGCGCGAGCTCACCGGCGGCAAGGGCGCCAACCTCGCACGCATGGCGCAGGCGGGATTCCCGGTGCCGCGGGCCTTCGTCGTGACGACCGAGGCCTACGGCGCGGTGTTCGGCGCCGGTTTCGAGGCGCGTGCCGCCGATCTGCTCGGCGCGATCGATTTCGGCGACGCGGCTTCGGTCGAGGCGGGTGCACGCCGCATCCGTGAGCTCGTCGCCGCGACTCCGGTGCCCACGGCGATCGCCGATGCGATCGCCGCGGCCTGCGCGGGCCTGGGCGCGGACCACCACGTGGCCGTCCGTTCCTCCGGTACCGCGGAGGATCTCGCCGAGGCTTCGTTCGCGGGCCAGCACGACACCTATCTCGACATCCGGGGCGTCGCGGCGGTGCTCGATGCCGTGCGCCGCTGCTGGGCCTCGCTGTGGACCGCGCGTGCGGTGGCCTACCGCCATGCGAACCACGTGGGCGAGAGCACGAAAGTCCGTCTCGCGGTAGTCGTGCAGGAGATGGTCGACGCCGAAGCGGCGGGTGTGCTGTTCACGGCCAATCCACTCACGCGCGCGACCGACGAAGTCGTGATCAACGCGGCCTGGGGGCTCGGCGAGGGCGTCGTCTCGGGCCGGCTGACGCCGGACCAGATCCGCGTGCACAAGCGCACGCGGAGCCTGCTCGCCGCCGTGACGGGCAGCAAGGAGGTCCGCTTCGTCCGCGATCCCGCGACGGGCCAGGGAACGGTGGAGCAGGCGACCGCGGCGGAGGAGCGCAGCCACCTCTGCCTGACACCCCCGCAGGTCGACGAACTCGTGCGGCTCGGGCTCGAGGTCGAGCGCCACTACGGCGGCATGCCGCAGGACGTCGAGTGGGCGTACGCGGGCGGCCGGTTCCATCTGCTGCAGGCGCGCGATGTCACGGGCGTCGAGTTCGCCTGGGACGAGGAGGTCGACGCCTGGCAGACGCTGCCCGACGAACCAGAGGTGATCTGGACCCGGGGTTTTGCCGACGAATACTGGACGGGAGCGATCACGCCGCTCTTCTACTCCGTCCGTGCGCGCGAGCACACCGCGTCGTATTACCGCAGCGCGCGCCTGTGGGGCATTCCAGCGCTCGCCCGCACGCGCATCTTCCGGTATCGCGAGGCGGAAGCCTATCTGAGCACGCAGAGCCAGGCACTGCAGATCGAACGATTGCTGCCGAAGATGTTCCGCAACGGCCCGGCGCTCGCCTATCTGCCGCCGTCGATGCGCGCGCGTGTGGCGGCAGCACCGTTCCCCGTGCTGGGCTGGCTGCGCATGTACGCGCGCATCGCGATCCTCGACCGGCGACATGGCGTGCGCGGCTGGATCGAGACGACCCGGCAGTACATGGCGCAGCGGGTCGAGGAGGCAGAAGGCCTCGACGACGACGGCCTGGAGCGCCTCTCCGACGCCGACCTCGAGCGCTACGTCGACGCGCGCATGGAGTTCATGGCGGGCCTGCTGGAAGTCATGTGGTCGGGCTTCCAGCTGCACGGCGCGAGCGCGCTGTATCTGCTGGGCGCCGTGCTCGCACGCTGGTACGACGGCGACAACGCCATGGTCTACGCCGACCTGATCACGGGACTGCCGCAGCGTACGCTCACGATGGAGGAGAACCTCGCGCTGTGGGATCTCGCCGCGCTGATCCGGCGCGACGAAGCGCTGCTCGGGCTCTTCCGGACGAGCGACGCGCGGGAGTTCTTCCAGCGTCTCGGCGAGCACCCGGCCGGTGGCGCGGCAGTCGCCCTGTACCGCCGCCTCGTCGAGGAGCATGGTCATCGTGGCCATGCGGACCGCGACTTCTACTACCCGCGGCGCGCCGAGGATCCCGCCATCGACTACCGTTCACTCAAGGCGCTGCTCGGCGGCGGCGGCGAGCGGCCCGACATCATGGAGGCCCGGCTGGCCGCGCAGCGCGAGGCCGCCGTGGCGGATGTCGTCGGGCGACTCCGGCGCGGACCGTTCGGCGCCCTGCGCGTCGCCCTGTTCAGGCGCCTGCACGCCTACGTCCTGGATTTCCTCGTCGTGCGCGACGACGAACGCCACTATCTCGACCGGCTGACCCTGTCGAAGAAGCGTGCCTTCCTCGAGCTGGGCCGCAGGCTCCGGGAGCGCGGCGTGCTGGCGCGGGACGACGATTTCCATTTCCTCACGCGCGAAGAACTCTTCGAGGCGCTGGAGGGACGGTCGGCGGAACGACTCATGTCCGCGAAGATCGCGGGACGGCGCCGGCACTTCGACCGCTTCCTGTCCAAGGCCGGCATGCCGCCGCTCTATGTGCGTGGCAACGAGGTGTTCGTCGACGCTGGAGAATGTACTGCCGCGCCGCGGCCGGGCGAGGCGCTCTGCGGCATGCCGACCAGTCGCGGCAGTGTCAGCGGGCGCGCGCGCATCGTGCTCGAACTCGGCGGGATCGGCACGCTGGAGCGGGGCGACATCCTGATCACGAACAGCACGGATCCGGGCTGGACGCCGGTGTTCTCGCTGATCGGCGGCCTGGTGCTCGAGACGGGCGGCATGCTGTCGCATGGCGCGTGCCTGTCGCGCGAATACAATCTGCCGGCGGTCACCCTCGCCGACGCGGCGAAGCTCATCAGGGACGGAGCCTGGGTGACGCTCGATGGCGATACGGGCGAGGTGCGTGTCGTCGATGAACACGCAGCCGGAGTCGACGGCGTGAAAGGGGAGAACACCGGTACATGAGTTCGTTCGAGTCGTGGGCACGATCACTCGGCCCCGAGGAGGGCAGCGGCCTCGACAACGCGATGATGGCACTCGCGCAGGCGCAGTGGCTCGCGACCGCGCGGGCGGATGCGCCCGACTGGTTTCCGTTCCTGAGCGGTGCGATCCGCTCGGCCGGCGCCAACCCCGACACCGTCTACGGCGTGACGCCCGTCGATCCGCGCGGCGTCTACCGGTTGTCCGGGTCCCGCGGGACCGTGATCTTCGCGGACGTGCTGATCCAGAGCGGCATCATCGGCGTCGTCGAGAATCCGGGGCCCGGTGTCGGTGTCGTGGACCTGACGGAACTGTCCGTGACCCCGGAGGGCCGCTTCGAGGTGCTGCTCTCGGGTGAGCGTCCGCCCGGCCACGAAGGCGCGTGGGTCCGGCTCGACCCGCGCGCCGATCACCTGTGGCTCAGGCAGGTCGCCTGCGACTGGGAGCGCGAGGTCGACTATCGCGTCGCGATCGAGCGGCTGGATGCGTCGCCCGCCGGTGCGCGGGCGGCTGCGGCGACCGTGCTGCCCGCAGAGGCGGCCGCGATCGCGGCCTATGTCGAGCGCTACACGACGCGCTGGCGCCGTCATGTCGAGCGCATGGCCGGGAAAGGGCTGCAGAACCGTCTCGAGATCGACGTGCTGCCGGACGAAACGGGCCAGGTCGCGCAGTCGTATTACCAGGGCCTGTTCGAGGTGCCCGAGGGTTTCGCGCTGCTGCTCGAGACGCCGGTGCCGGAACGCTGCCGCTACTGGTCGGTGCAGCTCACCGATGCGTCGTACACGTCGCTCGAGTGGATGCACCACCAGACGAGCCTCAACGGCGTCCAGGCCAGCGTCGATCCGGACGGCCGTTTCCGTGCCGTGATCAGCGCGGAGGATCCCGGCATCGCCAACTGGCTCGACACCCTGGGTCACAGGCGCGGCACGATTCTCGGGCGCTGGAACCGCGCGAGCGCGAGTCCGCTGCCGACTCTGACGCTCGTCGAGCAGTCGCGGCTCCACGATCATCTGTTGCCGGGGACGCCGCGCCTGGGACCGCAGGAGCGGTCGGCGCGTCTCGCGGCACGGGCGAGAGGAATTCAGATGAGGAGGCGCTGGTGAGCGATGCGGATATCGGGAATGCGGTGACGGAGACGGCCGTGTCGACGCTGCGCGACGCGGGCGGTCTGCCGACGCGGGACGGCGCGCGTGTCGCGACGGGGCGGCTGTTCCGGTCGGGGGCGCCTCACCGGTTGCGTGGCGACGAACTCGTCCGGCTGCGGTCGCTCTGCCTGAGCACGGTCTGCGACCTTCGCAGTCCGGACGAACTGCGCGGCGGGAGCGTGGACTGGCAGCACGAGCCGCCGCTCGCGCTGCACCTGCCCGTGCTGCCGGACCAGCGTACGACGGGCAACGAACTCATCCACCCGATGCTGAGCGATCCCACGGGCCAAACCGTGCGCCATCACATGACCGAGGCCTACCGCGCGATGCCGGCCGGGTTCGCGCCCGCCCTGCGTCGCCTCGTCGATGCACTGCTGGATGCGCGGCGCCTGCCGCTGCTCGTGCACTGCACGGAGGGCAAGGACCGCACGGGCTTCGTCTGCGCCGTCCTGCTGCTCACGCTCGGTGTCGAGCGTGCGACGGTGTTCGAGGATTATCTCTGGAGTCGGCGCTTCTTCGATCGCGAGCGCATGCGCGCCAAGCTCGTCGGCGCGCTCACAGAGCCACTCGTCGAGGCCCCCTCGGACACGGCGATGGATGCCTTCTCCTGCGAGCCCGGATACCTCGACGCCGCGCTCAGCGTCGTCGTGGCCGAGCACGGCTCGGTCGAGGGCTACATGGAGCGGGCTGGCGGCCTCGACGCCGCGCGCCGGCGCGAGCTGCGCCGCCGCCTGCTGGAGTGAGGCGATGCACGGCATCCGCCGTTCGCGGCGCCAGACTGGGATTCACCGGGCGCCGCGTCGGGGCAGGCGCCCGTGCACGCACGGAATCGGGTGGCTCAGCCCCGGGCGTGGGCGACGAAGCGCGTGACCCGATACGACGCGAGACCTTCGGTGCCGCCCTCGGCGCCGTGACCGCTCAGTTTCACGCCCGCGACCGGCGACTCGGGTGAGGTCACGGCGAAGGTGTTGATGCCGAGCATCCCGCATTCCAGCGCGCGCATCAGATCGTCCGCGATGCGTGCGGACTGCGTGAACGCATAGGCCGCGAGTCCGAAGTCGAGGCGGTTGGCCTCGGCCACGGCTTCCTCGAAGTGCTCGAAGGGCAGGATCGCCGACACCGGGCCGAAGGGCTCGCGGTTCAGGATGGCGCAGTCGCGGCCGGTGCCTGCGAGCAGCGTCGGTGCGAAGAAGCAGCCGCGCTCGCCGAGCCGCACGCCGCCCGTCTCCACCTGCGCGCCGCGGGCACGTGCATCGGCCATGAAGGACTCCATCGCCGCGACACGGCGCGCGTTCGCGAGCGGTCCCATCTGCGACGCCGGGTCGAGGCCGTGGCCCACGCGTGTCGCGGCGAGGCGGTCGCGATAGCGTTCGAGGAATCGCGCGTACGCCGGCGCCTCGACGAGGATCCGCGTCGGCGAGCCGCAGAGCTGTCCCGCATTGTTGATCTTCATGGCCGCGGTCAGCTCCGCGGCCGCCTCGACGTCGGCATCCGCGAACACGAGCACGGGTGCGTGGCCGCCGAGTTCCAGCGTGATGGGCTTGGCGAGGCCGCCCGCCAGCGCACCGAGCTGCAGGCCGACTTCCGTGGAGCCCGTGAACGAGATCTTGCGGGTGACGGGCGAGGTGATGAGCCGCCGCGAGATCATCGCAGGGACACCGGACACGACGTTGACGACGCCGGCCGGCAGACCCGCGTCGGCGAGTGCGCGCACGACTTCGAGCGCCGTTCCCGGCGTTTCCTCGGCGGGCTTGATGATGCAGCTGCAGCCCGCGGCGAGCGCCTCGCCGAGCTTGCGCGCGGGCATGAACGCGGGCGCGTTCCAGGGCGTGAATGCGACGGCCGGTCCGATGGGCTCGTTCAGCACGAGCTGACGCGTGCCGGGGGTGTTCGTCGGGATGACGCGGCCATAGGCGCGGCGGCCTTCCTCCGCGCACCAGTCCAGCACGTCGGCGGAGCGCAGCACCTCGATGCGCGAACGCGCGAGGATGCCACCCTGTTCGCGCGTCATGACCTCCGCGATCGTCGCGGCACGCTCGCGCAGCAGTGCGGCCGCACGCCGGAGGATCCGGCCGCGGTCGACGGCAGTCGTGTCGCGCCAGGCCGGGAAGGCGCGCGCGGTGGAGTCGAGCGCGCGCTCGAGATCCGCCTCCGTGGCGACCGGCAGGCGTGCGATCTCCAGGCCCGTTGCGGGATCCACCACGGGCAGCGTGTCGCGGGTGTCCGCGCCGATCCATTCGCCGTCGATGAAGAGATGCAGGGCGGGGTGGTCCACGGCGCCGGTGTCCATCGCCTGGTGCGGCCGGTATCGAGCCGCTATCCGCGCTGGTGCACGAGCGGCAGGCCCGGCACCGGACTCGGGGCACGAACCACGTAGTCGCGCGCGGCGCAGGCGATGTAGAGGTCCTCGAGCCGCGGTCCGCCCCAGGTGAGCCCCGTGGGCAGTGCGATCTGCTCTCCCTGCGGATCCTCGATGACGGGCACGATGCGCTCGGACGGCGTGATCGCGACGATGCGATTCGCGAGCACGAGCGTCACCCAGAGGTTGCCCTCGACATCGAAGCCGATGCCGTCAGGATGACCGAGCGCGGTGCGTGTCGCGATGGGCGATTCGATGATGGTGCGCGCGCTCGCGTGTGCGGGCGTTTCGCCGAGCTTCGGACCCCAGGGTTCGGGCTCGCCCAGCGAGCCGTCGGCCCGCCGTCGCAGGCGCACGATGTTCCCGCGGCCGATCTGTGCGACGTACAGCCAGCGTTCGTCGGCATCGAAGCAGCAGCCGTTCGGGGTCGGGATGCGGTCCCGCGCCACGCTGACCGTGCCGTCCGGGCCGACCCGGAAGATGAAGCCCGACTCGTTCTGCGGGTCGATGCAGTCGTCCATGCCCGGGCCCCAGGACGTGTGCGTGCAGTAGATGGAGCCGTCGCGCGCAACGACCGGGAAGTTGCAGGCCACGAGCGGGCGGCCGTTCACGGCCTCCGCAAGCGTCTCGACGGCGCCGGTCGCAGGGTCGAGGCGCTGCAGCGGTCCCGCGATCTGCCGTCCGAGGCCGAAGTTCGCGATCACGATGCGGCCGCGCGCATCCATCGCGATGCCGTTCGGCGCGGGGGCTCGGCCCATGTGTCGGGTCGCGCCATCGGGCTCGATGACGGCGCAGGCCGAATCGGCGTTCGAGACATAGAGCCGGCCCTCGCGCGTGGCGACGACGGTCTCGCCGTGGCGGACGCCGTGCGCCGTGCGTTGCATCGCGGAGAGCGGTACGGGCCGCAGTGTGGAGGCGGGGCGTGTGCCCGCGCAGGCGGCGGGCAGTGCAGCGGCGAGGCCCGTGGCTGCGAGGCGTGCGAGCGCGGTGCGGCGGCCGATGAGCGTGTCGTGGGGCATGTTCTGTCACCGGGGCGCGGACGGACCGCGCGTCGCGGACCTGATGCGCGGAACTCTAGCGCATCGACGTCGCGGCGTATCGGCGTCGAGTGCGTACGACAGGGGCGGAGCGTACGACAGGGGCTCTGCAGCTCCGGTTTCCGCTCCTGCAAAAAAGGAAACGCCCGCTCGAGCGGGCGTTTCCGGTCTCGGCACGAAGTCAGCGATCAGAAGCTGTAGAGCAGCTCCACGCCGATTTCACGCGGCGCACGCACCTGTGCGAAGCGCCAGAACGTACCCGGTGATGCATCGGTCGGGGTCGGGCGGACTCCGTTCACGATGTACACGTGGGTGTACGCATCTTCGTTCGTCAGGTTGCGGCCGTAGATCGAGGCCTTCCAGTTGCCCAGCTCGTAGCTGATCGACGAGTCCAGGATGCCGAAGGACTTGACCGCGGAGCCCGCGTAGTTGGTGGCGGTGGCCTCATAGGTGTCGCGCCAGTTGTAGGACGCGCGCCAGGAGACCTTGCCGTCGCCGACCGGGAAGCCGATGTCCGAGGTGATCGAGTACGTCCACTTCGGTGCGCGACGCAGCTTCAGATGGGTCTCGTCCGCCACGATGCCGTCGGAATAGAGGTCCGCGACCAGCTCCTTGTACTTCGCATGGAGGTAGCCGGCATTGCCCGACACCCGCCACCAGTCGGTGACCGCAGCCTGCATGTCCAGTTCCACACCGCTCAACTTCGCCTTGCCGATGTTCTCGATGGACAGCTGCGTGCCGGTGCCACCCGCGCTCGGGATCGCCAGCTCGATCTGCATGTTGTCGTAGATCATGTGGAAGCCGGTGAGGTTCACGATCAGCCGGTTGTCCAGCAGTTCCGTGCGCAGGCCGACTTCCCAGTTCGTCAGCTTCTCGGGACCGAAGCCCTTCGCGAGGATCACCGGGTCCTGCGCGCGTGGCGAGAAGCCGCCGCTGCGGAAGCCGGTGGAGTTCGTGAAGTAGGCCATCACGTCGTCGGTGAAGTGATAACGCGCACCCCAGCGATAGATCAGCTTCTTGTCCGTGCGCTCGCCGCCGGCATGCGGGCCGACGTCGTAGTTGCCCGTGATGAGGCTCTGCACGTCGCGGACCAGCTTCTTCGTCTCGGTCAGGTAGCGCAGACCACCCGTCAGCACGAGCTTGTTGTCCAGCATGCGGTAGTCGCCCTCGCCGAAGACGGCATAGGACTCCGACGTGGTGCGGCTGAACTCACGGGTGATGTAGCCCGGAACGCCGACCAGGTCCTGCAGGTTGGTCAGCTGGTGCAGCGTGCCCTCGGCGGTGGCGCCGAACACGCCCGTCTGCCAGGTGAACGCCCCGCCCGAATCGTGGGTCAGGCGCAGTTCATGGCTGAACTGGTCGTAGTCACCGTAGCGCGTGAAGGTGTAGAAGTCGAAGGGTGAGCCGTCGCCGTCGATGTAGACGCTGTCCTTCGCGTACAGGTAGCTGCCGATGTAGGTCAGGGTGTCCGCGTCGGTGATCTTCGCGTTCAGCGTCAGGATGCCCTGGTACTTCTCCAGTTCCATCGGCTGCTTCTGGTTCGCCATGTTCACGTGGCGGTCGTTGCCGACGACATCGCCCAGCACGCCGGCGCACTGCGGGTTGCCGAAGAGCGTCGACAGCAGGCAGAAGGTGTCCTTGGTGTTGACGTCGAGCAGGAAGGTCGGCGCCTGCTGGCCGTGCAGGCGGTCATAGTTGAACTGCAGTTCGCCCGTGAAGACGTCGTTCGGCTCCCACAGCATGTGGATGCCGAAGCGCTCGGCCTGGCGCTCCCAGGCGCGGCCGCCCGGCGTGTTCGGGGCCTTGAAGAAGCCCTTGTCCTGGCGTTCGATGCCGCCCGTCAGCTTCACGGCCCACTGGTCCGAACCGTAATTGAGCAGCAGGTCGCCGGAGTACTTCTTGTACATGCCGGCGCGCGCGCGGATCTTGCCGCTCGTCTCGTTGAGCTTGGGCTTCGTGCGGTGGACATTGATCAGACCGCCGACCACGTTCTTGCCGAACAGCGTGCCCTGCGGGCCGCGCAGCACTTCGATGCGCTCGATGTCGATCAGGTCGAAGACCTGGCCGGTGCCCGTGGCGAGCGGCACGTCGTCGACGGCGACGAGCACGACCGGGTCGAAGGCCTTGTCGACGTCCTGGTAGGAAATGCCGCGGATGGAGAAGCCGCCGCCCGCCGGCGTGCCCATCTCGATGGTGTCGAACACGACGTTCGGCGCGAAGCCGGCCAGCGCCGTGGTGTCCAGCGTGAACGCATTTTCGATGTCGGCGCCGGCGATCGCGCTCACGGCGACCGGGACGTCCTGGATGTTCTCGGCCCGCTTACGAGCCGTGACGGTGATTTCCTCGAGTTCCTGGGCCGAAGCGGCGACCGATGTCAGGCCGCAGGCGCCGGCGACGCTGCCGATCAGCAGTGCGCGCGCAACGCTCAGACGAAGGGTGTTCCCCCTGCTTGAGTTCTCCACCTTGAGTCTCTCCCGTTCTATTGAATGAAATCCCGGTTCCGCGCAGGGAACCAGGAACGATGCCATTGTCGTAAGGCCGCCGCATGATACGAAAACAGGCGCCGCCAGTGTGTATCAATCACGCAACAATGTGACTGGATCAGAGACAGACAGGGCTTGGGACCAGCCTGCCGCCGGACCCGTCGGTCGGTACCCCAGGCATCCCGGGAAGACTCGATCGAGCGGTCGATCGGCTGGCCGAAGGGATCTGCGCGGACGCAACGGGAGGACTGCCCCCCATGCATTGACAGCATCCGGACCGCCTTCTAGCATCGCAGTCGATTTGGACCCGACCAGACGGTCGGGAGGTCTTTCCCCCGACCCCCCGCATCCCGCCACCCGCGTTGCGGGCATGCGACGCGGGATCGGTCGCCCCGGCTTCCGGAAGAGGAGTTCTCCATGCCGCTCTACGCCGCCATCGGGTTCGATCATCCGCCGCACTCCATGGAGCTGCGCGAGAAGTTCCGCGCCGAGCACCGCGCCTACTCCCAGGGAGAGGACTCGATGACGCGCATCGCGGGCGCGTTCTACGATCCCGAGGGCAACCAGTGCGGCACGCTCAAGATCTTCGAGGCGGACAGCGCCGAGCAGGTGTGGGACTGGTACCGGAAGGACCCGTTCTTCCTGAACGGCGTGTACAAGGAATTCCGCGTCATCGAGTGGCGGCTCGCGATCAACCGCCTGGAGCCGACCGAGTGGGTGAAGAACTACCCGGGGCGCGCGAAGTAGCACGCGGCCGCGCATCAGTCATTAGTCATTGGGGGGGCGGCGGTGAACGTGACGAACGACTGGCACAGCGGTGACGCGGACACGCTGCCCGCGGCATTCGCCCGCGTGGTGGCCGACCGGCCGCAGCATGGGTTCCTGGACTTCTCGGGCGAACAGTACAGCTACGGCGAGTTCGACCGGCTGACGAACCGTCTCGCGCACGGCCTCGCCGCGCTCGGCGTCCGCGCGGGCGACACCGTCGTGACGATGCTCGACAACAACGTCGATGCCGTCGCGGCCTGGTTCGCGGTCAACAAGCTGGGCGCGATCAGCGTGCCGCTCAACACGGCGCTGCGCGGCGAGTTCCTGCGTCACCAGGTCTGCGACGCGGGCAGTGCGCTCGTGATCTGCGAGGCCGACTACCTGCCGCGCTTCGCCGAGATCGCCGCCGCGCTGCCGCAGGTGAGGCTGATCCTGCACCGCGGCGCCGCCACCGGTGCGCCGTCGTGTCCGATCACGGTGGCGCCGCTCGATGCGCACCGCGGCACCGACGAGTCACCGACCGGCGTCATCGTCGCACCCGGCGACCTGACCTGCATCATCTACACGTCCGGCACGACGGGCCCCTCGAAGGGCAGCATGCAGAGCTACAACTACCTCTGCAATCTGGCGCGCACGCGCCTGCGCTTCTGCCCGGCAGGCCCGGCGGACATCACGTTCACGCCGCTGCCGCTCTTCCACAACAATGCGCTCGCGACCGGCGTCACGGCCACGGTGCTCTCGGGCGGGCGCATCGCGATCGCGCCGCGGTTTTCGGTGTCGGGCTTCTGGCCCGAAGTCGAGCGTTCGGGCGCCACCGTCGCCTCGCTCGTGGGCACCATGGCCATGCTGCTCGCCGATGCGCCGGACGACGAGGCGGCGAAACGCTGCTACGGCCGCATCCACACCGTGCGCGGCGTGCCGTTCTCGGACGCGGTGAAGGCCGCGTGGCGCACGCGCTTCGGCGCGCGCTTCGTCGGCTCCAACGACTACGGCATGACCGAGGTCGCGGTCATCACGGGCCTGCCGGGCGGGGCGCATGCGCCGCCGGGGTCCTCGGGGCAGCGCATTGCGGATTTCGACGTGCGCATCTTCGACGACGAAGATCGCGAAGTCCCGGCGGGCACGCCCGGCGAGATCGTGGTGCGACCGAACAAGCCGGACATCATGTTCAAGGGTTACTGGCGCCGGCCGGAGGCGACCGTGGCCGCCATGCGCAACCAGTGGTTCCACACGGGCGACATCGGCAGGTTCGACGGCGAC
The DNA here is from genome assembly GCA_046352935.1 of Steroidobacteraceae bacterium. GTDB lineage: Bacteria > Pseudomonadota > Gammaproteobacteria > Steroidobacterales > Steroidobacteraceae > CAYWMY01. Next base: position 84,730 of record JAXMGR010000018.1, read on the forward strand.
GGCTTCCTGTACTTCCTCGACCGCAAGAAGGACTACCTGAAGCGCCGCGGCGAGAACATCTCGAGCTTCGAGATGGAGACGACCTTCAAGCAGCACCCGGCCATCGCCGAGGTCGCCGTGCACGCCGTGCCCGCGAAGATCGGCGAGGACGACGTCAAGGTCACGGCGGTGCTCAAGGCCGGCGCGTCGCTTTCCGAGGAAGCGCTGTGCCGCTGGGCCATCGAGCGCGTCCCTTACTTCGCCGTGCCGCGCTACATCGAGTTCCGCGACTCGCTGCCGCAGAACACGCAGGGCAAGGTGCTCAAGTACCAGCTGCGCGACGAGGGTGCCACGCCGCGGACCTGGGACATCGAGACCTCGGACATCAAGGTGACGAAGCGATGACCACCGCGCTGCTGATCGACGGGGAACTCGTGCCCGGGGAGGGCCCGCTGCTCGCGGTCGAGAATCCCGCCACCGAGGAGGTCTTCGCGCAGCTGCCGCAGGCCTCGGCAGGGCAGTTCGAACAGGCCGTGGCCGCCGCGCGCCGCGCCTTCGAATCGGGCGTGTGGCGCGACGCGGAGCTGCGCCGCAGCGTGCTGTTGCGCCTCGCCGAGCTCGTCGAGCAGCACGATGCAGCGTTCCGCAGTCTGCTCGTGCAGGAGAGCGGCACGCCGATCGCGCTGTGCCAGGGCCTGCACGTGGGTGGCCCCGTCAACATGATGCGCCACTTCGCGGAGCGCACGGTCGTCGACCGTACGCGCGCGCTCGGGCAGGACCCGCGCACGCCGCCGAGCGAGAGCCTCGTCCGCTACGAGCCCGTCGGTGTCGTGGGCGGCATCGGCGCCTACAATTCGCCGCTGCTGTTCCTCGTCTCCAAGGCCATCGCGGCCCTCGCCGCGGGCTGCACGTCGGTCTACACGCCGAGTCCGCTCACGCCGCTCGCGACGCTGATGTTCGGTGAACTCGCGCTCGGAGCCGGCGTGCCGCCCGGTGTGCTCAACATCGTCGTGGGCGGCGTCGATCTCGCGCGCTCGCTCACGACGCATCCCGGCATCGACAAAGTCAGCTTCACGGGTTCGGTCGCCGTCGGCCGCCAGGTGATGATGCAGGCCGCGCAGGGACTCAGGGGCGTCGTGCTCGAACTCGGCGGCAAGTCGGCCGCGATCGTCCTGCCGGGCGCGGACCTCGCGAAGATCTCCCTGCCGCTGCACGGGCGCTACCTGCGCAATTCGGGGCAGGGCTGCCAGTCGCCCACGCGTCTGCTCGTCCACGAATCGCGCCTCGCCGATTTCGTCGATGCCGCGCGCGAGGCCTATAGTAAGATTCCCGTCGGAGATCCGATGGATCCCGCGACGATGGCCGGACCGCTCATCACCGCGGCCCATCGCGAGCGCGTGGAAGGCTACGTGGCGCGCGCGATCCGCGACGGGGCCCGGGTCCTGCTGGGCGGGGGGCGGCCGGACCTGCCGCGCGGCTGGTTCATGAATCCGACGCTGATCGGCGGCGTGTCGAACACGGCGGAGATCTCGCGCGAGGAACTGTTCGGTCCGGTCGCGGTGGTCATGACCTACCGCGACGTGAACGAGGCGGTCGCGATCGCCAACGACTCGGAGCTCGGGCTCGCGGCGCACGTCTTCGGGCCGCTCGACGAGGCCCGGGCCGTCGCTCCCCGGCTGCGCGCCGGAACGGTCTACATCAACGGGGGCGGGGCGTTCCGTGTCGATTCGGTCATCTGCGGCTGGAAGCACAGCGGTCTCGGCTGTGAATGGGGCGAGGACGGCATCCGCGAGTTCCTGCTGCCGCAGCATATCCAGTGGGCGCTGTGACGATCGGGCTGGTCGCGCATCGCCGGCCATGGTCGGGGGACGACGGACACGACGATTCCCGCAGGATGAACGGCCCCGGGGGATTCCAGCGGCCGGGATCACGCCGACGGCGTGATCCATGACGACGACGACCACCACAACGACAACGAAGGAGCCGAACATGCAGCAAGAGATCAACGTGCGTTCGAACCGTCGCGGGGTCCTGGCCCGCGGCCTGCTGGTCCTCGCGGGCCTCGCCGTGATGGGGACGGCCGTCGCGAAGGAGCCGCGCAAGGCGGAGCTCGCGGCCCTGCTCGACAAGCAGCAGATCACGGAAGTGCTCTCGCGCTACGCCGCCGCCGTCGACGGCAAGGACTACAAGGGCCTCGACGAGGTGTTCGTCGCGGACGCGACTGCGTACTACGGCTTCGGCGACACCATCAAGGGGCGCGCTGCGATCGCCGACTTCGTCAAGGCCACGATGGTCAAGACCTCCACCTCGCAGCACCTGGTCGGCAACGTGCGGATCACGCTCGATGGCGACAAGGCCACGAGCAAGTGCTACCTGCAGGCCATCCTGGTGGGCCTCGGTGACTACAAGGGCCAGTCGGTGATGCTCTGGGGCGAATACCGCGATCGCCTGGAGCGCCGCCCCGAGGGCTGGCGCATCGTGCATCGCGAGCTCGCCGCGTTCCACGCCACGGGCGACATCGGCCTCGGCAAGTAACTGGACCACTGCGGGTGCGGCCACCGTTCCAGGTGGCCGCACGTCGCGGCTGCCGCGCAGCTACAGCGCGGTACAGCCGCCGTCGACGGCGAGCGTCGAGCCGACGACGAAACTCGCCTCGTCGCTCGCGAGGAAGCACACCGCTCTTGCCACCTCGTCCGGCCGGCCCATGCGGCCGAGTTCACGATGGCGCCGCCACCTTTCTCGAGCACGACGCGCAGCGCCGCGCTTCGCCATGAGTTCGGCGATCGCCGCGCCGATGCCGCTCGCGCCACCCGTGATCAGCGCAACCTTGCCGTCGAAGCTCTCCGCCATTTGCCGGTTCTCCCTGTTCAGTGCATGACCGGCAGCACGGCCACACCCGCGAGCCACGGGTGTGCCCAGGCCAGCAACGCCCACGCGGCCGCGCCGATCACGAGCGGCACCGCCGAGCGCAGGAGCCCCACGGGCGCGGGCTTCACCCAGGCGCCGTCGCGGCGGTTGATCGCGATGATCTCCACGAGTGCCCACAGCCCCAGGCCGCCGAACAGCAGCAGCGATCGCTGCTCGCTGTTGACCGCGAGGTGGACGAGCGCCCACAGGAGCACGCCCGTGAGCTGCGGGTGGCGCAGCCAGCGCTTGATGTCCGTGGGCACGCGCGCGGAGAAGAACAGCACGAGGGCGACGAGCATCACCGCCCCGGCGGCCTTCGGCGGTGCCAGCGGGGCGTAGACCTGCGCCGGTGCCGTGGCACGCCAGCCCAGCACCATGAGCACGATGCCCGCGACTGTCAGCAGCGAGAACAGGCCGCGCCAGCCGCTCTGGCCGAGGCGCGCGACCATGGATGTCTTCAATGCTGGCGTGAAGGCGGGCGTGAGGTGGACCGCCCACCACAGGGCTAGTCCGGTGATCAGCAGGGTCATGGCAGGCTCCCGTCTGTTGTGGTTCGACTCGGGGTCTACAGCGCGCGAAGTATCGACGTGACGCCGCGCGGCACGCAATGCTTTTGGTGCGACCGGGCGTATAGTCGCGATCGAGCGGGGGCGAACACCCGGGGAATCAGGCATGGATCGCGAAATTGCTCTCACGCCGGGATGGCGCCGAACGCTGCGTCTGACGCTGGTGGCTGCCGGGTACTTCGTCACCGGCTGGATGGGGTTGCACCTGCCCCACGGCGACATCCAGATCACCCTGGTCTGGCTGCCGTCCGGCATCGCGATCGCGGCCCTGTACCGCTGGGGCTACCGCTGCTGGCCGGCCATTCCGGTCGCGTCGATACTCATCAACGTGCTCTTCGGTACCGACTGGACCACGGCGCTGATGGTGAGCATCGGCAATACGCTGGGACCGATGGCGTCGACTTTCCTGTTGCGGCGTGCCGGCTTCCATCCCGCCTTCGATCGCCGGCGGGACGTGGGCATCCTGGTCGCGGCCGGCGCGATCGGGATGCTGCTGCCGGCGACGGGCGGTGTCACCGCGCTGTTCGCGGCCGGCCTCGTTCCCGCGGATGTCTGGCCGCAGGCGTGGGGCAACTGGTACCTCGGAGATGCGATGGGCGTGCTGCTCGGCGCGCCCATCTTCCTGGCCTGGGGGCAGCACGTCTGTCACGACGCGCTCCCGCAACACACCGAGCGCCTGGTCTGGTGGGTGACCGCCGCCGCGGTGACCCTCGCGTACCTCGTGGCTCCGACCCCGGACGGCGCAAAGGTCGTGGTCCTGTTCCTGCCGCTCGCGGTCGTGGTCTGGAGCGCATTGCGTTTCGGCGTCCGTGTGTCGTCGGTCTTCATGCTGGTCCTGTCGCTGCTCGCGGCCTGGGGGATCGCTCTCGGACACGGTCCGTTCCGGGCGGACGACTTCTACGCGGGCCTGCGACTGCTCTGGGGCTACCTCGCGACCCTGATCGTGCTCGGGCTGATGATCGCGGCCCTGCGCGCGGAGTGCGCGCAGGCGATGCAGCGGTTGCGTGAGTCCGAGGATCGCTACGCGCGGCTGTTCCGCACGACGCCGCTGCCCATGGCCGTGCTCGACCTCCGGACCGAGCGCTTCCTCGACGTGAACGACGCCGCGGTCGCGACCTGCGGTTACTCGCGCGAGGAATGCCTGCGCATGACCGCCCGCGACTTCGAACCGGAGGACTCGCCCGGGCAATTCTCCACGGCATTCGCGGGACCGTTGCCCATCATCGGACGCCGGATGCGCTACCGCGTCCGGGACGGCCGCGTCCTCACGGTCGAGCTGTCGGGCCAGAAGATCGTGTACAGCGGACGGCCGGCGATCCTGACCGTCACCCGCGACGTGACCGACGAAGTCGATCTCGAGCGCGCGGTGCTGGACGCCGGCGACCGGGAGCGCCAGCGTCTCAGCGAGGATCTGCACGACGGGCTCGGCCAGGATCTCACGGGCCTCGCACTGCTCGGCTCGGGGCTCGCCTCGTCCGCGCGCCGCGACGGACTCGCCGTCGCGGACGAGATCGAGCGACTTGCGCAGATCGCGCGGCACGCCGTGGCCACCTGCCGGCAGATCGCGCGCGGACTTTCTCCGCTCAGCGAGGGCAATGGCGGTCTCGTGGGCGCTCTTGGTGACATGACGGCGCGTCTGCAGGACGGCCGTGGCCCCGTGATCGAGTTCCAGGTGCGCGGCGAGGGCGCGGCTCAGTTGCCGCGGGAGACCGCGGACCATCTTTACCGTATCGCGCAGGAGGCGCTCACGAACGCGCTCAAGCACGCCGGTGCGAGGCACGTCGACATCACACTCGAGATCGAGCCGGCGCGCGTGCGCCTCGTGGTCACGGATGACGGCGGCAAGCCGCCGACACGCACCGTCGCGACCGATGCCATGGGTCTCAGGATCATGCACCATCGGGCGGCCGCCATCGGCGCGCAGCTCGTGGCCGGACCCGGTGCATACGGTGGCTGGCGCGTTGTCTGTGACTGTCCGCGGCCGGCGGTCAGCAGCGTGGCTGCCGGGGTCGCGAGCCTCCGGGCCGCGGGGCGCCCGATGGCGGGCGCCCGCTGATCCATCGCGGTTTTCGACGAGGATCCGCGGCGCCGTTCCTGACACAATGCCCTCGTGCGCTGCGGACGGCGTGGCGTGTTCGAGGGATCCACGGGTCTTGGCGAAGCCGAGCTTCCAGTTCAGCGAGATCGATCTCCGGCGCATCGACCATGCGGTGGGCGGGTTCTGCGCGGCGCACCGGCCGCGTTCGGCGGAGCCATACGTGCGTCTGTACCACCGCGTGCGCGGCGCGTCGGTCGTGCTGGTCGAGGACCGGCGTCATTATCTCGACGAGACCCGCTGGGTGACGCTGCCGATCGCCCGTCTGTGCTTCGACGCGGACCACCGACAATGGACGCTGCAGTGGCGGCGCGCTTCGGGCCGCTGGGCGTCGTACCCGGGTGGGCTCCCGGTCACGAACCTCGATCATCTGCTGCAGGAAATCGCGCGCGATCCGGAGCGTCTGTTCTGGGGCTGAGTTCCCGATGTCCTGATGCGCGGTGAAAGGCGGGAGCCGGCCGGATCCCGGGCGCAGCCTTTGCAGCGGTTGCGGACGACCGCCTGCGCCGGGGCACGCAAAAAAGAAGGCCCGGATCACTCCGGGCCTTCGCATCGCCTGAGGCGAGTGGGCGCTTACCAGCGACCGCCGCCGCCGCCGCCGCCGCCACCCCCGCGATAGCCGCCGCCGCCACCGCCGCCCGGACGTCCGCCGCCACCGGTGCGGGGCTTGTCCTGGGCCTCGTTGACGCGCAGCGGACGGCCGCCCATTTCGTGGCCGTTCAGGGCCTGGATGGCGCGGGCCGCATCGGCCTGGCTCATCTCGACGAACCCGAAACCACGGGGACGCCCCGTCTCGCGGTCGGTCGGCAGGGACACCGACTCAACGGTGCCGTACTGGCCGAACAGCGTGCGGATATCCGCTTCACCTGCGCTGAACGGCAGGTTGCCTACATAGATCTTCGCCATGAAAAAACACTCTCCAGTCAATTCGAGTGGCGTCGGGCGGGATTTGGTTTGTGCCCTGACCACTCCACACAGCAGGAACACCAGCGAGGTCAGGGAGAGAGCGTCTCACGAGCCGTCGAACCGTCGATCCTGTCACCTGATCGCCGGTTCCCCCCGGGCTTCGACCATGCCCGGCGGGCATGCAAAGCCAATAGTGGACTACCACGATCGGGCGCGACTATAGCACGCCATCGTGATTGCACTAGAGTCGTTCGCAATGGATCCCTGCCGCGACGCCCGGGTCGTGAACCACTGCGCGGTACCGCGTGCGTGCCGGCGGCTCAGTGCCTCGACGGCCGTCGGAGCAGGGATTCCCGGTCAACCGACCGCAGGCGCAGGTGCCGGCGACTCCGCTCCCGCACCAGCGTGAGGGGGACTTCCACGCCGGCGCCGCCCTGGGCCCAGACGGCACGCAGGAACTCCGCGAGCGTCGCGACCCGTCGACCAGCGACCATGAGCAGGGCGTCGCCGGGCCGGAGCCCTGCCCGCTGCGCCGGGCTTCCCTCGACGACTTCGGCCACGACCACGCGACCGCCACGTTCCCCGAGATAGACCCCGAGCCAGGGACGCGCCGGCGCGGCCCGCCGGCCGCACCGCACGAGCTCACCGATGACCGGCAGGAGGAGGTCGACGGGCACGTACATGTTCGCATCGAAGGTCTCGTCCTCGTGCACCGCCTGGGTCAGCAGCGAGCCGATGCCGACGACCCGACCCAGGGCGTCGACCAGCGCCGTTCCGCCCCACAGCGGATGGGGCGGCGCCGTGAAGATCGCGGCGTCGATGAGGTATTCCCAGTAACCCGCGAACTCACGCCGTGCGATGACACGGGCCTGTACCGAATGCGCCGCGCCGCCGTGACCGACCACGGTCACCGGGCTGCCGACCGTGAGACCCGCGGCGCTGCCGCAGGTGAGCGCCGGAACGCCGAGGGGTCCCAGCGGCTGGACGAGACCGAGGCCGCTCTCGGTGTCGCAGGCGACGAGGTGCGCCGGCACGGCCCGGCCGTCGTGCGTCGTGAGCCAGATCGAGGTGGCTTCGGTGACGAGATAGCCGACGGTCAGCACGAGGTCCTGATCCCCGTGCCGGATGACCACGCCGTTGCCGATGCGCTCGGTCCCCAGCACACCGGCGGTGAACGCGTCCTCCGGGACATCCGCGCGCAGCAGCACGGCCGCCGCGAGCGCGGCGGCGAGGTCGTAGGCGAGCTCCGCCCCGTGCGGCTGCAGCTCCTCGGGAAACGCCCAGTCGCCGTTCGTGTCCATGGGCATCCTGTTCCGGCGGGCCCGTGCTTGCGGCCCGCGAGCGCGGTCGGAGTATTGCACAGCCGGCACGTGCGGCGGCCGGCCCTCCAGCGGGCGCAGGCAATACAATGGCTCCGGTGCCGAAAGGCGACGCGAAGCCCCCGACATGACCGAGCGACTGACCCACCACGGCTGCCGCGTCGCGCATCTGCTGCAGGCGGTGGATGCGCGCGCCGAGCGTCGCACGCGCCAGGTGATGTGGCTGACCGCCGTCATGATGGTGGTGGAGATCGCGGCGGGATGGATCTTCGGCTCCATGGCCCTGCTGGCCGACGGCTGGCACATGAGCTCGCACACCCTGGCGCTCGGCCTGTCCGTGGGTGCGTATGCGCTCGCGCGGCGCTACGCCACCGATCCGCGATTCGCCTTCGGCAGCTGGAAGATCGAGGTCCTGGGCGGCTACACGAGTGCGGTGCTCCTGGGCGCGGTGGCGCTCGGCATGGCCTGGGCTTCGATTGCGCGCCTGCTCACGCCGGAGCCGATCCGGTTCGACGAGGCCATCGTGGTGGCGGTCGTCGGACTGGTCGTGAACCTGGTGTCCGCCTGGCTGCTCGCGGGGGCGGGACACGCGCATGACCATGCTCATGGGGACCACCACGACCACGGGCATGCGCACGGGCACGTCGCGGCGCACGATGCGGACCTGAACCTGCGCTCGGCCTATCTGCACGTCGCGACCGACGCGGCCACGTCGGTGTTCGCGATCGTCGCTCTGCTGGGGGGCAAGTTCCTCGGCGCGACCTGGCTCGATCCGGCGATGGGTATCGTGGGGGCCGTGCTGGTGGCGAGCTGGGCCGTCGGGCTCATCCGCGAGACGGCGCGTGCGCTGCTCGATGCGGAGATGGACACGCCGCTGGTGGCCGAGATCCACGAGGTGCTGCAGGCGCTTCCGGCCGAGGTGGACCTCCAGGACCTGCACGTCTGGCGCGTGGGCCGCGGCCGCTATGCCTGCATGCTGTCGCTGCAGACGAACGTCGAGTTGTCCGCGGATCTGGTGCGCGAGCGCCTCGCCGTGCACGAGGAGCTCGTGCACGTGACCGTCGAGATCAATCGTCGTGCGGCCTGAAGCTGCCGCTGCGGTCGGTGTGCCACGACGGCTGAGCGAAACGGGGCCGTTCGCGATCTTCCGGGGCGCTCAGCCTGGATGCGCGGGCTGTCCGGGAAAGGGGACATTCACGATTTCGGGAATCGTCGGCTGACGGCGCGGGCTGCAACGGCGGGCTCGCCTCGTCTCGCGGGAAGATTGACGCTCGACTCGGCGACCCGCCTGCGCGCCCGCGCCTGCCGGGCACTCGAGGCGAAATCGTGAATGTCCCCTTCGTCCGGCCGCTGTCGCCGTCCCGGGCCGGTGTCAGGCGGTTGCCTGGAATCCGCCGAGGATGAGTGCGCCCAGCACCGCGAAGATGCCTGCGG
>JAXMGR010000019.1:0-89875 GCA_046352935.1 Steroidobacteraceae bacterium
CTGCCAGCGCACGCGGCTTCGGCTCTTGCCGGGCCTCTGAGCGTGCGCCTTGCATGGAAGGCCGCGGACGCGGATCCGGCCACCCGGAAGCGGCCGGCGCGACGTCCGCGTCAGAACGGCGGCGCGACCCGCTCGACGCCTGCGACGACCTGCGGGGGAAAGTCGGCGTCGGGGCTGACCGTGATCGTTCGCGGCAGCAGGTATTCCTCGATCGCACCCGGACCGTGTTCGCGTCCGATGCCCGACTGCTTGAATCCGCCGAACGGCGAGTTGAAGTCGGCCGCAAAGGTGTTCACGGAGAAGACGCCGGTGCGGATGCGCCGCGCGACCTCGAATCCGCGCACGGGGTCGCGCGTGAACACGCAGCCGGCGAGGCCGTACCTGCTGTCGTTGGCGATGCGCACGGCGTCGTCCTCGCCGTCGTGGGCGATCAGCACCACGACCGGGCCGAAGAACTCCTCCTGCGCCACCGTCATGTCGCTGCGGACGTTGGTCAGCAGCGTCGGCTCGAGGTACCAGCCGGTCGCGGGCGACGCCGGGATCCGGCCGCCAGTCGCGATCGTCGCACCCTCGGCGACGCCCTTCCGGATCAGCTCGAGCACGCGATCACGGTGCGCCTTCGTGATGAGCGGGCTGATCACGGTGTCCGGCTCGTGCGGATCGCCGACCTTCAGCGACTGGAAGGCCGCAGTCAGCTTCGCCGCGATCTCGTCGTAGCGCGCGCGCGGCACGATGAACCGGCTCATGCACACGCAGCTCTGGCCGCTGTTGGTGCCGACGCTGATGCCGACCAGCACCGGCAGGATCGCATCGACGTCAGCGTCATCGAGCACGACGGCGGCGGACTTGCCGCCGAGTTCCAGCACGCAGGGCTTGATCTGCTCGGCGCAGGCGCGTCCGATCAGCTTGCCGACCTCGGTCGAGCCGGTGAAGCTCACCATGTCGACGTGGCAGTGCTCGACCAGGTGCTTCGACGACCTCGCGTCCGCGGCGACGATGTTGATCACGCCGGGCGGAAAACCCGCCTCGGTGACCAGATCCGCCATCGCGAAGATCGCCAGCGGATCCTGCTCGGGCACCTTGACCACGACCGTGCAGCCGGCCATCACCGCCGGCGCCGTCTTCTGCGCGATGCCCGGCAGCGCGAAGTTGTAGGCGCACAGGACCGCGACGACACCGACCGGCTCCTGCACCACCAGGCTCCTGTTCGCGTACTTGATGATCGTGCCGCCGGCGCTGCCGGCGAGCGGTGTCAGGTCCGACTCGCGCACTTCCGCGAAGCGCGTCTTCCGGCCGACGGCCGCGTAGTAGTTCCAGTGCAGTGCGGGCGCCGCCGCCTGGTACACGTCCGCGAGGAAGCGCGTGCAGCCCATCTCGTCGACGATCAGGTCGCGGAACTCCGGCTGGTGTTTCGCGAGCAACGCCGCCAGCCGCTCGCACATCCGCGCGCGGTCCTCGACCGGACGGATCTTCCAGTCGGTCTCGTCGAACGCGCGCCGCGCGGCCTCGACCGCGCGATCGATGTCGGCCGTCGACGCCTTCGGGACATGACCGATGACCTTGCCGGTCGCCGGCGAGACGACGTCGAAGCGCTCCTTCGAATCGGGCGTCTGCCAGGCGCCGTCGATGTAGAGCCTGGAGAATTCGCGTTGCAGCATGTTCGGTGTACCCCGGGGGTTCGTTGGAATCGATTGCAGGCGGACCGCGACGCGCCGGGTCGACGACGCAGCATCGCTGCGGCCTCGGTCAGGCGCGACCGAGACAAGTCGCGCAACCGTCCAGCTCCGAGCCCGAGGCTACCGCCCGCGGGCCCTGCTCGGCAACTCCGGCCACCCGGTGATCCGGGCGTGGTGAGCGAAAAGCGATCGGCCACGGCAAGGTGATGGCCGCGTCTGCCGACCCAGCGGTATGCGCCTAGGAGCCTGTCCGCAGGAACTCTGCCCCTACGCCGAGACGCAGCAACGCGGCGCGCGCCAGCGCGCGGTTCGAGTCCACCGTTCTCAGCCCCAGTTCCTCCAGGGGCGCCTGCAGCAAGGACAGTTCCGTGCAGGCCAGGATCACTGTGTCAACGCCGCGGTCGCGCAGATGGCCGGCGAGGACGCCCAGCTTCTCGTGTTCGGCGGCGCCCAACGCGCCGCTGACCTTGATCTGCTCGATGAATCCGCTGATCCAGCCCTGAAACGGCTCCGCCAGCCGATGGACCTGCAGCCCTTGCCGTTGTGCGGCCGCCCCGTACAGATCGCTGTCGGCCAGCGAACGCGATGCAAACGGCGTCACCAGTGCGGCGCCGGCGGCAAGCGTGGCGCCGATGGTTTCCTCGACGATATCGAGCACGGGAATCGGTGACTGCTGCGACCAGCGCTCGAAGAGAATGTGCGCGGTGTTGCAGACGACCACCGCCAGCGTCGCCCCCTGCCCGGCCAGCTCGCGAATGGTGGCTGCTATGGCGGGCGACGGATCGGTTTCGCCCAGTTGCAGGTGGCGGCCGCGGCTCGGCAGCTTGGTGTTCACGTCGAGCAGCACGCGTGGATAGTGCCAGTCCTTCGCGGCAGCGACCTGTTCGTACAGGGCCCTGCAGAAATCCAGTGTCGCCCACGGCGCGACCCCGACGACACCCAGCACGCCCTCGTCGGCCGGCCAGGATACTTCTCCGCCCGGAGGGTGGATTCTGGGCATGCGGCGCGTGCTTCAGCGACGCGGCGTGAACTGGTAGATCCGGAGCCGCGTCTCCGGATACTTGTTGAGCGGACACGACTCGTCGAACATGTTCTCGTCCCGGCGCAACTCGAAGCCATTGCAGGTGAACAGGTCGAGGTACTGCGCACGAGTCCGATAGGTCGCCGAGTACATGGCCTGCAGGTGCTCGGACTTGCGGTTGTCGATCTCGTGGCGATGCCCGAGTATCGAGGTGCCGTCGCGCAGCAGGACGACCGTCTGCGGTGAACACAGGGCCGGCAGGCTGGCGGCGAACTTCTCCGCCTGGTCGTCGTTCATGTACACGAACAATCCCGAGATGAAGACGATGTCGTAGGTGCGCTTCGCCTGGAAGTCCTCGGCCGGCGACACGACGAACTCCACGTTGTGCGCGTTGCGCCGGGTGGCTTCCCTGCGGCCGATGTCCGCCAGCTCCGCCGAGTACTCCACCGCCGTCACCCAGCTCGCACGTCGCTCGAAGAAGCGGAACGACCACTGCCCCACCCCGGCGCCGATGTCGACGATGGAGCGGCCCGCCACGTCGCCGAGGTACTCGAACACCTTCGCGGTCTCGAGGCTGATCTTGAGCTCCAGGTTCCTGGGGTCCTCCTCCAGGTTGGCGATGCTCTCGAAGCTCACCTCGTTGAGCTTCTGCGCGCGGGCGTCCCAGAAGGCCTTGACCTTGTTCTTGTCGATAGCCATTGCGCGTGCCCTGATTTTTCCTAGGAGCGGTCCGCCACGGGGACCTGGAACTGCAGCAGGTGTCGAGCGGTCGCCGGCGTGCGCTCCACAGCGCCGATGTCCATGATGCGGCTGTCGCAGAGGAAGTCCAGGTTGAACTGCGTGAACTCGTTGACGCCGCGGCCGGGTATCGGCAGCACACGCACTCCGAGCGGCTTCCTGAGCGTGGACGACAGCGCCGCGACATCGAGCATCAGCGCCGCGACCTCCTCCTGGAAGACCAGACCCGCCAGCGGCACCATGTCGATGCCGCAGCCGCAGACCGCGGCCAGCGACACCAGCGCGTCGAGGTTCAAGCCGCGCATGTTGTTGGCCCTCGCCAGACGCTCGTCTTCCAGGAGGGAGAACATCACGCCGTTGAAGCCCACGGCCTTCGCGCCGCTCTGCAGCAGAGCGGCGCGCAGCGCATCGGTCAGCAGCGCGGTGATCATCACGCTGCCCGCGCTGCCAGGCGGAGAACCGAGTCGCCCGATCAGTGCCGCGACGGACATCTTGCCGTCGGGGAACGGTGCGAGCGAAGCGTCCAGGCCACGATACTCGGCGCCGCTGGCCTGCTGCAGGCGCAGGCCGATTTCGTTGATTGCCTGCAACTTCGGCACGAGCGCTGCGACGACGCGCTCGCGCACCAGCGTCAGATCGGCGCCACAGTTCTGCGTTGCTTCCAGGGCGATGCCGGTGGTCTCCAGCGCGAAGCTGAAAGCCATGATCCCGCCGGCGTGTCGCGAGAAGGGAAAGAACGGCGCGTTCGGCGGACAGTTGCACGAAGCGCCGACACGAAAATTGTCGAACCCGTTGTTGGCCTTCCTGGCGACTTTCAACACCAGCCCCGCGGCATCGGCGGCGGCGGCCGGGGCGATGCGGCCCTCATCGGCAATCATCATGTTGAGGAACATGCGCGGAAAACGCCCGATGGCGTCGAGGGCCGCCGCGAGCCGCTCGCGCCTCGCGCCCTCGGCAACGAAATCGAGCGGCAGGCAGAACCACCGGATACCGTGTGCGCTGGCCAGTTCATCCACCCAACGCAGGCTGGACAGGATGGAGCCGGCCACTTCTCCCGCGGCATCCACCGCCGGCAGGGTCAGCCGCGTGGTCCGCGGCGTCAGGCCCGCCTCCGCCATGACGGAACGTGCGCTCCGCAGCAGCCCGGCGAGCTGCTCGTCGATCTGCGCCGGCGCCTGCGCGCCCAGCGGCAGGCCGATGGTGATGGAACGGATCATGCCGGCCGCAACCGTTCCTTCAGGCGCAGGTAGTCGGCCGGCGTGTTGATCTCGTCGAAGGCGTATGCACCACGCGGAACAGCCATGATCGGTGCGCCGTCGCATGGCAGGACCTGGCCGCCGAACATGTTGGCGTGCGCCAGGCACCGCCTCTTCCACTGCCGCAGCAATTGCGGATCCGCGATCTTGAACAGGCCGATGGCTTCGGGATGCTGCGCGTCCTGCATCGGCCCCTGGTAAGTGGCGGCGATGGAACCGTCCGGGCGGGTGACGCAGTGAATGGCCGTCAGCGGCCGGTTCTCGCGGTTCTCGGTGAGCGCCAGGTTGGCGCCCTGACCATCGAGGAACTCGATCAGGGATCGATCGAAGAAGATGTCGCCCGAGACCACGTACGTCGGCGCATCCTCCAGCGCCAGGCCGACGCTCATCGCGTTGTTGGTGATCTCCCAGTTGTGGTTGATCACGTAGTCGATCTCGGGATGCGTCTCCATGACCTGGATGGCGCGGTAACCCACCACCGCGATGACCTTCTTGCCGGCGAAGGCCTCGATGGCATGTTGCAGGATGGTCTTGCCGGTCACCGGGTGACGGATCAGCGACTTGGCGATCCCATCCACCTGGTTGCCGCGCCCCGCAGCCAGTACGATCGCCTGCTCGACGCGCGCCATCACATCAACTCGTCGAGGCTGAATCTGCACTCGGGCAGCGGTGACGGAAAGCGGTGCTTCACCGTCTTGTACGGGTAGATGTCGCCGCTCAACGCGCGCGCAACCACCTGCTTCCAGTCGAACTGATATTTCCTCGGCCGCAGACTCCAGATCTCCACCTCGGAGTAGCGGTACTTCACGGCAGGGATCTTCTTCAAGCCGAGGGCGAGCGCCGCCTCCAGGCGGTGCTGACCGTCCATCACGAGGCCGTGCTTCTCGTCCAGCGCGACGGGCTTGTTCCAGATGCCTTCCTTGATGATCTTCCTGCGCAGCCAGGCAGCGCGCGTCTTGCTGAAGCCTTCGATGTGCTTGAGCTTCTTGACCGGCACCAGCACGACCCTGCTGCTTGTTGCTCTAGGCATGGACCGCTCCGACCGCAGAGAACTCCTGCTGCGTGCGCTGGTAGGCTTCGACATCGTTGTACGAACTCGCGTAGACATCGCCGAGATCGCAGGCCATGCAAGGCAGCTCGGCACGATTCTCGACCCAGGGTGTCATGTAGTACTGGGCGATGGTCCGCTGCATGGCCTTCTGGCGTATGGCGCGATCCGCCTGCACTTCGCGCTCGCCCACGTACAGCACGCCGAGCAGCTTCAGCCAGCCCTCGTAGCGCGCATCGTAGGCTGGCGCATAGACCATGTCGGTGACACGGCCGGAATCGTCGGCATGGAGCGCACCACCGGTGAGTGCGCGCGAATAGCGGCCGCGGGTCACCCAGAACGAATCGCCGGCAGCCGTGCGATCCAGGATTGCATCCCAGCCGCGGTCCTCGAGCACGATATCGGTTTCGACGAGGAGATAGCCGAGTTCCGGGCGCCGCAGTGCACTCACGCCGATCTCGGTGGAAAGGATGTTCACGTCCTGCTCGTATCGCGCGTTCTCGATCGTCCGCACGGCGGAGCCATACGACGCGAGAAAGCCCGCGATGTCGTCTTTGCGATAGCCGGTGACGCAGACGATGTCCTGACAGCCGGCCCGGGTCAGGCGGTCCATGACGTAGGCGAGAACCGGCTTGCCCGCGACGGGCAGGAGGGACTTGTGGGTCAGATCCGTGAGTGGAGCAAGACGACTACCGCGCCCGGCAGCCAACAGCACAGCATTGACGGGACCACGCACGCTCGACAATCTCCTCGCACGTAAACCGCCTCGGGACGGAACGCAGGTTCTGGTCTTCCAACGATGCCCGCCCTGCTGCGAGCCGCGGGCAGATTATGCCAGATCGGTCCAGGTCGACGTGCGCCGGTTCTCAGTGCACGAGGCCTGCTCGACGGAAACGCCGCCAAGCCCCGGTCCCCAGCCTTGACCATCACGTCACCGGATAGCGTTTCGCGAACCAGCGCTCGACGACGTCGATGGGGAATCCCAGTCGCAATGGCGCTTTGTGCGAGCCTGAGACCAGCAACCGTTTTTCGATCAGCGCGGAGATCACGCGACGCGCGGTGCGCTCGCTCGTGTCGATCAGCTGAGGGATGCGGCCGCGCTCCAGCTCGCCCGAGAGCAACGCCTCGCGCAACACTGCGAAGCTGCGCTTCGGCAACCGCTCCGCGCTTTCCTCGTCACGCACGTACAGCTCCATGCGGCGCTGCAGTTCGGAGGGGTCGAGCAGCTCGCGCATGTAGCGAATCTGGCCGAGGCAGATTACGAGGAAGAACCTGCAGAAGTCGATCAAGGCTTCCCGGGACAAGGCACCCCGCCCGTCGAGATCGCTGCGGCGCGGTTCGTCGGCAGAGGACAGGCTGCCAACGAAGACTCCGACCTGGTAGGTGGCCATGGCGTGCTCCTGAGAGGTTGGTTGAGGGACGATCGACTCTACGCCGAAGCAGGTGCGCCCACACTCGCCTGCCGAGGTTCGATGACCTCGATGGACGGATGGCCGCGGTGGTGCATGTACTCACGCAGCACGAGCAGCGCGGAAGCCGCCTCGCGCCCCGGCGGCAGGTCGTCGAGCGCACTGATCCGGCCCTGCGCGGCCAGCGCCAGCCGAGCGAACCATTGCTCCACGGCTTCAACCGACACCGTCGGCCCGGATACAGTCGCCCACAGCTGCAAAGATTCGGACCCGCTCCATGGCGTGCTGCCTGCGTCGCGACGGCGCCCAGCGCGCGCAGTTCACGCTCGGCCTCGACGGCGCGGTCGACCGGCATCACCCGCTCCTCGTCACCATACATCAGGTTCGCCACCACGCCCGCCGGCGCATGGCGCGGCGGCCGAGCGAAGCGGCAGGCGATCGCGATCACTCGGCCGGCGATGGGCGGCCGATCCGGCTGCTGCGTCGATTCAAGGGCCGTGATCGCGCCTTGCAAGAAGCCGATCAGCGTCGTGCGTGCGGCGCCCACGCCGGTCTGCCGCTGCCGCGCGGCCACCTGGTCCGCGAACGCGGGTAGGGCCGAGGCGACCCGTTCGGGCCGGCTGGGCTCGGTGACACCTTGCACGGAGAACCACTACCAGCCCGGAGCGAACTCCGATCGATCCGGCGAGCGAAAGCTGATCACCCGGGCGCGCGGCCGTCGCGGCTCGAGGCTTGGCCGAGGGGCGCCAGATCTTCGGCGCTGGAGCCCACGCCGTGGAACAGCAGCAGCAACTCGGCGCTGTCCGATACACCGGGTTGCCGCAGGATCAGGTCGGCTTGCATGCTCGTTCCTGTGTTCACTGCCGCGTGCGGGCCATGCCGAAAGCATATGAGTCCATGGCAAGCATGCCGTGAACGATGCCACCTTCGATCACCCTCGCGGGCGACGTACCGGCCCCGGTGTCGGCGGCGCCGGCGGCCACGAGCAGCGGCCAGAAGTGCTCGGTCGTCGGGTGGGCACGCCGGGCATCGGGCGCGTCGTCCAGCGTGCGCCGCAGTCGTGCGCCATCGCCCTGTTCGGCCGCGTCGCGCACCCAGTCGGCGAACGCGGCCACATACGCCTCCTCACCGCCGTGACCGGCACGGAATTCGTAGAGGTTGTGCGTCAGGCTGCCCGAGCCAACGATCAGCACGCCCTCCTCGGCCAGCGGCGCCAGCGCTCGTCCGAATGCCCACGCACGCTCTGCATCCAGCGGCGACGGCAGCGAGACCTGGAACACAGGCACGTCGGCGTCGGGGAACAGATGCATCAGCGGCACCCAGGCGCCGTGGTCGAGGCCGCGGCGCTCATCCGCCTGCACAGACCAACCAGCCTCGTTCAAGCGCGCGACGGTGCGCTGCGCCAGCGCGGCATGGCCATGGGCCGGGTAGCCGATCTGGTAAAGCGCCGGGTCGAAGCCGCCGAAGTCGTGGATCGTTTCGGGTTGCATCGCCGTGCCCACGCGCAGAGACGGCGTCATCCAGTGCGGCGAGACCACCAGCACCGCCTCCGGGCGGGGCAGCGACCGGCCCAGCGCCGTCAGCCGGGGCCCGGCCAGGCCGGGCTCGAGCGCGAAGGTGGGCGCGCCGTGCGAGACGAACAAACTGGGCAGGCGTGACATCAGCGTTCTCCGGAGATCGCGCGGTCGACCGAGAAGCGGCCGGACCCGCTGAACAGCAGCGACAGCGAGGCCGCGAACAGGGCCAGCGCGTATTCGTAGCCGCCCTTGTCGAGGAAGAATCCCCTGCTGGCGTGCACAGCGAAGATGGCGACCAGCATTGCGAACGCCAGCGCGGCGGCGGCCGGGCGCACCAGCACACCGACAATCAGCGCCAGCCCGCCGAAGAACTCTGCCGCGCCGGCCAGCAGCGCCATCAGGTAACCCGGGTTCAGGCCGATGGAGCCGAAGAACTGGCCGGTGCCTTCGAGGCCGTAGCCGCCGAACCAGCCGAACAGCTTCTGCGCGCCGTGCGCGACGAAGATGATGCCCACGGGGATACGCAGGGCCAAGGCGCCAGCACCGTTGTCGGTGGGCAGCAGGCGGTTCACGAACGAGTTGCTCATCGCGATCTCCGGGTGTCGTGCGGAAGCGTTCAGGCCTTGCGGATCCAGGTCGGCGCGATCGCCGTGCCCAGCCCGGCGCCATAGCCGAGGTAGATGATCGCGTCGGCGCCGACCGCTGCGCCGGCCGTCGGGACCGCCTTGGCGCCCGGGTTTGCGGCCGCGACCTGCGCCGCTTTGGCGCGGTCGCGGGCGGTCACGCTCACCTGATGGTCAGCGCGCACGAGTTGCTCGACGAAGGCCGCGCCCATGTTGCCGGCGCCGATGACGGTGACTTTCATGATCTGTCCTTGGAGTGGATGCAGCGCAATGCTGCGGTGAGGAGGAATGTATAAGTTCCAACACTGTTGATAAACGGCATTCAAATTGACTTACTGTCACGTATATCGGGACAATTACTCATGGATCAGTTCCAGGAGATGCGCGCGTTCGTCGCTGTGGTCGACTCGGGCAGCTTCGTCCGCGCGGCCGACGCGTTAGACCTGTCGAAGACGGCGGTATCGCGACTGGTGAGCGACCTGGAGTCTCGCCTAGGGACGCGACTGCTGCATCGCACGACCCGGCGGCTGTCGATGACGCCGGAGGGCGAGATCTTCCACGAGCGCTGCAGGCAACTGCTCGATGGCGTGGCCGAGGCCGAGGCGGAACTCACCTCCCACTCGGGCGAGGCGATCGGTCAGTTGAGGATCAACGTGCCGGTCACCTTCGGGTTGCTGCAGCTGGCACCCCTGTGGCCCGCCTTCATGGCACTTCACCCGAAGGTGATGCTCGACGTCACACTGGCCGATCGCCTCGTCGACCTGGTCGACGAAGGCTACGACCTAGCGGTGCGCATCGCGCGGCTGCAGGCATCGTCACTTGTCAGCCGCCAGCTCACGTCGACGCGCATGATCCTGTGCGCGTCACCGGAATATCTGCGGCGTCACGGGGTTCCGCAACAGCCATCGGACATCGCGCAGCACGCGGTGATCTCGTACACGCTACTGGCCATGGGCGAGTTGTGGGAGTTCGACGGGCCCGAGGGTCCGGTCAGCGTGAAGGTCGCGCCGCGCATGCGCACCAACAGCGGCGACACCTGCTGCGCTGCGGCCGTGCAGCACCAGGGCATGGTGCTGCAACCCTCGTTCCTGGTCGGCGCCCATCTCGCCTCGGGCGCGTTGGTGGAAGTGCTGCCGCAGTACCGCTCGATCGAGCTCGGTGTGTACGCGGTCTACCCCACCCGCAAGCACTTGACGCCGAAAGTGCGTGCGCTCATCGATTTCCTGGTCGACGCGTTTCGCATGCGGGCCTGGCCCGCCTAAAGAAACATCTCGCGCTGGCGATATCGCTTCGGCGGCCCGGCCAGACGCTGTCTGGGCGGGGTAGCCGCTGCCCCGTCGCCGGATGACGTGCACATCTCGCGCCGTCGAATCAAGCCGCAGGTCCGCGCGATCCGCTCAGCGACGGGTACGCGAGTGTCTGGGGCGAGCAGTTGCGACAGTCGGGAGCACATCGCTCGCGTGCTTGGGGATCATTTTTTGTATCGATCGGCTCACCCCCTGGCCTGACGTTCGCCGGGGACCAGCCGAACGCTCGCCTTGAACCCGCCCGCCGCGCAGTCGTCCGACACTTTTCCGCGGAAATTCGTATCCATGGCTGCCCATAGGGTGACAAGCCCGGGCCCGTCGCCGTAGCAGGAGACGTTGGCCCCGGCGGGAATCACCGCAAGCAACACTTCGCCAAGCGGCGCCCACTTGACCTCGCAGAAGCAGCCGCAAAGAAACAAGCGTTGCGCCGGCGCCGTATCGCCGAGCAAGGCAAGCGCGATGATTTCGCCGCGCTGAAGAAAGGCACTTCTGGTCGCTACAAGAAAGAACTTCGGGTGGGTTGAATTCCCGATCCGCCGATTGCTTTTTCTTACGTACCACGTCGAACGACTCAAGCACCTCGATGTTTGCCACCACAGATCGTTGCGAAGAGCGCCCGGCGACTGAGCGTTGTCGTGTGACGCTGACAGAGCCGCCCGACTGGACCGCAGAATGGCCGGAACGACGATGCAGACGACCATGATCGCTTTGCTGATTGCCGTATTGGCGAGCATCGTGCTGGCGGTTCCGCTGCACGCGCGGCCGCAGGCCGCATCGATGACCATCAGCGCGTATCAGCCGAGGCCGTTCGGTGGCGAACTACGCATCATGACCTATAACGTCCATGGTCTGCCCTGGCCAATTGCTCGTGGGCGCGCCGCGCAACTGGCGGCGATCGGCCAGCGGCTGCGCGCGCTCCACGCAACGGGCCGCGCTCCGGAAATTGTCCTCGTCCAGGAGGCATTCACGGCGGAAGCGCGCGCGCTCGGCTTGCAGGCCGGCTATCGCTATGTCGCCTTTGGCCCGGATGCGAATGACCATGTCGAAGCACCAGCCCCGCCCGACGGATCGTGGCGCGAACTGCTCGTCGGCGAACGACGTTCGAAGGGCGAGGCCCTGGGCAAATTCGTCGGCAGCGGGCTCGCCATATTTTCGGACTACCCGCTCTCGAATATCCGGGAGATGACCTTTACGTCCCCCGTATGCGCCGGTTTCGACTGCCTTGCCTCGAAAGGCGCGATGATCGCCCAAGTGACGCTACCGGGATCGCTCAAGGTGGAGGTTGCGACAACGCACATGAACAGCCGCAGCGCAGCGGCGGTAACGGCGCAAAGGGCCGACCTTGCCTGGCGCGAGCAGGGGCAGGAATTGGTGTCGTTCATCCGCCAGCGGCGCAATCCGGTGTTTCCCCTGCTCATCGGCGGCGACTTCAATGTGGGCCGCGCCTTGCCCCGCCGAGAGGGCATGGCCACCCTGATTTCCGGGCTGGCGAACGACACCAGCGATGCCTTGCACAGCCTCGCCGACAGCGGCCTGCGGCTGTCGGCAGATGCGCGGCATGAACTGGTTCACGCCAAGGACTGGGAGCTCTCGCTTTCCGGCAAAGACGCGACGCTCGTGGCGCTCGACGTCGAGGTGCCGTTTGGCAGAAACCATGGCACGCCGCTTTCCGATCACTACGGATACGCAATCCGCTATGCGCTCAGCCACACCGCGCGCGGTAACAAGCCCGGGAACCAAGCCCCACCAGCCAGCGCTTTCGCGTGCAGGTTCCCGGATTCTCCACCCTGCGCTTCAGGTGGCACGCGGGCGGCATTGCATCCGAGCGGTCCCGTGACCCGAGCACCTCCCTTCACTCCCACTCAATTGTCTCGCGGTATCGCAACCTGCTGCGGTGATTGAAGTTCCATACCGCGACGAACAACTTTACCGTCAGGCCGACCGACAGAATACGTCGCTTGGAGTCGATAGAGTGCGATTGATTCCGTCATATTGTGGGCACTAGGTGCCACGCTGTATGCCACCGTCCGTTCCAGCGCGCCCATACGCGATCCCAGACAATCGAAGCGACTTGGCGCGTTGATTCGATTCCGCCCGAGTCAGTGAGATTTCCCCGCGCGCTGCGGCAGCACGGCGATCAACACGCCCATCGCAATGAGTAGGACCACGGTTGCCACCGGTCGACTGAAATCCAGTCCGCCCTTGTCGAGGGGCTTGTCGAGAAAGTCACCCACGGTGGCACCGAGCGGGCGCGTCAGGATGAATGCCGCCCAGAACAGTGCCGTGCGGGACATCGTTGTCAGGCGATAGAGTATGGCGACGACAGCGAGAGCAGCCAGGAAGACAAGTGCACCCAGAATGTAACCGGATTCCAGGCCCATGAAGGTCGATTCTCCAAAACTGTCGGCCGTCCAGTCGCCGAGTGCCGTCCCCAACGTCTGCGAGAACGTGATCGTGATCCAGTAGAACCACTCGGCGCGCGGCTCGCTGACGCTGGCAACACTGACCGTGCCCAGCGTGCGCTTCCAGACAGCAAGGGTACCTATCACGCAGGCAAACAACGCGATCGAACCCAGCAGGTAGGACGTCGCCTGATCGACATGACCGAACTTCGTGAACAGTGTGCGCGTGAAGAAATCCGCGAGCGTCGTTCCGGCCGTAGTCGAGGCCACGATCGTGGCCCAGTAGAGCCATGGATTGTGCCGGGTTGCCCTGATCTGGGCAAAAACCAACGCCAACAGGGGAATCAGGAAAATGCCAGTACCGATCAGGTAGCCCCAACCCGTGGCATCTCTCGTGGTCTCGCCCAGCCAGCTCATGCTGACCGAGTCGCCCGCCGTTTCCCCGAGGGTCGTCGCCAGAATCTTGATCGCCCAGAATCCCAGCGTCACGGCAGGAACTTTGGCCAGAGTTTCGTTCAAATCGGAGCGATTCATCTGGGTGTTTTCGTCAATCGAGATCTTTGGCGAAGAATGCAGATCGCGCACCTGTTATTCTCGTGTCGCGCGAATCCCTGAAATGGTTTTCAGGTCACCGGATAGAGCTTCGGGAACCAGCGCTCGACGACGTCGATCGGGAAGCCCAGCCGTAACGGCGCCCTGTGCGAATCTGACACGAGCAAGCGTTTCTCGATCAGCGCCGAGATCACGCGACGCGCCGTGCGTTCGCTCATGTCGACAAGCACCGGCACTCGTCCGCGCTCGAGCTCGCCCGAGAGCAGCGCCTCTCGTAGCACTGCGAAGCTGCGCTTCGGCAGTCGCTCGGCACTCTCCTCATCGCGCACGTACAGCTCCATGCGACGCTGTAGTTCGGACGGATCGAGCAGCTCGCGCATGTAGCGGACCTGATCGAGACAGGTCTCGAGGAAGAACCGGCAGAATTCGATCAGCGCCTCGTGCGACAGTGCCCCTCGCCCGTCGAGATCGCTCCGGCGCGGCTCATCCGCCGCCATGAGGAGGCGCTTGTATTCGCTTGAGTTGCGCGCCAGTCCGCGTGATACCGACCAGAGCGCAGAGCCGACTCCAATGTCGAGCAGCAGCGCGTGCGACATCAAGCGCGCAACACGGCCGTTGCCATCGAGGAAGGGATGTATCCACAGAAAGCGATGATGAGCCGCTGCAACGGCGATCACCTGACGCGGCTTCGTCAGCCGGGTTGCAACGTACGCTTCTTCGAATCTTCCCATGAAAGCCGGGAGGTCCTCGGCTTCTGGTGCGACATGCCGACCCACCGCGACGATCCGGGAACGCATCTGCCCCGGAACGACCGGAATCCGCTCTCTGGTGTCGGCGTTTTCAACGACCAGCAGACTCTCGGGCAACCGCTTGCAGAATTCCCGATGCGTCCACTCGATGAAGGCACGCGAAGCGGGCGGCCGCGGCATGTCGCCCACACGCTCGTCGATCATCTGCTGCACTTCTATGTGGGCCCGTGCTTCGAGCTGCAGGTCGCGGCGATGCGGGTCGCTGGAATAGTCCGCGGCCAAAGCGCGATCGATGTCGCGAGGATGGGTGTTGTGGCCCTCGATGAGGTTCGAGTAGTAGCAGTTCATCGACCGCACCAGATTGGCGACCGATAGCCGAACCACGGGGTGCAGTTGGGCCGACAGCTCGCTGGCCTCCCGGGCCAGGTCGAAGGCCAGGTTTTCAAGCACGGGAGTGCCTTCGGCCGGCATGAACGGCTCGGCGGCTGCGGGGGTCAAGACACGCCCCCAAAAACAGGGTTTCTGGCCGGTTCCATGGCCGGAATATTATAATTATAAACAGTAGGTTGTCATCAAATTTTGGTCACTCTTGGCCGGTACAGTGACCGATACCCCAGCCAACTTGGTTTACGAACCCGCCATTTCAGTCACTGTCGGTGACTATTCCGGACGATCCGCAAACCTCTCACCCTGCCTGACGTCATATCCCGGGAAGCTCCGGGGCTGCCGCACAGCCGTCGTCGTTCATCTGCCGCACTTCACGCCTCCGCTGCGACGGATCGATGCCGGCAGCGAGCAGCCTTTGCGCGGCGCGGTGGCGTGCAAGAGCCAGCGCTGTCGGGACATCAGGTGAAGTCCCGAGCGAGAGCATCTTTCGCTTACTGCCGTATCGCTGCAAGGATTCTGATGGTCGACGATGTTCAGACAGCGCCGCACCCTGACTTCCCCGACCGGACAACGACGGTCTTGATTGCCCAGCAACGCAGACCTCGACCAGATTGCTTCACCTCCGCAATGAAGCTAGTGTTGTGGCGCAACAATAAGAATCTGGGAGTCTTGACCAATGGCGGAACTGCTTCTCTCTGCCTTTACTGGCGTCGTCGAAACCCGCAGCGATTCCTCGCACACCGAGACCACGTACGAGCAGGGCAGTAACCGCGTGGTGAGCTCGCACACCACCCATCGCAGCGACGTCGTGCTGGTCGGCGCAGACGGTACCAAGCACGTGGTCAATACCGCTGCTGCAAAGGTGTATCTTGCGGAGGGTTCTTCCGCGACCCTGGTAATGGCCTCCAGGAAGGAAAAGGGCTACTGGCCCTTTGTCGCGGTCCATGACCATGCAAGTGGCAAGACCGGGTACTTCGCCAAGGGCGTCAACGATCTGGCCGGTCCGCCGCTCTACAATACGGGAATCATCCTTGCGGTTTTCGTGGGTGGTTTCTCGATCATCAATCTGTCGGGAAAGAACATCGTCCTGGTCGGATTGGCCGCCTGGTTCTTCTATGAACTTTACCGGCGACGCAAGATCGTCCGCGCCAAGATCGATGCATTGATTGCCCAGTCCCATGGCTGAGCAAGACCGACCGCGCTATTCCAATGATGAGCGCCTGACCGATGCGCAGCGGGATCAATACGATGCCGCCGCCGATGCGCTGCAGAACCGGGGCCGTGGGCCAGGCGGAGAAGGTGCGACCGGTGCCATCGCCATTCCACTGGTGATCCTCGGCAGCATTTTTGTCTTCATGCTCTATGCCTGCTTCTATCCGGTGGGCGCCCTCATTGCACTCGTCACCGGATTCATCGTGTCGGAGGTTTTCGGCGCGTTGGTGCCCGGTGTGGGCTGGATGGGGCACTTCCTGGTGCTGCTGCCACTGTCCTGGGGCGCACTGATGCTGTTCCAGCAGCGGGTCGAATGGCGCCTTGAGAAGCGGCGTGGCTATTTGATTGCCCGGCACGTGCTGCGTCTGTGCTTCACGGCGGTGATCATTGGCCTGTCGCTGACTTTCTTCCTGCATCTCGATGAGCTTCGCGCACGCCAGCCGGTCGTGGAGTCGTATTCCTGGGTGCATTTCGCCATCGTGGTAGCGGCGGTAGTTCTTGTGCATTTCGTCGGCATTTGGCACGACCGGGAGCTGGCACAGCCCCCACATACGGAACCGAAGGGCTGGCAGCCGACGGCAAACGTGCCCGCTGGCGCGAACTTCCGGCTACCCGGAGTACAGCTCATGCCTGGCGTCCTGCAGCGCGGACTGCCCGCGATGACCCTGGCGGGCGGATTGTTTGGCGCCTTCCTCGGCTATGCCGGTTTCGAGACGATGACGAGCACGCTGGTGGGGCTGTTTGCCGGCTGCATCGGCGGCGCGCTCCTGATGAGCACCTGTTGGTTGATCACGCGGCCAATCGGTGGATTGTTCGATCGCTTGCCTTTGCTGTGGCCTCTCTTGATGGGGGCGATGATCGGACTCGCAGTCGGCTGGCGGCTTGCGGTGGCTGACAAAGCATCGCTGGCCGCCTATGCGTTGCCGGGAGCCATCAGCGGCGCGCTGGCCCTCGGCGTTCCCTATCTGCTGTTCGCGATGCTGCACCGACTGTTCGCGCGAAAGAACGCGTGAAGCCTGAGTTCAGGTTTCTGTTCCTCGGCGTTCTCTACGTGCTCGGTGCAGCCGCCTGCGACTATTACACGCGATCGCCCGAAGCGAACACACCGCCATCGCCGGTCGCCGCCGCAGTCGCCGCGCTGGCTGCCCGGTGCAGTGCGGTGGATGGAACACCTCAAGCCGATGCAGCGGTCAGGCGCGGCGATTTCAACGCCGATAGTCACGACGATTTCTTGCTGTATGCCGGTTGGATGGTCTGCGAGAACGCGGCCAGCGTCTTTGGTGACCGGGAGAAGGAAATAACGGTGTTCATCGGAAACGACGCCGGTGGCGCATCCGCCGCGTTCCACGATTCTGTTTACGAGGTGGTGCTCGAAGGCGAGGGCAAGAACGGCCAAGTGTGGTTGACGGTCGCAGGAGAACAGTGCGGCAATCCGCATGCAGCGACCTTCTCCGAAGAATCGTTCTGTGATCGCGCGCTGGTGTGGAGCAAGGCTACCGCCCGGTTCGACTACACTCCGCTCGGTACGACCAGGTCGCTGAAGCAGGGTCAGCGGCTCTGTGGATTGCGTACAGGAAGTTCAAACCACACGAGCTGCTCTCCTCCTTCGCCAGACTAGCATTCTGGTGAAATCGGGGCTGCCGTAAAATGCGCTTTCGAGTTTCCGCCATTTCCTCCCTGAATCTGCATGCTGCGCGAAGCAACACGACGCTACACAATGCGGCGAGCGCTCTTCACTCCCACTCGATCGTCGCCGGCGGCTTTCCGCTGACGTCGTAGACGACCCGCGATACGCCCGGCACCTCGTTGACGATGCGGCGCGAGCAGACGTCGAGCAGCTCGTACGGCAGCTGCGCCCAGCGCGCGGTCATGAAGTCGATGGTCTCGACGGCGCGCAGCGCGATGACGGGCTCGTAGCGGCGGCCGTCGCCCGTGACGCCGACGCTCCTCACCGGCAGGAACACCGCGAAGGCCTGGCTCGTCTTCTCGTACCAGCCGGCGCGGCGCAGCTCCTCGATGAAGATGTGATCGGCGAGGCGCAGCGTCGCGGCGGCCTTGTCGGTGACCTCGCCCAGGATGCGCACGCCGAGTCCCGGGCCCGGGAACGGGTGGCGCTGGATCATCTCGGCCGGCAGGCCGAGTTCGAGGCCGATGCGGCGCACCTCGTCCTTGAACAGCTCGCGCAGCGGCTCGACGAGCTCCATCTTCATCTTCTCGGGCAGGCCGCCGACGTTGTGGTGCGACTTGATGACGTGCGCCTTGCCGGTCTTGCCGCCCGCGGACTCGATGACATCCGGGTAGATCGTGCCCTGCGCGAGCCAGTTGACACCGGCCAGCTTCGTGGCCTCCTCGTCGAACACGTCGATGAACAGGCCGCCGATGATCTTGCGCTTGCGCTCCGGGTCGGCGACGCCGGCGAGCGCCGCGTAGAAGCGCCCTGCCGCGTCGACGCGGATCACGCGGACACCGAGGTTGCGCGCGAACACGCGCATCACCTGATCGCCCTCCTCGTGGCGCAGCAGACCATGGTCGACGAACACGCAGGTGAGCTGGTCGCCGATCGCCTTGTGCAGCAGCGCCGCGACCACCGAGGAGTCGACGCCGCCCGAGAGGCCGAGCAGCACCTTCCCCCGGCCCACCTGCGCGCGCACGCGCGCGATGGCGTCGTCGATGATGTTGCCGGCGTTCCAGTCGCTGCCGCAGCCGCAGATCTCGTGAACGAAGCGCGAGTAGATGCGCCCGCCCTGCGGCGTGTGCGTGACCTCGGGGTGGAACTGCAGCGCGTAGTACCGGCGCGATTCGTCGGCCATGCCGGCGACCGGAACGTCGCCGGTGGACGCGATCAGCTTGAAGCCAGCCGGCAGGTCGACGACTCGATCGCCGTGACTCATCCACACGTCGAGGAGCCCGTGGCCCTCCGCGTCGACGCGATCCTCGATGTCCCGGAGCAGCGCGCTGTGGCCGCGCGCGCGCACGAGCGCATAGCCGAATTCCTTGACCGCGCCCGGCTCGACCCGCCCGCCCAATTGCGCCGCCATGGTCTGCATGCCGTAGCAGATGCCGAGCACGGGAACGCCGAGCGCCCACACCGCGTCCGGCGCCTTCGGCGGCACCGCGTCGGTCACCGACTCCGGGCCGCCCGAGAGGATCACGCCACGCGCGCCGAACGCACGCACGTCGGCATCGGTGATGTCCCAGGGCAGGATCTCGCAGTAGACGCCGAGCTCGCGCACGCGGCGCGCGATGAGCTGCGTGTACTGCGAGCCGAAGTCGAGGATGAGGATGCGGTCGGCGTGGATGTCCGCGTGCGGCATGGTCATCGCGGAGTCCTCAGCTGACGCGGTAGTTCGGCGCTTCCTTGGTGATCGCCACGTCGTGCACGTGACTCTCGCGGATGCCGGCGCCGGTCATGCGCACGAACTGCGGTCGCGTGCGCATCGCGGCGATGTCGTTGCAGCCGGTGTAGCCCATCGCCGCGCGGAGCCCGCCGGCGAGCTGATGGATGATCGCGACCAGGCTGCCCTTGTAGGGCACGCGGCCCTCGACGCCCTCCGGCACGAGCTTCTCCAGTTCGTCCACGGTGTCCTGGAAATAGCGGTCGCTGGAGCCATGCCGCTGCGACATCGCGCCCAGCGAGCCCATGCCGCGGTAGGACTTGTACGACGCGCCCTGGTACAGCTCGACCTCGCCCGGCGACTCCTCGGTGCCGGCGAACAGGCCGCCGATCATGACTGCATGTGCACCCGCCACAATCGCCTTGGCCACGTCGCCGGAGTAACGGATGCCGCCATCGGCGATCAGCGGCACACCCGCCTTCGCCAGCGCCTCGGCGACATTGGCCACCGCCGAGATCTGGGGCACGCCCACACCCGCGACCACGCGCGTCGTGCAGATCGAGCCGGGGCCGATGCCGACCTTGACGCCGTCGGCGCCCGCGGCGGCGAGTGCCAGCGCTGCTTCGGCCGTCGCGATGTTGCCGCCGATCACGTCGATGTCGCCACAGGTCGACTTGATGCGCTCGACCATCGCGAGCACGCCGCGTGAATGCCCGTGCGCGGTGTCGACGACGACGAGGTCAACGCCCGCTTCGCGCAGCGCCGCGACACGCTCGAGCGTGTCCGGCGAAGTGCCGACGGCCGCGCCGACGCGCAGCCGGCCGTGCTCGTCCTTGCAGGCGCGCGGGAATTCCTTGGCCTTCTGGAAGTCCTTCACCGTGATCAGGCCCTTCAGCCGGCCGCGTTCGTCGACCACCAGCACCTTCTCGATGCGGTTCCGGTGCAGCACCAGCAGCACGTCCTCGCGCGGCGTGTGCTCGCGCACCGTGACCAGACGCTCCTTCGGCGTCATCACGCTGCTCACCTTCGCGTCGAGCTTGTCCTCGAAGCGGATGTCGCGATGGGTGACGATGCCGACGACCTCGTCGTGGTCGCTCACGACCGGCAGCCCCGAGATGCCCTTGGCGCGCGTGATCTCGATGACGTCGCGCACGGTCGCATCGGGGCGCACCGTGATCGGGTCCTTGACCATGCCGCTCTCGTACTTCTTGACGCGCGCCACCTCGCGGGCCTGTGCCTCGGCGGTCATGTTCTTGTGGACGATGCCGATGCCCCCCTCCTGCGCCATGGTGATGGCGAGCCGGGACTCGGTGACCGTGTCCATGGCGGCGGAGACGAGCGGCAGGTTCAGGCGGATACGCTTCGACAGGGCGGTCGACAGGTCCACTTCGCGCGGCAGCACCTCGGAGTAGGCCGGGACGAGCAGGACGTCGTCGAAGGTGAGTGCTTCCTGGACGATGTGCATGGGGGAGCCCCTGTCCGAATGAAGCGGCGCATTCTACTTTGCCGGGCCCGCCGGGGTAAACGCCGGCCGGGACATGGCCTAACATGGGCCCCATGCCAGCCTCCACCCAGGACACTCCCGGCCAGTACCGCACCCCCGGACGGGACGTCTTCACGGTCACCCGGCTGAACCGGGAAGCCCGGATGCTGCTGGAATCCGGCCTGCCGGCGCTCTGGATCGAGGGCGAGCTGTCCAACTTCTCGCGCCCGGGCTCGGGACACTGGTACTTCACGCTCAAGGACGGCGCCGCCCAGGTGCGCTGCGCCATGTTCCGCCAGCGGAATCTCATGGTGCGCGTCGTGCCGCGGGACGGCCTGCACGTGCTGCTCCGCGCCCGCGTGAGCCTCTACGAGGCGCGCGGCGAGTTCCAGCTCATCGCCGACCACCTCGAAGAGGCCGGGGAAGGCGCGCTGCGCCGCCGTCTGGAGGAGCTGAAGGCGCGCCTCGCCGCCGAGGGCCTGTTCGACGCCGCGCGCAAGCGGCCGCTGCCCGCCCTGCCCAAACGCATCGGCGTGGTCACCTCGCCCACCGGCGCCGCGATCCGCGACATCCTGAAGGTGCTCGGCCGGCGCTTCCCGGCGATTCCCGTGCTGATCTACCCCGTACCCGTCCAGGGCACCGGCGCCGGCGACAGGATCGCCGGGGCGATCCGGCTCGCCGGCGAGCGTGGGGAGGTCGACGTCCTGATCGTTGCACGTGGCGGCGGCTCGCTGGAGGACCTCTGGTCGTTCAACGAGGAAGTCGTCGTGCGCGCGATCGCCGCGGCGACGATGCCGGTCGTCTCAGGGGTGGGCCACGAGATCGACGTGACGCTCGCCGATCTCGCGGCCGACCTGCGTGCGCCGACCCCCTCGGCCGCGGCGGAGCTCGTCGTGCCCGACCGCGAGGACTGGCTCCGGCGCCTCGCGCGCGACGAGGCGCGCCTGCGTACGGCGATCATGGCGCGGCTCTCGCAGCGTCGCGCCCGACTCGAATGGCTCGAAGGCCGGCTCGTGCAGCTGCACCCCGCCGCCCGCCTGCGCCAGCACGTGCAGCGGCTCGACGAACTCGCCGCACGATTGCAGCAGGCGGAGCGCGGCCGGCTCGACCGGGCACGCCACCGGCTCGCGGCACTCACGGCGCGGTTCGTGGCGGCTTCCCCGGCGCGGCGACTGACGCTGCTGGGTGCGCGGCAGACCACGCTCGAAGCCCGCCTCGCGGCCGCGATGGCGCGCCGCCTCGAGCAGGCGCGCAGCCGCTTCGCGCTCGCCACACGATCGCTGCAGTCCCTGAGTCCGCTCGCGACGCTGGAGCGCGGCTACGCGATCGTCTTCGACGCACGGGGCTCCGTCGTGACGGACGCCGCGGCCGTGCAGCCCGGGGAAATGATCGAGGCGCGCCTCGCCCGCGGGCGGATCACGGCCAAGGTCGAAGGTCATGGGGATTAGGCAGCCGACGGAGGCGTGACAGCAATGGACCGCACCGCCGCCGACTCCCTGCGCGACAAGGTCGCCATCGTCACCGGCGGCGCCTCCGGCATCGGCGCGGCCTGCGTGGACGCGCTCGCCGCGGCCGGTGCCCGCGTCGTGATCGTCGACATCAACGGCGACGGAGCCGCGGCCGTGGCCGCGCGGCATCGCCATGTGATCGTGCACGTGGCGGACGTGACCGACGCCACCGCATTCGCGGCGGCCGTGCAGCGGACGCTCGCCAGCTTCGGCCGGCTCGACTGCGCCGTGAACAGCGCCGGCGGCGGCGGCGCGGTGGCACCGACCGCCGAGTTCCCGATCGACGTCTGGAAGCAGTCGCTCGAGACCTACCTGTCGAGCGTCTTCTACTGCATGCGCGCCGAGATCCCGGCGATGCTGCGCTCGGGCGGCGGTTCGATCGTGAACATCGCGTCCGTCCGGGCGCTCGTCGGGCGCCTGAATGCACCCGCCTACGTCGCCTCGAAACACGGCGTGCTGGGTCTCACGCGCGCAGCCGCGCTCGATTACGCGAAGCAGAACATCCGCGTGAACGTGGTGGC
Organism: Steroidobacteraceae bacterium; assembly: GCA_046352935.1. Lineage (GTDB taxonomy): Bacteria > Pseudomonadota > Gammaproteobacteria > Steroidobacterales > Steroidobacteraceae > CAYWMY01. The sequence continues at coordinate 22,745 of JAXMGR010000019.1, forward strand.
ACCCGGCTACATCCGCACGCCGATCCTCGACCTGCTGCCCCCGGATGATCTGGTGCAGATGGCCGCGGCACATCCCATGGGACGCATGGGGCAGCCCGACGAGGTCGCCGGCATGGTGGAATTCCTGCTCTCCGACCGGGCGTCGTTCTGCACGGGCGCCTGCTTCGCGGTCGACGGCGGCTTCACGGCGTGGTGAGGGCTGAATGGGAACGGTAGCGGTGTTCGGCGGCAGCGGCCGCCTCGGGCGCCTGATCGTGCGGCGCATCGCGCAGGATGCGCCGGTGCGGTTCACTTTCCTGTCCCAGGCGGACGCAGCCGCGGCCTTCGCCGCGGAGCTCAGGGCACAGGGTCGCGATGTCGAGGCCGTCAAGGTCGATGTCCGCGACGCGGCCGAAGTCGAGGCATTCCTGCGCGCGACGGCGGCGGTCGACGGCCGGCTCGCCGGCATCGTCTCGGCGAACGGCAACCGCTTCCCGGTCCGTCCGCTCCAGGACGTCGATGAACGCGATTTCCGCCGCATCGTCGAAGTCGATGTGTTCGGCAACTTCCACGTGCTGCAGGCGGGCACCCGGCTGCTCGCAGCACAGGGCGGTGGCGCCATCGTCGTCCTGCTGACGGCCGCGATCCTGCGCACGGCGACCTGCGACGGCATGTCGTCGATCCCCAAGGCGGCCGTCGCGTCCATGATCCGTCAGCTCGCCCGCGACGCGGGCCCGCTCGACGTGCGCTGCAACGGCGTCGCGCCCGGCGCCATGCGGACCAGCAAGGTCATGGATATCGAGGCGCTGGACGCGTATGAGCGTCACCTCGTCGAGGAGTTCGTGGCAGACACGCCGCTCGGACGTCTCAACGACCCGGAGACGGTTGCCGAACTCATCGCCTTCCTGCTCTCGGACCGCGCCGCCTCCGTCAACGGCCAGATCATCGGCGCCGACGGTGGCTACAGCGCGTGAGTTGAGACCCACAGCCGGACGAAGGCCCGCACCACATAGACGGACACCTCGATGGCCCTCGGGCTCTGCAACACAGTCGCCGCCATGATGGCGCCGTGTTCCGTGAATGCCTGTGGCGGGAACCGCCGCCCGCCCCAGCCGGAACTCGAGGTCGCAATTTGCGACTCGAGTTGCCGAGCTCCAACTCGGTGACCCGGAAAGCAAAGTCAGCAGGGAAATGGCCCGGGTTGCGCTTCACCGCTTCATTGAGGCGCCCTGTCGACACTCCGTACAGTTCCGCAAGGTTCGAGTCGAGCAGCACCCGCTGGCCGCGGACCAGGCGAATCCGGCGCGCGATATCCTCGGTGCCGCTGGCACCGGGCATGGACATGCCGCCCATTCTCGTTGCCGGCCGCCACCAGGTGTCAGCACCTCTCTGACACGTTCGACTGGTTATCGGCCACCCGCGTGCACGTTCAGGCCGGCGGCAATCTTGATATCGCAATTTGCGATATCAAGATGACTCGCGGGCGCCCGAAGTCCGACAGCGAGAAAGTCCTCGTGTCGACCCGTTACAGCCCGGAGGTCGTCACTTTCTTCAAGGCATCGGGCCAGGGCTGGCAAAACCGCATGGACGCCGTGCTGCGGCAGTACGTCGCGCGCCGGTCGAGCCGCGTGTAACGGCAGAGTCAGCCTTGATCGCTATCGGACCGGGAACGTATCGATGACCAGATCGGCATGCTCCCGCATGCTTTCCTTGATTCCATGCCCCAGCGTGATGAGAAAGAGCTGCGCGCCTTCGCGGCGTGCGAATTTCATGGCCGGCACGAAATCGCTGTCGGCGGTCACCAGAACGATCACGTTGACCTGACGCTTGAGCGTCAAGCTGGCGATATCCAGCCCGATGCGCATGTCGACGCCCTTCTGGCGAATGCTCGGCTGGATGTCACCGGCCGTGATTTCAACGGCGGGGCCCTGTCTGCTGAGAATCCTCGGCTTGAGGTGCCAACCTTCATGAAGAAGCTCGCCAAAGCGCAACGCAAACAAGGGCTCGCGGTGCAGAGCTGCCTGCATTCTCTTGTTTCTCGCGGCAACCTGGCTCGCGCTGAAATCGATGGTGCCGCCCCCGAGGGGAACCTCGGCAATGCCTTCGAGCGGTTTCGCGTCGTAAAGGTAGATCCTGTGAAAGCGCATGCCCTCAACGCACGCCAGGGAACAGATGCTGGCCGCAAACTGCGCGATTCCCGCGGCGTCGACCGGCTGTCTCGCCGTGCCCAGCTTGCGGCGGATGAACCCGCCGTCCAGCAGGACCGCGTACGGGATTCTCATGGTCCGGGCGCAAGAAAGGCCGCAAAGCAGGTGGGGGACGCACCCCTCCTATATGGCACCCGCCAAGCAGCCGTTTCTGGAACCAAGCCTGCACTCCCTCAGTCCCGCCTGCAACCCATCCGCTGCCCTCACCCACCGCCCTCACGTCTCGGAACCACTCGGCGGAACGGCGCTACCGTGTGAAATGCGAAAACCCTCGCTCGCATGGCGCGCGTTCGCTTCGCAATGCAACGATAGTCGTGCGCAGTTCGGCCGCGGCACCGGATTTTTTCCGTGTTGAGCGAGAAAGGGACGTCCGATGTCGGCGAGTCAGATTCAGGGAGTACCAGACGCCGGCATCACCATGGTGATGCCAATTGAGCCTGACCGCCAACGCATTACTCCGGTGCTCCACGACTCGTTGACGACGTAGTCGGCGTAGCGGACCTCCGGGGATCGCTTGCGGTCCGCGAAAGCGTCGTCGAAGAGCCGCGCCAGCGTCTCGGCGTGGCGTTTGGTCACCGCGAACACGATGGTCTTGCCGAGGAGCGGCTTGCGCTGGATGCCTTGCGGACGATGCGGGTCGCGTAGCGGCGCTCGAGGTCAGCCTGCGAGAAAAAAGTCTTGACGGGGCGCGGGTGCGCCTCGAGCTGCCAGTCCCAGAAACGGACCTCGCGACCGTTCGCGAGGAAGATGAACGGGACGTTGAGCTGTTCGGCGTAGGCGCGGGCCTGTGCGGCTGCATCGGCGGGATTCGTCGCGGAGCGCTTCGCCTCGATGACCGCGAGCCCGCGGCCGTTGCGGTCGCAGAGCACGTAGTCCGCCTTGGTCTTGTCCGGGAGCACGTATTCGTAGCGGACCGCGTTCGGGTCCTCGACCTTCCATCCCTGGTCCCGGACCTGCGCGTCGATGACGACACGCGAGAACGCTTCATTGGTGGACAAGCTGCGACTCCGCACATCCCTGGCCGCGACAGTATGCCGAAGGCCGGCGCGAGAGGTCGGAGCGGACGGATAGCCGCCCACGCAGCGTCGCGCACCGTTGTGCAGGCCTTGGAAATTGGCGAGGACTTGGGACTGCAGCCCCACAGCGCCCCTGAGTAATGACCCGAGGACCCCCACAAGATCTTCTATAACCCATTGCTTTATATCCTGATTCCTGTAGACTGTATATCCGTACAGACACCGGAGATCCGCATGGAAGCGATCGTCCCCGAAGCCTCTGCTTCGACCTCCCTGCAGGACCTGGCCGACCAGATTTCCGAACTCGCCGGGCACCTGAATGCCGCCGACCGCCGCTGGCTCATGCTGATCGCCGAGTTCGATCGGCGCGAGGGCTGGGCCGCGCACGGCGCGCGTTCCTGCGCCCACTGGCTCAACTGGAAGTGCGGTCTCGACCTGGGGGCGGCACGCGAGAAGCTGCGCGTCGCGCAGGCGCTGGAGGGGCTGCCGCAGATCGGCGCCGCGATGGGCCGCGGTGAACTGAGTTACTCGAAAGTCCGCGCACTGACGCGCGTTGCGTCGCCCGCAACGGAAGCCTCTTTGCTGATGATCGCGCTGCACGGCACCGCCGATCACGTGGAACGGGTCGTGCGGCAGTACCGACGTGCGCGAGAAGCGGAGGAGCTGTCACGCGAGGCGCGGCAGCAGGCCGGCCGGTGCCTGAGCTATCTGCACGATGACGACGGCTCGCTGGTATTCAAGGGCCGATTGCCCGCGGAGGTGGGCGCGCTGTTTCTGAAGGCCATCGATGCCGTGGTGCGGCAGGTCGAGGACGAGGCGCGTGCGGAATTGTCCCGGCGAGGCGCAGGCGCTCCGGATCAGTCAGGGACCCGTCGCACGAGCGCTGCCGCGGAAAACGTTCCCGCGGAAACGTTATCCACAACCCGCGTGCCGCTTGCGCACCGGCGTGCCGACGCACTGGGTGTCCTGGCCGAAAGCTTCCTGGCCCACGGTCTCGAGGCACTCTCGGGCGGCGACCGGCAGCAGATCGTCGTGCATGTGGATGCGGTGGCCTTGACAGCCGACGCGCCGGGCTCGTGCACGCTCGAGGACGGCCCGGCACTCGCAGCCGAGACGGCCAGAAGGCTCGCCTGCGACGCGAGCGTCGTCACGATCATCGAGGATGCCGACGCGAATCCGCTCGATGTCGGGCGCCGGACGCGCAGCATTCCGCCGGCGCTGAAACGCGCCTTGAAGTCACGGGACCAGGGCTGCCGCTTCCCGGGCTGCACGCATCGGAAATATGTCGATGGCCACCACGTCCACCACTGGGCACAGGGCGGCGAGACGAAGCTCGGCAATCTAATTTCGCTCTGCCGCTTCCACCATCGGCTGGTGCACGAAGGCGGCGTGGAAATCGAGGTGCGTGCCGAGGGTCGCTGGCGGTTCAGGCTGCCCGACGGTACCGGGCTCGACAGTGCGCCAACGCTCGCGAACCTTTCCGCCGGCGATCTGCCTTTCGGTGATGATGCCCAGCTGCACGACTCCAGTAACCGCGCGCCCGGCATCGTCGCCGCCAACGCTGCGCGTTCGATCCACATCACCCCACAGACCGCCGTCACGCGTTGGCGCGGCGAGTCCATGGATTACGGCCTCGCGCTCGACGTGCTGTGCGGGCAGGAGCAGCGGGGCCGGAGCGATTCTGCTGCGACGTGTCGTGACCGGCGCATCTGATGCGCTCCCCGATCGTCACTGCACCCCGAGCTGCCCCGGCACGGCCTCCGCTGCACGTGCGATGCCGACGGCCATGCCGAGCGCGCACAGGCCGCGGTGCGTGAGTTCCGCGGCGAGCCAGGCCTGGCGGCAGTTGCGATCGCCGCGCGACAGCTTGGCGGCCGCGCTCTCGCCCGCGAGCACGAGGTAGAGACCGTAGAGCTTGCGGTAGTACTCGATGGACTCGACGGTGACGGTGTAGCCCGTGAGCTCCCGGTAGTAGTCGAGCGCGGGCCGCAGCCCCCAGGCCAGGCGGCCGTCGACGACCACATCGCGCACGAAGTCCTGGATCTGTGCCCAGTCGTAGGCGGGGTCGCCGATGCGCGCGAGTTCCCAGTCCGACATCGCGACGAGCCGGCCGTCGCGGAAGACCTCCTCGCCGTAGCCGTTGGTGCCCTTGAGCAGCACGATCGCGGCGACACTCCGTGGCCGGTGCTCCCGCAGCCACTCCGCGGCTTCCCCGACGAGCGGCAGCGGCTGGGTCCGCACCGAGCGGAGATCCGCGAGCGCATCCTCGATCACCTGCAATGCGCAGTCGGAGCCCGTCGCAGGGACCCGCATGATGGCGTCGAAGCCCCGCGCCCTCCAGTCGACCGTGTGCAGTGAGGCGAGCGCGCGGATGTGTTCGCGGCCCGCCGCGATGCGCAGTTCGTCGTAGCGCGGATCGGGATCGTGCAGGTGAGGGATCTCCCAGCTGCCCGCCACCGCGCGGCGCAGGTAGAACGGCCGGCCCTGCGGCAGCCAGCGGGGATCGTCCTCCCAGACGAGCGTCTTCGCGACGGGCACGGCGGAACCGGCGAGGCGCGCGTAGACCTCGTACTCGAAGCGCAGTGAGGCGAGGCAGATGCTGCCGGAGGGCATGTCCCGCCGCAGCGTGAGTTCCTGTCGATCACCGGTCGCATCGACGCAGTCGATCATCCAGGTCTCGCGGGAGACCCCGCGCGGGAACGGCCGCAGCGCCAGGACCGAGAGCGGAATGCCGAGCCGCTCGCGCAGATAGCGCTGCATGAAGGCCGGATCGATGCCGGCCTCCGCCACCCCGCCGCGGTCGTCGTCGAGCGCCATGCGCCGGTACGCTACGCCCGGCAGCCCGGCGGCGCCACCCTCCGCGGGCGGCGCAATGCCGGGCTCCGGACGCGTCTGCGACCCCGGGGTCAGTAGCGGAATGTCGCCTGCAGCATGAACTGCCGTTCGCGGGCCGGCGTTCCCATGATCTGCACGGGTGTCCCGGGCGTCGCCGTCGCGCCCGGCTTCTCCGCGAGATAGCCGCCCGAGTACCGCTCGTTGCCGAGGTTCCGGCCGATCAGCGCGAGCTCGAGCTTCTCGTCGGCGGTGGCGACACGAACCGAGGCATCGAACACCCAGAACGAGTCCTGCACACCGGCGGGATTGCCGTTCTCGACGCCGAAGTACTCGTCGCTGTAGCGCGCATGACCCGCGAGGCCGAACACGAGACGATCGCTGATCGGCGCATCGACGCTGAAGCCCGTGCTCATGGACCAGTCGGGCGCGCGGGACAGCGGCTCGCCGCCGAGATCCTGGCCGAAGCGCCCCGGCGCGAGCGGAACGTTGCAGCCCGTGGCGGCAGTCTGTCCGTTCCAGCAGCCCGTGACGAACTCGAGGTAGCGCGCATGGTTGTAGGCGACGGCGCCGTAGAGGCGGAGCCATTCGGACGCCTTCCACTGCGCTTCGATTTCCACACCTTTGACGCGCGCGGCCGCCGCGTTGGAGAGCACGAACGAAGTCGTCGCGGAATCGAAGGAGTTCACCTGCAGGTTCTTGTACTTGTAGGTGTACACGGCGCCGGTCAGCAGCAGCCGGCGGTCGAGCAGCTGGGTCTTCACTCCTGCTTCGAAGCCCTTGACGCGCTCCGCCTCGTACCGCGCGGCGTCCTCCGAGACGTTCGCGGGCGTCAGCGTGAAGCCGAGCCCGAAGCCACCCGACTTGTAGCCCGTCTTGTAGGCGACGTAGGTCGTCACGTCCGCGCTCGGACGCCAGGTGAGCGTCGCCTCGGGCGAATAATTGCTGTCACGGAACCGGTCCCTGAAGATGCGCGAAGGCGCTGCGAACAGCACGCCCGAGAACGGCGGGTGTACGTAGGAGTTGGCGAGCGTCGAGTTCTTCTTCTCGCGCGTGTAGCGCACACCGGCGGCGAGTTCCAGCTGGCTCGTGATGTCCAGGATGACCTGGCCGAAGGCGGAGTAGGTGTTGCCCTTCGTCGAGCCGGGCTTGTCCCAGGTCTCGTACTTGCCCGTCGCCGGATCGACCCCGAGGGCCAGGATCTTCGAGCTGTTGATGAAATCCAGCTTCGTGTGCTGGTAGTACGCGCCGAGCATGAAGTTCACGGGCGAGTCGTAGTTCGTCAGCAGCCGGAGCTCCTGGCTGATGGCGTCGTACTCCTCGTGCTCGGACGCGCCGAGCTGATAGAAGGACGTGGCGTCGTAGTTGTCGGAATAGCTCGTGTCAGTCCTGAAATATCCCGTCACCGACGTCAGGGTGACATCACCCATGCGGTAGTTCGCAGTGAGACTGCCGAGATAGATGCGGTTGTCGGTATAGGGCTGCTGGCGCGCATAGGGCCAGTTGTCGGCGACACCGTTCGGCAGGCCGCTCGCCGAATAGTGATCGTCGAAGCGGCAGCTGCCCGTGGGATCCGTGGCGCCATACGTGCGGCCGGCCGTGAATGCGCCGCAGCTGAAGAGCTGCTGGCCGGCCGACGGACCATCGTCCTCGTAGTCCGAGGCGGCGAACTTCAGGGTCGCGTCGAAATCGCTGTCGGGGGGTGTGAAGGCCAGCGTCATGCGGCCCATGAGCTCCTTCTCGCCGGGACGACGGACGCCTGGTACCGGCACGCCGGGGTCGGGTGGCGAGAACGGAACGCTGGTCAACGCCGCGTCGTTGCGCAGCCAGCCTTTCATGTTGCGATAGCGCACGGCGAGCCGCGCGGCCCAGGCGTCGGACAGCGGTCCCGCAATCGCGCCCTCGATGAGGGCCTCGTCGGCGCCGAATTCGTAGCCCGCACGCGCATAGCCCGAGAACTCCCGCGTCGGTCCGGCGGAACGGATCGAGATGACGCCCGCAGGGCTGTTCTTGCCGAAGAACAGTGCCTGCGGGCCCTTCAGCACGTCGACCTGCTCGATGTCGAACAGGCCCTGCGTCAGCACGCGCGCGCGGCCGGTCTGCACGCCATCGATGTTGATCGACACGGCCTGGTCGAACCCGGCCTGGCCCGGCGAGGTGCCGATGCCGCGCAGCGCCAGCACGCCGCCCGCGCCGCTGGAGGCGCGATCGATGTTCAGCGATGGCGCCATCCGCGACAGATCGCGGATGTCCGTGGTGCCGTAGTCCTGCAGCGTCTCCGCATTGATCGACGACACCGCGACGGGCACCTCGATCAGCGATTCACTGCGCTGCCGCGCCGTGACGACGATTTCCTCGAGCACCCCGGACTGACCGGCGGCCGAGCCCTGCGCCAGGGCGGCATCGGCGGCCAAGAGGCCGCCCGCGGCGAGCAGTACGACGCGCACCGCCACGTACAGACGGTTTCCGGTTTCCAGCGGCTGCATGACTCCCCCTCATGTGCGGACAGGCCTTTCAGGCCCGGAAATATGGGCAACGCATGTCAGTATCTTGTTTCCGCTTTGCAGCATGAAAACGCCTGACATGCATTCATGATCCTCCAATGATTTAATTAAAACAAGGTCGCGTGTTATTTTTATATGCGACACCGTCACCGACGGGTCCCCGATCACCGGCCCGTGTCAGTGGCGACGCCCGGGGATTTCGATGAGAATCCGCGCAGCTCTCCGGCGCATGGGACGCAGCAGACGGCCCGCGATCAAGGACAGACGATGGTCTCGGCTCGGGACACGAAGAAGCCCAGGAATACGGCCCGCAAGGGTCCACCGAAGGCACCGCGCACCTACAACAGCGCGACGATGGTGGCGCGTCGCCAGCGCATCCTCGCCGAGGCGCTGAACCTCATCGAGGAGGGCGGCGTCGAGGCCGTGACCGTCCGCGAACTCAGCGCCCGGTCGGAAGTCGCGCCGCGGACGCTCTATGCAGCCTTCGGCAGCAAGGAGGAACTGGTCGCGCGCGCGGTCAAGCAGCACTTCCAGGAGATCATGGGCGAGAACGGCGCCACCGCGATCCCCGACAGTCTCGAGGCGGTGACGGCACGCCTCGATCTGCTCGCGCGGGTCGTCCTCAGGAACCGGCAGTATTCGGCCGCGATGGCGCCGATCTACTTCTCCTCGACGATCGACCGCCGGATCTACGAAGTCCTGAAGGAGATCGCGCTGTCACACATCCGGCCGTGGATCACGATGCTGGTCGCCGAGAAGAGGCTGACCGTCTCCACGCCGGCCCAGGTGGAATTCCTGCTGTCACAGCTCGCGAACACCGAGTACGCGGTCTTCAACGACTGGCGCAACGGCCGGCTCGGCGACGCGCAGCTCGCTCCACAGTTGAAACTGGCGGCGTTTTCGCTGATCGCCGCGCACGCGCACCACAACGCGCTGCCGAAGCTGAATGCCGCGATCAGCCGGCTGCTGCGCGGCATAGGGCCCGACGCCGAATAGGGCGAGGCGTCGCGGCGCGCGTCGGGAAACGCCGGCGCGACTCTGCTCAGTTCGCCGGCGCGGGCCGGGCCCCGCGCGCGATCACGGCTTCCGAGACCACATAGGCCCGGATGGCCTCCGCCGCATCCGCATCGAAGCGCGACGAGAAGCCGACCATGCCGCGCTCCGTGAACGCACCGTCGACGACGACGGAGCGCCACGTCTCGCGCGAGGCGAGCACGGCCGAACGGCGCAGGTCGGGCAACACGCCGGCGGACAGCGTTTCCATGCCGTGGCAGGCCGCGCAGTGCATCGCGAACAGCGTCCGGCCCTTCTCGACGGCCTCCGCCGTCCAGTCGCCCGCGGGCGGCACAGGCAGGGCGGGTGGCACAGGCGGCGGCGGGAGGCTCGCCCGGCCGCCGAGCTTGAAGGCCAGGACGCGCCCGGGCGGTCGCGGCTGCGGACCATCGAACGCCGGCAGCGTCAGCGGCAGACCACCGCCGTTGCCGGCCATGACGAGGATGTACTGCTCGCCCTTGATGGAATAGCTGACCGGCCCGGCCATCACGCCGGTCTGCGCATCGAAGCTCCACAGCTCGCGGCCATCGCGGGCGTGATACGCCTTGAAGTGGCCGGTGGCCGTGCCCTCGAACACGAGATCGCCGGCCGTCGCGAGCACACCACCGTTCCAGGGACGGTCGTAGGTGACGCGCCAGACTTCCCTTTGCGCCACGGGATCCCAGGCCGCGAGCCAGCCCTGCAGCGCGTTGCGCATGGCCTGTCGCCCCGCTTCGTCGCGCGGCAGCCGCGTGCCCAGCAGGTCGACGCCGAGGTTCCACTGTCCCTCGCGGTACTGGAACTTCGCGTCCTTCGTGTACAGGAACGGGATCTGCTGCACCGGCAGGTAGACCAGCGAGGTGCGCGGGCTCCAGGCCATCGGGAACCAGTTGTGCGCACCCGATGCGCCCGAGGTCGAGAGAAACGGCTTGTCGACGAACCGCGCGTCCGGATGTTCGACGGGCCGGCCCGTCGCGAGGTCGATGCGCTCCGCCCAGTTCACGCCATTGAACTTCTCCGCCGACAGCACACGACCGCTGTGCCGGTCGATCACGTAGAAGAAACCGTTCTTCGGTGCGTGCATCAGCACCTTGCGCTCGACACCACCGACCGGCAGCGTCGCCAGGATCATCGGCTGCGTCGCCGTGTAGTCCCAGCTCTCGCCCGGCGTCTCCTGGTAGTGCCAGAGGTAGCGCCCTGTGTCGGGATCGAGCGCGAGGATCGAGGACACGAACAGGTTGTCGCCCTTCCCCTGCGAGCGGATCACGCGATTCCACGGCGAACCGTTGCCCGTTCCGACGTAGAGCTGGTTCAGCTCGGCGTCGTAGACGATCGCATCCCAGACCGTCCCGCCGCCGCCGTAGCGGTAGTAGTCGGTGCCAGACCACGTCGGCCGCGCGATTTCATCGAGCACCCGGTCGGAGGCCGCACCATCGGGCTTCGCGGGGTCGCCGGGCACGACATAGAAACGCCACGCGAGCCGGCCCGTCTTCGCGTCATAGGCGCTGACATAGCCGCGCACGCCCAGTTCGGCACCGCTGTTGCCGATGAACACCTTGCCGCGCGCGGCACGCGGTGCACCGGTGATGGTGTACGCCTTCGAGGCATCGACCGTCATCGTGCTCCACAGCTCCCGGCCATTCCGCGCGTCGAGCGCGATGAGTCGGCCGTCGAGCGTGCCGACGAAGACCCTGCCGTCGTAGTACGCCGCACCGCGGTTCACCGCGTCACAGCAGGCCTTGATGCCCGCGGATCCCGGCACCTTCGGGTCGTGCATCCACAGCACGCGTCCGGTCGCCGCGTCGAGCGCATAGACCTTGCTCCAGGCCGTCGTCGTGTAGATCACGCCGTCGACGACGAGCGGCGTCGCTTCCTGCCCACGGGTGGTGTCGAGATCCGTCGCCCAGGCGAGGCCGAGCCGCGCGACGTTGCCGGTGTCGATCTGCACGAGCGCGGAGTAGCGCTGCTCGGCGTAGGTTCCGCCGTGGGTCAGCCAGTTCTGCGGCTCGCGTGTGGCCGCAGTGATGCGTGCGGTGTCGACGCGACGCGCGGCCATTACCGGCGACACGACGATGATCGAGGCCGCGACCGCGCCGAGCCACGCGCCCGCCCGCGCACCGCGCGGGTGCAACGGCGATCCCATTCTCATGATCCACCCTCCAGCAGTTCCTCGAGGCGCTCGCGGAGAATCTTGCCGCTGGTGCTGCGCGGCAGCTCCTCCATGCGCAGGAAGTGTACCTCGCGGGGTCGCTTGTAACCGGCGAGCTGCCCGCGGCACAGCGCCTCGACGTCAGCGGCCGTGAGACTCTCGTCGCTGCGCGCCACGAACGCCACCGGGATCTCGCCCCAGCGTGCGTCGCGCCTGCGCACGACCGCGGCGTCCGCGATGCGCGGATCGGCGAGCAGCACGCGCTCGATCTCGGCCGGATAGATGTTCTCGCCACCGGACTTGATCATGTATTTCGAGCGGCCGACGAAATCGAAGCCGCCGCCCGCGGTGCGCCGGAACAGGTCGCCCATGTGGAACCAGCCGCCGCGGAACTCCCGCGCATTCACCTCGGGCGCGTTCCAGTAGCCGCTGAACAGCGTCGGCCCGCGCACGATGCCCTCCCCGGGCTCGCCGTCCGGCACGTCGCGATCCTCGGCATCGACGATGCGGAACTCGCAGAGCGAGCTCTGGCGCTTCGCGAGGTCGCGTGGCGTCTCGCCGATCGGGATCAGGTGACCCGTGGCCGGCGGCAGGCCGGTCTCGGTGGACCCGAAGCTGTTCAGGAACGGCGCGTTCAACCGGCGCGTGATCTGCGCGATGACCTCCGCCGGCACGAGGTCCGCCATGCAGCCGACGACCTTCACGCCCCGCGGCACGATGCCCGTCTCGCCGAGCTTCGCGAGCAGCGGCTCGATGGTTGCCGGCACCAGCAGCAGCCAGCCGAGCCGTTTGCGGCCGATGACGTCCACGATCGCCTCGAGGTCGAGGCCGTCGGTGATGACGACACTGGCGCCGAACATCAGGCTCGCCAGCGTGTGCTCGGTCCCGCCCATGTGGAACATCGGCGACCAGGCGAGGTAGGCGTCCTCGGGCCCGATGTTCATGTCCAGGCGCAGGGTCGTCATGCGCGCGATCTCGGCGCGATGGCTGATCAGCGCCGCCTTGGGCAGTCCGGTCGTGCCACTCGTGTACAGCAGCAGCAGGCCGTCCTCGGGGTCGTCGGTCGGCGGCTCGCGGTCCGGCCCGTTCCCGCGCAGCGAGACGAGCCCGTCATCGAGCGGCAGGTTCGTCGTGCCGGGACTCTCGACGCCTGCGGTGAGCGCGGTGTGGCGCGAGGAGGCGATGAGGAGCTTCGGGGCCACGAGCCGAACGCAGTGCCCGAGCTCGCCTGGCGCGAGCCGCCAGTTCAGGCAGGCAACGACGGCGCCGATCCTCGCCGCCGCGAGCTGCAGCAGCGTGTACTCGACCCGGTTCTCGGACAGCACCGCGACGCGGTCACCGCGCGCGAGGCCTCGTCGGCGCAGGCCGCCGGCCACCGCATCGACGGCCTCGGCCAGCTCGCCATAGGTCCAGCAACGGCCGGCGCATTCGATCGCCAGCGCGTCGGGGCGCCAGCGCGCCTGCTCGCGGAACAGCGAGTAGACAGTGACGCGCCCGGCGCGGGCGCAGGCCGCCTCGATCAGAAGCTGAACTCCGCGCCGAGGCCGAAGGACCGCGGCGGCGAATACACCGGCGCATCCGCCGAGGGCCCGAGCAGCGTGCTGGTGAAGTAGTCCTTGTTCGTGAGGTTCTTGCCGAACACCGTGACGCGCAGGCCCTTGACCGCCGCCGGCGAGTACGACACGGCCGCGTTCAGCGTCTCGTAGCCCTTCTGGGTGACGCGACGCACGAGGTCGAAGCTCGTCGCCGACGAGTGGAACAGCGTGGCGCTGGCGTCGAGCCCACCGCTCGCGAGTTCTGTCGTGTACGCCAGTGTCAGGTTGCCCGTGAACTTCGGCGCCTTCAGCATGCGCGCGCCGTTGGCGTTCTCGACGTGGAACACCATGCCCCCGGGACTGTTCGGCAGCTGGTAGGCAACGCCGGAGAACTCTTCGTACTTCGCCCTCCCCAGCCAGCCGAAGCCACCGCTCACGGAGAACTCCGGGGTGATCTGGAACAGGCCCTCGGCCTCGAGGCCGCGGATCTTCGCACCCTTGGCGTTCGAGTAGATCGTGGCCGTGCCGTTCCAGAACTGCGCCTGCAGGTTCTTGTAGTCGTAAGAGTAGGCCGCCGCGCTGACACGGTAGCGGTCGCCGACGCTCTTCACGCCGACTTCGAACGAATCGAGCTTCTCGGGCTTCGCGATGTTGTCGCTCTGCTCGAAGCCCGACAGCACCGCGCTCTTGAAGCCCCGGCTGTAGGTGAAATAGACATTCGTGGAGTCGGTCAGGTCGAAGCGGATGGAGCCGCGCGGGGTCCAGGCGCTGTCCTCGCGGTCCCCCGTCGTCGGGAAGCGCGGGACCACGTCCCCGGTGCCCCACTTCTTCTCCTTGCTGTAGCGGATGCCGCCGATCGCGTGCAGCCGGTCGGTGAAGTCGTACGTGACCTCGCCGAACAGCGCCTTGGCGCGCGTGTGCACGACGGACCGCGTCTTGAAGCCGATGAGGGACACGTCGGCAGGATCGACACGACCGTCCGGCAGCAGCAGGGGGTCGATGTTCGCGCCGAAGACGTGGTTGTCGCGGTAGTAGAACGCACCGGCGACGAAGCTGAAGGCGCCGAACTTCTCGGAGGTGAAGTTCAGTTCCTGCTGGAAGGCCTTGTCCGGATAGCTCTCCCTGAAGTCGAGACACACGAACGCTGCCTTGCAGAGTGCGGACGTGCCGGTGTCGAGGTCGACGTGGTACTCGGCCTTGCTGGTGTTCGTGAGGCCCGTCACCGACGACAGGGTGCCGGCACCCGGGATGACCCAGTCGATCTTGCCCGACAGCGCCTTCTGGTGCGCATAGACCGGGCTGCTACCCTTGTAGAGGTTGCTCGCCACGTGCCAGGCCTCGGTCGACACGACACCATCCGGGTACTGGCCGGCCGTGCCGTTGCCGCGCAGCGCCGTGGTCGCGCCCGCCTGCAGGTCGTCTCGGTCGCTGATCATGCCCGTCACGAGCACGCTGAGGTTGTCGGTGGGCTTGAACAGCAGCTTGCCGCGCACCAGCCAGCGCTTGACCTCGCCGCTGCGGCTGCCGTCGTTGTCGTTGGTCAGGTACCCGTCGAGGTTGCGGTAATAGCCCGCGATGCTGAAGGCGACCTTGTCGGCGACGATCGGGGCCGTGAAGTAGCCGCGCGCCGTGACCTCGCCGGATCCCTGGTCGCTGCCGTCGTAGTAGCCGTACTCCAGTCCGACCTTGCCGGCCGCCTCGAACTGCGGCTCGAGGGTGTGGATCGTGATCGCGCCGCCCGTCGCGTTGCGACCGAACAGCGTGCCCTGCGGTCCGCGCAGCACCTCGATCTGCGAGATGTCCGGCAGGTCGAAGACGTTCGCGAGCTGGTTCGGCTGGTACACACCGTCCACGTACAGCGCGACCGGCGAGTCGGCGCCGGCATTCGCGATGGTCGACTGCACACCGCGGATGGTCGGCTCCGCGAACGGTCCCTGCGTGTTGAACGCGAGGCCCGGCACGACGTTGCCGAGGTCGCGCAGGTCGAAGATGCCTTTCTGCGCCAGCGACTCGCCGGTCTGCGAGCTGATCGACAGGGGCACGTCCTCGATGGCCTCCGCGCGGCGCTGGGCCGTGACGACGATGTCGGCGAGCGTTCCGCCGTCCGTCTGGGCCAGGGCGATTCCGGCCTGGGCCGAGCCGAGCGCGAGGAGCGAGAGCTGGACGGCGCGGCGCAGCGCCGCGGACGCACGAATGTCGATCATTGATGCCCCCTGAAGAAGATTGAAGGTACGCGGCGACCCTGCCTGTTCCATGGACCGTGACGTTGTCGGTCTCCCGGAATTCACGGCGGACGGCACCAACATCAGGAATCCCGCCGTTCCCGATCTCACCAGCACCCGATGATGACTGTTGCGTGCCTCGATCAGACTAGGTCGGGCACACCACAATGTACAATATTGATTGCGCATGACAGGTATCTGAAATACAGATACCTTTGTCGCCGCGTCCCGGAAAGCCGCTCTCTGTCACGAACAGTTCTTCAGACCTTCCCCGATGGCGATCCCAGCATGGAAACCCGACAACTTCGCTATTTCGCCCGGGTGGTTGAATTCGGCAGTTTTTCTCGTGCGGCGGACGACCTGAAGATCGCGCAATCCGCAGTCAGTCATCAGATCCTTGCGCTCGAGCACGAACTGAAGGTCACGTTGCTCGATCGCCACAGTCGCGGCGTGACGTTGACCCCGGCCGGCGCGTTGCTGCTGAAGCACGTCGTCGCCATCTTTGATCAGTTCGATTCGATACGCTCCGAGATCCGTGCGATGGGCCGGTACCCGTCCGGAGAGGTGTCTTTCGCGGCGCTGCCTTCGATTGCGCAGCTCCTGGCTCCCATTCTGCTGCGTCGATTCCGGGACGAACACCCGCAGATCCGACTGGTGATCCGCGAGGCCCTCCCCGCGCAGATACAGGAATGGATCCTGCACGGACGAACGGACATGGGCATTCAATACAGCGTCGATCAGACCGGCGCCATCGCCGGAGTGCCGCTCATTCGCGAACAGTTGCACCTGATCGGATCCGCGCGCCTGCCGCGATTGCCCGGGAATGGCATCGCAGTCCGACGTCTTGGACAGTTTCCTCTCGTCCTTACCAGCACGTGGCATGTGATACGGCGCGATCTCGAACGGGCGTTCGCGGAAAACAACGTGCGAAGCAATGTGCTCGCGGAAGTGGATTCGGTCGCCGTGGTCAAGGAGCTCGTGCGGCACGGATTCGCCTATGGAGTCCTGCCGAAATGGGCGGTCTTCCAGGAAGTGCAGCAGAAGCAGCTCGTGGCAGTGCCGATTCACGGTCTCGCTGGATGGACCGAGTTGATGCTGATGTGGCTCAAGACCAGAACGCTGTCGCCTGCGGCCTGTGAGCTTCGGGACGTGGTGCTCGAAGAGACAGCGGCTCTTTGCAGGCTGGGCTGGGGGCAGCCCGTGAAGTAAACGCCGATCAGCGGCGTGTTCTTCGCCCTCGGCATCCCGGCCCGCCATCAGGCGGAATCGCGGCGCGAATTGCTCCGGATCACCTGCACGGACAACTGCTCCACGGACAACTGCCCGTCCGCTTGGTGGTCCGTCCGCGTTGTGGTCTACTGCGGCAACTGGAACGATTCCAGAGGAGGCCGGGATGCTCTTCAACCACGAGCGCGCGTTGCGCACCATGGACCGGCTGGGGCTCGATGCACTCGTCGCCTCCGCGGCGCGCAACGTCTACTACGCGTCCGGTTTCTGGACGCGCATCTCCGAATGGGGTTTCCAGGAGCCGCAGGCCAGCGTCGTCATCCCGCGCGACCCCGCGAAGCAGCCGGTGCTCGTGATCCCGGAGTTCTCGGTGTCCGGGCTGCTCGAGACACCGACCTGGATCCCGCGCGTACGCGTCACCGAGTTCCTGAACACGACGGCCGTGGCGCGTGAGCCCGAGCCGCTCCGGCTCGATCCGCTGCAAGCCGACACCGAGAAGCTGTACGCGCGGATGGTCGACGGCCAGCTGGAGCCCGACATCGTCGCGGGCACGAAGGCCGCGCTCGCCGGCCTCGGGCTCGCGCAGGCTCGCGTCGGCTTCGACGATCTCCGGCTCGCCCACCACGTCGCGCGCGGGCTGCCGGGCCTCGTCACCGAGGACGCGCACGACGCCTGGCTGCACATCCGCAAGGTGAAGACGCCGAAGGAGCTGGAACTCGTCCGCCAGGGCGCGAGACTCAACGAGCAGGCGCTCCAGGAGATCATCCCGATGATCCGGCCCGGCGTCGTGTGGCGCGACGTCGCCGGACAGTTCCGCAGGATCCTGCAGGAGCGTGGCGCGAACGTGCTGTCCGCGCAGAAGGCGCTGCAGTTCGGCGCCGAGTACGGCGGCGTCTATTTCCCCGACATCCTGTTCGCCGACAACGACTGGAAGGTGCGCGACGGCCAGACGATCATCTTCGAGTGCTGGGGCAGCTGGTCGAACTATGCCTTCGACCTGTCGCGCACGCTGCACGTCGGCGAGCCTTCGGTGGAGTACCGCCGCATCTGCGAGACCGTCGACGCGGGCCAGCGCGAGGCGGTGAAGCTGCTGCGGGCGGGCATGACCTCGCACGAGGCCTGGAAGGCGATCAGCCGCATCGCCTGGGCCATGGACGTGCCGACACCGAAGAAGACCGTGGTGTTCATGCACTCGATCGGGCTCGACATCATCGAGCTGCCCACCGGCTATCCCGCGTTCGGACGCCTCGGGAACTGGGAACTCGAGCCCGGCACGGTCATCAACTTCGAGTTCCTGTACTACGGCCACTCGGTCGCACCGTATCACCTCGAGAGCACCTACCTGCTCCACGAGAACGGAGCGGAGTGCCTGCACACGATGCCGCACGAGCTGATCGTCGCCTGAAGCGGGCGGGAGAAACGTGGCCGCCGCCGACGGCGCAGCACCCGGCGCTCCGGCCTCAGCGCCTGTGGTGGCGGAGCATCCGCTTCTTCTTGCGCTGCTGACGCGGCGTGAGCGTGTTGCGCCGGCCCGCGAAGGGGTTGTCCTCCGAGCGGAACTCGACGCGTACCGGCGTACCGGCCAGATCGAACCAGCGCCGGAAATGGTTCACGAGATAGCGCCGGTAGTCCTCCGGTGCGCGCTCGGCCTGCGTACCGTGCACCACGATCACCGGCGGATTGCGGCCGCCCTGGTGGGCGTAGCGCAGCTTCACTCGCCGCCCGCGCACGAGCGGTGGCTGGTGCTGGGCGATGGCCGCCTCCAGCGCGCGCGTGAGCTCCGGCGTGGGCAGCTCCTTCATGGCCGCCCGCCAGGCTTTCTTCACGGACCCGAGCAGCTCGCCGACACCGCTGCCGTGCAGCGCGGAGATGAAGTGCACGCGTGCGAAGTCGAGGAAGTCGAGCCGCAGCTCCAGCTGGCGGCGGATCTCGTCGCGCTGCTCGCCCGGGATGTGGTCCCACTTGTTCACCGCGATCACGAGCGCGCGGCCGCGCTCGGCGACCAGGCCGAGCAGCGAGGCATCCTGGAGCGCGACCGTGTCGTGGGCGTCGATCACGCCGATCACGACGTGCGCCTCGTCGATGGCCTGCAGCGTCTTGATGATCGAGAACTTCTCGACGGCCTCCTCGACGCGCGCGCGGCGCCGGACGCCGGCTGTGTCGATGAGCACGTAGCGCTCGCCGTCGCGCTCGAACGGCACGAACACCGTGTCGCGCGTGGTGCCGGGCTCGTCGAAGGCGACCACGCGCTCCTCGCCGATCAGCCGGTTGATCAGCGTCGACTTGCCGACGTTGGGCCGGCCCACCACGCAGACTCGGATGCCCTCGTGTCCGCCCGTGACCTCGGGCGCCTCGCCGTCCGCCGGCAGGTCAACGAGAGCGCGCTCGACGAGGGGCTCGATGCCCACGCGATGCGCGGCCGCCAGCGCCACGGGGTCGCCGAGGCCCAGGGCATGGAACTCGATGACCGCGACATCCTCGTCGCGACCCTCGGACTTGTTCACGGCGACGACCACGGGCTTGCCGGCCGTGCGCAGCACCCCGGCCACGAAGCGGTCCGTGGGCGTCAGCCCGTCGCGCGCGTCGACGACGAAGACGACCCGATCGGCTTCCTCGATGGCCTTGCGCGTCTGCGCCGCCATGAGCTGCTCGATGCCGCGCGGCGACTCCGTGAGGCCACCCGTGTCGATGACGATGAAGCGACGGCCGCAGGCCGCGGCGTAGCCGTACTTGCGGTCACGCGTGAGCCCGGGCTCGTCGGCGACCAGCGCGTCCCGCGTGTTGGTGAGGACGTTGAAGAGCGTCGACTTGCCGACGTTGGGCCGGCCGACCAGTGCGACGACGGGGAGCATGGGCGGGACCGCGGCGACGCCGCGGCCTCAGCCGCGCTTACCGGGCGGCCGCAAGCGGAATGCCCGCACGCCCCCCTTGTCGGGCTGCACGAGCAGCAGGCCGTCGGCGACGACCGGTCCGTTCGTGATGCGCCCACCCGCCTTCGTGCGCGCCACGAACCTGCCCGTGGCGCGGTCCATCCAGTGCAGGTAGCCCTCGAAATCACCGACCACGACGGCATCGCCGAAGACGGCGGGTGCGGAGACACCGCGGCGTAGCAGTGCCGCCGTGCGCCACCGCTCGGAACCGTCACGACGCGACATCGCCACGACGGTACCGTCCGACAGCGTCACGTACAGCGATTCATCGTCGAGCGCGAGGCCGCGGTGGCTCGAGAGATCGCGGCTCCAGGCACCCTGGCCGTTCTCCATCGCGATCATCGCCGCACGGCCCTGGAACCCCGCGACATAGACGTCGTTGCCCGACACCTGCACGGCCGCGTCGACGTCGACCAGCCGCTCGAGTTCGCTGCGTCCCTTGCCCGGGCTGACCGTCGTCTCCCAGAGCACATCGCCATTCGCGAGCGCGAGCGCGACGACCTTGCCGTTGTCGAAGCCCACGACCACGTTCTCGCCCACCACCACGGGCGGCGAGGACCCGCGCAGCGTCAGGCGCGGCGACGGCTGCTCGTAGTTCCAGGCGACGCTGCCGTCGGCGGCGCGCAGCGCATGAATGCGCCCGTCGACCGTGTGCACGACGACGCGTCCCTCACCGATGGCGGGTCGGGCCATGACCTCGGCGCCGACGCGGCTCTTCCAGCGCAGCGCGCCGTTCGAGGCGTCGAGCACGACCACGTCGCCTTCCGAAGAACCGGCCGCGACCAGCCCGAATCCCGCGCCCGGACCGGCCGACAGCGGCAGCTTCGTGTCCGTGCTCCAGATGCGCTTGCCGTTCGCGAGGGCGAGGGCCTGCACCTCGCCCTCGGTACCGGCCGTGAAGACCCGCCCTTCCTGCACTGCCGGCGCCAGCGCCAGCCTCAGGTCGTCGTCGCCACCGCCGGTGCCGGTCGACCACGCCTGCTGGATCTCCAGCGTGGGCTTGAACTTCACGAGTTCCGCCGGCGGATCCACCTTCTTGGAATCGCGGTTGCAGGCCACGAGCGCCAGCACCGCACACAGCAGGGGCAGGACTCTGCGCATGACGGGCCTCACTTCACCGGCCGCGCATCGGCCAGGTCGTCGATCTTGAGCTCCAGCAGTCCGGCGTCGACGAGCACCTGGTCGGGCGTGGCGCGTGACGCGGCCAGCGCTGCCTCGTAGGCGCGGAGCGCGCTGGCGCGGTCACCCTTCGCGAGCAGGACATCGCCGCGGATCTCCTCGACACGCGCATCGATCGCCGGCGTCTTCGCCGCGTCGAGGGTCTTCAGCGCCGCGTCGTGCTGGCCCTGCGCGAGCTGCACGCGTGCCAGCCGCAGGCGTGCGATCGTGCGCAGGTGATCGTCGCGCGCATCCTTCGCGAGCTTCGCGAGCCGCTTCGCACCCTGGTCGAGTTCACCGACCTCGACATGGGCCCGCGCGGCGAGCAGTTCGGCCTGGTCGGCGTAGGGCGTGCGCGGGTAGTCTGCAGCGATCTGCCCGGCGAGCTTGAAGGCGAGCGGCCTTTCGTTCTTCGCGAGCGCCGCGGCCATCTGTTCGTACAGCGCCTCGGCCGCGACGGCCTGACGCGTGCGCCAGCCGCCCCACAGCTCGCGTCCGTAGACGATGCCGAGGCCGAGCGCCACCGCCACGACGAGCCACAGCCAGTTCTCGCGGAACCAGCGCTTCAGTGTCTCGGCCTGTTCCCGTTCCGACAGGTAATCGTCCATGCGTACTCCCCGCGCGGCGCCCGGTGGCGCCGGCCCCTCACTTGTCTTCCAGCATCGGCCGGAGCCGCGCCGGCACTTCGTCCCAGGACGCGTGCATCTGCCCGACGTCGGCGCGCAGCGGCTTGACGGTCACGATGCCGCGAGCCACCTCGTCGTCGCCGAGGATCAGCGCCACGACGGCGCCGCTGCGATCGGCGCGCTTCAGCTGCGCCTTGATGCCGCCACCGCCGAGGTTGCTCTGCAGCCGGAGCCCCGGCATCGCATCGCGCCAGCGCTCGGCGAGCCCGAGGCCCTCGCGCTCGGCCGCGGCACCCGCGAGCACCAGGTAGACCTGCGGCGCGCCCGTTGCGACGGGCACGTCAGCCGCCTGCAGCAGGCCGACGATGCGCTCCACGCCGAGCGCCCAGCCCACCGCGGGCGTCGGTTCGCCTCCCAGCTGCGCGACGAGCCCGTCGTAGCGGCCGCCCGAGCAGACGGCATCCTGCGCGCCGAGCGCGTCGGTCGTCCACTCGAACACGGTACGCGAGTAGTAGTCGAGGCCGCGGACGAGCCGCGGATTCACGGTGAACTCGACGCCGCCCGCCGCGAGGGCCCGCTGGAGGGCCTCGAAATGCATGCGCGAGGCGTCGTCGAGGTGCTCCGTGAGCACGGGCGCGGATGCGATGACCTCGCGCAGGTCGGGATTCTTGGAATCGAGGATGCGCAGCGGATTGCCACCGAGCCGCCGCAGGCTGTCCTCGTCGAGGCGCTCGCGATGCACCTCGAAATGCCGCACGAGGAGTTCGCGGTAGGCGCGCCGCGATTCCGGCGTGCCCAGCGAGTTGATGGACAGGCGCACGCGCGCGATGCCGAGCCGGCGCCAGAGACGCGCCGACAGCAGGATCATCTCGGCGTCGATGTCCGGGCCCTCGTAGCCGAAGGCCTCGCAGCCGATCTGGTGGAACTGCCGGTAGCGGCCCTTCTGCGGACGCTCGTGCCGGAACATCGGCCCCGAGGTCCACAGCCGGTGCTTCTGGTTGTGCAGCAGGCCGTTGGTGATCGCGGCACGCACGACGCCCGCAGTGGCTTCCGGGCGCAGCGTCAGGCTGTCCCCGCTGCGGTCGACGAAGGTGTACATCTCCTTCTCGACGATGTCGGTGAATTCACCGATCGAGCGCTGGAAGAGCTGCGTGTGCTCGACGACGGGAACGCGGATCTCCTGGTAGCCGTATTCCGCGAACAGCTCGCGCGCCTGCCGCTCGAGGAACTGCCAGTACGGCATGTCCGCGGCCAGCACGTCGTTCATGCCGCGGATCGACTGCGGGGTCTGCTGTTCCGGTCTGCTCACGTCACTCACCCCGCGCACCGACCTGTCGGCGCGCCGCTTCGGAGACGCCGCCCTTCGCGTCGATCTGGATCCATGCGGTGTCGGCGATACGCAGGGCGCGCGGCACGGACACCTCGCGACCATCGAGCGAGAGGGTCACACCGCTGGCGTTGCCGAGCAGCACGCGCAGCGGCGGGTTCCCGCGCACGGTGCGCTGACCGCCGGCGGGCACCAGCTCGAACGCGAGCCGCCGGTCGCGGGCATCGTAGACCTCGAACCAGCTCTGCGTACGGAACCGCAGCTGCAGTTCGGCGCCCGCCGCGGGCGCAGCCGGCGGCGAGGCATCCGCTGCGCGCGACGCTGCGGTGACTGCAGGCGTCACGGACGCGGCCGGAGTCTCGACCACCTCGGCGACCTCCGCGGCCGCCATGCCCGCGGCGGGCGGCACACCGGAGCCCGCCACCATGACTTCGGCCGGGCCCGGCGTCGGCTCCATGCTCGACGGACCCGGCGCTGCAGCGGGCGCGTCCCCGCGCCGGGAGGCTCCCGCCGACAAGCCGGCAGGCGCGTACGCATACCACCACCAGAGCGCGGCCACCACGAGCACGAGGGCGCCGATGGCGAGCGCAGGCATGGGATTGCGCCGCTTCGTGACCGACAGGTCGCGGGCGCTCGCCGCGGGGATCAGTGTGGGTGCCGGCATCGCGGCTCCCCGCTCGGCGAACAGGGCGAGCACCTCGTCGGCAGGCAGACCGACGAGTTCCGCGTACTTGCGCAGGTGACCGCGGACATAGACCGCGGCGCCCAGCTCCTCGAAGCGATCGGCCTCCAGCGCCGCGAACCGGTGGGGCTCGAGCCGGAGCTGCTCCGCGACACGCGCAGCCGTGAGGTTCATGCGCTCACGGGCCTCGCGCAGCCGCCGGCCCGGTGAACGATCGCTCGTGTCGTTCATCCGGGATTGCGCTCCTCGGGATCGTCCAGCGCACGCGCCTCGGCCGAATCCGGGAACTCGCGGCGCAACCGGCCGGCGTATTCATCGGCCGCGGCGCGGTCGCCGAGCGTGCGCTCGGCCTTCACGCCGATCATCAGCAGCTCGGGGCTGGCCGGCCCGACCGCGAGATAGCGCTGCAGGAAAGCGCGCACCTGCATGGAGTTGCCACGCGCGGCGGCAACGCTCGTCATCTGCATGAGGGCATCGGCATAGTTCGGCCGGAGGCCGAGCGCGGTGCGCAGGTAGCCTTCCGCCTCGGGCAAACGCCCGTTCTGGCGCGCGCAGGTCCCCGCATTCGTGTAGGCGATCTCGGGCGCGCGGGACATCGGACTCTTCGCGGCACGTTCGAACATCGCCTCGCCGGCCCGCGCGTCGCCGCGCCGGCAGAGATAGGACGCGTAGGCGTTCAGCGCCTCGGGGCTGTCCCGGTCGACGTTGAGTGCCCTGCGGTAGTGGCCTTCGGCGCGCGAGGTGTCGCGCAGCTGCTCGTACAGCAGCGCGGCGGCGAGCTGCACGCCGATGTTGCGCGAGTTCTGCTTGAGTGCACGCTCGATCTTCTCGCGCGCGACGGGCAGGTTCCCCTGCCGCAGGTACTGGATGCCGAGCTGGGCATTGACCTCGGCCGCCTGCTTCGGCGACTCGGGCGTGACGGCGGGCACCGCGGTCGAGAACGCCAGGGCGATCGCGAGTGCGAGCGCGGCGGCAGGCGGTCGCCGGGTCATGGCTGCACCGTCAGGCCGACGAGCTTCCGGCCGAGCCTCACCTGCACACGGTCGCGCACGCGGCCGACGAGCTGGCCACACGCGGCGTCGATGTCGTCGCCGCGCGTCCTGCGGATCGTGGCGATCACGCCGCGTTTCATGAGCGCGTCGCGGAATGCGTCCACGGCCGCGGGCGCCGAGCGACGGTAGCGGGTGCCCGGGAAGGTGTTGAAGGGAATCAGGTTCACCTTGGCCTCGCGGCCCCGCAGCAGGGCGGCCAGTTCGCGGGCGTGCTCGGGGCGGTCGTTGATGCCGTCGAGCATCGCATACTCGAAAGTGATGTTGCGCCCGTTCTGCCGCTCGAGGTAGTGCCAGCACGCCTCCAGCAGCTCGGCGATCGGGTGCCGGCGGTTGATGGGCACGAGCTCGTCGCGCAGCGCGTCGTTCGGCGCATGCAGCGACACGGCGAGCGCGACGTTGCAGTCCTCCGCGAGCCGGTAGATCTGCGGCACCAGCCCCGAGGTCGACAGCGTCACACGGCGGCGCGAGAGGTCGTAGGCGAGGTCGTCGAGGAACACCCGCATCGCCGGCAGCACGGCGCGGTAGTTCGCGAGTGGCTCACCCATGCCCATGAACACGACGTTGGTGATGATGCGCTCACCGCCGGGCTCACGCCCCAGCTCGCGGTTCGCGAGCCAGACCTGGCCCACGATCTCGGCAGCCGAGAGATTCCGGTTGAAGCCCTGCTGCGCCGTACTGCAGAACGAGCAGTCCATCGCGCAGCCGATCTGGCTCGAGATGCACAGCGTGCCGCGCCCGGGCTCGGGGATGAACACCATTTCCACGGCCTGCTCGACGCCTTCCGCGCCCGGCATGCGCAGCACCCACTTCCGGGTGCCGTCCGCCGAGCGCTGGCTGGTCACGACCTCGGGGACGCGGATCCCGGCGACGGTCGCGAGCCCGGCGCGGAAGTCCTTCGCGAGGTCCGTCATGCGGTCGAAATCGCTCTCGCCGCGCTGGTGCATCCACTGCATCAGCTGGCGCGCGCGGAACGGCTTCGCGCCCAGGCCCGCGACGAAGGCCTCGAGCCCGGCGCGATCGAGTCCCAGCAGGTTGGTCTTCTCCGCCACGGACCGTCCCTTCACCGCCGCCGCGCGCCGCGCTTCAGCGCGTGCGCGGGCAGAGCTCCGTCTCGCTGAAGAAATAGGCGATCTCGCGCGCCGCGTTCTCGGCGCTGTCCGAGCCGTGCACGACGTTCTCCTCGATGCTGGCGGCCAGGTCGGCGCGGATCGTGCCGGGCGCGGCCTTCTTCGGATCGGTGGCGCCCATGATGTCGCGGTGCTTCTGCACGGCGTTCTCGCCCTCGAGCACCTGCACGGCCACCGGACCCGACGTCATGTACCTGCACAGGTCCTTGAAGAACGGTCGCTCGCGATGCACGGCGTAGAAGCCCTCGGCCTCGGTGGGCGTGAGATGCCGCATGCGCGCGGCGACGATGCGCAGGCCGGCCTGTTCGAAGCGGCGGTAAACCTCGCCGATCAGGTTCTTGGCCACGCCGTCGGGCTTCACGATGGACAGGGTGCGTTCGAGCGCCATGAGATTCCTCGGAAATGAATGATGGTCAGGGCTGGGATCGCGACAACCGGCACCAGGTTCCACCCGGATGGACCGCCGCCGCAGGAAAGCCGCGCAGTTTACCCCGCGAGCCGGGTCCCGGCAATCGGCGGAGGCACTGGAAGTGCCCGGAACACAAGGAGTTTTCGCCGCAGCCGCCGCAGCGCAGCCTCAGACGGTGAAGCTCTCGCCGCAGCCGCACTCGCCCTTGATGTTGGGGTTCCGGAACCGGAACGCCTCGTTCAGTCCCTGCCGGACGAAATCCACTTCCGTCCCGTCGACGAGCGGCAGGCTCTCCGCGTCGACGAAGATGCGCACGCCGCAGGACTCGAACACATGATCTCCGGTCGCGCGGTCCTCGGCGACCTTCACGACATAGGCGAAGCCCGAACAGCCCGTCTTCTTGACCGCGAGCCGCAGACCGAGACCGGCCGGCTGGGCGACCAGGTAGGACTTCACTCGCTGGGCGGCGGACTCGGTCAGGGTGATGGACATCGTCGGTTACCGTGCCTGTTCGACACCGCTATTAATCGGCATGACGCCGCAGGATTCAAGCGCCCGGGCTGCATCTTCGACCACGAGGAGACGGCCGAGTTTCTCCTCCGGGACGGCGAGTTCGCGGGAGAGCCGGCGGGCATCGACCCGGCAGGCCCTCGCGAGCGGCTCACCGACCATCCGGTCCGCGGCCAGCGAGGCCGCGGCGAGCGTGTGAGGGCAGCCGAAGGCACCGAAGGCCGTCGCCGTCACGACACCCTCCCGCACCCGCACGTCGAACTGGACCTCGGCGGCGGAGCGGGCGCGATCCCCGGCACGGGCGCGAAGGTGCAGACCGGAGCCATCCGGCGGGAGCCTGACCACCGGCGCGCCGAAGCGCTCCAGCACCGCCGCCGAGTACTCCGGGAACAGGCCCGACTCCCGGAGCGTGCGCACGAGGTCGCGCGGACGGTCCGGCTCCGGCGGCGTCTCGGCGCGATCGGGCAGCAGCGACCGCAGCCGGCGCACCGCCGCCAGGATCGTCTCGGCGGCCCGGTCGACCTCGTCGGCGGTCGTGCCCCGCCCGAGGGACAGCCTGAGTGAAGCCTGGGCCTGGAGATCCGAGAGCCCCAGCGCCCGCAGCACGTAGGACGGCTCGCCGGTCGCCGAGCTGCAGGCGGCACCGCTCGAAGCGACGACCGCTCCCTCCAGCAGGAGCAGCAGACTCTCGCCCTCGACATCGTCGAAGCGCAGGTTCAGGAGGCCGGGCGCACGCGGTGTCCGCGCGCCGTTGACCTGCGCGCTGCCCGCCGCCACGAGCCGCGCCTCCAGCCGGTCGCGGAGCGCCGCGATCCGCGCCATGTCCGCCTCCAGCCCGCGGACGGCGATCCGCGCCGCGACGCCGAAGCCCGCGATCTGGTGCGTGGCCGGTGTACCGGAGCGCAGCCCGCCTTCGTGTCCGCCGCCGAAGACGAGCGGTACCAGCGTCGGTCGCGGATCCCGACGCACGTACAGCGCGCCGATGCCCTTGGGCCCGTACATCTTGTGGGCCGAGAACGAGACGAGATCAGCGTCGAGTGCGACGACGTCGAGCGGAATGCGGCCCGCGCTCTGGGCCGCGTCGATGTGCAGCAGGATGCCGCGCGCACGGCACAGCCGCGCGACCGCCCCCACGTCCTGGATCACGCCGGTTTCGTTGTTCACGTGCATCAGCGACACGAGCACCGTGTCCGGCTCGAGCGCCTGCTCCACCTGCGCGGGCGTGACGATGCCGTCGGCGCCGGGCCTGATCCAGCCGATCCGGAAGCCTTCGCGCCCGAGACGCCGGCAGGCGTCCAGCACGGCCCGATGCTCGGTGCGCGAGGTCACGATGTGACTGCCGCGATCGCGGTTGCCGCGCGCGGCACCGAGCACTGCGAGGTTGATGCTCTCGGTGGCGCCCGAGGTGAACACGAGATCGCCGGGCGGCGCGTTCACGAGGGCAGCGACCTCGCCGCGCGCACGCTCGACGAGCGCCCGCGCGCGGCGGCCCGGCAGATGACGCGAGGCGGGATTGGCGGCGAGCTCCGGATCGCGCAGCACCGCGCAGATCTCCTCGGCAACGCAGGGATCCACGGGAGTCGTCGCCGCGTGATCGAGATACACCGACGGAGCGCCGCTCAAGTGTCGTCTCCGCGGCGGCACTGCGCCTCGATCTCGGTCAACAGGCCCCGCAGGATCTGCACTTCGCTGTCGTCGGGAACGGCACGGCCGAACAGCCGGCGCAGGTGGTCCATCACGTGCGCGAGGCTCCGGCCGCGCGCGTAGCCGAGCGCGTCGATGACGCGCGCGAGGTGCTCGTACAGGTGCTGGAGCTGCTGCGCCGTCGCCGGCAGCGTCGCGACGGGAAGCGGCACCGGCGGCGCGTCGCCGGCCGCGAGCCGGAGCTCGTAAGCGACGATCTGCACGGCCTGTGCGAGATTGAGCGACTCGTAGGCGGGATTCGCCGGTATCCGCACCAGCGCATGCGCGAGCGCGAGCTCTTCGTTCGCGAGGCCCGTGCGCTCCGCACCGAACAGCCATGCCACCGGGCGCGAAGCCGCCGCGGTGGTCGCTTCCGCCGCTGCCTCGCGTGGCGAGAGCACGCGGAAGTTCGCACTGCGCGGACGTGCGCTGGTCGCGAGCACGAGGCCGCAGTCCGCCACGGCCTCGACGATGGTGTCGTGCACACGGGCGCAGGCCAGCAGATCATCCGCGCCGGAGGCGAGCGCGGTCGCCTCGGCATGCGGGAACCGCTTCGGCCGCACCAGCACCAGGTCTCCGGAACCCATCGTCTTGATCGCGCGCGCGGCCGCGCCGATGTTGCCCGGATGGCTGGTGTCGACCAGAACGTAGCGGATCGATTGCATGCGCGGGCGCCGTGGGTGCTCTGGTATTCTAGTCGCATGCCGGCGCGCCGCGGCGCGCCCGTTCTTTGTCAGCGGGGATCCATGCACCCATTCATCACGATCGCGGTCCGCGCCGCCCGGCGCGCCGGCGAGGTCATCACGCGCAGCCTGCACCGGCTGGACGGGCTCGAGGTGACCGCCAAGAGTCACAACGACTTCGTGTCCGAGGTCGATCGGGCGGCCGAGCGCGAGATCATCTCGATCCTGCACAAGAGCTACCCCGCGCACGGATTCCTCGCGGAGGAGAGCGGTCGGGCCGGTGGCGACGAATACATCTGGATCATCGACCCGCTGGACGGCACCACGAATTTCCTGCACGGCTTCCCGCAGTTCGCCGTGTCCATCGCCTGCGAGCACCGCGGCCGGCCCGAGATCGCGGTGGTCTACGATCCGATGCGCCAGGAACTCTTCACGGCGGAGCGTGGCGGTGGCGCACAGCTCGAAGGCCGGAAGATCCGTGTCAGCCGGCAGCGCACCCTGGACGGAGCACTCGTCGGCACGGGCTTTCCCTATCGCGCGAATTCGCGCTGGATCGATCCGTATCTCGGCATGCTGCGCACGGTGATGCAGCAGACCGCAGGCGTGCGGCGCCCCGGCTCCGCCGCGCTGGACCTTGCCTATGTGGCGGCGGGACGGCTCGACGGGTTCTGGGAACTCGGGCTGGCGCCGTGGGACACGGCGGCCGGCACGCTGCTGATCACGGAGGCGGGCGGCCGCGTCGGCACGCTGTCCGGCAAGGTCTACGACCAGTCAGGACACATCGTCGCGGGCAACCCGAAGGTGTTCGAGGCGCTCGTCGAGGCGCTGGCGCCGCATGTGCCGAACGAGCTGCAGGACTGACGGGAGCGGGGACACGCACGGCCCGCGGCCACGACGTCCCGATCGCGCGGGCGCGTAGGAGGGCCCGCGCGACAAGCCCAAGCCATGCCGGGGATCGTGCGTGTCCCCGCTCCCGTCAGTCGTGGACCGGGATGTCGAGGTAGGTCTGGATGCCGCCCGGCGACTTCACCGTGATCGACAGCGTGCCATCGCTGCTCGTCGTGTCGTGGCTCACCGAGAACCGGAACAGCGTTACGCCATTGATGGACGAACCCGCTGCTGCCGTCGTGTTCGGCACGGTGTAGGTGGTGCGCGGCCCGACACTGCCGTTGCTCGTCGACGCCGAGACCGTGGTGCCGACCGGCATCGGATTGCCGTTGAGGTCACGCACGGTGATGTCGACGTTCTGCGGACTCGTTGCCGACACGTCGATCGAGGCCGGCGCACTCGAGAACTGTGCTGCGTTACCGTCCGACATGATGATCAGGTGGCGCCGGCCGATGCCCGCACTCGCCTTCGTGGCATCGCAGCGGGCCGTGTCGCGACACAGCACGCCGTTGAACAGGCTGTCCGGAGAATCGCGCAGGCCGTTGTTGTTGAAGTCGTAGAACGACTCGACGCCGGCCTGGTAAACGCCGTCCTCGTTGTCGTCACGGAACGGCTCGCCCTCGTCGACGAAGTTCTCGCCCGCATCGAGCGCGCCGTTGCCGTTGGTGTCCGAGAAGCTCTCCTCGCCGATCGCCGTCGCGATGATGGTCACGCGCCCGTTGGCAGGCCGCGGCTCGGAACTGACCCAGTTCACGGAGCAGACTCCCGACTCGCTGGACGTCGTCGCCGTCAGACACTGCCCGTCGATGCGCCCGCCCTCCGTCGTGAAGGTCACGGCCGTGCCGTCCGGCACCGGGTTGTTGAACCGGTCGGCGAGACGCACGGTCACCGGCACCACGACGCCGTCGATCGCCCAGGACTCGACGTTGGACTTCTCGACCGCCAGCGACAGGCTGTCCGAATCCGGGATGCCGGTCGTGATCGTGAGCTGGTTCGACTGCGTGGAGATCTGGGTCGAACGCACGCGCGCCGTGACGCGCACCGTCGTGGCGACCGTGCCGGCCTGCACGACGGTCTGCACGCGACCATTGGCGTCGCTGCGCGCGCTCTGCGGCGAGAAGGTGATGCCGCCAACCGAAGTGTTGAGCGAGAAGTCCACGTCGCTGTCGGCGACCGAACCGCCCGTGGAATCGACGACGCGGAACACCACCGTCGAGGTCTCGCTGCGATTCACGCCACCCGTGCCCTGCAGCGAGATGTTGGTCGGCGTCGCCGACACGAATTCGATGGAACCCACCGAGGCGGGCGCGACATTGACCGTGCCCGTCGCCTGCAGCTGCAGGCCCGTGGCGACCGCCGTCGCGGTGATCACGTCGTCACCGGAGCAGCCCGTCGCGACATAGGTCGCGGTGGCGATGCCGGTGGTGGTCGTCACCGGCGAGGTGATCGTCGCGCGGCCGGTGGCCGAGCACGTGGACGAGAACCCGACCGACACGCTGTCGGTGAACAGCGTGTTGGCGCTCGTGGACACGATCGAGACCGTGAGGCTGGTGCTGCCACCCGCGGAGATCCGCGCGGACGACACCGCCATGACACCTTCCTGGAAGCTGGAACCGGTGTTGTTGCCCATGCGGGCGACCGTCGTGCCACCGGCGCCACCGCCACCGCCACCGCCGCCCGGCGTGTTGAACGGACCTTCTCCCGAATTGCCGGAACCGCCGCAACCGGCGAGCGTCACGAGCAGCAGCGAGGCGAGAACTCCGGTGATCTTTCGCATGGCCTTCAGTTCCTTGAAAGACGCAATCGCGCGTTGCGGGTGGTCCGCCATGCCCTCGGCCGGGACTGGCTCTCCAGCTGGCATCCCCCCCGATGTCACGCGGACCGTCCGACGGATCTTCGTATCGCTCGCCCGGATGGGTCCGTGATCGGTGCGACAGATGATCAAAAACGACGCAGCCGCACCATATGTAAAGACTAACCTGAATTCGATGGGAAGTGAACTGTCGCGGGTGCGCGCTGTTACCGGTTTCTAACCGCCCCGCTACCGACACAGTGACCACCGATTCCTAGGATGCTCTCCGGGAAAGGGAGCTTCATGGCAGCACAGATCGAGCAACCGTTGCGCAACCCGGCCGCCTCCACGGCCACCCGCCTCGACTTTGCCGGCGCGGACGCCGGGCTGCTGGACACGTGGGTCGACAGGCGTCGCGCATCGCGCGACGGTCTCTCGAAATCGGGCCGGACCGCGGACGGCACGAGGCGACAGGGACCTGACCGTCGTGCCGCACCCTCCTGCCGGGTGGTGACCACCGACGCGGGCTTCGACGCCCTCCGCAAGCCGTGGACAGACCTCCACGGCCGTATCCGCGGCACGGTGTTCCAGTCGTTCGAATGGCAGCGCACCTGGTGGAAACACTGCGGCGGCGCGAACCACGACCGGTCCCTGCGCATCGTGGTGTTCTCGCGCGGGCCGGAAGTCGTCGCGATCGCCCCGCTGATGATCGAGACCGAGCGCGTGCTCGGCGTCGTTCCGGTGAAGATCCTCCGCTTCATCGCCACCGGGGTCTCGGACTACCTCGGCGTCCTGTGCGAACCCCGGGCAACGAATGCCGTCGCAGGTGCCTTCGTGCAGGTGCTCGCGGATCTCGGCGCCGAGATCGTGTCCCTGCGCGACCTCGCATCCGGCGCGGAGTTCTGCCTCCGCCTGACGGATCTCCTCAAGGCCGGCCAATGGGTCGTCGACGACATCGCCTCGGAACGTTGTCCGCGCACCCAACTCGCGGCCACCTGGGCCGGGACGCTCGCGGCCTTTCCGCGGTCCGTCCGCAAGCGCATGACGAACACGCTCAATCGGGTCGAGAGGGACTTCGAGGTCGAGTATTCGGTGATCGAGCGCCAGGACGAATTCAGTGAGGTCTTCGCCTGGCTGACCACAGCGCACCAGGCGCAGTGGCAGAAACGCGGGCACGGCGGCGTCTTCAAGCATCCGCAGGAGGCCGCCTTCCTGCAGCAGGTCGCCCGCGAGCTGCTGCCGGCCGGCTGGCTGTACCTCGCACAGCTCAAGCTCAACGGCCGTCGCGTCGCGGTCGAATACGGATTCCAGGTCGGGGATTCGCTGCAGGTCTATCAGGGCGCGATGGACTGCCCGAAGGAGTGGGAACGGTACTCGCCGGGAACCGTCATCCACCTGCTCGGCATGAAGGCCATGATCGCGCGCGGTGTGCGGATCTACGATTTCCTGCGTGGCGCGGAGCCCTACAAATACCATCTTGGCGCCGTCGACGACTGCACCTGGCACCTGCAGTTCTTCCGCCGCGACTCCTTCGTGGTCGTACGGTGGAAGTTGAGGCTCTGGCAGCTGCAGAAGGCCGCGCGGCAATGGCTCGGCAACACCCTGGTGGCGCTCCAGTCGAGATCCCGGAACGGGGATTCCGATCCGGACACGGACGGAGCGCGGCGCGGCGATTGAAGGGATGCGCGGAACCCCGGCCTGCGCATGAAGCCCCGGCGCCGCGCCGGCACACGTCGGCCACGGCACGTGCCGCTCAACGGTCTCCCGGTACTGGTCTTCCTGCGCGCTGCGCCGCTATGCTGCCGACCACCGTGGTATTCCCGAATCTTCGCGGCAGCCGCCCTGTGTCGATGAACCTGGCCACGTGGCTGGGCGGCGGCAGCGTGCTGATCGTGCTGGTCGCGCTCGGCGCGATGGGCATCGCCTGCTCGCTGCTCATCTCACGGCTGGTCGACGAGCTCGCCCTGGCGCGTGCCGAATACGCAGCCGCGTCCGCGCGCGAGGCTCTGCGTGCGGTCGTCGAGGACCGCATGGCCGACGCGCACGTGCTGGCGGACCTGCCGACCGTACGGCGCCTGCTGGGGGCGAACGACCTGCCCACACTCCAGGAATTCCTGCAACGCTACTGCGACTCCAGCATCGCGGAGATCTGCGCGCTGCTGGGCACCGACGCACCGCTGATGACCGCGGGACCGACGGCGCCCTGGAAGGAGATCACGCGGGCCCTCGCGCACCAGGGTGAACGCTTCTCGCTGGCCCCCAGGGACGGCGGACCCGTACTGTTCGGCGCCGCGGTGCCCTTCGCGAGCGTGCCCGGCCTCCGGGCCGTGGCCATCTCCCGTGGCAACGACACCCTCCTGCGCGGCATCAGTCGCGAACTCGGCGCCGATGTGACCCTGGTCATCAGGGGAACGCCCTCGGCACCCGCGCCGCGGCACGAAGCGGCGTCGAAGCGCAACGCGGCGGTTGCCGAACTGGTGCCGGCGCTCGATGCCTATGTGGGCACCGTCGCGGTGTTCAGCCACGTCGACGAGCAGATCGGCGTGCTGGAGGCGCACCTGAGCACGAAGTCGTTCAGCGCGCAGACACGCCAGTTCCGCAGCCTGCTCGCGCTGGTGACGGCGCTGGTCGCGATCGGGGCCGGTATCGGGGGCTGGCTGTTCGGGCGCCGGCTCGCGAAGCCCGTGTCGTCGCTCGGCAGCGCCGCGGCGCAGATCGGGCGCGGCGACTTCGACGCCGCCATCCCGGTCGCAGGCCCGCGCGAGGTGGCCGCGCTCGGCCAGACGATGGAGGACATGCGCCGCAACCTGCTGGAACTCATCGACACGCTGCAGCGCCGTGAACAGGAGACGCGCGTCGCGCGGCGCGCCCGTGACGCCGTGCTCGGCAACATCTCCCACGAGTTCCGTACCCCGCTCGCGGCGCAGCTCGCCTCCATCGAGCTCCTGCGCGACGGACTGGACAGCATGCCGCCCGAATCGCAGCGCGAGCTGCTCACCAACGTCGAACGCGGCG
Organism: Steroidobacteraceae bacterium; assembly: GCA_046352935.1. GTDB lineage: Bacteria > Pseudomonadota > Gammaproteobacteria > Steroidobacterales > Steroidobacteraceae > CAYWMY01. Next base: position 57,330 of record JAXMGR010000019.1, read on the forward strand.
TCCGGCGGCTCATGCGGCTCATCGACAACCTGCTCGAGAGCGTACGCATCGAATCGGGACAGCTCTCGATACGGCACCAGTCGGTCGACCTGCGCGAGGTGGTGCGCGAGGCCGCCGAGTGGATGGTGCCGCTGCTCGACCAGCGCGGCATCGGGCTGCTGGTCGAACTCGGCGAGGACGTGCCGGCCGTCGTCGGCGATGCGCAGCGGCTGGTGCAGGTGCTCGTGAACCTGCTGTCCAACGCGGCGAAGTTCGCACCGGAGAAATCGGTCATCCGCATCGGTGCCGAGCGTCGCGACCGCGCGATCGCGCTCTGGGTCGAGGACGAGGGCCCCGGGGTGCCGGACGGGGACCCCGCCCGGCTGTTCGAACGCTTCCGGCGCGGCACAGGAACCGAGCCCCACGCCCCGGGCCTCGGGCTCGGCCTCTCGATCGTCAAGTCGATCGTCGAACGCCACGAGGGCACGATCACGACCGAACGCACCGCGGCGCACCGCACGCGCTTCACGGTCACGCTGCCGCTGGAGGAAGACGCGTGAAGATCCTGCTCGTCGACGATGACGAGGACATGCTGGCGGTCACGGGCTTCGCGCTCGCCAACGCCGGCTTCGTCGTGGTCAAGGCGAACTCCTACGGCTCGGCCCTCGGCACGTTCAGGGCCGAGCAGCCGGATCTCGCGCTGCTCGACATCAACCTGCCGGGCGGCTCCGGCTTCGATCTGTGCGTCGCACTCCGGCGCGAATCGAGGCTGCCGATCATGATGCTCACGGTCCGCGGCGAAGAGACCGACCTCGTGCGCGCGCTCGAACTCGGCGCCGATGACTACCTGACCAAGCCGTTCAGCCCCCGCACGCTGGTCGCGCGCGTGCGGGCACTGCTCCGGCGCGCCGGCCTGGAGACCACCGATCGCAGCGCGGCGGGCAGCTTCTCGCTCGATGCCGACGGCCTGGCGCTCACGATCGAGGGTGCGGGCGAGTTCAAGGTCACGCCGCTGGAAGCGCGTCTGCTGCAGCTCCTGATCGCACAGGCCGGGCAGGTGGTGCCGACGGAGCGCCTGCTCGTGCACGTGTGGGGTCATCGCGCCGGCGGCGACCGCCAGCTGCTGAAGCAGCTCGTGCACCGGCTGCGACAGAAGATCTGCGAGGACCCCGAATCGCCGCGCTGGCTCGAGACGGTTCCCGGCGCGGGCTACCGGCTGCGACCGTAGGGGAAATGGTCGTCAGCCGTTCAGGTCCTCGCCGGTCGCGAACGGACTGCGGCGGTAGCCGTAGGACAGGTAGACCACCAGTCCGATCACGGCCCAGCCGACGAACAGCATCTGCGTGAACAGCGAGAGCGACGCGAACAGGTACATGCTGCCGAAGATCGCGAGCGGGCCCACGATCCAGACGCCCGGCGTACGGAACGCGCGCGGCCGGTCCGGTTCCGTGCGGCGCAGGATCAGCACGCCGACCGCGACGGTCATGAACGCGAACAGCGTGCCCGTGTTCGACACGTCGGCGAGCTGACCGACGGGGAAGAACGCCGAGGCCAGCGTCACGACCGCGCCCGTGATCACCGTCACCACGTAGGGCGTGTGGAAGCGCGGGTGCACCCGGCTCAGGAACTCCGGCAGCAGGCGATCGCGCGACATCACGAAGAAGATGCGCGTCTGGCCGTAGAGCATGATGAGGATCACGGAGGGCAGCGCAAGGAACGCCGCGAGGCCGATGAGCCGCGACACCTGCGGCCAGCCGATCTCGCGCAGCACGAAGGCGAGCGGCTCGTCGCTGCAGGCGAGGCGACCCGCATTCGCGGCCTGCTGGCAGGCCGCGGCCAGCTCGCGGCTGCCGGGCGCGAGCCCGTGTCCGGCCGCGTCGATGACCGGCTGCGCGCCGATGGTACCGATCGCGCCGGCCGAGACGAGCAGGTAGAACACCGTGCAGATGACGAGGCTGCCGATGAGCCCGAGCGGCACGTTGCGCTGCGGATTGCGCGTCTCCTCCGCGGCCGTCGAAACCGCGTCGAAACCGACGTAGGCGAAGAAGATGGAACCCGCCGCTGCCGACACGCCCGCCATCCCGAGCGGCGCGAAGGGCTCGAAGTTCTGCAGGTTCGCGACCGGCAATGCGAGCGCGCAGAACAGCGTCAGGGCGATGACCTTGATGACGACCAGCACGGCGTTGACCGTCGCGCTCTCCCGCGTGCCGATGTAGAGCAGCGACGTGACCAGGATCGCGATGAACACCGCCGGCAGGTTGATGAAGCCGCCCGCGAAGTAACCCTTGCTGAGCGCGAACGGAATGTCGATGCCGAAGGTGGTCTCGACGAGCGGCACGAAGTAGTTCGACCAGCCCACCGACACCGCGCTCGCGGCGACGGCGTATTCTAGGATCAGCGCCCAGCCGACCACCCAGGCCACGAGCTCTCCCATGACGGCGTAGGAGTAGGTGTAGGCCGATCCGGAGACCGGCACCATCGCCGCGAGCTCGGAATAGCAGAGCGCCGTCACGGCACAGACGAAGCCCGCGATCACGAACGACAGCAGCATGCCGGGCCCGGCCTTCTGCGCGGCCTCGGCGGTCAGGACGAAGATGCCGGTGCCGATGATGGCGCCGACGCCCAGCATCATCAGGTGGAAGGCGCCGAGCGAGCGGTGCAGGCTCTTTTTCTCCGCGTGCGCGATGATCGCGTCGAGTGGCTTGACTCGCCAGAACATGCGGCGTCCCCCTGCTGAGTTCGCCGGATCATACCGGAACGCCGCGCCCGGGCGTCCAGCGGGGGCGGTCCTCAGGCCCAGTCGATCCAGCCCGTCCACCACGTCGACAGCACGAGCAGGCCGAAGACGATGCGGTACCAGGCGAATCCCTCGAAGGAATGACGACTGACGAAACGGATCAGGATCTTCGTGGCCGCGAACGCCGACACGAAGGACACGGCCCCGCCGAGCCCCAGGGCCAGCGGGTCGACCGCCGAGAGCGCATGCGCCTCCTTGACCAGTTCGTAGCCGGTGGCCGCCAGCAGTGTCGGGATGGCGACGAAGAACGAGAATTCCGCCGCCAGCGTGCGCGACATGCCGAGAAAGAGCCCGCCGATGATCGTCGCACCCGAGCGGCTCGTGCCCGGGATCAGCGCCAGCGCCTGGAACAGGCCGAGCTTCAACGCATGGTGGAACCGCAGCTCGCCCGCGGTCCGCAGGTGCTGCGTGTGCTCGCGGCGCTCGGCCCAGAGGATCACGATGCCGCCCACGATCAGCGCGATCGCGACCGGTATCGGCCCGAACAGTGCCGCCTTGATCGGGCGCTGGAAGAGCAGCCCCAGCACCGCGAGCGGCAGGAACGCCACGAACAGGTGCAGGAAGAAACGCCGTGAGGCCGCATCGGCACGCACCGAGAGCGCCGTGTGCCAGAGACGCTGCCGGTACTCCCAGCAGACCGCGAGGATCGCGGCACCCTGGATGATGACGAGGTAGGCGTCGACGGCGGCGCCTTCGAGACCGAGCAGCGATCGGCTCAGGATCAGATGACCGGTGCTGGACACCGGCAGGAACTCGGTGGCGCCCTCGACCAGTCCGAGAACGACGGCCTCGAGCCAGTTCATGCCCGCCTCCCGTCGGTCGCCGGTCTAATGGCGCCGCTCCCCGGGCATGTCCGGGTCGCGCAGCTTCACGGGACGGCCGCGCTCGCGCATGCGGATGTTGATCATCTCGACGCCGAACGAGAACGCCATCGCGAAGTACAGGTAGCCCTTCGGGATGTGCATCTCGAAGGCCTCGCCGGTCAGCGCGACACCGACCAGGATCAGGAACGCGAGCGCCAGGATCTTGATGGTCGGGTGGCGCTCGATGAACTCGTTGATGGGCGCGGCCAGGAACATCATGACGCCGACGGCGACCACGATCGCAGCCACCATGATCTCGACGTGCTTCGCGAGGCCCACGGCCGTGAACACCGAGTCCAGCGAGAAGACGATGTCGATGACGGCGATCTGCACGATCACCGCCAGGAACTTCGCGCGCGCGTTGAACTTGTGGGTCTCCTGCGCGCCCTCCAGCGCACCGTGGATCTCGCTGACGCTCTTCGCCAGCAGGAACAGGCCGCCCGCGAGCAGGATGAGATCCCGCCCGGAGATCTCCTGCCCGAACACCGTGAACAGCGGATTCGTGAGCCGGATCAGCCACGTGATCGAGAACAGCAGGCCGATGCGGGTGAGCATCGCGAGCGCGAGACCCAGCGTGCGGGCCCGCGGCTGCTGCGCCTTCGGCAGCCGCGCGACCAGGATCGACAGGAAGATGATGTTGTCGATGCCGAGCACGATCTCGAGCACGGCGAGCGTGACGAACGACACCCACGCCTGCGGATCCAGCAGCAGTTCCGTCATCCCGGCAAGACTCCTTCGTCAGCCCCGAGCCCGGTCGCCCTCACGGCATCGCGTCCGCCTCGGACTTCTTCTCCGGCGGCAGGAAGTCGCGCGCCGACGCGCCGAGATCGAGGGCGACGGCGCTGGCGATGTAGATCGACGAATGCGTGCCGACGACGATGCCGACGATCAGCGCGATGGAGAAGCCGCGCAGGGCCTCGCCGCCCAGCAGCGCGAGCGCGATGACCGTGAGCAGTGTCGTGCCGGAGGTCATGATCGTCCGCGACAGCGTCTCGTTGACGGCCGCGTCCATGACCTCCTGTGGCGAGGCCTTGCGCATCGACAGGAAACGTTCGCGCACGCGGTCGAACACGACCACGGTGTCGTTCAGGGAATAGCCGATGACCGCGAGGATCGCCGCGAGCACCGACAGGTCGAAGGCCATGCCGGTCACGACGAAGAAGCCGACCACGGCGATCGGATCGTGCAGCGCAGCCAGGGTCGCCCCGACCCCGAAGCGCCAGCGGAACCGGATGGCCACGTACAGCAGGATCAGGAACAGGGTCATCACGAGCGCGAGCGCGCCCTTCTCGGCGAGCTCCTTGCCCACCTGCGGGCCGATGGCCTCGGTGCGCTTGATCGCGACCGCCGGATCGACGGACTTCAGGGCGCTCGTCGTGCGATCGCTGATGTCCCTGGCCGCTGCACCCTCGGCGGGCGGCAGGCGCACGAGGACGTCCGCGGCCGTACCGAAGTTCTGCACCTGCGCCTCGGCGAGGCCCGCGGCGCCGAGCGCCTTGCGGATGCGCTCGAGGTCAGCGTCCTGGCTGAAACCCGCTTCGACGACGATGCCACCCGTGAAGTCGATGCCGAACTCCGGCCCGCGCACGAACAGGGCGATGAGGGAACCGCCGATGACGATGGCCGACGCCATGTACGACAGCCGGCGGTGTGTCATGAACCGGACGCGCGTGACGCGCTTGAAGAACTCCATGGTTCGACTCCCGCGTCAGATCGCCAGACGTTCGACGCGCCTGCGCCGGCCGTAGATCAGGTAGATGAGTGCGCGGCTGCCCATCAGCGCCGTGAACATCGAGGTCATGATGCCGACGTTCAGCACGACGGCGAAGCCGCGGATCGGGCCGGTGCCGAAGGCGAAGAGCACGATGCCGGCGATCAGTGTCGTGATGTTCGCGTCCGCGATGGACGAGAACGCCCGCTCGAAGCCCGCCTCGATGGCCGCGCGCGGCGAATTGCCGCTGCGCAGCTCCTCGCGGATGCGTTCGTAGATCAGGATGTTGGCGTCGACCGCCATGCCGACCGTGAGCACGATGCCGGCGATGCCGGGCAGCGTCAGCGCGGCGCCGAACATCGACAGCACCGCCGTGATCAGCACGACGTTGGCGAGCAGCACGGCGCAGGCCACGAGCCCGAACACGCGGTAGTACAGCGCCATGAACACGAACACGGCGGCGAGCCCGATCAGCAGCGCGCGGGTGCCGCGCTCGATGTTGTCCTTGCCGAGGCTCGGGCCGATGAGGCGCTGCTCCACGATGTAGAGCGGCGCGGCCAGCGCGCCGGCGCGCAGCAGCTTGGCGAGTTCCTGGCCCTCCGAGACCGTGAGTCCCGTGATCTGGAAGCGGTTCGAGAACACGCCGCGGATGGTGGCGACGCTGATGACCTCCTCCCGCGTGCGGTCGACCACGACCTTCTCTCCGCCACGCTCGACCTGCTCGCGCTCCTTCTCGATGAAGACGACGGCCATGGGCTTGCCGAGGTTCTCGCGCGTGGTACGCAGCATCTCGGCGCCACCGCGGCTGTCGAGCACGACGTCCACCGCGGGCTCGCCCTGCTGGAGGCTCGATGTCGCGTCCACGAGCTGCTCGCCCGTCGCGATCACGTCGCGCTTCAGCAGCACCGGGCTGCCGCTGCGGTCCTTGTAGAGCCGCGAACCGAGCGGCGCACGGCCGGTCCGGGCCGCCTCGGTCGGGCTGTTGACGCCGTCCACGAGGCGGAACTCGAGCGTCGCCACCTTGCCGAGCACGCGCACGACTTCCGAGGCGTCCTGGATGCCGGGCAGCTGCACGGCGATGCGGTTCAGGCCCTGCCGCTGCACGATCGGCTCGGCCACGCCGAGTGCGTTGACGCGGTTGCCGAGCGAGGTGATGTTCTGCTGGATCGCGAAGTCCTGGCGCTGGCGGATCTGGTCAGGGGTCAGCTCGACGCGGATCGTGGCCCCCTCGCCCGCGGTGACCTGCAGCGCGCGGTCGTACTCGCGGATGGCCTGCAGCGCTTCCGTCTCGCGGGCCGCGTCGCGCAGCGTCACCGTCACGACGGTGCCGGCCGCGACCACGTCGGCGTAAGGGATGTCCCGGTCCCGCAGCGCCTTGCGGATGTCGCGCTCCTGCAGCTGCAGCAGCTGCTGCACGGCGCCCTGCACGTCGACCTCGTAGACGAGATAGATGCCGCCGCGCAGGTCGAGGCCCAGGCTCATGGGCTTGAGGCCGAGCGCCGTGATCCACTTCGGGGCCCGCGGGGCGAACGTGGTCGCGACCGCGTACTGGCTCTCCCACTGCCGCTCGATGGCATCACGCGCGCGCAGCTGCTCGGGCACCTCCGCGAAGCGCAGCCAGAGACGGCCCTCGCGCACATAGGCGTCCTCGTAGGAGATGCCCTCGCGCCGCAGCAGCTGCTCGAACTGCGCGGTGGACCCTTCCTCGAACAGACCCCGGTCCTTGCGCGAGAGCTGCAGCGCCGGTTCCTCACCGAAGAAGTTCGGCAGCGCCAGCACGAGGGCCACGAGCATCACGACGAGCACCGTGATGCGCTTCCACAACGGATAGGAAATCATGCGGAGACGCCTGGAAGATGCCGGCTCAGGCCGACTTGACCGTGCCCTTGGGCATGAGCTGGCCGACCTGCGCCTTCTGGACCTTGATCGTGACGCCGGAGGCCACTTCGACGCTGACGAAGGTCTCGCCGACGTCGGTGATCCGGCCGAGCAGCCCGCCGGAGGTCACGACCTCGTCGCCGTTCTGCAGCTTCGAGAGCATCTCGCGATGTTCCTTCGCGCGCTTGGTCTGCGGCCGGATCATGAGGAAGTAGAACACGACGAACAGCAGTGCGAGCGGCGCCATCTGCACCAGAAAGTTCGGCTGGGCCGCGCCGGCGCCGGCGGCCTGGGCCATGGCAGTCTCGATCAGGAAATCCATGATGCTCCCCGAAGTTCGGCCGGCGTCCGCCGCCGGCCAGTGACCCCAAAAAAGGGGGCCGATTATGCCACAGCGTCGCCGCCCTGCCGGGCCGCCCGGAAATCCCGGGCCCAGGCGTCCAGGACACCCGCACGGATGGCCTCGCGCAGCTGGCGCATCAGGTCCAGGTAATGGAACAGGTTGTGGACGGTGTTGAGCCGGCTGCCGAGGATCTCGCCGCAGCGGTCGAGGTGCCGGAGATAGGCCCGGCTGTAGTGGCGGCAGGTATAGCAGCCGCAGCTCTCGTCCACGGGTGCGGTGTCCTCGGCGTGGCGGGCGTTGCGGATGTTGATGACGCCCGCGCGCGTGAACAGGTGGCCGTTGCGGGCGTGCCGCGTCGGCATGACACAGTCGAACAGGTCGATGCCGCGCCGCACGGCCTCGACGATGTCCTCGGGCCGCCCGACGCCCATCAGGTAGCGGGGCCGCTCTGCGGCCATGAGCGGCACGGTACCCTCGATCACGCGCAGGCGCTCCTCCTCGGGCTCGCCGACGGCGAGCCCGCCGAGCGCGAGGCCCTCGAAACCGACCCGCTCGAGGCCCTCCAGCGAAGCCTGGCGCAGCGGCAGGTGCGTGCCACCCTGCACGATGCCGAACAGCACGCCGCAGCCGGGCAGCGCGTCGTAGGCCCTGCGGCTGCGCGCCGACCAGCGCAGCGACAGCTCCATGGACTTCCGCGCCTCGCTCTCGGTCGCCGGATAGGGCGTGCACTCGTCGAAGACCATCGCGATGTCGGAGTCGAGCGCGCGCTGCACCTCCATGGACCGCTCCGGCGTCAGCATCACCGCCGCGCCGTCCACGGGCGAGCGGAAGCGCACGCCCTCCTCGGTGAGCTTGCGCATCTTCGCGAGACTGAACACCTGGAAGCCGCCGGAGTCCGTGAGGATCGGCCGCGTCCAGTGCATGAAACCATGGAGCCCCCCGTGCCGCCGGATGATCTCCGTCCCCGGGCGCAGCATCAGGTGGAAGGTGTTGCCGAGCACGATCTCGGCGCCGGCGTCGACGAGTTCCTCCGGCGTCATCGCCTTGACCGTGCCGTAGGTGCCGACCGGCATGAATGCGGGCGTCTGCACACTGCCGTGTGCGAGCGAGAGCACGCCGCAGCGCGCGGCGCCGTCCACGGCCTGGATCTCGAACTTCAAGCGCGGCTCCCCGGCGCGAGCGCCCGTGGATCGGGGGTGATGAACATGGCGTCACCGTAGCTGAAGAAGCGGTAGCGCTCGTGCACCGCATGGGCATAGGCCGCGAGCACTCGTTCGCGGCCCGCGAAGGCCGAGACCAGCATAAGCAGCGTGGACTCCGGCAGATGGAAGTTGGTGAGCAGCGCATCAACCACCCGGAACCTGAAACCCGGCAGGATGAAGATGTCGGTGTCGCCCGTGAGCGGCTGCAGGGTTCCCGACCGCGCCGCCGATTCGAGCGCGCGGACGACCGTCGTGCCCACCGCGACCACGCGCCCGCCCCGCCGGTGCGCGGCCGCGACTTCGTCGACGACGGTGCGGGGAACGTCGACTGCCTCGGCGTGCATGCGGTGCTGCGCGACTTCGTCGGTGCGCACCGGCTGGAAGGTGCCGGCGCCGACGTGCAGCGTGAGCGTCGTGGTGGCGACGCCCCGTGCGCGCAGAGTCCCGAGCATGGCTGCATCGAAGTGCAGGCCGGCCGTGGGCGCCGCCACGGCGCCGGGTGAGCGCGCGAACACCGTCTGGTAGCGCTCGCGATCCAGCGCCGTCTCCGCCCGCTCGATGTACGGCGGCAGGGGCATGGCGCCGTGCGCCTCGAAATACGCCGCCACCTCGCGATCGAGTTCGAACTCGACGAGATCATCCTGATGCCCGATGGCGACCGCGCGGGCCGCACCCGGCAGCTCGATGCGCTGGCCCGGGCGGAAACCCTTGCTGGAACGCGCGTGCGCAAGGAAGCGGCGTGGACCCAGCACGCGCTCGAGCAGCAGTTCCACCGCGCCGCCCGTCGGCTTGCGACCGAACACGCGCGCAGGCAGCACACGCGTGTCGTTCATCACCAGCAGGTCGCCGGGAGCCAGCAGCGACGGCAGATCCGCGAACACCAGGTCGCGCAGCGCACCGCTCGCACCCTCGAGCACGAGCAGCCGGCTCGCGCCGCGTTCAGGGGCCGGCTGCTGCGCAATGAGCTCCGGCGGCAGGTCGAAATGGAAGTCGGCACGGCTCAGCGGCCGTTCCGGCACGGAGCCGGTCGCGGCGATGTCCATGATCGTCAGGGCCCGGGCGGCGGCGGAGCGACAGGTTCGCCGGGGGCCGGAACCGGTGCACGCCGGTAACGGACGGGCCCGCCCTCGTCCGCGGGCATGGTCACGTCGAGCCGGAGCGGCTTGCGCTGCCTGAGGACCTGCAGCGTGAGCTTCTCGCCCGGACCGTAGCTCTGCAGGATGCGCCACGCGTGCGCCGCGCTCTGCGGCACGCGGCCGTCGATGGCCGTGAGCACGTCCCCGTCTTCGAGCCGCAGCGGGCTGTCCAGGGGCGCGCGCAGGACCAGCACACCCTGCCCCGCGCCGAAATAGCGCCCGAGCTTCGGTGTGAGGCTCGCGAGCCGCAGCGTGTCGGCATCCTCGTCGTCGACACCGAGCCCCTCGCCGAGACAGGCCGCCATGCGCGGCAGCGACAGCATGCCGGGCAACCGCCCGAGATCACCGGGCGCGTCGAGTGCCTCGTCGAAGTACGGAGCATCCGGCGACAGGACACCCGCATCGACAAAGACGCTGAGAGGCCGTCCCTCGCGATGCAGGTCGAGCGCCACGCGCCGGCCCGGCCCGACATCGCGCATCGCGTGCGCCACATCGTGACCGCTCCTCATGGGCCGGCCATCGAGCGCGACGATGACGTCGCCCGGAAGGACGCCCGCCGCAGCCGCGGGACCGCCGGGCGAAACCGCGGCGACCGTCACGCCACGCGAATCGGCGGTCGATGCGACCCGGATGCCGAGCACCCCGTGGTCGGGGGTGCGCACGTTCAGGCGCGCACGCCCCGGAAACTCGTCGCCGGCGGCGGGCGCGGCAGCCCACGCACCGCCGAAGTGGAAGCCTGCGGTGACGACGATGACGACCAGCGGCAGAACAGTGGTTCTCATGCGGATCTCCACGCGGCGGGGAAGCCGCGGTCGGTGGTGGATCCCCGTGGTGTGAACAGGCCCTCGGTGGTGCCGGTGCTCGGACTCGAACCGAGACGAACTTGCGTTCGGTAGATTTTGAGTCTACTGCGTCTACCAATTCCGCCACACCGGCCGCGGGTGACGTCGCGCGGCCGCAAGGCTACACGCGGCGCGGGCGCGTGGCTAGGCGCCTGGCGGGGCCGCCCGCGAGCCGCTTCGACGCGGCGGGCGAACGGATGAACAGCGCGACTCGCGGAACCTCGGCGGACCGGGTCCGGACCGCCGCCGGAAAGGGCACAATGGCGTCATGAAATATTGTCCCGACTGCGGCCAGCCGGTCGAGCAGCGCGTGCCGGAGGGGGACACGCTGCCACGGCACGTCTGCACCGTCTGCAGCACCATCCACTATCACAACCCGAAGCTCGTCGTCGGCTGCGTGCCGGAACACGACGGACGCATCCTGCTCTGCCGCCGCGCCATCGAGCCGCGGCGCGGCTACTGGACCATCCCGGCGGGTTTCATGGAGAACGGCGAGACCCTGCAGCAGGCCGCCGCACGCGAGTCGTGGGAAGAGGCCCTCGCCGAGGTGCGGATCGGGTCGCTGCTCGCGATCGTGCACGTGCTGCACGCGCATCAGGTGCACGTGATGTTCCGCGCCGACCTCCCCGAGCCGCGTTACGGCGTGGGCACCGAGAGCCTCGAGGTCGAACTGGTCGAACCGGCCGCGATTCCCTGGGACGACATCGCCTTTCCGAGCGTTCGCTTCGCGCTCGAGCGCTATCTCACCGACCGGCGGGACGGCGTGGCGGGCCTGCATTTCCATGAAATCGACCTGCACCGCCCGGGACGACGGCGGACTTGAGACCCGGTCCGGATGATCTCCGCGACCTCGGCCGACCGCGCGGCCTGTGGCACAATGACTGCCCCCTCATGAGGCACCGGAGCCGGTCTTCGCCAATGGACCGGGACGATCTGCGATGACTTTTGTCGTTACCGAAAACTGCATCAAGTGCAAGTACATGGATTGCGTGGAAGTGTGTCCTGTCGACTGCTTCCACATGGGCCCGAACTTCCTGGTCATCGACCCGGACGAGTGCATCGACTGCACGCTGTGCGAGCCCGAATGCCCGGCCGAAGCGATCTTCTCCGAGGAAGAGGTTCCCGCCGGACAGGAGCAGTTCAAGGCCCTGAACGCGGAACTCGCGAAGCAGTGGCCTGTGATCACGGAGCGCGGGGAACCCCCCGCCGACGCCGATCAGTGGAAGGGCGTCGGCGACAAGCTCAAGCTGCTGGAGCGCTGAGGCCCCGGTCGCGGCGCGCCCCTCGGGGGCGCCGCGACGTCATCGAGTCTGCGTCGTCGAGGCGGGACCCGGGGTCGTCTGCAGCCGCTTGACCCGGTCCGCGAGCGCATCCGGCGGCATGTACCCCGGGATCAGGTCGCCCGCGGCGGTCACGATGCCGGGCGTCCCGGAAATGCCCACGTCCTGACCCAGCTGGAAGCTGCGCGTCACGGCGTCGGTCCTGCAGGCGGCCTTCGGCAGGTTCTCACCGCGCTTGGCCCGCGTCAGTGCGTCCCTGCGGTCCTTCGCGCACAGCACAGCCTCGGCCTTGCGCCACGATTCAGTGCCCGGTCCGCTGCGCGGATACATCAGGTAACGCACGCGCAGACCGAGGCGGTTGATCTCGGCGATCTCGTTGTGGAGCTTGCGGCAGTAGGCGCAATCGACATCCGTGAACACGTCGATCGTGTAGCGCGCATCGGCCGGACCGAAGATCACCGCGTCCGAATCCGGGAACGCCGCGAGCAGGCCGGCGCGCACGCTCGTGCGACGCCGCTCGGTCAGGTTGTCGCGCGTATCCATGTCGTACACGTCGCCATGGATGTAGAACCGGCCGTCGGCGGTGACGTAGGCGATCTCGGCCCCGGAGGAGACCTCGAACAACCCGGGCACGGGACCCGATCGCACGTCCTCGACGCGGATGTCCAGTTTCCGCGCGATGTCGGCGCGCACGTCGGCCACCGCCGGTACCGACAGCACGAGCCATGCCGTACAGGCGAACGCGAGCCTCTGCAGGGAAATGTTCAACGGCAGCCTCCGGGAAGAGCACTGGATCATGGGACCCGCCGCCGCGCCGGGGGTTCCCGCGGGCGCGCAGTCTAGCACCGGAGGAGGACGGATCAGCCGCGCGGATGATGCTGCGCGTGCAGCTCTTTCATGCGCTCGCGCGCGACGTGCGTGTAGATCTGCGTGGTCGACAGGTCGCTGTGACCGAGCAGCATCTGCACGACACGCAGGTCGGCGCCGTGGTTCAGCAGGTGGGTCGCGAACGCGTGGCGGAGGGTGTGCGGCGACAGTTCCTTGTCGATGCCCGCCTTCGCCGCATAGCGTTTGATGATGTGCCAGAACGCCTGGCGCGTCATGCGGTCGCCGCGCCGTGTCGGGAACAGGTAGTCCGTCTGGCGGTCCAGGAGGATCTCGCCGCGCGGCCCCTGCATGAATCCGTTGACCCAGCGGACGGCTTCGTCGCCGAGCGGGATGAGGCGCTCGCGATTGCCCTTGCCCACGATGCGCAGCACGCCCTGGTTCAGATTCAGCTGCCCGAGCGAGAGATTGACGAGTTCCGAGACCCGCAGGCCCGTCGCGTAGAGAACCTCCAGCATCGCGCGGTCGCGATGCCCGAGCGGATCGGCGACGGTGGGCGCCATCAGCAGCGATTCGACCTCCCCGATCGTCAACGACTTGGGCAGCGAGCGCCCGATCTTCGGCATCGCGATCTGCGCCGTCGGGTCGTCCTCGAGTCCCGCATCGCGCACCAGGAAACGGAAGAAGCGGCGGAAACTCGACAGCTGGCGGGCCGTGGACCGCGGTCGCGCTCCGGCCTCGACGCGGTGTGCGATGAAACCGAGCAGGTCCGTGCGCGTCGTCTTCGAGATCTGGGTGCCCCGGGCCTGCAGCCACCGCGACAGCGCGGTGAGGTCGGCGCGATACGCGGCGAGCGTGTTGGCCGACAGCCCGCGCTCCATCCAGACCGCATCGAGGAACCTCCCGATGACCGGATCGACGGCATCCTCCGACGCGCTGGCACCAGCGGCGCGGGCGGCGATTCCCGACTTCAGGGGTCTTGTCATGGTCCTCTCGATCTCGGGTGCATGCAGCGGCTCGATGACACCGGCCGTGCCGGCTGCCGCAGAAACGTGCGAAAAGTATCGACCGCGGGGGACACCTCATGCGTGATGACAATCACATAAAGTGGCGCGCATTGACATAAACGAACCCAGTTCACAGATTCTGGCCGGGAAGCCCCGCGAAATCGCCTCGTGAAGACAGTGACGCAATGTTCGATCCGTGGCGTCTGGTCGTGGTTCGTCCTCGCCACGACGGGACTCGCCGCGGCGCCGTTCATCGCATTGCTGCCGCGCCTCGCGTGGCGCCGGCAGGCGGGGCGCGTCGCGGTACGCACATTCCTCGCCCTCTCCGGCGTGCGCCTGCGCGTCACGGGAATCGATCACCTGCCACGCGGCGCCGCGGTAGTGGTCGCGAATCACGCCAGCTATCTCGACGGCCCGGTGCTCTTCGCGGGCCTGCCACCCCGTTTTGGATTCGTCATCAAGAAGGAAGTTTCGCGCCTGCCGGTCGCCGGCCTGCTGCTGCGTCGCCTGGGCCACGAGTTCGTCGAGCGGTTCAACCGCCATGCCGGGGCGATCGACATGCGGCGCATCCTGCGGGCCGTCGCGGGCGGACGATCGTTGGCCTTCTTCCCGGAAGGCACGATCACGGCACGGGCCGCGCTCGGCCGCTTTCACGCCGGCGCATTCGCTGCGGCCAGTCGCGCGGGCGTGCCTGTCGTCACGGTCGTGATCCGCGGCACCCGCCGGATCCTGCCGGCCGGCCGGGTGTTCCTGCAGGGCGGCACCATCGAGATCGAGGTCCTCGGAACGCTGGCGCCCGCCGGCGATCACGAACACGCGGCGGCCATCCTGCGCGACACCGCCCGCGGGACGATCCTGCGCGCGCTGGATGAACCCGCGGTGGAGAGCCTGCCGGCCTGACGCCGCGCCCGCGACACCCCGGCCGGGCGCATGCCAGAATGCGGCGCAGCATCGGGTGGCCAGCAGCATGACCGGAACACCAGAGCCATACCTCTCGACGCGCGAGGCCGCCGAAGAGCTCAACGTGTCCCTGCGCACGGTACAGCTGTGGGTCGAGGCCGGACTGCTGCGCGCCTGGAAGACCGAAGGCGGCCACCGCCGCATCTTCCGTTCGTCGCTGGACGAGTTGCTCGCGAACCGCGTGCGCCGGATCGCGACCACCGCTCGCGGTGCCCGGCCCGCGCGGGTGCTGCTGGTCGAACCCGAGCCGGATGCGCGGCGCCTCCTGGAACTGCACCTGCGTTCCTGGGGACCGGGACTGGAAACCCAGGCCGTCAGCAACGGCTTCGACGCCCTGTTGCGCATCGGACGGCAGATCCCGGACCTGATCATCACCGAACTCAAACTGCCCGGCATGGACGGCATCAGCATGATCCGCGCGCTCCGGGCCAACCTGCCCACCCGCGACCTCGGGATCATCGTCGTGACGTCCCTGGCGCGGGCGACACTGCGTGAACGGGGCGGGCTGCCCGCCGACATCACCGTCCTGACGCGGCCGCTCCGTTTCGACGACCTGCGCGGACTCGTGCTGGGACGTCTCGGCGAGGATTGCACTCTGACGGTGGCCGGCTGAGTCCCGGTCGCAGCGCATGCCGCCCGCGGTCTCCCGGGGGCGGCGTCTTGCGCCGCAAAATTCCCGCAGCGTAGACTCGTCGTCCCCTTGGGCGAGCAATCAATCCATGGATATCAAAGACAAGGTCATCATCGTCACCGGCGGCGGACGCGGCATCGGCCGGGCGATGGCCGAACATTTCTCGGCCCAGGGCGGGGACGTCGCAGTCTTCGACCTCAACCAGACCGACCTCGACGAGACCTGCGCGCGCTGCGCAGCCCGGGGCGTGACGGCGCGCGGCTACCTCGTCAACGTCACGAGCGAGGAGAGCGTCATCGCCGGCATGGACGCCGTGCTGCGCGACTTCGGGCGGCTGGACGTGCTGGTGAACAACGCCGGCATCACCAAGGACGGCCTGCTGGTCAAGGTCAAGGACGGTGCCGTCGTCGGCACGATGACCCTCGACCAGTGGAACGCGGTGATCGGCGTGAACCTCACGGGCGTGTTCCTCTGCGGGCGCGAAGCCGCCACGCGCATGATCCGGCTCGGCAACGGCGGCGTGATCATCAACATCTCGTCGATCTCGAAGGGCGGCAACATGGGCCAGACGAATTACTCCGCGACGAAGGCCGGCGTCGATGCCATGGCGGTCGTCTGGGCGAAGGAACTGGCCCGCTTCGGGATCCGCGCGGCGTCGATCGCGCCCGGGTTCTCCGCCACGGATATCCTTGCGGCGATGCGGCCCGAGGTGCTCGAGAAGGTCACGGCGCCGGTGCCGCTCAAGCGGCTGGGGCAGCCTGCCGAGATCGCACACGCCGCTGCCTTCATCGTGCAGAACGACTTCTTCACGGGCCGCTGCATCGACATCGACGGCGGCCTGCGGCTCTGACACGGACAGACCGGGGAGTCCGCCGCATGCGCCACCTGATCCTCGTCCTGCTGTTGATGCTGCCGTCGCTGTCGCCCGCGGCCGGAACCGCGGGGCCGCAGCAGCTCCAGGTCGCGGTCGAGTACTACCGCCTGCCGAACGGCCTCCGCGTCGTACTGTCGCCCGAGCATTCCGCGCCGACCGTCACGGTCGGCGTGTTCTACCGGATCGGCTTCCGCAACGAGCCACGCGGGCGCACCGGCTTCGCGCACCTGTTCGAGCACATGATGTTCCAGGGCTCCGCGAACCTCGGCAAGATGGAGTTCATGCGTCTCGTGCAGGGCAACGGCGGCGTGCTCAACGGCTCGACGCTGTACGACTACACCAACTACTACGAGGTCGTGCCGGCGCACACGCTCGAGACCGTGCTGTGGGCCGAGGCCGACCGCATGCGCGGCCTCGCGGTCACGCAGGAGAACCTCGACAACCAGCGCAGCGTCGTGCAGAACGAGATCGCCGGCAAGGTCACGAACCAGCCCTACGGCGGCTTCCCGCTGGTACCGATGGCCGCGACCGCGAACCGCAACTGGCACAACGCCCACAACTTCTGGGGCGAACCGGCGGACCTGCGCGCGGCCTCGCTCGACGACGTGCGGGCGTTCTTCGATGCCTATTACGCGCCGGGCAACGCGGCGCTCGTCGTGATCGGCGACTTCGAGCCGGCGCAGGCGCGAGCATGGATCGAGCGGCATTTCGGGACGATCGCGCCACGATCCACCCCTCCGCTGCCCGATGTCTCCGAGCCCCGCCAGACGTCTGAGCGGCGTCACCGCTACACCGACCGGCTGGCGCCGCGGCCGGCGCTGGCACTCGGCTGGCACGCGCCGCCGCGCGGCTCGCGCGAGCACCTCGCGATGACGCTGCTGGACGAGCTGCTGGTACAGGGCACCGACAGCCTGCTGTGGCGGCGGCTCGTCAACGAGCGTGGCTTCACGAGCGGAGTCGGCGGCGGCCTGAACCTGATGGGCACTCCGTTCGAGTACCAGGGTCCGATGCAGTGGCTCGTCTACCTGATCCACGACTCATCGACACCGCGCGGCACGATCCTCGCCGAGATCGACGACGTGATTGCCGCCGTGCAGCGGAACGGCGTGTCCGAGGCGGACCTGCATCGCGCCCGGACGCGGCTGCGGGCCGGCCTGTATTCGATCGTCGGTTCCAGCACGCGCTTCGGACTCGCCAACCTGCTGGCGTCATTCGCGCTCTTCGACGACGACCCGTCGCGCATCAACCGCCTCGAACGCGACTTCGATGCCGTGACGCCGGGTCTCGTGCGGCGCGTGGCGCGCGAGTACCTGCGGCGCACGAACCGCACCGTGGTCGAACTCGACCCCGCCGGGGGTGATGCCGCACCGCAGCCGGAGCGTTCGCCATGAAGTCGCCGCTGCACCATCTCGCGTGCGTCGCCGCTCTCGTACTGGCGATGTCGACGGCAACGGCCGCGGAATCGCCGCCGCCGCCCGGCGCGCCACGGGACTTCGTCCTCCCGTCGGAGAATCGCTTCACGCTCGACAACGGCTTCGAGGCGACGCTGGTCGAGTACGGCATCGTCCCGCAGGTCACGCTCGTCGCCGTGGTCGCGGCGGGCAACGCGGACGAGGGTGCACAGACCTGGCTCGCCGACCTCGTGGGCGACATGCTGGAGCAGGGTGCGGGCGATCGTGATGCGGCCGGATTCTCGCGGGCCGCCGCCGATCTCGGCGGTGAGCTCGCGGTCAGCGTCGGCCCCGACCAGACCTCCCTCTCGCTCACCGTGCTCGGCGAGCACGCGGCCGAGGCGGTGGCGCTGCTCGCGGATGTGCTGCAGCGGCCCCGGCTGCCGGCCGCCGAACTGCCGCGCCTGAGAGCCGACCGCGCACGGCAGCTCGCCATCGCGGCGACCGATCCGGACTCGCTGGCCGACGAGGCGTTCCAGGCCGCGATGTACGGCGATCATCCCTACGGGCGCGTGCTGCCGACGGCCGCGCAGCTCGAGACCTACACCGCCGAGGACCTGCGGCGTTTCCATGCCGCGAACTTCGCTGCGTCGCGTACACACCTGTACGTGGCGGGCCGCTTCGATGCGGCCGCGGTGGGCACGGCGATCCGCTCGGCGTTCGCGGGCTGGCAGCGCGGAACCGCAACCGCCCGCCCCGCCCTGCCGGCACCCGGCGCTCCCGTGCTGCGACGGATCGCCTTCCCGGGCGCGCCGCAGACCGTGGTGCGGCTGGGGATGCGCATCCCCGGTCCCGCGGATCCCGACTTCGTGGCATTCTCGGTCGCGAATGCGCTCCTCGGCGGCGGCCTGCCGTCGCGCATCACCAGCAACCTGCGCGAAAGGCACGGGTACGCCTATTCGCCTTCGACGTCGGCCGTGCCGCAGCTCCAGGGCAGCCACTGGCTGCTCGATGCCGAAGTGACGACCGAGCACACCGCCGATGCCCTTCGCGAGGCGATGACCGAGATCCGCAGGCTGCGCGAGGAGCCACCTCCGGCCGCGGAACTCGAGGGCATCAGGAATTTCAGGGCCGGACTGTTCGTGATCCGCAACTCGACGCCGCAGGGCCTCATCGGCCAGCTCGCGTTCCGCGATCTGTACGGGCTGCCGGCGGACTACCTCGCGCGCCAGGTCGCGCGCATCCGCGCCGTCACGCCGGAACAGGTGTCGGACGTGCTGAAGCGCTGGCTGGACCCGCGACAGCTGTCGCTGGTGGTGGTCGGCGAACCCGCGACCGTGGACAATCAGGTCCCTGCGCTGCCGGGCGAAGGCCCGCAACCCCAGTAACGAGACGAGCGGCGAGGCGGACCGCGCCGGGCGGTGCCGACGGAGCCGGAGGAAGAGCAATGTCGGATCGTGATGTGATGGAGTACGACGTGATCGTGGTCGGCGCGGGCCCGGCGGGGCTCGCGAGCGCGATCCGCCTCAAACAGCTGAAGCCCGATCTGAACATCGGCGTGCTGGAGAAAGGCGCCGCCGTCGGGGCCCACTCGCTGTCCGGCTGCGTGCTCGAACCGGGGCCGCTCGATGCGCTCGCGCCCGAGTGGCGCAACGAGCCGCCCGGCATCTGCGTGCCGGCGAAGCGCGACGAGTTCCTGCTGCTCACGCGCACCGGAGCGCTGAAGCTGCCCACGCCGCCCGCGATGCACAACGATGGCAACTTCATCATCTCCCTGGGGCTGCTGACGCCGTGGCTCGCGGCGAAGGCCGAATCGCTCGGCATCGACGTGTTCCCGGGATTCGCGGCCTCGGAACCACTCTTCGGCGAGGACGGCAGCGTCATCGGCGTACGCATCGGCGACATGGGCCTCTCGCACGACGGCTCGCCGGGTCCCAATTTCCAGCCGGGCGCCGACATCCACGCCGGGACCACGATCATCGCGGAGGGTTGCCGCGGCAGCATCGCCAAGAAGCTGATCGCCCGCTTCGGGCTCGATGCCGGCCGCTCGCCGCCGACCTTCGGCCTCGGTTTCAAGGAGCTGTGGCAGCTGCCCGAGGGCCGCGTCGAGGCCGGCCTGATCCAGCACACCATCGGCTGGCCGGTGGACAACCGCACCTACGGCGGCAGCTTCCTCTATCACCTCGACCAGAACCGCGTGTACGTCGGCTACGTCGCCGGTCTCGACTACACCGATCCGCGCTTCAAGCCCTTCGAGGCCTTCCAGCAGTTCAAGCACCACCCGCGCATCCGCCCGCTCCTGGATGGCGGCGAGCTCCTCGCCTATGGCGCACGCACCATCGCGGCCGGCGGCTGGCAGTCGCAGCCGAAGCTCGACATGCCGGGCGCCGTGCTGGTCGGTGATGCCGCCGGCACGCTCAACGTCCCCAAGATCAAGGGTGTCCACCAGGCGATCCGCTGCGGCATGCTGATCGCCGAGCACCTCGCGGAGAAGGGCACGACCGAGGGCTTCGACGAACGCTGGCGCGCCTCGCCGGGCGGCCAGGAGCTGAAGAAGGTCCGCAACATCAAGCCCGGCTTCCACCGCGGCCTGTGGTGGGGCCTCGCGAACGGAGCCCTCGAGACCGCGACGGGCGGCCGCACGCCGTGGACGCTCGGGAACCACGTCAATCACACGGCCCTCGGCAAGCTCGACCGGACGCCCTCGCCGGACCGCGGCTGGGGTGAACGCACGCTGAAGCCGCGCGACCGTCTGGCCGCCGTGTTCAACGCATCGACGACGCACGACGAGAGCCAGCCCGCGCACCTCAAGGTCGCGGACACCACGATCTGCGCGACACGCTGCGTGCAGGAGTTCGGCAACCCCTGCCAGAACTTCTGCCCCGCCGGCGTCTACGAGATGGTCGACGACGGCGCCGGCGGCAAGCGCCTGCAGATCAACGCGGCGAACTGCGTGCACTGCAAGGCCTGCGACATCAAGGACCCCTACGGCATCATCACCTGGACGACGCCGGAGGGTGGCTCGGGACCCAACTACCAGAACCTGTAGCCCGGCCACCGGGAACCACGGTGCCGCGCGGCCCGTTCCGCCGCGGCGCATGACGGCCCTTACGCATGCGCAAGGCGACCCGGCACTTCCTCGACAGCTATCACGCGGCGCTCGCCGAACACGGCTATCACGGCGATCCCGCGCAGGAAGCCGCCGCGCGGCGGCTGGGCGACCTGTGCGCGAGACTCGCGGCACGCGAGGCGCATCCCGGACCCGGGCTCGGGCAGCGTCTCGCCGCATGGCTCGGGCGCGGGCGGGAGCGCGCACCCGAGCGCGGACTGTATCTCTGGGGCGGCGTCGGCCGCGGCAAGACCTTCCTGATGGACCTGTTCTTCCGGGAACTGTCCTTCGCAGCGAAGCGCCGCAGCCATTTCCACCGCTTCATGCACGACGTGCATGCCACGCTGAAGACCATCGCCGGCGTCGCCTCCCCGCTCGACGTGGTCGCGGAGCGCATCGCCGCCGACACACGCGTGCTGTGCTTCGACGAGCTGTTCGTCTCGGACATCGCCGACGCGATGATCCTCGGTGGCCTGTTCGACGCGCTGTTCGCGCGCGGCGTCACACTGGTCGCGACCTCGAACGTGCCGCCGTCGGGACTCTATCGCGACGGGCTGCAGCGCGCGCGGTTCCTGCCGGCGATCGCGCTGCTCGAACGCCACACCGAGGTCGTGGAGGTGGACGGCGGCACGGACTACCGCCTGCGCGAGCTCGAACGTGCGCCGCTGTACCTCGACTCCGGTGACGAAGACTGCGAAGCGCAGCTCGCGCGGCGCTTCGAGGCGATCGCCGGCGAGCCGGGCGCGACCCCGGGCAGCATCGAGGTCGAGGACCGCCACATCGCGGTGCGACGCGAGTTCGAGGAAGTCGTCTGGTTCGACTTCGAGGACCTGTGCGCGGGGCCCCGCGGTCAGTCGGACTACATCGAGATCGCGCGCCTGTACCACACGGTCGTCGTGTCCGGCGTGCCGGTGTTCGACGCGAGCCTCGAGAACGAGGCGCGCCGCTTCGTCGCCCTCGTCGACGAACTCTACGACCGCGGCGTCAAGCTGGTGCTCTCCGCCGCCGCGCCTCCCGACGCGCTCTATCGCGGTGAGCGCCTCGGATTCGAGTTCCAGCGCACCGCGAGCCGCCTCATCGAAATGCAGAGCCAGCAGTACCTCGCGCGTGCCCACCGCGGCTGAGCCCGGCACGCGGGCGAACGGCTTCGTCGGGCGCGTGTCGAACCGCTACACTGGGTTCGGAGCGGACACGGCGGAGCGCACATGCAGGGATCCATACCCCGCGCGCGACGGACACTGATCCGGCGCATCGCCGCGATGGCAGCGGCACCGGATGCCCCGCCGCCGCGCGACCTGCTCCTCGCACTCGCCCCGCGCTGGCTGCACGGTGTCGCCGAGGACGAGATCGCCGCACGTCCCGCGGCGGCCTGGCTCGCGATGCTCGCGAGCCATCTGCGCTTCGGCCGTGATCGCCGGCGCGGGCGGGATCTAGTGCGCGTGTTCAATCCCGAAGAGCAGCGCGATGGCTTCGACTCCGCGCACACGCTCGTGCAGGTCGTCACCGAGGACCGGCCGTTCCTGGTCGACTCGGCGACCATGGCCATCGCGGCCGCCGGCGACTCGCTGCACCTCGTCGTGCACCCCGTGCTGTTGGCGCGTCGCGACACACGGGGACGGCTCCGCGGCTTCACCGACCCGCCGGCACGCGACGCCACCGCGCGCGCCGAGTCCTGGCAGTTCTACGAGATCGACCGCATCGCGGATCCCGCGCGGCGCGCCGACCTCGAGCGGCGGCTGCGACGCTCGCTCGCGGACGTGCGCGCTGCGACCACCGACTGGCGGGCACTCACCGCACGGGCCCTCGCCGCCGCGGCGCAGGTCGAAACCACCGCGCCGCGCACGCCGGCTGCCGACGCGCGCGAGGCCGCCGCGCTGCTGCGCTGGATGGTCGACGATCACTTCACCTTCCTCGGCTACCGTGAATACCGTGTGCGCCTTGCGGGCCGGCGCCGGACGCTGGTGCCGCTGCCGGAGACCGGGCTCGGCCTGCTGCGTGCCGGTCTCCATGGCGGGCCACCGCCCGCGCCCATGCCGCTCACGGGAGCGGTGCTGCGCTTCGCGCGCAGCCCTGCGCCGCTCCTGATCGGCAAGGGCAACGACGTCTCGACCGTGCATCGCGCCACTTACCACGACTACGTCGGCATCAAGATCTTCGACTCGCGCGGCGGCACGACGGGCGAACACCGCTTCATCGGGCTGTGGACCTCCTCGGCCTATCACACGAGCCCGCGCGCCATTCCCGTCCTGCGGCGCCGGGTCGCGGACCTGCTCGCGCGCCTGCGCCTCGATCCCGCCGGCCACGATGGCAAGGCGGTGCTCAACGTCGTCGAGACCTACCCGCGGGACGAGCTGTTCCAGACGCCGCCGGCGGCGCTCGCCGCGACCGTACGCGGCATCGTCAATCTCTACGAGCGGGCCCGCACGCGCCTGTTCCTGCGCCGCGATCCGTTCGGCCGCTTCTGCTCCTGCCTGCTGTACCTGCCGCGCGACCGCTACGACACGGACGTGCGCCGCCGCGTCGAGGAGCTGATCCGCCAGTCCCTGAACGGCCTGCAGGTCGAGTCGCAGGTGCAGCTGTCGGAGTCGACGCTGGCGCGGCTGCACGTGCTGGTGCGCACGGATCCCGCGCGGCCGTCGCTGATCGGCGCGGCCCGGCTCGAACGCCTGGTCGCGGAGGCGACGCGCAGCTGGCACGACGACCTGCGTCGCGCCCTGCTCGTGCGGCACGGGGAGGACATCGCACTCGCGCTCCTCGATCGCTGTGCGCCGCTGTTCCCGCCCGCCTACCGCGCCGACGTGCCCGTATCCGAGGCCGTGGCGGACATCGCCGTGCTGCAGGGCCTGCGGCGCGATGCCGTGATCCCGGGCCTGCGCATCGTCTGCCGCGCAGGTGAACCGCGCGACCGCCTGTCGTTCCGCCTGTTCCGGCACGGGACCGCCGTACCCGTCGCCGACGTGATGCCGACGCTGGAGAATCTCGGGTTCCGGCTCGTGAGCGAGCGCCCCTGGGCACTCGGCCGCGACGCCGACGTCGTGTGGGTGCAGGACTTCGAGGTCGAGTGCACCGCGGCGCCCCGGATCGATCCCGCGCGCGATGCCGGGAGGCTGATCGCGGCCTTCGAGGCCGTCTGGCGCGGCGACGCGGACAACGACGGCTTCAACCGGCTCGTGGTCGCGGCGGATCTCGACTGGCGCGGCGCGACCGTGCTGCGCGCGTACGCGCGCTGGCTCGCGCAGCTCGGCCTGCCCTTCAGCCAGAAATACCTGGAGGACACGCTCGTGCGCCACCGCGGCGCGGCGCGCGCCCTGTACGGCATGTTCGCCGCGCGGTTCGATCCCGCATGCGCGGAACGCCGGCGCGGTCCGCTCGCGCGCCGGCAGCACACGAGTTTCCAGCGCCATCTTGCGGCGGTCACGCGACAGGACGAGGACCGCATCCTGCGCGCGCTGCTCCACGCCGTCGAGGCGACGGTACGGACGAGCCATTTCCAGCGGGACGCCGCGGGAGCGCCGCTGCCGTGGCTCGCGCTCAAGATCGAGACGGGACGCGTGCCCGAGGCGCCGCGCCCCCGGCCGCTCTGCGAGATCTTCGTGCACAGCCCGCGCGTCGAGGCGGTCCACCTGCGCATGGGCCGGGTCGCACGCGGCGGTCTGCGCTGGTCCGACCGCCGCGAGGACTTCCGCACCGAGGTGCTGGGCCTCATGAAGGCACAGCACGTCAAGAACACGCTGATCGTGCCCGTCGGCGCGAAGGGCGGCTTCGTGCCACGCCGCCCGCCCGCCGGGCGCGACCAGCAGCGCGACGGCATCGAGTGCTACCGGCTGTTCATCCGCGCGCTGCTCGGACTCACGGACGACCTGGTCGACGGGCGCGTGGTGCCACCCGCGGATGTCGTGCGCTTGGACGGCGACGATCCCTACCTCGTCGTCGCCGCCGACAAGGGCACGGCGGCGTTCTCGGACCTCGCCAACGCGATCGCGCTCGAGCGGAACTACTGGCTCGGCGACGCGTTTGCCTCGGGCGGGTCCGCCGGCTACGACCACAAGCGCATGGGGATCACCGCGCGCGGCGCCTGGGAATGCGTCGGGCGCCACTTCCGCGAGCTCGGCCTGGATCCGCGGCGGCAGGACTTCACGGTCGCGGGCATCGGCGACATGTCGGGCGACGTGTTCGGCAACGGCATGCTGTGGTCACGCCACATCCGGCTCGTCGCGGCCTTCGATCACCGGCACATCCTCATCGACCCCGAGCCCGACGCGGCGCTGAGCTTCGTCGAGCGCCGCCGCCTGTTCCGCCTGCCGCGCTCCAGCTGGGACGACTACGACCGGCGGCTGATCTCGAAAGGCGGCGGCGTCTTCGAGCGTCAGGCGAAGAGCCTGTCGCTCGCGCCCGAGGCACGCCGGCTGCTCGGCCTCGACGCTTCGAGCGCGACGCCGCAGGAGGTGATCCGCTGCATCCTGTGCCTGCCCGTCGACCTGCTCTGGAACGGCGGCATCGGCACCTATGTGAAGTCCTCGCAGGAGTCGCACGCGGACATCGGCGACCGCGTCAACGACGCCGTGCGTGTCGATGGCGCCCGGCTGCGCGCGCGCGTGGTCGGCGAAGGCGGGAACCTCGGCTTCTCGCAGGCCGCACGCATCGAGTACGCGCGCCACGGCGGGCGCATCAACGCCGACTTCGTCGACAACTCGGGCGGCGTGAACTGCTCCGACCTCGAGGTGAACATCAAGATCGCGCTGAACGGCGCGATGGCGGCGGGCCGTCTCTCGCGTCGCGCCCGCGACGGGCTGCTCGCACGCATGACGGGCGACGTCACCGCGCTGGTGCTGCGGAACAACTATCTGCAGGGCCAGGCCCTCTCCGTGCTCCAGGCCGGTGCGACTGAGCGCGCGGGCGGGCTCGCCGAGCTCATCGGGCTGCTCGAGCGCTCCATCGGCCTCGACCGGCGCCTGGAGAACCTCCCGGGCGAGGAAGAACTCGCCGAGCGACGGCGTCAGGGCGCCGGCTTCACACGGCCCGAACTCGCGATGCTGCAGTCGTGGGCCAGGATCTGGCTCGACGAGCGGCTGCTGCAGTCGGACGTGCCCGAGGACCCCTACCTCGGCCGCGAACTCGAACGCTGTTTCCCGGCGCCGATGCGCCGGCGCTTCGCGCCCTGGATCGCCGGCCACCGGCTGCGCCGCGAGATCATCGCCACGGCGACGACCAACGGACTCGTGAACCGCATGGGACCCGCCTTCGTGCCGCGCATGGCCGAGGAGACCGGCGCCGGTGTCGGTGCGGTGGTGCGCGCCTGGACGATCGCACGGGAGATCACCGGCATGCGCCCGGTCTGGCACGCGATCGAATCCCTCGACCACCGGCTGCCCGCCACGCGGCAGTACACGATGATGCACGAGACCGCACGGCTGCTCGCGCACCTGACCGGCTGGATCCTGGAGCACCGCGGTGGCGCACTCGACATCGAGCGCAACGTCGGCGAACTGGCACCCGGCATGCGGCGGTTCCTGGCGCTGGCGCCGCGCCTGCTCACGGGCGCGGAGGCCGAAGTCCGCGCGACTCGCGAGAGCGCACTGCGGGCCGAAGGCGTGCCGGCCGGACTCGCCGCCGGCACGGCGACGCTGCCGCTGGCGCGCCCGGGACTCGACGTCGTGGATCTCGCGCGGCGCGCGCGGGTCGGCCTCGCGCACGCGGCGCACGTGCACCTGCAGCTCGGCGCGGCTACGGGCCTGGACTGGCTGCGCCACCAGGCCGACGCGCTGCCCGTCGAGGGCCACTTCCAGTCGATGGCGCGTGCATCGCTGCGTGAGCAGGCCCATGCGCTGCAGCGGCAGCTGTGCGAGCTGGTGCTGTCGGGGTCGCACGGTATGCGCCCGGCGGCCGCGGTGGCACGCTGGCGGCGCCGCCACGGGGCCGCGCTCGAAGCCCTCGCGCGGAGCCGCTCCGCGATGCGCACGACTGCCATCGACTTCCCCACGCTCTCCGTCGCACTGGCGGCCGTGCGCCGGCTCACCGCGCCCTGAGTCGCGGCCCGCCGTGCCCCGCTGTGCTATAAAGCGCAGCGTTTTTTCCTGCCTGGAGACCCGCTGTGCCCGGAAAGCTCGTGCTGATACGCCATGGCCAGAGCATCTGGAACCTGGAGAACCTGTTCACCGGCTGGACCGACGTCGACCTCACCGACCGGGGGCGCAACGAGGCCCGGCAGGCCGGTGCACTGCTGACGGCGGAGGGCCTGAGCTTCGACATCGCCTTCACCTCGGTGCTCAAGCGCGCGATCCGCACGCTGTGGATCGCGCTCGACGAGATGGACCTGATGTGGCTGCCGGTCGAGCGCAGCTGGCGGCTGAACGAGCGGCACTACGGCGCACTGCAGGGTCTCGACAAGGCGCAGACAGTCGCGAAGCACGGCGCGGAGCAGGTGAAGATCTGGCGGCGCAGCTACGACATCCCGCCCCCGCCGCTTGCGGCGGATGACGAGCGTCACCCGCGGCACGATCGGCGTTATGCCGGTCTCGAGTCCGCTGAACTGCCGGCGACGGAGTCGCTGAAGGACACGCTGGCACGCGTGCAGCCGCTGTGGGTCGAGCGCATCGCGCCGGAGCTCCGCCGGGGCCGCAACGTGCTGATCGTGGCGCACGGCAACAGCCTGCGCGCGCTGGTGAAGATGCTGGACGGGATGTCGGACTCCGACATCATCGAGTTCAACATCCCGACCGGCGTGCCCATCCTCTACGAGCTCGACGACGCACTGCGCCCGCGCGTGCCGCGCCGCTTCCTCGGCGACGCGGAGGCCATCAAGGCCGCCGCCGACGCCGTCGCGCGCCAGACCGAGAAGCGCTGAACGCCTGCGGAAAGTCGTGTAGTACCCCGGCGTTTTCTGATCGAGCCCGCGTCACACAAGGGCCGCCTGGCCGCTGATGTTCGGGTTCCCGCGCGCTCGACACGCCGTGAATCCGTCCCTGGAGGCTCGTGCTCGACATCCCTGTCTCGCACGGTCTCGCGCGCGGGACCCTCACCGCGGCCGGCGGCGTGACCGACCGATCGCGGCGCCACATTGGCGCGCAGGACACCTGCATTCCCGATGCTACCGCCAACGCCTGCAGACGCGCGGGCGCGTAGGAGGGCCCGCGTAGCTCGCCTGAAGATCTGGGGCGAGCCCAGCGGGCCCTCCGTCAACAGCCCGCGCGTCCGGCCGCCATCTTTCAGGAAATGGTGAATGCCCCGACGTCGCCTGGAACGCCGTCAGTGGCAGGGGCGGCGGACCGCCCGCGGGCGAGTCACTCGTCCGGTGCGATCGTGACCCTGAGGCCGGACAGGTCGGCCGTGAACGGGATCTGGCAGCACAGCCGCGAGTGTTCGTTCGTGTGCGTCATCTCGCGCAGGATCTCCAGCTCGTCGCCCTGCTTCGGCGGCATCCGGGACTCCCAGGCGGGATCCACATAGACGTGGCAGGTCGCGCAGGAGCACATGCCGCCACAGATCGCGGCCAGGCCGTAGTCCAGATCGCGCAGCGTCTCCATCACCGACACGCCCTCGCGCCCCGGCACCGTGTGTTCCACTCCGTCCCGATCGACGACGATGATGTCCGCCATGTTCGTCCGCACCTGCGCCGCGAAACGGCCGCGCCAGCTCCAAGAGGGCGCGCATTGTCGCCATGACCGGCCCGCATGGCAAGCCGGGCAAGCCATTGGGGCAGTTCGGGATTTTGACGCCCTGCAGGCCCGCCGGCGGCGAACGCCCCGCTACCGGCCGCCCGACTCACCGGTACGCGCGACGGCCGCCCAGGCCGCGTTGACCGCCGCCGCGAGATCCATGGCGGCGCGGAGATCGGTCGCGGGCACCGCGGGACCACCGGCCCCGTAGGCCGCGAGCAGCCGCGCGCAGGCGTCGACGTCGAGGCCGTGGGCGAGCGCGTACTGCGCGAGGTCGAGGCGGGCGTCGCCCGCGCCCGCGTACTCCCAGTCGATGACGCGCGGTGTGTCGATCGTGCCCAAGATGTTCAGGTGATGCACATCGTTGTGGCAGAGCACGGCGGGCCGCGGGGCCGGGGCCGGGGCGGCCCGCAGGACCTCGAGGAACGGGGCCACGTCCGGCCCGGACGCGCCGCGCGCAGCCAGCGTCGCCACATAGCCCTGCAGGACGCGCACGTAGTCGACCACCCGGCAGCCGCGCGGGGGGGCCAGCCGGTGCAGCCGCGCGAGCCAGTGGCCCATGGACGCGATGCCGGCCGCGGAGCGGGCCTCGTCGCGGGTCCAGACGCCCGGCGGCACGTACCGCGTCACGAGCACCCGGCTCTCCGGGGCGCACCACAGCACCGCCGGCGCGAGGCCCGCGGCGGAGGCGCGCGCGAGGATCGCGCATTCGCTGTGGCGGTCGACCTGCAGCTCGGCCTCGCGCGGCGGACTGAACCTCAGCACGAGATCTCCGGCGGTGGTCCAAAGCCGGAAGCTCAGGTTGAGTTCGCCGCCGCGCAGCCGCAGGGCGCGGGACACCTCGATTCCCGTTGCAGCCGAGAAACGCGCCAGGACATCGGCGGGCGGCGCGCCGGCACCGGGTTCCGCGCCGCCGCTCATGGCGGGACCGCGACGTCGCGCCGCCAGCGCAGGAAGCCCACTGCCGCGAGGCCCGTGAACGCGAGATACAACAGCGCCGTCAGCCACAGCGCCTCGGCGACGGCGAGCACCGCGATCGCGAGGTCGATGACGACCCACCACAGCCAGTTGTCGGCGTAGCGGCGGGCGAGCAGCCAGGTCGCGGCAATGCTGGCCCAGGTGGTCGCCGCGTCGAGGCCCGGCGAGGCGGCATCCGTGAAGGCGCGCAGCGCCGGAACCGTCAGCGCGGCCGCCGCGGCCGCGGCCAGCAGCAGCGCGGCCTGGAGCCGGGGCGACGCCCGCCGCACCAGGGGCGTGGCGCCGGTGCCGTCGCGCCGCCATTCCCGCCAGCCGTAGACGGCGAGCACGAGGTAGGCGCCCTGCAGCGCGCCCTGCAGGTACAGCCGGGCGTCCACGAAGACGGCGAGGTACAGCGCCGTGGACACGCTCCCGGCGATCCAGCAGCCGCGGTGCTCGCGGATCGCGAGCACGATGTAGACGAAACCCGCGGCGGCGCCGGCGAGCTCGAGCCGCGAGGCTGCGTGCCACGCCGCGGCGAGCGCCGCGAACAGGTCAGTCGCTGCCACCCAGGACCTTCATGACGAACACCGCGCGGTGCCGCGCCGCGAAGGTCACCGCGGTCTCGGTCCTGAGCGCGTCGAAGACCACGTCGTGCTCGCCGGAAACCTGCGTGCTCATCGCGTTGGTGACTACCGCGAGGCCGGGATGCCGGTTCAACCGGTCGATGAAGTCCTGGATGGGCGGGATGAACTCCCGGTCCAGCGGATAGAGGCTGATCTCGACGGCGATCTTCATGAGTACTCCTCTCAGTCGAAGCGCAGGCCGACGGTCGCGCCGACCTGGCGCGGATCGCCACGCTGCGTGTACAG
This sequence comes from Steroidobacteraceae bacterium, assembly GCA_046352935.1. Taxonomy (GTDB): domain Bacteria; phylum Pseudomonadota; class Gammaproteobacteria; order Steroidobacterales; family Steroidobacteraceae; genus CAYWMY01. The sequence continues at coordinate 87,642 of JAXMGR010000019.1, forward strand.
CGTCGCGGGGAAATCGGGCGGCTCGTTGCCGAAGAAGAAACCGCGCACGGCGTAGCGGCGGTCGAACAGGTTCCGCGCCCACAGCGCGACGGACCAGCGCCCGCGCTCGATGCCGACGCGCAGATTGGTGAGCGCGTAGCTGTGCGAGCGTGCCTCGACGGGCGGCACGTCGAAGTAGAAGCGGCCCATTCCCGTGACATCGATCCTCGCGAACAGGCCCGACGGATGGCGCCAGGTCCCGGACAGCGCGTACTGCAGGTGCGGCGCATGCGGCGCGTCGCGGCCCGGCAACGACACACCGCCCGAACGATAGCCCGCGAAGCGAGCCCGCAGCAGGCCGGCACTGGCCGCGAGTTCCAACGCGCGCACGGGCTGCCAGCGCAGCGCGCCCTCGAAGCCGGTGTTGGTGCCACGGTCCGCGTTCACCGTGAAGAACACGAAGGTGTTCGGATCGCCCGGGACCAGCTGTTCACCCGCGCGGATCTGCAGGTCGCGCCGGCGCATGTGGAACAGCGTGGCCGATGCCGCGAGGCGCCCGGAGTCCAGCGACGCGCGCCAGCCCAGCTCGAAATTCAGCAGGGACTCGGGCTTGAAGCGGCGGCGGTCGTCCGGCACCGCGAGCCCGATGTTGAAGCCGCCGGCCTTGTAGCCGCGGGAGACGCCGAGGTAGAGGCTCGACGCGCGGCCCAGGTCGCGCGACAGCGTCGCGTGCCCGCCCCACATCGAGTCACGCGGCGAGAACGACTGCGCGCCGGCCGGCTGACCGAAGGACGTGCTCGTATCCGAGTAGTCCGCGTCGCGGCGCTCGGCACGCCCGCCCAGCGACCAGCGCCAGCGCGGGCCGAGCGTGCCGTCGAGCTCGCCGAACAGGGCGAGGTTGGTCGCCGAGTAGTGGCTGTCGAGCCGGTCGTCGGCGGCGAGCGAGAAGTCGTACACGACGGCGTCGACGTAGTCGCCGCCGCTCAGTTCGCGGATGTGCTCGTCGAGGCCGAAGACGTACGCTCCCACGAGCCAGGCGGGCCCCGCCGCGCCCTCGCGCGAGGCGAGCCTGAGTTCGAGGCTGCGGTGGCGTCGGTCGCGGTGGGCGTCGTAGCGGAAGTCGTAGACGAACGGCGCCCACGTCGCCGCATTGCCCCAGTCGCCGTCGTAGGCGTGCTCGCTGTCGGAGTCCACGTACGCCGCGAGCAGGTTCACGTCGGCGAAGCCGAGTCCGCGCCAGTCGAATCGCAGCGAGGCCCCGCGCGCGCGCTGCGAGTCGCGGCCCGGCTCGTCGGACTGCGTCGTCAGCGAATTGTCGATCGCGAAGGCGTCGTAGCCGTTGTCGAGATCCACCGCGAGCAGCGAGAGATCGAGGTCGAGATCGTCACGCGGACTCGCCTGCCAGCGCGCGCGCACCGTGGTCTCGTCGCGGCCGTTGGTGTCGTCGCGGCCGAGGAAGGCGTTGCGCCGGAAGCCGTCGGACTCGCTCTTCGCGGCGCTGATGCGCCAGGCCGAGTGCAGCGCGGCCACCGGGCCCGACAGCGTCGCGGCGACCGACCGGTAGCCGTCCTCGCCGCCGCCCAGTTCGGCGCCGGCCGACCAGTGCCGCGACGGCGCGGTGCTCGTGACCGACACCAGCCCGGCCAGCGCGTTCGCGCCGTAGCGCGTGCCCTGCGGACCGCGCAGCACCTCGATACGCTCGACGCCCCAGGTGGTCGCCGCCATGCCGATGCCGCTGAAGTCCATGCCGTCGATCAGGAAGCCGACCGAGGGGTTCGGCGCGCCCTGGTACTGCTCGAGCTCGCCGATGCCGCGCAGCTGCAGGTAGCGCGGCCGTGAGCTGCCCGCGGACCAGTTCAGGTTCGGCACCAGCGCGAGCACGTCGGCGAAGTGATCGCGGCCGCCGTCCCGCAGTTGGCGTGCGTCGAGCACGGCGGCGCTCACGGGCGCCTGCAGCCAGGGCTGCGGCCTGAGCGTCGCGGTGACGACGACCTCCTCGAGCTCGGGCGCCGGCGTTGCCGACGGCGAGGCCGCGCGCGCGGTCGCGGCGCCGACGACCGACAGCAGGACGAGGAGGAACGATGGAGACGGAGACGGAAGATTCAGCACGGCACCTGCTCCCTACGCCGGTACTAACCGGATCAGGTTCAACGGGTTCGCTGGTCAGCCGCAGCATCCAGCGTCTCAGGCCGTTTCAGGCCACCCCAAGGTTTGCAGGCATGCTAGCGCAGCCCCGCCCACGATGCGAGCGGTTC
>JAXMGR010000020.1:0-82189 GCA_046352935.1 Steroidobacteraceae bacterium
CCTCGAAGCGCGGCTCGCGATCGGCCGCGACCGCGACCTCGTGCAGGATGTCGAACACGCCCGGATCGATGGCCAGCTGCTCGCCATTGCGGTAGTCGCGCAGCAGATGGGTCAGCGACGACAGCGCATCCTGGCAGTAGGTGCCGGCGCGATAGAAGCAGGCGCGCAGCTGTTCGCCCGTGTGCGTGTTGAAGAGCTGGATGCTGCGCTCCTCCAGCGACGCGGCGAACGCGCGCACGGGACTCACGCAGGCCAGCGCCGGCACGCCCCAGAGCACGCCGCGCAGGAACCGCCGGCGACCCGCGAGGACGCGGTCCGGATCGGTGTCGAGGTTCGGGGAGGAGTCAGATGGGGTCACGATGACCTTGCCTGGCTGAATGGGACGCGGCGCTAGGATTCCCGACGCGGCGGAAAATCGCAAGCCTCCCGCGCCACCCCTGTTCACAGAATCCGGTGATCACGGGCACGCCTCAGCCGTGAGCCATCCGCCACGACCGCGTTCGTATACGAGGAAAACATCGGGAAACCGCGATGATTCCGCTGTCGCGGCGGCGCAAATCCCCTGAGGGAAACGGGGGCATGCGACATGCCCCCGCTGCCGGCCCGTTTCTGCCTCAGTGCCGTTCGGCGAACGCCCTGAGCGTTGGGGTCGCGACGCGCAATGCGGGCAGCGCCGGACCATCGAGATCGCCGAGCCGTTCGATCGAGCCCGCGCCGTCCTGCGTGCGGAACCCGTCGATGGCGGCCTCGGTGGCCACGGCCGTGGACCGGGCCGCGGCGAGATCCTGCTCGGCTTCGATGCGCTCCTGTTCGAGTTCCAGCGCGGACTGGTGCAGCACGAGACCGGTGCCGGCGAGCCTGGTCAGCGCACCGGCGCGTTCGAGTCCGCGACTGCGGGTCGCCGCGTGGACTGAGCAACGACCCGGCCTTCAGCGCGACGCGGCCCACATGCGCTGGGTCAGGTCTTCACGAAGCCCGGCAGGCGGGCAGCCTTCAGATCGAACGTTGCAGTGGTTCGACAGCCCAGCCGCCGGTGGTGCGCACCGATGAGGCAATCGACGAAGCTGCAGGGGCAATCCTGCCACTGGAACAGTGCCTCCTCGACGGCCGCTTCCCCTTCGAACCAGAACTCACCGACCTCCAGCATCCTGCGAAACGCCGCAATGATGGCGGCCTTGTCGAATTCGTACCGGCTTCGCAGGACCCATTCCGTTTCGACCAGAACGATCAGGGAAATCAGGACGGGCTCCTCCCCGGCCCGGCAGCCTTCGACCAGATGGCGAGCGCGCCGTCCCTGCGTCTCGTCATCGACGACGAGCAGACGGACCAGCACATTCGTGTCAATGGCAATCATCGTCGCTCACCGGCTCATCGCCTCGACGCTCACATGCCGGCGACTGCGGGGTTTGACGGCCAGATCGCCGAGCGAGCGGTTCTTCACCCGCACGATGATGGTCCCGTCGTCCAGCACCGTGTAGCGCATCCGGTCCCCGGGGCGCAGGCCCACAGCCTCCCTGACGTCTCGGGGAATGGTCGTCTGCCCTTTGCTGGTCAGTGTCGACGTGGACATGGCCGGACTCCTTTCAGCCTTACATTCAAGCGAATTGTAAGGCGGCTGTTGCCGTACATCCACGCCTGCGACCGGGCGACCGTGATCCGGGCCCGGCGCAGGGACTGCTGTCCCACAACGGCAGGCCGACTCCGGGTGGGTCGCGTCTGTCACGCGATCGAACATTCGAATCGGTGGGGCGACCGGTCCAGGTGAACGAGCAGGCCCGACTGGTCGCGGCCCGAAATGCCTCACTGCATGCTTGCCCACTCGCGCACGGGGGGCACGGTGACCCTTGTGGAGATCAGCACCTCGTCCGCGATATGGGACATCGCCGTCGTCGCATCGATTCCATCGTCGCGACGGAAGTTCGCCATCGCATGAATGAACCGTTCGAGCTGCAGGTCCAGACCATCGCCGGCCCAGACGAGCCCCTGATCCGGCGCACGACGCATCGGCACTGCAGCCGCATACGCCTCGACGCGAGGCCCCACGGTGATCGGCGTGCCCACATGCCCGGTTCGCACCGTGATCGCGCTCGTCCCGGCCGCGGCGGTCATCAACTGCGACAGCGGCCCGGCGGTGACTGCGGTGACGACGACATCGAGGGGCGCGAGCGCCGCCGCAGCCCCACTGCGCGCAGAGAACACGCTGCGGCCGCCGCCGATCAACGCATCGATGGCGTCCGCGGTCGTCGACAGGGCGTCCGACGTGTCGACGAAGTCGATGCGGTTGCCGGTGGCGGTGAACCAGCCGGTGACCGTCACCTTGTCCGTCGGCACGGCCGCGCGGGTGATCACGAGATCATTCCCGGTCCGCGTGAAGGACAGCTCCGCGCGCGTCACGTTCGTGAACACCAGGCGATCGATCGCCGCATCGGCGCTCGTGTTGTTGATCGTGTCGGAACCGTCGCCCGCCGAGAACCGGTAGACATCCGCTCCGTCGCCGCCTGTGAGCGAGTCGTTGCCGGCCTTGCCTTCGAGCGTGTCGTTGCCGGCGGCCCCGGACAGCGTGTTCACCGCGGAATTGCCGTTGATCACGTTGTCCAGCGCGTTACCCGTGCCGTTGATGGCCGAGGTGCCCGTGAGCGTCAGGTCCTCCAGGTTGTTGCCGAGCGTCAGCGTCGCCGCGGAGTTGACCGTGTCCGTCCCTTCCCCGGCGTTCTCGGTGATGATGTCGGTGGCCACGTTCACGAAGTACGTGTCGTTGCCCTGCCCGCCGACCATGGTGTCGTTGCCGGTGCCGCCGTCGAGGGTGTCGTTCCCCGCGAGCCCGGTCAGTGTGTTGGCCCCGGAATTCCCGGTCAGCACGTTGTCGAGCGTGTTGCCCGTGCCGCTCAGCGCCGAAGTACCCGTCAACGTCAGGTTCTCGACATTGGCGGCCAGCGTCAGCGTCACGGACGAGTTGATCCGGTCCGTGCCCTCGCCCACGTTCTCCGTCACGACATCGGTTGCGACATTGACCGTGTAAACGTCGTCGCCCGTTCCGCCGACCATGGTGTCGTTGCCCGTACCCCCGTCGAGGGTGTCGTTGCCGGCACCCCCCGTCAGCGTATTGTTCGCCGTGTTCCCCGTGAGGACATTGGCGAGACCATTTCCGGTGCCGTTGATCGCCGTGGTACCCGTGAGCGTGAGGTTCTCCACCTCGCTGCCCAGCGCATACGTGATGCCGGACTGCACGGTGTCCACGCCTTCGCCCGCAAGCTCCGTGACCACGTCCCCGGCGACGTCGACGACGTAGATGTCGTCACCCGAGCCACCTAGCATCGTGTCGCTCCCGGTGCCACCGTTCAGGGTGTCGTTGCCGCCGAGACCCGTCAGCGTGTTGTTGGCCGTGTTGCCGGTCAGCGTGTTGTTGAGGGCATTGCCCGTGCCATTGACGGCCGCGGTCCCCGTCAGCGCGAGATTCTCGACATCGGCGCCCAATGTATAGGTGAGCCCGGTCTGCACCGTATCGGTACCGCCGCCCGCCAGTTCCGTCACGACATCCCCCGCGTTGTCGACCACGTAGATGTCGTTGCCCGAGCCGCCCGTCATCGAATCCGTCCCGGTCCCGCCGTCGAGCGTGTTCGCGCCCGAGTTTCCCGTCAGCGCATTGTTGAGCGCGTTACCCGTACCGTTGATCGCGGACGACCCGGTCAGCGTGAGGTTCTCGACATTGGCCGCCAGCGTCAGCGTCACCGAGGAATTGACGGTGTCGGTGCCCTCGCCGGCGTTCTCGGTCACGACGTCGGTTGCGACATTGACGGTGTAGATGTCATCACCCGTGCCGCCGACCATGGTGTCGTTGCCCGCGCCCCCGTCGAGGGTGTCGTTGCCGGCTCCACCCGTCAGCGTGTTGTTGGCCGTGTTGCCCGTGAGGACATTGGCGAGACCATTCCCGGTGCCGTTGATCGCCGTGGTACCCGTGAGCGTGAGGTTCTCCACCTCGCTGCCCAGCGCATACGTGATGCCGGACTGCACGGTGTCCACGCCTTCGCCCGCAAGCTCAGTGACCACGTCACCGGCATCGTCCACGACATAGGTGTCGTTGCCCGCGCCGCCCGTCATCGTGTCCGCGCCGGTGCCGCCGCTCAGCGTGTTGTTGCCCGTGTTCCCCGTCAGCACGTTGTTGAGCGTGTTGCCCGTGGCGTTGATGGCCGAAGTGCCGGTCAGCACGAGGTTCTCGACGTTGGCGGAGGCCGTATAGGTCACCGCGGACTGGATCGTGTCCGTGCCTTCCCCGGCGTTCTCGGTCACCACGTCGCCGGTTGCGTTGACGATGAACGTATCGTCCCCGGCTCCGCCCACCAGGGTGTCGTTGCCGCTGCCGCCATCGAGGATGTCGTTGCCGGCCGCACCCGTCAGCGTGTTCGCGCCGCTGTTGCCGGTCAGCACGTTGTTGAGCGCATTCCCCGTGCCGCTGATCGCGGAGGATCCCGTCAGCGTCAGGTTCTCGACCTCGGCCGACAGCGTGTAGGTCACCGAGGCCTGCACCAGGTCGGTGCCCGCACCCGCAGACTCCGTCACCACGTCGCCGGCATTGTCGACCACATAGAGGTCATTGCCGGCGCCACCGATCAGCGTGTCGGCACCGGTGCCGCCGTTCAACGTGTCGTTACCGCCGAGGCCCGTGAGCGTGTTGACACCCGAATTGCCGGTCAGGAGGTTGTCGAGGGAGTTGCCGGTGGCATTGATGGCCGCGGTACCGGTCAGCGTGACGTTCTCGACTTCCGCCGAGATTGTGCAGGTCGCCGAGGCCTGAACGAGGTCCGTGCCCTCCGCTACGTTCTCGACGATGACATCGCCGGAATTGTCGACGACATAGGTGTCGTTGCCGGCACCGCCGATCAGCGTGTCGGCGCCTGCGCCGCCATCGAGGGTGTTCGCGAACGCGTTGCCGGTCAGGATGTTGTTGAGGGCATTACCCGTGCCCGTCGCGGCGACGCCCGTCAGCGTCAGATTCTCGACGTTGGCGGCGAGCGTCCAGTCTCGTGACGCAAGCACATGATCGGTACCCTCGCCTGCGTTCTCCGTGGTCACATCGCCGGTGGAGTCGACGACATAGGTATCGTCACCAGGACCGCCCAGCATCGTATCGGTGCCGCCACCGCCGTCGAAGGTATCGTTGCCAGCCAACCCCGTCAGCGTGTTGCCGGCCGTGTTACCGATCAGCACATTGTCCGCCGAGTTTCCCGTGCCACTGATCGTCGCCGTGCCGAACAGAGTGAGGTTCTCGACGTTGCTCGCAAGGGTATACGTCACCGAGGAACGTACCAGGTCCGTTCCCTCGGCCGTGTTCTCCGTCACGACATCGCCGGCGTTCTCGACAACGTACGTATCATCACCGGCACCGCCACTCATCGTGTCAGCACCCGCCATGCCGCTCAGCTGATTTGCGGCACTGTTGCCGACGAGAACATTGCCCGCGGAGTTACCGGTTGCGTTGACTGCGGCGCTACCTGTGAGTGTCACGTTCTCGAAGTTGAGATACGTGGAGAGGTTGATGTTGATGGTGTTCGGTGTCTCGATCGTGTCTGTTCCGCCGGAGGCCCCTTCGGTAATCGTGTCCAGGGCATCAATGACGTAGATGTCATTGCCGGCCCCGCCGCTCATGACGTCAGTCCCGCCACCGCCTTCCAGACGATTGCTTCCATCATTCCCTGTCAGCTCGTTGTCGAGCCCGTTTCCGGTGGCGTCGATGTTGAGACTGCCGGTTGCCAGAATCACGTTCTCGACACCCGTGCCCGCCGCGTAGGACACTGACGTCCGCACGGTGTCGGTGCCCTCTCCCGCCACCTCGACGACCACGTCGCCCGCCGAGTCCACGACATACTGGTCATGCCCCGGCCCGCCGATGAGCGTGTCGGAACCCGCGCCCCCGTCCAGCACATCATTGCCGGCCAACCCGGTCAGCGTATTCGCACCCGCGTTGCCGTTCATGATGTTGTCGCGTGCGTTACCTGTGCCGTTGACGTTGCCGGCTCCGGTCAGGAGCAGGTTCTCGAGCTCGGTGGCCAGCGTCCACGTGAGGCTGGTCTCGAGGGTGTCGACCCCACCGTCCGCTGCCTCGACAACTGTATCGGAGAGACTATCGACCACGAAGGTGTCGTCACCATCGCCGCCATTCAGGACGTCGTTGCCCGTTCCGCCGTCGAGGCGGTCGTTCCCGCCATGGCCGTAAAGCGTGTCGTCGCCGGCACCCCCAATGATGGAGTTTCGGTACATGTTTCCGGTGATGACGTTGGCGAGCGCATTGCCGGTCGCGTCCAGATCACCGAGAGTCATCTCCTCCACGTTGTCGGGCAGCACATAGGACGGCGGCGCTCCAAAGACCCGGTCGTAGCCCTCCCCCGCGCTCTCGACGACCGAATGACCGCCAACGCCGAGGTAGTAATCATCGTTCCCGACGCCGCCGATGAGCGTGTCTCCGGCAGCTCCGCCGGCGTACAGTGTGTCGTTGCCGCCCAGCCCCGACAGCGTATTGGTCCCGGAGTTCCCGGTGAGAATGTTGTCGGATGCATTGCCGACACCATCGATGTTGGCACTGCCAGTCAGCGACAGGTTCTCGAGCGCCGGGGCCAGCGTGAACGTCACCGCCGACTGCACGGTGTCCGTGCCCTCTCCCGCGTTCTCGGTAATGACGTCCGTTGCGACATCGATCACGTAGGTGTCGTTTCCGAGACCGCCAATCAGCGTGTCGCTGCCGGTTCCACCGTCGAGAATGTCGTTTCCGTCGAAGCCCGACAGCGTGTTGTTCTGTGTACCACCCGTGATCCGGTTGTCCGCGGAAGTCCCCTGGACTGAGTAACTGGTCGCCCCGGACAGGCCGGCGATCGTCAGATTCTCGACATTCGGAAACGATGACAGAGCAACCGCTGTGGACCAACCGCTGCCCCTGAGATCGACCGTGTCATTGCCTTCCCCCGCCGCTTCGACGAGCGTGTCCTGAGTACCAACGATGTAGGTGTCATCGCCTGTCCCACCAGTCAGGTGGTTGCTCGCATACAACGATGCAAGCGTGTACCCGTCGAGTACGTTTGCACCGGCGTTACCGGTTCCCGACGTGTTTCCCGAGCCCGTGAGCACGAGAGCGCCCACGCCCGATGGCAGCACGTACGAAATGGATGACTGGACAATATCGTCAGCATCCGCGTTGAGGACGATATCTCCGGGATTGTCCACGACAAACGTCGTCCGGAAGCCGGTCGGCGCACCGTACATCGTGTCGGCACCCTGGCCGCCGTCGAGCTTGATGTTCGGCAAGGTATCGTCGGTCGGTGTCCGCGCATCGATGACATTGTCCAGCGCGTTGCCGGTCAGGGCCGGCGAGCCGCTCCCCCAGCCGTAGTTTTCGTTCGACGCATAACCGATGTTCTCGACGTTGGCCGGCGCGGTGTAGACCGGACTCACGACCCACACGGTGTCGATGCCCTCATTCGCCGCTTCGACGACCGTGATGGTCCCGGTACCGTATGCGTTGTACGTGTCGTTGCCCGGTCCACCTTGCAGGGTATCGCTGGTGCTCAGATACCCGGTCTCGAGCACGTTGTCACCCGCATTACCGATGATCGTGTTGACGCTCGAGTTGCCCTTGCCCGTCAGATCGAGAGTCCCGGTGAGGGTCAGGTTCTCGTACCCGGTCGGGAGCGTGAAATTCACACTGCTGACCACCGTGTCCGTTCCACCGCTGCCGGTCAGCCCGTCATTCGGGTGATCGACGTTGAGCGTGTCGTTGCCCGTCGTTCCGGCCACGGTATTGGCGGTGCCGCCCTGATTGACCGTGTTCGCGTCGATCGTGGCGGCGTTCCACACGCTGTTGTCGCCGAACACGATCTGGTCGATCGGGCGCGGTGACGCACCGTTGAAGAATCCCTCGATGCGGATCTGGTCGCCGCCGTTGTTCAGCGCGACGACGAGATCGTCTTTGCCGGTCGCGTCCTGACTCTGCGTCAGGGCTCCGGTGCTCGACGTGCGGATCAAGGTGACATTGGCCGGCAGGATGCCGGCATCCAGCACGAGCTGATTGGTACCCGCCGTGTCGTTGATCTCGTCCGAGCCCTGCGCGGCGCCGAAGCGATAGGTGTCGTTGCCTGCCCCGCCATCGAGCTGGTCGTTGCCCGCACCGCCGATGAGCGTATCCGCGCCGTCATTGCCCATCAAGTAGTCGTTTCCGGCCCCACCGGACAGCGTCTCGTTCCCCGAGAACGCACTGATCGTGTCATCGCCGCTCGTACTCACGAGGCTCATGGATCGCAGATCGGCGAGCGTCCAGACCGTCGAATCGCCCGTGAACCGCACCTCATCGAGGACCTGGGAGCCCGTGGTCTCGTTGCGTGCACCCTGGACCTTGACCGTGGTCTGAACGACGCCGCCAGCACCGAGGACCTGCAGTTCGAAGTCGTTCGCTGTCCCCGAGCCGCCGTTGGTCCGCACGCGAATGTCCCCGGGCGCGATGCCGGCCGCGAAGCGCAGCACGTCGACCGAGCCGCCTGCGGTATCCAGTGTGCTGCTGATCGTGTCCGTGCCCTCGTTGTGGCCAACGAGATAGGTGTCGCTGCCATCGCCGCCCGACATCGTGTCATTGCCGGCACCACCGCTCAGGGTGTCATTACCGCCTTCGCCCAGAACCACGTCGTTGCCCGCTCCGCCCTCGATCGTGTCGGCAGCCGCCGAGCCGCGCAGGTAATCCGCGTTCGCCGTCGGCACCATCGCCAGCGCCGCGACCTGCGTAGCGCTCAAGCTGGTTCCCATGGAATGAAAGAAGATCTCGTCGACCGCGCGTTCCGGACTGGCCGCCAACAAGGCACCGACCACGCGAATGCTGTCGGTCGCACTGATCGAGCTGTCGGCGTTCCGGAAACCCAGGATCAGATCACCCGCGGTGTTCGTGGAATAGACGACGTCGGCAGGATTGACCGAGCTGTCGAATTCGAGCCGGTCGAACTGACCGGCCGTCGTGTCCGTCTGATCGATGACGTCCTGGCCATCGCCCCGCCGGTACACATAGGTGTCGTTGCCGGCCGCACCGTTCAACGTATCGATGCCATAGCCGCCTTCCAGTCGATCGTCGCCTGCAGCACCGGTCAGCGAGTCCTGATCAGCCAGACCATACAGGTCCGCGTCGTTCGTCCCCGATGCGGCCAGCGTATTGTTGCCGCTCGTACCCATCAGCAGCGTCGGATTCACCACACGCAGGTCGAACGATGTCGAATTGGCCAGTCCGCCGGCGTCGATCACCCGCAGCTCGACCGTCAGCGTGGCCACATCCGCCGAGGCGGGAACACCCGCGAAGCTGCGGGACACGGGATCGAAGCCGAGCCAGGCCGGCAGCGGGCTCCCGTCCGCAAGGCGCGCGGAGTACGTCAACGTATCGCCGGGATCACTGAAGGTGCCGGCCGGTACCACGTAGCTCAGCGTCTGTCCGACCCGCACCCGCTGCTCGAGGATCGTGCCCACGACCCGCGGTGAATGATTGCCGGTGTTGAGTGCATCGATCTGCGCGCGATCGAGGCTCGTGTTGTCGGCGAAAACAAAACGATCGATGGAGGCCGCGCTGCCCTGCGACCAGTTGGAGATCAGCAGCTTGTCGCCGTTGGCGACCGCACCCACCTGCACTTCCAGTCCCGCATTCGTCTCCGTGACCGACAGCGATGCGGGCGCAATGCCCGCGCCGAAGCGCACGACATCGTCGCTGCCGGCGTCGTCGACGATCAGGTCCTCTCCGTCACCGGAAATGAAGCGGTACGTGTCATTGCCTGAACCGCCGAGCAGCAGATCGCTGCCCGCCGCGCCGGAAAGATCGTCCCCGCCGGCATCGCCGCTCAGGACGTCGCCGCCCGCGCCGCCACGCAGGACGTCGGCCGAGGTCGCCCCTGCAACGAAGTCCCCTTGCGCGTCGGAAGCCGCAAACGTCCGGGTCGCCGCCCCGGCATCGAACACGAAATTGACGGGGTTCTGGCCGGACGCCTGCAGCTCCCGCGCATAGGTCGCCGGGTTCGAGCGATACCAGTTGGTGAGCACGAGCACCTTCGTGCCCGCCGGCAGACCGTAGTCCGTGCCCACCCCCGTCGTGAACTCGATGTTCCGGCTCGTGAGGGTGCTGGTGTCGACCCAGTTCTGGACCGACCCGGAATAGGCCAGCACGAGATCCTCGTTCCAGCCCGAGAACGACACTTCGGAGGTCGCCACACCCGTGCCCAGTTGCAGGGTGCCGTTGGTCACCGTCCCGGGCTCGAAGGTGTGGGCGACATCGGCGTGATCGAGGGTCGCGCCCTCGGCGAACTCGACGCCGGTGAGCGCATCGAAGGTTGCGGAATCCATGTAGGCGTATTCGGTCGGCGAGTAGTCGATATAGACCATTCCGCCCGACCGGGTGACTTTCACATCGTCCCGGTTGACTCCGCCTTCGAAGACGACGCGGTTCGTGCCGACCGAGTCCGTGATCTGCACATTGCCGCTGCCGGGCGCGAGCACGTAGGTGTCGTTGCCGCCTTCGCCGAACAGCAGGTCATTGCCGGTCGTGCTGCCGCCTCCGTCGAGCACGTCATCATCATCACCGCCCTGCAACAGGTCCTGGCCCGCGCCGCCGTGCAGCACATCGTTGCCCGCACCGCCATAGAGACCGGCACTCCCACCCGCGACGTAGTCGTCGCCGTCGCCGCCGTACAGCTCGTCATCGCCGGGGCCGCCGACCAGCGCGTCGCTGCCCGCATCCCCGTAAAGGAAATCGCGGCCCGCAAGGCCGAACAACGTGTCGTTGTCGTCGCCCCCGCGAAGTTCATCGCTCCCGAGATCGCTGTCGGTGTCGTCCCCGACCAGCTGGTCGTTGCCCGAACCGCCCTCCAGGCTGTCGTCACCGAGACCGCCGAACAGGTAGTCCGCGCCAGTGCCGCCGTCGAGGCGATCCGCGCCGCCGCCGCCATACAGATGGTCATCGCCGGCATCGCCCCACAGCTGATCGTCTCCCTGAATCGCCACGGGGTCCGTGGCGTGATTCGAGAAGCGCTGCGTGAGAATGGTCGGTATGAAGACCAGGTCCCCGAGCAACGTATCGTCGTCAGCTCCGCCGTGGAGTTCGTCGCCGCCACCGCCGCCGATCAGCGTGTCGTTCCCCGCATCTCCCTTGAGCACATCCCTCGCATAGGCGACGGTCTCGCCACCCAGCTTGCCGTTCAGGTCCTCGGTCACCGTGACATGTCCGGGCGTCCCGGACACGGTCCAGGGATTCGACGACAGCCGCGTGTCGCCGCTCAGGATGTCGTTCCCGGCACCGCCAATCAGTTCGTCGCTGTCCGCACCGCCGTACAGCTCGTCGGCGTCGTCGCCGCCGTCCATGTACGCCTCGCCGCCATTCCCGGCGATGAAGTCGTTGCCGCTCCCACCGAACAGGTGATCGCTGCTGTGATTGCCGGCCACGCTGATCCAGTCCAGGTTCGTCCAGGCGTTGCCATCGAACGGACGATCGATGATCAGATCATTGCCGTCATCGCCAAAGGCCCAGTCGTCACCGCCGCTGGTCTCGATGACGTCGTGGCCACCGCCGCCATGGATGAGATCGTTCCCCACGCTCAGATCGACGTTCGCATAGCCCCCCGGAATCTGCTTCAGGTCGTCGACCAGCGTGTTGTCGAGGGCATCGCCAGTCATGTAGCTGTCGCCCATGCCGCCCGAGACGACGTAGAGGCGATTGCCGGGTACGCCGGTCGCCTCGATGATCTCGAAGTTCGTGTTGGGCGCGATCACGCTCGGACTCATCCAGCCATCCAGCAGCGGGTTGGATGTCGTCGGCGAATACTGGCCGACCACGCTCGGCGATCCCGGGGGCGGACTGCCCGGCGTGACATCGAATGTTGTCGCTCCGCCAGGCGGCGTGCCCGGCGTACGGTCCGTCGCCGCGGCAAGATCGATGCCGAAGTCCCCGTTCTGGAAATCCTCGATCGTGATGCTGCCGCCGTCCTCGATGGCGATGTTCAGTGTCGTTCCGTCGAGGTTGAAGCGATTGCCGTGGTCGTCGATGAAAGAGCCGCTGCCGGCCGCCTCACGCTCGAGAGAACCTGATCCCAGGTCGTACGGCGGACCAGAGGCTGGAACATGGATCGTGATGCGGTCCTTGACCGATCCCCGTCCAAGCCCATCATCACCGACGATGCAAAGGTGCTCATCGCCCGCGTTGTATTCGTACTGGTCCGAGCCAACGCCGCCGTTCGCGGTGTCATCACCCGGGCCACCTATCAGAATGTCATTGCCGGCACCGCCATCGAGCAAGTCGTTATCGCCGCCACCATTGATGAGATCGCCAGAACCGCCACCGAACAGCCGGTCCTTGAAGTCCCCACCGACAATGTTGTTCGGTGCGTCGCTTCGTCCAAACACGACTTGCCGGCTCGCCGAGATGTTCGGGATCGGCACGTTGCCGATCACCGTCTCGGTAGAGCTACCGAGGTCCCGATAGACCAGGTCGTGAGGGACAGTCGATACGAACTCCTTATCGCCTGAATTCCGCTTCCACAGGACCCTCAGATACGTGGCGCGATCTTGAAGGTACTCGTTGCTGAAATTCTCCAGAGCGTACTGCGGCTGCTCATCCGGGGACGTCCCGGCAACGACCACCGCGAACGGCACACCGTTCGCGAGTGCACGCCGCACCGCGGCACCCTGCTCGCCCGCAGCGTTCGCCAGCTGGACGAGATTGCCAGCGGAGCGGTTGACGAGCGAGATCAACTGCCCGGCGTCACGGTGGCCGGGCGCACCGGATCCAGACTCGAAAGCCTCGATCAATCCGAAGATCGTCGCATCGCCGTCGGACTCACCGGCAGTGGGCGATATTCCAAACGTCGCTCTCAATGCGGCAGCGAACTGTTCGTACGACCGGTCGCCCACATTCGCCGCGGCTTCCATGATCTTCATGACATCCGCATCAGAGACTTGCGGATCGATCAGTGACAGGAGATACCGGCTGGCGATGCCGAAAATCAGGTTCTCCATCGAATGACCAGGCAGGTAGCCCCACTCGCCGCCAATCCCTGACTCGATGAAGATCCGGTCGGCGCCGATATACTGCGTCCCAGCCCATTTGATGAAGTCGGCATAGGCATCACTGACGAAGTTGGAGACGCCTCGAGTCGGAGCTATGCTGTTTGCGTAGGCAACTCCTGCTCCATTGAACGTGAAGGCATGGCCGAGAGCACCACGACGGTCGATTGCGAACCATGTCGCCAGGTGTCCGCCCAGTGAATGACCCGTGACATTGACGTCCGCCGCCTGTAGAGCCGGCAGGAACTGAGGATCGACCTGATATCCCGGCGCATTCGCAAGCATTCCGTCCCAGTGACGCTGCATGTCAAGTCGCTGAGAAACCGCGTTGCCGCCGAGGAAGATCTGCCCAACGTCCGTCCTCCACAAGTCGTTCCACTGGTCCCCGGACAGCTCGGTACCCCGGATCGCGAACGCGAATCCACCGGTTGCATCGCCGGGCGACACTGTCCGCCGTCGGAACAGTGTTGCGGAGTATCCGGTCGACGTGTTTGGCTGGTGATGGACGACGCCGAAGTTGGCCGCAAGATGCGACGCCGTGCGATTCGTAAGAGTCCTATCGCCACTCGCTGGTGCGAGAGCCGCGACCAGCCCGGCTTCATTAGCGAACGCAATGCCAGCCAGATTGGCATATGCCGCCTGGGCAAGAAGCGCTTGTTCGAGAATAGTGCGTAGCGTTTGCGAAGAGTTTGGCATGGCCACTTCCTTGTGCAGTTACTTGTGCAGTTACTTGTGCAGTTACTTGGTGCTTCGTATTACATCTTCCGGCAACAGCCGAATCGGCCGACCGTATTGATCCTGCGTATATCGCCATTCAAGCGGAATCCCCAATCTGGTCCGCCAAATCCAAGGGCGATATCCGACGGTGGTCGACTGCGCAACGACCTCGCCGGTTACCCGATCATTGACGCGCATCCAGCCAAGCTCCGCGGGAGGGACTAGCCATGCCTCGGCATAGCTACCGGCTCCCATGGCGAACTCGTACCGACTGGCTGGCTCGTCCCGCCGAGTTGCCACGACACACTTGTCGCCGAGCTGGTGGCTCGTCCGCATCACCTCGACGTTTAGCTGATGGAATGGGGTGCATTCCGGCGTGTCGATGGGGGCGAGTCGATATTCGTAGTAGCCCGCGGCTGCATTGAGCGGGCCCAGGGCGCTGTGGTCATTGTTGCGTTCGTAGTTCTCGCAGTATAGAAAAGGGCGACCTTTCAGAGACTTCCAACAATTCGAGGTGATCAGGCTTCGATCGAGATACCCCTCCGCCTCGACGGTCCGGTAGATGCGAATTCCACCGACCTCGCGAATCGCCTTCTTGTAGAGCAGATACCCCGGGATCAGGTCCCAGAGTGGCAGCCAGAGCGCAAACAGTGTCGCCAGCAGTTGCAGCCCACGACCGTGTTTCCACTTGTAGACCAGATGCCCAACGAGGAATCCCCATGCGAGCCATAGAAGGCCCATGGGTATGAGGAGCAATCCTTCCACTGCGCTGGTCCTCCCAAGGCTGCAGTTCCGCAACAGCGCCGCGTATCGCCGGCGCCGCGAGAACTCCCCGAACATCCCTATCTCTCTCGCAAGCTCTCATCCGCCGCCCTCGCCACCGGCGACAGCAGGTAATCGATGATCCGGCGCTCGCCGGTCCTGACCTCGACGCTGGCCGCCATCCCTGAACTCAGGCGCACGTCGCGCCCATCCGCACGGATCGCGTTGTTCGTGACCCGGATGCGCACCGGATACACCGGCCCGAGCTGTTCGTGCGGCACGGAGTCCTCGCCCACCGATGTGACTGTGCCCTGCAGCGTGCCGTAGCGCGTGAACGGGAACGCGTCGAGCTTGACCGCGGCGGGCTGGCCCTCGGCGATGAAGCCGATGTCCCTGTTGAGCACCAGCGCCTCGACTTCGAGCGCGGGCCCCTCGGGCACGACGACGGCGAGCGTCTCGCCGGGCTTCACGACGCCGCCCACCGTATGCACGGCAAGCTGCTGCACTTCGCCGTCGACGGGCGCGCGCAGCTCGGTCTCCGTCGCGAGGCGCTCCGCCTTGACGGCCTCCTGTCCGAGCGCGGCGACGCGCGCTTCGAGTTCCGCCACGCGATCGAGCGCCGTGCGGCTGGCCTCGGCTGCGATGGAGCGACGTTCCTCGATGAGTTCACCGATCGCGGCTTCGGTCGCCCGCACGTTCGCTTCGGCCGCGGCGAGGTCCTGCTCGGTCTCGATGCGTTCCTGTTCGAGCTCGAGCGCGCTCTGGCGCGGAACGAGCCCCGTGCCGGCGAGCCTGGCCACCGCATTCGCGCGCTCGGTCACGAGCGGCAGGGTCCGGCGCAGCTTGTTCACCTGCTCGCGGGTGGACTGCAGCTCGGCGTGCCGCCGCGCGATCGCCTGATCGGTCTGCCGGATCCGGCTCTGGTGTTCGGCGGTCGCCTGCGCGAGCGCCGAGCGCTGCGAGGCACCGAGTGCGGCATCTCCGGGGGCGCTGCGGCCCGAGGCGACCGCCGCGACGAACGCGCGCTGCCGCACGAGTTCCTGCCGCGCGGCGTCGAGTCCCGCCGCAACGCGGCCGCGGTCCGCGTGCGTCAGCGTCGGGTCGAGCTCGATGAGCACTTGACCGGCGCGCACGCGCTCACCGTCCGCAACGTGGATCGCCTTGACCGTGCCCGCGCTCAGCGACTGCAGCAGCTTCACCTGCCCGGCCGGCACGAGCTTGCCCGGCGCCGTCGCGACGATGTCGACATGGCCCACGCTCGCCCAGAGCGTCGCGGCCACGGTCAGTGCGACCAGACACCACAGCACCGCGCGGCTGACCGGCGACGGCGGCGACTCCTCGATTTCCAGGGTCGCGGGCAGAAAGTCATGGTGCAGCCCGCCGTCCGCGCGGTCCGGTGCCCACAGCCACCGTGGCCATCGGTTCGATGCAGCGATCGTTCCCCCCTTCATGCAATGTCCTCAGGCCATCTGGTGCCGGTGCAGGGCCGCGTAGTGCCCCGGGCGGGCCACGAGTTCCTCGTGGCTCCCCTGCTCGACGAGCTCGCCCCGGTCGATGACCAGGATCCGGTCGGCATGGCGCACGGCCGTGAGGCGATGCGCGATGATGAACACGGTCCGGCCATGGCAGATCAGGCGCATGTTGTCCTGGATGACCCGTTCGGACTCGTAGTCGAGCGCGCTCGTCGCCTCGTCGAAGATGAGGATGCGCGGATTGGTGACGAGCGCCCGGGCGATGGCGATGCGCTGCCGCTGGCCGCCCGAGAGGTTGGCGCCGTGCTCGGCGATGAGCGTGTCGTAGCCCTGCGGCAGGGCCAGGATGAACTCGTGGGCACCGGCCATCTTCGCGGCGTGCACGACGGGCTCGAGCGGCAGTCCCGGATCGGCGAGTGCGATGTTGTCGCGCACCGAGCGATTGAACAGCACGTTCTCCTGCAGCACCACGCCGATCTGTCGGCGCAGGGCGACCGGATCCGCCTGCGCCAGATCGACGCCATCCACCCGGATCTGTCCGGATTCCGGCAGGTGGAGGCGCTGGATGAGCCGTGTCAGCGTGCTCTTGCCCGACCCGGACCGGCCGACGATGCCGATGACCTCGCCCGGCACCACCTCCAGCGTGATGTTGCGCAGCGCCTCCGCCTGCCCGGGTGCGTACCGGAACGACACATTCTGGAACGCGACCGATCCCTTCAGCGCCGGCAGCGATGAGCGTCCGGCCGACAGCCCGGGCTCGGCGGGCGTGTTGAGGATGTCGCCCAGGCGTTCGACGGAGAGCCGCGCCTGCTGGAAGTCCTGCCAGAGCTGCACCAGCCGCAGGATCGGCCCGCTGACCCGGCCGGCGAACATGTTGAAGGCGATGAGCTGGCCGACACTCAAGGAGTGATCGATGACGAGCCGTGCCCCGATCCACAGGATCAGCACCGTGGTCACCTTGTTGACGAATCCGGCGATCTGATTGGCGACGTTGCCGAGGCTCGCCACGCGGAACGACGAGGTCACATAGCCCGCGAGCTGTTCCTCGAAGCGCCGCTGCATGGCCGGTTCGACGGCCATCGCCTTGACCGTTTCGGCGGCGGAGACCGACTCGACGAGGAACGCCTGGTTCTCGGCCCCGCGCCGGAACTTCTCGTCGAGCCGCCGCCGCAGGACGGGCGTCGCGAGCATCGACAGCGCCACATAGACCGGGATCGTCGCGACCACCACGCCGAAGAGCAGCGGGCTGTACACGTACATGACGATCAGGAACACGATGCCGAACAGCAGGTCCAGCACCAGCGTCAGCGCGGAACTCGTCAGGAACTCCCGGATGCGCTCGAGTTCCCGGACCCGCGCGACGATGCTGCCGACCGTGCGCGACTGGAAGAAGGCGATCGGCAACGCCTGCAGGTGGCGGTAGAGCTTCGCGCCCAGCTCCACGTCGATGCGCGTCGCGGTGTGCGAGAACAGGTAGGTCCGCAGGCCGCCCAGCACCACCTCGAACAGCGACACGACCAGGAGTCCGATCGCCAGCACATCGAGGGTCATGAGGCCGTGGTGCACCAGCACCTTGTCGATCACGACCTGGAAGAAGAGCGGCGTGACGAGGGCCAGGACCTGCAGCACGAGCGAAGCGATCAGCACCTCGCCCAGCAGCTTGCGGTACTTGACGACCGCGGGCACGAACCACGACAGATCGAAACGCCGCAGCTCGTCGACGAGACGAGCCCGGCGCGTGATGAGGATCAGGCGGCCGGTCGAGCGCGCCTCGAAGTCGGGCCGGGTCAGCGCCGCGGGACCGGAGGCCGCGGGGTCCTGCACCAGAACGCGCTGCCCGTCGGCCGCGCCGAGAACCAGGAAGCCACCGTCCCTCAGTTCCGCGAGGCACGGCATCGGCGTCTTGCAGAGCTGGTCGGCGACCGCCGTGACGCCGCGCGCCTTGAGGCCCAGGATCTTCGCGGCCCGCAGGAGATCGTCGACCGCGAACGCGCGATCGCCGAGCGCGAACGAGTGACGCAGCGTTTCGGTGTCTACCGCCACGCCATGGAAGCGCGCGAGCAGCACGAGCGCCGCGAGGCCTGAATCGATGGGCGGTGCCGCTGGTTCCGCGAGCCCCGCAATGGCGACTGTCCCTGTCAAGCGCGCATCCTGCGCATGATCCCCGCTCCCTGGAATGCCCTGCCGCCGTCGGCCCGCTGATTCGTGCCGCCCTGCCAGACCTCACCGCATCCGCACGTCGAAGGCGAAGGCGAAGGCGGGAGCGAAGCTACGCGTCGGCTCCATTGCGGTCAATCGCCAAATCGACCGCAACGTATCAATAAGAGGAATAGTGAGGAAATGGAAAGAACATTGATCCCTTCCTGCAGAGCAGCCTCGTTCGGAATCGAACCGCCTACATGGACCGATATCGGTCCGCCGGACAGGCGGCAATCGATCGGCCTTCATCCGGAAATGCAACGAATGGGGAAACGGGGACACCAGATCCCTCGTCGTCGCCAACTCCAGGATCGCGGGCGCCAGTGCGATGCGGCACGGCCTGTCAGACGCGCGGGCGCGCAGGAGGGCCGCGAGGCGAGCGTAAAGATCTGGCGCGAGACGAGGGGCCCTCCGTCTGCAGCCCGCGCGTCCCGCAATCAACACATCAGGGAATGGTGAATGTCCCCATTTCCCGGCCGCGCGTCCCGTCACACGGAGGTGTTCACATACACGACGCGCGCGCGCGGGAAGAAGTTGAAGTCCGTCGCCGAGGCCGCGGTGTAGGCGCCCGTGACGCGCGCGATCACGAGGTCGCCGATCTCGAGCCGCGGCAGCTCGATGTCCTCGGCGACGACGTCCACGCTGTCGCAGGTCGGGCCGGCTAGGACCGCCGGCGCCACCGGACCCGTGCGGTCCAGCGCCGCGATCGGATACTCCATCGACTCGAACATGCGGCCGCTGAACGTGCCGTACACACCGTCGTCCAGGTAGTACCACATGCGGCCGTTGCGCTCCGCGCGACCCATGACGCTCGCCACCGCGATGCCGGCGGGCGCGACCACGAAACGCCCGGGCTCCGCGATCACGCGCACGTCGGCAGGCAGCGTCGCGAGCGCCGCGCGGATCGGCGCGCAGAAGACGTCGATGGGCGGCACCGGACGCAGGTACGGCACGGCGAAGCCACCGCCGATGTCGAGCACTGCGAGCGGTACGCCCTGCGCGCGCGCCGCGACGATCAGATCCGCGCAGGCGCGGATCGCCGCCACGTGCATGTCCGGCGACGGCACCTGCGAGCCCACGTGGAAGGACAGGCCCGCGACCTCGACGCCGAGACTCCGCGCGTGCAGCAGCAGACCGAGCGCATCCTCGGGCCGGCAGCCGAACTTCTTCGAGAGGTCGGACACCGCACCGGGGCTGCGGAAGGAGATGCGCAGCAGCAGCCGTGCGCGGCCGCGGAACGGCACGAACTTCGCGATCTCGTCGGCGTTGTCGGCGACGAAGGTCGTCACGCCGAAATCGAGCGCCTCGACGATGTCGCACTCGCGCTTGACGGGATGCGTGTGGATGCAGCGCGCAGCCGGCACGCCCGCGCGCTCGACGAGCCGCACCTCGCCCGTCGTCGCGAGATCGAAGGAACCGCCGAGCGCCGCGATCTCGCGCACGACCTGCAGATCCGGCAGCGGCTTCAGCGCGTAGTACAGCGTCACGCCCGGCAGCGCCGCGGAGAGTGCCGCGTACTGCTGGCGCACGATGGCGAGATCGAGGACCAGGAGCGGCGATCCGAACTGCGCGACCAGCGCGTGCACGGCCGCCGGCGCGGAAGGATCCGCGAACCGCGGCAGCTGCCCGGGTTGTGTCATCGCTTCACGCGCCTTCGCCATCAAGTTCGTCTCCGTCGTCGCCCCTGCGCCGAACGCAGGCGGCGCGACACGGGGAAGCGGCGATTCTAGGAGCGTGTCCGGCGCTTGGCCATGGGCGCGACGCGCGGGTCCCGGGATCAGGTCGCGCCGGCGTCTGGATCCCGCGCCGCCGCGCGCTCCAGCCGGTCCCGCACGGCCTCCCAGTCCGCATCCCCGGGCACGGCCTCGACCAGGATCTCGTCGGCGCCGAGGGCATCGAGGCGGCGGAGGTTCGCGTACAGGTCGTGCGCGTATTCCGCTGCGTGGACCGACGCACGCACGCAGTGCGCCGCACCTCCCGTGAGCGCCGGCGCCTCGCCCCGGCACAGGAGTGCCGCGCGGCGGCCCGCGCGGACCGCCGCCTCCACGGCCGAGCCCAGTTCCTCGCGCGGCACCATGCGGGTCGGCGTGCCCGGCGCGTAGTGCGAGCGCAGGCTGCCCGGCACGCGCGGCGCATCGCGCGCGGCCGCGCGCAGCGACCCGATCACGGCCTCCAGCGCGGCACGCCCGATGTGGCCGGGCCGGAGCAGCGACACGCCCTCGTCATCGCAGGACACGATCGTGGATTCGAGGCCGATCTCGCAGTCGCCGCCGTCGAGCACGTGCTGGACGGCCGCACCGAACTCGGCGCGCACGTGCGCGGCGCTCGTGGGGCTCACGTGACCGTAGCGGTTGGCCGAGGGTGCCGCGACCGGGCCGCCGAACGCCGCGAGCAGCGCCCGGGCGACCGGGTGCGAGGGCACGCGCAGCGCGACCGTGTCCTGGCCGCCCGTCACCTCGGGCGGAACGTCCGGGCCGCGCCGGAGCACCAGCGTGAGTGGCCCGGGCCAGAAGCGATCCGCGAGACGCAGGGCCGCGACCGGCCAGTGGCGCGCGAGCGGCCGCGCCGCTTCGAGGTCGAGCACGTGCACGATGAGCGGATGCGTGGCCGGCCGCCCCTTGGCCGCGAACACCTTCGCGACCGCGGCCGGCGAGCGCGCATCCGCGCCGAGGCCGTACACGGTCTCCGTCGGGAACGCCACGAGTTCGCCGCGCGCCAGCGCGGCGGCAGCGGCCTCGATCCGGGGATCGGGCCGCATCGCTAGGGGAGTTCCGTGCGCACCCAGCCCTGCGGCGTGCGGCGCAGCTCGTAGGTCGGCCAGTAGTGCGTGTCGAGCTTCATCGTGATGACATCGACGGCGCCGTTCCACTGCATGGTCTTGAGCCGCAGCGACGAGCGGTCGGGACGGCCGGACACGGCGCGCACGAACGCATCGAGATCCGCGACGGGCTCGCCGTCGACCTCGGTGATGCGCCGGCCCGCGACGAGCTGGTAGCGGCTGGCCGGCGAACCGTAGAGGAAGTACGCGACGAACACGCCCGTGGGCTCGATGCCGCGCTGCGCGGCCATCGCCCGGTGCGGCGCCTGCAGCGTCGCGCCCGCCCACATCAGGATGCGATCGACGTCGCCACCGCCCTGCGGCACCGTCGGCACCGTGATCCGCTGCTCCCGGCCGTCGCGCCAGACCGTGAGTTCGACGCTCTCGCGCGCCACGGCGCGCTCGACTTCGCGGAAACGATCGACGACCTGGCCATCGACGGCGAGCACGAGGTCGCCGGGCTGCAGCAGGCGCGCGGCCGGCGTGCCCGCCGTGAGCCTGAGGATGCCGAGCACCGAGCGCCGCTCGGGACTGTGCGCCTCGAGGCGGCGGATCCAGTCGTCGCCGACGCCGAGCTGCCGCGCCGTCGAGAGCGCCATCGACTGGAACTCCGCCTCGAGCGAATAGATCGGCTGCCCGGAGCGCAGGTGATCGAGCATCTCCAGCACGTGTTCGGCCGGGATGCCGCGGTTCTCCTGCTCCAGTTCGCGCCCGCGCTCGAACGCGAAGCTGGACCACAGCGCCAGCACGCGCCCGCGTCGGTCCGCGAGCACGCCGTCGTAGTCGCCGGGCGCGTTGACGAGCGTGATCGTCTCGAGGTTCGCGTCGCGGAACTGCAGCGTGCGCGACACGGGCAGGTAGGTCGGGTCGACCGAGGCCACGACCGTCGCACGCGCCTGCAGCTTGTGGTCGGGACGCAGTCCCACAGCGAACACCTGTTCGCCCGAGCGCACCTCACGCGGCTCGAAGCGCGCCGCGCGGATCGGCGTGTCGCCGAGCAGCTTCGGGTCGTAGGAGACGACCGCGAGGTTGTGCAGCGGATGCACGTATTCGACGCGTCCCGGGACCTCGACCGTACCCGCGAAGGTGATGCGCACGTCGCCGAGCGCCACGGGGACGGTGTTGCGGTCGACGGCGATGAGCCCGCGCTGGGCATCGATGACGACGCCCGTGCCGTAGTAATTGCGCTCCGTCACGCCCGACACCGAATAGGGCATCACGAAGGAGACCAGCGCCAGCGACGGCGCCAGCGCATCGCCCACGGGGTCACCCGTGCGCGCGAACCGCGCCGAGCCGGGCTCCTTGCCGTCTGGTGCGGGCCCCGCGGCCAGCGGCACGCAGGGCCAGATGCCGGCGCGGTCGTCACGGCGGCAGCGGCGCACGGGGAACCAGCGCCGGTCCATGCGCACGACGCGCAGCTGCGGTGCATGCGTGTCGTCGGAGGTGATGTAGCGCACGGGTGCGCGCGCGCCGTCACCGAGCGTGTCCAGCACCGCCTCGGCGTCCGCGAGGCGCTCGAGCTTCCGGCCGGCCATCTCCACGAGTACCGCGCCGCGCGGCACGCCCGCGGAGCCGAACACGTAGCCGGGGTTCGCGACCTGGACGCCGCGCACCGGCACGTTCAGGTGCCGCGCCATCTGCCAGGACAGGTCGTGGATCACGCCGTCGCCGACCTCGATGAACTCGGCGGGCGTGATCTCCTCGAGATCCTGCACGCGCAGGTTCTGCGTGCGCCGCGCACCGCCGCGCTCGACGACGATCTCGACGTCCCCGCCCACGCGGTCGTCGAGCACGTCCTCCAGCGCGAGGAAATCGACCACGGAGCGGCCGGACAGCGAGACCAGGATGTCGCCCACGGCGAGCACGCCGTCCGCGCGCGAGCCGGGCTGCACTTCCGTGACCACCAGCATGCCGGTGCTCTTCGGATGACCGCGGCGCGTGGCGGCCTCGGTGTCGGCCGCGAGGCCGAGCCGGCGCAGCTCGTCGTAGGGCGTGTAACGGAACACGGTCTGCAGCGTGCCGCGCGGCACGGGCCGGCCCTCGCGGATGAAGCCGAGCGCGCGCACGACGCGGTCGAGCGGCAGGTAGAAGCTCGACGCGGCACCGCTCGACCCACCGGCATTCAGTGCGACGACGCGGCCCTGGATGTCGAGCACGGGAGATCCCGAGGAGCCGCCGGAAGTACTCGAGGCCGCTTGGTAATAGAAGGTGTTGAAGTCGTTGTAGCGGCCCGAGCCGTATTCCGGCGCTTCGCGGTCGAGGCGCGCGAGCGTGCCGGCGAGGATGGAGAGCTGCTCGCCCGCGTCGTTGCCGACCACGCGGATCTCGGTGCCGATCTGCGCGCCGGCCGGGTACAGCGGCAGTTCCGCGGGCTTGATGAAGCGCAGCGCGGCCGGATCGTAGCGGTACACACCGAAGTCGTGCACGGGGTCGCGGTAGACGGGATACAGCGCGACTTCCTCGCGGTTCTGGAACACCGCCTGCGCCGTCACGGGGCCCGGCGTCACGACGTGACGGTTCGTGAGGATCAGCCCGCGCGCGGCATCGATCACGAAGCCCGTGGCCTGCGCGGAGCTGTTCCATTCCGTATCGAAAGCGCGGGTGGCATCGATCTGGATTGACACGACACTGGAAGCGATGCGTTCCAGCGTGCGCGCCCAGTCCGGCCGCTCGGCGCCGGCGGGTGCCGGCGACGCCGCGGCCGGCAGCGGCACCGCAACGGCGGCCGGCTCGGCCCGCGGCGCGGCCACGGCCAGTGCCCCGCCCGCCAGCAGCGCCAGTGCGACCGCCACGACGCGACGACGCCGGATCCCGGATGTCCTGCCTGCGGTTGCACGCGTCACGGTCCGCCCCTCAGCCGAAGCAGTAGCCGAACGCGGCGCGGAAGCGGTCCTGGAACTCGGCCTGCGTGAAGCGATGGTTCTGGGTGCCGCTGTGCCCGATCTTGATCGTGCCCATCAGCGATGCGATGCGGCCGGTGGTCTGCCAGTCGAAGCCGTGCTGCAGGCCGAAGATCACGCCCGCGCGGTAGGCATCGCCGCAGCCGGTGGGGTCGACCACCTGCTCGGCGGGCACGGTCGGGATCACGAGACGCTCGCCGTCGGTGTACACGTAGGAGCCATGCACGCCGCGCGTGACGATGTAGGCCCGCACGCGCTTCGCGATCGCCTCGGGCGAAAGGCCGGTGCGCTCGCGCAGCAGCTGGTCCTCGTAGTCGTTCACGGCGACCCAGGTCGCCTGGTCGATGAACTGCAGCAGTTCAGGGCCATGGAACATCGGCAGTCCCTGTCCCGGATCGAACAGGAAGGGAATGCCCGCCGCGGCGAACTGCGCCGCGTGCCCCGTCATCGCCTCGCGGCCGTCCGGGGCGACGATGCCGATGCGGATGCCGCGGTCGACGGGCACGCTCGCCTCGTGCGCGAAGTTCATGGCACCGGGATGGAACGCCGTGATCTGGTTGTCGTCGAGATCGGTCGTGATGAAGGCCTGCGCCGTGTAGGCATCGTCCTTGCGCAGCAGGTAGTCGCGGGCGATGCCCTGTTCGCGCAGCCAGTGATCGTAGGGCTCGAAATCCATGCCGACCGCGGCCATCGGGCAGCCGTCGCCGCCGAGCAGCTTCAGGTTGTAGGCGATGTTGCCGGCGCAGCCGCCGAAGTTCCGGCTCAGGGTCGGCACCAGGAAGGCGACGCTCAGCATGTGGATGCGGTCCGGCAGGATGTGGTCCTTGAACCGCCCGGGGAAGACCATCACCGTGTCGAAGGCCATCGAGCCGCAGATCAGCGCCGTCATGAATCACCAGTGGCGGTTGGAATCGCACCCGAAGATACCGGCCGGCCGGCCGGCCCGCCAGTGTGAGTGTGGATGCGGTCGGGGCCCGCCCCGGCCCATGCCGCCGTGATTCAGCCGGGGGCAGCCGCCCGCCGCTGCGACGCTCAGCCCGCGTAACGCTCGTACAGGATCAGGATCCAGGCGAGGGCGAGCATCCAGATCGCGAGCAGCACGGCCGCGGAGGCGAGATCCTTGGCGAGACCGGACAGCGGATGATGCTCGATGCCGATGCGGTCGATCGCGACCTCCACGGCGCTGTTCAGGAGCTCCACGACGAGCAGGAACAGCGCCGGCAGGGTCAGCATCAGCCGCTCGATGGCGGTCCCGCCGAGCCAGAGCCCGAGCGGCACCACGACCGCGGCGACCAGGCATTCCAGCCGGAACGCCGCCTCGTTCTGCCAGGCCCCGCGGAAACCGCGCATGGAATTGCCATTGGCGGCCATCAGCCGCTTGAGGCCGTTGGGCCGGTCCTTCGTGTTCGGACGCTGGGGTTCGTTCGGGCCGTTCATACGGGGGCGGACGATATCGCAAACCGCCGGCGGCCGATATTGCGAACAGCTCCTTTCTGCCCGGCATCCGGCCGGAGGTCGCGGGTCCGGCGGCGCGATGCCGCCCACCCCTGCACGGGCTCCCGTCGATCGCACCGCAGGGCCCGGACGCTACAATACAGCCCCCGCGCCACCGAGACCCCGCATGCTCCTGCCCCGCCGCCACACGACCGCCGTCCGCATCGGTTCCGTGACCGTGGGTGGCGGCGCACCCGTCGTCGTGCAGTCCATGACGAACACTGACACGGCCGACGTGGATGCGACGGCCGCGCAGGTGCTGGAGCTCGCGCGGGCAGGATCGGAGTTGGTGCGGGTGACGGTGAACACCGACGAGGCCGCGGCGGCCGTGCCGCGCATCCGCGCCGCGCTCGATGCCGCGGGCTGCGACGTGCCGCTCGTCGGCGACTTCCACTTCAACGGCCACAAGCTGCTGAAGGAGCACCCCGCCTGCGCCGCGGCGCTCGCCAAGTACCGCATCAACCCGGGCAACGTCGGCCGCGGCTCGAAGCGTGATCCGCAGTTCGCCGAGATGATCGCCATCGCGGTGGCGAACGACCGGCCGGTGCGCATCGGCGTGAACTGGGGCAGCCTCGATTCCGACCTGCTCACGCGCATGATGGACGAGAACTCGCGCGCGCCCGAGCCGCGCGACGCGCTCGACGTGCTGCGCGAGGCGACCGTGGTCTCGGCGCTCACCAGCGCCCGGCGCGCCGAGGAACTGGGCCTGCCGCACGATCGCATCGTCATCAGCACCAAGGTGAGCGGCGTACAGGACCTGATCGCGATCTACCGCATGCTCGCGGCGCGCTGCGATTACCCGCTGCACCTCGGACTCACCGAAGCCGGCATGGGTTCGAAGGGCATCGTGGCTTCGACCGCCGCGCTCGCGGTGCTGCTGCAGGAAGGCATCGGCGACACCATCCGCATCTCGCTGACGCCCGAGCCCGGCGGTCCGCGCACGCGCGAGGTCATCGTGGCGCAGGAGCTGCTGCAGAGCCTGGGGCTGCGCGCCTTCTCGCCGATGGTCGTCTCCTGCCCCGGCTGCGGGCGCACGACCAGCACCTACTTCCAGGAGCTGGCGGGCCGCATCCAGGACCACCTGCGCGAACGCATGCCCGAGTGGCGCACGCAGTACGACGGCGTCGAGACCATGACCGTCGCAGTCATGGGCTGTGTCGTGAACGGTCCCGGCGAGAGCAAGCATGCGAACATCGGCATCAGCCTGCCCGGCACGGGCGAGCGGCCCGTGGCACCCGTCTACGAGGACGGCGAGAAGACCGTGACGCTGAAGGGCGAGCGCATCGCGGAGGAGTTCCAGGCGCTGGTCGAACAGTACGTGGCGCGCCGCTACACGCGGCGCGATCGTGCCTGAGCCCGCGGCGACACTGATCGTTCGACGGCTGGATGGAACACGGCGCCCGTCAACGACGGGAAGGAGCACCCCATGACCGAACTGGCCGGAAAGCGCTGCAAACCCTGCGAAGGCGGAGTCGAGCCACTGTCACCGGCCGAAGCCGGGCGGCTGCTCGCCGAACTGCATCCCGACTGGGCGCTCGTCGAGGACGGCCGGGCCATCCGGCGCGGGCTGCGCTTCGTCGATTTCCACCGCACCATGAGCTTCGTCAACGCGCTGGCCCACATCGCCAACCGCGAGGACCACCATCCCGACCTCGAAATCGGCTACAACTACTGCAACGTTCGCTGGTCCACCCATGCGATCGGCGGGTTGTCGGAGAACGACTTCATCTGCGCCGCCCGCATGGACCGCCTGCTCGACTGACCGCGCAGGGTCCCGTGACCCGGCCGGCGGTCGCAACGTGGCGCCGCGGATCGGCATAATGCCCGCAAGCACTGGAGAGACTGTCAAATGATGACGACACGCCGCATCGGGTCCCTGGAAGTCACGCCCGTCGGGCTCGGCTGCAACAACTTCGGCTGGTTCCTCCCCGACGAGGCCGCCTCCGGGGCG
The DNA here is from genome assembly GCA_046352935.1 of Steroidobacteraceae bacterium. GTDB lineage: Bacteria > Pseudomonadota > Gammaproteobacteria > Steroidobacterales > Steroidobacteraceae > CAYWMY01. The sequence continues at coordinate 27,376 of JAXMGR010000020.1, forward strand.
GTGATCGATGCGGCATTCGACGCCGGCATCAATTTCTTCGACACCGCCGATGTCTACGGCAACGGCCAGAGCGAGATCCTGCTCGGCAAGGCGCTGCGCGGGCGGCGCAACCGCGCCGTGATCGTCACCAAGTTCGGCTTCACGATGGGTTCGTTCGAAGGCGGCGGCCGGCCCGAGTACGTGCGCAAGTCCGCCGAAGGCAGCCTGCAGCGTCTCGGCGTCGATGTCATCGACCTCTACATGCTGCACTGGCCCGATCCGAAGACGCCGCTCGCCGACACGCTGGGCGCGATGCAGGAACTCGTGAAGGCCGGCAAGGTGCGCGAAATCGGCTGTTCCAACATGAGTGTCGCGCAGCTCGGAGAGGCCGCCGCGCTGGTGCGGTCCGGGGCCCCGCGCTTCGTCTGCGTGGAGAACGAGTTCAGCCTGCTGAAGCGCGAGGTCGAGAAGGAGGTGCTGCCGGAATGCACGCGGCAGAACCTCGCGTTCCTGCCCTATTTCCCGCTCGCGAGCGGCCTGCTGACCGGCAAGTACCGCAAGGGCGCGACGCCGCCGGCGGGGGCGAGGCTGACGAACGGCGGCGAGCACTTCGCCGGCATGCTGAGCGACGCCAACCTGTCGCTCGTCGAGGACCTGGTCGCGTTCGCCGAGGCGCGCGGGCACTCGCTGCTGGAACTCGCGTTCTCGTGGCTGCTGGCCCACGGACCCGTCGCCTCGGTAATCGCGGGTGCGACGAAGCCGGAACAGATCCGCGCCAACGTGGGCGCTGCGGCGTGGCAGCTCACACACGCGGATCTCGCAGCGATCAACGCGATCCTCGACCGGCCGCGCTGACGGAAGCGGGGCCGCTCACGATTCCCGGAGACGCCGGCGGACGGCACGGGCTGCAAAGGAAGGCTCGGGCCACCGACGCGCGGGCGCGCAGGAAGTCCAGCGAGAGAGCGTAAGGATTTCGCGCGAACGAGCCGGACTTCCGTCAACAGCCCGCGCGTCCTGCCACCGACCGGTGGCAGATCGTGAATGCCCCGTCCCCTCAGCCCCGCTGCGCGGGCGGCGTGCGGAAACGGAACGCCGTGTACAGCGTCACCGCGAGTCCGACGACGGCCAGCGTGAAGCCCTGCACCGCAGCCTGGAACGGCGGGCTCAGGAATCCGCGCCGTCCCGACTCCAGCCGCGCGAGCGCCGCGTTCAACTCGGCGAGCGACATCGCCTGCGAGCGCAGATGCTGCTCGTACGCGGCGAGCAGCCGCGGCAGCGTCCCCGGCAGCAGCACCTCGTAAGCGAACCACGCGCCGGCCGCGTACACGAGACCCGCCACCGCGCTCACCGACGCGCCCAGACGCAGCAGATCCCGCCCGCGCAGGTCGCCCGGTTCGGCACTGCGTCGCCGCGCCGCGAAATACACGGCCGTCATCGCGGCGAGCATCGACACATAGCCCACGGATTCGACGACGGCGTAAATGCCGGGGCCGGTCCCGAGCGACGCGTAAGGCACCAGCGTCAACAGCAGCGCGGCCACACCGCCCGCGATCCCGTAGCGCAATGGCAGCGAAAGCGTCATGGCCGGCGGCTTCAGCGCCGCGGCGGAGTGCCGAGCAGCGCCGGCAGGTCGCCGTCGAGGCCCATGGCGCGGCGGATCAGTGCCGCCTTCAGAGGGCCGCAGCGATCAACGAGCGACACGCCGAGCCGGCGCAGCGCACCAGCGCCCGGCGCGGAGACCGCAAACACGCGCTTCAGTCCGTCCATGGCGGCGAGCGCCGGCACGTTCTCTGCCTTGCGCCAGCGTTCGTAACGCCGCAGTACGCGCGCCTCGCCGAACTCCATGCCCGCCGAGGTGGCGTCGAGGATTACCTGCACCAGCGTGCCCGCATCGAGCAGACCGAGGTTCACGCCCTGGCCGGCCAGCGGATGCACGGCATGTGCGGCATCACCGATCAGCACGAAGCGGTTGCGCGTGTAGTCACGCGCGTGCATGAGCCTGAGCGGGAACGCGGCACGACCGCTCGCGAGCGCGAGGTCGCCTATTGCCCCGGCGGAACCCCGCGTCACCGCGGCGCCGAAGTCCGCGGCATCCATGGCCAGGAGTTCCGCCGCCTGCCCGGGCGAGGTCGACCACACCAGCGAAACGCGTCCGTCGGCGAGCGGCAGCAGCGCCAGCGGTCCCGTCGCGAGAAAGCGCTGCCGGGCCGTGCGCCCGTGCGGACGCTCCGGACGCAGGTGCGCGACGACGGCGTGCTGGTCGTAGGGATGGCCCTGCGTCCCGATGCCGGCGAGGTGGCGGGCCGGTGAATCGGACCCGTCGGCGGCCACGACGAGTCCCGCGGCGATCTGTCGTCCGTCCTCGGTCACGACCCTCGCCACGTCGGGCTGCAGGTCGAGTGATGCGAGGCGCGTGCGCAGCAGCGTGACACCGAATGCCGACGCGCGTGCGGTGAGCGCCGCCTGGACGGCCAGGTTCTCGGCGATGTGCCCCAGATCCGGTTCGCCCAGCGAAGCGGCATCGAACTCGATCGATCCCACCGATCCCGGGCTCGCGGCCTCGTCACGGACGACCATGCGCTCGTAGGCGCAGGCGCCGCGCGCGAGTACGGCCTCCCAGGCCCCGACGCGCGCGAGCAGGCGCTGTGACGCACGCGACAGTGCCGAGACACGCAGGTCGAGATCACCCGTCGGCATCGCGACCGGCCGGGGCTCCAGGATCGCGACGCGCTGCCGCGGCAGCTCCCGCGCGAGCAGCGCCGCGCAGGCCGCACCCACCATGCCGCCACCGACGATCAGGACGTCGAAGTCCGTGCGCGTCACAGCGGCAGTCCCCGCGCCAGCCGCGGCACACGGCCCGCGACGCCCATCGACAGCCGCGCCAGCGCGTTCTTTGCGGGCGGGAACAGATCGAACGCCAGCAGCCCCAGCGCGCGTGCGGCGCGCACGGGCGGCAGCGGATTGCCGAAGAGCCGCACGAGGCCGTCCGTGAAGCCGATGACGGTGCGGCGATCCTGCCGTCGCCAGTCCGCATAGGCGGCGAGCACGCGTTCGTCGCCGGGGTCCGCGTCGGCGCCGCGGGCGCGACAGTCGTCCGCGATGACCTCGGCGAGCGTGGCCACGTCGCGGAGCCCGAGGTTGAAGCCCTGGCCCGCGATCGGGTGCAGGGTCTGCGCCGCATTGCCGATCACGACCGCGCGCTGCGTCACCAGGCGTGCGGAGCGCGTCAGCGCGAGCGGATAGACATGGCGGCGCCCGACGCGCAGGAACCGGCCGAGACGCGTGCCGAACGCCGCTCCCAGTTCAGCGAGGAATTGCTCGTCCGGCAGCTCGCAGACCCGCTGCGCGGCCGCCGGGGCGAGCGTCCAGACGACGGTGCAGAAGCCGTCGTGCGCCGGCAGCATCGCGATGGGGCCCGCCGGGGTGAAACGCTCGTAGGCGACGTGGTCGTGGAAGCGCTGCGGCGCGACGTTCGCGATGACGGCGTGCTGGTCGTAGCGCCAGGTGGTCGCGCCGATGCCGAGCAGCGTGCGCAGCGCCGACTGCGCACCGTCGGCGACGACGGTCAGCCGCGCCTCGAGCCGTCGGGGCCCGTCCGCGACGGCCGGGCCGTCCAGTTCGAGCAGCAGTCCGTCGGTCGCGGCATGGATACCGTTGACGGCCGCCGGACACAGCAGCCGGACCCGCGGCGCGCCTTCGAGGGCACCGGCGAGCGCGCGTCCGAGGTCCGCGTTCGTCACGGTGCAGCCGAGCGCCTCGACGCCCTGCTCCGCCGCGTCGATGCGCGCGAATCCGAAAGCGCCGCGGTCGGAGACGTGGATGCGCCGGATCGGTGTCGGCGGCGGCGTGATGCACGGCCAGACGCCGAGGCTCTCGAGGATGCGCCGCGTCCCGTTCGCGAGCGCCGAGGTGCGCTGGTCGAAGCTCGGCTGGTGGCCCACGCCGACCGGAACGGGCTCGACCACGACGACGTCGAGCGGCAGCGAGGCCAGCGCCACGGCGAGCGACAGACCGGTCATGCCACCACCGACGATGGCGACGTCGCAGCGAAGGAGATGGCCGTCGGCACCCATCGCTCAGACTGCCCGCATGAGCCGCTCGATGTCGTCGGGCGCCTTCGGCACGCCGGCGGTGAGCACTTCCGGTTCGCCGCGCGTGACCGCGACATCGTCCTCGATGCGCACGCCGATGCCCCACCAGTGCCGGGCCGCGCCCTTCGTTCCCGGCGGGATGTAGATGCCCGGCTCGACGGTCAGGACCATGCCGGGCTCGAGCACGCGCCACTCCTCGCCGACGCGATAGTCGCCGACGTCGTGCACGTCCATGCCGAGCCAGTGACCGGTGCGATGCATGAAGAACTTCCGGTAGGCGCCTTCCTTGACGAGCGACGGTACCCGACCCTCGAGGAGCCCGAGACGCACGAGCCCCTGGGTGATCGCCTTCACCGCGGCGTCGTGGGGGTCGTTCCAGTGGTTGCCGGCCCGCGTCTTCGCGATGGCCGCGTGCTGGGCCTCGAGGACGACCTCGTAGACCTCGCGCTGCCGCGGCGTGAACCGGCCGTTGACCGGGAAGGTGCGGGTGATGTCGGCCGCGTAGTGCGCGTACTCGGCGCCTGCATCGATGAGCAGCAGATCGCCGTCCCGCAGCTCGGACCGGTTGGCGCGGTAGTGCAGCACGCAGGCATTCGCGCCACCCCCGACGATCGGCTGGTAGGCGTTGTCGGCCTGGTGGCGGTGGAACTCGTGCACGAGCTCGGCGGCGACCTCGTATTCGAAGCGGCCGGGCGCGGCGAAGCGCATGGCCCGGCAATGCGCCTGCGCGGAGATCTCCGCCGCGCGGCGCATGAGCCCCAGCTCGACGGGGCTCTTGTACAAGCGCATGTCGTGCAGCAGGTGATCCAGCGCGACGAACTCCTGTGGCGTGTGCAGGCCCTGCTTGGCCTGCGCGCGCAGCCCGTTCACCCAGCCGATCACGCGCTGGTCGAACTCGGGGTTCAGTCCCATGGCGCTGTAGACGCGATCGCAGCGCTCCAGCAGGCCCGGCAGGATCTCGTCGATGTCGTCGATCGGGAAGGCATCGTCCGCGCCGTGCTGCTGCACCGCACCCTCGGTGCCCGCGCGCGTCCCGTCCCAGGCCTCGCGCACAGGATCGCGATCGCGCACGAACAGCACGAACTCGCCCTGCGGACGGCCCGGGATGAGCACGGCGACCGACCCGGGTTCCTCGAAACCGGTGAGGTACAGGAAATCGCTGTCCTGGCGATAGGCGTACTCGACGTCGGAGTTCCGGTGGCGCACCGGCGCGGCGGGCAGGATCGCGATGCCCCCGCGGCCCATCATCCGCATGAGCTGGGCACGACGACGCGCGAACTCGTCGGCCTTCGACTTCGTTGATCGATGCTGCCTCACGGCCATGGACCCTCCGGTCAATGCAGGCGGGGATCGGCAGGCACCACCGTCCGGCGTGCCTCGGCCAGTTCCTCGAACACGATCTGCGCGCCCGTACGCACGAATTCGACCAGTTCGGCGTAGGCGGCCTCGCCCGATTCCACGGGGTCCGCCGCATCGAGCTCGGCGCGCGAGATCTCCGAGAAATCCTCGAGGATCTCACCCACGTCACCCGGCTGATGCTGTGGCGAGACGGCGCCCCCGAGCGCGAGCCCGTAGAGGAAGCCGTGACACCACTGGGCGAGCCCCGCGACGCGGCGGGCGAGCGCAGCGTCGTCATCGGGCAGCAGCGGCTGGAACGCCATGTCGATGTCCGCCATCGCCCGCTCCGTTTCGGCGAACACCGCGGCGAAGACGCCGCGCACCTCGGGCGCGAGGGCGGGGACTTCCTCGTCGGGGAGGATCTCGTCGATCCACTGTTCGAACCGGTACGGTGCCGCGGAGCACAGCGCGCCGACCAGGCAGCCGTGTGCTTCGGCAGCGGCGACTTCCGCGTCGGCGTCCGCGAGCAGCCGTTCCAGCTCGTCGAATCCAATGCTCAGCATCGCGCCACCCCATGCCCGCACGCCGCGGCCGCTGTCAATGGTAGAGGGTGCGCAGGCTTCCCGCATCGTCGGTGTTGCGTGCGGCCATCGTCGGCCGCGCGGGAGTGCACGCAGGCCCGGGGCTTCGTTGACCGGCGCTTCCAGCGGGTCCCATAATGCGGCCATGAGCGACGCTGCCAGGTCCGCCCTCGAAACCGAACTCAGGCGTCTCGACAGGCGCGTCGACGAACTGGTCGGCGTGATCACCCAGCTGAAGGAAGAGAATCGCGCGCTGCGTGCCCGGCAGGACGTGATGAACAACGAGCGCACTGCCCTGCTGCAGAAGAACGAGCAGGTCAAGGCGCGCGTCGAGGCCATGATCGGCCGGCTCAAGAGCATGGAGCACGGCGCATGAACCAGGAGATGGCCCGGGTCAGCGTGCGGATCCTCGAGAAGGACTATCACGTCGCCTGCCCGATCGAGGAACGTGCGGCCCTGCTCGACTCCGCGGAGTTCCTGAGCCGCAAGATGAAGGAGATCCGCGACACCGGGAAAATCGTCGGGCTGGACCGCATCGCCGTGATGGCGGCGCTGAACCTGGCCAACGAACTCCTGGTCGCCCAGCGCCGCGATGCGCTGCTCGGCACCGATGTGACCGAGCGTGTCCGCGCGATGCGCGAGCGGGTCGAGGCCGCGCTGGATCGCGGCCAGCAGATGGACCTGTGATTTGAGGCCGGGCGCCGCGCTGCGCCCGCCGACGATTTGGCGCCGCCTGCGGTGTTCGATGCGGGCCTGGGTACCTCTCGGCCCTAATGTGAAGCCCAACGGGGCGTGGCTTCGCGGCAGCATTGTGCAAGTCCGCCTCGAGCGGAAAGCCTTAAGTGCCGCGGCCTGCCCCACCTGTTGCTCTGGTCCGAGAGCAGCGGCTTGCAACGGCACAGGCGGGTGGCGCCATCCCCTTCCACACCCCGGGTGCGGGTTCCGGAGCGGTGCATGACGGACGAAGGTTCGCGCGCCGCGATGCGGCATCTCGTGCGCGCCCGCCGGCGGACACTCACCGCCGCCGAGATCTCGATCGCCTCGACCCGCGCGCTCAGGAACCTCGAGACCCTGAACCTGCCGAGACCGGCGAGCCGCGTCGCACTGTTCCTGCCGTTCGACGGTGAACTCGACACGGCGGCCGTCGCACGACGCGCCTTGAACCGGCGCTGCCGGCTCTACCTGCCGGTGATCACCGACCTGCGACGCCGACGCATGGTCTTCGTCGAATGGCGCCCCGGTGAGCGCCTCGTGCAGCACGACACCGGCATCGCCCAGCCGCCCGCGCACGGGCGGCGCCTGAGCCCGCGCCAGCTCGATCTCGTGCTCGTGCCGCTGGTCGCCTTCGATGAGCGCTGCAACCGCATCGGCACGGGCGGCGGGTTCTACGACCGCCAGTTCGCCTTCCGGCTGCGCCGCAGTGTGTGGCGGCACCCGCTGCTCGTCGGCTGGGCGCACGATTTCCAGCGCGTCGACACGATCGCGGGCGCGGCGTGGGACGTGCCACTGGACTACGTGGTGACGGATCACGGCGTCTACAGCCGCTGATCCGCGCCGAAGCACGTCCTCGATTCCCCGGAGAGCGCCATGCAGTACTGGCTGTTCAAGTCGGAGCCCGGAACGTTCGGCATCGACGACCTCGCGCGGGCACCCGGCCGCCGGACCTGCTGGGACGGTGTGCGGAACTACCAGGTGCGCAACATGATGCGTGACGACATGCGCCGCGGCGACCACGGCCTCTTCTATCACTCGAGCTGCGAAGTGCCGGGCGTCTACGGCACGGTGGAGATCGTTCGCGAGGGCTATCCCGACCCGAGCGCGTTCGATCCGCGCCACCGCCATCACGACGCGGCGAGCGACCCGGAGGCGCCGCGATGGTACGCGGTGGACGTGAAGCTCACGCGCAGGTTTGCGCAGCCAGTCACACTCGAGGCGCTGCGACTCCATGCCGGCGACGCGTTGAAGGATCTCCTCGTGCTCCGCAGAGGCAATCGGCTGTCGATCACTCCGCTCTCCGCCGCCCAATATCGGTTCATCCTCTCGATGGCAGGATGAGCGGGCGGGCGGAATGCATTTCGCTCGGGAATTTCCGGTGTTTTTCGCGTTCCTCGATCACTGCTCCGCAATCACGGGCAGGTCTTCGAGTGCACACCGCGGCGGCACCGCGCGACGACTTCGCGAAAGCGGCGCACGCGAGCGGCACGCGATGAACGCTTCGCGTCGCATACAGCTTGCTTGCATTCCCGTCAACCATGTATATACTCGCTCCCCGGATTAACCCGACATGGAGATCCAATATGGCGACCAAGAAGAAGGCTGCGAAGAAGAAGGCGACGAAGAAGAAGGCCGCGAAGAAGAAGTAACTGCCTTCGAGCAGCCGGAACGGCGGTTGTAATCGAAAGACTCCAGCCGCCCGTTCTGAAAGCTTCGACACTGTGCCCGCGAAAGCGGGCACAGTTGTTTCCGGCGTCCGGAAAGCCGCGGCAAGGGCGGTTCTGCAGGGGAAAACGCGATGAATGCGGATCAGAAGAAGCGCGAGGCGGCACAGGCGGCCATGCGGTTCGTTCGCGACGGAATGGTCGTCGGCGTCGGCACCGGCTCGACGGTCAATCACTTCATCGACGCGCTGGCGGGCTGGCGTGAGCGCATCGCCGGCGCGGTGTCATCGTCGGAGGCGTCCACCCAGCGTCTCAGGGCAGCCGGCATCGAGGTGCTCGATCTCAACACCACAGGTGACCTGGAGCTCTACGTCGATGGTGCCGACGAGGCGACGCGGCACCTCGTGCTCGTCAAGGGCGGTGGCGGCGCCCTGACCCGCGAGAAGATCGTCGCGGCGGCATCACGCCAGTTCGTCTGCATCATCGACGACTCCAAGCTCGTCGACGTGCTGGGCCGCTTCCCGCTCCCGGTCGAAGTCATCCCGATGGCGCGCAGCTACGTCGCGCGCCGGCTGCTGCATCTCGGCGGTCAGCCCGTCCTGCGCGAAGGCGCGAGGACCGACAACGGCAACGTGATCCTCGACGTGCACAACCTGGACATCGTGGACCCGAAGGGGATGGAGACGGCGATCAACCAGATCGCCGGTGTCGTGACGGTCGGCCTCTTCGCGAACCGGCCCGCCGACGTGCTGCTCGTCGCCGGCGACCGCGGTGTCGTGACACTGAAGGCGTAGCGTCACCGCCCGCAGCCGAGGGGAATCGGGGTATTCACGATGGCCCTCGCCGACGCCTGGCGACGCGCGGGCGCGTAGGAGGGCTCCGAGGTGAGCGCAAGGATTCGGCGCGAGACGAGGGGCCCTCGGTTCACAGCCCGCGCGTCCTTCCACGGACGCATCGAGCCATCATGAATGCCCCCATCTGCCCCCCCGAGGGGAATGGGTGCATTCACGATTTCGGCCCCGAGGTCACGGGGCGCGGGCGCGGGCGCGGGCGCGGGCGCGCAGGGAGGGTCGGCGAGCGAGCGTCAGTCTTCCCGCGAGACGAGCCGCTCCCTCCCGTTGCAGCCCGCGCCATCACCCGCGTTCGCCGAAATCGTGAATGCCCCATCTCCCCGACCGGATCCCGTCGCGCACGGTTCGGCCCGCTCCGGATGTGAGCTCGTTCGACGCCGCGGCGCCAAAGCAAAAGGCCCGCTTGCGCGGGCCTTTGCATCTGGCTGGGGGACCAGGATTACTCGGCGCTGCGCGCCTCGCCCCTTCGGGGTCGTCGGATCGCTTCGCGCTCCGACGCTCGGTGTCGCTGCGCGCCACCGTCGAACCGAGGTTCTCATCCCAGTCCCCCAATGCAAAAGGCCCGCTTGCGCGGGCCTTTGCATCTGGCTGGGGGACTAGGATTCGAACCTAGGTTGGCGGAGTCAGAGTCCGCAGTCCTACCGCTAGACGATCCCCCAATTCCTGCGGGTATCGGCCGCCCCGAAGCTCAGCGCTTCGAGAACTGCGTGCCGCGGCGGGCCTTGCGACGGCCCACCTTCTTGCGCTCCACCTCGCGAGCATCGCGGGTCACGAACCCCGCCACGCGCAGCGGCTTGCGCAAGGTCTCGTCGTACTGGATCAGCGCACGGGTGATGCCGTGACGGATCGCACCGGCCTGACCGGTGATCCCGCCGCCATCGACCTGCACATCGATGTCGAAACGGTCCGCCATCTGCACGACGGCGAGCGGCTGACGCACGATCATCGGACCCGTCTTGCGCCCGAAGAATTCATCGAGTGCACGGCCATTGACCGTGATGCGGCCGGTGCCGGGCAGCAGGTGAACGCGCGCCGTCGAGGTCTTGCGGCGGCCGGTTCCGTAATTCGAACTCACGGGCATCGTCGTGGCTTCCTGTGATCGTTGGGCTGCGTCGCGCCGGTTCAGGCGAGATCGAGTGGCTTGGGCTGCTGGGCCGTGTGCGGGTGATTCGGCCCCGCGAACACGTGCAGCTTCTTGAACATGGCGCGGCCGAGTTTGGTCTTGGGCAGCATGCCCTTCACCGCGAACTCGATGGCGCGCTCCGGGTGCTCGTTCAGCAGTTTGCCGAGCGCCACCGACTTCAGGTTACCGAGATAACCCGTGTGATGGTGGTAGAACTTGTCGCGCAGCTTGTTGCCCGTGACCGACACCTTTTCGGCGTTGACCACGACGAAGTTGTCGCCACAGTCGACGTGCGGCGTGAACTCCGCCTTGTGCTTGCCACGCAGGCGGAAAGCGAGCTCGGACGCGAGCCGGCCAAGAGTCTTGCCGGACGCATCCACTACATACCAGTCGCGGCGGACCCGCTCCGGCTTCGCAAAAACAGTCTTCATGTGAACCCCAAAGAGCGGGTTGGCTTCGAGAAAGGGCCGGCAGTTTAATGAAAGGCCGATGGCATTGCAAAGCCGTCTGCGGCCAGGACGCGTGGGGCATATCCCCGGATCCCGCCCCGGACCCGCGCTTATATAATGTGCCCATCATGGATCGGCATCTGACGCCCGGCGACCATCTTCTCGCCGCCCTGGACCGGGGGCTGCGTACCGTCTTTGCCGCCCCACCCGCGGCCAGCCCCTCGCCGGGGGCCAGCGAACCCGTCCCACACCTCGAGGAGCCCGAACGCCGGCTCACCGCCGGTCTGATGAGGGTGAACCACTCCGGCGAGGTCGCGGCGCATGGGCTCTATCACGGCCAGGCGCTCGTCGAACACAACGCGGACCTGCGTCGCTGGCTGGAGGAAGCCGCCCGGGAGGAAGGCGATCATCTGGCGTGGTGCCGCGAACGGCTGGACGAACTGGGCGCCCGGCCGAGCGTGCTCAATCCGCTGTGGTATGCCGGGTCGGTGGCGATCGGGCTGGCGGCGGGTCTGGCCGGCCGGCGCTGGAGCCTCGGTTTCGTGACCGAGACCGAGCGCCAGGTCGAGGCACACCTGACGGACCATCTCGGCCGCCTTCCGGAAGACGACCTGCGCAGCCGCGCCATCGTGGAACGCATGCGCAGCGACGAGGTGCGCCATGGCTCCGCGGCGCGGGATGCGGGCGGCGCCGATCTGCCCACGCCGGTTCGCGGACTCATGCGCCTCGCATCCCGGGTGATGACGCGTACCGCCTACCGGTTCTGATGCATGGACCGTTTCGATCAAAGCCTGAATCAGTCGAAGCCTGAAACACCGGTAAGATTATGTCTTGCAGCATTGCGTTTGCTGCTATAAAAGGGCGCCACAGCGCCAGCTAGAGCGCCTCAGGGAGCTTGTCCATGGAAGAAGCCGCGGTAGTCCGGCCCTTGACCGACATGCCGGCGATCAACCGGTTCCTCAGTTACTGCCGCGTCCGCACGGTGCCGTCCAAGACCGTACTGATCCACGCGGGTGACCTGCCCGATGTCCTCTATTACATCGTGCGCGGATCCGTCGAGGTCATGATCGAGGACGAGGAAGGCAACGAGATGGTGCTGGCCTATCTCAACAAGGGCCAGTTCTTCGGCGAGATGGGCCTGTTCTCCGACAACGCCCAGCGCAGCGCCTGGGTGCGCACGCGCCAGCAATGCGAACTCGCGGAGATGACCTACCCGCGCTTCCGGCAGATCGCCGCGGAGAGCCCGGGCCTCGTGTTCGAACTCGCGACGCAGCTGGCCACCCGCCTCGACCGCACCAATCGCAAGCTCGGCGATCTCGCCTTCGTCGACGTCACGGGCCGTGTGGCCCACGCGATCATGGATCTCTGCAACGAGCCGGACGCCATGACGCATCCGCAGGGCATGCAGATCAAGGTCAGCCGCCAGGAGCTTTCGCGCCTGGTCGGCTGCTCGCGCGAGATGGCCGGGCGCGTGCTGAAGGTGCTCGAGGAACAGGGCCTGCTGACCGCGCACGGCAAGACCATCGTCGTGTTCGGTGCGCGGCCGAAGATGAAGCCCCGGCCCATCGCAGGCCTCGCGAAGATCGGCCCGACGACCGCGGGCCCGAAGCTCGCGGCACGCAGCACCGCGGGCGACGAAGACGACGACTGAGAGCCGGACGTCTCCCCCGGCACGCGGCGGCGGCGCTCTCAGCGCCGCGTCGCACTCCCTTTCGCAATCTCCGACCGCATCGCGTCGATCGTCGCGCGGTAGTCGCGGGCGCCGAATATGGCGCTGCCCGCGACGAACGTGTCCGCTCCGGCAACCGCTATCGCTCCGATGTTGTCAACCTTCACGCCGCCGTCGATCTCGAGCCGCACGTCACGACCGCTGGCGTCGATGAGCCGGCGCACGGCCGCGAGCTTCGGCAGCGCCGAGGCGATGAACTGCTGGCCACCGAAACCGGGGTTCACCGACATGAGCAGCACGAGGTCGATCTGGCCCAGCGTCCAGTCGAGCCAGTCCAGCGGCGTCGCCGGATTCAGCACGATGCCGGGACGGCAGCCGCTGTCACGGATGAGCTGGATGGTCCGGTCGACGTGGGCCGAGGCTTCCGGATGGAAGGTGATGTACGTGGCGCCCGCCTTCGCGAAGTCCGGAACGATACGGTCGACGGGCTCGATCATGAGGTGCACGTCGATCGGCGCCGTGACGCCGTGCCTGCGCAGCGCCTCGCAGACCAGGGGCCCGATGGTGAGGTTCGGCACGTAGTGGTTGTCCATCACGTCGAAGTGCACCCACTGCGCACCCGCTGCGAGCACGGCGTCGACCTCCTCGCCGAGGCGGGCGAAGTCGGCAGACAGGATCGACGGCGCGATGACCGGCTCAAGCATGACGGTGCTCCAGAGTCCAGGACGCTACTCTAGGGGAAAATGCGGCGATTCACGATTTCCCGATGGACTTCGTGCTGGACGCGCGGGCTGTTGACGGAGGGTCCGCTAGGCTCGCCCCAGATCTTCAGGCGAGCTACGCGGACCCTCCTACGCGCCCGCGCGTCTGTCAGCGTTGCGGCCGAAATCGTGAATCGCCGCGTTTTCCCGCGACTACCGCATGCCCCGCGCCGCGCGTACGCGCTCGTAGGCGGCCTGTATCGCCTGCGTCTTCTCCTTGGCGATCTCCAGCATGGACTCGGGCAGTCCCCGCGCAACCAGCTTGTCGGGATGATTCTGGCTCATCTGCCGCCGGTAGGCCTTCGTGACCTCGGCATCGCTCGCAGAGGGTTCGACCTCGAGGATCTCGTAGGCCTCCGCCAGCGCGTTTCCGGGCGACGCACCGGCCCCACCCGCGCTCCGGTAGTCCTGCTGCGAATCGGCGCGGGCACCGCCTGACTCGAAGCCGGCGCCATAGCCCTGCAGCCGCAGCACCGCCTCCAGGTGCGCGAACTCGAGCCCCGTGATGCCGAGGCTCTGCGCGATCCTGAGCAGCAGCGCCCGCGCCGGCGCCGCGAGGCCGTTGCCGAGCAGCGCGGCGCGCAGCTCGATCTCCATGAACATGCGCAACAGGTCGTGGCGCCCCCCGCAGACGCGACGCAGCTCCGCGACCACCGGCTGCCAGCGGAAGTCCGGCTGCTTGCCGCGGTTGAAGTGCTCGATCGCAACCCGCGAAGCCGCCTCGCCGAGCCGCAGTTGCGCGAAGACGTGGCGCGCCGCGGCGATGTCCTGTTCCGACACGCGGCCATCGGACTTGGCCACGCAACCCATGACGACGAACGTCGTGCGGAAGAACACGTCACGCACGTTCGCGGCATCGGCGGGCGCGACGTCGTCGTCGCCCTCGCGCGCCATGCTCTCGTCATAGGCATGACCGATGAAGAAGCCGACCAGCGCGCCCACCGGCCCGAGACCGGTTGCGAACCCGAGTACACCACCGACGAGTTTGCCTGCCCAGCGCAATGCTCCGACCTCGCCCGGCGCCAGGGCGCCGGCCACGTGTTTCCTTGACCGTCCCGCGGGCCGGCTGCAAGATTCCAGGCACCGATCGCGACCGGCGCGGTCGCAATGTTATCAGCCGCACTCCGGCAACGGCCCGGGATCCGCCCGTCGTTCCGGGAGCCAGCACCAGGATCCCGGGGCCTCCTGCGGGAGATGCACGAGAGAGGCCTCATGAGCGCCATCGTCCACGAAACCCACCTGAAGGACCTGCGCCTCCGCCACCGGGGCAAGGTCCGCGACATCTACGACGTCGACGACCGGCACCTGCTGATCGTCGCGAGCGACAGGCTGTCGGCGTTCGACGTGATCCTGCCCGATCCGATCCCGAACAAGGGCTGTGTGCTCACGCAGCTGTCGAACTTCTGGTTCGCGCGCACCGCGCACATCGTCCGCAACCACCTGGTGGACTGGCCGCTCGAGGGCATCGTCAGGGACCGCGAGGAACGCGCGCTGCTCTCGGGACGCAGCGTCGTCGTCAAGCGGCTCAAGCCACTGCCGCTCGAAGCCGTGGTGCGCGGTTACCTGATCGGCTCCGGCTGGAAGGACTACCAGAAGTCCGGTGAAGTCTGCGGCATTCGGCTGCCGGAGGGTCTGCAGCTGGCCGGCCGGCTTCCCGAGCCGATCTTCACGCCCGCGACCAAGGCCGCCGTCGGCGAACACGACGAGAACATCGGCTTCGGACGTCTCGTCGAACTCGTCGGCCAGGACATTGCGGTGCGCACGCGCGATCTCGCGCTGCGCCTGTACCGCTTCGCGGCCGAACACGCGCTGGACCGCGGCATCATCATCGCCGACACGAAGTTCGAGTTCGGTCTCGACGAGGCCGGCAACGTCGTGCTGATGGACGAGGCGCTGACCCCGGACTCATCGCGGTTCTGGCCCGCCGCGCAGTACCGCCCCGGCACCAGCCCGCCCTCGTTCGACAAGCAGTTCGTGCGCGACTACCTCGAGACCCTCGACTGGAACAAGCGCGCCCCTGCGCCGCGCCTGCCGCAGGAGATCATCGACAGGACGGCCGCGAAGTATGCCGAGGCCCTCAGGATCCTGACGACGTGAGCCACGCCGCGGAGCCGGTGCGAGGCTGACGCCATGGCCACGCGCCCGGGCATGCACCACGCGCTGCGCGACCTCCTGTTCCGCGCGCACGACCACCGCCCGGCGCCGCTGCGCCTCGCACTCGGCGTCGCGCGCTATCCCTACGCGCTGCTGCGCGACCTGGGTCGCGGCGAACTCAACCTGCGGGCGACGGACCTGACCTACACGACGCTGCTGTCGCTGGTGCCGCTGATCGCCTTCGGCTTCGCGATCCTCAAGGGCATGGGGGTGCACCGCGACCTCGAGCCACTCGTCTACCAGTTCTTCGAGCCGCTGGGGCGCGAGGGCGTGAAGCTGACCGCACGCATCATGGACTTCGTCGAGCGCACGCGCGGCGGCGTGCTCGGCTCCCTCGGCCTGGCCTTCCTGCTGTATTCGATCGTCTCCACGATCCAGAAGGTCGAGGAGGCATTCAACTTCGCATGGCACGTCGAGCAGCCGCGCAGCCTCGCACGACGCGTCAGCGAGTACCTGAGCATGGTCGTCATCGGGCCCGTGTTCCTGGTGGTCGTGTTCAGCCTGATCTCGGCCGTGCAGAACCACGCGCTCATGGTCTGGCTCGCCTCGCACGAACCCTTCGGCAGCCTGCTCGCGGCACTCGGGCACATGGGCCCCTACCTGTTCGTGGGCCTCGTGTTCACGTTCCTCTACGGCTACATCCCGAACGCGCGCGTGCGCCTGGGGCCCGCCGCGATCGGTGGCGCCTTCGCGGGCGTGCTCTGGGCCGCATCGGGCGTCGCCTTCGCGCGGTTCGTGGCGCTGTCGACGGGGATGGTCGCCGTGTATGCCGGCTTCGCGATCTTCCTCGCCGCGCTGATCTGGATCTACCTGAGCTGGCTCATCCTGCTCATCGGCGCGCAGCTGTCGTTCTACGTGCAGAACCCGCGCTACCTGCTGACGGGCCGTGCCGAACTGAAGTTGTCGAGCGCCCTGCGCGAACGCATCGGCCTCGCGGTGATGTACCTCGTCGGGCGCGACCACCGGTCGGGCGAGCATCGCTGGTCGCTGCGCACATTGTCGGAGTACTTCGACATCCCGGGCTCGACGCTCGCGGACGTCACGCGGCCGCTCGAAGCGGCAGGACTGCTGCTCAACACCGAGGGCGACGTGCTGGTGCCGGGACGCGACCTGCACACCCTGGACCTCGCCACGATCGTCACCGCACTGCGCGAGGACGAGGCCCCCGAGGCGCGGCACATCCGGCGCCGCCGCGGCTTCGGCCCCACGGATGCGATCGCCGACGAAGTCGAGGCGGCCGTCGAAGGCGTGGTCCGCGGCAGGACGCTCGGCGCGCTGATCGAGGAACGCGCGCACCACTGAGGCCGGCGCCGGGACCACCCGCCCCGGCCCGCGCGTCGCCGTCGACGGTCAGTCGCCGGCGATGGTCATCTCGTCGATCAGCAGCGAGCCCGTGCGGATACCGCCCCGGCGATCGACGTCGTTGCCGACCGCGGCGATGCCCCTGTACATCTCGCGGAGGTTGCCGGCGATCGTGATCTCGTGGACGGGGTGCTGGATCGTGCCGTTCTCGACCCAGAAGCCCGCGGCGCCGCGCGAATAGTCGCCCGTGACCGTGTTGACGCCCTGCCCCATGAGCTCGGTGATCAGCAGGCCCCGCCCCATGCGCGCGAGCAGCGCGGCCTGGTCCTCGGGGCCCGGCACGACCAGCAGGTTGTGCAGGCCGCCCGCGTTGCCCGTCGTCCTGAGGCCCAGCTTGCGGGCACCGTAGCTGTCGAGCACGTAACCCGTGACGACGCCGTTCACGACCAGGTCGCGGTCCTGCGTGGCCACGCCCTCGCTGTCGAAGGCCGCGGACGCGAGCCCCTTCCGCAGGTGCGGCCGCTCGTGCATGGAGAGCCATTCGGGGAAGATCCGCTGGCCCGCGACGTCGAGCAGGAAGCTGCTGCGGCGGTACTGCGCGCTGCCGCGGATCGCCGCGACGAAATGCCCGACGAGTCCGCGCGCGAGATCCGGCGCGAACAGCACGGGCGCCCGCCGCGTGGAGAGCTTCACCGCGCCGAGGCGCCCCACCGTGCGCTCGGCCGCGCGCCGGCCCACGGCCTCGACCGGATCGAGCTCGCGCCAGTCGCGCGCGGTCGTGTACCAGTAGTCGCGCTGCATGTCCTCGCCCTGCTGGCCCAGCACGACGCAGCTCACGCTGTGGCTCGTGTGCGGGAAGCCGCCGACGAAACCCAGCGAATTGCCGTAGACGCGCAGTGCGCGATGCGTACCGACGCTGCCGCCCTCGGAGTTGTTGATGCGCGGATCCGCCGCGAGCGCGGCCGCCTCGCAGGCCTTCGCGAGTTCGATCGCACCCTCGGCATCGACGTCCCAGGGATGAGAAAGGTCGAGGTCCGGCACGTCGCGGGCGATACTGTCGCGATCCGGCAGGCCCGCGAACTCGTCGGCGGCCGTGAAACGCGCGATCGACAGCGCCTTCGCGACGGTCTCCGCCACCGACTTCGGCGCGAGGTCCGCCGTGGTCGCGGAACCCTTGCGCCTGCCGACGTACACCGTCACCCCGAGGCCACGGTCGCGCTGGTACTCCAGCGTCTCTACCTCCCCCAGCCGGACCGTGACCGACAGGCCCTGGTCGACGTTCACGGCGGCCTCGGCCTCCTCGGCTCCGCCGCGGCGCGCCTCCGCGAGCGCGAGCTCGATGGTGGCCTCGAGATCGCCCTGGGTCTGGCTGGACGCTGCCGGCATCTGGGACATGAGGAATCACCGCGGAAAGGGAAGGCGATTGTAGCGGGAACGACTGGCGGGAACCCTCCTCCGGACTGCGGCCCGCGTACCTCCGCACGGCACGGGTGACCGACCGTGAAACCACGGCCGCCAGCGCCTATGATCGGCGCATGATCGACGATCCGGACGACGCGCCCGACAGTGGCGCTCCCAGCAAGAGCGCCCGCAAGCGGGACGCGCATGCGCTGCAGGACCTCGGCGAGGAACTCATTGCGGCGCCGGATGAGCTGCTCGACCGGCTCGGTCTGCCGGAGCGTCTCGCCGATGCGATCCGCGAGGCGCGGCGCATCACGAGCCGCGGCGCACGGGTCCGCCAGCGGCAGTTCATCGGCAAGCTGATGCGCGGCATCGACCCGACGCCCGTGCGCGCGGCACTGGCGGCGCTCGGCGAGGTCGACCGCGTCGAGGCCGCACGCTTCCGACGCATCGAACAGTGGCGCGACCGGCTGCTCACCGAAGGCGATGCCGCGCTCACTGCCCTGCTCACCGAGTACCCGTCGGCGCCCCGGGCCTTGCTCGCGGCCCTGGCAGGGAAGGCCATCGATGAACGCGCCCGGGGGCGCCCGCCGGCGGCCGCACGCGAACTGTTCCGCGCGCTGCGCGACCTGCTGGCCCGCGACGATTCGACCCGCCACCGCTGACGCCGCCCGCGCCGCCTCGACGGAACGTCCGGATCGCGCCGGATGAGGCCGGAAACCCGGTTTCCGGGCTAGAATCGGAGCATGACAGCACGGGTCGGCATCATCATGGGCTCGTCTTCCGACTGGGAGACGATGAGCAGCGCGGCGACCACGCTCGATGAGCTGGGTGTGCCCTACGAACTGCAGGTGGTCTCGGCCCACCGCACACCGGACCTGTTGTTCGAGTACGCAGCCGGCGCCAGGAGCCGGGGCCTCGAAGTCATCATCGCGGGCGCCGGTGGCGCGGCGCACCTGCCCGGCATGACTGCCGCGAAGACGTCGCTGCCCGTGATCGGCGTACCCGTGCAGTCGAAGGCGCTGAACGGCCTCGACTCGCTGCTCTCGATCGTGCAGATGCCCGCGGGCGTGCCCGTCGCGACCGTTGCGATCGGCGCCGCGGGGGCGAAGAACGCGGCGCTGCTCGCGGTCGCGATCCTCGCCAACAGCCGCCCCGACCTGCGCGAGCGCCTCGACGCCTTCCGCTCGCGCCAGACCGAGGCCGTGCTCTCCAGGCCCGATCCGCGCCCATGAGGATCGGCATCGTCGGCGCCGGCCAGCTCGCGCGCATGCTGGCCCTGGCGGGTTATCCGCTCGGCCACCAGTTCCTGGTCTACGATCGCAGCACCGGCACGCCGGGCGGGCAGGTCGCGCCGGACATCGTCGGCGCGTTCGACGACCCCGGACAGCTGCGGCGCTTTGCCTCGCAGGTCGACGTCGTGACCTTCGACTGGGAGAACGTGCCGGTCGCATCCGCGCGGATCCTCGCCGAAGACGTGCCCGTGTGGCCGCCACCGCGCGCACTCGAGGTCGCGCAGGACCGCGTCGCCGAGAAGAATCTCTTCCGCCGCCTCGGCATCGGGACGGCCCCCTATGCCGCCGTCTCGACACAGACGGACCTGCGCCGCGCGGCGCGGCGCATCGGCCTGCCGGCGGTTCTCAAGACGCGCCGCATGGGCTACGACGGCAAGGGCCAGGCCTGGCTGCGCGACGCGGCCGACCTCGAGCCGGCCTGGCAGCAGCTGGGCGGCGAGCCGCTGATCTACGAGGGCTTCGTCGCCTTCGGCCGCGAAGTCTCGCTGGTCTCCGCGAGATCGCGCGACGGCGACATCGTCCACTACCCGCTCGCCGAGAACCATCACGCACAGGGCATCCTGTCGTGGACGCGTGCGCCCTACGTGAACGAGCCGCTGCGGCGCGCAGCCGAGCGGCACATGGTCCGCGTGCTCGAAGCGCTCGACTACACCGGTGTGCTGTGCATCGAATTCTTCGTCCGGGGACGCGAGCTGCTCGCCAACGAGATGGCGCCGCGCGTGCACAACTCGGGGCACTGGACCATCGAGGGCGCGGTGACCAGCCAGTTCGAGAATCACGTGCGCGCCGTCACGGGCATGCCGCTCGGGAGCACGGCCGCCCGCGGCCCCGCGGTCATGGTCAACTTCATCGGCGACATGCCCGACGCCGATGCGTTGCTCGCCAGGCCGGGCGTCCACCTGCACGACTACGGCAAGACGCCGCGCCCGGGGCGCAAGCTCGGCCATGCGACTTTCGTGGGCCGCAACCGCCGCGACCGCGACCGGGCCTGGAAGTTCCTGCTCGCGCTGACCGGCCGCCGCTAGGAATCCATGGCCGCGGCCGGGAATCCAGCAGAGTGTCGTTCCCGGCAGTGACCGTGACCGGAACCGGTTCGCATCGGTTGCAGCGTGACCGGCACCACGCGGCGAGCGCACCCGCCTGTGCTAGTCTTGCTCCGTCCGAACCCTTGGGCCCCGTCGGGGCCGGTATGTGATCCGCGGAACCACAGGCGGACGGTGCGAGATCTGATCCCGTGATGTACCTCGAACATTTCAAGCTGAACGAACTGCCGTTCCGCCTGAGTCCCGACCCTGCGTTCCTGTACCTGTCCAAGAACCATGCGCGCGCCAAGGCGTACATGGAGTCGACCATCTGGTTCACCGACGGCTTCGTGATCATCACGGGCGAGATCGGCTCGGGCAAGACCACGCTGATCGAGACCTTCCTGAAGGAGCTCGAGAAGGACGTCGTCGTCGCGCAGATCAACCAGACGCAGGTGTCCCCGATCGAGTTCCTGCAGGCCGTGCTGGTGCAGTTCGGTTACTCGCCGTTCAAGATGAAGAAGGCCGAGATCCTCGCGACGCTGAACCAGTTCATGGTGGAGCAGTACGCCGCCGGCCGGAAGATCATGCTGATCATCGACGAGGCGCAGAACCTCTCGCACCGCGTCCTCGAGGAGGTGCGTCTGCTCTCGGGTATCGAGACCACGAAGGAAAAGGTGCTGCGCATCATCCTCGTCGGACAGCCCGAGCTGAGCGAGAAGCTCGATGCACCCGAACTCGTGCAGCTCATGCAGCGCGTGCGGCTGCGGTTCCACCTGACGGCGCTGTCGCCCGAGGACACACGCGGCTACATCCTCCACCGACTGGAGGTCGCCGGGTCGCACGGCCGCGAGCTGTTCACCGAGGACACGTTCCCGATCGTCTACCGTTACACGGGCGGCGTGCCGCGTCTCGTGAACACGCTCTGCGACACGGCCCTCCTCGTCGCGTTCGGGCAGGATGCGCCCGCCGTGACGGTCAAGGAACTCAAGGCCGCCATCGACGAGCTGCAGTGGGTCGAATACGCGTCGCGGACCAACCGGCTCGCGACCCCGCAGATCGCGCCCCTCGTCTCGACGCAGACGCGCAACGTCGTGCTGGGCCGGCTGCTCGTCGCGCACGAGGGCATGCCGAGCCGGGAAGCCGAGCTGCGCTACGGTCGTTTCCTGATCGGCCGCACCTCCGAGAACGACCTGGCGCTCGATTCCAAGGTCGTGAGCCGGCACCACTGCCAGATCACCTGCACCGGCGAGAGCTGCGTGCTCGAGGACCTCAACAGCACCAACGGCGTGTACATCAAGTCGAAGCGCATCCGTCACCATCACCTGAACGACGGCGACATCTTCTTCATCGGGCGCTACGAGCTCATGTACATCGACGAGCGCCACGGCCGGGGCCGCGACGTGGAGACCGGCCAGCACGCGGCCACGACGGTGCTTCCCGAGGACGCGCTGACCGCGAGTGAGTGAGAGCGCGCGGCGCGCGGTCACTCCTCGTCGAAGGGATTCCCGTAGTGGCTCTTCTGCTCGCGGAAGTCGCGTCGCCTCAGTGCGACCACGAGCCCCGCGACGACGGTGAACACGCCGAACAGCGCGAGCAGGGTCGACAGGACGGCGCTGCCGAGGCGATAGGAGACCGCGAGGCTCGCGATGCCGGCAATGCCGTAGAGCCAGGGAAGCGCCTCGTACACCGACTTCGGCAGGAACATCACGCACTCCTCAGGCCGTGCCACCCACCGTCAGCGCGTCGATGCGCAGCGTGGGCTGCCCGACGCCGACCGGCACGGTCTGGCCGTCCTTGCCGCAGCTGCCGATGCCGTCGTCGAGTCTGAGGTCGTTGCCGACCATGGACACGCGGGTCAGCACATCGGGTCCGTTGCCGATCAGCGTCGCGCCCTTGACCGGCGCGGTCACGCGGCCGTCCTCGATGAGATAGGCCTCGCTCGCGGAGAACACGAACTTGCCCGAGGTGATGTCGACCTGGCCACCGCCGAAGTTCACGGCATAGAGGCCCTTCTTCACCGACCGGATGATCTCCTCGGGCGCGTGCGACCCCGGCAGCATGTAGGTGTTGGTCATGCGCGGCAGCGTCGTGTGCGCGAAGGACTCGCGACGGCCGTTGCCCGTCGGCGCGACACCCATGAGCCGCGCGTTCAGCTTGTCCTGCAGGTAGCCCTTCAGCACGCCGTTCTCGATCAGCGTCGTGCACTGCGTGGGCGTTCCCTCGTCGTCGATGTTCAGCGAACCACGGCGGCGCGACAGCGTGCCGTCGTCGACCACGGTGCATTGCGGGGACGCCACACGCTGGCCGATCCGGTTCGAGAACGCCGAGGTGCCCTTGCGGTTGAAATCGCCCTCGAGCCCGTGACCGATGGCCTCGTGGAGCAGCACACCCGGCCAGCCCGGCGCGAGCACTACCGGCATCGTCCCGGCCGGCGCCGGCACGGCCTCGAGATTGACGCAGCCCTGGCGCACGGCCTCGCGCGCGATCTGCATGGCGCGGTCGCCCTCGAGGAACTCGTCCAGCGCGAAGCGCCCGCCGGCGCCCGAGTAGCCCTGTTCGCGGCGGCCGTCGTGCTCGACGATCACCGAGACGTTCATGCGCACGAGCGGCCGCACGTCGGCGGCCAGCGTGCCGTCGCTCGCCGCGATCAGCACGACCTCGTGGACGGCCGCGAGACTCGCCATGACCTGCCGCACACGCGGATCGAGCGCGCGCGTCTCGCGGTCGATGCGTGCGAGGAGCGCCACCTTGTCGTCGTCGGACATCGTCACGATCGGATCGATCGGCAGGTAGAGTCCGCGGCCGGCCGGCGCGCGCCAGGCCTGGACACGCCCCTCGCCACCACTGCGCGCGATCGCACGCGCGGCGCGGGAGGCCTCCAGCAGTGCCGGCAGGGCCACTTCGTCCGAATAGGCGAAACCCGTGCGTTCACCGGCGAGTGCGCGCACGCCGACCCCCTGCTCGATGCTGTGCAGGCCTTCCTTGACGATGCCGTCCTCCAGTGACCAGTGCTCCTCACGCGCCAGCTGGAAGTACAGGTCGCCCGCGTCGATCGCGGCGCCGAGCAGCGTGCCCAGCGCCTCCTCGAGCCGCCGCTCGTCGAGGCCCGTCGGCGCCAGGATCGAATCGCGCGCGATGCCCCAGGCGTCGACGGGAACCGGGATCCGGGAATCGTTGTTCACTGGTCTGTCACTCCGAGACGGCGATGCGCGAGTGCCGGGAAGCTCTCGCGCGCCGCACGCATCGCGTCGCGATCGAGCGGCGCCAGCACCACGCCGGCGCCCGTCGGGCGGCGTGCGAGCACGCGACCCCAGAAATCGATGATCATGCTGTCGCCCCAGGTCTCCCGCCCGTTCGGGTGCAGACCCGACTGCGCCGCGGCGACCACGAACGACAGCCCTTCGATGGCGCGCGCGCGCAGCAGCGTCTCCCAGTGCGCGCGCCCGGTCGGTGCCGTGAAGGCGGCCGGCACCGTGAACAGCTCGGCGCCGAACTCGCTCAGGCGCCGGTACAGCTCCGGGAACCGCACGTCGTAGCAGACCGTGAGCCCCACCCGTCCTGCGGGCGTCTCCACCACGACCGGCTCGCTGCCGGGCCGCGCGTGGGCCGACTCGAGATAGGACTCGCTGCGCTCCGGGATGCTGACGTCGAACAGGTGGATCTTGTCGTAGCGCGCGACACGGTGCCCGGAAGCGTCGTAGACGAGGCAGGCGTTCGCGGGGCGCGGGTCGTCGTCGTCGACGAGGATCGGCGTGGTGCCGGCAATGATCCACAGGCCGAGCTCGCGCGCGGCGCGCGCGACCATGTCCTGCACGGGCCCGCCGCCATCGCGCTCGGCGATCGCGCGCCGCGCCGCGTCGTTGCGCCCCATCAGCGCGAAGTTCTCCGGCAGGACCGCGAGGCAGGCGCCGCCGGCCCGCGCCTCCGCGAGCAGGGCCCTCGCGACGTGCAGGTTCTCGTCCAGCGCCGTGCCGGAAGTCATCTGCAGGGCCGCGACCACGGGTGCCCGGTCGTTCATCGATGCGGACCCTCCGGCCGCTCGCCGCGCGCACCCGGGACGGGCGCGCATCCAGCCGTCATTGTGCCAAAGGCGCCGGGGCCGTGGCGGCGCTCGCGGCGCCGGTGGCTTCCCCCTGGGCCGCGCGATGCCGGTCCGCGTCGATGCGCTCCACCGTCGGCTGGTCCCAGGCGCCCGTGATGCGGTAATAGCCCCGCGTCATGCCCCTGAGCGGCGACTTGAAGACCTGCGAGAACAGCAGCATCACGGCCCCTACCGCCGGACCGCCGGCCAGGGCGCCGGCGACCCCGAGCGACGCGCCGAGCTTGCCCGTGACCATGGCCGTCTGGTCGTAGCTGCGCGAGCGGAAGCTCGTGTGGCCGACGATCCCGATCTCGGCCGCCGCGCTGCGCAGCGTCAGGTCGTCCGTGTAGGCGTCTCCGTCGGTGACCACGAAGCTGCCGCGGACGCTGTCGAATGCGAGCCCGTGGCCCGTGATGTCGCGGAAGTCCAGCGCGAGACGGCGCGGCAGGTGCGCGATGCTCATCAGACCCAGCATGCGGCCCGCACCACCCGGCTCGACATCCAGCAGCTCGCCCTCCTGCACTTCCAGCCGGATCGTGCCGGACATGCGCTCGAAGAAGGTACCGTCGAGCATGCCGGGCCAGTGCAGCTCCGCGCGCGCACCGGCCTTGCGTGCCGCGATCACCGGGTCGTAGCCCATGGCCCGCATGAAGCCGCGCAGATCCGTGGAGGTCACATCGACGGTCAGGCTCGTCTGCGGCCCGGCGGCCTGCACGCGCCAGGCGCCCTGCCCGCGCGCCAGGAAGGCCGCGTGCCGCGCCTCGATGGAGTTCGCGACGAGGCCGTCGGCACCGCGGACGAGCTCCGCGGTCAGATGGCCGAACTGCCGGCGATCGACCGTGAAATCGCGCACGTCGAAGCGGATGGGTGGCAGCTGGCGCGGGTCCACCGGCTCGCCGCCGCCCGCGCGGGTCTCGGTGGCTCCGAGGTGCAGACGATCGAGGTCGAGCACCAGCGGTTCCGCGGTCGTGAAGCTGAACGGAACGACCACCTGTCCACGCACGTCGGGCGCGTCCAGCTGCACGCGCCAGGCCGTCGTCCCGGGCTGCATCTGCAGTCCCACGCGATCGAACACGAAGCCCAGCGCCTCGAGGCGCTCGACGTCCACGTCCACCGCGCGCAGCCAGTCCTGGACGTGGCGTCCCGACGATCCCGCGTCGCGCAGCGCGAGCACGCTGCTCAGGCTCGCGCGCGGCAGGGCACCCGAGAGCCGCAGCCCGGGCTCGCTGCCCACGACCGGATCCGGTCCCGGCCCGAAGCGCACGTCGCCGCGTTCGATCTGCCAGCCACGCGGCGCGCGCTCGAAGGCGAGTGCCGCGCGCGTGAGCCCGCCATGGCTGGCCGTCGCGATGAAGTGGCCCGGGCGTCCGAATTCGAGGTCGATCGCGATCGGCCGACGCTCGGCAGCGGTCTTGTCGAACGGCGCGGGCAACCCGCTCGTCAGCCCGGCGAGGTCGCTCTCGAGCCGCGCGGTGACGCGGCTGTTCTCGTCGGCCGCCGAGCGTTCGACGCGCATCGTCCCGCGCCAGTCGGTATCCCCCGCGAGGCCGGCATTGACCGGCAACCCCGCGATTCGCTGCAGGCGCCCACCCTCCAGCCTGCCCGCCGCCTCGACAGTCACGAGCCGCCGGGCGGGTGTGGCCACGGGAGTGTCGATGGCGATGCCCACCGCGCCGCCGGCGAACCGGCCCTCGAGCCGCCGCGCGAACACCGCCCCGTTCTGCACGGTGATTGCCCCGCCGAGATCGGTGAGCGGCTCCTCGACGCCGGCCTCGCGCACCTCCGCGCCCTGTACGCGGCTCACCACCGTCACCGCGCGATCCTCCATGTGCTTGAGCGGCAGGTAGAGGACGACCTCGCTCTGCACCGGCCCTCGCCCGGACAGCCCCATGAAGAGATCGCCGAGCGTCGGCCCGAGCGGGCTCGACTGCAGCAGACCGAAAGCCTCGCCCAGATCACCCGCGACCGGCAGCCGCGCCGTCATCCCGCCTTCGCGCCAGTCGACCACCTCGACTTCACCGCCCGCGAGCGCGAGGCGGCCGACCCGGCCGCCGTCGATGCGCGCGCGCATGCCTTCGTTCTCGAACCGCGCGTGCACGTCGAGGTCCTGCGCGAGCGGCCAGCCATTGACGTAATTGAGCGCGAGCCCCTCGATCTCCGCATCGACACGGAACAGGCCGCCGCCGTCCCGGAACGGATAGCGGCGCAGCGGGCCGGTGAACTGCAGCGTGCCCTCGCGCACGCGGCCGGCACGGAACGCCGCGTCGAGCCAGCCGAGACCCGCCGGCCGGAACTTCGACACGGGCAGATAGCGCCAGGCGTCGGCCACGCGCACATCGCTGACCCGCGCCGAGAGATCGATCAGCGGACCGGGATCGGCGCCCTGGAACAGCATGCGCAGGCGCGCCCGTACTTTCGCATCGTCGAGATCCAGCTCCAGGTCGTCGGCCCACAGCCGCCAGGCACCGCGGTGCCGGTCCCAACCGGCGCGCACCGCGAACCGTCGCGCGGCGATGCGGTCGCGGAAATTGTACGGCCACGCAAGTGCGAAGCGGCGCGTGTCGATCCGCGCCGTGCCGCTCGAACCCGTCGCCGCGATCACGGCGTCGAGACCCTCGATCCCGGGCGTCGCGTCGGCCGGTTCGAAACCGAAGCCCTCGAGCCGCAGGCCGCCGCGCAACTCGGGCGCCCCGGAGTGGAGCTGGGTGGCGATCAGCGACACGTCGCGCAGCGCGCCGCGGGGCGCCAGGCGGACGAGGCGATCCCGTTGTCGGGACGCGGGCGCGAGTGCCGCGAGCGGCTGCAGGTCATCGATCCACAGCGCGGCACTGTTGAGCGCGAGCGACGCGAGCCGTCCCTCCTGCAGCACGCCGTCGAGACGAAGCCGCATGGGGCGCGCTGTCTGCGCGGGCGCCTGGAGCAGGAGGCGACTCACGTCGAGCGACCAGCGATCACGCGAGCCACTGAACTCCGCGCGTGCCTCCAGGCGCTGATACCGGTCGGGTGCACGCCCCGGCAGCGCGGCCAGCACGACCTCCGCGAAATCCACATCGAGACTGCCACGCGTCGGCCGCCACCCGATCCCGCGCACACCGAGCTCCAGGCTGCCGCGGCCCGCCACCGGCAGGCCCGGCAGCCCGGGCAGGTTTCGCCGCCAGTGCGCGAAATCGACACGGCCGACCGTCGCATGCACGCGCCAGCCGAGCGTGGACCAGCGTGTCAGGTCGCCCTCGGCGCGGACGTCCCAGCGGATCGACGAACCGAGGTCGCGCGGCAGGTCGAGTTCACCGCCGATGCGCACGGCCCCGCCCTCCCGCTCCATCGTGACGTCGAGACCCTGGACGCGCTGTCGCGGCAGGGCACCGGCGCGCCGGTCCTGCACGTCGATCACGGCATCGCGGATCGCGAAGCTGCCCTCCGGCAGGCGCGCCAGTGTGAACGGTCCTCTCGCCGGATCGGGCCTGAGCAGCGCATCGAGGCCGATCCACTCCACGCGGCCGTCCGTGTCGACGATGGCGCCGAGGCGCGGACCCTCGAGCGTGAAGCGGGCGACCTCCAGCCTGCGGTGCAGGAGCGAGCGCAGCAGCGCCACCTGCACGCGCCCGGCCCGCGCGCTCAGCAGCACGCGCTGTCCGTCCTCCGAGATCACCCGCGCGGCAGCGAAGAAGATCTCGGGTCCACGCAGCCCCAGGCGCGCGTCCAGGCCGTCGAAACGCAGCGTCAGCCCCGTCGCCGCGCGCACCCGGTCCGCGATCTCCCCCTGGTATCCCGGCACGTGCGCGAGCG
Source organism: Steroidobacteraceae bacterium (assembly GCA_046352935.1). Classification (GTDB taxonomy): domain Bacteria; phylum Pseudomonadota; class Gammaproteobacteria; order Steroidobacterales; family Steroidobacteraceae; genus CAYWMY01. Next base: position 55,640 of record JAXMGR010000020.1, read on the forward strand.
CGACACGCAGGGCGCCGACGAGCAGCGCGGCCGCGATCGCGAGGGCCGCGAGGCCGCCCGCGACACCCCGCCACAGCCTGCGTCCCTGTCGACTCAAATCTGCGCCCTCGTCCCGCGCCGCCGCGACGCGCGGCGGCGACCGGAATCAGATCAACACGACGTCGAACTGATCCACCGCATACCGCGCTTCGGCCTGCAGCCGGATCGGCTTGCCCGTCATGACCTCCAGTTCGCCGAGCGCGGCCGATTCCTCGTCCAGCAGGAGGTCGATGACGTCCTCGTGCGCGAGCACCAGCAGTTCGTTGAAGCTGAACTGCCGTGCCTGGCGCAGGACGTCGCGGAATATGTCGTAGGCCACGGTCTCGGCCGTCTTGACGAATCCGCGCCCCTCGCAGGCAGGACAGGGCCTGCACATCATGTGTTCCAGGCTCTCGCGCGTCCGCTTGCGGGTGATCTCCACGAGACCCAGCGGGGACACCGACGAGATGCGCATGCGCGCATGGTCGTCCCCGGTCGCCTGGGTCAGCGCCTGCAGCACCTGGCTGCGGTGCTCCGGCTCCTGCATGTCGATGAAGTCGACGATGATGATGCCGCCCAGGTTGCGCAGCCTGAGCTGGCGCGCGATGGCGACCGCGGCCTCGAGATTCGTGCGGAAGATCGTGTCCTCGAGGTTGCGGTGGCCGACGAACGCGCCCGTGTTGACGTCGATGGTCGTCATGGCTTCCGTCTGGTCGAGCATGAGGTAGCCGCCGGACTTGAGCGGCACCTTGCGGTCCAGTGCGCGCCCGATCTCGTCGTCGATCCCGTACAGGTCGAAGATCGGCCGCGGCCCGGGATAGGCCTGCACCTTGGACTCGTACTCGGGCATGAAGGTGCGCACGAACTCGATCATGCGCGCGTGCGCAGCCGCCGCGTCGACCTGGACGCGGTCCACGGCCGGCCCCAGCAAGTCGCGCAGCACGCGCACGTGCAGCGGATGGTCCTCGTGCACGAGTTCGCCGGCACGCGCGCCCGCGGCCCGGGCGCGGACCACGTCCCAGAGCCGGCGCAGGAACAGCATGTCGGCCGCCAGCGCCTCGACGGGGACGCCCTCGGCCGCCGTGCGCACGATGTAGCCGCCGACGTCCTCGGGACGCACGAAGGCCTGCACGGCCTCGCGCAGGCGCAGGCGCTCGGGTTCGTCCTCCACGCGCGAGGAGACCCCGACACCATGGCCCTTCGGCATGTAGACGAGGTAACGCGACGGCAGCGTGATGTAGGTCGTGAGCCGTGCGCCCTTGGAGCCCAGTGGATCCTTCAGCACCTGCACGAGGATTTCGTCGCTCTCCGTGACCAGCTCACGGATGCTGGCGGCGCCGGACGCGCTGCGACCGTTCTCGGCGTCGGCCGGTGGCGCGATGTCGGAGGCGTGCAGGAAGGCCGTGCGTTCGAGGCCGATGTCGATGAACGCGGCCTGCATGCCGGGCAGCACGCGCGACACGCGGCCCTTGTAGATGTTGCTGATCAGCCCGCGATGGCTCGCGCGCTCGAGGAACACCTCCTGCAGCACGCCGTTGTCGACGAGCGCGGCACGGCTCTCGCGCGGGGTCACGTTGACGAGGATCTCGGTCGTCATCCGGCACCTCCGCTCCAGTGGTGAACGCCGGCGCGCGCGAGCAGCCGCGCGGTCTCGAAGAGCGGCAGGCCCATCACGCCGGAGTAACTGCCCTCGATGCGTTCGATGAACACGGCCGCGAGGCCCTGCACCGCATAGCCGCCCGCCTTGTCGCGGGGCTCGCCGGTAGCCCAGTACTCCCGACACTCGCGTTCGTCGATGGGCCGCAGCGTGACGCGGCTGACCGAGAGCTCGCCCTCGATCCGACCGTCCCAGGCGATCGCTACGGCGGTCAGCACCTCGTGCGTGCGCCCGCCGAGGCATCCCAGCATCGCGACGCAGTCCTCGACGCCCGCGGGCTTGCCGAAGATCTCGTCACCGAGCACGACGGCCGTATCCGCCGCAAGGACCGCGCAGGCGCCGCCTGCGCCTCGTGCAAGCGCGGCGCGCGCCTTGTCGGCGGCCACGCGGCGCACGTAGTCCGCCGGCGACTCGCCGGGGGCGCGCGCCTCGTCCGTGCCCGTCGCGAGCACCACGTGCGGGACGCCGATCTGGTCGAGGAGCTGACGACGGCGCGGGCTTGCCGAGGCGAGGCACAGGGTCGTCAAGGGCCACCGCGATGGTAGGGATGGTTTTTCAGGATACTCTGCGCCCGGTAGAGCTGTTCGACGACCATCACGCGGACGAGTCCGTGCGGAAAGGTCAGCGGCGACAGGGACCAGCGGAAATCGGCCCGCGCGAGGCAGGCCGGCGCGAGCCCGTCCGGGCCGCCGATCAGCAGGGCCACGTCGCGGCCGTCCTGCTGGCGTGCGGCCACGAACGCGGCGAGCGCCTCGGTCGACAGCGCGCGGCCGCCGACCTCGAGGGTGACGACGAACATGCCGGCATCGATCGCCGCGAGCATGCGTTCGCCCTCCTGATCACGCGCACGCGCGGCATCGGCCCCGCGGCCGCGCGGAGTGACCGTGATCTCGCGCAGCTCGAAGCGCATTCCGGGGCCGAGGCGGGCCGTGTAGTCGGCGCAGCCTTCATCGACCCACGCGGGCAGGCGCGTGCCCGCGGCGACGAGCCGCCAGCGCATTCAGGAAACGGCGGGCACGCCGGCGATGGCGTGCACCGGCACCGTCACGAGATCGGTCACGACGAAGCCCCGGCGCTCAGGCCGCGGCCGTGCCGCCCGGGCGCGCCTGCCAGAGCTTCTCGAGCCCGTAGAACTCGCGGATGCGCGGCAACATGATGTGCACGATCACGTCCTGCAGGTCGACGAGCACCCATTCCCCGTCGCGCTCGCCCTCCACGCCGAAGGGCTGATGGCCGCTCTGCTTCATCTTCTCGACGAGCCGGCCCGCGATCGAACGCACGTGCCGGTCGGACGTGCCGCTCGCGACGACCATGGTGTCGGCGACATCGGTCAGCTTGCGGACATCGATGACCTTGACGTTCTGCGCCTTCATGTCCTCGAGCGTGGCGAGGATCAGATCGGTGAGGCTCGGCGCCTTCTTCTTCGCACGGGGACGGCGGGTGGTCGGGGGTCCGGACGGACGCTTGCGGGGTTTCGGCGTTTCGGTCATCCCGGCGGTTCACCTTTTCCGGGCATAAAGGCCCGTTTCGCGGATCATCCTACGCACGGCCTCGGGCATCAAGTAGCGCGGATCACCGCCGGCCGACAGCATTTCGCGCAGCCTGGACGCGGCGATGTCGAGCTGCGTCGTGGCCAGGAGCAGCACGCGGCCGGCCGGTGCCCCGCTGAGCGCCGCCCGGTCGTCCGTGCCGTGCGCGCGCCAAAGATCCGCCACGGGACCGGTATCGGGCGGCGACCAGCCCGGGCGGTGTGCCACGACGATGTGGGCGAGCCCGACGATCTCTGTCCAGCGGTGCCAGCCCGCCAGGCCCGCGAACGCGTCCATGCCGAGGATCAGGAGCAGCGGCTGGCCACCGCGTTCACGCCGCAGTTCCCCGAGCGTCAGCACCGTGTACGAGGGGACCGTACGCCGCAGTTCGCGGTCGTCGACACCGAGGCGCGGCTCGTCCCCGATCGCGGCCCCGATCAGCGCGAGGCGCGTGGCGCCATCGGCCACGGGCGCGGCACGATGCGGCGGATCGCCGGCCGGGATCAGCAGCACGCGCTCGGTCTCGAAGGCGTCCGCAACCTCCAGGGCCGTGCGCAGGTGACCGTGATGGACCGGGTCGAACGTGCCGCCGAGGATGCCGAGCGGACGCACGTCAGCCCTGGAGCGCGACGGGGGCGCGCAGCGGCCTCGCACCCGACAGTGCGGCGAGGAGCGCGATGATCTCGGTCCAGGCCGATTCGCGCGCGATACTCTTGATGAGCCGGTCGATACGGGCCGCCTGGACCAGCAGGGAATCGACACGCTGCCGGTCGAGGCGCCGGGCCGCGCCCGACGCGAGCGCCGTGCGCCGCTCGTCGAACCGGTTCATGGCCTGACGCTGCTGCCCGGACTGCGCACCCGCGACCGCCCGGAGTTCGCGCACGATCGCCCAGAGCACGAGCGTCGCCTCGGTGCCTTCGGCACGAAGCCCCTCGAGGATCCTGAGCGCCCGCGCCGTCTCGCCGGCGAGCGCGGCCTCGCCGAGCTGGAACACGTTGTAGCGCGCGCTGTCCGCGACCGCGTCGGCGACCGCATCCACAGAGACCGTGCCGGGCCCCAGCAGCAGGTGCAGCTTGGCGATCTCCTGGTGCGCGGCGAGCAGGTTGCCCTCCACGCGCTCGGCGATGAGCCGCGCGCCCTCGGCATCGAGCTTCAGGCCGAGCTTCGCGGCACGCGCCGTGATCCACTGCGGCAGCCGCGCGATCTCGACGGGCCAGACCTGCACGACGAGGCCGTGCGCGTCGAAGGCCTTCACCCACGCGCTCGCGAGCACGTCCCGCTCGAGGCGCGGCGCGATCACCAGCACGCGCGTGTCGGGCCCTGGATCGGCCGCCAGCGACGCCAGCAGCCTGCCGCCGTCGGCGCCGGGCCTGCCGCCCGGCATGCGCAGCTCGATGAGGCGCTGCGAGGCAAAGAGCGACAGCGACTGGGTCGACTGCAGTACGGCGCTCCAGTCGAACCCGCGCGCCACGTCGAAGATCTCGCGCTCGGTGAAGCCCTGCTCCCGCGCGCGGCCACGGAAAGCATCGGCGGCCTCGCCGACGCCGAGCGGCTCGTCACCCGCGACCAGACACACCGCGGGCTGCCCGCGCGCGAGTTCGCGCCCCAGCTGATCGACCGAAACCTTCACGCCCTGCCCTCTCCTCCGCGGCCCGCCCGGGCGATGCTGCCGCCCCCCGGGGAGGACGGTCGCGATGCGCCACGAATGTGAAGCCGCTTCATGTTCATTATGGCAGCCGCCGGGAGCGCCGGCCGAGCCGCTTGACAGCGCAAGCCGGGATGCGGCCTATTGTGCTGGGAGCGTTCTGATCCGCCCGCACCGGTACCATCGACCATTCGGATCTCCCGAACACTGCTATGGAACACCTGCACCGACTGCTCGCCTCTGCCACCGGCCGCCGCTGCGCGACGGTGCTGGCCGGCATCCTGCTGCTCGTGCAGATCGCGGCGGTCGGGCACCTGCACCGCGTGGTTCCGGACTCCGATCGCGGCGGCCCGCACGCAATCTGCGACCTGTGCGTGGCGGCCGACCGCAGTGCCGTCGCTCCCCCGTCCGTCTCGATCGACACTCCATTCGTCGCCGCGCAAGCCCTGGCGCCGACCGCGCTGTCCGATCCTCCCGCCGCGCCGGCGCCCGGCGGGTATTCGTCACGCGCCCCTCCGCTGCCGCTCGCCTGATCGTTCACAGCCGGGAATCCGGCCTCCCCTGAACCGATCGAACGCGGATCCCGCCCGCCACGGGACCGCCCGAGCGAGCCCATCATGAATTCCACGAGCCTCGTGGCCGCGGCCGTCGCGGCTTCCTTCATCGTTCATCCATCCATAGCCGCCGACGACCTGCTGCAGGAAGTGATCGTCACGGCGATGCCCATCGAGTCCGCCACCGGCGACCTCACGCAGCCCGTGTCCGTGATGACGGGCGACGAGCTGCGTGTGCGCGTCGCGCCCAGTCTCGGCGAAACGCTGGCGCAGGAACCGGGCGTCAGCTCGACGTTCTACGGACCCGCCGCATCACGACCCGTGATCCGCGGCCTGGGCGGCGACCGCGTGCAGGTGCTCGCGGACGGGCTCGCGGCCCTCGACGTGTCGGGTCTGTCCGAGGATCACGCCGTTGCGGTCGAGCCGGCGCTCGCCGAGCAGATCGAGGTCGTGCGCGGGCCCGCGACGCTGCTCTATGGCAGCGGTGCGGCTGGCGGCGTCGTCAACGTCGTGACCGCGCGCCTGCACGACGAGCGGCGCGACGACATCGGCGGTGTCGCGGAAGTGCGCGGCGACAGCGCACTCGGCGAGCGCGCCGGGGCGGGCCGCGTCGACGCGGGACTCGGCGACTTCGTGCTGCACATCGACGGAGCCTGGCGCAACACCGATGACTTCTCGATACCCGGCTTCGCCCGATCGCGGCGGCTGCGCGAGGAAGTCCCGGCTGCGGGCGAGGAGCCCACGGAGGCGCACGGCCATGCGCCCGACACCGGCAGCGAGACGAAGAGCGGTGGCGCCGGGCTGTCGTGGATCGGCGGTCACGGTCACCTGGGACTCGCCTGGAGCGGCTTCGATTCCACCTACGGCATTCCGCTCGCGAACGGCGCGCAGATCGAGATGCGGCAGGACCGGCTGGACCTCGACGGGCGTATCGATCTCGGCACAGGCCTTCTCCGGGCGCTCCACGTCCGCGGCCTGGTGAATTCCTACGAGCACGCCGAGATCGGGCCGGGCGGCGATATCGGCACGCGGTTCGAACTCGACGGGCACGAACTGCGCCTGATGCTGGAGCAGGCCACGATCGGCGGATTCGACGGCGTGTTCGGCCTGCAGTGGATCGGCATCGACTTCGGAGCGAGCGGCGAGGAAGCCTTCGTGCCGGGCTCGCGCACACGCAGCCTCGCCTTCTACGGCTTCGAGCAGCGCGACTTCGGGCGCTGGTCGGTCGAGTTCGGCGCGCGGCTCGAACGCATGGACATCGAGGCCGAAGCCGCGGCTGCCCTGCCGGACTACGATGGCACGGCGCTCAGCCTCTCGGCCGGCGCGCTCTTGAAGCTCGGTGAACACCACGGCCTCGCACTCAACGTCACGCGCACCGAGCGCCACCCGACGGCCACCGAGCTCTATGCGAACGGCCCGCATGCGGCCACACGCCAGTTCGAGATCGGCGACCCGGGTTTCGGGCGCGAACGCGCGCTCACGCTCGACCTCGGGCTGCGCCGTACCGAGGGCGCATTGCGCTACGAACTCGCCGCGTACCTGAACCGCTACGACGGCTACATCCATCTCGCACCCGCGGGACTCGTGGCCGGTGGCGAGGAATCCCTGCCCGTGTTCCGCTTCGCGCAACGTGACGCGAAGTTCCACGGCTTCGAGGCGAGCATCGAGCGTGCGATCGACCTGGGCGGGGGCACACTGAGCCTCGGCGCGGCGGCCGATTACGTGCGCGGCCGACTCGACGGCGGCGGTGACCTGCCGCGCATGCCGCCGCTGCGGGCCGGCGCGAGCCTGCGATTCGACCGCGGCGCCTGGAGTGTCTCCGTCGACGTGCAGCACGCGTTCCGGCAGAACGACGTCGCGGCGGGCGAGCGGCCGACCGACGGCTACACGATGCTGAACGCCGACGCGAGCTGGTCACGGCTCGCCGGCACGAAGCGGTGGCTCCTGTTCCTGCGCGGCCACAACCTGCTCGACGAGGACGCCCGCCAGCACACCTCGCCGCTCAAGGACGAGCTGCCGCTGCCCGGACGCGGCGTCGCGGCCGGCATCCGACTGGAATTCTGACAAGCCGGAAATGCGGGCATTCGTCATGTCCGCGCGACCACCTCCCGGAAGCGCGGGTGCGCAGGAGGCCCGGCGAACGAGCGTAAAGATCTGGCGCGAGAGAGCCGGGCCTCCGTCGACAGCCCGCGCTTCCGGCGCCTTCGTCTCAGGAGATGACGAATGACCCCGTTTCCGCTTGCCGCGTGCGGCGCGTCCTTGCGAGACTGAGGCCATGAACGCGTCACGCCGCACGCTGTATCCGGAAGTCGAACCGTATCGCCACGGTCAGCTCGACGTCGGCGACGGACACTCCATCTACTGGGAGGAATGCGGCAATCCGCGAGGCAAGCCCGCCGTGTTCGTCCACGGCGGCCCCGGGGCGGGCGCCGACGCACGCTCACGCCGCTTCTTCGATCCCGCGCGCTACCGCATCGTCGTGTTCGACCAGCGCGGCTGCGGACGCAGCATCCCCCATGCGAGCCTGGACGCCAACACGACCTGGCACCTCGTCGCCGACATGGAGCGCCTGCGCGACTTCCTCGGCATCGACCGCTGGCTCGTGTTCGGCGGCTCGTGGGGTTCGACGCTCTCGCTCGCCTACGCCCAGACGCACCCGAACCGCGTCACGGAGCTCGTGCTGCGCGGAATCTTCCTGTTGCGCCGGCGCGAGATCGAGTGGTTCTACCAGTCCGGCACCGATGCGATCTACCCGGACGCCTGGGAAGCCTATCGCGACGCGATCCCGCCGGAGGAACGCGGCGACATGATCCGCGCCTATTACCGGCGTCTGACCGGCAACGATCCCGCAGTGGCGCAGGCGGCCGCACGCGCATGGTCCGTCTGGGAAGGCTCGACCTCGCACCTGATCCCGGGCGAAGCCACGGTCGCACACTGGAGCGAGGAGCGCTACGCCCTCGCCGTCGCGCGCATCGAATGCCACTATTTCGTGAACGGCGGGTTCTTCCACCACGAGAACCAGCTGCAGGACGGCGTCGGCCGCATCCGGCACATCCCGGCCGTCATCGTGCAGGGCCGCTACGACGTCGTCTGCCCGATGATGACCGCCTGGGCACTGCACCGCGCCTGGCCGGAGGCCGATTTCCGGATCGTGCCCGATGCCGGTCACTCGGCCTTCGAACCCGGCAACACCCACGAACTCATCAGCGCGACGGATCGGTTCGCCGCGCACAGGAGCTGACGACGATCGCGATGGATTTGCGCCTGCCGGCGGGCAAAGAACGATGACCAGCGTAACAGGGCCGCCACGTCGCGGACCCCACCAGGCGCTATGCTTCCTCAGCTCCGGCTCAGCCCGCTCTGGCGCAGGCCCGCTTCGCTCATCCGGCCGAACAGGTCGACGTCGATGTCCATGGCTTTCCCGAGCCACTGCTTGAGCGTCTCGGGCAGGCTCTGGCCAGCGCGGAACGAGCCGTCTTCGTAGGCGTCCATGATGTCGCGGACTTCATCGAGGAGCTGATAATGAACCCGCTGCCGGTCCTGGAGTCCGGCGTATTTCTCGTCGCGCATGATCTTCTCTTCGAGCGCGAAGTGCGCCGCGGCCAGCGCATGGAAGGCGCCGAGGGTGTCGGCGATCCGGTCAGGCTCGAGTTCGTTCAGGATCGACTCGTTGATCTCGTTGAGCATCGCCACCAGGCGACGATGCTCGTAGTCGATTCCCGGAACGCCGGTGTCGAAGGCGGGATTCCAGTCGAGGTATGCCATCGCGCGTCCCCCCATCGGCGCTCGCGGCAGACCGTCGTGAGCGCGGCAGATCTCCCTTGTCGCGAGCTTGCTCCCGGCGGGGCTTCGGCTGCAAGGCCGGCGCCCTCGGCGCGGCGCCTCCGCTCGACCGACGGCGCCTCGGTCAGCATTGTCGAGCCGGCTGCGGCGGTGGCGGTGGCGGTGGCGGGCAGCGAAACCGCCAGCGCCCCGCCCCCTCAGTCGATGTGCTCGGCCACGAACCGCAGCGCCGCGAGGTCGCCGGACATCAGCAGCATCGCCGTGACGTGGTGTTCGCGGCCAGCCTGCTTCCAGGCATCGAGACGCTCACGGATGCGCGCCCGCGGACCCACGAGCGCGAGCTCGTCGACGAGCCGGTCCGGCACCGCGCGCACCGCTTCCTCGCGCTTCCCGGCGAGGAACAGGTCCTGGATCTTCACGGCCTCGGCTTCGTAGCCGAGCCGCTTGGCGTAGTCGTTGTAGAAGTTCTTCCCGCGCGCACCCATGCCGCCGATGTACAGACCCAGCATCTGCTTCACGGGCAGCCGCGCCTTCTCCAGGTCGTCGTCGATGCAGATCTGCACGAGCGGTGCGATCTCGAACCGGCCGAGTGCATTCCCGCGCGTGGACTTCGCGAAACCCTGTGCCAGCGGTTCGGCGAACAGGCCGAAGCGCTCGGGGTTCATGAACACCGGGAACATGCCGTCGGCCACTTCCGCAGCCGTTCTCACGCCCGCGGGCGCGATCGTGCCCGTGTAGATCGGGATGTCCGGATTGCAGTGGAGGATCGACTTCAGCGGCTTGCCGAGGCCGGTAGAGCCCGGCCCCGTGTTCGGGATGTCGTAGTACTCGCCGTGGAACTCGAGCGGCGCCTCGCGCTTCAGGATCTGCCGGATGATCGCGATGTACTCGCGCGTACGCGTGAGCGGCTTGCCGTAGAGCTCGCCGTACCAGCCCTCGATCACCTGCGGCCCGGACGGCCCGACGCCCAGGATGAAGCGCCCACCCGAGAGCACATCGAGCGTCATCGCGGTCATGGCGGTCATCGATGGCGTGCGCGCACTCATCTGCATGATCGCCGTGCCGCACCTGATCCTCGTCGTCTGCGCGAGGATCCAGGCACAGGGACTCACCGCGTCCGAGCCATAGGCCTCCGCCGTCCAGACGCTGTCGAAGCCCGCCGCCTCGACTGCACGGATCAGGTCGATGTCGAGGGTCAGTTTCGAACCCGAGTATCCCAGCGCCAGTCCGAGTTTCATCGTTCGCTCCCTTGATCCGGGCTGCTCCGCCACGAGGGCCACGACCGCGTCGTGACCCGGCCCCGTGCAACAGCCGCCGTGCGGGACGATAGCACTGCACCGCGGGATGCCGCGAGGCGCATCAGGCTCAGTCAGCGGGAGGCGATCTCAGGGCGACGTGCCGGTTCCGGCCGCCTCGCTCTCGGCCGATCGATCTTCGGCGGACTCGCGGATCCCCTCGGGACCGGCTTCGCAGCGGACCCTGAGAAGCCTGGCTTTCTTCTTGATCGTGCCGATGCGCACCGGCAATCGCGCCAGCAACCCGGCGTGGGAATCACAGGCCCACTCCAGCTGCGCGATCCTGGGCACGATGGTCACCCGGAGCAACGGCGAGTATTCGTCCCCGGGCCCGACCTGCAGCACGCCGACATGAGTGATCGCATCGGCAGTCGCATTGAAGCGAGTCCAGCTGGTCTCCGGAATGTACACGGTGCCGAACCCGGAATACTCGCTCTTGCCAAAATCGACATGGCGGATGGTGTAATGACCCGCTGCAACTTCGACCACGGTCCGGCCGGTCGGGATGTGAATCAGCCCTCCTCTGCCGGACAACGCGATCCAGGTCGGCTGACGGGCGGTCGCCGGCTTCTTGACCGCGTCGATGATCAGATAGGCCTGATCGGCGCGCGCGGCGCCGATCGTCAGGAACCCCGCCAGCACGAGGACGGGCCGCCGCCAGAAGCACTCGATCGAGAACATCCCTTGTCCTCCCACTCGTCCCGGCACCGCGTCGAGGCAAGCATCGCCCCCCGGTGAGTAATTCACCGCAGTCGAGTATAGAACCCGGAAGTGGCGGGTGCCTGGCGTCCGCGTCGCGCCGCTCGTCATTGACACGACGATTGATCCGCGCGTCAATCCGCGGGCGCCCGGATACGCCGGGGGATCGGTGCATGTCCACGAAGCACGACCCGCATGGTTGGCCTGCGACGCCCACGGCGCTGACGCGGCGCGCGCTGCTCGCCCGCGCCGGCGGGTTCGCCGCGGCGGCGGCAACGCTGCCGCTCGCCCGTGCTTTCGTAACGCCGGCCGCCGGGGCGACAGCACAATCTGCACCGCGGGGCCTGCAGGCGATCGAGCGCGGCGCGGCGGACTACGAATCCCGGCGTCAGGGCGCCGTCTGGCAGGCACTCAAGCCGGCGCGCTACCCCGACGTGATCATCGAGGCGCGGACCGGGACCGACGCGGTCGAGGCGCTGCGCTACGCGCGCAGCCGCGGCCTCACGGTGGCGGTCAAGGGCGGTGGCCACAATTACACCGGCACCTGCCTGCGCGACGGTGGCATGCTGCTCGACGTCGGCGCCCTGCGCAGCGTCGAGATCGATGCGGCGGCGCGACGCGTGCGCGTGCAGCCCGGGATCCGCGCTCTCGAATTCGCCACGCTGCTCGGCGAGCGCAATCTCGCCTTCCCGGTGCCGCACGTTTCCACGGTACCGATGGGCGGATTCCTGCTCGGCGGCGGCATGGGATGGAACGGCGAACACTGGGGACAATTCGCCTGTTTCCGCGTGCGCGCCGTCGAAGTCGTGACCGCCGCCGGCGAGCGGCTCACCATCGGGCCCGCAGCACATCCGGACCTCTACTGGGCCGCGCGCGGCGCGGGACCCGCCTTCTGCGCAGTCGCGACCGCATTCCATCTCGAGGCATTCCCCATGCCCCGCAGCATGCAGTCGAGCACCTACCTGTTCGCGCTCGAGTATGCCGAGCAAGCCGCGGCCTGGTTGCGGGGGCTGGCCGCCGGCCCGCATGCGGATCTCGAGCTCACGCTGGTGTTCGAGAACGGGCCGCCCGGCGACGGTCGCGGCGAAGTGCGGCGCTCGTGCATCGCGTCCGTCACCTGCTTCGCCGCCGATGCAGACGCGGCACGCGTCGCACTCGGCGCCGTGGCCCGCAGCGCACCACGCACCGACGCGCTCGCATTCACCGAATACGCGCCGGTGACCTGGGCCGATCTCTACCTGACGAGCAGCACCCAGGTGCCGCGCCGCCTGGCGGCCGACAACGCCTGGTCGGACGATCCCCTTGGTGTCGTGCGCGTGCTCGCGCGGGAGTTCGCGCGGGCGCCCTCGACACGATCCGTCGCCTTCGCCAACTTCCGCGGCCCCGCGGCACTGCCGGTGGACGCGGCCTTCTCCGTCGCCGGCTCGACCTACGCGTTGTGGATGGCCTCCTGGGACGATGCGACCGCCGACGCTGTGAACCTGCGTTGGGTCGAGGACCTCGCGCGGGAACTCGATCCCCTCACGCTCGGGTGCTACATCAACGAAACCGACGTGCTCCGCCGCCCCGACCGCGCCCGCCGCTGTTATTCGGAATCCGCGTGGACGCGCCTGCAGGCGACCAGAGAGCGATATGACCCGAGGGGCACGTTGCCGCCCGCATTCGGCCCGGGTACGGCAATGCCTCGCTGACGATCGGGAGACCGTGCGACGCGGCAGAGACGAGCAGGGAATCGTCAGGATCGGCTGCCGTGGCAACCCGGAGCCCGCGAACCATTGCATGGCACCAGCACGATGTGCGGAGCGCTGCGCCCGCCGGGCCGATCAGTCCCGCAACCGCAACTGCGGCGGCGCCCGCAGGCTGCAGAGCTGCAGCGCGAAGGCATCGACCGCGTTCCAGTCGGTGAATTCGACGACCGCCTTCGGGTCGGTGGGGCCGTTGGTGAGCCACATGATGAACCGGATCATCAGCCGGTCGACGAGCCCGTACCGCGCGTAGTCGATCTTCCCGCCGAAGGCGGCACCCAGCGCAGGGCTCCAGTCCGCGATGCGGACGAACTTCCTGTAGTACGGATTGCCCGCCGGCGTGTCCTTGCCGGGCTTGCGCGCGACGGCGTTCACCGTGAAGAAGGCGCAGGGCACGCGATCGAGGACGGCGCGGTGCCTCTGTACGAACGAAAGGACGGACGGCCGATGCCGGCCGTAGCGAATGCTCGCACCGACGACGATCGTCCCGAATCCCGCACAGTCCACCGCGATCGCCTCTTCCACAGGCAGAAGAGTGACTCGGTGCCCCTGCTCTTCGAGCAGGCGCCGGAGCCGCTCGCAGATCATCTGCGTGTGTCCGTCGACGGACGAAAAGGCGACGAGCGTACGCGTCATGACCCACCGGTGCCGTTGGCCGTGGCGTTGAATGCGTCGTGGCATGCGACGGCCGTCAACGCCGCCGCTCAGGGGGGCACCGTCTGCGGCGCGTCCCCTGCAGCGGGTGGTCGGGCGTCGTTCCGGACATTGACGATGGTTGCCTGGACCAGAGCGACCACTTTGTGGGCAGGTTCGGCACCGGAGAACGCACGGACTTCGCCCGTGCAGATCGTGAGAAGGCGTCCTGCGTTCTGCACCCTTGCAACCGCCAGGAAGTGGTCTCCAACTGCGGGCCGCAGGAGGTTGATCTTGAACTCGGCTGTCACAACCTCGTATCCCGGGGGCGCCTTCGTCAACGCGGCATAGCCACACGCGCTGTCGATGATGCTTGCGATTGCGCCAGCGTGAACATATCCGTGCTGCTGGGTAACGCGCCTCGAGAAGGGTAGTGCGATGTGCACCTCGCCATCCGACACCAGAACAAGCCTTGCGCCGATCGTTGCCATCAGTCCCTGAGCATCCAGGCTGTCCGCGATTCGCTTGTGTGTGTCGTTCATCGACGTGTGGCTCATGTCGTCACCGGCTTCGTGACGCCCGACTCCGTCCTCAGCAGGCGACGCACCCGCGCACCGCGGGCTGGCTGTTCGCCCGCCCGCAGCGCTCCGAGTGGAAGCGGCTCAGGCCCGCCGAACAATCGGCAGGCGCCGCGCCGCCTTGCCCGTCAGGCGCCGGAGCGCATTCGCGACCGCGGGCATGATGGGCGGCGTGCCCGGCTCACCGACACCGGTCGGCGGCTCCTCCGACGGCATCAGCGCCACTTCGATCTCCGGCATTTCATCGATGCGCAGCGAACGGTAGTCGTGGAAGTTCGACTGCCGCACCGTGCCGCCCTTCTCGAGCGTGATCTCGTTGTAGAGCACGGCGCCGAGGCCGTAACCGATGCCGCCCTCCATCTGCGCGACGACGATGTCCGGGTTCACGACGCGACCGCAGTCCACCGCGCACCAGACCTTGTGCACACGCGGCTCGCCGGACGGCCCGACCGAGACCTCGGCCACCTCGGCCACCCAGCTGTTGAACGAATGCACGACGGCGACGCCGCGCGCGCGACCCGCGGGCAGCGGGCTGCCCCACTTCGAGATCTCGGCGACGCGCCGGAGCACGCCCGCCATGCGCGGGTGCTCCCCGAGCAATGCGAGGCGGCCCTCGATGGGGTCCTTGCCGGCGCGCTCGAGCAGTTCGTCGATGAAGGTCTCGACGGTGTAGCCCGTGTGCGTGTGGCCGACCGAGCGCCACCACAGCACCGGCACCGCCGACTTCGTCACGTGCACGGAGACGTTGAGGTTCGGGATCGCGTAGGCCAGGTCCGAAGCACCCTCGACCATGGACATGTCGATGCCGTTCTTCACGGCACCCTCGAAGGACGTGCCGATCAGGATCGAACGGCCCGCGATGACCTGTTCCCAGGCGACGATATCACCCTTCGCGTCGATGGCCCCGCGCAGCCGGTGCACGGTCTGCGGCCGGTAGAAGCCGCCGCGGATGTCGTCCTCGCGCGTCCACATGAGCTTCACGGGGCGTTGGCCGCCGGCCGCCATGAATGCCGCCGCGGCCTCGGTCATGAACTCGGAAGCCGGCTGGGCGCGTCGGCCGAAGCTGCCGCCTGCGAGCATGGTGTTGATCTTCACCTGCTCGGACTTCACGCCGCAGATCTTGGCGACGACCATGTGGTCGACGGTCTGGAACTGGCTGCCCGTCCAGACTTC
The DNA here is from genome assembly GCA_046352935.1 of Steroidobacteraceae bacterium. Classification (GTDB taxonomy): domain Bacteria; phylum Pseudomonadota; class Gammaproteobacteria; order Steroidobacterales; family Steroidobacteraceae; genus CAYWMY01. The sequence goes on from JAXMGR010000020.1 coordinate 70,949, forward strand.
GACGAGATCGCCGCGGCGCTCGACCACCGCATCGAGCGGCTCGAGCGGCGCGTGCGCGAGGTAGGGAAATGTGTACTCGGCCTCGATCACGCGGTGTCCCGCCGCGAGCGCCGCGTCGACCGAGCCGCGTTCACCCGCGACCTTGCCTCGCGTGCGCGCCAGCGCGAGAGCCGCCGCCTCGGTCTCGGCGGTCGAGCGCTGCTCTGCGGCCGTCTCGTTCCACTGCACCGTGAGCGCCTGCCGGCCGCGCAGCGCGGCCCAGGTGTTCGTCGCATACACCGCGACGCCGGAGTCCAGGCGCTTCACGTCGACGACACCGCGCACCTTGCGCGTGGCCGCGTCGTCGAAGGAGGCGACTGTCGCGCCGAACTTCGGCGGATGCGCAACGACGGCGGTCAGCATGTTCTCGCGATAGACGTCCAGCGTATACCGCGCGCTGCCGTCGGTCTTGGCGCGCGTGTCGAGCTTCGGCAGCCTGCGGCCGATGTGGACGAAGCGATCGGGCGTCTTGAGCACCGGATCGGCGGGCGGCGTGAGCAGCGCGGCTGTGGCGACGAAATCGCCGAAGCGCCCCTGCCGGCCGCTCGCGGCGTGGCGCACGACGCCACGCTCGATCGAGATCTCGCCGGCCGGCACGCTCCAGGTCTGCGCCGCAGCGCCGACGATCAGCGCCCGCGCGGCGGCGCCGGCCTTGCGGATGTTTGCGTAGAAACCATACATCGACGTCGAGCCACCCGTGCCCTGGGCGCCGAACACCGGGTTCGCGTAGAGCTTCACGTCCGCCGGGGCGCTTTCCGCGCGCATCTGCGACCAGTCGGCATCGAGTTCGTCGGCGACCAGCGTCGTGAACCCCGTGAACGTGCCCTGGCCGAATTCGATGTTCGGCGAGATCACGGTGACGGTGCTGTCCGCCGCGATGCGCACGAAAGCATTGGCGACGTGCGGCGCGGCCGCTGCCTCCGCACCGAGCACTCGTCCGCCCGGGCCCGGCAGCGGCACCACGGCGCCGAGGACGAGGGCACCGAGGCCCTGCAGGATCTCCCGGCGCGAGACCGGGGCTTCGGGTTGCATGCTCATGGCTTGCGGCCCTCCAGAGTACGGGCGGCGGTCTTGATCGCCTCGCGGATGCGCGGATAGGTCGCGCAGCGGCAGAGGTTGCCGGCCATGGCCGAGTCGATGTCCGCGTCGGTGGGCTTCGGCTTGTCGCGCAGCAGCGCCTCGGCTGCGAGGATCTGGCCCGACTGGCAGTAGCCGCACTGCGGCGTGTCGTGCTGGACCCAGGCATTGCGCACCGCCTCGGCCTCGGGCCCGGCGAGTCCCTCGATGGTGACGATGCGCTTGCCCGCGACCAGCGACACCGGGGTCACGCAGGCGCGCACGGGCTGGCCGTCGACCTGCACGGTGCAGGCGCCGCACTGCGCGATGCCGCAGCCGAACTTGGTGCCGGTCAGGCGCAGTTCATCACGCAGCACCCACAGCAGGGGAGTATCGGACTCGACGTCGACGGTCCGCGTCGCGCCGTTCACGTTGAGGGCTATGGTCATCGGCAGGCCTCCGGGAGCCCGGACTGATTCCGGGTCGTGCGCGAAGTCTGCCGGATTCGGTCGGGGCGCGCACGGGGTTGGCGCTCCCGCGGACGGAGGGTCCGCGGGAGCACCGCAGCATCCGGGAATCCCCGTGCGCCGGCGCCGTCCTCAGCGTGACTTGCCGAAGTTCACGCGCATGCCCACGCCCCACCAGCGCGGAGCGCCCGAGCCGATCTGGTTGAAACCGAACGACCCCGAGAAGTCGAACGTGTAGGTCTTGTACTTTTCCTTGAACGCGTTGTTCAGCCAGGCATAGATCTCCCAGGCGCCGTCACCACCCGTGTAGGAGCCGCGGAAGTTCACGACCGTGTAGCCGTTCTCCCTGGAGATCGGGTGGTTCTGGATGTCGTACCAGATGTCCTTCTGGTAGGTGCCCGAGGCCTGCAGCGCGAGCTTGCCGCCGAGCGCCGGCCACTCGTACCGGACGAGGCCGCTCAGGCTGACATCGGGTGCGCCGACCATTTCACGGTCGCGGAAGCCATCGCCGCTGATGGTCGGGATGTCCTTCGCGACCGCGTGCAACACGCCCAGCCCCCCCTGCAGCGTGAGCCCGTCGACGGGCCGGCTGTCGATCTCGAGCTCTCCGCCGTAGACCTCGGCATCCGTGTTGAAGATCACCTGGTTGATGAGCAGCCACTGGAAGGTCTGGAAGTTCTTGTAGTCGTAATAGAACGCCGCCGCGTTGAGCCGCGTGGTGTCCGACAGCACCGTCGACTTCACACCGATCTCGTAGGCATCCAGCGTCTCGGAGTCGAAGGGAATCGATTCCAGCGGGTTGTTGCCGAAGATCAGCGTCGTGTCGAGGAAGCCGTTGTTGAAGCCCGCAGACTTCTTGCCGTGCGAGTAGGAACCATAGACCAGCAGGTCGTCGGCCGCCTTCCAGTTCACCTGCAGCCGCCCCGTGAGATAACTCTGCTTGCGCTTCGCCAGATCGCCGACCGTCGCCTCGTTGAACACGATCATGTAATCGGGCGTCGGCCGCCAGGGGCTGAGCGGTGTCGGCACCGGGTTGAAGCAGCCCGCCGCGACAGGGTCGGGCTCCGTGCTGCAGAACGCCGTGATGCCCGACGTGTCGATGTTGTTGTAATCGAGATTCTTCTTCTCGTGGGTCCAGCGCAGGCCGCCGATGACCGTCAAGGTATCCGAGAGATCGAACTCGAGCTGGCCGAAGAGGTCCACCGAGCGCGTCTTCTGCACGTAGTTCGCGTCGAGGCGCACGAAGCCGATGGCGTCGGTGTTGAGCGAGTAGTGACCGTCCACCTTGTTGTGGAAGTAATAGCCGCCCGTGAGCCACCGGAACCGCTCGCCTTCACCCGAGAAGCGCAGCTCCTGCGTCCAGGTGTCCGTTTCGGCGCCGAAGTTCGGCGCGATGAACGACTGGTCCTGGCCGCCGCCGAGGAACGGGTTCATGTCCGTGTCTTCCTGCTGCAGGCGCCTGACGTTCGTGTAGGCGGTGATCGCCGTGACGTCGACGCCGCCGACCTTCCAGTTGATGTTGGCCTGCAGGCTCCGGTTCTTGCCCCTCACCCGACCCGGCCGGTCGTAGTCGCCCGCCCATGGATTGTTGTCGGTGTCCTGGTATCCGAACGCGTCGCAACCCGGGCAGGTGCCCCAGTAGTTCTCGTCGGGTCCCAGCGCCAGGCTGGTGTTGTGATCGTCGCTCGGCCGGGTGGCCTGGTGCTGCCAGGCGCCCACCGCGCCCTTGCTGCGCGAGTAATTGCCTGCGAGCAGCACACTGAGATCTTCCGAGGGCTCGAACAGCAGCTGCGCACGCCCGGCGATGGCATCGAGGCTGTTGAAGTCCTGGACACCCGGCGTGCGGTTCTTCGTCCAGCCGTCGTGGTTGTCATAGGCCACCGACACGCGCCCCATGAGGAGGTCCGACAGCGGGCCGCCGGCCGCGGCTTCCGCCTTGACCTCGTTGAAGCGACCGTAGGCCACGTCCGCGTAGGCATCGAAATCCCGGCTCGGACGCTTCGTCACGAAGTGGATCACGCCACCCGTGGAGTTGCGGCCGAACAGCGCACCCTGCGGACCGCGCAGCACTTCGATGCGCTGCACGTCGAAGAGCTGCAGCGCGAGCCCGCCCATCGCGGGCTTGTAGACGTCATCAACATAAACCGCGACGGGATTCTCCTGCGCATCGGAGAAGTCGTTCAGACCTACGCCACGCAGAAAGAAATTCACGAAGCTGGAGTCGCCCTGGGCCAGCGTGTAGTTCAGGTTGGGCGTCATCTGGGCGATGTCGGTCGTGTTGCCGAAGCCCATGTTGCGGACGTCCTCGGCGCCGAACGCCGTCACCGCGATGCCGACCTCCTGGAGGTTCTGTTCGCGGCGCTGCGCCGTGACGACGATTTCCTCCAGCGTGCCGCCACCCTCTGCGAGCGCCGGAGCCGCAGCCGCCGCAGCCAGCAGAGCCCCCACCGCAGATGCCACCGCCGCCATCGATCCAGACCTTCTCATAATTCCCCCTTGCCGCATTGAGACAGAATTCCCGCCACCGCCGACCGTTGCCAAACCGCCACGGGCCCGACAGCCCGCCTGATCGACGCACGGAACCGCCCGTTTCGCTTATACGCTGCCCGCGCGTCGCACAGCTTGTCACTTTCGGCAGGCCACTGGTTGCAACGACCCTCCGGGTGCAACCTGCTGCCGCGCACCAGTCCGGCGCATCCCGCACGGTCAGGCGACGTGCCGCTCGACCAGTCCGCACTCGAGCGTCGTGCGTTCCACCATCAGCCAGACGTAGTTCATGAAGCTGCGACGAACCAGTCCCTCGTACGTCGGCTCGTTGTCGACCTTCCAGAGCCACACCGTCGCCCTGAAGAAGTGCGAGCCCGCCGTCGCGCCGACGGGGAACACGCATGGATGCAGATCCAGCGGACAGCCCTGCGCCAGCACGTCGCGTGCCGATACGCCGGACAGGCGCAGCACCGTATAGCCGCCGCTGACGTCCGTGACGGCGCCCTGGAGCGGGGATGCCGCGATGCGGAGCTGCTGGACCAGTGCCCCCGCCTGACCGCGGGGGCCGATGACGAACCAGTCGTCGGGCCCGACCCACACGACGCGGAGCATGTCATCGCCGCTCGTCGTGCCGGCCCGCACCGGCAGCGGGAGTCCGAGCGTGCGCTCGATCGCTTCGCGGAACGCCGCGACCCGCGCATCGCCGCGCAGGTTCACGACGGCAAGGCCCTCGTGCCAGCCCGCGTGCAGCGCTCCAGCCCGGTCATGCATGCTGACGCTCCGCCTTCGGATCGTAGAACACCGGGCTCGTGATCGTCGCAGTCGTGGTCCGGCCGTCGCGCATCGCGACGTGCACACGTTGCCCCATGCGCTGGAGCCCACCCGCCACGAGCGCGAGCGCGATCGAGCGCTCCAGGGTCGGACTCAGGTAGCTCGAGGTGACGTGCCCGGCCATGGCGGCGGGCGGCGGCGCAGGCTCGCCCGCGAGAACCTGCGCGCCCTCGGGCAGCACGAACCGCGGGTCGTCCGGCAGCAGTCCGACCAGCTGCTTGCGGTCGGGCCGCCGCATTTCACTGCGGGCGAGCGAGCGCTTGCCGATGCAATCCTTGGTCTTCGCCACCATGGTCTCCATGCCCAGATCGACCGGTGTCACGGAGCCGTCGGTGTCCTGGCCCACGATGATGAAGCCTTTCTCGGCCCGCAGCACGTGCATGGTCTCGGTGCCGTAGGGCGTGATGCCGAACTCACGACCCGCCTCGTACAGCGCCTCCCAGACCCGCAGCCCGTGGGGCGCGGGTACGTTGACCTCGTAGGCGCGCTCGCCGGAAAAACTGATGCGCATGATGCGCGCCGGCACGCCGGCCACCGTGCCCTCGCGATATGACATGAACGGGAATGCGGTATCGTCGAAGTCGACATCCGCGCAGACCTTCCGGAGCACGGCCCGGCTCTTCGGGCCGGCGAGCGCGGTCGTGGCCCAGTGATCGGTCACCGAGGTCAGGTAGACCTTCAGCTGCGGCCATTCGGTCTGCAGCCAGCGCTCCATCCACGCGAGCACGCGGGCGGCGCCACCCGTCGTCGTATGCGTCAGGAAGTGGTGCTCGCCGAGCCGGACCGTCACGCCGTCGTCGAACACCATGCCGTTCTCGTCGAGCATCAGCCCGTAGCGGCACCTGCCCACCTCGAGCTTGCTCCATGCGTTGCAGTAGACCCAGTTGAGCAGCGCCGCGGCGTCCGGTCCCTGCACGTCGATCTTGCCGAGCGTGGAGGCGTCGAGCATGCCGACGCCGTTGCGCACGGCCAGCACCTCGCGGCGCACAGCCGCGTGGAGGTCCTCGCCGCCTTCGGGAAAATACCAGGCGCGCTTCCACTGCCCCACATCCTCGAACTTCGCGCCCCGCTGCACATGCCAGGCATGCATCGGCGTGACACGAACCGGATCGAAGGCGTCGCCCAGCTCCAGTCCGGCCAGCAGACCGAAGGTGACCGGCGTGTAGTTCGGGCGGAACGTCGTCGTGCCGACCTCGGCGACCGGCCTGGACACGGCCCGCGCCACGATGCCCATGCCGTTGATGTTGGAGGTCTTGCCCTGATCCGTGCCGAAGCCCAATGCGGTGTAGCGCTTGACGTGCTCGATCGACTCGTAGCCCTCGCGCACCGCGAGCAGCAGGTCCGCGGCGGTCACGTCGTTCTGGAAATCGACGAACTGCTTCGGCGCACGCTGCGGCCCTGACGGGTGCGGCACCTGCCAGAGCTCCCGCACCGTACCCGCATCGCGTGCAGCGACGGAAGGTAGCGGGGATTCCGGCGCGCTGAAGCCCGCAGCCAGTACCGCGGCGCGACCGGCCGCCTGCCCGCCAGCGGCCGCGGCATGCAGATCCCTCGCGCCGGCGCAGGCGCCCGCCGAGCGCTCCGACTGGGCGGGCTCCCCGGGCAGCATCGCCGCCAGGGCCTCGTCCCATACGGGCCGACTGCCAGCCTGGGACTGAAGATGGATCACAGGACTGAAACCACCCGACATCGCGAGGAGGTCGCAGGACCACTCGCGGACGCCGCCCTGCAGGCGTCCCCGCTCGTCCAGTTGCTGCACGCGAGCGGCCTCGAGGTGCCGGCCGCCCCGCGCCTCGATGACGACCTGCGAGGCGTGGATCGCGATGCCCAGGGCGCGCGCGCGGTCCGTCCACGATCCCGAGGGCTCCCGGCGGGCATCGACGACCTGCACGGATGCACCGGCTTCCTGCAGGGCAATGGCGGACTCGTACGCGGCATCGTTGCTGGTGAACACGAGCGCGCGGCGCCCCGGCAGGACCGCGTAGCGGCGGATGTACGTCGTCACTGCCGAGGCCAGCATCACGCCGGGAAGGTCGTTGTTCGCGAACACGAGCGGGCGTTCGTGAGCCCCCGTCGCGAGCACGACCTGACGGGCGCGCACCTTCCACAGCCGCTCCCTGAAAGGTGGCGACCCGCCGCGCGGCAGATGATCCGCGCGGCGTTCCGCGAGCGTCAGGAAGTCGCCGTCGTGATAGCCGAATGCCGTGGTACGCGGCAGGAGCGTCACCTCGTGCAGGGCACGCAGCCGGGTGATGGCCTGCGCGACCCACGCACTGGCCGCGATGCCGTCCACCGGCTCACCGGAGGACAGCAGCCAGCCACCCATCTCGCTCTGCTCGTCGCAGAGCATCACGCGGGCGCCGGACTGCGCCGCCTCCAGCGCCGCGCAGAGCCCCGCGATACCCGTACCGACGACGAGCACGTCACAGTGCGCGTAGCGCTTCTCGTAACGGTCCGGATCGGCGACCGTCGGCGCTTCCCCGAGCCCGCTGGCGCGGCGGATGTGCTTCTCGAAGAAATGCCACGTCCGGTGCGAGGCCATGAAGGTCTTGTAGTAGAAGCCTGCGGGGATCAGTCGTGAGAACCAGCCCTGCACCGCCCGGAGGTCGAAGCCGACACCGGGGGCCGCGTTCACGCTCGTCGCGACCAGTCCTTCGACGAGTTCGACCTCGGTCATTCGTGCGTTGGGGATCGTGTACGCACCCTCGAACAGCTGCACGAGCGCATTGGGCTCCTCCACGCCGGCGGCGACGATGCCGCGGGGCCGGTGATACTTCCAGCTGCGGGCCACCAGATGAACGTCGCTGGCCAGCAGCGCCGAGGCGAGCGTGTCGCCCGCAAGGCCCTGGTACGGCCGTCCGTTGAACGAGAAATGGACGACCCGGTCGCGGGACACACGGCCACCCGTGGCGAGCCGGCCGGTCATGTTGCCTCCCCGCCGGCGGAACGGCCGGGCGGCGGCGTATCACCGATCTTCCACGTCGCGCGGAACCGGTGGCTCGCGGTGTCACGCAGCGCAACGAACCACCGCCCGCAGCCACTGCTGTGTCGCCAGAGTTCTTGATGTAGCCCCTTCGGGTTCTGCCGCATGAACAGGTAGTCCGCCCACTGTGCATCGTCGAGCGTATCGGTCGCGAGCGGTCGCGCAATCCCCGCCTCGCCCCCGCAGGCGAACTCGGACTCGGCGCGGCGACCACAGAATGGACAGTCGATCTGCAACATCTGCTGGCGTCCTCAGTGTGCGACCGCAGCCGCACCGTGCTCGTCGATCAGGCCGCCGGTGACGAATCGCTGCAGCGAGAACGCCTCGTTCAGCGGATGCGGCCGATCCTGCGCAACCGTGTGCGCCATGACCCAGCCCGAACCCGGCGTCGCCTTGAACCCGCCGGTGCCCCAACCGCAGTTGATGTAGAGACCCTTGACCGGGGTGAGGCCGATGATCGGACACGCGTCGGGCGCGACGTCCACGATCCCCGCCCACTGCCGGTTCATGCGCACGCGCGAGAACAGCGGGAACATCTCGACGATCGCCTGGAGCGTGTGCTCGATGGTCTGGAAGCTGCCGCGCTGGCCATAGCCGTTGTATTGATCGATGCCTGCGCCGATCACCAGATCCCCCTTGTCGCTCTGGCTGATGTAGGCGTGGATCGCGTTGCTCATCACGACCGTGGGGAAGATCGGCTTCAGGGGCTCCGAGACGAGGGCCTGGAGCGGATGGCTCTCGATGGGCAGGCGGATGCCGGCCATGCTGGCGATGACCGACGAATGGCCCGCGGCCACGACCGCGACCTTTCGCGCCTTGATGAATCCCCTGGACGTATCGACGCCGACGACCGCGCCGGCCTCGCGGCGGACGCCCGTGACCTCGCAGTGCTGGATGATGTCGACACCGAGCGCATCGGCCGCGCGCGCGAAGCCCCAGGCCACGGCATCGTGCCGGGCCACGCCGCCGCGACGCTGCAGCGAGGCGCCGAGCACGGGATAGCGCGTGTCGAGGTTGATGAAGGGAACACGCTCCTTCACCTGGGCTGGCGTCAACACCTCGGCGTCGACGCCGTTCAGGCGATTCGCCGTGACACGCCGCTCGATGTCGCGCATGTCCTGCAGCGTGTGACCGAGGTTCATGACGCCGCGCTGGCTGAACATCACGTTGTAGTTCAGCGCCTGCGACAGCCCCTCCCACAACTGCATCGACTTCTCGTACAGGTGGGTCGCCTCGGTCCAGAGGTAGTTGGATCGCACGATGGTCGTGTTGCGGGCGGTGTTGCCGCCGCCCAGGTAGCCGCGCTCGACCACCGCGACGTTGCGGACGCCGTGCTCGCTGGTCAGGTAGTAAGCCGTTGCGAGACCGTGCCCGCCGGCGCCGACGACCACGACGTCGTATTCGCGTTTCGGCTCGGGCGACCGCCACTGGCGCTCCCAGCCTTCGTGGTACGACACCGCGTTGCGCAACAGGGACCAGATCGAGAATTTCTGCATGACCGGTTCCCGGCGCCTCAGCACTCGACGATGTTCACGGCCAGCCCGCCACGCGACGTTTCCTTGTACTTCGTCTTCATGTCGGCGCCGGTCTCGCGCATGGTCTTGATGACCTTGTCGAGGCTGACGTGATGCACGCCGTCGCCGCGCAGCGCCATCCGCGAGGCGTTGATCGCCTTGACCGCCGCGATGGCGTTGCGCTCGATGCACGGGATCTGCACCAGTCCGCCCACGGGGTCGCAGGTCAGACCGAGGTGGTGTTCCATGCCGATCTCGGCGGCGTTCTCCACCTGCTCGACCGTGCCGCCCAACACCGCGCACAGCGCCCCGGCCGCCATCGAACACGCAACACCCACTTCACCCTGGCAGCCGACCTCGGCGCCGCTCAGGCTCGCATTTTCCTTGTAGAGGATGGCGATCGCCGCCGCGGTGAGCAGGAAGTCGAACACGCCCTGTTCGCTGGCACCGGGCACGAAGCGGTGATAGTAGTGGAGCACCGCCGGAACGATGCCGGCCGCGCCGTTGGTCGGCGCCGTGACCACGCGACCGCCGGCCGCGTTCTCCTCGTTGACCGCGAGCGCATACAGGTTCACCCAGTCGAGCACCTGCAGGGGATCTTTCAGCGCGTCCTCGGGACGCTGCGTCAGCGATCGGTGCAGGGCGGCTGCACGGCGGCGCACCTTGTAGCCTCCGGGCAGGGAACCCTCGGCGGCGATGCCACGCTGCACGCAGTCCTGCATCGCCTGCCAGATCTGTGTCAGGCCCGCGCGGATCGATTCGGCGCTGCGCCACGCCAGCTCGTTGCTCCACATCACCCGGGCGATGTCGAGACCCTCGCGCCTGCAGTGGTGCAGCAACTCCTCGGCCGTACGGAACGGATGAGGGAGTACCGTCGGGTCGCTCACCGGCACGGTCCGGCCGTGTTCGTCGCTGGCGACGACGAAGCCGCCACCCACGGAGAAATACGTGCGGCTCTGCAGCTCCTCTCCACCGGCTCCAAAGGCCGTGAGGCGCAGGCCGTTGGGATGGAACCCGAGCGACTCGCCGCGCCGGAACAGGAGATCGCGTGATTCCTCGAACGCGATCCGGTGCTCGCGCGCCAGTATCAGGTGCCCTACGTCGCGGATCTGCCGGACCCGTGGTTCGATGAACTGAGGATCCACGCGATCCGGCTGCTCTCCTTCCAGCCCGAGCAGCACGGCCCGGTCGGTGCCGTGCCCCCGTCCGGTGGCCGCGAGCGAGCCGTAGAGTTCGCAGCACACGCGGTTCACAACCGCCAGGAAACCACCGGCGTGCAGCGCCGCCACGAAGAGGTTGCAGGCCCGCATCGGCCCCACGGTGTGCGAGCTGCTCGGCCCGATGCCGATCCGGAACAGGTCGAACGTGCTCACGGACATCGTGTCACCGGCTTCAGAAGCTCGCGCGCAGCTCGGTCCGGAATCTCCGACCCTGCGCCGGAAACCCCACGAACTGCTCGTAGTGCTCGTCGAGCACGTTGTCGAGCGCGAAGCGCAGGCTCAGTGCGCCGAAGCGCAGCGAGCAGGCGGCATCCAGGACCGTGTAGCCCGGCATGCCGATGTCGCCGGTCGGGTTCGAACGATCGAGGAAGTGCCCGGTGCGGCGCACGCCGACGAAGGCCGTGGTGCGCGCGTTGAGGTCCGCGATCAGGCCACCGGTGAACCGCGTCTCCGGCCGGTTTCGCAGCGGCTGCAGGCCGTCGCGCTCGTCGATGTCGAGCAGCGTGGCGCCGAGGTGCACCCGCAGGCGGCTGCCGAGTCGCAGGCGCAGTTCCGGCTCGACGCCCCGCACCACGATCCGCCCGCGGTTCACGTTCGTGAACGTGGCGCTGTCGAAGTCCACCAGGTTCCGGTAGCGCGTCTCG
>JAXMGR010000021.1:0-72633 GCA_046352935.1 Steroidobacteraceae bacterium
GATCGCTGCGCTGGCGCTGCATCATGCCGCCGGCGCAGCCGCTCCTCCGCAGGTCGTCAGCGGATCAGGTCCTTGATCACGTGCCGGCGAGTCAGCAGGTCCACCGACCGGCTGTGATCGATGAAGTTCTTCTCGTCGTTGAAGGATTCCTGGTAGGCGAGCGGGTGCCCCACGAGCGCCTTGAACGTGGCGATGCTGTGGAAGAACGCGTGGACGATGCCGTCGAAGGGTTCCTCGGCACTGCCGACGCCGGGCGCCCGGCCCGCATCGCCGACGAGCGTGTGGTTCTGGATGTAGCCCATCAGCAGGCCGAGCTCCGAGTGCGCGCGCTTGCCGATGTGCTGGTGATGGATCCAGCGCTCGGAGAACGTCGGCCGGTCGATGTCCGACCGCCTCCGCAGGCATTCCACCAGGACGACATTGCCGGGGGGCACCGGTTCCACGACGACGTGCTCGTCCGCGATGCAGGCCGTCGAACGACTGCCGTCGATGAAGAACCTCTCGTCGTCGAGCGCGGCCGCGACGGCCGGGTCCCGATCGATCGCGGCACGCAGCGCTTCCAGGCTGTCGAGCCACAGCACGGCGACACCGTCAAAGGTGTCGAGTCCGCTCGCGCCCGCCTGCGCCATCGCCTCGCGGATGGGGTCGTCGGCGAGCGTGTGCAGCTGCACATAGCGTCGCACGATCTTCACGCGCTCCACGAGCCCGGAGTGATGTTCGAGCCAGTGCTGCTGGAACTCGGCGAGCGACAGGCCCGGCTTGCGGCGGATGCAGTAGATCAGCTTGATCATGATCGATGTCCTGTGGGTGTTCGGTCGGCCGTCCGGGTTCCGGTTCCGGAGCGCGGCGGTCACGCCATGGAGAGAAGGGATTGCTGCGGCCGGTATCGTGTTCCTCGGGATGCCTGCCGATGCCGGCGCCGGGTCAGGGCCCGACCAGCGTCTTCAGGATCCTTGCGAACGGGGTGACGATGCCCTCGAAGCACCCGTAGTAGCCGGAGAGCACGCGGCGCGGCGCGAGACGGTACAGCGGGTCGCGGTCGGAAGGCACGGGGAAGGCGATCTCGCCGGGCCCCGCCCAGAACTCGAGCCGCCCGTCCGAGCCCCGCCGCGGCGTGAGGTCGGCCTCCGTCACGACGAGCTCCGCGATCTGCGGTACCGGCTTCTCGGGGTGCGGGATCACGCGCAGGCTCAGCACGGGCAGGTAGCCGATTTCCTCGGGCCGCGCCTCGCGCGTCAGGGGGCCGACGGAGATGTTCATGAGCCGCGTGCCCGCGGGTCGCTCGAGGCTGCCGCTGATGATGCCGCTGCCCTCGGGTTCACGGATCTGCGTGACGCCGAGCTTCTTCTGGTGACCCCAGACCTCGCGGCCGGCCGCGAACCATTCCTCGGAGCCGGGCCCCAGGTACACGACCAGCGGGTACATGTAGGTCGTGCCTTCGAACGTCACGACCACCGCGGCGCCCGATTCGCTGTAGGGACCGCCGAAGGTCGAGTGCGCATGGGTCGCGCACCACACGGAAGCGATCGCCGGGTTCGACGCGGGCTCGACGCCCTCCGGCAGGAAGGCGTCCACCACATCGGCGTCGACCTCGTACACGACACCCAGGTGCCAGCGCTGGCGCGTCAGCACCGGGATGCCATCGGCCGGGTACAGCGGGGCGAACGCCGGCTGTGTCCACGGCAGACTGTCGATACGGATCCTGCCCATGGTCGTCCCCCGGCGGAGTCAGCGGGACCGTGGGGATCAGCTTCGCGCGAGATCCGCCGCGGTCCAGGTCTTGACCTCTTCGCAGATGTTGACGCGCATGGTCGGCATGTCGAGGAAACACTGCTCGTCGGCGCGCAGCTCCGCGAACACTTCCGGGATGGCGTAGATGCGCCAGAACTCGTCCACCGCAGCCTGGTCCTTGAACACGATCTTCGTGATCACGTCGTAGGCGCCTTCTTCCACGGCATTCACCACGACCTCTTCGCCGCGCATCGCAATCACGTCGCCGACGTAGTGCCGGCGATAGTCGTGGAACAGGTGTCCGACGTGCTTCTTCGCCAGCATGACGTGGCTGGTCTCGTAATGGTGCCGGAACTGCTCCCGGGTCATCCCGGGCTTGCGCTTCAGCAGCAGGATCATGGCGATCATCGTCTGCCCCTCCAGTGTGCCGGGCGCTTCAGGGGACCAGGTGCATGCCGCCTTCGAGCATGAAGGTCATGCCGGTGATGTAGTCGGAGCCCGGGGCCGCCAGGAAGACGGCCAGCGGTCCGCCATCGCGCTCGGGTTCGCCGAGCCGGCGCATCGGGATCGTCTTGACGAGGTTCTCCACGAACTCCGGCCGCGCGGCGCGCCAGTTCTCGAAGGCGTCCGTCTCGAGCGCGGGGCTGATCGCGTTCACGGTGATGCCGTACTGGCCCCACTCGTTGGCGCAGGTCTTGGTGATGCCGCGGATCGCTTCCTTGGCCGCGTTGTAGGCGCCGATGCCCGGGAAGCCGAACTGTCCGGAGCTGGAGGACATGTTGATGATCTTCCCGTAGTTCTGCTTCTTCATGTACGGGAACGCCGCCTTCATGAACCAGAAGGTGGCCGTGGCGCCCGTGCGCATCGTGTACTCCCATTCCTCGTCGGTCATGTCCTCGAACGGGACGTTGACGGTCGACGGTGCCGGCTTCGCCTCCGTGCCGAAGCCCTGGGCGTTGTTGACCAGGATGTGCACGGTGCCGAAGGCGGCGACGGTCTTCTCGACGCAGGCATAGACCTGGTCGCGCTTGCCCACGTCGCAGACGACGCCGAGCGCGGTGCCGCCCTCGGCCTTGATCATGCCGGCGACCTTGTCGACCGTGGCGGGGGTACGGGAGGCGACGACGACCCTGGCGCCCTCCCGCGCATAGGCCAGCGCGATCGCCCGGCCGATGCCGCGTCCGGCGCCCGTCACGATCGCCACCTTGTCCTGCAGGACTTTCGAGCTCATCGTCTCATCCCCCCGTTCAATTATTGTGCGCCCGGCGCGCCTGAATATTGCGGCTCGTCTGCCGCGAGTCCGTTTCCCGAGTCTGCAATGTCCTCGTCTCCCGCGCAATCCACCCGGGAGCGGGCGGTGGCGAGGCCGGTGGCGTCGATCAGCCGATGGCGTATCCGTAGACCAGGGCGACGCCCATGATCGACATCAGCAGGAACGTGCCCTGCGCGCCGATGAGCCGGGGATAGTTGGCTCCCTCGTTCGAGCCGAGCCCCCAGGCATGGAGCAGCCGGCAGACGACGAGGGAGCTGCCGAAGACGTGCAGCGCGAGGGTTCCCGTGCCCTGCAGCTCCAGCGCGAACAGGAGCAGCAGTGCGAGCGGCACGTTCTCGACGAAGTTCGCCTGTACGCGCATCTGCGCATCCGGCTTCCAGGCCGGGAGCCGGCCGGCGCGCAGCCGGGCGTACAGCACGTTGTTGGCGAGTGCCACGGCGAGCAGGCCGAGCAGACCGGCATAGAGCGCCGAGACGGGCAGGCCGCCGCTCATGCGAGCGCTCCGCCGATGGCGAGCACGAGTCCGCCCAGGCCGAGCGTGAGGCCGATGAAACAGTACTGATCGAGCCAGAACCGCAGGAATGCCTCGGGCGACCCCCGGGGCGCGGGCGGTTCGTCACGCGGCCGGAGGGCGCGTGGCAGGCCGCCGACGGCGACGATCTGCCAGCCGAGCCAGGCCGCACCGAGCCCGGTGATGACGAGCCAGTCCGCGAGCACGAGTGCGACCACCTTCCACCTCTCCGAGCGTCCGGCCCCGAGTGTATGCCGGGACGAAGCGGCCGGTCGACGGGCGCGGTGGCCGGTCCGTCCGATGAACGGGCCTCAGCGCCCGTAGTCCTTGAACTTCTCGATGACGCGGGCCATCTCGGCCTCGTCGAGGATCCGGGGTTCCAGCCCGGCCGCGAGCAGCGCGAGAAACTGCCGCGACATGTTCTCGATCTCGACGGCGACGGCGAGCGCTGCGGACAGCGACGCGCCCACCGCGACGACACCGTGATTGGCGAGCAGCGTCGCGCGGCGACCCTCGAGGCCGGTGACCGCGTGCGCGGCGAGTTCGTCGCTGCCGAAGGTGGCATAGGGCGCGCAGCGCACGTCGCCGCCCGCGAGCGCGATCATGTAATGGAATGCCGGCAGGCCGCGATGCGCGCAGGCGAGTGCCGTCGCGTTCGGACTGTGCGTGTGGACGATCGCCTGCACGTCGGTGCGCCGGCGGTAGATCGCCGCGTGCATGCGCCACTCGGACGACGGGCGCCGGCTCGCGGCCCTGACGTCGCCGGTGGCATCGAGCCGTGCGACGTCCGCCGGCACCAGATCGCGGTAGGGCACGCCGGACGGTGTGATGAGGAAGCCGTCGCCGTCGCGGCACGACACGTTGCCGGACTTGTTCGGCGCGAGTCCGGCCTCGTCCATGGCCTTTGCGATCGACACGACGGCGGCCGCCGCGGTCTCGTCGAGCATCGTCATGGGGCGCGGTTCCTCTCCGGGTACAGTGCCGCGAGGCCCGCCGCGCTCGCGGGCGCGATGCCGCGCTCGGTGATGATGCCGGTCACGAGCCGCGCGGGCGTCACGTCGAATGCCGGATTGGCGGCCGGACTCCCCGGCGCCGCGACCTCGACCTCGGCGAGCCGCCCGTCCCCGGTCCGCCCGGTGACGTGGGTGACCTCACGCGGCGAACGTTCTTCGATCGGGATCCCGGCAACGCCGTCGGTGAGCGACCAGTCGATGGTCGAGAACGGCAGCGCGGCGTAGAACGGCACGCCGTTGTCGTGCGCTGCGAGGGCCTTAAGGTAGGTACCGATCTTGTTGGCGACATCGCCGCGCGCCGTGGTGCGGTCGCTGCCGACGATGCAGATGTCGACGAGACCGTGCTGCATGAGATGACCGCCGGCATTGTCGACGACGACGGTGTGCGGGATGCCGTGGGCACCGAGCTCGAAGGCGGTGAGCGCCGCGCCCTGGTTGCGCGGCCGGGTCTCGTCGACGTGGACGTGCAGCGGGATGCCGGCCTCGTGCGCCGCATAGACGGGAGCGAGCGCCGTGCCCCAGTCGACGGTGGCGAGCCAGCCGGCATTGCAGTGGGTGAGCACGCGCACGGGCCCGCCGCCGCGCCGCGCAGCGATGTCGCGCAGCACGCCGAGCCCGTGCCGGCCGATCGCCGCGCAGCAGGCCACGTCCTCGTCGGCGATGGCCTGCGCCTCGCGATACGCATGCAGAGCGCGCTCGCCCGCGGGGACGCCGCGCAGCACCCGGGCCATGCGCGCGAGCGCCCAGTGCAGGTTCACTGCGGTCGGTCGCGTGCGGCCGAGCCGCGCCACCGCGGCCTCGAGACCGGCATCGGAGCCGTCCGCGGTCATCGCGAGCGCGACGCCGTACGCGGCCGTCACGCCGATGAGCGGGGCGCCACGCACGATCATGCGTTCGATCGCGTCGGCCGCCTGCTCCAGCGTGCGCAGCTCGTACCGCGCGAACTCGAACGGCAGGCGCGTCTGGTCGATGACGACGACGGTGACTCCGTCGGCATCGAGCCAGATCGTGCGGTAGTGCCCCTCGCCGATGCGCACGGTCGCCCTCAGCGAACGGCGAGCACGCGGCCGGCGACGGCGTCGAGCCGGGCCAGCACGGCCGGGTCGCGCGCCTCAGCATGGGTCAGGATGGCGCCGTCGAGCGCCCGGTGCGAGCCGGCGGGGCAGGGCACGCGCTCGCGCGGGAAATCGCGCGCGAGCCGCGCGAAGAGCTGCTGTGCCCGTGTGCGGTTCTGGTCCATCACGCGCAGCACGGCGGCGACGTCCACCGAGGCGTGTTCCGCGTGCCAGCAGTCGTAGTCGGTGACCATCGCCACGAGTGCATAGGTGAGCTCGGCCTCGCGCGCGAGCTTCGCCTCCGGCATGGACGTCATGTGGATGGTGTCGTAGCCGAGTGCCTTGTAGGTCTGCGACTCGGCGAGGGTCGAGAACTGCGGTCCCTCGATGCACACGGCCGTGCCGCCGCGATGGCAGGCGATGCCCTCGGCGTCCCCCGCGCGCGCGATCAGGTCCTGCAGGGCCGGGCCGACGGGATGCGCGAACGGCACGTGGGCCACACAGCCCGAGCCGAAGAAGGACGACTCGCGCCGCACAGTGCGGTCGACGAACTGGTCCACGAGCACGAAGAGTCCCGGATGCAGTTCCTCGCGGAACGAGCCACAGGCCGAGAACGAGACCAGGTCTGTCACGCCGACGCGCTTCAGCGCATCGATGTTGGCGCGGTAGTTGATCTCGCCCGGCGCGAGGCGGTGGCCGCGGCCATGGCGCGGCAGGAACACGACCTCCGTGCCGCCGATGTGGCCGATGCGCAGTGCGTCCGAGGGATCGCCCCACGGGGTCCGCACCCGGCGTTCGGTGACGCCCTCGAGTCCGGGCAGGTCATAGATGCCGGAACCACCGATGATTCCGAGGACGGATCTGGCCACGTTTGCTTCCTGGTTCCTGGATGACGGCAACGGCGGTCACGGCTCCAGCGAGCGGATCGCGCCAGGGCGCAGATGTTGCCGAGTCGCAGCCGGGCGGACAAGGCGCCGGCGAACCCGCTGGTGATCCCGTCGTGGCGCGGATTCCGATCGCGCCCGCGAGCCGCGACCTGTTCCTCCGGGTGGGGCGCCGAGGGTCTTGCGGCCTGCGGCGACGACGGGCAGGGTGTGAGCCGTGTCGAGCCACCTTCGTCGAGCTGTCCACAACGAGGCATGGGCATGAGAACGCTCCTCCATCCGCTGGTGCTGGTCGTTGCGCTTTCCGGTGCGGGCATGCCGGCCGTGACAGGGGCGCAGACGCCGCTGCCTGCGGTGCCGCCGAAGCAGAGCGTGCAGTGGCTCGACCGCCTGGTCGTGGATCCCCGGCTGGTCGCCCGGGACGGCATGCAGTCCGTCACCGCCGCCGTGCGGCTCAGGCAGCGGGCGGCGATGCCCATGAAGATCGATCTCGAACTCGTGGGCGGCACGCCGGTCCGCGGCAATGCCGCCATGCAGCGCGTCGAATGTGTCTGGACCTACCGTTCGATCTACCTCTCGCAGCGCACGATTCTCGAGAGCGTCCCGATCTATACCGGCAGCCTCCGATCCGGCGCCGACGCGCCGTCCGCGACGGTGCCGAAGACCATCACGATCGTGGCTCGCTACGGAGCCGAGCGCCTGTCGGCCTCGTTCACGGTGAATTGTCCGCAGTGACGGGGGGGCCCCACTGCGCTGGCGCCCCCGTCCGCGGCGTCGGTGCGGTGTGGTCCGACACGATGCGTCGGGCGATTCTGCTCGGTGCCGCGCTGCTGTGCGCGGTGCCGGGCGAGGTACGGGCCGCGAGCCTGAGCGGGATCGTGCCGGGTCACCCGGGCCTCGCCGTGACCGAGGCGGTCGGCGACCTCATCGACTCGTGGCTCCCTGGTGTCACCAACCTGCGCCTGGGGCTGGGCCCGGTCGTCGCGCCCGCCTACGAGGGCAGTGACGACTACGACCTGCGCCTCGCTCCGCTCGTCTCGCTGCGTTACCGGAACCTGATCGAGATCGACAACAACGACGTGCGGCTCAACGTGCTGGGCAGGCGGGGTGCCCTGCTGCAATCCACGCGCTTCAGTGCGGGTCCGACGCTGAAAGTCGATTTCGGCCGCAGCGCCGGCGCCTCGCCCGACCTGGCGGGTCTCGGCGACGTCGATACCAGCATCGAGGTGGGCGCCTTCGCCAGTTACGCGGCGGAGCCATGGCGGTTCCGCTTGCGCCTGCGCCAGGACGTCGCGAACGGCCACGGCGGGCTGCTCGCCGATGCCGATGTCGGCCGGATCGTGTACCGGCGACCCGGTTCGAGCGTCGCGGCGCGACTCTCGACGACCTGGGCCAGCGGCGGATACATGCGGTCGCTGTTCGGCGTCGACGATCGTCAGGCCGTGGCCTCCGGTCTGCCCGCATTTGCGGCGGGTGCCGGCATGAAGGACGTTTCCGTGAGCGCAGCAGGCGAGTTCACGCTCGTTCCGCGGCTCGCCATCGTGCTGCATGCCGGGGTGCAGCACCTGCTGGGTGATGCACGGCGCAGCCCGATCGTCCGGCTGCGTGGCAGCGCCGTGCAGTTCAACGCCGGCCTCTACGTGACGTACTCGTTCGATTGAGGCGGCGGGTGCGCCTGCCCCGGTCACTCGATGGCTTCAGAGGCCGAGTACCACTCGTTCTTCGTAGTCCATCGCACGCGGTCGGCCCAGGTGGAAGCCTGGAATGAAGCGCGAACGCAGCAGCTCCGCTTCCGCGCGCGCCGAATCGAAGTTGAGGCTGGCATCGTTGCTGATGCGTCCACGGGCGGGCACACCGGTGTCGGACACGTGCACCGTGAGCCGGAACATCGATCGTCCGCGGGGCCCGGAACGGTGCCGATGGCCGTCCTGGACGAAATGCACGCGACGGCGCCAGCCGCCGTCATCGAGCACCTCCTGCGGCGCCACGTAGTTGAGGTCCATCTCGGGATCCAGCCGCCCCGCGTTCGGCATCAGGGACACCTGGCAGGACCGGCCGTCGTCGGCGAACAGCGCGGCGACATAGAGCCGCACCGGGACGGCGACGTCGTCGATGCGGGCGGGCTGGAAACGCGCGGACGGCAGCAGCGACTGCAGGTGCTCGCCGAATCGTCGTGACCGACCCCGCGGCACGAGGCACTGCACGGATCCGTCATCGACCGTGCCGGCTGCCGTGACGTTCAGGGAACAGGTGACGATCAACGACGTGCGCCGCCTGCGTCGTGGCGGGCAGGTCGCGAGTGCGGCCAGCGACCCCGGACCTCCGACAGAAAGCGCCGGCACGAAGCGATGTTGTGGCAGAGGCGGGAGTGGACTCCCGGACTCTCTCCCGGCAACCGCGGAGTCGTCGGCCCGGGCGGGCATCGCCTGCAGCGTGATCATCAGCAGCAGGAGCCCAAGGGTCTTGGCTTCCATCCCGGTACGTCCCTGTCGCCGTCCAGCGAGCCGTGGATGACATCCTGCCACGGAGTGGCCGGGACACGGGTCTGCCATGCGGGCCGGCGGAGTCCCGTGCCGCTTCGCAGCCGTCGGTCACGGCACCGGCGGCTATTGCTGATAGTTGCTGCTCGCGCGCGCGGTCTCGGCGATGTGCACGTTGACGAGGGCGGCACGGCCCGTCGCGCGCGCGCGCTCCAGCGCCGGGCGCAGATCGGCGGCGCGCTCGACGAATTCGCCGTGCCCGCCCAGTCCCGCCACCACGCGATCGTAGCGCTGCACGCCCAGATCAGTGGCGACCAGCCGGTCCGGATAGGTTGCCCTGTGGAAGGTCTTGATGTTGTTCCACACGCCGTCGTTGCCGACCACGCCGAGGATCGGCAGGCGGTGGCGCAGGAAGGTGTCGAACTCCATGGCGTGGAAGCCGAAACCGCCGTCACCGTAGACGAGGCCGACGAGCCGGTCCGGGAACGCGAGCTGTGCGGCGAGCGCGAAGCCCGGTCCGGTGCCCAGCGTGCCGAAGGGGCCGGGGTCGAGCAGGTGGCCCTGGGTGGACGTCTGCAGCCAGCGCGCGGTGGTGGAGACGATGTCGCCGCCGTCGACCGCAACCAGCGCATCGGGACCGAAGAATTCGCCCACTTCGCGGCCGAAGCGCTGCGGCGCGACGGGGGCTCCGTCGGCCGCGGCCTCGACCTGCGCGCGTGCCAGTGCCTCGACTTCCAGGCCCGCCATCCGCGCGGCCCACTCGCCACGTGGCTGGATGCCGGCGCAGGCCTCGAGGAGCTGCGTGACCACGGTGGCCGGGTCGGCGACGAGCCCGCAGGCCACCGGCCGGTTCCAGCCGATGCGGCCCGGCTCGCGATCGATCTGGATCACGCGCGCGTCGGCGGCGAATCGCCGGCCGTAGCCCGCGCGGAAGTCGAAGTCGACGCCGAGCGCGAGCACGACGTCCGCCGCCGCGAAAGCAGCGCTGCGCGCATTGACGCAGGCGAGCGGATGGCCGTGCGGCAGAGAGCCGCGCGCACGCGAGTTCAGCGCCAGCGGCGCACCCAGCATTTCCGCGAGCGCGCGCAGTTCCGGCGCGCCGCCTTCGTAGCCGCCGCCCGCGAACAGCAGCGGCCGCTCCGCGGCGGCGAGCAGCGAGCGGAGGGTGGCGAGATCGGCAGTGGTGGCGCCGGCGCGGAGGTTGGCCCGCGATTGCTCGGGCCAGAGCACCGCACTCTCGGCGATCGACGCGTAGAGCAGATCCATCGGGACGTCGAGGAACACCGGACCGCCGCGGCCGGCGAAGGCGTGGCGCGTGGCGACGCTCACGGTCTCGGCGAGCCTCGCCGTCTCCCAGCCGGTGCCGGCCCAGGCCGTGATCGAGGCGAACAGGCGCGGGTGATCCATCTCCTGCAGGCCGCCCATCTGTTCCTGGCGGATGGCGTGCCGGCCACCGATGAGGAGCATGGGCGTGCGGGAGTACCAGGCGTTGGCCACGCCGGTGACGGCATCGGTGACTCCGGGACCGGCGGTCACCGCCGCGACGCCCAGGCGCCCGGTCAGGCGGGTCCAGGCCTCGGCCGCGTGCGCGGCGGTCTGCTCGTGGCGGACGTCGACGACGCGGATGCCCTCCTGCACGCAACCGTCGAGGATGGGGAGGATGTGCCCGCCGGTCAGCGTGAACAGGACCTCGACGCCCTCCCGGCGCAGCGCGCGGGCGACGACCCGACCCCCGTGCAGGGTTGCCATGCATGCCGCTCCTTGCAAAGATCGGACTCGAATCTAGCACTGCTTCAGGATTGAACCAAAGACACCGGGGAGCGATCGTGCGCTTCAGGATCGGGGTGGACGTCGGTGGCACCTTCACCGACCTGCAGGTGAGCGACGACGCGGGCGCGGCACGCATCTTCAAGGCGCCGACCACGCCCGCCGACCCCAGTCACGGGTTCTTCGACGCCATCGGCCGTGCGGCGGCCAGCTACGGGCTCGCGATGGAGGATTTCCTCGCCGCCGTCGACACCATCATCCACGGCACGACGATCACCACCAACGCCACCCTGACCGGTGGCGGCGTGCGCACCGGAATGCTCACCACGCGTGGTTTCCGCGACATCCTCAACATGCGCCGCGGCCTCAAGACCGGCAGCCGCTACGACCTCGCGTTGTCGCCGCCGCCGCCCCTGGTGCCGCGCGCGCTCGTCGTGCCGGTCACCGAGCGGGTGGGCGCGAGCGGCGAGGTGCTGCTGCCTCTCGCCGAGGACGAGGTGCGCGCCGGCGCGGCGCTGCTGGCGAGCGCGGGCGTCGAGGCGGTGGCGGTCTCCTACCTGTGGTCGTTCCTCAACCCCGCGCACGAACGGCGCACGGGTGAGCTGCTGGAAGCGCTGCTGCCGGGCGTGTACGTCTCGCTGTCCTGCGATGTGCTGCCGCAGATCCGTGCCTACGAGCGCCACTCCACCACGGCGCTGAACGCCTATGTCGGCCCGCTGCTCGCGCGCTATCTCGACCGCCTGCGCGAACGGCTCGATGCGCTCGGCTTCCGCGGCCGGCTGCTGATCATGCAGTCGAACGGCGGCGTGATGTCGCCGGAGCTCACGCGCCGCTTCGCGGTGAACACGCTGCTGTCCGGGCCGGCCGGCGGGCCGGTCGCCGCCATACACCACGGCCGGCTGCAGGGGCTCTGCGATCTCATCAGCGTGGACATGGGTGGCACGAGCTTCGATGTCGCGGTGGTCCCGGACGGTACGCCGGCGGTCTCGGCCGAGAACGACGTCGGCGGCTATCACGTCGGCACGCCGATGCTGGACATCCACACGGTGGGCGCGGGCGGGGGCTCGATCGCGCGCGTGGACGGCGGCGGTTTGCTGCAGGTCGGCCCGGGGAGCGCCGGCGCCGACCCGGGACCGGCCTGTTATGGCCGCGGCGGCCGCAACGCGACGGTGACCGACGCGGACCTTGTCCTCGGCTACCTCGATCCGGATTATTTTCACGGCGGCGAGCTGCGCCTCGATCGTGCCGCCGCCGAGGCCGCCATCACCGAGCACGTCGCCGGGCCGCTGGGCCTCGGATTGCCTGAGGCGGCCTGGGGCATCTACCGCGTCGCGAATTCGATCATGAGCGGCGCGGTGGCGGTGGTGACCATCCAGCGCGGTCACGATCCGCGCGACTTCGCGCTGGTCGTGGCCGGTGGCGCGGGGCCGATCCACGCGCTGCCGATCGCCGCGGATCTGGGCATCGGGACCCTGCTCGTGCCGCGCGTGTCCTCGGTGTTCTGTGCCTCCGGCATGCTGCTGTCCGATCTCAAGCAGAGCTGGGTCCGCACCTGCGCGACGGCCGATGGACGGCTCGACCTCGCGCGCGCCGCGGCCCGGTTCGCCGAGATGACGGCCGAGGCGCGCGCGGTGTTCGCCGCGCAGGGTGTGAGCGTCGAGGCGCTCGCGCTGCACTATGCCGCGGATCTGCGCTACGCCGGTCAGTTCCACGAAGTCGAGGTGCCGGGGTTCGACGGCGGGCGCGCGGATGCCGACAGCTGGGCGGCGCTCACCGCGGCCTTCCACTCACGCCACGATGCGCTGTATGGCTACAGCATTCCGGGCGGCGAGGTCGAGCTGATCAATGTGCGTCTGACTGTGATCGGTGCCACGCCACGTCCGGCTCCGGCGCCGGCGGCCGATGGCGGCGCCGACTCGGGTCACGCGCTCAAGGGACACCGCCCGGCCTGGTTCTCCGGCCGCTACCGCGACACCCCGGTCTTCGATGGCGCCGCGCTGGTGCCGGGCAACCGACTCACCGGGCCGGCCATCGTCGAGCAGGCGACCACGACCATCGTGGTGACGCCCGGTGCGACGCTGGAATGCGATCCGTGGTCCAACTTCCTCGTCCGGCTCCCGCCAGCCAGCGGCGCGGCGTCGGCGGAGCGCCGCCCATGAGCACCCCCGATCCGGTCGACGTCGCCGTCATCGCCGCACGTCTCGCGTCCATCTGCCGCGAGATGGGTGAGACCATGCTGCGCACCTCGCGCTCGCCTATCTTTTCCGAGGCGCGTGATTTCACGACCGCCGTCTTCGACGCCGGGCCGCGCCTCCTCGCCCAGACGATCTACATCCCCAATATCGCCGCTTCCACGCCCTTCGCGGCGCGCGCAGTGGCGAGCCGCTTCGGCGCGCGTGCTCGGCGCGGCGACCTGTACGTGCTCAACGACCCGTTCCGCGGCAACAACCACCCGCCGGACCTGAACGTCCTCGCGCCGGTGTTCGCCGGCGACGTGCTCGCCTTCTGGGTGCTCGCGAAGGGCCATCAGGCCGACATCGGCGGCGGCGGCGTGGTCGGCTACAACCCCGGCGCGCGCGATGCGTGGGAGGACGCGCTGCGCATCCCCTGCCTGCAGATCGCCGAGGCCGGCGTGCTGCGCGAGGACGTGGTGGATTTCATCCTGCTGAACGTGCGCGCGCGCGATCTCGTCGACGGCGACCTGCGCTGCCAGATCGGCGCGGTGAACCTCGGGGTTCGCCGCCTGGAGGCCCTGCTCGCGAGCCAGGGCATGGCGACGCTCGCGGCCGCGGTCGATGCCATCCTCGACGCCACCGAGCGGCGCGTGCGGGCGAGCATCACCGCGATCCCCGATGGCGAGTACCGCGCCCTGCGCGCCATCGACCACGACGGCGTCGATCGCAGCCGCAGTCCCGTGGTGCGCCTGGCGCTCCGCGTGACGGGCGACGCCGTGACCTTCGACTACACCGGCAGCGACGCGCAGGTCGCCGGCTACCTGAACAGCACGATGCCGAACACCACCGCGCTCAGCCAGCTCGCGCTGTTCGCGACCCACGCGATCGCCAAGGACATTCCCTTCAACGAGGGTGCGGTGCGGCCACTGACCGTGATCGCGCCGGAAGGCTCGCTGCTGAATGCGCGCGAGCCGGCCGCCACCTCGGCCTGCACGCTGTGCACGGGCGAGGCCATCGTCGAGGCCGTGTGGCTCGCGCTCGCACAGGTTCTGCCCGAGGCAGTGCCGGCCCTGTGGGCGCGCTGGTGCGCTCCGGCCACGGCCGGCATCAATCCGCGTACCGGACGATTCTTCGCCGACATCCACTTCATGAGCAAGGGTGGCGGCGGCGCGCTGCACGGCCACGACGGCTGGGATCACATCGGCACACCGGTGACCCTGGGTGGCCTGCGTGCGCCGGATCCGGAGCTGCACGAGCTGGTCGCGCCCTACCGGCTGCTGGAGTACGAGTACCTGCAGGACAGCGCCGGCGCTGGCGAGTGGCGCGGCGGGCTCGGCGTGCGCTACGCCTGGGAAGTGCTGGCCGACGGCATCGCCTGCGCGAATTTCGGCAGCGGTGTGCGCGAGGCGACTGCCCCGTGCGGACTCGCCGGTGGCGCGGGTGCGGCCCCTCACGAGCTCTGGCTCGATCACGCCGACGGGACGCGGGAGGCGGTCGACGGGAACAGCTTCTACCGGCTGGCGCGTGGTGACCGTTTTCACATCCATGCGAGCGGTGGCGGTGGTTATGGCGATCCTCACCACAGGCCCGCGGCACGCGTGCTCGCCGACGTGCGCGACGGCGTGGTCTCTCCCGAGGTGGCCCGCGCGCAGTACGGCGTTGCGGTGCGCACCGAAGGCGCGGCGATCGACTGGACCGTCGACGAGGCGCAGACCGCCGCACTGCGCGGAGCGCGGCGGCAATGAGCCGTCCAGCGAGTGTCACCGGCGTACAGCCCATGCCGCGCGTGCACGCCACCGTCGTGCACATGCTTGCCGAGGCGGCGGCGCAGGCGCCGGCCGGTATCGCCGTGCGCTGCGACGGCGAGTCGCTGCGCTACGACGCGCTGCTGCGCGCGGCCGCCGGCTTCGCCCGCCATCTGGCGGCGCGTGGCATCGGTCGCGGCGACCGCGTCGCGGTGCTGCTCGGCAACGGCATCGAGATCGCCGTGACGCTGTACGGTGTGCACGCGCTCGGCGCGCAGGCCGTGCCGGTCAACCCCGCGTACACGGCGCGCGAGCTCGGTGAGATCCTCGCCGACGCCGCACCGCACTGCCTCGTCGCGGGCAGTGCCCAGGCAGAGTTCGCCGCGGCGCTCGCCGCACAGGCCGGTGCCGGCACGCCCGTGCTGTGGAACGAGGAACTGGTCGCCGCGCGCCGGCGCTGGGCGGGTGACGCCACGCTCACGCTGCCTGTGCCGCTGCCCGATCCGGGCTGGCCGGCGACGCTCATGTACACGGGCGGCACCACGGGCCGCGCGAAGGGCGTGGACATCGCGCACGGGCCGATGGCGCTGAACGTGAGCCAGCGCGAGGCGCTGCTGCCGACGCAGGCCGGCGACGAACGCATCCTGTGCGTGATGCCCATGTTCCACAGCTTCGCGATGCTGATGTGCCTGTACTCGGCCTGCTACGCACGCGGCACGCTCGTCATCCTGCCGCGCTACCACCCGGAACTCGTCACGACCGCCCTCGTGCGCGAACGCATCACTTTCTTCCCGGCGAGCCCGACCATGCTGACGGGGCTGCTGGGCTACGAACCCTTCCTCGCGACACGGCTCACCGACCTGCGCCTGACACTGTCGGGCTCGGCGGCGCTGCCGGTCGAGATCCTCAACCGCTGGCAGGCGCAGACCGGCTGCCGCGTGCTGGAGGGCTACGGCCTCACCGAGGCCGGGCCGATGCTGAGCTACAACCCGCGCGATGGCGTCAGCAAGCCCGGCTCGGTCGGCCTGCCCGCGCCCGGCATCACGCTCGAGATCGTCGATCCCGACAGCGGCGCGCGGGTGCTCGGGCGTGGCGAGCAGGGCGAGGTGCGCGCGCGCGGCGCGCAGCTCATGACCGGGTACCGCAATCTGCCGGAGCAGACCGCCGAGACGCTGCGCGGCGGCTGGCTGTACACCGGTGACATCGGCGAGCTGGACGAGGACGGCTACCTCTTCATCCGCGACCGCAAGAAGGACATGGCGATCGTCGGCGGCTACAACGTCTACCCGCGCGAGATCGACGAGGTGCTGTACTCGCATCCCGAGGTCGCCGAGGTGGGCGCGGTCGGCGTACCCGACGCCTACCGCGGCGAGATCGTGAAGGCCTACGTGGTGCCGCGTCCGGGCTGCAGTCCGGGCGAGGAGGCGCTGCTCGCGCACTGTCGCGCCAACCTCGCCGGCTACAAGGTCCCGGCAAGGATCGAATTCGTGAGCGCACTGCCGCGTACCCAGGTCGGCAAGCTCGATCGCAAGGCGCTGCGCGCCCTGGCGACGGCCGGCGTGGGCGCGGCGTGAGTGCCCGCGCCGGCGCCGCGCAGTGGCGGCCCCCGAGCTGCCGTCCCTCCGCTGCTATTCCGGTACCGTCTGGCCCGACCCGCCCAGTTCGGCCGGGAAATCCCTGAGTTTCGGCAGCCCGTCCTTCATGCGCAGCACGGCCTCCGAATAATTGACGTGAACGCCGGGCCTGAACGGAACGGTGGGAATCATCGCTGCGAAGACGTCCGTCAGCCCCAGTGTCGGATGCACGGTGAGCAGATGTCCGCCGCACCGCGTGCAGAAGTGGCGATCGCTGCTGCCCGACTTGTTGAAGCGTCCGACGAGCTCGGCGCCCCGGGTGATCCTGACGTTCGCCGGTTTCCACAGCGTGAATGCGTTGACCGGGCCAGCCGACCAGGAACGACAGGCGCTGCAGTGGCAGTAGCCCATCGCCTCGGGCGAGCCGGTGACTTCGATCGAAACTGCTCCGCAGAAGCAGGTGCCGGTGTGTTGGTCGGACATGTGAGTCTCCTGATGTAGGGGTGTTGCCGGGTCCCCCGCGTCACGCGACCTGCAGGCCGCTGACACAGGATGCGCCCGGCGCGACGCTCTCGCGGGTCATCCCACCGTCCGGCACCGGAACCCGCGCTCCGGTGCCGGACCGTGGTCGACGGGGCGTCATGCAATGCAGCAGGCGCCACTCCCGGAGGCGTCACGCCGCCTTGCCGCTGGCGAGTGCGTGTACGTCGGCTGCAGCCAGCGCCTTGCCGCCGATCGCCCAGTCGCCGCCTTCGAACTCCTGGATGCGGACCCAGGTGACCGGTCGCATGTTCTCGCCCTCGACCTCGAGCATGGCCCGCGTGACCTTGTCGATGAGTTCCTGTTTCTGCTTCGGCGTGAAGACATCCTTGATGACGTCGATGGTGACCAGTGGCATGTCGGTTCTCCTCGGGATCTGGTTGCCGGTGCCGGAACCATTCCGGCGCCCGTGGTGCAAGCGTCCCGCTCCCCGGCCACGAATGCTTGAACACCGCATGGAGAATCCGTGGAGGTTCGTGGGAGTCCGGCCGGCCGCGCGCTATGCTGACCTCCGTGATCTACCGCTTCGGCACCTTCGAGCTGGACACGTCCCGCGTCGAGCTGCGCGCGGACGGTGTGGTCCGGCCGCTGGAGCCGCAGGTGTTCGCGCTGCTCGCGCTGCTCGTCGAGAATCGCGAACGTCTGCTGTCGCGCGACGAAATCATCGAGAAGGTGTGGGATGGGCGCGTCGTGTCCGACGCGGCCGTGGCCAGCCGCATCAAGTCGGCGCGCCAGGCGCTGGGTGATGACGGCAAGGCGCAGCGATTCATCAAGACCGCCCACCGCCTGGGCTTCCGCTTCGTCGCCGAGGTGAGCGTCGCGCGCAGTCCCGCCGCGCCGCAGGTCGCCGACGAAGCTGCGGCAGCAGCCGATGCGGGTGCAGCACCCGCGGCAGAGACGGTGCAGCCGTCGATCGCCGTGCTTCCCTTCCGCCTCATCGGCAGCCCCGGCCCGTATACGGCCATCGGGGACGCGCTGGCGGATGAACTGATCATCGAGCTCGCGCGCCTGCGCTGGCTGTTCGTCACGGCCCGGGGCTCGTCTTTCCGTCTGCGCGAACCGGATGCCGACATGGGCGCGATCGGCCGCCTGCTCGGTGTGCGCTACTGTCTGTCGGGGACCGTCGAAGTCGCGGGAGCAGGACTCGCCGTCACGATCGAGCTCGTGGACACCCGCAACGACGGCATCGTATGGGCAGACCGGTTCTCCGGGGCGCTCGACGACGTGCACCGGTTCCGTGCCGACATCGGTGCGCGAATCCTCACCGCGCTGGAGGCCCGGATTCCGCTGCACGAAGCCGCTCTGGCACGTCTCGCGGTGCCGGAGAGCCTCGACGCCTGGTCGGCCTATCACCTCGGCCTGCAGCACATGTACCGCTTCAACCGCCGGGACAACGCCGCGGCGACGGCGCTGTTCCAGCAGGCGGTGACCCTGGATCCCCACTTCGCGCGCGCCCACGCGGGCCTGTCTTTCGTGCACTTCCAGACGGCGTTCCTGCGGCACACGGACGATCTCGCGGGCGAGATCCGGCTCGCACGTCGCTTCGCCGAGCGTGGCTGCGAATTCGACCCGCTGGACCCCTTCGTGAATTTCACGATGGGGCGCAGTTTCTGGCTCGAGGGTGATCTCGCGAGCGCGCTGATCTGGCTCGAACGGGCGACCTCGATCAGCCCCAACTACGCACAGGGCATCTATGCCCGCGCCTGGACCGAGACGCTGGCGGGACAAAGCCTCGAAGGCCGCCGGCACGTCGACCTGGCGATGCGCCTGAGTCCCCTCGATCCGCTCCACTACGCGATGCTGGGAACCCGGGCCTTCACGCACATGGTGCTGGGCGAGGACGCCGAGGCCGCCCTCTGGGCCGAGCGCGCCGCACGCGCGCCCGGCGCGCATGTGCTGATCGCCATGATCGCTGCGGCGGCCCATGGCCTGTCGGGTGACGACGTCCGTGCCGCGGCGTGGGCGGCCGATGTTCGGGCACGCAACCCGGTGCTCACGCGCGAGGATTTCTTCCGTGCATTCCCCATGCGGCCCGAAGCGACGCGCGCACGCGTCGCGGATGCCCTTCTGCGCTGCGGATTGCGCTGAGCGCCCGCGATCGGCGCGGACGGCGCGACCGCGATCGGCACGCACGAAGAAAAGGCCCCGTTCCCGGGGCCTTTCCTGATCAACCGACGGCACTGCGAAGCGCGGGCCTCGCAGCGTGGCCGTTCAGATCCTCACAGCAGCGGCACCAGCAGCAGCGCCACGATGTTGATGATCTTGATCAGCGGGTTGATGGCCGGACCCGCGGTGTCCTTGTACGGGTCGCCGACGGTGTCGCCCGTGACCGCCGCCTTGTGCGTGTCCGAGCCCTTGCCGCCGTAGTTGCCTTCCTCGACGTACTTCTTGGCGTTGTCCCAGGCGCCGCCGCCCGTGCACATCGAGATCGCGACGAAGAGACCCGTGACGATGGTGCCGATCAGCAGGCCGCCGAGGGCGCGTACGCCGGCGCCCGGGCCCATCAGGAAGTTCATGCCGAAGCCGACCACGACCGGTACGAGGATGGGCAGCAGCGACGGCACGAGCATTTCCTTGATCGCCGCCTTGGTCAGCATGTCGACGGCGCGGCCGTATTCCGGCTTCGCCGTGCCGGCCATGATGCCGGGGATCTCCTTGAACTGGCGGCGCACCTCGACGACGACCGAGCCCGCGGCGCGGCCGACGGCTTCCATCGCCATCGCGCCGAACAGGTAGGGGATCAGGCCGCCGAGCAGCAGGCCGATGATGACCGCCGGATCGGAAAGCGAGAACTCGACCATCGCGCGGCCCGTCGCGGTCAGGTGGGCCTCGAGGTTGTGCGTGTAGTCCGCGAACAGCACCAGCGCGGCGAGGCCGGCCGAGCCGATCGCGTAGCCCTTGGTGACGGCCTTCGTCGTGTTGCCGACCGCATCCAGCGCGTCCGTGATGGTGCGGATGTTCTTCGGCAGGCCCGACATCTCGGCGATGCCGCCGCCGTTGTCGGTGATGGGGCCGTAGGCGTCGAGTGCGACGATCATGCCGGTCATCGACAGCATCGCCGTGGCCGCGATGGCGATGCCGTACAGGCCCTCGAGCTGGAAGGCGCCCCAGATCGCGGCGCAGACGGCGAGTACCGGCAGCGCGGTCGACTTCATC
Source organism: Steroidobacteraceae bacterium (assembly GCA_046352935.1). GTDB lineage: Bacteria > Pseudomonadota > Gammaproteobacteria > Steroidobacterales > Steroidobacteraceae > CAYWMY01. Next base: position 19,904 of record JAXMGR010000021.1, read on the forward strand.
GACACCGCGAGGCCCGCGATCACGTTCGTGCCGTGGCCCGTCTGCGAGGCTTCCGCCACGTAGCGCACCGGCGCGTACTCGGTCGCCGTGTAGTACTCGGTGATGACGATCATCGCCGCGGTCAGCGCGAGGCCGATCAGCGCACAGAAGTACAGGTTCGTCGCGTGGTCGCCCATCATCATCGTGGTGATGGGATAGAACAGCGCCGCCGCGATGACGCCGGAGACGGTCACGCCGCGATAGAGCGCGTTCATGATCTTGCCGCCGTCGGCGACCTTGACGAAGAACGTGCCGGCGATCGAGGCGACGATCGACACCGCGCCGAGCAGCAGCGGGTAGAGGATCGCGGCCTCGCCGAGGCCCTTCATCATCAGGCCCGCGAGCAGCATGGTCGCGACGACCGTGACCGCGTAGGTCTCGAACAGGTCGGCCGCCATGCCGGCGCAGTCGCCCACGTTGTCACCGACGTTGTCGGCGATGACCGCCGGGTTGCGCGGGTCGTCCTCGGGGATGCCGGCCTCGACCTTGCCGACGAGGTCCGCGCCGACGTCCGCACCCTTGGTGAAGATGCCGCCGCCCAGGCGCGCGAAGATCGAGATCAGCGAGCCGCCGAAGGCGAGACCGACCAGCGAGTGCAGCGCCGTGTCCGCATCCGTCATCTTGGTCATGAGCAGGTAGTACGCGGCCACGCCGATGAGCCCGAGGCCCACGACCAGCATGCCCGTGATGGCGCCGCCGCGGAACGCGACCTGGAGCGCGGGGTTCAGGCCGACGGTCGCGGCCTGCGCGGTGCGCACGTTGGCGCGCACCGAGACGTTCATGCCGATGTAGCCCGCGAGGCCGGAGAGCAGCGCGCCGACCGCGAAGCCGCCGGCGGTGGGCCAGCCGAGTGCGAGACCCAGCACCGCGAACAGCACGACACCGACGATCGCGATGGTGGTGTACTGGCGGTTCAGGTACGCAGCGGCGCCGGCCTGGACGGCCGCCGCGATTTCCTGCATGCGTTCGTTACCGGGTGACTGGGCATTGATCCAGCTGACGGACATCAGTCCGTAGAGGATCGCGAGCACGCCGGCTCCGATCGCGAGCCAAAGCGCGATATCCGTGGTCATCAGGGCTCCTCCCCGCAAGGGATTGTTATACGCAACCGGGCCCGTCGTCGGGCCCGGAGGGGGCGCGACTATATCACGAAGTCCGTTTTCAGCTTCCGGCGCACGGCGACGAGCTTCGGCCGGACGTAGTCGGGGAGGCCGTTGCGGTAGGGGGGGTAGGCCTCGCCCGCGATGAGCGGTTCGAGATAGCGCCGGCAGGCGGCCGTGATGCCGAAACCGTCCTCGGTGATGTAATGGCGCGGGACCATTTTTTCCTTGTTGGCCACGGAGTTGAGCGGCACGTGGCCGATGGTCCAGCGGTAGGGCTTCGACGACCGGCGCAGGATCACCGGCATCACCGATTGATGCCCCGCCACCGCCAGCTCGACCGCGGCCCGGCCGACCGCGAAGGCCTGCTCCACGTCGGTCTTCGAGGCGATGTGGCGGGCGGCCCGCTGCAGGTAGTCCGCCAGCGCCCAGTGGTACTTGAGGCCGAGCCTGTCCTTGACGAGCGCGGCGACGGCCGGCGCGGCGCCGCCGAGCTGCGTGTGGCCGAAAGCGTCCTTCGTACCCATGTCGGCGAGGAACCGGCCGTCCGCATGGTGGACGCCCTCCGACACGACGATGACGCAGTAGCCCACGTCGGCGACGGTCTGCTTCACGCGGGCGAGGAAGCGCTCCTCGTCGAAGGCGATCTCGGGGAACAGGATGATGTGCGGCGGATCGCCAGCCCTGCGGCCCGCGAGCCCGCCCGCGGCCGCGATCCAGCCCGCATGGCGCCCCATGACCTCGAGGATGAACACCCGCGTGGAGGTGCGCGACATGGAGGCGACGTCGAGCGCGGCCTCCCTCGTCGACACGGCGACGTACTTGGCGACCGAGCCGAAGCCCGGGCAGCAGTCGGTTTCGGGCAGGTCGTTGTCGACGGTCTTCGGCACGCCGATGCAGGTGACCGGGTAGCCGAGCCGGTCGCCGATCTCGGCCAGCTTCGCGGCGGTGTCCATGGAGTCGTTGCCGCCGTTGTAGAAGAAGTAGCCGATGTCGTGGGCGCGGAAGACCTCGATGAGGCGCTCGTATTTCGCGCGGTCCTTGTCGAGGTCGCGGAGCTTGTAGCGCGCCGAGCCGAACGCACCGGCCGGTGTCCAGGTCAGCGCCTTGACGGTCGCGGCGTCCATGCGGCCCGTGTCGATGAGGTTCTCGGTGAGCGCCCCGACGATGCCGTCGCGACCCGCATAGAGCCGCCCGATCTGGCGTGGATGGCGGCGGCAGGCCGTGATCACGCCCGCCGCCGAGGCGTTGATGACGGCCGTGACCCCGCCGGACTGGGCGTAGAAGGCGTTGCGCGGAGCGGGTCTGGCCGACTTCTTCGTGCTCATGGGCGGTCCTTGCGAAAGCCCCGGTCGGGGCGTCGATGCCGGTTGGCGCAAGGATAGCCCATCGCTCCCCCGTTTGACGTGTCCGGACGCGGCGGGCAGGATGGCCGCCGCACGCCCGGCGCCCGCCGGCGTCCGTGGAGAGTCGACGAATGCGTTTGGTGTTGTTGGGTGCGCCGGGATCCGGTAAGGGCACCCAGTCGCAGAAGCTGGTGCAGAAGTACGGTGTCCCGCAGATCTCGACGGGCGATCTGCTGCGCGAAGCGGTCCGCACCGGCACGGAGTACGGGCGGAAGGCCAGGGCGGCGATGGATGCCGGCGGCCTTGTCGACGACTCGATCGTGCTCGGCATCATCCGCGAGCGGCTGGCCGAGCCCGATGCGGCCCGCGGCTTCATCCTCGACGGCTTTCCGCGCAACACGGCGCAGGCCGACGCGCTCGGGCGGCTGCTCGAAGACATCGGCAAGCCGCTGCAGGCGGTCGTGCTGATGCAGGTCGACACGGGTGCGCTCTTCAAGCGCTTGACCGGTCGGCGTACCTGCAGGGTCTGCGGCGCGGTGTTCAACGTGCACACGAATCCGCCCGTGCCGGGTCCCGCCGGCACGCCCTGCGCCCAGGGGCACGATCTCGCGCAGCGCGCCGACGACAACGAAGCGACCATCGGCAAGCGGCTCGAGGTCTACGAACAGCAGACGGCGCCGCTCATCGAGTACTACCGCGGTCGGGGCCTGCTCAGGGTCGTCGATGCCGACGGTGAGCTGGATACCGTGTTCGCGCGCCTCGAGAAGGCGCTGCCCGCGGCCTGAGCGAAGCCAGGGACATTCTCCCTGAGATGACCCTGAGATGCCCCTGAGATGACGGACGCAGGACGCGCGGGCTGCGGACGGAGGGGTCATTCCCGATTTCCGGCAGCGTCGCGTCCAGGCGCGGGCTGCAACGGAGAGATCGCCTCGGCTCGCGGGAAGAATTACGCGAGCCTCGCCGACTCTCCTGCGCGCCCGCGCCGGGCGATGCTGGCGATGGAAATCGGGAATGGGGGGGAGCGGGACATTCTTGCTGACTGCCGCGGCGTATCAGGCGCGCGGGCGCGCAGGAGGGCCCCGAGGCGAGCGTAAAGATCTGGCGCGAGACGAGGGGCCCTCCGTCCGCAGCCCGCGCGTCCTGCGACCGTCGTCATCTCAGGAAATGAAGCATGTCCCCATTCCTGCATTCCTGAGGCCCGTTCCCGAGAGGCGTCAGCCGAGTGCCGCGACGAGCGGCAGACCGGCGACCTCGCGCCGCCAGCCGGCGAGCACGGGCAGCGTGCGCTCGCCGCGCAGCAGCGCGGTCAGTTCGCGGCGCGTCGCGAGCACTTCGGGCTGGATGCCGAGTTCCGCGCCGATACCTCGCAGGCGATCCTGCAGGCGCCTGAGCAGCGCGTTCTCCTCCGGCGTCAACCGTTCCTCCGCGGGAGCCGCGGGCGCTTCGCCTTCCTCGGGCCGCGCCGCGGCGATCACGTCCAGCAGCTCGCGCCCGCTGCGTTCAACGGTGCCCGCGGCGATACCCGGCAGCGCGGCAAGCGCCGCGAGTGTCGCGGGCCGCAGGCGCGCGGCGTCACGCAGGGTCTCATCCGTCAGGATCCAGCCGCGCGGCAGGTTGCGCCGCATGGCGCGCGCCTCGCGCCACGCCGCCAGCGCGCGCAGTGCGGCGCGTTCCTGCGGGACCAGCCGGTCCGCGCCCTTGAATCGCTGCCAGGCGCGTTCGGGCTCCGTCACGTAGAGCGCCGGGTCCTGCAGCGCGCGGCAGTCCTCCTGGAGCCAGGGCAGACGTCCGAGCGCGTCGAGGCGCGTGCCCAGCTCGTCGCGCAGCGTCTCCAGATGGCGCACGTCGTCGGCTGCGTAGTGCAGCTGTTCCGGGGACAGCGGACGGCGGGCCCAGTCCGTGCGCGCATGGCCCTTCGTGAGCACGATGCCGGTGATCTTCGCCACGAGTTCGCCGTAGCCCATCTGCGCGGGGTGGCCGAGCAGGGCCGCTGCGATCTGTGTGTCGAACACGGGCGCCGCGACTCCGCCCAGCAGGGGATACAGGACCTCGAGGTCCTGGCGGGCGGCGTGCAGGATCTTGACCTGCGCCGTGTCGCCGAGCAGGGCCGCGACCGGCGACAGATCGGTGATCGCGAGCGGGTCGACGAGCGCGATGCGTCCGCGGCCGGCGAGCTGCAGCAGGCAGAGCCGTGCGTAGTACGTGCGTTCGCGCATGAACTCGGTGTCGAGCGCGATGGCGGGCAGTCCGGCGAAGCTGGCCGTGGCGTCGGTGAGCTGCGCCGGGTCGGTCACGAGCAGGGAGGCGGGCACTTCGGGAAATCGCTTGTACAATCGGGAAGGCGCGCCATTATGCCGGCGCGTCCGGGTGAACCCAAACGCGGAGGCTGAATCGACGGTGCGGCGCAGGCCGCCCGTGCGGGGGTGTGGTCACGGCAATGTTCGCGTATCTGAAGCTCTTCCTCGACATCTGCCTGTGGCGCCGCGACCCGAGCCACGTGCCGGCCTCCGCGAGCCTGTTCGTGCTGCTCGCCGTGCTGTACTGGGTGTCGAGCCTGGCGCAGGCCTGGGTGGCCTATGGCGCGGGTCACCTGGTGCTGCAGGCGTCCCTGGACCTCGCGCTCACGCTCGGCTTCTTCTGGCTCGTGCTCGCGGTCGCGCGACGCGCGCACCGATACCGTCAGACGGGCGCGGCGCTCATGGGCACGAGCGTGCTGGTGACCCCGCTCATGATGGCGCTGCTCTCGCTGCGCGAGACCGTGAGGAACCCTTACCCGCTCGCGGTCCTCGTCTGGGCGGCGATGGTGTTCGCCATCGTCTGGTACCTCTTCGTCGTCGGGCACATCCTGCGCGCGGCGCTCGATACCGGCCTGCCGACGGCGATGGGCGTCTCGATCGCGTATTTCCTGGCGGGCGCGGCCGTGGCGGGGGTGCTGTTCCCGCCCGCCACCTGACCCGTCGAGACACCAGGACCGACTGCATGCACGTCCACATCCTCGGCATCTGCGGCACGTTCATGGGCGGCATCGCGGCGCTCGCGAAGGCGGCCGGCCACCGCGTCACGGGTTCGGATGCCAATGTCTATCCGCCGATGAGCACGCAGCTCGAGGCGCTCGGCATCGGGCTCATCGAGGGCTACGATCCCGCGCAGCTCGACCTGGATCCCGACGTCGTCGTCGTCGGCAACGTGATGAGCCGCGGGCGGCCCATCGTCGAGCGCCTGCTCGACAGCGGACGGCCCTACACCTCCGGGCCGGAGTGGCTCGCGCGCGAGGTCCTGCAGGGCCGCCATGTGATCGCCGTCGCCGGCACCCACGGCAAGACGACGACGACGAGCCTCGTGGCATGGATCCTCGAACACGCCGGACTGGAGCCCGGGTTCCTCATCGGTGGCTCGCCGTCGAACTTCGACTTCTCGGCACGGCTCGGGGCGCCGGACGCGCCCTTCGTCGTCGAGGCCGACGAGTACGACACCGCGTTCTTCGACAAGCGCGCGAAGTTCGTGCACTACCGGCCGCGCACGGCGATCCTCAACAACCTCGAATTCGACCACGCCGACATCTACCCCGACCTCGCGGCCATCCAGCAGCAGTTCCATCTGCTGCTGCGTATGGTGCCGGGCGGCGGCCGGCTCGTCGTGAACGCTGCCGCGCCCGCGCTCGCGGAAGTCATCGCGCGTGGCTGCTGGACGCCGCAGGAGCGTTTCACGAGCCGTTCGGGGCTCGCTGCGGACTGGACCGCCGAACCCGTCGCGGCCGACTGCAGCGAGTTCGAGGTGCTCGCCGCCGGTGCGCGCGTCGGGCGCGTGCGCTGGGACATGATCGGCGACCACAACGTCGACAACGCGCTCGCCGCCATTGCCGCGGCGCGGCAGGCGGGTGTCGAACCCGCCCGTGCCGTCGCGGCGCTCGGTGCGTTCCGCGGCATCCGGCGCCGCATGGAAGTGCGCGGCAGCGCAGGCGGCATCACCGTCTACGACGACTTCGCGCATCACCCGACCGCGATCGCGACGACCCTCGCGGGCCTGCGCCGCCGTGTCGGCGCGGCGCGGATCGTCGCGGTGCTGGAACCGCGCTCGAACACCATGAAGCTCGGCGTGCAGCGCGACGAACTGCCCGCGTCGCTCGGTGCCGCGGACCGTGTCTGGTTCCATCGTCCCGCGGATCTGGGCTGGGACCTGCAGGCCGTCGCGGAGCGCCTGGACGGCCGCGGCGCCGTTGCGACCGACGTCGGGTCGCTCGTCACGAGCCTCGCCGCGGAGCTGCGTCCGGGTGATCACGTGCTCGTGATGTCGAACGGCGGCTTCGGAGGCCTGCACGAAAAGCTGCTCGAGGCCCTGCGGGCGCGACGCGGCGTGTGACCGGTGCGATGCCGTTTCCGGCGGTTCGCGCCTGATTTGCGTGCGCCGTCGCGCGGGCCCGGCGTCATACTGTGATCGACCGGCGTGCGCCGTCGGCCCGCGACGGGCGGGCCGCGCGGTACCTCAGGCGATGGAGACCCGATGGCCGAGACGCGTGAGCTGCCGCTGTTTCCGCTGAACACCGTGCTGTTCCCGGGCGGACCGCTGCCGCTGCGCATCTTCGAGACACGCTATGTCGACATGGTCCGCCACTGCATGCGCCAGGACAGCGGCTTCGGTGTCGTGCTGATCCTGCGGGGGCGCGAGGTCGGCATCGGCGCGGAGACCGTGGCGATCGGGACCGAGGCGCGCATCGTCGATTTCAACCGCGTCGACAACGGCCTGCTCGGTATCGCGTGCGTCGGCCAGCAGCGTATCCGGGTCGTCGACACGTGTCGCCAGCCCGACGGCCTGCTCATCGGCCGTGTCGAGGACGTGCCCGCGGATCCGCCGCTCCCGGTGCCACCCGAGTTCTCCGCGCTCGCGGATGCGGCACGCCGCGTGGTCACGGAGCTCGGGCAGGTCTATGCGCGTGTCGTGCGCCATTTCGGCGATTCGGCCTGGGTCGGATACCGGCTGTCGGAGGTGCTGCCGATCGCCATGTCCGAGAAGCAGGCGCTGCTCGAACTCACCGATGCGCACCGGCGCCTGCAGCTGCTGGCGGGCCTGATCGAGATGAAGGAGTCCTGAGCCGTCGCCGAGGGGCCGGACTGGCTCCTGGCCGTGGCTTCATACGTTCGCGGCGTGCGGATCGCGCAGACCGCGCAGGCGTTTGCGGTTGAACGTCAGCACCAGGATCAGGCACAGCGTCCAGCCGGCGACCAGCCAGCCCGTGAAGCCATCGAAGCGGCTCACGAGGGCGGCGTGCGGCGCTGCGCCGGGCGGCTGCGTGAGGCCGACCGTCACTTTCAGCACCCACACCCAGCCCGCATGCAGGCCCAGGCTCGTTGCGATCGCACCCGTCCAGTGGCGCGCGAGCGCGAGCAGCACGCCGATGAGCAGCAGTGCAGCGAAGGCGTCGGCGATGCCGGCCGGATCCGCGAACGCGCGCAGCGTGCCGGCGAGCATCGTGAAGCCGGCGTCCCAGCCCGGTTCCCCGGCCGGAATGCGTGTCTTCGCGAGGAAATGCGTCGCCGCGTAGATCAGCGCGGTCGACGCGACCGCGAGCCTGATCCCGGCTTCGCGGCGCACGGCGGTGAACATCAGGCCGCGATAGAGCGTCTCCTCGAACAGCGCGACGGCGAGCCCCGCGGTGCATCCCGACAGCAGGAGGTGCAGCAGCCGCGCGGTGTCGACGCCGGGCCCGGGCGGGCGCAGGTCGAGGACGATCATCGCGGCGGCGACCGGCAGCATCGTCAAGACGCCGAGCGCGAGGGCCAGCGCGAACTGGCGCAGGAACTCGCGCTGCGGCAGGCCGTAGCCCCAGTCGGCGCGGCCCGCGAGCCCGAGCCGGCGTATCACCAGGCCGATCGCGACGAGCATCGCGAGCTGCCACGAACGGCTCATCACCTTGTTGAACACCCAGTCGGGGTCGATGGCGTGCGCGAGGGTGTACAGCGGCCGGGCGAGCACGGCGACCGCGAGCATGGTGCCCGCGATCGCAAGCCAGAAGGCGAGGACGGCGCGCATCGCGTCGGCCGCCTGCGCCGTGGCTCAGCCGCGCGCGCGGCGGAACGCGCGCGCCGCCGCCGCGACGGTCGCGTCGATCTCGGCGTCGCCGTGCGCGATCGACACGAAGCCCGCCTCGAAGGCCGAGGGCGCGAGGTACACGCCCTCGTCGAGCATCGCGTGGAAGAAGCGCTTGAAGGCCTCGACGTCGCAGGCGGTCGCCTGCGCGTAGCTCGACACCGGTCCGCGATCGGTGAAGAACAGTCCGAACATGCCGCAGACGTGGTTCGTCGACAGCGGCACGCCGGCGTCGCGCGCGGCGCCCTCGAGGCCGCGCACCAGCCGCGTGGTCTTCTCGGCCAGCGCCTCGTAGAAGCCGGGCGCGGCGGTGGCCTCGAGTGTCGCGAGACCGGCAGCCATCGCGACCGGGTTCCCGGACAGCGTGCCGGCCTGGTACACGGGGCCGAGCGGCGCGAGCTTCGACATGATGTCGCGGCGTCCGCCGAAGGCGCCGACCGGCATGCCGCCACCCACGACCTTGCCGAGCGTCGTCAGGTCCGGGCGGATGCCGTAGAGCTGCTGCGCGCCGCCGGCGGCGACGCGGAAGCCGGTCATGACCTCGTCGAAGATCAGCACGGCGCCGTGGTCCGTGCACAGCGCGCGCATGCGCTCGAGGAAGCCGGGCGCGGGCGGGATGCAGTTCATGTTGCCGGCCACGGGCTCGACGATGACGCCGGCGATGTGCGTGCCGTGCAGCGCGAAGCAGGCTTCCAGCGCCGCCGTGTCGTTGTAACCGAGCGTCAGCGTGTGCTTCGCGAAGTCCGCGGGCACGCCGGGCGAGGTCGGCACGCCGAGCGTCAGCATCCCGGATCCCGCCTTGACCAGCAGTGAATCCGAGTGGCCGTGATAGCAGCCCTCGAACTTCACGATGAGGTCGCGCCCCGTGAAGCCGCGCGCGAGGCGGATCGCGCTCATGGTGGCCTCGGTGCCGGAGTTCACCATGCGCACGAGTTCGATGGACGGCACGCGCTCGATGATCCGCTTCGCGACCTCGGTCTCGATCGCTGTCGGCGCACCGAAGGACAGGCCGTCGGCGGCCTTCTCCTGCACGGCGCGGATCACGCGCGGATCGGCGTGGCCCAGGATCATCGGGCCCCAGGAGCCGACATAGTCGATGTAGCGGCGGCCGTCGGCCGACTCGACGTGCGCGCCCTTTGCGCGCGCGAAGAAGACCGGCTCGCCGCCGACCCCGCGGAAAGCGCGCACGGGAGAATTCACGCCGCCCGGAATGTAGCGGCAGGCGTCCTGGTAGAGCGTCACGCTGACCTCGTCGAATCGAAAGAAGATCATCCGCAGTCTACCAGTCCGCATTCCGCGCGCAGGACCGGCGTTCACTGGATTCGGACGGATCCCGGCGATACGGACCGCGGCGGTGCCGCCGCGGTATTCACGAGAAATCGGAAGTCATGTTCTGGAAATCCTATGAAATCCCATGAAGTCCTATGAATCAGCCGGAATCGATCGGGTCTCGCACTCTTGACGCGACGGACACCGCGCCAATACCTTTCCATCGTTCGCCGCTGGCGGCACATGCGGGTCGGGCCTGTGTTTGACGGGCACCGGCCACGATCACCATCGTTCCAGGTGCGGGTGCATCAGATGACTTCCGAACATGCGACTCGGCGTGCGCTGCCGGGCGATCTTCCCTCGGACGACGACCGGCGGATGCTGCGCGAGGGCGTCCGTAGCCTGCTCGCCGGAGAATGGCCGGTGGAGAAGGCCGGCGGTTCCACCAGCGATCCCGCCCGGATCGGCGTCGTGTGGGCCGGCCTTGCGGGCATGGGCCTCGCTGGGCTCGGCATCGATCCCGCCCAGGGTGGCCTGCGCGAAATTCTCGTGGTCATGGAGGAACTCGGGCGTGCGGGTTGTCCGGCACCGATGGCAGGCGCGGCCTTGACGAACCTGGCCCGCACCGCCTGCGCGGCGGGCGGCGGGTTCCGCAGCCTGCTGGAAGCGCTGGAGCGTGGCGAGGCAGTGGTGAGCATCGCCTTCGGCAGCAGCGACGGCGATCCGAATTCGGGCGGCGCGCAGTTCACCGGGCAGGTACTGAACGGCCGGATCGCGTTCGTCGAGGGTCTGGAGGTCGCCACCGACATCCTGGTGCTCGCCGATCCGGGGCCGGTGCTGGCGCGGGTGCGTCGGGATGCGCCGGGGCTCGGCGTGGTCGCGACACCGGGATTCGCCGTGCCACCGCTCGCGGAGCTCACGTTCACGAACACGCCGGCCCAGGCGTTCGCGATGCCGCCCGGGCTCGCCGACGACCTCAACCGGCTGGCGCGCCTCCTGATGATCGCGCGCGCGTTCGGGGCGGCGACGCGGGCTTTCGAGCAGGTGGTCGCCTACGCGCGGGAACGCGAGCAGTTCGGGCAGCCGATCGGCCGTTTCCAGGCGATCCAGCACAAGCTCGCGACCTGCCTCATGAGCCTGGAGGCGGTGCGGCCGATGCTGGAGCAGGCGGCTGCGGCCTTCGATGAGGACCAGCCGGTCTGGCGGATGTTCGCCTCGGCCGCCTGGGCGTTCGCCGGGCCGGCGCTCAGGCAGGTTTCGCTGGAGACGCACCACACCTTCGGCGCCATCGGTTACTCGGAGGAGCACGAGGCGCCGCGGCATTTCCGCCGGGTCCACGCCGATCTCGTGCGCTTCGGCGGCGTGCGACGGGCCCGCGAGGAACTCGCACGCTACCTGATCGACGAGGGTCAGGACCTGCCGGACCACGACCTCGGTCCCGCCGGCAACCGCTTCCGCGAGGAAGTGCGCGCGTGGCTCGGCGAGTACTGGTCGGGCGGGCGCAAGACGCGCTACGACCGCCAGCCGCTGCACGAGCGCTGGATCGATCGCGATTTCACGGCCGCGCTCGGCGCGAAGGGCTGGACGACGCTGAGCTGGCCCGCCGCGTTCGGCGGCCAGGCGCGCAGCCCGATGGAACAGCTCGCGTTCAAGGAAGAGCTGTACCGCGTGCAGGCGCCCATGGTGGGCGAGAGCGAGATCCAGGCGCATGCCGTCATGATGTTCGGCACGCCGGCGCAGCAGGGCGAGTACCTGCCGAAGCTGCGTACGGGCGAGATCTCGTTCTGCCTCGGCTACAGCGAGCCGCACGCGGGCTCGGACCTCGCGGCGCTGTCGACGCGCGCCGTGCGCGACGGCGACGAGTGGGTCATCAACGGCCGCAAGGTCTGGACGACGGGCGCCGAGTTCGCGGACTACATGTGGCTCGCGGCGCGCACCGACCCGGACGCAAAGCCGAAGCACGCCGGCATCAGCATGTTCATCGTGCCGATGAAGGCACCCGGCATGACCATCCGGCCGTCGATGGCGCTCTACGGTCACACGTTCTGCGAGGAGACGCTCGAGAACGTGCGAATCCCGGCCGCGAATCTCGTCGGTCCGCTGAACGGCGGCTGGAAGATCCTGACCTCGGCGCTCGCCACCGAGCGTATCGTGATGGGCAGTTTCGTGGCGCGGCTGCGCGCGGAGTTCGAGTGCCTGCTCGCCTTCCTGCGCGGTGCAGGCCGGTCGCAGGGCGCGGATCCGACGGTCAGGGACCGCATCGGCGCGCTGGCGGGCGAGATCGAGGCCGCGCGGCAGCTCGTGATCCAGAGCGTGCGGATGATGGAACAGGGCAAGGTGCCGGTGCACGAGGCTGCGATGAGCAAGGCGTTCACGGCCGAGCTCATGAGCCGCATGGGCGAGACGGTGCTCGACATCGTCGGTACGGGCGGCACCCTGCACGAGGGCTCGGCCGGGGCGGTCACCGATGGCCGCCTGGAGCAGAGCCTGCGCCAGTCGATCATGATGGTGGTCGGCGGCGGGTCGGCGGAGATCCAGCGCAACCTCATCGCGCAGCGGGGCCTCGAACTGCCGCGTTGAGCGCGCGGCCCCGCCCGACGGAGCGGGGCAATACATGTGTCTGTGGCCGCGAACGCCGACCGGGGCACGCCCATCAGTGACGGGAAACTTGGATGACAGGGGAGCCAGGGTCATGACGGTAGCGGACAACACGCCGATCATCGTCGGTGCAGGGCAATTCACCGAGCGGCTCGACTCGCCGGGTTATCAGGGGCTGTCGCCTTCCGACATCGCGGCAAAGGCGGCCGAGAACGCCCTGGCCGATGCCGGTGCTGCGCAGGCCCTGCGCAGTGCGATCGATGTGATCGCGACGACGCGGACCTTCGAGGATTCCGGTCCGGCGCCGGCAGCCTTCGGCAAGACCGACAATTTCCCGCGCTCCATCGCGAAGCGACTCGGCATCGATCCCCGTTACGCCCTCTGGGAGAAGGCGGGGGGCAACACGCCGCAGCAGCTCGTGAGCCAGTTCTGCGAGGAGCTCGCCGCCGGCAATGCGCAGGCCGTGCTGCTCGCGGGTGCCGAGGCGATCTCGACCGTGCGCCACCTGTCGTCGAAGGGCGAGAAGCGTGACTGGGCCGAGCACGCGGAGGGGCAGGTCGAGGACCACGGCTGGGGACTCAAGGGCCTGGTCACGTACTACAACGCCAAGCACCGCATCACCGGCGCACCCGCCGGTTACGCGCTGCTCGAGAACGCGCGCCGCCGCCGGCTCGGCATGACGCGCGACGCCTACGCGCGCGAAATGGGCCGCCTGTTCGCTCCGTTCTCGCGTGTCGCCGCGGCGAATCCGTACAGCTGCTCGGCGGTGACCGGCTACACGGCCGAGGACATCATCACCGTCGGCGAGCGCAACCGGATGATCTCGGATCCGTATCCGCAGCGCGTCGTCGCCAGGGACCAGGTGAACCAGGGCGCGGCCGTCGTGCTGACGACGGTGGGGCGGGCCCGGCAGCTCGGCATCGCCGAGAGCCGGTGGGTCTATCTGCACGGCTATGCTGCACTCAGCGAACGCGAGATCATGGAACGGCAGGACCTCGGTGCCTCACCGGCCGCGCGCCTCGCGGCCACGGCCGCGCTCGAGGCCGCGGGCGTCGGTGCCGATGACATCCGGCACTTCGATTTCTACAGCTGCTTCCCGATCCCCGTGTTCAACGTGGCCTGCGACGCGCTGGGGCTGTCGCCGGAAGATCCACGCGGGCTGACCGTCACGGGCGGACTGCCGTACTTCGGCGGACCCGGCAACAACTACTCGATGCATGCGATCGCCTCGATCGTCGAGAAGCTGCGCGCGGACCCGGGCTGTTACGGTTTCGTCGGCGCGAACGGCGGCTGGATGTCCAAGTACGCGGTCGGCGTCTACTCCACGCGTCCCGCGGCGTGGAAGGCCTGCGACAGCGAACCGCTGCAGTCACGCATCGATGCCCTGCCGGCGCCGGTCGTGCTGCAGGAAGCTGATGGCGAGGCGATGATCGAGACTTACACGATCGCCTACCAGAAGGGACAACCGGCGTACGCGCTGGTGGTCGGGCGGCTCGTCCCGGGCAATGAGCGCTTCCTCGCGCTGAGCCAGGACGGCGACGCCGAGACGCTGGCCGCGATGCTGAAGGAGGATCCGCTGGGCCGGCGCATCCACGTACGTTCCCTGGGCGTCGGCAATCGCTTCGCCTTCTCGGCCCGGCGCCTGGACGAACTGTTCCCGCCGGGCCCGAAGAAGCTGCGCGATCGCTATGAGCACTGCCTCGTCGAGCGGCGCGGCCACCTGCTCGAGGTCACGATCAACCGCCCCGAGTCACGCAACAGCCTGCACCCGATGGCCGGCGAGGAACTCGCGGAGATCTTCGACGCCTGGGAGGCCGACGACGATCTCTGGGTCGCGATCCTGACCGGCGCGGGCACCGAGGCCTTCTGTTCGGGCAACGATCTCAAGTATTCGGCTTCGGGCAAGCCGGTCTGGATGCCGAAGTCGGGGTTCGCGGGCATCACGCGCCGGCGCCGCGTCAAGCCGCTCATCGCCGCAGTGAATGGCATTGCCATGGGCGGTGGCACCGAGATGGCGCTGGCCTGTGATCTCGTGGTGGCGGACGAGAAGGCGGTGTTCGCGCTGAGCGAGGTCCGTGTCGGCCTGTTCGCGGGTGCGGGTGGCATCGTGCGGCTGCCGCGCCAGGTTCCGAAGAAGATCGCCATGGAGATGATCCTCACGGGCCGTCGCGCGGGTGCCGAGGAAATGCAGGGTTGGGGGCTCGTGAACCGCGTCGTGCCGGCGGGCACGGCGCTCGAAGCGGCCCGCAGGCTTGCCGAGGAAGTCCTCGAGGGCTCACCGACTTCGGTGCGGCTGTCCATGGAGGTCATGAACCATGCGGAGGGCATCCCTGTGGAGGTCGACGCCGTGCAGTTCCCGCCGCACGTCATCGACGACCTGATCACCAGCGAGGATGCCTTCGAGGGCCCGACGGCCTTCGCGCAGAAGCGCAAGCCGAACTGGAAGAACCGCTGAGACTCCGCCGGCGCACGCGGCCTCGGGCGCGTGCGCCGGTCGCGGTAACGCGGCTTCAGTGCCGCGTGGCCCGGACTCCGCGACGCAACAGCAATGCGGGCACGCCGTCGGCGCCGACGAGATGCAGCGCGCCGACGACGATCAGGTAGTCGCGCCCGTCGTCGAGCAGGGGCAGGATCTGCTCGACCCATCTGCGATTGCGGTCCACGACCAGCGAGGTGCGCAGCTCCGGGAATTCCTCGAACTCCTGCGACATCAACCCGTCGAGTGCTCCGAGATCGCCGCGTTTCCATGCGTCCACGAGCTCGTCCAGCTTCGCGCCGTCCTCGTCCGATTCCTCGATGGTCTTGAGCAGCAGCTGCGCCTGCAGTCCGGACGGCAGGCGGTCGAAGAGCTGGAGCTGCCCATCGGCGGTCTCGAGTCCCGTGACGGGCTTGTGGTCCCGCGCCGCGGCGGCGGCCACGAGCTGCTCGACACCGTGCTCGGCGGCGAGACCCTGTTTCATCGCGGACTGCACCGTGACGACGAGGCTCGCGAACCACGGTTCGAACGGGGCGAGCGGCGCGAGGTCGATGCCGCGCTTTTCGGCGGCCGCATGCACCGCTGCGGCCTCGTCTCCGAGCAGGTCGTCGAGACCGCGCCCGTCCGGGTCGATCGCGCGCGCCGCCGTCGCGGTCAGCATCTCGGGCGAGGCGGTTTCGCCGGGCGGCACTTCCATGATCAGCGCTTCTGCGTCCCGGTAGGCCGCGCCGAGGCGGGATTCCGGGCTGCCCGGGAATGCGAAGTCCGTGTCGCCCAGCATGTGTACCGAGCCGAAGAGGTACACGCGGTTGTGTCGTCCCTGGATCGTCCAGAGCGCGGGCTCCGCCAGGGCTGGCGCGGCGGCCACGGCACCCGCGCACACCATCGCGGTCACGAAGCGTCGCAGGCGATTCGAAGCCCGGCTGACCGGCCCGCCCCGTTGCGCGGTCATCCCTCGCCCTCGACCCATTCGACGCGCGTGTCGATGCGGCCGTCGGGGTAGAGGTGCAGCCAGCGGTAGCCCGGCGGCCGGTCGTCGAGCGCGAAGGTCGTGCTGCCGGGCTCGAACTGCACGCAGGTGGAGGGGGTGCCCATGAGCATCACGCCTGCGCGCATGCCGTCGAACGCCTGGTGCACATGGCCCCACACCATGCCGCGTACGTTGTCGAAGCCGTCGGTCACGCGGAACAGTTCGGCGGCGTTGCTGATCCCCAGCCGATCGAGCCAGCGGCTGCCGACGGGCACCGGGTGATGGTGCATGACGACGAGCACGTGGGCGTCGGCATGCCGGTCGAGCGACTCACGCAGCAGGGCGAGCGCCTCCGGCGACAGTTCGCCGTGGGTCGCGCCCGGCACGACGGTGTCGACGAGGACCAGCGCCCAGGCGCCGTGGCGCACGACGGGGGCCAGGGTGAACGGTCGTGAACGCAGCGCGGCTGCAAGCGGGCTGGCCAGGTCGTGATTGCCC
The DNA here is from genome assembly GCA_046352935.1 of Steroidobacteraceae bacterium. Taxonomy (GTDB): domain Bacteria; phylum Pseudomonadota; class Gammaproteobacteria; order Steroidobacterales; family Steroidobacteraceae; genus CAYWMY01. Next base: position 36,284 of record JAXMGR010000021.1, read on the forward strand.
GCGAGGGTGTGCACGGGCACCCTCAGGCCCGACAGCGCCGCGGCGAGCAGCGGATAGGCATCGTCGTCGTCGTGGACGAGATCGCCGGTGAGCAGCAGGGCATCGGCCGGAAAATGATTCCGCCGCGCATGCGCGAGGCAGCGCGCGAACGAATCGCGGGTGTCGCCCATGCGCGGCAGCGGTGCCGCTGCCGCGGACAGGTGGGGATCCGTCAGCTGGACGAGCCTGAGCGGCTTGGTACGGCGACGCGGCGCTGGCCGCGATCCTTGCGTGCGCTCCATAGGCTGCGAATCCTACCAGAGCCACTGCTGCCGTCGGGGAACGGGGGCATTTTTCCCCCGCGACGACGGCAGCTGGACGCGCGGGCTGCGGACGGAGGGCCCCTCGTCTCGCGCCAGATCTTTACGCTCGCCTCGGGGCCCTCCTGCGCGCCCGCTCGTCCGATGCGCTGCGGCAGGGAAATGAAGCAATGTCCCCATTTCCCCGGCCGGCGGCGCTCAATAGCGGTAGTGCTCGGGCTTGTACGGCCCTTCGGGCGCTAGCCCTAAATACTTCGACTGCTCGGCCGTGAGCGTCGTCAGTCTCGCGCCGATGCGCTCGAGGTGCAGCCGCGCGACCTTCTCGTCGAGGTGCTTCGGCAGCACGTAGACCTTGTGCTCGTACCTGCTGCCGAACTTGAAGAGCTCGATCTGCGCGAGCGTCTGGTTCGTGAACGAGTTCGACATCACGAACGACGGATGACCGGTGGCGCAACCGAGGTTCACCAGGCGGCCCTCGGCCAGCACGATGATGCGCCTGCCGTCGGGGAAGATGACGTGGTCGACCTGCGGCTTGATGTTCTCCCACGGGTACTGGCGCAGGCTGGCGATGTCGATCTCGCTGTCGAAGTGGCCGATGTTGCAGACGATGGCCTGGTGCTTCATCGCGCGCATGTGCGCGTGGCTGATGACGTTCACGTTGCCGGTTGCCGTGACGAAGAGGTCCGCGAGTGGCGCCGCTTCTTCCATGGTGACGACGCGATAGCCGTCCATCGCCGCCTGCAGTGCGCAGATCGGGTCGATCTCGGTGACCCACACCTGCGCGGAGAGCGCCTTCAGTGCCTCGGCCGAGCCCTTGCCGACGTCGCCGTAGCCGCAGACGACCGCGATCTTGCCCGCGATCATGACGTCCGTCGCACGCTTGATCGCGTCGACGAGCGATTCGCGGCAGCCGTACAGGTTGTCGAACTTCGACTTGGTCACCGAGTCGTTGACGTTGATGGCGGGGAATGGCAGCCGGCCGTCGGCGGCCATCTTGTAAAGGCGCTTCACGCCGGTCGTCGTCTCCTCGGTCACGCCCCGGATGTGCGCGAGCCGCTGCGAGTACCAGCCCGGGCTCTTCTCGAGGCGCTTCCTGATCGACGCGTACAGGACGGTCTCTTCCTCGTTCGTGGGGTTGGCGATCACGGACGGGTCGTCCTCGGCGCGCGTGCCGAGGATGAGCAGCAGCGTGGCGTCGCCGCCGTCGTCGAGGATCATGTTGGCGTACTGGCCGTTCGGCCACTCGAAGATGCGGTGGGAGTACTCCCAGTATTCCTCGAGCGATTCGCCCTTGTAGGCGAACACCGGTGTACCGCCCGCCGCGATCGCGGCCGCCGCGTGGTCCTGCGTGGAGTAGATGTTGCACGACGCCCAGCGCACGTCGGCGCCGAGGGCCTTGAGCGTTTCGATGAGCATCGCCGTCTGGATGGTCATGTGCAGCGAGCCCGCGATGCGCGCGCCCTTGAGGGGCTGCGACACGCGGTATTCGTCGCGGATGGCCATGAGTCCCGGCATCTCGGTCTCGGCGATGGCCATTTCCTTGCGGCCGAACTCGGCGAGCGAGAGGTCCTTGACGGCGTAGTCGGTGAAGTTCGCGGATACGACGGCGTTCACGTTCAGTCTCCTCAAAGCGGTTCAAGGGGGCTGAGCGCCGTTGCTTCCGGTCACGGAGCCCGAGCCTGGCAGGGGCGGCTCGAACGGCCGCGCCGCTGTTGCAACGCTCCTCGGGTCCGAGGGGCGCCCCGTGAGGGACGCTCCGATGTCGACGCGCGGTAGTTTAGGGCCTGCCGCCGCTTTGTGCATCGGCGGGCGTCGCCGTTTCTTGACGCTGTCCCGGACGACGCCAGCGGCCCCGGGCGGCCCGTGCGCGGCAGGTGCGCATCTCGGGAACGGCGGAGCCGCCGGCCCTCGGGCAGCAGCGTCGCGTATGTCTTCAGGGCCGCGGTGCCCGGGAAACGGCGAAGCCGCCGGATACCTCGGGCACGAGGCCCGGGCATCCGGCGGCTCCGGTGTCGCGTCGTCCGTTACAGTCCCGCGGCCTTGCGCAGCGCCTCGGCGCGGTCGGTCATCTCCCAGGAGAAGGCCAGCGCGTTACGCGACTTCCGGACCTCCTTCCCGTTCACCGTGTCCGCGTAGTGATACACGAGCTCGAACGGCTCGCGGCCGAAGTGGCCGTAGGACGCCGTCGGGCGGTAGATCGGGTGCAACAGGTCCAGCATCTTCACGATGCCGTACGGCCTGAGGTCGAAGTGCGCGCGGACCAGCTTCTCCAGCTTCTCGTCGCTGACGCGCCCCGTGCCGAAGGTCGAGACCATGACCGAGGTCGGCTCCGCCACGCCGATCGCGTAGGAGACCTGCACCTCGCAGCGCGTCGCGAGCCGCGCCGCGACGATGTTCTTCGCGACATAGCGCGCCGCATAGGCCGCGGAGCGATCGACCTTCGAGGGGTCCTTGCCCGAGAACGCGCCACCGCCGTGGCGGGCCATGCCGCCGTAGGAGTCGACGATGATCTTGCGGCCCGTCAGGCCGCAGTCGCCGACGGGTCCGCCGATCACGAACTTGCCCGTCGGGTTGATGTGAACCTTCGTTTTCTTCGTGATCCACTTCGCCGGCAGCACCGGCTTGCAGATCTCCTCCCACACGGCCTCGTGCAGGTGCTTCTGCTTCACGTCCGGGTCGTGCTGCGTCGACAGCACCACTGCCTCGATCGCGACGGGCTTGTCGTCCTCGTAGCGGAAGGTGAGCTGGCTCTTCGCGTCGGGCCGCAGCCACGGCAGGCGCGGATTCTTCCCCTTACGCAGCTTCGTCTGCTGCTCCACCATCTTGTGCGCATAGTGGATCGGCGCGGGCATGAGCGCCGTGGTCTCGTTGCTGGCGTAGCCGAACATCAGGCCCTGGTCACCGGCGCCCTGTTCCTCGGGCTTCCTGCGGTCGACGCCCTGCGCGATGTCCGGCGACTGCTTGCCGAGGATGTTGATGACGCCGCAGGTGCTGCCGTCGAAGCCGATCTCGTGCGAGGTGTAGCCGATGTCGCAGATCACCTGGCGGATCAGCGCCTCGAGGTCCAGCGAGGCGCCGGTCGTGACTTCGCCCGCGACGATCGCCACGCCGGTCTTCACGAGCGTCTCGCAGGCCACCCGCGAGCGCGGATCGCGCGCCAGGAGCGCGTCCAGGACGGCGTCCGATATCTGGTCCGCCACCTTGTCCGGGTGCCCTTCGCCGACCGACTCCGACGTGAACAGATAGCTGCCGCTCATGAGACCGCCGCTCCCTCGATGGGTGGTGCTGGAAAGGGGCGCAAACTACCACGAGGCGGGGGGGCGTTTTCCACTTTCCGGCCGTGGATCGCGGGTGGCCCGGGGCGCGGCGCGCCGGAGGCGGAACTCCGTCAGACACCCCGCGGCCGGCCCGTACGGGTGGATCGCGGGGAGGGCCGGCACCCCTTCCGCCGACGGCTCTCCGATTGCCCGGATCGGGGGGTTCGTGGACAATGCGCCCCCCTCCGGAGAGTGCCCTCATGCCCACCCGTCGTGAACTCGCCAACGCCCTGCGCGTCCTCAGCATGGATGCCGTGCAGAAGGCCAACTCCGGGCACCCGGGCATGCCCATGGGCATGGCGGACATCGCCGAAGTGCTGTGGCGGGATTTCCTGAAGCACAGCCCGGGCAATCCCGAGTGGTTCGACCGCGACCGCTTCGTGCTGTCGAACGGCCACGGGTCCATGCTGCTGTACTCGCTGCTGCACCTGTCGGGCTATCCGCTGTCGCTGGACGAGATCAGGAACTTCCGTCAGCTCGGTTCGAAGACTGCCGGTCACCCCGAGCGGGAGCCCGACATCGGCATCGAGACCACGACGGGCCCGCTCGGGCAGGGCATTGCCAACGCGGTGGGCATGGCACTCGCCGAGAAGCTGCTGGCCGCGGAGTTCAACCGTCCGGGGCACACGGTGGTCGATCATCGCACCTGGGTGTTCCTCGGCGATGGCTGCCTCATGGAAGGCGTCTCGCACGAGGCCTGCTCGCTCGCCGGGACCCTGGGTCTCGGCAAGCTGATCGCTTTCTACGACGACAACGGCATCTCCATCGACGGCGAGGTGCACGGCTGGTTCACCGACGACACGCCGAAGCGCTTCGAGGCCTACGGCTGGCAGGTGATCCGCAACGTCGACGGCCACGACTCCGAAGCGATCAGGCGCGCGATCCGCAAGGCGCAGCGCGAGACCGCGAAGCCTTCACTGATCTGCTGCAAGACCATCATCGGCTATGGCTCCCCGAACAAGCAGGGCACGGAGGCGACGCATGGTGCGGCGCTCGGTACCGATGAGGTGGCCGCTGCACGTGCCAGCCTGAACTGGCCGCACGAGCCGTTCGTGATCCCGGACGAGATCCGCGCGGGCTGGGACGCGCGCGCGAAGGGCAGGCGCGTCGAGAACCGCTGGAAGCGCGGGTTCAAGGCCTACGCGGCGGCGCATCCGGAACTCGCTGCGGCGCTCGGGCGGCGCATGCACGGCGAACTGCCTGCGGATTTCGCGGAGCAGGCGCTGGCCCTGACCGCGGCGGCACAGGCCGCCGGCGGCAACGTCGCCACCCGGCAGAGTTCACAGCAGGTGCTCAATGCCTTCGGGCCGCTGCTGCCCGAGCTGCTGGGCGGCTCCGCTGACCTGACCGGGTCGAACAACACGCAGATCAAGGGGACCTGGGCCGTGTCCCGGGGCGATGCGACCGGCCGCTACCTGCATTACGGCGTCCGCGAGTTCGGCATGGCCGCGGTCATGAACGGTGTCGCGCTCCACGGCGGCTTCATTCCCTACGGCGGCACTTTCCTCGTCTTTTCGGACTACGCGCGCAACGCGCTGCGCATGGCGGCGCTCATGAAGCAGCGCAGCATCTTCGTGCTCACCCACGACTCGATCGGGCTCGGTGAGGATGGTCCGACGCACCAGCCCGTCGAGCACGTGGCGACGCTACGCATGATCCCGAATATGGAAGTGTGGCGGCCTTGTGACACAGTCGAGACTTATGTCGCGTGGCGACAGGCCATCATGCGCGCCCTCGGTCCCACGAGTCTCGTGCTGACGCGCCAGGCGCTGCCGCACCAGCCGCGTACTGCCGAGCAGGTCGCGTCGATCGCGCGCGGTGGCTATGTCCTCAGGGACTGCGCCGGCACTCCCGAGGCGATCCTCATCGCCACGGGGTCCGAGGTCGCCGTCGCGCTCGAGGCCCAGGCGATGCTGGCCGCGGCCGGTCGCCGGGCGCGGGTCGTGTCGATGCCCTGCACCGGCGTGTTCGAAGCGCAGGACGCGGCCTGGCGGGAGTCCGTGCTGCCGCGCGCCGTGCGTTGCCGCGTCGCGATCGAGGCGGGAGTGCCGGACGGCTGGTGGCGCCACGTCGGCGATGCCGGTCGGGTGATCGGCATGACGTCGTTCGGCGCGTCGGCGCCGGCGAAGGATCTGTACCGTCACTTCGGCATCACGGCCGATGCGGTGGTGCGGGCCGTGGCGGAATCGTTCGCGGCCGTCTGAGGCCGCGACATCGCGAGGGTGCGAGTCAGTCGGGTTCGAATCGAGTCAGGAGTTCAGGACATGGCGATCAAGGTGGGCATCAATGGTTTCGGCCGCATCGGCCGCATGGTCTTCCGCGCGGCCGCGAAGCACTTCCCCGACGTCGAGATCGTGGGCATCAACGACCTGCTCGAGCCGGACTACCTCGCCTACATGCTGCAGTACGACTCCGTGCACGGCCGTTTCAAGGGTGACATCTCGGTCGAGGGCAGCACGCTCCTCGTCGACGGCAAGCGCATCCGCCTGACCGCGGTGAAGAACCCGGCGGAGCTGAAGTGGAACGAAGTGGGCGCCGACGTCGTCGTCGAGTCCACCGGCCTGTTCCTCACGCACGAGACCGCCGAGGCGCACCTCAAGGCCGGCGCGAAGAAGGTCATCATGTCGGCGCCGTCGAAGGACGAGACGCCGATGTTCGTCTACGGCGTGAACCACAGGAGCTACGCCGGGCAGACCATCATCTCGAACGCCTCCTGCACGACCAACTGCCTGGCGCCGGTGGCGAAGATCCTGCACGACACCTGGGGCATCAAGCGCGGCCTCATGACCACCGTGCACGCGGCCACGGCGACGCAGAAGACCGTCGACGGTCCGTCCAACAAGGACTGGCGCGGCGGCCGCGGCATCCTCGAGAACATCATCCCGTCGTCGACCGGGGCCGCGAAGGCCGTCGGCAAGGTCATCCCGGAGCTCAACAAGAAGCTCACGGGCATGTCGTTCCGCGTGCCGACCTCGGACGTCTCCGTCGTCGACCTGACCGTCGAGCTGACGAAGCCCGCGACCTACGAGCAGATCTGCGCGGCGATGAAGGCCGCCTCCGAGGGCGCGATGAAGGGCGTCCTCGGCTACACCGAGGACAAGGTCGTCGCGACGGATTTCCGTGGCGAGAGCTGCACCTCGGTGTTCGATGCCGATGCCGGCATCGCACTGGACGACACCTTCATCAAGGTCGTCTCGTGGTACGACAACGAGTGGGGCTATTCCTGCAAGGTGCTGGAGATGGCCCGGGTCATCGCCGGCTGAACCGGCCCGATCCGACGACCGCCACGCAACTCACACGGGGAGAGCCCCATGGCCACCGTTCTCCGCATGGTCGATCTCGACCTGAAGGGTAAGCGCGTGCTGATCCGCGAGGATCTGAACGTGCCCGTGCACGACGGTGTCGTGACCAGCGACGCGCGCATCCGCGCCTCGCTGCCGACCATCAAGCTCGCGCTGGAGAAGGGTGCGCGCCTCCTGATCGCCTCGCACCTCGGTCGCCCCGAGGAAGGCAAGGTCGATCCGGCCTTGTCGCTGGAGCCGGTGGCCGCGCGGCTGTCCGAGCTGCTGGGCCGCAAGGTGCCGCTGAAGCGCGACTGGTTCGACGGCGCCGAGGTGGTGCCCGGCGAGGCGGTGCTGCTCGAGAACGTGCGCTTCCTGAAGGGCGAGAAGAAGGACAACGAGGACCTCGCGAAGCGCATGGCGGCGCTCTGCGACGTCTACGTGATGGACGCCTTCGGCACGGCGCACCGCGCCGAAGCGAGCACCCACGGCGTGGCACGCTTCGCGCCCGTGGCCTCGGCGGGGCCGCTGCTCGTCAATGAACTCGTCGCGCTGGAGACCGCGCTGGAGAAGCCGGCGCGCCCGCTGCTCGCGATCGTCGCGGGCTCGAAGGTCTCGACCAAGCTCACCGTGCTGGAGACGCTGCTCGGCAAGGTCGATCAGCTCATCGTGGGCGGCGGCATCGCGAACACCTTCATCGCGGCCGTGGGGCTGCCGGTCGGCAGGTCGCTGTACGAGGCCGACATGGTCGACATCGCGAAGAGGCTGATCGAGCAGTCGAAGGCACGTGGCGTCGAGATCCCGATCCCGACCGACGTCGTGGTCGCCAAGGAGTTCTCGGCCACGGCCGAGGCCGACGTGAAGCCGGTCGCCGAAGTGGCTGCCGACGACATGATCCTGGACATCGGGCCGGACACCGCCGAGCGGTTCGCGAAGGTCGTGGCCGCCGCCGGCACGGTCGTCTGGAACGGCCCGGTCGGCGTGTTCGAGTTCGACCAGTTCGGCGAGGGCACGAAGACGCTGGCGAACGCCATCGCGCGCTCGAAGGCGTTCTCGCTCGCGGGCGGCGGCGACACGCTGGCCGCGATCGAGAAGTACGGCGTCGAGGAAGGGATTTCCTACATCTCGACGGGTGGCGGTGCCTTCCTCGAGTTCGTCGAGGGCAAGTTGCTGCCGGCCGTGGCCGCGCTGGAGGCGCGCGCCGGGAGCGCCTGACCGGACTCTGCGGCGCTCCGTCACCGTGACGTCCGGCTGCGACCGGTGACGGCAGGCGGCCGGCCGCGGCCGACGACACCGGGCCCTTCCCAGCAGGCATAATCCGGCGGTTACCGTTGCCGGAGCGAGCGCATGCTGAGACGCACCAAGATAGTCGCGACCCTGGGTCCTGCAACGGACGATCCCGCCGTGCTGACCGACATGATCCGGGCCGGCGTCGACGTGGTGCGCGTCAATTTCTCCCACGGGCGGTTCGAGGATCACGCGCAGCGCATCGGACGCGTGCGCGAGGCCGCCGAACGCGCGGGCCGGTACGTGGGGATCCTCGGCGACCTGCGCGGTCCGAAGATCCGCATCGAGCGCTTCGCGACCGGCCGTGTCGAGCTGAAGGAGGGCGACCACTTCGCGCTCGACCCGGCGCTGGATCCGGAGGCCGGCACCGCGGCGGGTGTCGGCGTGGCCTATCCGGACCTGCCGCGCGACGTGAAGGCCGGCGACACGCTGCTCCTCAACGACGGACTCATCGCGCTGCGCGTCACGGGTGTCGCCGGCACGCGCATCGACACGGTCGTGACCGTCGGCGGCGAACTGTCGAACCAGAAGGGACTCAACAAGAAAGGCGGCGGCCTGTCGGCCGCTGCGCTGACCGACAAGGATCGCTCCGACATCCGCATGGCGGCCGAACTCGGCGTCGATTACCTCGCGGTCTCGTTCGTGCGGTCGGCGGCTGATGTCGAGGAGGCTCGCGGTCTGCTGAAGGCGGCCGGCGGGCACGCGCGCATCATGGCCAAGATCGAGCGCGGCGAGGCCATCCAGAACCTCGAGGAGATCGTGCGCGCATCGGACGCGGTCATGGTGGCGCGTGGCGACCTCGGCGTCGAGGTCGGCTATGCGCAGCTCACCGGTCTGCAGAAGCGCATCATCCAGCTCGCGCGGCGGCACAACCGCATCGCGGTGACGGCGACGCAGATGATGGAGTCCATGATCACGAACCCCGTGCCGACGCGGGCGGAGGTCTCCGACGTCGCCAATGCCGTGATGGACGACACCGATGCGGTCATGCTCTCGGCCGAGACCGCGGTCGGCAGGTATCCGGTCAAGGTCGTGCAGGAGATGGCGCAGGTCATCGAGGGCGCCGAGAAGTGGCACCATTCGCACGCGCGCGAGCGGCATCGCATCGACGGCTATTTCAAGGGCACCGACGAGGCCATCGCGATGGCGGTGATGTACACCGCGAACCACCTCAACGTGAAGGCCATCGTCGCGCTGACCGAGTCCGGCTCGACGACGCTGTGGATGTCGCGCATCCGCTCGGACATCCCCATCTACGCCTTCACGCGCCAGGAGGCGACGCGCCGGCGCGTGACGCTGTACCGCGGCGTCCAGCCGATCGCCTTCGACGTGGTGCAGACCGATCCGGAGATCCTGTACCCGACCATCTTCCATCTGGTCATCGAACTCGGGCTCGCCCGCGCCGGCGACCTGATCATCGTCACCAAGGGCGAGCTGACCGGTGTCGCCGGCGGCACGAATTCCATGAAGATCCTCGAGGTCCGCAACTGACATGAGCGCTCTCCGTTTCCAGGGCACCGACGACTACGTCGCCACGGACGAACTGAAACTCGCGGTCAACGCCGCCGTGACGCTGGGGCGTCCGCTGCTGATCAAGGGCGAGCCCGGCACGGGCAAGACCCAGCTCGCGCAGGAGATCGCGCGCGGCCTCGGGCTGCCGCTGTTCGAGTGGCACATCAAGTCCACGACCAAGGCGCAGCAGGGCCTCTACGAGTACGACGCGGTTTCGCGGCTGCGCGATTCCCAGCTCGGCGACCCGCGTGTCAAGGACATCGCCAACTACATCCTCAAGGGCATGCTGTGGCGCGCCTTCGAGAACGACACGCGCGCGGTGCTGCTCATCGACGAGATCGACAAGGCCGACATCGAGTTCCCGAACGACCTGCTGCGGGAACTGGACCGCATGGAGTTCTACGTCTACGAGACACGTGAACTCGTCAAGGCGCGGCAGCGGCCGGTCGTCGTCATCACCAGCAACAACGAGAAGGAACTGCCGGACGCGTTCCTGCGCCGCTGCTTCTTCCACTACATCCGCTTCCCGGATCCGGAGACCATGCAGCGCATCGTCGACGTGCACTACCCGGGCCTGAAACAGACGCTGCTGAAGGAGGCGCTCGAGTCCTTCTACCGCATCCGCGAGATCCCGGGCCTCAAGAAGAAGCCCTCGACGTCCGAGCTGCTCGACTGGATCAAGCTGCTGGTGGCCGAGGACATCCCGCCCGAGGCCCTGCGCTCCGACGACCAGAAGGTCGTGATTCCGCCATTGCACGGCGCGCTGCTCAAGAACGAGCAGGACGTGCACCTGTTCGAGCAGCTCGTGTTCATGCACCGTCGCGCGGGGCGCGGGAACTGAGGGTCATGGCCGGTTCGCGCAACGCTGGTGGGGCACGGCGGTCGTGTTGATACGGTTCTTCTTCCTGCTGCGCGCGGGTGGTGTGCCGGTGTCCATCACCGAGTTCCTGGCGCTGCTGGAGGCGCTCCGGGCCGGTGTCGCCGGCCTGTCGGCGCAGGATTTCTACTTTCTCGCGCGCACGGTGCTCGTGAAGGACGAGCGCTGGTACGACCGCTTCGACCGTGTCTTCGCTGCGCACTTCCGCGGGCTCGAGCTCACGTTCGAGGCGCTGGTCGCGAGCCTGCCCGAGGAATGGCTGCGCAAGCAGAAGGAGCTGTTCCTCAGCGAGGCCGAGAAGGCGCTCGTCGAGTCCCTCGGGGGCTGGGACAAGCTCATGGAGACGCTGCGCGAGCGGTTGAAGGAGCAGAAGGAACAGCACCACGGCGGCAGCAGATGGATCGGCACCGGCGGCACCTCGCCCTTCGGCGCCTACGGCTTCAATCCGGAAGGCGTCCGCATGGGCCAGGACGGCAATCGCAGCCGGCGCGCGGTCAAGGTCTGGGACCGTCGGGAATTCGCGAACTTCGACGACCAGGTCGAGATCGGCACGCGCAACATCAAGCTCGCGCTCAGGCGGTTGCGCCGCTTCGCGCGCGAGGGCGCCGCCGACCAGCTCGATCTCGATGCGACGATCGATCACACCGCGCGCAACGCGGGCCTGCTCGACATCTGCATGGTCCCGGAGCGGCACAACACCGTGAAGGTGCTGCTGTTCCTCGACGTCGGCGGCTCCATGGACAGCCACGTGCGCGCCTGCGAGGAACTGTTCTCGGCCGCGCGCGCCGAGTTCAAGCATCTCGAGCACTACTATTTCCACAACTTCGTCTACGAGTCGGTGTGGAAGGACAACCGCCGCCGCCACGGCGAACGCCACAGCACCACGGAGGTGCTGCGCACCTACGGGCAGGACTACAAGCTGATCTTCGTGGGCGACGCCAGCATGAGCCCCTACGAGATCGCGCAGCCGGGCGGCAGCATCGAGCACTGGAACGAGGAGGCCGGCGCGGTCTGGTTCCAGCGGCTGCTCACCGCCTGGCCGCATCACGTCTGGCTGAATCCCGAGCCCGAGCGCTACTGGGAAAACACGGCCTCGATCCGCATGACGCGCGAGCTGATCGGCGAGCGCATGTTCCCGCTCACGCTCGCGGGCCTCGACTCGGCGATCCAGGCGCTGCACTGACCGCTTGCTCATCAGCCGGCTCAGGGCGTGATCAGCCAGGGTCGCGCAGCATCCGGTAGAGCCGCAGGAACTCCACCGGCGCGTGCTTCACGTTAGCGCGCCAGTCGCCGGCGGCCGCGTGGTCCGCGCCATCGGTGATGTACTTGGCGCAGGCGAAGCGTGCGTTCTCGTGGCGGCAGGCCTTCGCGAGCGCGTAGGCCTCCATGTCGATGACGTCGCAGGGCAGATGCGGCGCACCCATCGCGAACGAGTCGCCCGTGCCGCAGACGCCCTCGGGCAGTCCCGCGAAAACGGCCGGGAACTCGAGCTCGTGCGGTCCGTCCTCGACGGGCGTCACGCCGACGGGGAAGCCGAGGCCCGAGACGTCGATGTCGCGCTGCACGAAGCGGCGGCAGGCGACCACGCTCCCCGCGGTGAACAGCCGGCTGCCGGCGGAACCGAAATTGACGACGAGCGGCATCGGCCGGCCCGAGCAGCGGTATTCCGCGAGGCGTCGCGCGAGGGCCGCGGCCGCGTTGACCTTGCCGACGCCGGTGTACAGGACCGACACGCCGGCCCCCTCGAAGACGCCGCGGCTCTCGATGTCGAGCGCCATCACGACGAGGCGCTCGGGAAACTGCATGGTCATGCGGCGATCTTGTAACCGCGCGGTGCGTCAGCGGGCAAGACCTCCGGGCGGCGGGGCGAAAACGGTGGGCGAACGCTGGACCGGGGCACGACAACACGGGCATTCACGATTTCCGCCACGACCTCACCCGGCGCGGGCGCGCAGCAGGGTCGGCGAGTCGAGCGTCAATCTTCCCGCGAGACGAGCCGAGCCCTGCGTTGCAGCCCGCGCTGCGGCCTGCATCACCGGAAATCGTGAATGTTCGCCGTCTCCCTGCATTGCAGCCCGCGCTGCTGCCCACATCACGGGAAATCGTGAATGCCGCGTTTCCCCGCCCGGCTACTTCCTCGCCTGCGGCGCCGCAGCGGGCGTCGCGGGTGCGGCCGGCGCAACCTTCCTCGCACCCAGCGCCTTCAGGTCCGCGAGTACCGCCTTCGCGTGGCCCGCCGGATCGACTTTCACATAGTGCTTCGCGACGCGTCCCTGCGGATCGATGATGAAGGTATCGCGTCGCGCCAGCTCGACCACGCCGAGGTACTTGGTCAGCACCCCGTACTGGATCGTGACCTTCTTGTCCGGGTCGGCCAGCAGCGGGAAGGGCAGGCCGTGCTCCTTCGCGAAGTCCGCGTGCGACGCGGCGTCCTGGACGCTCAGGCCCAGCACCACGGCATTCAGGTCGTGGAAGGCGAAGATGTCGTCACGGAACTCGCAGGCCTGGGTCGTGCAGCCCGGCGTGTTGTCCTTCGGGTAGAAATAGAGCACCACCCACCGGCCGCGATACTCGCCGAGCGTGTGCCAGCGGCCGTCCTGGTCCTGCAGCCGGAAGTCGGGCGCGGCGGCTCCGACGGCGGGCGGGTCCTCGGCACGGGCATCCTGCTGGATCGCCAGACCCAGGCACAGCGACAGGATTCCGAGGCGACGGAGCATGGCGACCATGAACAGACCTCTCTCGATGTGACGAAGATCGGCGTCCCGCCCCGGGCGGGCGCTGCGATACTAATATCCGGTCATCCCGAAAGACAGCCGGCCTGCACGAGGGTTCCGTCGCTTGGCTGATGCAGCCACCGCCGCTCGACGTTCGCGCCTGGCACTGGTGTTGCCGGGCGGCGGCGCCCGTTCCGCCTATCAGGTCGGGGTCATCAAGGCGCTCGCCGAGATCGCGCCGCGCCAGAGCCCGGTTCCGTTCCCGATCCTCTGCGGCACGTCGGCGGGCGCGATCAACGCGGCCGCCCTCGCGGCCGGCGCATCCCATTTCCGCGAGGCTGCGGTGGCGCTCGAACGTGTCTGGCGCAACTTCCGCGCCGACCAGGTGTTCCGTGTCGACTCGGTGAGCATGTTGCGTGCCGGCCTGCACTGGCTGCTCGCGCTGGTCTCGGGCGGCTGGCTCGCGAAGCCCCCCCGGTCGCTGCTGGACAATGCGCCCCTGCGCGAACTCCTCGGCTGCAGCATCGACCTGGCACGCATGCGCCAGGCGCTGGATGCCGGTGTCATCGATGCGCTCGCCATCACCGCGACCGGCTACTGGTCGGCGCGCAGCGTCTCGTTCTTCGAGCGCCGCGGGCCCGCCGAGCACTGGACCCGGGTCTGGCGCGAGGGTCAGCCGGCCGAGATCTCGGTCGATCACCTGATGGCGAGCGCCGCGATCCCGTTCCTGTTCCCGCCCGTCCACATGCAGGGCGAATACTTCGGCGACGGTGCGATGCGCCAGGTCACGCCGCTCTCGCCCGCGGTTCGCCTCGGTGCCGAGCGGCTGCTGGTCGTCGGCGTGCGGACGAGCACGCGCTCCGGGCCCGTGCTGCCGGTTCCCGCCGCACCCACCTTCGGCCAGATCTTCGGCTTCATGCTCGACACGCTGTTCATGGACGGCCTGTATGCCGACCTCGAACGGCTCGAGAGCATCAACGACCTGCTGTCGCGGCTGCCCGCCTGCGGCGAAGGGCAGGGGCCGCGCGGGCTGCGCCGCATCGAGGCCATGGTGATCGTGCCGCGCGACGATTTCGGCGACATCGCGGCGCGGCATGCGGCCGAGGTGCCGCGTGCGCTGCGCGTGCTGCTGCGCACCATGGGGGCCCACAATCCGGGCGGACGCAAGCTGCTGTCCTATCTGCTGTTCGAGTCGGGATACACGCGCGAACTCATCAGGCTCGGTTATCGCGACGCGATGGAGCGCCGGGACGCGATCGAGGCCTTCATCAGCGACAGGGACGTGCGCTCAGGCGAGGAACATCGCGCCGAGGCCGAGTAACGCAGCGAAGCCCACGCAGTCGGTGACCGTCGTCAGGATCACGCCGCCCGCGAGCGCGGGGTCGATGCGCAGGCGCTTCAGCGTGAGCGGTATCACCACGCCGGCCACCGACGCGGCGGCGAGGTTGATGACCATGGCCGCGAAGATGATCGCCGCGATCCTCCAGGTCCCGAACCACGCCCAGGTCGCGAGTGCAACGACCGTGGCCCAGGCGAGGCCGTTCAGCGTGCCGACGGCCAGTTCCTTGAAGAACAGCCAGCGCGCGTTGGTCGCCTGCACCTGGCCGAGCGCGATGCCGCGGATGATCAGCGTGACGGTCTGTGTGCCGGCGATGCCGCCCATGCTCGCGACGATCGGCATCAGCACGGCGAGGGCCACGACGCGGTCGATGGTCGACTCGAAGAGGCCGACGACCCAGGCCGCGAGGAAGGCGGTCAGCAGGTTCACGCCGAGCCAGAGCGCACGGCGGCGCGCGCTGCGGCGCACGCCCGCGAAAACGTCTTCTTCGTCGTAGAGGCCCGCCGCCGCGAGCAGCGGGTGCTCGGCCTGCTCGCGCACCACGTCGACTATGTCGTCGATGGTGATGCGGCCGAGCAGCCGCCCGTCGCCCCCGACCACGGCCGCGGACAGCAGGTCGCGGCCCTCGAACAGCTGCGTGACCTCGCTCGCGGGAGTCTCCGGGGCGATGCCCGCGACCTCGGCGTCGAGAGTCTCGGCGACGGTCCGCTCCGGGTCGTCCGTCAGCAGCCGCGTGATCGGCAGTACGCCCTGGTACTGGTCGTTGCGGTCCACGACGAACAGGCAGTCCGTCTTGTCGGGCAGTTCGCCGCGCATGCGCAGGTAGCGCAGCACGACCTCGAGCGTCACGTCCGGCCGCACGCTGACCGTGTCCGTGTTCATGAGTCCGCCGGCGCTGTCCTCCGGGAACGCCAGCACGGTGGTCAGGCGGTCGCGGTCGCGCTGGTCCATGGAGCGCAGCACCTGCTGCGTGACCGTCTCGGGCAGCTCGTCCAGCAGGTCGGCCAGGTCGTCGACCTCGAGGCCCTCGGTCGCGGCCACCAGTTCCGACGCCTCCATGCCGCCGATGAGGTTCTCGCGGACCTCCTCGGACAGCTCGATGAGGACTTCGCCACCCAGATCCGGCTCGATCAGCTCCCACACCAAATCGCGCTTCGCCGGCGGCAGCGATTCGATGAGCAGCGCCACCTCGGCGGGGTGCATGGCATTTACCATGCGCTGCGCGGCGCGCAGCGTGCCGCGGTCGAGCGCGGCACGGAGTGTCGCGACTCGCGAGTCCCGGTCTCCCCGGGTGCCGATGGCCTTCGATTCCATGCGGGATTCCGGAGCCGGGCGCCGGCTCAGTGCTCGCGCCCGAGGCCCGTGTGCCGCGCGAGCACCTGCGGATACTTCGCGGCGAAGTGCGCTGCGAGGCGCTCGACCAGGTAGACCGAACGGTGCTGGCCACCGGTGCAGCCGATCGCGACCGTGAGATAGCCGCGGTTGTTGCGCTGGTATTCGGGGATCCAGTCCTCGAGGAAACGCACGATGTCCGCGAGCAGGCGCGCGACGCCCGCATGCGATTCCAGGAACGAGACGACCTGCGCGTCGCGGCCCGTCAGGTCCCGGAGCGCCGGCTCCCAGTACGGGTTGGGGAGTGTGCGCGCGTCGAAGACGAAGTCCGCGTCACCGGGAACACCATGCTTGAACCCGAAGGACTCGAACAGGATCGACAGCCGGCCTTCGCGGCGCTCCTCGACGCGGCCGCGCACCGTCTCGCGCAGCGCGTGCACGCTCATGGCCGAGGTGTCGATGATCAGGTCGGCGCTGTCCGCGAGTGGATGCAGCAGCTGGCGCTCCTGCAGGATCGCCTCGGCGAGGCTGACGTTCTCGCGCACCAGGGGATGCCGCCGGCGGGTCTCCGCATAGCGCTTCAGGATCACGCCATCGCTGGCGTGCAGGTAGATCGTCTCGCAGCGCAGGCCGGACTTGCGCAGGTCCTTGAGCATCGCCGGCAGCAGTTCCAGGTCCGCCGGACGGTTGCGGGCGTCGAGACCGATGGCCATGCGGCGATACATCGGCTCGGCGGCACGCACGGAATGCACGACCAGCCCCTGGACGAGCCCGGAGGGCAGGTTGTCGATGCAATACCAGCCGAGATCCTCGAGCATGTTGAGCGCGACGCTCTTGCCCGAGCCCGACAGTCCGCTCACGACCACGAGGCGCATGCGAGTCAGCTTCCGTCCTGCAGGCGGTGGATGATACCCCCGGAACTGCCGGGGCCCGCGCCCGATCCGCTGGCTCCGCGGGCTGCGCTCAGGCGGCGGCGTCGCCGCGCCAGTGGTCGGCCAGCAGGTCGTAGAGCGCCCGTGCTCCGGACGCCTGGCGCAGCGTCGCGCAGAACTTCGCGTCCGCGAGGCTCTGGACCAGCCCGGACAGGACGGCGATGTCGCTGGTGCCGCACTGCTCGGGCACCAGCACCGCGACGACCAGGTCGACACCGAGCCCGTCCGGGGCGTCCATGTCCACGGGTTCCGCCAGCTGCAGCACGGCCGCGCAGGGGCTGCGGACGAGGGCCAGCCGTCCATGCGGCACGGCGACCCCGCCGCCGATGGCGGTGCTGCCCAGCCGCTCGCGCGCCAGGAGGGCGTCGAAGGCGGTCTCGGCCGACAGGTGCGGCGCGTCGCCGGTCAGCAGGCCGGCGGCGAGATCGAGCAGGTGCTTGATGCTGCGCGCGTGCACGTCGACCGCGACGCGCGCCGGGGAGAACAGAGGGGTTTCGTTCATGATCGGCAGGAGGACTGCGGTGGCCTCCTGCCGATCCGGGGGGACCTAGGCGAGGCGGCTCTTCTGGACTTCCGCAGCGTGGTGATCCGTGACCTTTTCCTTGTGCTTCTTGACGCGCCGGTCCAGCTTGTCCGCCAGCGCGTCAATCGCGGCATACATGTCGCCTTCGACGGCGTCCGCATGGATCTTAGCACCGCTGACCGCCAGCGTCGCCTCGGCCTTGTGCCGGAGCTTCTCGACGGTGAGGACGCAGTGCACGTCGATGACGTGGTCGAAATGCCGCACGATGCGGTCGAGCTTCTTCTCGACATAACTCTTCAGTGCGGGCGTGACCTCGACATGATGGCCGGTGAGCGTCAACTGCATGGCTCTCTCCTTCGCTGAAAAACCCTTGAACCTGCGCCTCTACCGCGCCGCCGCACGGCGGCGGTCCCCCGACGAGGCGATTCCCATGGCTTCACGGTACTTCGCGACCGTGCGCCTGGCGACCTGCACGCCGTCGGCGGAGAGGATCTCCGCGATCCGGCTGTCACTGAGCGGCGTTTCCGCCGGCTCGGCGGCGATCAGCTTGCGTATCCTCGCCCGGATCGCCGTCGATGACACGCCGCTGCCGTCGTCCGCGGCGACGTGGCTCGAAAAGAAAAACCGGAACTCGAACACGCCGCGCGGGGTGTGCATGTATTTCCCCGTCGTGACGCGCGAGACCGTCGACTCGTGCATCTCGATGGCGCCGGCGACGTCCTTCAGCACCATCGGCTGCATCGCCTCCTCGCCGTGCTCCAGGAAGGCCGCCTGGCGCTGCACGATGCAGCGCGCGACCTTCATGAGCGTCTCGTTGCGGATCTCGAGGCTGCGCAGCAGCCAGCGTGCCTCCTGCAGCTGCGTGCGCAGCGTCGCGTGCTCGGCGGCCCTCGTCAGGAGCCCCGCGTAGCCGGTGTTGATCCGTATGCGCGGCACCGTGGCGGGATTCAGCTCGACCACCCAGCCCTGCCCGGAGCGCCGCACGAAGACGTCCGGCACGACGTATTCGGTCGCGCCCGACTGCAGTGACGCGCCCGGTCGCGGATGACAGGAGCGCAGCAGCGCCAGCGCCTGGTCCAGCTCTTCCTGCGAACAGCGCACCTCGCGCCGCAGCAGGGTGTACTGCTGCGCGGCGACCAGCTCCAGGTGCTGGCGTGCGATGGCGATCGCCACGGCGAGGCCCGGAGTGCCGGGATCGAGCTGCTGGAGCTGCAGCTCGATGCATTCGCCGATCGAGCGTGCACCCACGCCGACGGGGTCGAACTGCTGCACGACCTGCAGCACCTTCTCGACGTCGGCGGGCGTTGCCTCGACCCCGGGTGCGACGCTCTGTGCGAGCGTCTCCAGCGATTCGGTGAGATAGCCGTCGTCGCTGACGGCGTCGACGATGGCACGGCCGATGGCGAGACCGGCGGGCGACAGCCGCGCGAGCTCGAGCTGCCAGGTCAGGTGCTCGTGCAGCGTCTCGCCGGCTCCGCCGAGATCGCCCTCCCGCTCGTCGTCGTCACCGCCGCCCGACCACGGCGCGTCCGACACGGCCGCGGTGGGCTCGGACCAGTCGTCGCCGATCTCGACCACGGGCTCGTCGTCGCCGGCTTCGCGCGACTCGGTCCCGGTTCCGGACTCGGGTCCGGCCGTCGCGCCGAATTCGTCGAGCGGAGCGGGAGCGTCCGGCTCCTCCTCGGCCTCGAGCATGACGTTGGTCTCGAGGGCCTCGCGGATCTGCGCCTGCAGGTCCAGCGTGGACAGCTGCAGCAGGCGTATGGCCTGCTGCAGCTGGGGCGTCATGGTCAGCTGCTGACCGATCCGGAGTTGCAGCGAGGGCTTCAACATCTGCGGGTGGGCTGCCTGTGTCCTCTGGGCCGTGGCGCGACGCACGCAGGGCGCGCCGCGCCGGGCGGTCGGGCGAAGATGCTCCCGGAGTCGCGGCCCGCCACCCGCGTCGCTGCGATGCGGGGCTGCCGGCTGCTCCTAGAGCTTGAAATTCTCGCCCAAGTAAACCTCGCGCACCTTGGCGTTTGCAAGGATATCTTCCGCCGATCCGGAGGCGATGACATGCCCCTGGTTCACGATATAGGCGCGGCCGCAGATTCCCAGTGTTTCCCGCACGTTGTGATCGGTGATCAGCACGCCGATGCCGCGATCCGCGAGGTGGCGGACGATGCGCTGGATGTCGCTGACCGAGAGCGGGTCGACGCCCGCGAACGGCTCGTCGAGCAGGATGAAGCGCGGCTCCGCCGCGAGCGCCCTCGCGATCTCGAGCCGGCGCCGCTCGCCGCCCGAGAGGCTGACGCCGAGGCTCTCGCGCAGGTGGCCGATGTGCAGTTCCTCGAGCAGGGCTTCCATGCGCTGTTCGCGCGCGGCGCGATCCACGCCCGGGAGCGTCTCCAGGATCGCCATGACATTGTCCGCGACCGAGAGCTTCCGGAACACGGACGCCTCCTGCGGCAGGTAGCCGATGCCGCGTCTCGCGCGGATGTGCATCGGCAGGTGGGTCACGTCCTCGCCGTCGATGCGCACGGCGCCGTCGTCGCAGGGGACGAGACCCACGATCATGTAGAAGGCCGTCGTCTTGCCGGCGCCGTTCGGGCCCAGCAGTCCGACGACTTCACCGCTGTGGATCTCCAGCGACAGGCCGTCGACGACGGCGCGCTGGCGATAATGCTTGCTGAGGCCTGTGGCCGACAAAGTACTGGTCATGAGCCCGGTCTTCCGGTCGTGGACTGTGGATTGATGGTGATGCGCACGCGGCCGCTGCCCTGTTCGTCGGCGGCGGCCACCACGCGTTCCTCGCGCACGGAGTAGACCAGGGTCTCTCCGGTGATGTCGTTGCGCCCGTCCGACAGCCAGGCATCACCCGAGAGCCGCACGGTTCCCGCCTCGACATCGTAAACGATCCGGCCCGCGTGTCCTCGCGCCGCCAGCCTGCCGGCGGTCTGCGCGAACTCCGCCGGCGTGCCGGTGATCTCGGCGCGGATCACGCGGTTGTCCCTGAAGCTCACGATGGCCGACTCGGACTGCAGACGGCCGCCGGAGCCGTTGATCTGCACCTGTCCCTCGAGTTCCCAGCGGCTCGCCCTGAAGTCGAGGCCGGTGGCGATCGCCCGCGTCGCCTCGACGACGATGTCGCCCTGGGTGATGCGCACACGGTTGAAGACGACGCGGCTGCTGCGGTAATCGACATCCGAGGATTCCGCCTCGACCGACACCGGCTGCGTGGAGCGCGGTTCGGCGGCCCGTACGGGCAGTGCTGCCGCGGCCAGGACGGCCAGCGCCTTCGCGCAATTACGGATCGAACTGGCCATGAACCCTCGATTCTAGCCGGAGCGTCTCGCGCTTCATATTCGCGACCATGCCGGTTGCCTCCAGGGTGTGCCGGCCGATCTCGAGGCGCACCGGCCCGTCCGAGCGCGCGACCTGCGCCGCGGCGTCGAACGTGAGGGCTTCGGTGCGCACCGTCGCCTTGCGGGGCTCCCGGTCGCGCAGCCCCGACAGCACGACGTCCCCGCGCAGCTGCACCACCGACAGGTCCTTCGGGGCCGCGCCGTGCCCTGCGTGGAGCTGCCAGGTCTGCCCCGGCCGCGCGAGGTAATCGAGCGTCAGCGCGTCGAGCTTCACGGACTCGTCCGCCGGATCGAGGCGGATGCGCGCGGCCCGGACCCGCAGGCGCAGGCGGCCGGTGGCGTCGAAATCCTCGAGCTCGGCCGCGCGCAGGAAGGGCCCGGCGTCCGGAGCGGCGGCACCGGGCGCGGGGTGGCGGGCGTCGCCGGCCTCCAGCGACCACTGCGCCACGATCACGACGGCGCCGATGACGATCGCGAGGAGCGCGAGGCGCCCGATCAAGCGGGATTCCCGCGTGCGGCCACCAGCAGGTCGCACAGCTCCCGGACCGCGCCCCGGCCTCCGGGCAGCCGCGTGACGTAGCGCGCGCGGGCGCGGACGTCGGGATGCGCATCGGCGACCGCGGCTCCGAAACCGACGGCGCAGAGCAGGGGCAGGTCGCTCGTGTCGTCGACGATGCAGGCGGCGGCGCCGGCCGGGAGCCGGCGTGCGCGCAGCATTTCGCCGAGCGCCGCGACCTTGTCGTCGACGCCCTGCCGCACCTCGCGCACACCGAGTTCCAGCATGCGGTGCGAAACCGCCTCGTGCCGGCGCCCAGACAGCACCGCGACCTCGATCCCGGCGCGCTGCGCGAGCTTGATGCCGAGCCCGTCGCGGACGTGGAACGCCTTCATCGCCTCGCCGTGCCGGTCGAACCAGAGGCGTCCGTCCGTGAGCACGCCGTCGACGTCGAGGACCAGCAGGTCGATGCGCGGGGTCCCCGGGCTGCCCTCGGCCATCACATCACTCCGTTCCGCAGCAGATCGTGCACGTTCAGCGCACCGA
This sequence comes from Steroidobacteraceae bacterium, assembly GCA_046352935.1. Taxonomy (GTDB): domain Bacteria; phylum Pseudomonadota; class Gammaproteobacteria; order Steroidobacterales; family Steroidobacteraceae; genus CAYWMY01. The sequence goes on from JAXMGR010000021.1 coordinate 58,083, forward strand.
CGAGGCGGCGGTCGGAGTCGACGACGAGCAGCGCCGTGATGCGATGGTGCTCCATGAGACGCACCGCCTCGGCCGCGAGTTCCTGGGCGCCGATCGTGCGCGCACCGCGCGTCATGACCTCGCCGATCGCGGTGGTGCGCACGTCGACGCCGCGGTCGAACAGGCGGCGCAGGTCGCCGTCGGTGAAGATGCCCGCGACCTGCCCATCCGTTTCGACCACGGCCGTCATGCCGAGTCCCTTCCGCGACATCTCGACGAGACTCGCCGTGAGCGGCGTGTCCGGCGCGACACGCGGGATCGCCTCGCCGGAACGCATGACGTCCACGACGCGCAGCCACAGTCGCCGGCCCAGCGTGCCACCCGGGTGCGACCGTGCGAACTTCTCCTCGGTGAAGCCGCGCACGCGCAGCAGCGCGACGGCCAGCGCATCGCCCATTGCGAGCGCCGCGGTCGTGCTGGCGGTAGGGGTCAGGTTCAGCGGACAGGCCTCGGCCGGCACGTGGATGTCGAGGACGGCCGCGGCCTCGCGCGCCAGCGTCGAGTCCGGCGCCCCCGTCATGGCGACGAGCGGCACGCCCATGCGTCTGATGAGCGGCAACAGTGTGAGGATCTCGCCCGTCTCGCCCGAGTTGGATATCGCGAGCACCGCGTCGGCCGGGGTGATCATGCCGAGGTCGCCATGGCTGGCCTCGGCCGGGTGCAGGAAGAAAGCCGGCGTGCCGGTGCTCGCGAGTGTCGCGGCGATCTTGCGGGCGACGTGCCCGGACTTGCCGATCCCGGTGACGACGATCCGGCCGCGGCATTCGCAGCAGATCCGGCAGGCCTCGACGAACGAACCGTCCAGGCGCTCGACGAGCGCGGCGACGGCGTCGGCCTCGATGCGGAGCGCGCGCCGGGCCGTGTCGATGATGCGCTGTGGGTCGAAGTCCATTCGGGCCGGATGCGGGCAGGGCCGCCGGTTCGGTGATCGCCGCGGAGGTGACGCGATGATACACGGCACGCACCCGCCGGGCCCCGGTGGATCACTGCGTGGGTGAACGGACCACGGTGCCGTGGCCCCGCCGCGGCCGCTTGCCGTAAGATCCGCAGCGTCCCCGCTTCGTGAGACCGACATGACCGCCGACCAGGTTCGCCAGCACATCGAGAACGGCCTGCCGGGCGCCCGCGCGCTCGTACGCTCCGACGACAACGTGCACTTCGAGGCCGTGGTGGTCTCGTCCGTGTTCGAGGGACAGCGCACGCTGAAGCGTCACCAGCTGGTGTATGCGACGCTGGGCGATGCGATGGGCGGGGAGATCCACGCGCTGTCGCTCGAGACGCTGACGCCCGGGGAAGCGTCGGCGCGCGGCGCCTGAGCGCCCGTCCGGGATGAACAAGCTCCTGATCTGCGGCGGCCGGCCGCTCGACGGGGAAGTCCGCATCTCCGGCGCCAAGAACGCCACGCTCCCGATCATCGCGGCGACGCTCCTCGCGGACGGCCCGAGCACGATCGCCAACGTCCCGCACCTGCAGGACGTGACGACGATGATCGAGCTGCTCGGCCGCATGGGCGTCGGCGTCACGGTCGACGACGGCATGCGGGTCACGATCGACCCGCGCGGGACCGCGCACTGCGTCGCGCCCTACGAGCTGGTCAAGCGCATGCGCGCGTCGATCCTCGTGCTGGGCCCGCTGGTCGCCCGCTTCGGCGAGGCCGACGTGTCGCTGCCGGGCGGCTGCGCCATCGGCGCGCGGCCCGTGAACCTGCACGTCGACGGGCTGCGCGCGATGGGTGCCGACATCCAGATCGAGGGCGGCTACATCAAGGCGCGCGCGGGGCGCCTCAAGGGTGCCCGCATCGTGCTGGAGACGGTCACGGTCACCGGTACGGAGAACCTCATGATGGCCGCCGCGCTGGCCGAGGGCCGCACCGTCATCGAGAACGCGGCGCGGGAGCCCGAGGTCGTCGACCTCGCGCAGTGCCTGATCGCCATGGGCGCGCAGATCAGCGGTGCCGGCACCGACACCCTGGTCATCGACGGCATGCAGCGCCTGCAGCCCTGCCAGTACACGGTGCTGCCGGACCGGATCGAGACGGGGACCTACCTGGTCGCCGGAGCCATCACACGCGGTCGCGTGCGCGCGCGGGACACCCGGCCCGAACACCTCGACGCGGTCGTCGCCAAGCTGCGCGAGGCCGGTGCGGCCGTTACCTGCGGTGCCGACTGGATCGAGGTCGACATGCAGGGTCGCCGGCCGCGTTCCGTCGACATCCGTACGGCGCCCTATCCGGCGTTCCCGACGGACATGCAGGCCCAGTTCGCGGCCCTCAACTGCGTCGCGGACGGCGTGGGCACGGTGATCGAGACCGTGTTCGAGAACCGCTACATGCACATGCTGGAACTGCGCCGTCTCGGCGCGGAGATCCGCATCGAGGGGCACACGGCGGTCATCCACGGCGTGCCGCGGCTCTCCGGTGCGCCGGTCATGGCCACGGACCTGCGTGCATCGGCGAGTCTCGTGCTCGCGGGGCTGGTCGCCGAAGGCCAGACCGTCGTGGACCGGATCTACCACATCGACCGCGGCTACGAGCGCATCGAGGAGAAGCTCGCCGGCCTCGGCGCCGAGATCAGGCGCGTCGCCGGCTGAATGGCCGGTGTCGGTCGCACCCCGGGCCGGGATGCGTCCGCCCGCTCAGCCGCCGGGGTTGCCGCTGCGCTGCGGCCGCTCGATGACGGGCACCTTGACGGTCATCGCCTGGGGGGAGTCGTAGGACGGCAGTCCCCGCAGCCAGGTGATGCGCGCCTTCTGGCCGGGCTTCAGCAACGCGATGCGGGCCATCAGGTCCTGCGCGTCACGCACCTTCTCCCCGTTGACCTCGGTGACGACGTCGAGGGGCTGCATGCCGGCAGCCACGGCCGGGCTGCCGACGGCGAAATCGGTGACGATCGCGCCGCCGGGCGGGTAGCCGAACTGCACGGCCTGGTCCGCCGGCATGTCCTGCGGCAGCACGCCGATCCAGCCCCGCACGACGTGGCCGCTCCTCAGGATCTCGTCGACCACGCCGCGCACGAGGTCGATCGGGATCGCGAAGCCGATGCCTTCGATACCGGCGCTGCGCGACAGCACCAGCGTGTTGATCCCCACGAGCTCGCCACGTGCATTCACCAGCGCGCCACCCGAATTGCCGGAGTTGATGGCCGCGTCCGTCTGGATGTAGCTCTCGAAGGTGGTGACGCCGAGCCGACTGCGCCCCTTGGCGCTCACGATGCCCGAGGTGACGGTCTGTCCGAGGCCGAGCGGATTGCCGATGGCGAGCACCGGCTCGCCCACGCGCAGCCGGTCCGAGCGCCCCAGGCTGATGACCGGCGGCTTCTCGAGCGCGACGTCCAGCACGGCGAGGTCGGTGTCCGGGTCGGTGCCGACGATGCGCGCTGGCGCGATGCGCCCGTCCTGGAGCTGGACCTGGATCTGTGTTGCGCCGGCGACCACGTGGTTGTTGGTGACCACGTGACCCGCGGCGTCGTAGATCACCCCCGAACCCAGGCTTCGGTCCACGCGGTTCCGGTACGCCGGCCAGGTGTCGCCGAACAGCGATTCCCAGCCGGGCGGCAGCTGGCGTACACGCACGACCCGTTCGGTGAAGATGTTCACGACCGCCGGCGCGCTGGCCGCGACGGCATCCGCGTAGGAAGGCAGGGGCGCCGCGGAGGCGGGCGGCGTTCCTGTTGCCGCCGGCGCTGCAGCGGGGCCGCGGAGATCATCCGCCGCCGTTGCCGCGTCTGCGGCGTGTTGCGGAAGGGCCGGTACGGACGTCGCGGCCGGAGTCGCTGGCGCGGTCGCCGGGCCCCCTGTCCCGAGCCACGGGCGGGCGGCCGTGTAGGCGATGCCGGCGGCGAGTCCCACCGCGACCCACGGGCCCAGCCACTTCAATGTCGAGACCACACGCTGCATGAGCGACTCCGGGGGCTCGCCGTTCGCCGGTGCGCTCCGGCGCGCGCGGGCAAAGGCATCCCATGTATAATGCCGCCTCCATAAGAGCGACGAAACAAGCCGGCGTTCCGTCCCCCGGGGCGGATGCGTCAGGGGATGTTGTGGGCTGATGTGTCCAGGGGTGACCGGATGAGCGAACAGGTGGATCAGGGCAGGCGTTCGCTGCTGACTGCGGCGACGGCTGTGACCGGCGCGATCGGTGTGGCGTTTGCCGCGGCACCGTTCCTGGCCTCGTGGAAGCCGAGCGCGCGGGCCCGCGCACTCGGTGCGCCCGTGTCGGTCGATGTGAGCAAGCTCGAAGTGGGTGCGATGCTCAAGGTCGAATGGCGCGGCCAGCCGATCTACGTCGTGCGCCGCACGGCGGCGATGGTCGCGGGGCTCGAGAAGGCCAATGACCTGCTCGCCGATCCGGAATCGGAGATCTCCGAGCAGCCGGAGTATGCGCGCAACGCCGTGCGGGCCAGCAAGCCCGAGTTCCTGGTGGTGAAGGCGGTGTGCACGCATCTCGGTTGTGCCCCGCAGGCCGCGTTCGAGGTGGGTACTGCGGACCTGTCGGCACGCGTCGGGCGGGAGTGGCCGGGCGGCTTCTTCTGCGCCTGTCACGGCTCGATGTTCGATCTGGCGGGGCGCGTGCTGAAGAACGTGCCCGCGCCGAAGAATCTCATCGTGCCGCCCTATTCCTGGACGGATGACAGTCACATCCTCGTGGGCGAGGATCCGGCGGGAGTCGCGTGATGGCCAACGAAACGCCCAAAGCCAGTGCCGCCGGCGGCGGTTGCCTGCAGTCGTTCGGTCAGTGGATCGACGACCGTTTCCCGATGTCGAAGATGTGGCGTGAGCACCTGAGCGAGTACTACGCGCCCAAAAACTTCAACACCTGGTACTACTTCGGCTCGCTGGCGCTGCTCGTGCTGGTGCTGCAGATCGTCACGGGCATCTTCCTGACGATGAACTACAAGCCGAGCGCCGCCGAGGCCTTCGGCTCCGTCGAATACATCATGCGCGACGTCGAGTGGGGTTGGCTGATCCGCTACCTGCACTCGACCGGCGCCTCGGCGTTCTTCGTCGCCGTCTATCTGCACATGTTCCGCGCGCTGCTGTACGGCTCGTACCGCAAGCCGCGCGAACTGCTGTGGATCTTCGGCATGTTCATCTACCTGGCCCTGATGGCCGAAGGTTTCTTCGGCTACCTGCTGCCCTGGGGCAACATGTCCTACTGGGGCGCGCAGGTGATCGTGTCGCTGTTCGGTACGTTCCCGGTGATCGGTGGCGCGCTGGTGGAGTGGATACGCGGCGACTACTTCATCTCCGACATCACGCTGAACCGCTTCTTCGCGCTGCACGTCATCGCGCTGCCGCTGGTGCTCGTGTTCCTCGTCGTCGCGCACATCCTCGCGCTGCACGAGGTCGGCTCGAACAACCCCGACGGCATCGAGATCAAGAAGAACAAGGGTCCGGACGGCAAGCCGCTGGACGGCATCCCCTTCCACCCGTACTACACGGTGAAGGACATCATGGGGGTGGCGTTCTTCCTGATCGTGTTCTGCGCCATCGTGTTCTTCGCGCCGGCCTTCGGCGGTCTGTTCCTGGAGGCGCCGAATTTCGAGCCGGCGAATCCGATGCAGACGCCGCTGCACATCGCGCCGGTGTGGTACTACACGCCGTTCTACGCGATGCTGCGTGCGGTTCCGGCCTTCGCCGGCACGCAGGTCTGGGGCGTGATCGTCATGTTCGCGGCGATCGCCGTGCTGTTCTTCCTGCCGTGGCTGGACCGCTCGCCGGTCAAGTCGATCCGCTATCGCGGGCCGCTCTACAAGATCGCGCTGACGCTGTTCGCGGTCTCGTTCGTCGTGCTGGCCTACTGCGGCCTGCAGCCGGTCTCGGCGTTGCTGTCGTGGGTCTCGCGGGCGGGTACCCTCGTGTACTTCCTGTTCTTCGCGCTGATGCCGTGGTACTCGCGCGTCGACAAGACCAGGCCGGAGCCGCAGAGGGTCACCTACCATGCGCACTAAGTCGTTTCTCGCGGCATTGCTGCTGCTCCCGGTCGCGGCTCTCGCGTCCTCGGAAGGCGCGTACGAGCACGCCGGCACCGACATCCACAACCAGGCGTCGCTGCAGCGTGGCGCGCGGAATTTCGTGAACTACTGCCTCGGCTGCCATTCTGCACAGTACGTGCGCTGGAACCGTGTCGGCGCCGATCTCGGGCTCAACGAGAAGGACCTGGTCGCGAACCTCGTTCCGGAGGGTGCGTCGCCGCTGTCCATGGTGATCTCGCCGATGCCGAAGGCGCAGGCGGCCGAGTGGTTCGGCAACGCGCCGCCCGACCTGTCGCTGATCGCGCGCAGCCGTGGCACGGATCGCGTGTACACGTTCCTCAAGAGCTTCTACGCGGATCCGGCGCGGCCGCACGGCGTGAACAACACCGTGCTGCCGGGCACCGTCATGCCGCACGTGCTCGCAGGCCTGCAGGGCGTGCAGCAGCCGAAGTACGAGGACGTCACGAAGGACGGTCACACCGCGAAGCACCTGGTCGGTTTCGAGCCCGGCACGCCCGGGGAACTCACGGCCGAGCAGTACGACGAGTTCGTGCGCGACACCGTGAACTTCCTCGACTACATCGGCGAGCCCTCGAAGGCCACGCGCGAGAACCTCGGCGTGTGGGTCCTCCTGTTCCTGCTGCTGTTCTTCGGGCTGTCCTACCTGCTCAAGAAGGAATACTGGAAGGACGTCCACTGAGTCCTTCGCGGTCATTCGTCATGGCGGGAGCGGCAGGAATGTGCTGCGGGTTCCGGGGCGGGGAGCGCGTCGCGTCGTGACCGGGGATTCCCGTCCCACTTCGCGGCGTCCCTATCTCGTGCGCGCCATGCACGAGTGGATGACGGACAACGGCCAGACGCCGCACATCGTCGTCGATGCGACGCTCGCAGGCGTCGAGGTCCCGGCCGGCTCCGTCAAGGACGGCCGTATCGTGCTGAACGTGAGCTGGCAGGCCACGCAGGGCCTCCGGCTCGGCAATGACCTGATCGAGTTCTCCGCGCGCTTCGGCGGTGTGCCGCACGCGGTGCGCCTGCCCGTCGCCGCGGTGCTCGGCATCTACGCGCGCGAGACCGGGCAGGGGCTCGTGTTCCAGGACGAATCGGATACCGAGCCGAGCCCGCCCGCGGGCCCGACGCCGACGTCGACCGCGACCGACGAAGGGCGCAGGCCGAAGCTGAGAGTGGTCAAGTAGCGCATCCGGGGCCGCATCCGCAGACCCGGTCGAAATGGAGGGGGACATGTCGATTTTCACGCACGTCGTCGTCGGGACCAACGATCTGGATCGCGCGCGCCGGTTCTACGACGCAGCGCTGGGTGCACTCGGACTGAAGCGCGAGGGCGACTACGACAAGGCCTCGGTGTGGGGCACGCCCACGTCGCATTTCATCGTCACGCGGCCGTTCAACGGCCTGCCGGCCTCGTGGGCCAACGGCGGCACCATCGGTCTGGTGGCGCCGAACCGCGCGGCCGTCGACGAGTTCCACAGGCAGGCGCTCGCCAACGGCGGTTATGACGAAGGCGCGCCCGGCCCGCGCACCTACATCCCGAATCTCTACGCGGCCTACGTGCGCGACCCGGACGGCAACAAGATCGTCGCGTCCTGCATCAAGCCGGAGTGACGGGCGTCAGCCGACACGGCTCACGCGCAGCTTCGGGCTGTTCTCCATCGCACCGTCCATGACGTCGAGATTCTTCATCTCGTAGTCGAGCAGCGCGCCGAAGTGCACGCCCGTGTCGCCGCCACGGCGCGGCGGCAGGCTCTTCGCCCAGTTGCCGCCGGCGTGGTCCATGCCCACGCATTCCGGGTGGATGCATTCGCTCAGCGCCGCGATGCCCTCGACGGAGCCACCGCCCGTGCTCTCGACGCGTATGCGATCGCCGTCGCCGATGCCCTTCGAGCGCGCGTAGCCCCGGTTCAGGATGATCCGGCCGGCCGTCGGGTGATTGCGGCTGAGCTCGCCGAGCCACGCGTTGAAGTTCGAGAACGTGCCGGTCTTGAACGGCTGCTTGAAGCTGACGCCGTAGAGATCGAAGCCCGCGGTGCGGTCGCTGTGATTGGGACCGGGATACCAGGCCGGCAGCGGGTGGTAGCGTGAGAGGTCCCAGCTGATGCCCATCGAGCGCACCACTTCCGCGAGCTGGCGCCCCGCCTCGATGAAGTACTCGTAGTAGATCGGAATGCGCGCGGTGTAGAACATGCGCGGATAGCGTTCCTGCACTGATTTCTTCCAGTGCAGGCGTCCTTCCTTCGCGACGTCCTCGAGGGACTTCGTGCCGGCCGTCATCGAACGGATCCAGCGGTCGGTCAGCTCGCGGTGTGTGTACTTCCGGTCCGGCTCGAGCCGGCACCGGTCGTCGAGCTGCATGCGGTTCGACATCTCGCGGTTGAGATCGGGCAGGAAGCCCGCCTCGCGGGCGAGGTCGATCCAGATGTCGACGTGGTGGCGATTGCCGAGATCGACGACGGGCTGGCGCAGGTTGATGCAGTACTCGGCCGTGACCGTCGAGCCCATGGTGTCGAAGATGTTGTTGGCGCCCATGTCCAGCCGCTCGAGCTGGGTCTGCGTCGGGAACACGATGTCGGCGAATTCCGCCGTCTCGTCCACGCAGGGCACGATCGAGATCTGGAAGCCGAACTTCCTCAGGTACTCGGCCTGGGTCTTCGGGTTGCCCTCGTTCAGCAGGTCGTTGCCGGAGAGCACCTGCACGAACACCATGGGGTTGTGCGGGATCCGGTTGTTGAAGCGGTCCGGCTTGATGACATTGAGCTTGGCGACGACGGGGCTCATGTACATGCCGACGGGTGCCAGCGAATCGGCCGAGTGGCTGATGGGTGGCGTGACCGGCTTGAGCGGGTAGTTCGACTGGAAGGCGCCGCCGTAGGTGGCGAACTCGCCCGGTACGAGGATGCCCTCGAAGTCGCGGAGCCCCGAGTTGCGCCCCATCCAGGTGCTGGTCCCCGAGAACTCCGGGTGATGCGCGTAGACGGTGTCGGACAGCAGTCCGCCGGGCACGTCGATCGCGCCGACGATCGTGTTCAGCATCGCGATCGCAAGGCCCTGCTCGAAGCCCTGCGCGTGCTGGCTGATGCCCTTGTACCAGTGCGCGCAGGCGGGCCTGAGCGGCAGCGTGTGGCCGTCGATGTCGATGGTCGCGCCGATCGAGGCGGCCGTGCCGAACTCGCGAGCGAGCCGGCGGATGGTCCCGGCCGGGATGGTCGTGATCTCCTGGGCGCGCTCGGGCGAGTAGTCGGCGAGATGCTGCTTCAGTTTCGCGAACGCGGGCTGACAGGGCTCGCCGTTCACCTCGAAGCGGCCGTCCATGGCGGCCGTGCGCAGCGCGGCATCGTCATAGGTCTTCGCGCAGTGGTCGTCTGCGTCCCACAGCAGCGGCTTGTTCGTGGCGGGATCGCGCACGTAGCGGCCGTCACTGTCGCGCACGAGATAGGGGCCGTTGCTGAGCTTCCTCAGGAACTCCAGGTCGTAGAGCCCGAGCTCGTTGATCATCACGTTCATCATCGCGAGCACGAGTGCGCCGTCGGTGCCGGGCCGGATCGGCACCCACTCGTCGGCGATGGCTGCGGCGTTCGAACAGCGCGGATCGACCACCACGAGCTTCTGGCCGCGCTTGCGGGCGGCCGACATCTCGACCGTCGAGGTCAGTGCGGCCCAGTTGCCCATCGCGCCCTTGGTCGAGCCGAACAGCATCACGTAGTTGGTGTAGTGGAAGTCCGGCGCGGCGTGGAACGCACCCTGCACCTGCTGCAGCACCGGATGCACGTTGTTGCCGCAGAAGGCGAGGCCGCCCGTGCAGAAGTTCGGCGTGCCGAAGGACGCGAGCGCGGAGCCCAGGAACCAGGGGAAGGTCGTGAAATCGGCGCAGGAATAGGCAAGCCCGGTCGGATCGGTCTCGCGGCATTCCCTGAGTTTCGCACCGGCGATGCGGATGGCCTCTTCGTACTCGATCTCGACCCACTTCGGATCGACGCCGATGCCCTTCTCGGGATTCGTGCGCTTCAAGGGCTTCGCGAAGCGCTTCGGGCTGTACGCCATCATGATCTGCGCATGCGCCTTGGCGCAGAGCCGGCCCTGGCTGAACGGGCACTCGGGATCGCCGCGCAGTTCGACGACCACGCCATCGACGCGGCGCGCGTACATGGCGCAGGTGCCGGCGGGGCAGCCGTAGCAGACCGTCTTCAGCAGCACGTCCTCGTGGCGCTGGTTCGCGGCGGGTGTCTTCATAGGCGGGTCACCTTCAGGCGGGGACTGGCTTCCATCGCCCCGCTCATGACGTCGAGGTTCTTCATGTCGTAGTCGAACAATGCGCTGAAGTGTACGCCGGTCCGCCGCGCGCGCGGCGGCAGGCTCTTCGCCCAGTTGCCGCCCGCATGGTCCATGCCCACGCATTCGGGGTGGATGCACTCGCTCAGGACGGCGATGCCCTCGATCTCGCCGCCGCCGGTGCTCTCCACCCGGACCCGGTCGCCGTCCGCGATGCCCCTGGAACGGGCATAACGACGATTGAGAACGACCTTGCCCGACATCGGGTGGTGCTGGCCCAGCTCGCCCAGCCAGGCATTGAAGTTCGAGAACGTGCCCGTGCGGAAGGTCTGCTTGAAGCTGACCCCGTACAGGTCGAAGCCGGCGGGTTGCGCGCCATGCGCGGGGCCCGGGTACCAGCCCGGCAGCGGGCGATAGCGCGAAGTGTCCCAGGCGATGCCCATGGACCGCGTCAGCGCAGCGATCTTCTCGCCGACGTCGAGAACGTATTCGTAATAGACGGGTATCCGCGCCGTGTAGAACATGCGCGGATAGCGTTCCTGAACCGACTTCTTCCAGCTCAGGCGCCCGTCCTTCGCCACGTCCTCGAGCGTGCGCTGGCCCGCCGTCATGGAACGGATCCAGTGATCGGTCAGTTCCGCATGGCCGTAATGGCGTTCCGGCTGCAGCTGGAACGGCTCCTCCAGCTCCATGAAGTGGTTCACCATGCGGTTGAACTCGGGAAGGATGCCCATGGCCTGCGCGATGTCGATCCAGATGTCGACGTGGTGGCGGTTGCCGAGGTCGACGACGGGCTGGCGCAGCGCGATGCAGTACTCATCCGTCGCCGTGGAGCCCATGGTGTCGGGGATGTTGTTGGCCCCCATGTCCAGCCGCTCGAGCTGCGTCTGGGTCGGGATCACGATGTCGGCGAACTCCGCGGTCTCGTCGAGGTTGGGCACGATCGAGAGCTGGAACCCGTACTTCTTCAGGTATTCGGCCTGCACCTTCGGGTTGGCCTGGTTCAGCATCGGATTGCCCACGACGTGCACGAAGGCGAGCGGGTTGTGCGGGATGCGGTTGTTGAAGCGTTCCGGATCGAGCACGTTCATCGTTGCGAGCGCAACGCTCATGAATCCGACACCGGCTCCGACCAGCTCGTTGCCGGCCATCGAGGCCGGCCCGCGGACCTCGCGAGGCGGATAGGGGGCGGGGAAATTGTCGGCGTAGGTCCCGACCTTCCCGGGGACGAGGATGCCGTCCACCTCGCGCAGCCCGGAACCGCGACCCATCCAGGTGCTGTGCTCCGCGAACTCGGGATGGTGCGCATAGACCGTATCGGCCAGCAGTCCGCCGGGTACGTCGATGGCGCCCACGAGCGTGTTCAGCATCGCGACGGCGAGACCCTGCTCGAAGGCCTGCGCGTGCAGGCTGATGCCGCGGTACCAGTGTGCGCAGGCGGGCCGCAGGGGCAGGGTGTGGCCGTCGATGTCGACGGTTGCACCGATCGACGCCGCGGTGCCGAACTCCCGTGCGAGCCGGCGGATGGTTTCGGCCGGAATGGTCGTGATCTCCGCCGTGCGCTCCGGCGTGTAGTCAGCGAGGTGCTGCTTCAGTTTCGCGAACGCGGGCTGGCAGGGCTCGCCGTTCACCTCGAAGCGACCCTCCATGACGGCCGTGCGCAGCGTGGCGTCGTCATGAGCCTTCACGCAGTGGTCGTCGGCGTCCCACAGCAGCGGCTTGTTCGTGGCGGCGTCGCGCACGTAGCGGCCGTCGCTGTCGCGCACGAGGTAGGGGCCATTGCTGAGGCGGCGAAGGAACTCGAGGTCGTGGAGGCCGGATTCGTTGACGAGCACGTGCATCATCGCGAGCACGAGAGCGCCGTCCGTGCCGGGACGGATCGGCACCCACTCGTCCGCGATCGCCGCGGCGTTCGAGCAGAACGGATCGATGACCACGAGTTTCATGCCGCGTTGCCGCGCGCGAGCCATCTCCAGCGTCGAGGTCACGGCCGTCCAGTTGCCCATGGCGCCCTTGGTCGAGCCGAACAGCAGCAGATGATTGCAGTAATGAAAATCGGGGCGTGCATGAAAGCCGCCGTGCACCTGCTGCAGCGTCGGATGCACGCTGTTGCCGCAGCCGATGCTGGTGTCGAAGTTCGGTGAGCCGAAGGAGGCCATCACGGCGCCCGTGAACCAGGGCAATGTCGTGAAATCCTGGTTCAGGTAGTAAAGGCCCGCGGGGTCGCGGTCGCGACACGCCTTCAGCTTCTCAGCCGCCGTGCGCACAGCTTCGTCGTAGCTGATCTCGACCCACCGCGGATCGATGCCGATGCCCTTTTCCGGGTTGGTGCGCTTCAGGCACTGCGTAACGCGCCGGCGGCTGTAGGCCATCATGATCTGCGCATGGCCCTTGGCGCAGAGCCGGCCCTGGCTGAACGGGCAGTCCGGATCGCCGCGCAGCGAGACGACCACGCCGTTCACGCGGCGCGCGAGGATGCCGCAGCAGCCGGCGGGGCAGCCGTAGCAGGTTGTCTTGAGTTCGACGTCTTCCTGTATCGCGGGTTCAGGACATGGGGACATGCTTCATTTCCCGAGATGACGGCGCGCGCCGCGCCGGCTGTTGGGAGGCCCGGCTCTCTCGCGCCAGATCCTTACGTTCGTTCGCCAGGCCTCCTGCGCGCCCGCGCGTCCTTCAGACAGCTGCATGGAAACGAAGCATGTCCCCATGTCCCGGCATACGGTAGCACCCCGTCAGCCGGCTGCCGCGATCTGTGCCGCCACGGCCATCAGGTGCTGCGCCTGCTCGAGGTGCAGCCGCTCCACCATCCGGCCGTCCACCCGGATGACGCCCCGGCCGGCGTTTTCGGGCAACGCGAAGGCGGCGATCACGGCACGGGCGTGGTGCAGTTCCTCTTCGCCCGGCGAGAAGACCTCATTGCAGGGTGCGATCTGGTCGGGATGGATGAGCGTCTTGCCGTCGAATCCGAAGATCCGGCCCTGTTCGGTCTCGCGCCGGAACACGGCGAGGTCGCGGAACTCGTTGCAGACTCCGTCGAGGATCGCGAGGCCGTGTGCACGCGCGGCGGCCACGGCCAGCGACAGGAACGCCAGGAAGGGGGTGCGGTCGGGCGTGAGCCGCGCGCGCATTTCCTTCGCGAGGTCGTTCGTCCCCATGACGAATGCCCCGAGCCGCGTGGTATGCGCCATCGCTGCGATTGCATCGAGCTGTGCCACGCAGGCGCAGGTCTCGATCATGGTCCACAGGCGCAGGGTCGCGGGCGCAGACGCGAGCCGGGCGTCGTAACGCGCGATGTCGGCGGGGGAGGCGGTCTTCGGCACGAGCACGGCATGCGCATCCGAACCGGCCACCGCGGCGAGGTCGTCGGCGCCCCAGGGCGTGTCGAGGCCGTTCACCCGGATCACCACTTCGCGGCGGCCGAAGCCGCCTTCGCGCACCGCGGCCGCGGCGGCTGCGCGTGCCTCGACCTTCGCCTCCGGCGCGACCGCGTCCTCGAGGTCGAGGACGACGACATCCGCCGGCAGCGTGCGGGCCTTGGCGATGGCCTTTGCGTTGGAGGCGGGCAGGTAGAGCGCGCTGCGGCGCGGGCGGTGGACGTGGCTCATCGGCTGAATCCCCGGAGTGCTCGAGGCGCCAACATAAACCGTTTGGCGGCGCCGGGACATCGGGGCATGGTCATGGGCAGTTCGCGATCTTCCTGCCACGGACGATCTGACGCGCGGGCTGCGGACGGAGGGCCCCTCGTCTCGCGCCAGATCTTTACGCTCGCCTCGGGGCCCTCCTGCCCGCCCGCGCGCCTGATACGCCGCAGCAAGCAAGTAAGAATGTCCCGCCCCCCATTCCCGATTCTTTCCATCGCCAGCGTCACTTGGTGCGGGCGCGCAGGAGAGTCGGCGAGGCTCGCGTAATTCTTCCCGCGAGCCGAGGCGATCTCTCCGTTGCAGCCCGCGCCTGGACGCGACGTTGCTGGAAATCGGGAATGACCCCCTCCGTCCGCAGCCCGCGCGTCCGGCGACGGGCATCTCGGGCCATGAGGAAAGCACCTTCCTCTCATGGACTGGCTCCAGACCGCTCCGCCCCGTTTCCGCCGCACAGGGATTCACGCTACGCTCCCGGGCCACCACGACCGTGACAGGGGAGTTCGCTCATGACCGACTGGAGCCCGGAAGAACGCCGGCAGTTCGCGCGTCTCGTCGATGAATCGGCCATCCGTTCGGTGGTCGCGCGTTATGCCAACTCGCTCGACTGGATGAACTGGCCGG
>JAXMGR010000022.1:0-67591 GCA_046352935.1 Steroidobacteraceae bacterium
CGCGGCGCCGACCGCCGCCGTGACCCCTCGTGTCGTGACTCCCGCACCGACGCCACCGGTCGCATCACGACCGGCGACGACCTGGCACATACCGGCTGCGGAGGCACCCGCCGGGGTTCCCGAACGCCGCCGTGGCTGGATGCTGCCGCTCGTCGCGCTGCTCTTCATCGTGTATTCCCGTTGCTCTCACGATGTCCGTGAATTCCTCGGACACCGGGTCAGCGACACACCACCGGTGCTGCGCGATACGTTGCCGCCGGGATCGGTCGTGCCCGAAGGGCCGCGGGAGCGGGAAGTCGCGCTCGATCCGGTGGACGAAGTGATCCTCGACGGCGAGCCGGAAGCCGCGTCGTCGATTGCCCGGGACTGAGCGACCGTCGCCGATGTGGAAGCCATCGAAGGACGCTTGATCCGGATCGTCGCTGGACTCAGAAACGTCTCATCCGCAGCAGCTGCACGACCGCGACGACGAGCCCGCCTGCGGCGCCATAGCGATGCGCTGCGGTCACGACCGGCGCGGCAACGAAATCCGCGACGGGTCCATGCCACCACTCAACGGCAAGCTTGAGAATCAGGCCCGCGGCGAGCGCGATGGCGGGCCTGTGTTCGCCGCCACGCCAGAGCCCCGCAAGACCTGCCACGAACATCCCGTGCAGGACACCCGAGGCACCGGCGTACCAGGTGACCTGCGGCTCCAGCCACCACAGCCCCACATCGATCGCGAGCATCGAGATGCCACCGGCGAGCCACCACTCTGGTGGCCTGACAGCGCTGCGGAAGATCTGCAGGACGAGCAGCAGCGCCGCGGCATTCAGCAGTGCATGCGCCCACGACAGGTGCGCGACGTGGGCAGTCGCAAGGCGCCACCACTCACCGGCCCGGATGGCGGCCCGGTCATAGCGCAGTGCATGCCCGAGCCCTTCGTCGAGCGGGTAGCCCGCGACGAGCAGCGCGGCCACCAGGCCGGCGATGATGACTACCGGGTGTCCCCGCCGGCGTCTCGCGAACACGGCTTCAATCGGCACGGTCTGCCCTCCGTGCGCCGGATCGGGATGGGCGCAGAACGCTCCGGTTGCCGTTTCCTCGCATTCCCGCGTTCTCCGGACAGGCTCCTAGAGGTCCGCCGCCGCGAAGGTGTCGCAGGCTTCCGGGTCGCCGTCCTGGAAGCCGCGTCGGAACCACCGCATCCGTTGCTCCGAGCTGCCGTGGGTGAACGAATCGGGCACGACGCGTCCCCGGGCCTGCCGCTGCAGCCGGTCGTCGCCGACCGCGCTCGCCGCACCCATGGCCTCCTCCAGGTCTCCGGACTCCAGCATTGCGCGGTTCTGTTCCGCCCGGTTCGCCCAGACGCCTGCGTAGCAGTCCGCCTGCAGCTCGAGACGTACCGACAGCTGGTTGGCCTCGACCCGGCCGACGCGCTGCTGCATCTCGTGCACCTTGCCCGAGGCGCCGAGCAGGTTCTGGACGTGGTGGCCCACCTCGTGGGCGATCACGTACGCCCGGGCGAAATCGCCGCCCGCTTCGAGGCGCCCGGACATCTCGTCGAAGAATGACATGTCGAGGAACACGCGGTCGTCCGCGGGGCAGTAGAAAGGCCCCATCGCGGCCTCGGCATAGCCGCAGCCGGACTGCACGGTATCGCTGAACAGAACGAGCCTGGGCTCCCGGTAGGTGCCGCCCCGGGCGCGGAACAGCTGCTGCCAGACGGCTTCCGTGTCCGCGAGCACGACGGCGACGAACTGCCGGCGCTCCGACTCGTCCGCCGACTCCTCGTAAGGTGCTGCGGTCTGCGTCGCCGGCCCGGTCGCTTCCCCGCCCTGCTGCAGGCCCTGGAGCAGCACGCCGGGGTCCACGCCGAGCATCATCCCGATCACCACGATGGCGATGGTGCCGAGGCCGCCTGCCGCCAGCCCCGGGCGGCCCAGGCGCAGACCCCTCCGGTCCTCGATGTTGTCGCTCTGCCTTTCGCCCCGCCAGCGCATGACGTGCTCCCAGCATCCCGTGTCCGGTAACCGGAACCGGTCGCACTCTAGGCCGATGCCGGATTCATGGGTAGGGGGGACTTGTGAACCCCGCGGGCGGGCCGCATATGGGCGGTGCAGATCGCGCAAAACGCTATTGCCGGCGGCCGCGACCGGTCTAGCATCGACAGGGAACATCGGATCCCGAGGAGCCTGCCATGAGCGAGCCCGACGCCTCCCAGCTGATGGATGACCTGCGTACCGTCGTGAACGACGCCGAAGCGCTGCTGAAGGCGACTGCCGGCGTGGCCGGCGATCAGGTGGAATCGGCCCGCAGCCGGGCACAGGATTCCCTGAAGGCGGCACGCGCGCGCCTCGGGGACCTGCAGGACGACGTGCTCACGCAGGCCCGCGATGCGGCGGAGTCTGCGGATCGGTACGTGCGCGAGAGTCCCTGGGCCGCGATCGGCATCGCGGCCGGTGTGGCCTTCGTCGTCGGCGTGCTGGTCGGTCGCCGATGAGCGGCGGGGATCCAGTCATCGACGAGGGCCTGTTCGTGTCGTTGCGGCGCTTCGGTACGACGCTGGTGTCACTGGCGCACACGCGCCTGGAGCTCGCCGGTACCGAACTCGAGGAGCAGGTCGCGCACGCGGCTTCGATCGTGGTGTGGGTCGTGATCACGCTCGTGCTGGGCTCGCTGGCGCTCATCATGGCCATCATCCTGCTGCTGGTCGCGTTCTGGGACAGCCACCCGCTGCTGGCGGCGGGAGGCATCACCGCAGCGCTGGCGCTCGCGACCCTCGGCGCGTGGCTGGCGCTGCGCCACCGCCTGCGCACGCGGCCGAAGTTCCTGGCGGCGACGCTGCTCGAACTGGAGCGCGATCGTTCCTCGCTCGCGAGGCGGCGGTGAACCGGCGGACGGAGATCGAAGTCCGCAAGGCTGCGCTGGTCGCGGCCAGCGCACTGCAGCGGCGCGAACTGGAGATCGGCGGTCGCGCCATCGCGGGACGATTCGCGGGTGCCGCCGAGGGACTGTCACTGGCGAGGCGCCTGACGAAGCGTCCGGGGTTGAAGCTCGGGCTCGGTGCACTGCTGCTGCTCGTGCCGCGGCGCTGGGGCTGGAAGCTGCTGCAGGGCGCCGTGATCGCACGCGTGCTGGGGCGGTTCCGGCGCCGCTGACCCGTCTCCTCGTCGACTACCGCATCAGCGCGATGGCGACCAGGCCCACCGCGGTCATGGTCACGAAGTACGGCAGCGCCATCCACAGCATGCGGACATAGGACAGACGGATCAGCGGCGCGAGGGCCGAGGTCAGCAGGAACAGGAACGCTGCCTGGCCGTTCGGGGTCGCGACGCTCGGTATGTTCGTGCCGGTGTTCACCGCCACGGCGAGCGCGTCGAACTGCTCCCTGGAGACCAGCCCGGCATCCAGTGCATGGCGCACCTCCTCGATGTAGATCGTTGCGACGAACACGTTGTCGCTGATCGACGAGAGCAGCCCGTTCGCCAGATACATCGCGACGACCTGGGCACGCCCGTCCAGTGCCAGCACCCGGTGCAGCAGCGGATGGAACAGCTGCTGCTGGTGGATGACTGCGACGATCGCGAAGAACACCACGAGCAGCGCCGTGAACGGCAGTGCCGCCTCGAAGGCCTTGCCGAGCTGATGTTCCTCGGTCACACCGCAGAACGCGGTCGCGAGCACGATCACGGTGAGCCCCACGAGGCCCACCTCGGCCACGTGCAGAGCGAGGCCGGCGACGAGCAGCAGCGCGACCAGCGCCTGTACGAGGATGCGCTGACGCAGCACCGGAGTCATGCACTCGTCCTGGGTGCGAACGAAATCCCCGAGCACGATGCGCACGCTGTCGGGCAGCGTGGCGCCGTAACCGAACCGGCGATACCGGTTGATCACCATGCAGCAGCACAGTCCGGCGACGAGGACGGGCACCGTGACCGGCGACATGACGTGCAGGAAGCGCAGGAAGTCCCAGCCTGCCTGCTTGCCCACGAGCAGGTTCTGCGGCTCGCCGACCAGGGTCATCACGCCGCCCAGCGTCGTGCCGACGGCCGCGTTCATCATGAGGCTGCGCAGGAAGGCACGGAATCGCTCGAGATCGTCGCGCGAGTACTCCACGACATCGTCGTCCGTCGACGGGTCGTGGTCCGCATCGACGCGCTTGCCCGATGCGACGCGGTGGTAGACCCCGTAGAAGCCCAGCGCGACGGTGATCACCACCGCCAGCACCGTGAGCGCGTCGAGAAAGGCCGACAGCACCGCGCCGGCGGCGCAGAACGCCAGGTTCAGCAGCACGGCCGACCGGATGCGCACAAGGATGCGCGAGAAAGCGTAGAGCAGCAGATCGCGCAGGAAATGGATGCCGGCGACCATGAACACGAGCAGCAGGATCACGGGGAAGCCGGTCACGACCTCACGGTAGACACCGTCCGTGTCGACGAGGCCGAGCAGCACGGCTTCGAGCGCCAGCAGGCCGCCCGGCTGCAACGGGTAGCACGCGAGCGCCATGGCGAGCGTGAAGATGAATTCCGCGAGAAGGACCCATGAGACGGCAACCGGCCCGAGCGCCAGCAGCAGTACGGGGTTGGCGAGCAGGAAGCACAGGATCGTCCGCTTGTACCAGGCGGGTGCGTGCCCGAGGAACAGCGACCAGGCGGTGCGGGATCTGGGTGACATTCGGCTTCCGTCCCTGCGAACGGGGCGGAAGTATACGGAACGCCGGGCCGCCAGCCGCCGCTATCGCAACCCGAGCCGCCGGGCCTCAGTCCGCCGGCGGCCCGGCCGGGCGCTCGATGAACAGCTTCTGCGTCGGGTACGCGAACTCCACGCGCATGCCCGCGAGGCCGCGGATGACCGCGAGCATGATCCGCTGCTGGACGTCCATGAACTGGCTGTAGTCGGGGCTCAGCACGTAGTAGACGCACTCGTAGTCCAGCGATGATGCGCCGAAGCGCATCAGGTGGCAGCGGTCGAAGCGCGTATCGCGCTGGCGCCGGACGATTTCCGCGACCAGTCCCGGCACCGCCTCGAGCACGTCCGGCGGCGTCTCGTACAGCACACCGAAGCCGAAGACGACCCGTCGCTCGACCATGCGGCCGTAGTTCCGCACGCGGCTCGCCAGCAGGTCGGCATTCGCGACCACGAGCTGCTCGCCCGAAAGGCTCCGCAGCTTGGTGCTCTTGATGCCGACCTGCTCGACCGTCCCCATGTGATCCGCCAGCACCAGGAAGTCGCCCACGGCGAACGGCTTGTCGAGTGCGATGGCGACCGAGGCCAGCAGGTCACCGAGCACGCTCTGCACCGCGAGCGCGACGGCGATGCCGCCGACGCCGAGGCCTGCGACCAGCGCCGTGATGTTGACGCCCAGGTTGTCGAGGGCCATCAACAGCACGACGGCCCAGACGACCAGTCGCCCGACGAAGCCGACGACGTTCAGCGTCGTCGCGGTCTGTCGATCGCTGGCGAGCAGGTCGCTGCGCCGGTGCCGCAGCCACTGGTCGAGCGCGATTCCGGACCACAGGCCGATCTGCAGCAGCAGCACGACGACGACGAGCGAGTGCAGCACGTCACCGGCGGCGTCCGGCACGTCGAGCAGGTGCGCTCCGGCGAGCAGCGACACAGACAGCAGGAACGGCAGTCGCGTCCCGCCGGCCAGGGCCGTCACGACCGGCGCGGCGTCGAGCGAGGCGGGCAGGTGGTGCAGCCGCCAGCGGACCAGCCACAGCAGACAGAAGACCGTGGTCGATACCGCGGCGGAGATCGTCCACTGGGTGAGGGTGTTCCCGAGCAGATCCGGCATCGGCGGCATCTTCAGTCCGGCTCCGGAACAGGCTCCAGCCAGCGTCGCGCGATTGCGCCCACCGTGGCCTGAGATCCGTTGTGCCTGCGGACCCGTGCTCGCAGCCACGCGGCGTCGTTGTGACAGGCCTGCGCGCGGCCGCGGAGGCGGGCCAGCGCCCTGCCGGTGCCCAGCGCTGCGGCATCCGCAGCCAGCTCGTCCAGCATCTCCACGATCGCATCAGCGATCGGGCGCGCGATGCCGCGCGCCGGATCGATCCACGGGGCCCCGAAGCCGTAGCGCGCTGCGCGGAAGCGGTTCACGTCGTAGTAGAGGTACAGCCGCTCCAGATCCAGCGCGGGTCGCTCACGCAGCAGCCGTCGCGCGAGCGTCTGCAGCAGCGCGACGACGTCCGCAGCCGTCGCGATGGCGAGTGGAGAATCGCAGACGCGGATCTCGACGGTGCCGAGCTCCGGCTTCGGCCGGATGTCCCAGTACAGGTCCTTCAGCGACTCGATCACACCCGACCTGTACAGATCCTCGATGTGACGCGAGAAGCTGCGCCAGTGCACGATCGCCGGAGCGTGTCCGGACAGCGGGAAAGCACGCACCACATTGAGCCGACTGCAGTCGAAGCCCGTGTCGATCCCGCGCCAGTACGGGGATGCCGCACTCAGCGCCACCAGGTGGGGCACGTACCGACCGAGCGCGTGCAGCAGATAGAGCGCCTCGTCACCGTCGGCACAGCCCAGGTGCACGTGTTGCGAGTACACGGCGAACTGCCGGGCGAGGTAGCCGTATCTCTCCGCCAGGCGACGGAAGCGCGGATGCGGGAAGATCACCTGTTCGTTCCAGTCGCAGAACGGGTGCACGCCACCGCCGGCGACGGCGAGGCCGAGTCGCGCGACATGGGCCGCCAGCGTCTGTGCGGTGCCGCGCAGCTCCGCGCCGAGCTCCGCGGCGTCATGGTGCACGCGCGTCGTGATCTCCACCATCGACTGCGTCAGCTCCGCCTTGACGGGGGCGTCGACGCCGTCGACCGCCAGCATGCCGAGCACCTCGCGCGCCGCGGCCGCCGGTGTGCCGTCCGTGTCGTGCACCAGCATGACCTCGATCTCGGTGCCGATGCTGAGGGGCGCGGACGCCGCGAACGGCAGGGCGTGACCGCTGCGGCGGACCCGCGAGGCGGGGACCGCAGCGATCACGGCAGCGCCTCGAGGCGCGTGCAGAGCTCCGCCGGCGGACGCTCTGCCCTGGCACCTGCGCCAGACAGCGCTTCCAGGAAGCTCCGGTGCCAGCGATGGATGTCGTGCTCGCACAGGTGCCGCATCATGGTCTGATGGCGCGCGCGCCGCTCCTCTGCGGGCATTTCCAGGGCCTGTGCGACCGTGCGCGCGACCGCGTCGGCGTCGTAGGGGTTCACGAGCAGCGCACCGGTCAGCTCGCCTGCGGCGCCAGCGAGCGGTGAGAGCACGAGCACACCGGGATCGACGGGATCCTGCGCGGCGACGAACTCCTTGGCCACCAGGTTCATGCCGTCACGCACAGGAGTGACCAGTCCGACCTGCGCCGCCCGCAGGAATCCCATGAGGTCGGCGTGCTCGAAGTTGCGGTTCAGGTACCGGATCGGCGTCCAGTCCGCATCGCCGAACCGGCCGTTGATCCGGCCCGCCGCCTGCTCGAGCGCGCGACGGATCTCGCCGTAGGCGCGCACATCGCCGCGGGACAGCGGTGCGATCTGCAGCAGCGTGACCCTGCCGTGGTATTCCGGGCCTGTTGCCAGCAGGCGTTCGTACGCGCCGAACCGTTCCAGCAGGCCCTTGCTGTAGTCGAGGCGATCGACGCCGACGATGAGCTTCCGGCCCACGAGGCTCGTGACCATGCGCTGCACGCGCTCACCGGTCGCCGCTGCCGCCGCGGCCTCCTCGATCGGGCCGCACTCGACGCCGATCGGGAAGACTCCGGTGGCAACGCGGCGGGATCCCACCTGCACGCCGCCATCGACGGTCCGGGTGACCGCCGCCAGGCAGTAGTCGACCGCGCTGTGGAAGGACGCGAGGTCACCCGTCGTCTGGAAGCCCGTCAGGTCGTACTGGCAGAGATCCGCGACGAGCTCGGCAAAGTTCGGCAGCGTGCGCAGCATCTCGATGTGCGGGAACGGGATGTGCAGGAAGAATCCGATGCGTCCCGCGAAGCCGGCCTGCCGCAGCAGGCGCCCGAGCGGGATCAGGTGATAGTCGTGCACCCAGACCAGGTCGTCGCTCCGCAGCAGCGGTGCTAGGGCGTTCGCGAAGCGCCGGTTCACGTCGAGCCAGGCGCTCCGGCCGTCGCTGCTGTAGGGCAGGTCGTTGGCGAGGTAATGGAACAACGGCCACAGCACGCCGTTGCAGAAGCCGTTGTAGTAGCGCTCGAACTCGCGCCTCGGTAGATCGATCGTGGCGTAGGTGATGCCGCGCCGCACGTGCAGGTCCGCTCCGGCCTGGCGCCGCTCCGCGGTCTCGCCGCTCCAGCCGAACCACAGTCCGCCCCGCGCCTCGAGTGCCGCCAGCACGCCGACCGTGAGACCGCCCGGAGCGGCGCCGGAGCGCGGCACCGCCACCCGGTTCGAGACGCACACCAGACGGCTCACAGGCTGTCCTCCCACATCGCGCTGAGCCGGCGCGCGCTCGACAGGATGCCGACCATGCTGTAGGTCTGCGGGAAATTGCCCCACAGCTCGCCGGTTGCCGGATCGACGTGTTCCGACAGCAGGCCGAGCGGTGTCCGCCGATCCAGCAGCGCCTCGAACAGCTCGCGCGCCTCGTCCCTGCGGCCCGTGTCGGCCAGCGCGTTCACGTACCAGAACGACGCCACGACGAAGGCGTTGCGGGGCTCACCGAAATCGTCGGCATCGGAGTAGCGCAGCAGGAAGTCGCCGCGCCGCAGGGATTTCCCGAGCGCATCGAGCGTCGTCCGCATGCGCGGGTCTTCGCGCGACAGGAACCCGAGCTCGCTCATGAGCAGCAGGGTCGCATCCAGGCGCTCGGCATCGAGCGATGCGGACAGCACGCCGCTGCGGGCGCGCCAGGCCCGCGCGAGGATGCGATCGCGCAGCCGGTTCGCCGCCGTCCGCCAGGAGCTGGCACGGTCCCGGAGTTCGAGCCGTCCGGCGATCATGGACAGGCGGTCGCAGGCGGCCCAGCACATCACGGCCGGGAACGTGTGCACGTGAACGGCGCCGCGCAGTTCCCACGGGCCCGCGTCCGGGGTCAGCGCGAGCCGGATCGCACGCTGCCCGATCTCCTCGAGCGCCGCGAACAGTGTCGCGTCTCCGGGTCGCGCCAGTCGTTGATCGAAGAAGGCATGCGTGGCCGCGAGTACGATCGCGCCGTAGGCATCGTTCTGGCGCTGGGTATGCGCCGCGTTGCCGACGCGGACCGGACCCATGCCGCGATAGCCGGCCAGCGTCGCGATCGCGCGTTCTTCCAGGCGGCGCGCTCCGGAGATGCCGAACAGGGGCTGGATCTCGCTGCCCGCCTCGCGGATCGCGACGTTCAGGATGTAGTCGAGATAGGACTCCATCGTTCGCGTGGCACCGAGGCGGTTCAGTTCCTGGATGACGAAGTAGCTGTCACGCAGCCAGCAATAGCGGTAGTCCCAGTTGCGTCCGGAACCGGCGGCCTCGGGGATCGACGTCGTCAGGGCCGCCACGATCGCGCCCGTGTCCTCGAAGGTGCAGAGCTTCAGCGTGATGGCCGCGCGGATCACGGCCTCCTGCCACTCGAAGGGTATGGCGAGGCCGCGGACCCAGTCCTTCCAGTAGTCGACCGTGTCCTGCAGGAAGCTCTGGCCGAGCCTCTCGGGCGCCTGGTCCAGGGTCTCGTCGGGTCCGAGCAGCAGCCACACGGGCTCGCGGAGGCAGAACGCCCGTTCCTCGAGCAGTGCGGTGATCGATGCGTTCGTCGTGACGCGGAAGGCCGAGTCCACCCCACGATAGCTGACGTGATGCGCTCCCGCGGTGATGGTCGGTGGCGAGGCGGCCCACTGGAACCGGGGCCGCATGCGCAGCCGGACCAGCGGCGTGCCCTCCACCGGCAGCACACCGCGAATCAGCATCGCCGGATGGAACATCCGGCCGCGGTCGCGGAACCGCGGGCAGAAGTCGACGACGCGGAGCCGGTTGCTCCGGTGGTCCGTGAGCACGGTCTCGAGCACGGCAGTGTTTCGAACGTAGCGTCGCTGCACGTCGGCGACATCGTCGATCTCGACGTCGAAGCTGCCATCGGACCGGGTGCCGCCCGGAAGTTCCTGCAGCAGCGCATGGAACACGGGATCGCCGTCCAGGCGCGGCAGGCACATCCAGACGACGCGCGCCGGCGCCTGCACCAGCGCAGCGATCTGTCCGTTGCCGATCGCACCGAGATCGAGGGAAGGGCTCGGCATCAGCGGTCCCCTGATCCGCCGGCCAGTCGGGCCAGCCAGCCGACGGCTGCATCCACGGATTCGAGCCTTGCCTGCGCGCTCGACGACGGCCGGGGTCGTCCGACCTGCACCGACAGTCCTCCCAGTTCGTTGACGAGTCGAAACGCGTCCTCATCGACCTCGTCGTCGCCGAGATAGACGGGAGCCCGGCCGTGGAACTGCGGGTCGGTGAGCACCGCACGGACCGCCGCACTCTTGGATGCGGTCGGTGGGGCGATCTCGAACACCATCGAGCCCTTGATGCGCAGCAGTTCCCCGCCGGCGTGCGCGACGATTCGCGCAGTCACGTCGTCGGCCACCTGCGCCAGCGCCGGCGCTGCGCGGTAGTGCAGCGCGAGCGAGAGCCCCTTGTCTTCGAGCAGCAGGCGGGGACAGGCCTCGACGAAGCGCTGCAGGCTTCTGCGGGCCATCGCCACTGCGGGGGCCGATGATGCGTTGCGCCACGTCCGGCCGGAGGCGTCACGGCGCTCCAGGCCGTGAATGCCCGCAATGCTCAAGCCCGGCACGTCCAGCAGGGCATCGATGGTCGCGATCGGCCGGCCGGTGACCAGCGCAACGGCGCCCTCCGTGGTCGCCAGCAGGCGCGACAGCACGGATGCGGCGTCCGGGTGAGGCCGCGCCAGCAAGGGGGCTGCGGCGATCTCTGCCAGCGTCCCGTCGAAATCGATGAGGAACGCGGCGCGTGCGGGTGCGCACGGCAGTAACGGAGGGGATGCCTGCGATTGCAGGCTGCGGGGTCCGGCGGTGGCTGACATGCAGGACACCTTAGGTCGCCGCACGCAGGGCGCCAATTCGGCGACAGCCGTACGCCCGGTGCCGTAAGCGGACTGCGCAGGGTCAGGAAATGCCGGCGTCCAGGGCCATGCGGATCAGCTCGGCCGTGTTGCGTGCCTGCAGCTTCTCCGACAGGCGGGACTTGTAGACTTCGACCGTGCGCGGGCTGATGTCGAGCAGTACCGCGATCTCGCGGATCGAGCGGCCCAGTGCCACCTGCTGGAGCACCTCGCGCTCGCGCGGCGTGAGGCGCTGCAGCCGGTGCTCCTGCGCCGCCGGGCTCGTGCCGGGGCTCCGCGCCGTCTTTCCGGCGTTGATGGCTTCCTCGACGACATCGAGCAGCACCTTCTCGTCGACGGGCTTTTCGAGGAAATCGACCGCGCCGCCCTTGAGTGCCGAGCGCGCCGTGGCGGCATCGCCGTGGGCGGTGACGATGACGAGTGGCAATCTGGAACCGCGCTCGGCGAGTCTCGCCTGGACCTGCAGGCCATCGAGCCCCGGCATGCGCAGATCGACCAGCGCGCAGGAGTCCGGTGCCTCGGCGACCGTCGCGAGGAAATCCTCGCCGCTCGCGAACGAGGCGGTGAGGAAGCCATTCAGTGCGAGCAGCGTCGCCAGCGAATCGCGGAAGCCGGGATCGTCGTCGACGATGTAGACCTTGCGGCTGCTCATGGGGGCTGCTCCGGCCAGATGGCCCGCACGGTGAACGAGAAGACCGAGCCCTCATCGGTGGATGCATCGAGTCGCAACTGGCCGCCATTCGCCGCGACCAGTGTCCTGCTGATCGTCAGGCCGAGTCCCATGCCCTCCGGCCTGGTCGTCTGAAACGGCTCGAACAGTGTCCCGGCGACCTCCTGCGGGATGCCCGGACCCGAATCCGCGATCCGGAAACGCACGACCTCGTCTTCGGCCTTGCCGCTGACCGTGATGCGCTTCCGCCGTGCCGGATCCAGTGTGACGAGCGCGTCGATGGCGTTGCCGACGAGGTTCAGCAGCACGGTTTCGAACTGCGTGCGGTCGACGCGGATCCGCGGCAGGCTCCGGGGCAGATCCATGCGCAGTTCGATGCCCAGGCGTTCTGCGTATTCGCGCTGCGCGGCGAGCGTCTCGCTCACGACAGGGACGGGCGAAAGATCCTCGGGTCGGGTCGTGCCCGCCTGGAAGTAGTCCTGCAGGCGCCGGAGCACGCTGTCCGCACGCTCGGCCTCGCGCAGCGCCTTGCCGATCGTCTCTTCGAGACGCGCGTGACGCGATTCATCGGCTGCCAGGTGCCGGCAGGCGTGCAGGTAGTTGCGGAGCGCGGCGATCGGCTGGCGCAGTTCGTGAGTCACCGCCGAACTCATCTCGGCGGCGGCCGCCAGCCTGAGCGCACGGTTGAGCGCCTCCTGGCGCGCATGGAGTGCGGCCTCGAGCTGCTTGCGGCGGGAGATGTCGCGGACCACGAACACCTGCAGATCGTGCGCCCGGCCGCTCACGAGCGAACTCGTGACCTCGGCCGTGAAGCGGCTGCCGTCGGGGCGCAGCGCCTGCATCTCGCGCGATTCACGCGGCGGGTCCGCGGCATCGTAGTCCGGCAGGATGTCCTGGATCCCGGACGGTTGCGCGGCTCGCCGCCTGGGCGCCAGCAGGCCGCGTGCGGCGCGATTCCCGGGTACCACCGTGCCACTGCGCCGCAGGATCAGGATGGCATCCGGGACCGCCGAGAGCACCGATCGCAGACGCGGTGCCGACCAGCGGGTCAACAGCGATATCGGATCTCCTCGCGTCACGTGCAGTCTCCGCTCGGAGCCCCACTGTAGCGGGCAGGCCACGGGCGCGCACCCGTGATCCCGCGTACGTCAGAACCCGTATCCCGGGTGTCGGTTGCGGTCCGTGGGCGCTACACTGCGCGCCGCCCCGAATCTCCGTGGCTGCGAGCCGATTTCTCATGACCCTGCGCGCCGTCGTCATCCCGGTCACCCCGTTCCAGCAGAACTGCTCGCTCGTCTGGTGCGACGAGACGCAGCAGGGCGCCGTGATCGATCCGGGGGGCGACCTCGATGTCATCGTGCAGGAATCGACGAAGCACGGTGTCGCGATCGCGAAGATCCTGCTGACCCACGCGCATCTCGATCACTGTGCCGCGGCCCCGGATCTCGGCGAGCGCCTCGGCGTCCCGGTCGAGGGTCCGCATCGCGACGATCTGTTCTGGCTCGAGTCGCTGCCCGAGGCGGCGCGCAGCTACGGCTTTCCTCCCGCGCGGAGCTTCGAGCCCGCGCGCTGGCTCGCGCAGGGCGACGAGGTCGTCGTCGGCAACCTGCGGCTCGGGGTCCGTCACTGTCCGGGGCACACGCCGGGCCATGTCGTGTTCTTCGAACCGGGCAGCCGCATCGCATTCGTGGGCGACGTGCTGTTCCAGGGCTCGATCGGTCGCACGGATTTCCCGCGCGGCGACCATGCGGCGCTCATCCGGTCCATCCGCGAGAACCTCTTTCCCCTGGGTGACGACGTGCGTTTCGTACCGGGCCACGGCCCGATGTCGACCTTCGGCGACGAGCGCCGCACCAATCCCTTCGTGTCGGATCGCGCTGTCGGCGTGCGGCGCTGATCCCGCCCGCTCCGGGTGCCCGCATCGTGGGCCTGCCGCGGCGGAGCTACCCCGGCGGCAGGGCTGTGCGGCCGGTGACCGTCACGACCGGGCCGCTTCGAGCCGGCGCGCGTAGAGCCGTGCCGCGGTCACCAGCACCGGCAGCGAGACGAGTGCGGTCGTGGCGCAGACGAAGCCCAGCGAAGTACCGACCCGTGCCGGGCTCAGCAGGATGTGATCGGTGACCAGGGCAACCAGCGTGGGTGCGAGGCCGATGCCGGTCGAGGTCAGCACGAATGCGTACACGGATGCGACGATGCCGTGCATGCGGTTCGGCGTCGAGTCGGCGAGCGCCGAGGCCACGACCGGCAGTGTGAGGTTGACGAAGAGCCCCGCGAGAGCCGCCGCGCAGAGCGCGCTCCAGTATCCCGGCGCAAACGGCAGGAACAGGCACAGCGGCACGATGCCGAGCCCGGCGACCACCGTCGTCCGGACCGGTGCTTCGTCCGGATATCGCCGCCGCAGGCGCGCCGCGACCCAGGGGCCGAGCAGCACCCCCAGCGAACCGGCCAGCAGCGTCGCTGTGCCGTAGTGCAGGCCCACGCTCCCGGCGGTGCCGCCGTGCGCGCGCATCAGGAACGCGGGCGTCCAGGCCGGCAGCGCGTACAGCGCGACCACGAGCAGGGCCATGCCGCCGAAGAAACGACCGTAGAACGCACGCTCCGCCCAGAGATAGGCGAGCGCTTCGCGCGGCGAGAACGCGCGCTCGTCGCCCGAGGCCGCGACGCCGCGACCGGGTTCGCGGATGGTGAACATCAGCGCCGCGAGCAGCAGGCCCGGCAGGCCGAGGAACACGAACGTGAGGCCCCAGGGCTCGAGCCCGGCGAGCGGGCCGCCGAACGTCAGGCCGGCGACGCCACGCACGATCAGGCCGCCGAAGATCATCGCCAGTCCGCCGCCGACGAAGGGCCCCAGCAGGAAGATGCTCATCGCTCGCGGCAGCCGCTCGCGGCTGAAGTTGTCGGCGAGCAGTGACCAGCCGGCCGGCAGCAGGCACGCTTCCGCGGCTCCGACACCGGCGCGCGCGGCGAACAGCGTCCAGAAATCGCGGGCAAAACCGCAGGCCACGGTGCAGACCGACCAGATGGCGACACCGGCGATCAGCAGGTTGCGCCGGTTGCCGCGGTCGGCAAGCCGACCGAATACGGGACCCATGGCCACGTAGGCGGTCACGAAAGCGAGTCCCTGCAGCAGGCTGACGGACGTGTCCGAGAGCCCCATCGACATCTTGATCGGATCGACCAGGAGGTTCAGCACCTGGCGGTCGATGAAGGCGACCGCGTAAGCCACTGCGAGCAGCCCGGCACTGAACCAGGCATGGGCACCATCGCGGGGGTGACTCAAGCCGCTTCTTCCGGGACTTTGTCGGTGTGCATGGCGCCGCAGGCTAGCAGCAGCGCCGGCGTCCGTTCAATTACGATGCCGGGTCATGTCCGTATTCCCGCGTGGAGCCCGATCATGCACCCGATTTCGCTGGCTTCCGGCGTCGTGCCCGAGTGTGACCCGTTGGCGACGGTCGAGGCTGCACGGGCGGGTGGTTTCGATGCCGTCGGCCTGTGGATCGAGCCCGTACGGTGGGACGCCAGGCTCATGCACGAGACGCGTCTGCGGCTCGGCGACAGCGGACTGGCGCTGCTCGACGTGGAGGTCGTCTGGCTGAAGCCCGGGCCACCCGATCCCGACCACTTCCGCTGTATCGACATCGGCGCCGGACTCGGGGCGAAGAACGTCCTGGTCGTGAGTTCGGACCCCGATGCGGGCGCGACCACGGCGAAGCTCGCAGCGCTGTGCGAGCACGCGGCGCCGTGCGGCATGCGCGTTGCGCTGGAGTTCGGCCTGTTCACGGACGTGAAGACCATCGGCCAGGCGCGGCGCATCGTCGAAGCGGTGGCGCATCCCGCCATCGCGCTGCTCGTCGATCCGCTGCACCTCGCGCGATCGGGCGGCTCGCCGGCGGAGGTCGCGAAGCTGCCGCGCGGCCTGCTCCCCTACGCGCAGTTCTGCGACGCGCCGGCCGCCGGCCCGCGGACCGATGACTCGGCGGGCATCATCGAGGAGGCCGTGGACGGCAGGCTGCAGACCGGCGCCGGCGCGCTCCCGCTCCTCGAACTCCTGCACGCGCTGCCACCGGACATACCGCTCGGCATCGAACTGCGCTCGAAGGCACTGCGCGAGGCTCATCCGGATCCGCGCGAACGCGCTGCGGTCACCGCACAGGCGACACGGGCGTTTCTCGCGCGCCGGTAACGGACCCGGGCACCGCTCATTCGGCGGGAATCATTGGAAAACAGCGCACTCCGCCGCACGGGGGCGGCGTCGAGATGAGCAGTGGGCGGCGCGGCGCCGCCCGTTAACCGTTATCTCTGTCCCTGCCAGCCCGCCTCGAATGGCGAGGCGGGTGACCCGGCGAACTCGATCTGGTCGGTGAGCCGCGCATCGTTCGCGGCAGGTCTGGACCAGGGCATCACTCGGGCCACGGGCTGTCCGCGGTGGGTCACCACCAGCGGGGCACCGGACTGGCGCGCCGTCTCGATGAGATCAGCGCAATCACGTCGGAACCGCGAGATCGGAACGGTCTTCATCTCTTGTGCGGGCACCTCTTCAGGGCTGGGAGGACTCGTACTCGGTCGAAACGGCGCGCAGTATGGGCCAAAAATTCCAGCATGCAAGAGTCTCGTTCGGCTGCGCCGGTTCCGGGGTCACAACCCGTAGTTCCTCGCGATGAGCAGCGACAACGCGAGCCAGACCAGCACGAACAGCGGGCCACCTGCGCGCAGGAAATCCGCGAACCGGTAGCCGGCGGCGGACATCACCAGCAGGTTGGTCTGATAGCCCATCGGCGTCGCGAAGCAGAGGTTGCAGCCGAAGAGCACGGCGAGGACGAAGGGCCGGGGATCGAGGCCGAGTTGCTGCGCGAGGGCGACGGCGATCGGCGTGCCCAGCACGCCGGCCGCGTTGTTCGACACGAAATTCGTGAGCACTCCGAACAGCAGCATGAGCAGCATCATGATGGTGGCCGGCTCGAGGCCCCGGGTGAGCTGCGCGAAGCCGCCGCCGATCCCGTCGATCACGCCCGTTTCCACCAGGCCCCGGCCGAGCGCGAGACTCGCGACGATGATGAGCACGACCTTGCTGCTGATCGCATCGCCGATGTCGTGCCAGCGCAGCGCGCCCGCCAGCATCATCGCCGCGAGCCCGGCGAGGGCGGCGATGACCATGGGCAGCGTGTGGGATGCCGCGAGCGCGATCACGGCCGCCATGATCGACACCGCGGCCAGCGCGTGCCGCGAACGCGGCAGGCGCTCGGTACCGTCGAGGGCGATGACTCCTGCCTCCTGCCGCAGCGCCTGGATCTGGTGCTCTGTCGCCTGGATCAGCAGCACGTCGCCGGGTCTCAGTGTCGAGGACGCCGGCGAGAGCGGTGCGGCGAGGCCGGCCGCGGGGCGGTGCATGCCGAGCACGCGGATGCCGTGGTGGCCGGCGAAACCGCTGGCCATGAGCGAGGTGCCCGCCAGTTCCGATTCCTCGGTGATGATGAGCTGCGCCAGGTGCTGATCGTCGACACCCGCTGCCGCCGCAGGCACCGGGCCCTCGATGCCCGCTCCGAGCAGCAGCGCGGATTCACGCAGTACGGCGGGCGTCCCGCACACGTACAGGCGGTCGCCGGCCGCGATCTCGACCGCGCCGCGCCGCAGGACGCGCTGGCCGTCCCGCTCGATGCGCCGGATGCGCAGCGACTTCGTGCGCCGGATGACGCTGCGCAGGCTGCGCCCGCGGCTCCAGGCTCCGGGTGCGATGACGAACACGGCATCGAAGGTCCGCTCCCTGGACCCGCGGCCGGGTGTGTTGCCCCGTGGCAGCAGCCGCGGCATCACGAGCCACAGGTAGGGCAGGGCGATGCCCGCCGTGATGGCGACCATGGGCAGGAACTCGAAGATCCCGAAGGGGCGCATCCCGAGATCCGCCGCGATGCCGGTGATCAGCAGGTTCGTCGATGTGCCGATGGTCGTGCCCATGCCGCCCAGGATCACGGCGAAATTCATGGGCATCAGAGTGCGGCAGGCGGAGGTGCTGGTGCGCGCCGCGATCGACAGCAGCAACGGGAGCATCAGCACGACGATGGGCGTGTCGTTGAACACGGTGCTGAAGCCGAGGCAGAAGACGAGCAGCAGCAGGAACGCGGCCTGGGGCAGCAGGCTCCAGAAGCGGCCGAGCAGCCGGGCCACGGGGTCGAGTGCGCCGGTGACCTCGATGCCCCGGCCGAGCACCATGAGCGCGACGACGGTGACGAGACCCTCGTGACCGAACCCCAGCAGGAATCCGCGCGGGTCGATCGGCGGCAGCTCCGGCGCGCGGGGAACGAGACCGAAGAGGAGCATCAGCGCCACGACGGCCAGCAGCGCCGTGGTCTGTACGGGCAGGCGCTCGGTCGCGAACAGCGCAAAGGTCGCGAGCGTGATCACGATGGTCAGGAGCGCATGCGGGTCTGTCCAGATCGGGGACATTCCGGCCTCGTCGGACGGGCTGCGGGGGAGCAGTCTGGCGCAAGGACGGGGTCTGTGCCAGCCGCCCGCAGCCCGTCGGTCGGCCGCACCCACGATGATCGGATTGCTGTGGTCGTCCGGCCACGTTGCCCGGCAAACTAGCGTCGTGTGTCGCATATCTCCTCACATCCCGGGCGGTCTTCCGTGGTGATGCGCGCCGGATCCACGCATGCCCTGCGCATGAGCGGTCGCTGGCTGCGTCCGGTTCTGGCCGGTACCGGCTATGTGATCGCCTACGTCGTGCTGGACTGGGTCAGCTACGTGCAGCCCGTCCTCAAGCTCGGCATCACGCCGTGGAGCCCGCAGGCCGGGCTGACGCTGGCGTTTCTCGGCATCGCGGGTCCGGCGTTCGCGCCGGTGACCGCGGCTGCGGCCCTGATCGCCGAGGTCCTCGTGCGCGCCACGCCGCCGTCGGTACCGTCGCTGGTGGCCGCGTGCATCGCCGCGGTCGCCATCGCCGCCGGCTACGGGTGCGCCGGGCTGGCGCTGCGTCGGCGCCGCCTGCTGGTCCCGCCGGAGGCGCCCGGGTCGGCCGCGGCATTGATCGCGATCGCGACGGTCACCGCGCTGGTGGTGGCCTGCGTGTACGTCGCGGTGTTCCTGACCGCGGGACTGCTGCCGGCTTCGGCAGCGCCGGGAGCGGTCGCGCGCTACTGGGTCGGGGACCTGAACGGCATGCTCACCGTCACACCCCTGCTGCTCGCGCTTCCCGGGTGGCGCGCGGGGCTCGTCGCGGTGCGGCAGCGCCACCGCGAGGTCGCGCTGCAGGCTGTGGTGGTGCTGGCCTGCATCGCGCTGGTCTTTGCGCTGCGCGCGACCGGCGAGCTGCGCTTCTTCTATCCGTTGTTCGTGCCCGTGATCTGGATTGCCGTCCGCTGGGGTGTGCCCGGCGCCATGCTGGCGACCTGCGCGATCCAGATCGGCCTGATCGCAGCGGTGCAGGGTGGCCCGGCGCAGGTTCCCCTCATCGACCTCCAGTTCCTGCTCTTGACGCTCGCGATGACGGCGCTGGTGCTCGGCGCCGTGGTCACGGGTCGTCACGCCGCCGAGGCCAGGCTGCGCGAGCAGGATCGGGAGCTGGCCCGCGCGATGCGATCGGCGGTCGCGGGCGAACTCGCGACCGCACTGACCCACGAGCTGAACCAGCCGATCACCGCGCTCGTCTCGTACCTGAGCGCGGCCGAGATCCTCGCCGCGCCGCTGGCACAACAGGATCCACGCCTGTCCGCGACCCTCACCAAGGCGGCGGGCGAGGCGATCCGCACCGCGGACGTACTCAAGCGCCTGCGCGACTTCTATCGCGGCGGGGCCGCGCCGCCCGAGCGTGTGACGCTCGGGGACGTGGTGACAGCGACGGTGCAGGCGTTCCAGCCGCGGATCCGGCAGGCCGGGGTCACCGTGCAGGTGCGCACCGACGAGGACGTGCCCGCCGTGAACACTGACCGGATCGGCATCGAGATGGTGCTGCACAATCTGCTGGCGAACGCGCTGGACGCACTCGACGAGGTGAATGCGTCGGGCGCGCGGCGGCTGGAGATCCACGTCCGCCGCGACCGGGACGGCGTGGTCATCGATTTCGAGGATTCAGGCCCCGGCTGCAGCGAGGAGATCCGCGCGCGCCTGTTCGAACCGTTCGTGACGACGAAGCCGGACGGCATGGGCCTCGGCCTGCCGATCAGCCGTTCTCTGCTGCGCAGCCAGGGGGGCGACCTCCGGGCAGGGGTGAGCCGCCTGGGAGGCGCGTGTTTTTCGGTACGGGTACCGGACCAGCCGGTGCCGCGTACGGCATTGTGATGCGATGAACCAAGCCACCGTGTTTCTGGTCGACGACGACGTCTCCGTGCGCGACTCCCTGAGTCTGCTGCTGTCGCTGAAGGGGCTGCGCACACAGGTATTCGCGAGCGCCGAGAGCTTCCTCGACACCTACCGCGACGACTGGCGCGGCTGCCTGATCACGGACCTGCGCATGCCGGGTATGTCGGGGCTCGAACTCCAGCAGGCGCTCACCGAGCGCGGCGTCACCCTTCCGGTCGTGGTGCTCACCGCGCACGGCGATGTGGGCGCCACACGCGCCGCGCTCAAGAACGGCGCCTTCGATTTTCTCGAGAAGCCGGTGGACGACGAGGTCCTCATCGACGTGCTCATGAACGCGCTGCGCAGCGACGCTGAGCGGCATGCCGCACTCACGGCGCATGCAGACACCCTGGCGCGGATCGACCGGCTCACGCCGCGCGAGAAAGACGTCCTGGGACTGCTGGCAGAAGGCCTCCAGAACCGCGATATCGCGGTCCGGCTCGGCATCAGCCCCCGCACCGTTGAGGTCTACAAGGCGCGCATGATGGAGAAGCTGCAGTGCCGGTCGCTGGCGGACGTGATCCGCATCCGCCTGGATGCCCGCGAGGACTCAGCCGGGTCCTGAGCCCTTACGGGCCGCCCCGAATGCCAGCGGAAAGGCCCATGCGGTAATTTGACTCCCGCATGGGGGCGATGGACCGGAGCCCGCTGTGACCGGCGTCTCCCGCGGCGGCCTGAAGGCCGTCGCTCCCATTGCCCAGTCCCGCAGTGAGTGAAGGCGGGGCCGGGCGCTGATCGTTCGATACCCAAGATTGAGGCGGCGTTTTCTTCGAAGCGCCGCCTTTTTTGTTGGCCGGGATCCGGCCTTTGCAATCAGATGGTTACGCGTTCCTTCCGCCTCAGAACAGAGGTGGGAGGTAATGGTCAACGAGCAGGACTGCGAACAGCAGCGACAGGTAGTGGATCGAGTACCGGAAGGTACGCATCGGCGTCCCGGGATCACTGCCGCGCCA
Organism: Steroidobacteraceae bacterium; assembly: GCA_046352935.1. Classification (GTDB taxonomy): domain Bacteria; phylum Pseudomonadota; class Gammaproteobacteria; order Steroidobacterales; family Steroidobacteraceae; genus CAYWMY01. The sequence goes on from JAXMGR010000022.1 coordinate 20,971, forward strand.
GAGCAACCATGCATGCCGCAGGAACACGCCATCGAGTATCAGGGCGACGACCAGATAGGGGAGTCCGGACATCCCCGTCAGGTACGGCAGGATGGTCACGATCGTGAGCAGGATCGTGTAGAACCAGATGTGCAGCTTGGTGAATTCGATGCCATGCGTGACCGGCAGCATGGGAATGCCGACCTTCGCGTACTCGTCGCGCCGGGCGATCGCGAGCGCCCAGAAATGCGGCGGCGTCCACGCGAAGATGATCAGGAACAGCAGCAGTGCATCGGGGTCAACCGAGTTCGTGACGGCGGTCCAGCCCAGCACCGGCGGTGCGGCTCCCGCGGCGCCGCCGATCACGATGTTCTGAGGCGTGGCGCGCTTGAGCCAGACGGTGTAGATGACGGCATACCCGATCAGCGACACGAACGTCAGTACCGCGGTCAGCGGATTGACGAGCAGCGCCAGGAGCAGCATCGATCCCGCGCCCAGGACGAACGCGAACGACAGCGCCAGCGCTTCCGACAAATGACCCTGCGGCAGCGGCCGGTTCCGGGTGCGGGCCATCTCCGAATCGATGCGTGCGTCGAGCACATGGTTGATCGCGGCCGCCGATGCGGACGCAAGCCCGATGCCGATCGTGCCCCACACGAGCGCCGCCAGCGGGGGCCAGCCGGGTGTTGCCAGGAACATGCCGACGACGGCCGTGAAGATGATCAGCGCCACGACCTTCGGTTTCGTCAGTTCGAAATAGTCCGCGAACGTGGCGCGGCTGGTCGCGAAGGCGCGGGTCGGGCGGCTGAGATTCATGGACTGTGACTCCGGTTGCGGCAGCTGCTAGCGGACCTTGACCGATCCGGACAGCCGGGACGGGCTCAGGAATCGCAGCAGTGCCACGAGGCTCACGAGCAGCAGCGCGGCGCCGGCGTTGTGCAACACGCCGAGTGCGAGCGGAAAGCCCCGCCACACGAGGTTCATGCCGATCGTGGCCTGCAGCAGCACCGCGGCGACCGCGCCCAGCGCGGCGAGGCGCGCCGCACCGCTCTGTGCGCGGCGCCAGACCTGGAACCCGAGGAGAGTGACGACCACGAGGGTGAGGTATGCCCAGAGCCGGTGCGTGTAATGCACGGCCACGCGCGCCGGGTGTTCCAGCACGCCGAACTCGTAGTCGATGCCGAGGCCGCGCCAGAGCACGAAGCCATCGCGGAAGTCCATCTCCGGCCAGAATCCCCCCTGGCAGGTCGGGAAGGTCTGTCCGCAGGCGGGGGCCGCGTAGTTCGAGCTGACCCAGCCACCCAGCGCGATCTGGATCCCCGCGATGACGAGGGTCGCGGCGGCGAAGCGCAGCAGGGGTCGCTCCGCAGCCTTCAGTTCGCGCCGCTCTGGCTGGAGGGACAGCCAGGTCAGCAGCGCCAGGGTCGACATGCCGAAGACGAGATGCAGCGAGACGAAGAGTGGCTTGAGCAGCAGCGTCACCGTCCACATGCCGAGCAGGCCCTGGAACACGACGAGCGGTATCAGCAGCAGAGGAGCCACGCGCGGCTGGGCCGCATCGCGGCGGTTCCTGATCGAAATCACGGCCAGCGCGATCAGGAGCAGCCCCAGTGTCGTGGCGAAGTAGCGGTGCACCATCTCGTGCAGCGCCTTGCCGTAGTCGAAGGGACGCTCCGGATACGCGGCGTTCGCTTCCTCGACCCTGGATTCCACCTGGGCCGGATGGACGTGGCCGTAGCACCCCGGCCAGTCGGGGCACCCCAGGCCGGCGTCGGTGAGCCGCACCCAGGAGCCCAGCACCACGACGAAGGCGCACAACACCGCCGCCAGGCGCGCCAGACGAAGGAACCAGGTAAGGGTCTGCGACTGTCTCATGGACCTGCGGGCTCCGGCATTGATCGATCGAAGGGCGGCATCATGCCGCAGCAGTCAACCGATGTGGGAAAGTTTCAGCAGCCGCTCCATGTCCTCGAGCAGGCCACGGCGGTCCGCCGTTCTCGGGTAACTCAGCACGAGATTCGCGAGCGGATCCACGATATAGACTCGTTCTGCCGAGGTTACCGGTACACCGTCGTACTCGGGAAAGGCGCGCAGCAGCTCCGCGCCCGGGGCATTGTCGATCCGCGCCATGACGAGGTCCGGGTGATCGCCGGCGATGCGGGTCGCGTCCCGCAGTTCTCCGGAGTAGAGGAACAGTCGCTGTACCCGGTCGGAGTCACGGTTGAGCGCGCTGCGGATCTGCCGCGTATCGATGAGTGACCGGCGGCAGGCCGGATCGCAGCCGGCGGCGCCGATGTACACCAGTGACCACTTGCCCCGGAGGAAACCCGGGCCGGTCTCGCGGCCATCCGCGCGCAGCAGCGAGACTCCCGCCAGCGGCCGGGCCGGATCGAGGAGATCGCCGTGCTGCACGCCCGTCCCGGGTCGCCAGCCCAGGCCGTAGTGCAGCAGGAAGGCCAGTGCGAGGGGCACTGCGAACAGCGCCATCAGGATCAGCAGGGGACCGCGCCTGCGCGCGGCCGGGGGCACGGGTTCGGTCATCTCGGTTCATCCGGGTCGCGGAGGCTCATGACGACGAAGAGTATGACCGCGGTCAGTGCGAGAGCGAACCACTGCACCGCATAGGCCAGGTGACGCAGGGGGCCGAGGCCCGGCGGTCGCCATGCACGCTGGAAGCCGTCCTTCGCGGCGGGATCGAGCAGCAGGATCTGCGGATACACGCGGCCTCCGAGCACCGCGGCCACTTCGCGGCTGTCCGGGAAGTTCATCACCCGAGGCCAGTCCCCGGCGTCCACCGCCGCGAGGTGGATGCCTGCGCGGGGCAACTCGTCGATGCGGCCCGTCACGGTACGCGGGCCGTCGTCCACGTCGATCGGCGGCAGTTCGCCGCGGCTCGCGCCCAGTGGCACCCAGCCACGATTCACGAGCAGCAGCGCTCCGTCGCTGCGGCGCAGTGGCGTCAGTATGTAATAGCCGACACGACCGTCGAGGGTGATGTTGTCGAGGAGGATCTGGTGACGCGCGTCGTAACGGCCGCGGACCTCGACGCGCTGGTAGCGTGGCACGTGATCGACGGCGGACGACAGCGCATGCGCGGCGCCCGTCGCCTGCGCAAACTGCTGCTCCAGCGTGCGCTGCGCGGCCGCTCGACCGAGCTGCCACTGACCGAGGACACCGAAGAGCGCGACGCCGGCGGCCGTGATCAGCAGCGCCCCGGGGCGGAGTGCGAGCACTCGCCGGCCGATACGAAGTCTCAAGCTATACTTCCCCGTCGCCATGGGCGACCCGGGAGGCCCCCTTGAACCCCGTCAAACTGCTGGTCGTGCTGGTGCTCCTCGGCATCGTCGTCAGTCTCGGCTCCGCGCTGTTCCATCTGGTCCATGATCGGGGCGGCTCGAAGAAGATGGTCCGGGCGCTCACGGTGCGCATCGCGCTCTCCGTCGGGCTCTTCCTGCTGCTGTTCGTTGCCTGGTCGATGGGCCTGATTCAACCCCACGGCGTCCAGCACTGACTCCGGGGCCGGCTGCGGCGGTTCAATCCCCGACCAGCCTGCGGATCTCCGGCAGGTTTCGCCAGTGTCCCTCGATGTCCATGCCGAAGCCGAAGACGAAGGAGTCCGGCACGCGCAGGCCCGTGAAGTCCGCGACGACGCGCGGTGGCCGCTCCAGCTCCTTCAGCGCAAAGACGGCGGTGCGTACTTCGGCCGCGCCGAGAGCACGGCAACGCTCGACGACAGCGGTGAGCGTGACTCCTTCGTCGAGGATGTCGTCGACGACGAGAACCGTGCGGCCGCCGAGCGGCACACGGGGCTCCGCGATCCAGCGCAGTTCCCCTCCCGCCGTGGCATGGCCGTAGCGGCCGACGTGCGCATAGTCGATCTCGAGCGGGAACCGCAGCAGCGGCAGCAGCTGCCCGCCCACCACGAGACCGCCGTTCATGACCATGACGACGACGGGATGCCGGTTCACGAACGCAGCCGTGATCTCCGCCGCGAGCCTTGCGAGGGTCCGCGTCACGACGCCGGCGTCGGCGATCACCTCGCTGCGCCCGAGCAGCGACCAGGCGCGCGCCGTGGCGTCGCCGTCCTCGCTCACACCGGTCCGGCCGTTCCCGCCCGCCGCTCCGGTCTCAGAGCCAGTAGACGAAGATGAACAGCCCCAGCCAGACGACGTCGACGAAGTGCCAGTACCACGCGACGGCCTCGAAGGCGAAATGGCGCTCCGGAGTGAAGTGCCCCTTCAGGCAGCGGAACCAGATGACCGCCAGCATGATCGCGCCGATGGTCACGTGCAGGCCATGGAAGCCCGTCAGCATGAAGAACGTCGAGCCATAGACGCCGGTCGACAGCTGCAGGCCGAGTTCGGTCCAGGCGTGGTGATATTCCTCGGCCTGAAGGCCGACGAACAGGAAGCCCAGCAGGAAGGTCGCGGCGAGGAAGATCGCGAGCACCCCGCGCTTGCCGGCTCTCAGGGCGTGATGCGCGATCGTGACGGTGACGCCCGAGGTCAGCAGGATCAGCGTGTTGATCGCGGGCAGCCCCAGCGCCGGGATGATCTCGAAATCGCCGTTTTCGTTCGGCCCCAGGCGCGCCGGTCCGTTCGTCGGCCAGCCAGCCTCGTAACCGGGCCAGAGCATGCTGGTCAGGCCCTTGGCACCACTGCCCCCCAGCCACTCGACCGACAGCTGCCGCGTGTAGAACAGCGCGCCGAAGAACGCGGCGAAGAACATCACCTCGGAGAAGATGAACCACATCATGCCCATGCGGAACGAGCGGTCGACCTGATGGTTGAAGACCCCCGCCTGGTTCTCCGCGATCACGGTGCCGAACCAGCCCGTGAACAGCACGATCATCATCGCCATGCCGATCGCGAAGGCGTATGGACCAAAGGCTGCGCCCGCGAGCCACGAGGCGGCACCGCCCAGCATGGTCAGCAGCGAGACCGAACCGAAGAAAGGCCAGGGGCTGCCGTGCGGGATGTAGTAGCGGCCGGCTGCGGGAGCGTGGATTGCGTGTGCCATGGGCGGTTCACCTCGTTGACGGTCCGCGCTCGCGCGCGGGCTCAGGTTCCTCTCGTCGCAGTCGCGACGCTCGCGGGGTTCGTGGATTCGTAGAAGGAGTACGCCAGCGTCAGCCGGTCGACGCTCGCCGGCAGTTCGCGGTCGACGATGAAGCGCACGGGCATCTCCCGCCCTTCACCGGCGTCGAACCGCTGCGGCGTGAAGCAGAAACACTCCGTCTTCTGGAAGTGGCGCGCGGCCTGCGCCGGCGTGACGCTGGGAACCGCCTGGGCGACGACGGCATGGTTCGCGAGATTGCGTGCGAAGAAACGGGCCTCGTAGAGGCCGCCGGGATGGACGCGCATCTCCGTCGCGACCGGCCGGAACTCCCACGCGCCGCCGTTCGGGACCATCGCGATGAATTCGACGGTCACCGTGCGGGCCTGCTCGCCTTCGGCGTGTGCCGGCGCGGCGGCCTGTGCGAGCGACTGGCGGGTGCCGATGCCGGTCAGGTCGCAGAACACGTCATAGAGCGGCACCAGCGCGAAGCCGAACCCGAAGCTGCCGGCGGCCATGACCAGCAGTTTCGTCGTCAGACCGCGATGTGGACGCTTGCCGCTCATGTGACCCGGTCACCCCGCCTTGAGCCTGAGCAGGATGAAGCCCGCGTACACCGCGAGCGCGAGCGCGAACAACCCAATGGTCATCCGCCGCACGCGACGCCGGCGTCCGGCTTCATCGGGAGGCTGCATCGCTCACTTGACCTCGGGTGCCGTCTCGAAGGTGTGGTGCGGGGCCGGTGACGGCACCGTCCACTCGAGGCCTGGCGTGTAGGCGTCCCAGACCTTCTGCGTGGCCTTCTCGCCACCGCGCACGCAGCTCACGATGATGTACACGAACAGCAGCTGCGACAGGCCGAAGCCGAACGCCCCGATCGAGGACACCATGTTCCAGTCGGCGAACTGCGGAGCGTAGTCCGGAATGCGGCGCGGCATCCCGGCGAGACCCAGGAAGTGCTGCGGGAAGAACAGCACGTTCACGAAGATCGTCGACAGCCAGAAGTGCGTCTTCGCCAGCTTCATGTCGTACATGTGGCCGGTCCACTTCGGCAGCCAGTAGTAGACGGCCGCCATGAGCGCGAACACGGCGCCCGGCACCAGCACGTAGTGGAAGTGCGCGACCACGAAGTAGGTGTCGTGATACTGGAAGTCGGCGGGCACGATCGCGAGCATCAGCCCCGAAAAGCCGCCGATCGTGAACAGGAACAGGAACGACAGCGCGAACAGCATCGGCGGCTCGAACGTGATCGAGCCGCGCCACAGGGTCGTCGTCCAGTTGAAGACCTTCACGCCGGTCGGGATCGCGATCAGCATCGTCGACAGCATGAAGAACAGCTGGCCGGCGAGCGGCATTCCGACGGTGAACATGTGGTGCGCCCACACGATGAACGACAGGAAGCCGATCGAAGCCGTCGCGTAGACCATGGTCTCGTAGCCGAACAGCGGCTTGCGTGCGAACGTCGGGATGATCTCGGAGACGATGCCGAAGGCCGGCAGGATCATGATGTAGACCTCGGGGTGCCCGAAGAACCAGAACACGTGCTGGTAGAGCACCGGGTCGCCGCCGCCGGCCGGGTTGAAGAACGACGTGCCGAAGTAGTGGTCGGTGAGCAGCATCGTCACCGCGCCCGCGAACACCGGCATGACCGCGATCAGCAGGTAGGCCGTGATGAGCCACGTCCAGCAGAAGATCGGCATCTTCAGCAGCGACATGCCGGGGGCGCGCATGTTCATGATCGTGACGATCACGTTGATCGAGCCCATGATCGACGAGGCTCCCATCATGTGGATCGCGAAGATCGACAGCGGGAACGAGTTGCCGCCCTGCAGGACCAGCGGCGGATACAGCGTCCAGCCCGCGGCCGGCGCACCACCCGGCAGGAACAGCGTGGTGACCAGCAGCGAGAACGCCGCGACCAGCAGCCAGAAGCTGTAGTTGTTCATGCGCGGCAGCGCCATGTCGGGTGCGCCGATCTGCAGCGGGATCATCCAGTTGGCGAGGCCGACCGTCGCCGGCATGACCGCGCCGAACACCATGACCAGCGCATGCACCGTGGTCATCTGGTTGAAGAAGCCGGGATCGACCAGTTGCATCCCGGGCTGGAACAGTTCCGCACGGATGATGAGCGCCATGGTCCCGCCCGTCAGGAACATGATCAGCGAGAACACCAGGTACATGGTCCCGATGTCCTTGTGATTGGTCGAGAACAGCCAGCGCCTGATGCCCGTGGGGGCGTGATCGTGGTGGTCTGCGTGCTCAGCGTGCGAATTAGCCATGGTCGATCACTCCGCCTGGGCCAGGATAGCGACGCCACCGGTCGCGTGGAGCTGCGCCGTGGCCGTACCCACGGTCGCGTCTGCCTGTCGGGTCTTCGCCTGTTCGGTCTTCAGCCAGGCCGCGTATTCGTCCTTCGACTTGACGACGACGACGATCGGCATGAAGCCGTGGTCGCGACCGCACAGTTCGGCGCACTGGCCGCGGTAGGTGCCGGGATCGTTCGCCTGGAACCAGAGCTCGTTGACGAATCCCGGGATCGCGTCGCGCTTGACGGCCAGCGCCGGTACCCACCAGGAGTGGATCACGTCGTTCGCCGTCAGCAGCAACCGGATCTTCGTGTCCTCGGGAACGACCAGAGGATTGTCGACATCGAGCAGGTAGTGGTCGACGCTCGTCGGCTCGACGCCGGACCGCAGCTGGCGGGCCTCGTCGCTCGAACGCGCGAGCCGGCTGTAGAAACCGACGCCTGCGTCGAGATAGTCGTAGCGCCACTGCCACTGGTAGCCGGTGACCTTCACGGTCAGCTGCGAACCGGTCATGTCCTCGATCTTGAGCAGCGTCCGTGCAGCGGGCACGGCCATCGCGACGAGGATGAAGACCGGAATGATCGTCCAGACGAACTCGACCTTGTCGCTGTGCAGGATGCTGGTGTCAGGCACCGCTCCCTGCGACTTCCGGTACTTCACCAGCGAATAGATCATCGCCGAGAAGACCACGGCGCCGATCGCGACGCAGACCCACAGGATCAGCATGTGCAGACCGTAGATCTCGCGGCTCAGGTTCGTGACGCCAGGCGTCATGTTGAGCAGGCTCCAGTCGGCACGGGCCGGCGTCGCCGCCAGGACCGTGGCCGCGGCGCTCGCAATCGACAGCAAACTTCTCTTCTGGATGGACATGGACGCCCCCGCTCCCCTGTCGAAACAGCCGGCCCGGTCGTGCGTCGAAAGCGGCTCGGGTCGCCGCCGCACGCTGAACAGGCTTCAAAAACGCGATCCCTGGTCTGCAGCGCGCACCGGCACAGGCCCGGTGCTGCTCTTCGTTCACGATCGGACGTCGCACGATCGCGTGCGGGCGCCGCCGCACTTCGTGCCCCGGTCCGCGCGTGAAAGGCATGGCCCGGGTCCGCGGGCAGCACCGGACACACCGACAGGATCGACCGCGGATGGCCTCCAGCGCCGGCGAGCGTGCGCATGCGCTCATCCAGTCGCCACGAAGGCCGTCGTCGAAATGCCCCCTGCCGCACGGTGTGCCGTTGCTGTCGCCGTGCAAAGTCTAGACTCGATCCTAAGTGACCGGCCCGAGCGCTGCAACACGAGATCGGTGCGCGGGGTGGCTCAACCCGCGCAAGAGTGATGGATGGAGGCGGGGTCCAGGTCCGCGGCATCGGTGCGGGCATCCGCCCGGGGCCGGTGCGGCAGGGTCCCCCAGCAAGGGGCACCGATGTGTCGCCGCAGGTACGCCCGGTTCTCGTCGCTGCGGGCGAAGTCCGGGTCCAGCGCCGAGCCGATCCAGCCCGCGAGGCGCAGACCGCGATTCGCGAGGGCCTCGACGGTCAGCAGCGCGTGGTTCAGGCAGCCGAGGCGCAGGCCCACGACCAGGATCACCGGCGCTTCCAGGCGAAGGGCCAGGTCCGCGAAGGTGTTCGATTCGCCGAGTGGAACCAGCAGCCCGCCCGCACCCTCCACGATGACGATGTCGTTGCCGGTCGCCAGTTCCGCGTGGCAGGCGGTGATCGTCTCGATGCTGATGGCGACTCCGGCATCGGCGGCAGCGATGTGCGGCGCGACGGGGGCCGCGAACACGTAGGGGTTGACCGTCGGGTACGGTGGCCGGCCTGTCGAAGCGCTGATCAATGCGACCGCGTCTTCGTTGCGCAGGCCCTCCGGAGTCTCCATCGCGCCGGCGGCCACGGGTTTCATGCCGGCAACGCGCAGCCCGCGCGCGGCGAACGCGGCGAGCAGCGCGCAGGCGACGCGTGTCTTGCCGACCCCGGTGTCGGTGCCGGTCACGAAGAGCGTACGCATCAGCGCTCCTCTTCCCCGGGGGGCGCCTCGCGGCGGAGCCGGCCGATCGCGGTGACGGGCAGGACGTAGTCCGTGCCCTGGTTCCGCTGCCGTGTCGCGGCGCTGCGCCAGGCGTGGCCGTAGACCACCTCCCAGGTGGCCGGCAGGAGTCCGTCGTGCCGTTCGCGTTCGTAGGCCGTCTGCACGGTCCGCCAGCGGCCGCGCCCCATCAGACCGCGTGACCGCCCGCTCGCGACGTTGTGCGCGCCGATCGCCTTCAGGTCACGCATCAGGCCGACGGCGTCGGTGTAGCGGTGCACGTGCCGGTCCACGTCCATGACGGGTTCGGCGAAACCGGCCCGGACGAGTCCGTCACCCAGCTCGTGCATGTCGGCGAACGCGTTCACGTGCGGGAGCCCGTCCGCGGTTGCGAAGGCTCGACGCAGCTCGCAGAGCGTGTCCGGTCCGAAGGTCGTGAAATGCAGGAGCCCGCCGGGGCGCAGCACCCGATGGAACTCGGCGAACACCGCCTGCGGATCCGGGCACCACTGCAGCATCAGATTCGAGAAGACGAGGTCGACACTCGCGCTCGCAAGCGGCAGGGCGGTCGCATCGCCGCGCAGGCAGGGAACACGCCGCCACCATCTCCGCCGTGCGCGGACGGCAAGCAGCATGCCGTGCGCCGCGTCCAGCGCGATCACCTTCGCGTTCGGAAACCGCCGTTCCAGCGCGAGCGTGCCGAGCCCCGTGCCGCTGCCGACGTCGACCACGACGGCCGGCGCCAGTCGCACCACGTCGAGCCGCGACAGCAGCTCTCTGCGCACCTCGTGCTGCAGCACCGCGGTGCGGTCGTAATCGTGGCTCGCGCGGCTGAAGGCCCGCCAGGCCGCACGCACGTCGAGTCCGGCAGTGATGTGTCCATTCATGGCTCCGGCGTCCCGGCAACGGCCGCGAGGTGCGACAGAAATCCCGAGATCGCCGCCGCGAGTTCCGCGGCGTGACTGAGCGGCAGCGCATGGCCCGCGGTCGCGAGCTCGACGCGGGTGGCGCGGGGCAGTGTGGATGCCAGCCATCGAGCGGCGCCCTGTGGCGTCACACGGTCGCCGCTTCCCGCGACGACGAGCGCGGGTGTGGACACGGCGCCGCAGGCCGGGCGCAGGTCGCTGTGGCGCAGGATCGCCAGACCGGCCGCAAGGGTCCCCGCGTCGGGCACCGGAGCTTCCCGCCGCAGATCGCGCAGCTGGCGGGCGGCAGTGGCGCGCCTTGCGTCGCCGACGAGGAGCAGCGTGGCGAATTCGTCACGGAGCGCGCGCGCGTCGCGTCGGACGGCATCGTCGTAGCGATCGAGCAGGCCGGAGTCGACGCCGTGCGCCCAGTCGGGCGCCGCGAGGAACCGCGGCGTCGGCGTCACGAGCACGATGGCGGCGGGCCGGCACCGGCCACGCGCGGCGATCTGCAGTGCCGCCATCGCCCCCAGTGACCAGCCGATCAGGACCGTGCCGTCGGCAAGATCGCGCTCCAGCGCACGCGCGAGGCCATCCAGCGTATCCGGCAGGACTTCGCCGGCCCGCTGGCCCTGGCCGGGGAGATCCACGCAGCGCGCGCCGGGGCCGAGACCCTGCGCGAGCGGCTGAAGGCAGGCGGCTTCCATCGACCAGCCGGGCAGCAGCACGCATTCCAGCGCCGGCCGCGTCATGCCGTACTCCCCGCGCACAGCGTTGCGGAAAGTGCCGCGACGAGACCGTCGACCTCGGACTCGTCGTGAAGGGCGGAAAGGGTCACGCGCAGGCGCGAGGTGCCGTGCGGGACGGTCGGTGGGCGGATCGCGGTGACGTAGTAGCCGCGGGACAGAAGTACCTCGCTGGCGGCGACTGCCGCAGCGGCCCCGCCGACGATGACCGGCTGGATCGGTGAATCCGAGCGCAACAGGGCGAGGCCGGCCCGCTCACAGCCGGCGCGGAACCGCCGTGTGAGCTCCGCGACGCGTTGCCTGCGCCAGGGTTCGCGCTCGACGAGCGAGAGCGCGGCGAGGGCGGCGGCGGCGACACCCGGTGGCAGCGCCGTCGTATAGATGTAGGTGCGGGCACGCTGCACGAGAAAATCGACCAGTACCCGACTGCCTGCGACGAAGGCGCCGGAGGTTCCGAACGCCTTGCCGAGCGTCCCGATGAGCACGGGGGCCTCGCCGACTCCGAGCCCGGCGAGCTCCAGCGAACCGCGTCCGCGGGGACCCAGCACGCCGAGTCCGTGCGCGTCGTCGACCATCAGCCACGCGTCGTGGCGTGCAGCGGTCGCGGCCAGCGCAGCGAGCGGTGCGAGGTCACCGTCCATGCTGAACACCCCGTCGGTCACGACGAGCTTCCGGTCCGCAGCCGACCCGGCGAGCCGCCGCTCGAGTGCGACGGGATCGGCGTGCGCATAGCGCTGCAGGCGTGCGCCGGAGAGCAGACCGCCGTCCAGGAGCGATGCATGGTTCAGCCGGTCCTCGAACACCGCGTCACCACGACCGGCGAGAGCCGTGATGACACCGAGATTGGCCTGATAACCGGTGGAGAAGAGCAGCGTCCGGTCGCGCCCGGTGTATGCGGCGAGGGCCTCTTCGAGTGCGCGGTGCTCGCGCTGATGACCCGTGACGAGATGCGAGGCGCCACTGCCCGCGCATGCGCCGGCGAGGGCGGCCCGCAGCGCCGGATCGCGCGCGAGGCCCAGATAGTCGTTGCTGCAGAACACGACCGCCTCACGACCGTCGACGAGCGCGCGCGCGCGCGCCAGAGGTTCGACGCAGCGCCGGGTCCGCCGCAGGTCCTGCGCGTCGAGCCGTCTCAGTTCCGTCGCGAGCGTATCGTCAATGCCGGGCATCGGCCGTCGTCGCGCAGGTGCCTCCGCACCCGCATCCGGGACCGGCGGGTTGTCGGTTCGCCGGCGCCGCCGTGGCACTCGTCGTGGTGCCGTCGTCCGCATGCCCTTCGATCCGGATACCCAGCCGCTCGAACAGACGCCTGTCGTGATCGACGTCGGGATTGCCGGTCGTCAGCAGCCGGTCGCCGCAGAACATCGAGTTGGCACCCGCGAGAAAGCACAACGCCTGCATCTCGTCGCTCATCGCGCTGCGGCCTGCGGACAGCCTCACGTGCGAGCGCGGCATGAGGATGCGCGCGAGCGCGATCGCCCGCACGAAGTCGAAGGTGTCGAGCGGCGCGGCCTCGGCGAGCGGCGTGCCCGGGATCGCGACGAGCTGGTTGATGGGCACGCTGTCGGGATGCGCGGGCAGCGTGGCCAGCGTGTGCAGCAGCGCGATGCGGTCGCGGGCCGATTCGCCCATGCCGAGGATTCCGCCGCAGCAGACATTGATGCCGGCTTCACGCACGGCCTCCAGGGTGTCGAGGCGGTCCTGGTAGGTGCGTGTCGTGATGACCTTGTCGTAGTACTCGGCGGAGGTGTCGAGGTTGTGGTTGTAGTAGTCGAGGCCGGCATCCTTCAGTGCGGCCGCCTGCTCGCGCGTGAGCATGCCGAGCGTCGCGCAGGTCTCCATGCCGAGGTCCCGCACACCCCTGATCATTTCGATGATGACGCGCAGATCGCGGTCCTTCGGTCCGCGGTAGGCGGCGCCCATGCAGAAGCGCGTCGAGCCCGCGGCTCTGGCACGGCGCGCATTCTCGACCACTTCCTCCACGGCGAGCAGTGCTTCGCGCCCCAGCCCGGTGTCGTAGCGCACGCTCTGGGAACAGTACGCGCAGTCCTCGGGACAGGCGCCGGTCTTGATGGACAGCAGGGTCGAGACCTGCACGGCGTTGGCATCGAACCAGCGTCGATGCACCCGCTGCGCGTGGAACAGCAGGTCGCTGAACGGCAGTGCCGCGAGCCCCCGGACCTCGTCCAGGGACCAGTCCGTGCGGACTTCACCCAGTCGTTCGAAATCGATGCTCATCGACTTAAGTCCTTGATCCGGTGAAAAACTCGCCAACCCCGCAGGCCTGGGGACGGCCACCATCGACGGCGGCGGAAGTATTCGTTGCACGGCAGGAGGCTGTCAACTTATGGTCTCGAGCTCGGTTTACAGGTGGACGGACCGGGTACTCGGCACCGTATTCCCACCGCGCTGCCTGCTGTGCCTCGATCCCGGTCAGCGCCCCGCACTCGATCTGTGCCGCGACTGCGAATCGGACCTGCCCTGGATCGAGCATGCCTGCCCCGCCTGCGGTGTCCCGGCGCCGGGGGTGCTGCTGTCGCCCTGTGCGGCCTGCCTCGCGTCGCAGCGCACCTGCGACCGGACCGTCGCGGCACTCGCCTACCGGTTCCCCGTGGACGCGCTGGTGCGCACTCTGAAGTACCGCGGCGAACTCGCGTCGGGGCGCGTGCTGGGCACCCTGATGGCGCGGCAGCTGCGCCGGCGCGGGTACGCGGGCGTCGATGCGCTCGTACCGGTGCCGCTGCACCACCGGCGCGAAGCCCAGCGCGGGTTCAACCAGGCGCTCGAACTCGCGCGTGTCGTCGGCAGGGAACTCGGTATTCCGGTCGATCCGGAATGCTGCGAGCGACAGCGCGACACCCCGGAGCAGGCGCGGCTGGACGCGGCCGCGCGGCCGGGGAATGTGCGCGATGCCTTTCGCGTGCGCCGCCGTCCCGCGCAACGCATCGCGATCATCGACGACGTGCTCACGACGGGCAGCACCGTCGAGGAACTCGCACGAGTGCTGAGGGCGGGTGGTGCCACCCGCGTCGAGATCTGGGTGGCTGCCCGTGCGGGCGGTCAGCGATAGAGGTAATCGAGGGCGATCCCGACGAACACGCACAGGCCGAAGTAATGTGCATCGTTGAAGGCCCGGAAGCAGCCGACGGGATGCCGGTCGCGGATGAGCCACTGCCCGTGCAGGAAAAGGACGGCGCCAGCCGCGAGTCCCGCGAAATACCACGCACCCAGCCCCGCCTTTCCGGCGACCAGCACCAGCGCGTACAGGATCATCGCCTGCACCATCGCGATCACCGCACGGTCGGCCTCGCCGAACAGGATCGCCGAGGACTTGATGCCTGCCCTGCGGTCGTCCTCGCGATCGACCATCGCATACATGGTGTCGTAGACGACGGCCCACAGGACGGCGGCCACGAACAGCAGCCACCCGAGCCGCGGCACGCTCCCTTCCAGCGCCGCAAAGGCCATGGGTACGCCCCAGCCGAACGCGGCACCGAGATACAGCTGCGGGATGTGCACGAAGCGCTTCATGAGCGGGTAGGTCACCGTGAGGCCCGCGCCGATGGCGGCGAGCGCGCGCGCGGCGGGTGGCAGGGCGAGGGCGAGGGCGACCGCCACCAGGCCGAGCGCGACGAACAGCACCAGCGCCTCGCCACGGCCGACGCGCCCCGTGGCGAGCGGCCGGTCCGCGGTGCGTCGGACCTGACGATCGAAGTCCCGATCCGCGAAATCGTTGATCACGCACCCGGCCGACCGGGTGACCACGACGCCGCAGAGGAACACGATGAGCATGCGCGGGTCGGGTCTCCCCTTCCCGGCGATCCACAATGCCCAGAGCGTCGGCCACAGCAGCAGCCAGAACCCGACCGGCTTGTCGAGCCGCATGAGGCGTGCGTACTGGTGCAGCGTGGCCACGAAGGCCACGACGGCGCTGCGCAATGGCTGGGGCTGCCACGTCGGCTTGTACGCCGGATCGACGGGTCCGCGGCGGGAATTCTTCATCTTGCCTGTCTCGCCTGCTGCCTTCTTCCTGGCTGCGGGGTCACGCCTTTCCGTAACGGGCGCCGCCGCCGATCCAGCGCCGCAGCAGTGGCGGGATGTTGGCGGGATGACGCGCCATCAGTGCATCTGCCGCGCGCTGCACACGCGGCAGCAGGTCGGCGTCGCGCATGAGGTCCGCGACCTTGAGCGACAGCAGCCCGGCCTGCCGCGTCCCCAGCAGCTCGCCGGGACCGCGCAGCTCGAGGTCGCGGCGCGCGACCTCGAACCCGTCGGTCGTATCACGCATCACCGCGAGCCGCGCCTTCGCAGTTTCCGACAGTGGCGGCCGATACATCAATACACAGGCACTGGCATGCTGCCCGCGCCCGACCCTGCCGCGCAGCTGGTGGAGCTGCGACAATCCGAGCCGCTCCGCATTCTCGATGACCATGAGCGTCGCGTTCGGCACGTCGACGCCCACCTCGATCACGGTCGTCGCCACGAGCAGCCGTATCCCGCCGGCCTTGAAGCGCTGCATCGTCAGCTCCTTCGCGGCCGGCGGCATGCGCCCGTGGACCAGGCCGACCTCCAGTCCGGGCAGTGCCTCGGACAGCGAGCGGGCCGTTTCCTCGGCCGCCTGCGCTTCGAGCTGGTCGGATTCCTCGATCAGCGGGCAGACCCAGTAGACCTGCCGCCCGTCGAGGCAGGCGCGATGGATGCGCGCGACGACCTCGTTGCGCCGCGCCTCGGACATCACGCTCGTCTGCACCGGCGTCCGTCCGGGCGGCAGCTCGTCGATCACGGAGACATCGAGGTCCGCGTAGGCGGTCATCGCGAGCGTGCGCGGTATCGGTGTGGCGGTCATGATCAGCTGGTGCGGGAACCGGCCCTCGCACGCCCCCTTCTCGCGCAGCGCGAGGCGCTGGTCGACCCCGAACCGGTGCTGCTCGTCGATGATCACGAGCGCGAGCCGCTGGAAACGTACGTCCTGCTGGAACAGCGCATGCGTGCCGATCGCGACCTGCGTGTGACCCGAAGCCAGCGCGGCGTGTGCCTGCTGCCGCGCGCGGCCGGTGAGCCGGCCCGCGAGCAGCGTGCAGCGGACGTCGAGCGGATCCAGCCAGCGGGCGAAGTTCTGCGCATGCTGCTCGGCGAGAAGTTCGGTCGGCGCCATGAGCACCGCCTGGTATCCGGCCTCGACCGCGCGCAGCGCGGCCAGCGCAGCGACGACGGTCTTGCCGGATCCCACGTCGCCCTGCACGAGCCGGAGCATCGGATTCGGCAGCACGAGATCCGCGTCGATCTCCGCGAGCACCCGTTCCTGCGCGCCGGTCAGCGCATACGGCAGAGCCCGCCGCAGGCCGTTGCGCAACGCATCCGTGCCGGTGAGCGGCCAGGCGGGGTCGCGCCGCAGGTCCTCGCGCAGCCGGCGCAGCGACAGCTGCTGGGCGAGCAGTTCCTCGAAAGCGAGCCGCCGCTGCGCGGGGTGGCGACCTGCAGCGAGCTGGTCGACGCGGGCGTCGGGTGGCGGTCGGTGTACGTACTCCAGGGCCGCGGTCAGCGTTGGCAGGCCCAGGTCCGCGATGACGTCTGCAGGGACCCAGTCGCGCAGGGTGCTCGCCGCGGTGGCTTTGAGCGCGAGCGCGGTGAGCAGCCTGAGCCGGCCCTGCTGTACGCCCTCGGTCGCGGGATAGACCGGTGTCAGCGAGTCCTCCACGGACTGCGCATCGGGGAGCGCGGCGAGGCGGTACTCGGGGTGGACGATCTCCAGTCCCATCGGTCCACGCCGCACCTCGCCGAAGCACCGCAGGCGAACACCGCGCTGCAGCTGTTCCTGCTGGGATCCGCTGAAGTGAAAGAACCGCAGCGTCAGGAAGCCCGTGCCGTCTCCGAGTCGCACGAGCAGCGTACGCCGGCGCCTGAACACGACCTCGGCGAGTTCGACCGAGCCCGAGACGACCGCACGTCCGCCCGGCCGCAGGGCTCCGATCGGCACGACCTTCGTGCGGTCCTCGTAGCGAAGCGGCAGCAGGAACAGCAGGTCCTGCACGGACTCGATGCCCAGCCGTCGCAGTCGCTCCGCGAGCGACGGGCCCACTCCTTTCAACGACGTGACCGGCAGCAGTCCGGAACGGCCGTCGGCTGCCATCACGCCCGGGCCGCCGGTGCGAGGGTCGTGCGAACGACCCGCCACTCTCGTCAATCCACGAGGATGCAGTCGATCTCGACCTGGGCGCCGCGCGGCAGCGACGCCACGCCGATCGTGACGCGGGCCGGATAGGGCTCGCGGAAGTACTCGCTCATGACGTTGTTCACGATCGGGAAATTCGCGAGGTCGGTGACATAGACCGTCACGCGCACGGCACGGTCGAGGGAGCAGCCGGCTGCAGCAGCCACGGCCTTCAGGTTGTCGAAGACGCGTCTGACCTCGGCCTCGAAGCCGCCGGATACCATCGATCCGGTCGCCGGGTCGAGCGGGATCTGGCCGGACAGATAGACCGTCTCGCCGACACGGACGGCCTGGGAATAGGTACCGATCGCCTGCGGCGCATCGTGGGTGTGGATGACGGAACGGCTCATGAGGATGTGGCCCCGCAGGGAGTCGATGACGGATGCCGCAGGAGCATAACAAGAACGCGGGTGCGCGATCTCAGGTCGTGCGTTCGATCCGGATGACGTCGCTGTTCTGACGGATGGTCCGCAGGACGCGGGCGAGGTGGGTGCGGTCCCTGACCTGGAGTTCGAACGTGATGACCGACTCGTCCCGGTCACGCTCGTTCACCGTCACGTGGGAGATGTTCGTCTCGGCGGCGGCGACGTTGGCAGCCACCTGCGCGAGCACGCCCATGCGGTTGGCCACGTCGATGCGGATCTCGGCACTGAAGAGGCCCGTGGGTTCCTTCTCCCAGACCACCGGGATCCAGTTCTCCGGGTCCTTCTCGTAGCCGATGACATTGCGGCACGACTCGCGGTGCACGACGATGCCGCGGCCACTCGACAGATGCGCGATGATCGGGTCGAACGGTATCGGGAAGCAGCAGCGTGCGAAACTCACCACCATGCCTTCAGTTCCGGCGATCACGAGCGGCGAAGCCTTGCCGGGCGTGTCGGTCGTGCCGGCCGGCAGCAGCCGCCGCGCGACGAGCGGCGCCAGTCGTTCGCCCAGCCCGATCTGTTCCAGCAGATCGTCGATGCTGGCGAGCGACAGGGACCGCAGCGTCTCCTCGATGCGCACGGCCGGGACGGTCTTGAGCGTCAGCCGGAACTCCTGCAGCGCCTGGTTCAGCAGCTTCTGGCCGAAGTCGACCGCCTCGCCGCGCTTCAGGCCGCGCAGGAACTGGCGGATCGCAGTGCGCGCCTTGGCGCTGACCACGAATGCGGCCCAGGTCGGGTTGGGCGAAGCTCCCTTCGCCGTGATGACCTCGACGGTCTGGCCGTTGCGCAGCACCGTTCTGAGCGGGACCATGCGCCGATCGACCTTGGCGGCGACGCAGCGGTTGCCGACATCGGTGTGGACGGCGTAGGCGAAGTCGACGCAGGTCGCGCCACGCGGCAGCCGCATGATGTCGCCGCGCGGCGTGAATACGTAAACCTTGTCCGGGAACAGGTCGACCTTGACACTCTCGAGCAGCTCCTCGGGCGGGCTGTCCTTGAGCTGCATGACTGTCTTCAGCCACTCGCGCGCGCCGTCGTAGCGCGATATGCCCGTGTCGTCGCCGGACTTGTACTGCCAGTGCGCCGCGATCCCCGTTTCCGCGAGCCGGTGCATGTCCTGCGTGCGGATCTGCACTTCGATGGGCATGCCGTTCGGGCCGAACAGCGTGGTGTGCAGGGACTGGTAGCCGTTGACGCGCGGGATCGCGATGTAGTCCTTGAAGCGACCGGGCATCGGCTTGTAGAGACCGTGCACGAGGCCGAGGGCGCGATAGCAGTCGTCGGCCTTGTCGACGACCACGCGGATGCCGAAGACGTCGATGATCTCCGCGAGCGACACCTTCTTGCGGCGCATCTTGGCGTAGACGCTGTAGAGGTGCTTCTCGCGGGCCTCGACCGTGCCGTCGATCCCGGATCGCGCGAGTGCATGGCGTACTGCCTCGGTGATCTTCGGCAGGAACTCGCGCTGGTTGCCGCGCGCACGCTTCAGTTCCCGCTCGAGCACCTTGTAGCGGTGCGGGTACAGAGACTTGAAGCCCAGGTCCTCGAGCTCGAGCTTCAGCGCGTGGATGCCGAGGCGGTTCGCGATCGGGGCGTAGATGTCGAGCGTCTCGTGAGCGATGGCGCGGCGCTTGTGCGGCGGCATCGAGCCCAGCGTGCGCATGTTGTGCGTGCGGTCCGCGAGCTTGACCATGATGACGCGGATGTCGCGCACCATCGCGAGCAGCATCTTGCGGAAGCTCTCGGCCTGCGCCTCGCGGCGGCTCTTGAACTGGATCTGGTCGAGCTTGGTGACGCCATCGACGATCTCGGCGACCTCGTGGCCGAACTGGGTCTCGATCTCGTCGTGCGACGAAGGCGTGTCCTCGACGACGTCGTGCAGCATCGCGGCCGTGATGGTCGCGCCATCGAGACGCAGATCGGCGAGGATGTCGGCGACCGCGATCGGATGGGTGATGTACGGCTCCCCGGACCGGCGCTTCTGGCCCTGATGGGCGACCGCGGCGTAATCATGAGCGGCGCGGACGCGCTCCACCTCGTCGGGCGGCAGGTAGTTCTCGAGCTTCGACAGCAGCTGGTTGATGCCGGGCGCGCGCCGGCCGCCGGGCAGGAGACCGAGAAGGGAGGACGCGTAATCCATGGGATCCTCGCGCCCCTGTGTCGGCTATGGGCCCGTCCGGGTACCGGTGAGATTCATCGGCGACACCCGGCCATCGTCCTAGTCGCCGAGACCGAGCTGGGGCGCGCGGAAGTCGGCGGCCAGGTCGAGCGGATTCTCCATGAGGATTTCCGGCTCCGGCACGGGGTCCGGTTCCTGCAGCAGCTCCGCGGTGACGAGGCCCTCGGCGATCTCGCGCAGGGCGACCACCGTCGGCTTGTCGTTCTCCCACTCGACCCGCGCCTCGGCGCCGTTCGCGAGCTGGCGAGCGCGCTTGGAGGCGATCAGCACCAGATCGAACAGGTTGTCGACGTTCTGCAGGCAATCTTCGACAGTGATGCGGGCCATGGGGAGACCATCAGCGCTTGGAATTGGGGTCGGTCATGATAGCCGACGGGGGGCGGTGCGCGCCAGCGTCAGGCCAGGAGGCCTTCGGCGAATTCCCGCAGCCCGGGTCGTGCCGAGGACTGCGCTTCGCCCTTGCCCGCGACGATCGCCCGCAGGTCCTCGAGCGCCCGGTCGAAGTCGTCGTTGACGACCACGTAGCGGAACTCGTGCCAGTGGGACAGCTCGGCGACGGAGTCCCGGAGCCGGCGGGCGATGGCCTCGGGCGAGTCCGTCGAGCGGTGACGCAGCCGCTGCTCGAGGGCCGCTCGTGAGGGCGGCAGGATGAAGATCTGGACCGCCTCCGGGAGGCGGTCCCTGACCTGCCGCGCGCCCTGCCAGTCGATTTCCAGGATCAACCGCCGACCTCCGGCCAGCGCCTTCTCGACCTCGCCACGCGCGGTGCCGTAGCAGTTGTCGAAGACTTCGGCGTGTTCCAGGAATTCGCCCGACCGCTGCATGGCCGTGAAGCGGTCTCGCGTCACGAAGTGGTAGTCGCGGCCGTCCTGCTCGTTGGGTCGTCGCGATCGCGTCGTGTAGGACACGGAGAATTCGAGACCGGGATCGGCGGCCATCAACGCGCGCACGAGGCTCGTCTTGCCGGTACCGGACGGTGCTGCAATCACGTACAGGTGGCCGCGTCCGGCGGTGCTCATGAATCCCTCGTCATCCGTCCGTCGTGCGGCTCACTCGATGTTCTGCACCTGCTCGCGCATCTGCTCGATCAGGACCTTCATGTCGACCGCCGAGCGCGTGGTTTCCGCGTCCTGGGACTTGGACGACAGCGTATTGGCCTCGCGGTTGAATTCCTGCATGAGGAAGTCCAGCCGGCGGCCCGCCGGCTCGTCCGCGGCGATGACCTTCCGCGTCTCCGTGACGTGGCTGCGCAACCGGTCGAGTTCTTCGTCCACGTCCATGCGCTGCAGAACGAACACGATCTCCTGCTCGAGGCGTTCCTGGTGGGGTTCGGCGGCTACCTGCTGCAGCCGGTCCAGCAGCTTCGCACGGATCCGGCTGCGCACCTCGGGAAGGCGCGCGCTCAAGCGGTCCACGCCGGATTCGATGGCTGCCGCACGGGTCAGGATCAGGTCGCCGATACGGGACCCCTCGCTGGCGCGGGATTCCGCCAGCGCTTCGAGGGTGCTCTGCAGCAGGGACTGTGCGGCGGCCGCGAGGGGCCGCGCATCGCGTTCACCTTCCCGGACCACGCCGGGCCAGCGCATCAGGTCGACCACGCTGACCTGCGCATCGTCACCGATCCGGCGCCTCACGCCCGCCGCGCACTCGATCAGCCGGTCGAGCAGTGACTGGTTGATCTCCAGGTCGGACATCACCGGTGCCGCGGGACGGAAATACAGGGTGGCATCCACCTTGCCGCGGCGGACGGATGCGGCGATCGCCTGCCGGAACTCCGATTCGCCCGCGCGGAGATCTTCCGGCAGGCGCAGCGTGACCTCGAGATAGCGGTGATTGACGCTGCGCAGCTCCCAAGCGAGGGATCCGAACGTCGCTACGGCCTCCCGCCGGGCAAAGCCTGTCATGCTGCGGATCATGGGGGTTCCGGGTCGATCGCGAAGCGCTGCGCTTCGGCCTCTGAAAGCGGGGCGGATGTCATGTAAGCTTCGCGCCAGTCTAACAGATGCGATCCGGGCTCCTCGGCGCGCCAGATGTGGTTCGCGGCGGGTCCCGTTCGACTTGACGGGGGATCCTTGCCCTTCGAAATGGCGGAAGCGAGTCTCGTCGGCCAGCGTGACGAGAACCAGGACCGGACCGTGGCCGTGCTGAGCGAGCACGCGGCGCTCATTGCCGCCATCGACGGCATGGGCGGCCACGCCAATGGCGCCCGCGCTGCCGAGGTCGCGCGTGCAGTGATGCTCGATGCTTTCGCGGCGCAATCATCGCCAGTGTTCGATCCGCTGGGTTTCCTGCACCTGACCCTCGGCCGCGCGCACCGCGAGGTCGTCGCGATCGGGTCGTCCCTGCCGATGGAGCAGCGTCCGCGTGCGACCTGTGCCGCCTGCCTGATCCAGGATGGCTCCGCCTACTGGGCTCACCTCGGGGACAGCCGGGTCTACCACCTGCGTGCGGGACTGGCGCGGGCGCGGACGCGTGACCACAGCCATGTCGAACAGCTGCTTCGGGATGGCCTGATCCGCGAGGACGAGGTGCACGGCCACCCGATGCGCAACTACGTGGAATGCTGTCTGGGCGGTGACCGGTCCCTCCCGGACATGTCTGTCTCACGGAGGCATCCGCTCGCCTCGGGCGATGTGTTGCTGGTGTGCACCGACGGTGTCTGGGCGAATCTGGGCGAGGCCGACATCGCGACCTGTGCGCGCAGTGGCGCCCGCCCCCTCGCGGACGAGGTCTCCGATCTCGCTCGCCGCGCCGTGGTCGCCTCCGCGCCGCACAGCGACAACACGACCGTCGTGGCGCTGCGCTGGACCCGCTGATCCATCGATCCATCTGCCCGACGACCGGAGGCTTTCCCATGCGACCGAGCGGCCGTGCGCCCGACGAACTCCGCCCCGTTCGCTTCGTGCGCGGGTACACGCGCCACGCCGAGGGCTCGGTGCTCGTCGAGTTCGGGCAGACGCGTGTCCTGTGCACCGCGACCGTCGAACCGGGGGTGCCGCATTTCCTGCGCAACAGCGGTCGCGGGTGGATCACGGCGGAATACGGCATGCTGCCGCGTTCCACGCACACTCGCACCCAGCGCGAGGCCGCGAAGGGCAGGCAGACCGGGCGGACGCAGGAGATCCAGCGCCTCATAGGCCGTTCGCTCCGGGCCTGCATCGATCTCGCCGCGCTCGGTGAGCGGACCGTCACGATCGACTGCGACGTGCTCCAGGCCGATGGCGGCACGCGGACCGCAGCGATCACGGGCGGCTACGTGGCTCTCGCGGATGCGGTCCGGCACCTCACGCGTCGGGGCGACATCCGGTCGACACCGCTCCACGGACAGATCGCGGCGGTCTCCGTCGGCGTCTATCGTGGCGTCGCCGTGCTCGATCTCGACTACGCCGAGGATTCGGATGCCGAGACCGACATGAACGTCGTCATGAACAGCGGTGGCGGATTCATCGAGGTCCAGGGTACGGCAGAAGGACATGCGTTCCGGCGCGAAGAACTCGATGCCCTCCTCGACCTGGCGGCCCGCGGCATTTCCCGGCTCCACACGGCGCAGTTCGAGGCCCTGCAGGCGGATTGACGATGAGTGGCCTGCGGCGTGTCGTGCTTGCCAGCAGCAACGCCGGCAAGCTGCGCGAGATGCGGGCCATCCTGGCCGGGCATCCGGTCGAGATCGTGTCGCAGTCGGATCTCGGCGTCCCGCCGGCCGAGGAGGACGGCGAGACCTTCGTCGCCAACGCCCTGATCAAGGCCCGGCACGCGGCGAGGCTCACGGGCCTGCCGGCGATCGCGGACGATTCCGGACTGGAAGTCGATGCGCTGGCGGGCAGGCCCGGCGTTCACTCGGCGCGCTACGCCGGCGGCCGTGCCGGCGATGCCGCCAACAATGCGCTGCTGCTGCGCGAACTCGAAGGTGTCGCCGGGGCTGCACGCTCCGCGCGCTATCGTTGTGCGCTGGTGTTCGTGCGCGATGCGGCGGACGCCGCGCCGGTCGTGCGTGAGGCTTCGTGGGAAGGTCGCATCGCGACCGCTCCCGGTGGCGGCGGTGGTTTCGGTTACGACCCGCTGTTCATCCCGGCAGGTGAAGCAAGGACGGTCGCTGAACTCGGCGGTGAGGCGAAGAACCGCGTGAGTCACCGCGGACAGGCGCTGCGGGCTCTCGCGGCCGCGATGCGCGACGTCGGCTGGTGACCCCGGCCTCTCTCCGTCCGTCCACGGTGTGGCTCAGCGCACGATCTTCAACGCGTCGCCGGGTTTCGGCTGCCTGTCGGGATACAGGTCGTTGATCAGGCGCAGCTGCTGTGCGGCGTATGCCTTGATGGGAAAGTTCCTGGCGAGATCCTCGACGCGCGTGTCCTGGCCGGCCTTGATGATGTGCAGCCGGTAGGGCTCGGCCAGTGCGAACTCCGTGTCCTTCAGTCGACGGAAGGTCTGCGCGGTAGACAGGAACAGCCGGTCCGCAGCCGGGACGCTCTCGCCGGTGCGGCTGGCGCCCTTGAACACCCACATGGCGTTGCTGAAGTAGATCACCACATAGCGGACCGGGCGATTGCCGAAGGGTGACGGGTGGTTCCGGGCCACGACGGTGTAGGCATCGAAGCCGTTGATCTTCAGCGCTTCGCTGCCGCTGAGCGACAGGTTGCCGAGGGCGCGGTTGATGAATTCACGCGGGCTCGTGACGTTCTGTGGTGGCGCCTCGCTGGTGAGCAACAGCACGTCGTTCCTGGCCGGGCTGTAGGCGAGCAGTTCGGTCGCGCCATTCTGGACGCGCCATTCACGCGGGAACGCCATCGTGAACTGCATGTCCGCGTGGTAGAAGCGGTTCTCGCGGAGCATGCCCTGCCGACGGCTCGATCCGAACGCCAGCCCCTCGATCGCGCGCAGGTAGGCGTCGCGGTTCTCGACGCGGCCGGTGCCCCCATTGGCGACCTTTGCCGCGGCCTGGATGGCCTCGTGCAGACGCTTGTCGTTGTCCGGGTGCGAGGCGAAGACGCCGTGATAGATCCTCGGCTCGCGATTCTCGAGTCGGGCCTGCTCGCGCTCGAACAGCTCCTGTTCCTTCAGTGCGCCGACCACCCGGATGATCGCGTCGGGGTCGTATTCCGTGCGCGCCAGGTATTCGGCGCCGAGGCCGTCCGCCTCGAGCTCCATCTCGCGACCGTAACCGGAGAGGACCGCCTGCCCGGCGACGTTGGTCAGGTCCCCTACGGCTCCCTGTCCCGTGAAGATCGCCGCGGCCGTGCTGAGAATGCCCACGCCCGCGGCCTTGCTCTGCTGCCTGACCGCGTGCCGCGCGGTCACGTGCCCGATTTCGTGGCCGAGCACAGCAGCAAGTTCGGCTTCTGAAGACAGGTACGGGAGTATGCCGCGCGAGATGTAGACATAGCCGCCCGGCAGGGCGAACGCGTTGACGTCATCAGTGTCGACGACGGTGAAATGCCAGTCGAGTTCCGGACGGTGACTCTGCTTCGCGAGCTTCGCGCCCACGTACTGGACGTAGTCCTGCAGGGCCGCATCGTCGTACTGCCCCATCTGCTGCAGGATCTGCGTGTGCATCTGCTGGCCGATCTTGACCTCGTCGGACCTGGACATGAGCGCGACCTCACTGCGCCCCGACACCGGGTTGGTCGCGCAGGCGGCCAGCAGCGTCGCGCTGGCGAGCAGGGGGATCCAGGAAGTCCTGAGAAGGGCCATGTCGTTCCTCCGGGCAAGACCTGCAGCCAGCCGTCGGTAACCGGTGGCGGCTTTCGGGAGCGAAGGATAGTCCGTCGCCGCCCTCGTGCCATCCCGCGCGGTGTGTGGAGTCTCTGACGGTCGGCGGCGCAGAAAGTTGTGGCCGGAAACGACAGAGGCGCCCGAAGGCGCCCCTGATCGACGTTGTCGCGTGAGACGGAGCCTACTTGGCTGCCATCGCGTAGCGCTTGCGGAACTTGTCGACGCGGCCGCCGGTATCGACGATCTTCTGCTTGCCCGTGTAGAACGGATGGCAGCTCGAGCAGACTTCGATCTGCAGATCGTGGCCGAGCGTGGAGCGTGTGGAGAAGCTGTTGCCGCAGGTGCAGGTCACTGCGGTCGACTTGTAATCGGGGTGAATGCCGGCCTTCATGATCGTCTCTCACTGATCCGCGATCGCGGGGAGGAAAAAAGGGCGGGCAGTCTAGCGGGGTGTGACAGCCGGGACAAGCCATCGTCATGGTTGCCGCTGCTCGTGACTCGATGGGCCCCCCGCTGGATTCTGCTCCGGGGGACGTGCGACTGACGGCTCCCGCACCCGTACCCGAGGTGAAATCAGCTTAAGTACCCGAAACGAAAGCTGGTTTTCTTCTTATCCACAAAACCTGTGGGTAACTCTGTGGACGATTGTCCGCCGCGGGACCCGATGCCGCGAAAACACCGATTTCCCGCGCTTTGCCTAAAAAATGAGCAGGGGTATTATTCCTTTATAAACAAAGGTCTATGCGATGTTACTTAAGACGGGAGAGTAAGAATACGCTCAAAGTCATCGTCCAGGGGGAATCGCCCGGCCCTGTGCAAAAGCTTCAAGTGCCTGACTGGCCGGGCCGAACCTGGAAGTCCTCGCCGCTGATGGGATCGCGGGCGTGAAGAATTCTGTCCAGGCGGATCTCGGTCCGCTCGCCGTTTGCCCGGATCGCAACGAGGAATTCGCCGTCCGGGCAGGTCCGCATGTCCAGGGGCAGGATCATCTCGAGATGGCTCATGTCGGCAGCATCCCGCCAGTTCAGCAGCAGGCGTCGTCTGCGCAGGATCGCGATCTCGTACAGATCGTGGAGGTCGCAATCGACGATGCGGTAGTCGCTCATCCTGTAAAGGCCGTCGAGGCAGGCGGCGACTGTTCCGGCAGGAACTCCGCCGTCAGTTCATTCAGGAAGTCGAACCCGCGCCTGGTCGCAGTCCAGCGGTCGTCCGTCCGCCGCAGGAGGCCGCGGGCCGTCAGGCGCGTCATGGTGTCCGCGACGATGGCGAAGTCCAGTCCCGTGCCCGCGACGAAGTCGGACTCGAGGAAACCGGACCGCAGCCGCAGGGCATTCAGCATGAATTCGAATGCCAGGTCCTGCTCCGGGACAGTTCTCGTGACTGCGACGCTGCGCCCTTCCTCGATGGCTGTCAGGTAGGCCCTGGGGCTCTTCGTCCGCTCGGTCCGGATTGCGCCGCCCGCCTGCGTCAGCTTGCCGTGGGCGCCGGCGCCGATCCCGATGTAGTCGCCGAAGCGCCAGTAATTGAGGTTGTGACGGCACTGTCGGCCGGGTCTCGCGTATGCTGAAACCTCGTACTGCTCGTACCCGCCCGCGGCCAGGAGCCCGCCGCAGGCGTCCTGCATCTCGTAGGCATCGTCCTCGGCCGGCAGTGCTGGCGGGCGCGAGAAGAAGGCGGTTCCCGGCTCGAGCGTCAGCTGATACAGGGACAGGTGCGCGGGCCGCAGCTCGATGGCCCTGCTGACGTCCAGGATCGCCTCGGCGATCGTCTGGCGGGGAAGCGCATACATCACGTCCAGGTTGAAGTTTTCGATGCCGGCGGCGACCAGTTCCTCGACCGCGCGCACCGTGTCTCGGGGCGAATGGATCCGGCCGAGAGAACGCAATGACTCCGCGCTGAAGCTCTGCGCGCCGAGCGACACCCGATTGACGCCGGCCGCCAGGTATTCCGCGAAACGGCCGCACTCGACGGTTCCCGGGTTCGCCTCCAGGGTGACCTCGGCGTCGGCCGCGACCCTCAGGCGACTCCTCGCGGCATCGAGGATCGAGGCGATGACCTCCGGCGGGAACAGGCTCGGCGTTCCGCCGCCGAAGAACACCGATGCGACGGTGCGATCAGCTGCCCGCGCAAGTTCCTCGTCGAGGTCCCGCACGAGGGCGGCGGCGTAGCGGACCGCCGGCAGCTCCATCGGGGCCGGATGGGAATTGAAGTCGCAGTACGGGCATTTCCGCACACACCACGGAATGTGGATGTACAAGCCGATGGGTGAGCCATCCATGAAGGCATCTTACCGCCCTACCCGATCGTGCGGACCGACCGCGTGAGGTCCCGGCTTGATTCCAGCATTGCGCCGTGACAGTCTGCAAAGCGCTGAATAGCCGGCGCCAAAACCTCGATCGAGACCAAACGATGACAACGACCAAGTTCCAGCTCACGAATCTTGCTACGGGCAAGGCCACCGAATTCGACGCCATCAAGGGCACGATCGGTCCGGACGTACTGAACATATCCTCGATCAACAAGGACCATGGGGTCTGGACGTTCGATCCCGGATTCATGGCGACGGCGTCGACCGAGAGCCGGATCACTTACATCGACGGTGACCAGGGCGTTCTGCTGTATCGCGGATACCCGATCGAGCAGCTGGCCGAGAAGAGTTCGTTTCTGGAGGTCGCCTATCTCCTGTTGAACGGCGAACTGCCGACCGCAGCGCAGCTCCAGGAGTTCACGCAGTCCATCACGCGGCACACGATGCTGAACGAGACGCTGCTGAAGTTCTTCGACGGCTTCCACTACGACGCCCATCCGATGGCCATGGTTTCCGCGGTCGTCGCATCGATGGCGGCGTTCTATCACGACACGACGAACATATACGATGCGCGCCACCGCGAGATCTTCGCGCATCGCATCATCGCCAAGATCCCGACGATCGCCGCTGCGGCTTTCAAGCATTCCGTCGGCCAGCCCTTTGCCTATCCGCGGAACGATCTCGGCTACTGCGCCAACACCCTGCAGATGTTCTTCGGTGTGCCCTGCGAGAAGTACGAGGCCGATCCGCTCGCCGCGCAGGCGCTGGACCTGCTGTTCATACTGCATGCCGATCATGAACAGAACGCCAGTACTTCGACGGTCCGGCTCGCCGGCAGCACCGGGTGCAATCCCTATGCGGCGATTTCCGCCGGTGTTTCTGCGCTCTGGGGGCCCGCGCACGGCGGTGCGAACGAGGAAGTGCTCGAGATGCTCGAGCAGATCGGGTCCGTGGCCAACATCCCGTCGTTCCTCGACAAGGTGAAGGACAAGAATTCTCACGTCAGGCTCATGGGCTTCGGCCATCGCGTCTACAAGAACTTCGACCCGCGGGCGAAGATCATCCGGGCGATGTGTCACCGCGTGCTCGGCAAGCTCGGGCGGGCCGATAATCCGCTGTTCGAGCTGGCACTCCGCCTCGAGGAGATTGCGCTGCGCGACGAGTACTTCGTCGCACGCAAGCTCTACCCGAACGTCGATTTCTATTCGGGGATCATCTACAGCGCCCTCGGCATCCCGAGGTCCATGTTCACGGTGATGTTCGCGATTGCGCGGACCGCAGGATGGGTGTCCCACTGGCAGGAGATGATCGCCGATCCGGCGATGAAGATCAGTCGCCCGCGTCAGCTCTACCGCGGGCCGGTGAAGCGGGACTACGTTCCGTTGTCCAGCCGCAGCTGATCAGGCGGCTGTCCCACGAGCGCCTCGACCTCCGACGCGGTCGCACGCCGCATGGGGCGGCCGTCGACGGGGCTGATGGGGGCTTGTCTGAGCCCGATTTCGGGGAACACCGTCGCTTCCATGTCGTGACCGGCGAGCGTCAGACGGATCACGGGATAGGGTTCTGTCTCTTCGCGTTGCGGTCGGGACCGGAGTCGGCGTTCGCCGACTCTGTGGGTGAGCCCGGCGTCCATGAGCGTCAGTACAACGGCTTCGACATCGTCGGAAAACAGGTGCAGTTCGACCTCGGAATGCGGGGTGGCGGTTCCGGACAGTGCCGGGCCGGCCAGCCGGGGCTCGAAGCGAGCGAACAGCTTCATCGCCACGAGTGCTGCCCGGCGAAGATCGGTGAGATGCAGGGCGTGTCGGTCGCGTCCGAACAGCCTCTGCCTTTCGGCCAGCGCGGACTCGATCTCGGTGTTGCGGGGAAGCACGGATTGTTCCGTGACACCGAAATGTTCTGCAGCCTTCCGCTTCGCAAGTCCGAAGTCGGTGAGTCCGTGCTCGATCATCAGACGGGCGGCTTCCTCGGCGACCGCCCGGCGCAGCAGGTCGCCTCGCGGAGAGCGCTTCACCGGGACTTCTGCCGGTTCGGTGTCGATCGGTCCGGATCGGACGGGTCGCCCTGGAACGCTTCAGAACAGGGATTCGTCATCGCGCTGGCCGGTGTCATCGCCTTCTGCGCTCGTCCCGCCGGCACCACCCGGCAACCGGTCGCTCAGAAAATACTCGAATACGGCGTCGGGATCGTCTGCTGCCGCCAGTCGGCCCGAGCCCGGCTGGATCCTCGCGGTCACCACGCCTTCCGGCATGGGGAGTCGGTGCTCGGCATGTCCTGACAGCGCTTCCCTCATGAACTGGATCCACATGGGCAGGGCCGTACGGCTGCCCTCCTCGTTGTCACCGAGCGACCGCTCCTGGTCGAAGCCGACCCAGACCGTCGCGACGATGTCGGTATTGAAGCCCGAGAACCAGGCGTCGCGACGATCGTTGGTGGTCCCCGTCTTGCCAGCGAGATCGTCGCGCTTGAGAGCCAGAGCCCGACGTGCCGTGCCGCGGCGGATCACGTCACGCATCATGTCGGTCATGATGAAGGCGTTGGCGGGCGAGATCACCGCCGGCGCCCGATGACCCGGGTCGACCAAGGGCATGCTTCCGGCGACTTCCTCCATTCCCAGTACGGACTTGTCTCCCGCTCCCGCCGCGATCAGCGAGGGAGACTGGGCGGTACCGCTCAGTTCGCCGGCGCGGCCCGCCGCGGTCTGCGCGCCAGTGCATTCCCGGCAGACGAGCTTCGCCTCGGCACGCATGACGACTTCGCCCCGGGCGTTTTCGACACGATCGATCAGATACGGCTCGACCCGATAGCCGCCATTTGCGAATACGGCGTAACCGGTTGCGACCTCCAGCGGCGAGAGCTGCGCAGTGCCGAGTGCTGCGGTCAGGTCGCGCGGAAGGTGTTTCGGCGGGAAGCCGAATCGCTGGACGTAGTCGAGCGTGTAAGCCACGCCCAGACTGCGCATCACGCGGATGGATACGAGGTTGCGTGACCGGACGAGCGCCTCTCTGAGGCGTGTCGGGCCATAAAAGCGCCCCTCGTTGTTTTCCGGTCGCCAGTCCCCGGCCTCGCCGGAGTCAAAGACGACCGGAGCGTCGAGAATGATCGACGCGGGGGTGAAGCCACGTTCGAGCGCTGCGGAGTAGATGAATGGTTTGAACGCGGATCCCGGCTGACGCCGAGCCTGGGTGACGCGGTTGAAACTGGCTGCGTAATAATCAAAGCCCCCGGACAGAGCGAGGATCGCACCGTCATTCGGGTCGAGCGCCACGATTGCGCCCTGAGCCGCCGGTAGCTGGGCCAGCAGCGCGGTGCCGGGACCGGTGGGCAGTATGCGGACGACGTCGCCGCGTGAGACGACGTCGGCGGGCTTCTTCGGCGACGGGCCGGTTGTTCCCGTCGCATCGGATCGACGGGCCCACTTCATCGCGTCCCAGGCGACCGAGAAACTGCCATGGCTGCGCGTGACCACCCTCGCGGACTGCGCGTCAACGCGTATCACGACCCCTGGCAGCAGACCGCCGACCACGGGGAACCGGGACAGCGCCTCCTCAACGGTGGCGGCTTCGGCGTCTGCGAGCGCCGGTGCCCTCGTCACCGGGCCGCGATAGCCGTGCCGTCGGTCGTACTCCAGGACCGCGCTGCGCAAAGCAACGTCGGCGGCCCGTTGCATCTGAGACTCGACCGTGGTGACTACGCGGATGCCGTCGGAGTAGAGCTTCTGGCCATAGTCCTTCGCCAGCGCCAGGCGAACCAGTTCGGCGACGTACGGTGCGTCGACCTCGACGTGCGGGCCGAACAGCTCGCTGGAGACCGGCTCGCGCAGCGCGCGCTGGTAGGTCGCGTCGTCGATGTACTCCAGCTCCAGCATACGCCGCAGGACGTATGCGCGACGCTGCGCGGCAGCGCTCGGGCTGGAAACCGGGTTGAAACGGGACGGTGCTTGAAGAATTCCTGCGAGCAGAGCGGCCTCCGGTACGGTCAGGTCGCCGATGCGCTTCCCGAAGTAGGTCTCGGCCGCCGCCGCGAAACCGTAAGCACGCTGTCCCAGGAACTGGGTATTGATGAACAACGTCAGGATCTCTTCCTTGCTGAGCTGCGTTTCCAGCTGCAGCGACAGGAAGATTTCCCTCAGTTTTCTTCGTAACTTGCGTTCACGTGTGATCAGCGTCGTCCTGACGAGCTGCTGGGTCAGGGTGCTTCCACCCTGGCTCGCGTCCAGCGTGGTCGCGTACACCATCAGTGCCCGGAGCATGCCTTGCCAGTCGATGCCCGGGTGATCGAAGAAGCGGTCATCCTCGGCGGCCAGCACTGCGTGGACGACAACGGGAGGGATCTCGTCGAACCGGACCGGTACCCGTCGCTGTTCCCCGATCTGGCCGAGCAAGTGGCCGTCGCGGCTGTATACACGCAGTGGCACCTGCAGCTGCAGGTTCTTCAGGGAATCGACCTCGGGCAGGGTCGGCTTCAGGAAATAGTAGACGGAGAGCGCCGCCAGACAGAACGCGCCAACGGCAGCGACAGCGATGTTGCAGGCCCAGAAGAGGCGCTGGCGGGTTCGTCGATTCACTGGTCCAGGGGATTCTAAGGTTGCCGGGCCTCCCAGCGATTGCGCATAGTAGCTGCGACCGGCGGCGAGCGCATTCACCGGGGTGTCGCCAGCCGACCGGCTGCTACGGGCGGAGCGTGCGACAACGTTCCAGTCCGTGACGGCGTCGGCAGTGCTGCATGGCTGCCCGATGCAGCATGCGTGGCGACGAATCTGATGGTGAGGCGTCGGGGAGACGGGGGTACGCGGGTTCGGTGCGCTGCGCGAGACAGGGGTGTGCCGCCAGAAGGCCCACCGGCTGGTTCCTGAATCTCTGCAAGGACCATCGGAAGGCAGATTCAATTTAACACCTGCTTCCTATATAGTTTGCTGGCAAAAGTTGATCCGGATCAGCGTGTAGGCGACGCAAGTTCCTGTTCTGAGAAGGAAATTATTCTGTGTTGAACCTGCCGAAGATCTCGCTGGGATCACGCAATCGGTTGCTCATCGGCCTTGACATCACGACGTCGTCGATCAAGCTCATCGAGCTCAGCAAGAGCGGTGATCAGTACCGCGTCGAGTCGTACGCGGCGGAGCCCACTCCCCACGGGTCCGTGAACGAGAAAGCCATCGTCGATGCAAACATGGTTGGCGACGCCATCCGTCGTGCGACCCGTCGCGCCGGTGTTCGAGGCAAGGATTGCGCGGTGGCGATCAGCGGTGATGCCGCGATCACCAAGGTCATTCAGATGCCGCGTTCCCTGAGCGACTCCGACCTCGAGCAGCAGGTCGAGATGCAGGCGGACCAGTACATCCCGTTTCCGATGGAGGAGGTCAGCTACGACTTCGAGGTGATCGGTGCCTCAGAGAAGGACCCGGACATGCTCGATGTCCTGCTGGTTGCAACGCGCTCCGAGAACGTCGAGCAGCGCCTGGCAGCGGTCGTCGCGGCCGGCCTCGAGGCCCGGGTCGTCGACGTCGAGGCGTTTGCGCTCGAGAACGCCTGCCGTCTGATGACCCACCAGATGCCGGAAGGCGGGATCAATCGTCACATCGCCGTGGTCGATTTCGGCGCGAGCACGACGACTTTCAGCGTTCTCAGGGACCTCAAGGTTGCCTATACCCGCGACTTCAATTTCGGCGGGCAGCAACTGACCGAGGAAATCATGCGGACTTACGGGCTGTCCATGGAAGAGGCCGGCCGTGCGAAGAAGGAGGGCGGTTTGCCCTCCAACTACCAGCCCGAAGTGCTGGATCCGTTCATCGACGACATGACACAGCAGGTCAGTCGCTCGCTCCAGTTCTACCTCGCTCTCGGCAGTGGCCGGGAACAGCCCGAGAAGATCCTCGTGTGCGGGGGCTGCGCGAACATCCCGGGTGTCGCCGAGATGATCGCGAGCCGCGTGGGCATACCGGCCGAGCGGGGTGATCCGCTCGGACAGATGAAGATCTCCTCGCGTGCCCGTGCCCTCGGAGTCCACCGGGATGCGACTGCGCTGTTGACCGCCTGTGGCCTGGCACTTCGGAGCTTTGACGAACATGCCAAGTATTAACCTGCTGCCCTGGCGTCAGGAGCTACGCAAGCGCAGGCAACGGGAGTTCGCGATCGGCGCTGTCGCGGCGCTCGCCCTCGCGCTGATCATCGCGCTGCTGGGGCGTTTCACCGTGGATTCGATGATCAGCGCCCAGCAGCGCAAGAACGATCTGCTGGGTACCGAGATCAAGGCGCTCGACCGGCAGATCGAAGAGATCCAGACGCTCGAGGAACAGAAGCGGCAGATGCTCGCGCGCATGGAGATCATCGAGCGACTGCAGCGCAGCCGCCCCGAGGTGGTCCACCTGTTCGATCAGATCGCGCGGTGCCTGCCGGAAGGCGTCTACCTGAATTCGGTGAAGCAGGCGGGACGCAAGCTGGAAATCACGGGCGTGGCCCAGTCGAGCACGCGCGTGTCCTCGCTGATGAGGAACATAGACGCCTCGGACACGCTGTCGACGCCGGAGCTCAAGATCATTCAGACTCGTCGGGACAACGCTCCGGGGGCGGAGTTCACGCTTCTCGCACAGCTTCGTACCCGCGAGTCCGGGGACGCCCCGGCAGACGCTGCCACGTCCAAGTCGGCGTCTCGATCGACGGGGGAGGCCAGCCGATGAACTGGTTGGAACAACTTCGCCGGCTGGATCCGCGTGACGTGGGCCGGTGGCCGCTGGCTTTCCGGATCGCCGCGATAGGCCTGGTGTTCGTCGTTGCCGCCTGCGCGCTGGTCTACCTCTTCGTCTGGACGGGTAACGTGCCGGCGCTGGACAAGGCGAAGGCCGAGCAGAAGACACTCTGGTCCGAGTTCGAGGAGAAGCAGGCCAAGGCCGCCAACCTGGAGGCCTACAAGCAGCAGCTTGCCGAGATCGAACGGTCCTTCGGTGCCATGCTGCGTCAGCTGCCCGGACGTACCGAGGTACCGAATCTGCTCGTGGACATCTCGCAGACCGGTCTGGGTGCTGGATTGCGTGAACGGCTGTTCCAGCCGGGTTCCGAGTCCCGCAAGGACTTCTACGCCGAGCTGCCGATCAAGATACGACTGACAGGTGGTTACCACGAGTTCGGTGAGTTCGTCAGCGGCATTGCCGCGCTGCCGCGTATCGTGACGCTGCACGACATCCAGATCACGCGACCGCCTGGCCGCGGCACCGCGGCGGCCGAAGGTCTGCAGCTCGACGTCACCGCAAAGACTTATCGCTATCTGGAGGAATCGGAACTCCAGGAGCAGCGCGAGGCTGACACCAAGGCCAAGTCCCGCAAGGGCAGAAAGCGACGATAGGGCGGTACCGGCATGTTCAAGTCAGGGAGAAACTGGGCGGTATTGGCCTGTGCGCTGGCGAGCGCAGTTGCACTGTCCGGCTGTTCGGACGGGCTCGGCGAGTTGCGGGCCGAGATCAAGGCCGCGAAGGAAAAGCCGGGCCGGCGCATCAAGCCGTTGCCGGACGTCAAGCCATACGAGACGTTCGTCTATGCCGCGGGTGATCTGCGGTCACCCTTCCTCGTGAGCCTGGAATCCAGCGACGGTCCGGCGGGGCCGCGACCGAATGACAAGCGTCCCCGCGAGTTTCTCGAGCAGTTTTCGCTGGATACACTGAAGATGGTCGGTACGTTGCGCATGCGCACCGCGACCTACGGTCTGGTTCAGACGCGGGACGGTCTCATTCACCGCGTGCTGCCGGGCAACTATCTCGGCCAGAACGACGGCCGTGTCATCTCGGTCACCGACTCGCGCATTTCCCTGATCGAGATCGTTCCTGACGGCCTTGGCGGTTACATCGAGCGGCCGGCTGCCGTTGCACTCGCCGACTGACTCCTGGGAGTACGACTGATGCTTTTCAATGACCGGGCAACACAGATGGTCGCCAGTTGTGCAAGAGCCGTCGCATGCGGCCTCGCGGGCGTCGTTGCTTCCGTCGTGCTGGTTGCTCCGACCCAGGCCGGAGGTGCGCAGCTGACGGCGATCGAGGTTTCGCCGAAGGACGGGCAGGGCCTCGAGGTGCGCCTCAAGACGACGGGTCCGGCGCCGCAGCCGCAGACCTTCACCGTCGACCGGCCGGCGCGGCTCGCGGTCGATCTGCCCGACGTCGCTCTTGCGCTGGCTTCGCGCCGCGTCGATGTCGGCAGTGGTGGCGTCGACAACATAGTGGCCGCAGAAGCGGGCGGGCGGACCCGCATTGTCTTCAACCTGGATGCGCTGGTTCCGTACACGGCGCGCGTCGAGGGCGACAGCGTCATCGTGTCGCTGGGCATGCAGGCGCGCAGTGCCACTCCCGCCGCTGCCGAGGTTGCCGGTTCGCGGCGCGTGTCGGGGATCGATTTCCGGCGTGCGCCGGACGGCGCGGGTCGCGTGATCGTGCAGCTCTCGGATCCGAAGACGCCTGCGAACCTGCGCCAGGAAGGCAACCAGATCATCGTGGACTTCACTGGCGCGCAGCTGGACGAGAACGCGATGCGCCGCTACGACGTCGTCGATTTCGCGACGCCCGTGTCGCGCATCGATGCCACGCGCGTCGGATCCACGGCCCGGCTCGTGGTCACGGCCTCGGGTGCGTTCGAGCAGATGGCGTACCAGTCGGAGAATCAGTACGTCATCGAGGTCAAGGAAAAGTCCAAGCTGCAGCTGGCGGAAGAAAAAAAGGAGTACTCCGGCGAGCGTCTGACCCTGAACTTCCAGGACATCGATGTCCGCGCCGTGCTGCAGCTGCTGGCGGATACCAGTGGACAGAACATCGTCGTGAGCGACACGGTCCGGGGCAGTCTGACGCTGCGCCTGCAGAATGTTCCCTGGGATCAGGCCCTCGACATCGTGTTGAAGACCAAGGGTCTGGACATGCGCAAGGATGGCAATGTCATCCTCGTCGGTCCGGCAGCCGAGATCGCGGCACGTGAGAAGGCCGAGCTGGCCGCCCGCAAGGATATCCAGGAGCTCGCGCCACTCCGCACGGAGTATCTCCAGGTCAATTACGCCAAGGGCGCGGACCTGGCCAAGCTGCTGAAGGCGGGCGGCAGCGGGTCCCTGCTCTCGGATCGCGGTAACGTCACGGTCGACGAACGCACGAATACGCTGCTGATCCAGGATACCGCTGACCGGCTGACGGATATCCGCAAGCTGATCGCCACTCTCGACATCCCTGTCCGCCAGGTCCTGATCGAGTCGCGCATCGTCATCGTCAACGACGACTTCTCGCGGGACATCGGCGTACGGTGGGGAGTCACGCGTGCCGATGCCGGTGACAACAGCCTGGTCGCGATCAGCGGCAGCAACAACGCGACCGATACAATGGTCGGGTCCGCCCTCGACAATCTGGCGAGCACGGGCCAGCCGTTCCCGGTCCAGATTCCAACGGGCCCGACCGGTCTGCTGAACCGATACAACGTCAACCTGCCGATCGCGAATCCTTCCGGCCGTATCGCCATGTCGCTGCTGGACTATGACGGCTGGCTCATCGACCTCGAACTGTCGGCTGCGCAGGCCGAAGGCCGCGGCGAGATCGTGTCTGCGCCCCGCATCATCACTGCGAACCAGCGCGAGGCGATCATCGAGCAGGGCGTCGAGATTCCTTACCAGGAATCTGCATCCAGCGGTGCGACGACCACGCAGTTCAAGAAGGCGGTGCTGTCGCTCAAGGTCACGCCGCAGATCACGCCGGACAACAAGGTCATCCTGGACCTCGTCGTGAGCAAGGACAGCGTCGGTCAGCTGGTGGCGAGTGCAACCGGCGGATTCGTGCCATCGATCGACACGCGCGAGATCCAGACACAGGTGCTCGTGAACGACGGACAGACAGTTGTTCTCGGCGGCATCATGGAAACCGAGACTCGTGACTCCGAGAAGAAGGTTCCGCTGCTCGGTAGCGTTCCAGGTCTCGGAAACCTCTTCAAGTCGCGCAGCAAGGTCAACAACCGGGACGAGCTGCTGATCTTCATCACACCGAAGATCCTCCGCGAGGGCAGCAGCCTTTGAGTCCCGGTTTCGCTCCCGTCCGGGAGTGACGAGGAGCAGAATATGCGGCCGCCGAGGGGCGGCCGCTTCTTTTTCCGGTGAGTCACGCCGTGGGCAAGAGAGTCTTCCTCGTCGGTCCGATGGGATCCGGCAAGACGGCAGTCGGCAGACAGCTCGCCCGCCTCACCGGCTTGCGCTTCGTGGACAGTGATGCCGAGATCGAGCGCCGCACCGGCGTGGACATTCCCTACATCTTCGAGCGGGAGGGTGAACCGGGATTCCGGGCGCGTGAGCGCGAGGTGATCGCCGATCTGACGATGATCGGTGGCATAGTGCTGGCGACCGGTGGCGGTGCGGTACTCGCCGAGGAGAACCGGCGGCTGCTGAAGGAAAGAGGTACCGTGGTATACCTTCAGACATCGGTGGACCAGCAGGTCAAAAGGACAGCCCACGGGCGTCAGCGGCCCCTGCTGCTGACCGCCGATCCGCGCCGCAGGCTCGAGGATCTCATGATCATCCGCGAGCCTCTCTACCGTGAGGTGGCCCACCTCGTCGTTTCGACCGACGGCCGTCGCGTAAAGGATGTCGCCGCGGAGATCGCGACCCGCGTCGAACCACAGGCTGATCCGGAGTCGTGATGGATACGATGAGCGTCGGGCTCGGAACGCGCAGCTACCCGATATTGATCGGGGACCGGCTTCTCACGCGGCCCGGGACCTGGCTTGCTCACGTACCGCACCAGGACCTCTTCGTCGTCACGAACACGACGGTCGCGCCCCTGTGGCTGCCGCAGCTCACGCGTGCCCTGGCCGGAAGACGCATTGCGTCCATTGCGCTGCCCGACGGCGAGGTGCACAAGACCTTCGTGACACTCGGTACGGTATTCGACGCACTGGTCGCCAGCCGGATGAACCGCGATTGCGCCATCGTTGCTCTGGGTGGCGGAGTGGTGGGCGACATCGCCGGATTCGCGGCCGCCTGCTATCAGCGCGGTGTGGACTTCGTCCAGGTTCCGACGACCCTGCTCGCGCAGGTCGATTCGTCGGTCGGTGGTAAAACGGCCGTCGATCATCCCGGCGGCAAGAACCTGATCGGTGCGTTCCACCAGCCCATCGCCGTCATTGCGGATACGGCCACCCTGTCGACGCTGCCGGACCGGGAATTGCGCGCCGGTCTCGCGGAGGTCATCAAGTACGGACTGACGTTCGACGTGGAGTTCCTGTCGTGGCTCGAATTGCACCTCGATGACCTGCTGGCGCGGGAGCCCGCCGCGCTCGCGCGTGCAATCCGCCGCTCGTGCGAGCACAAGGCCGCGGTCGTCGCCGCCGACGAACGCGAGCAAGGGCCGCGAGCGCTGTTGAACTTCGGCCACACCTTCGGCCACGCGATCGAGACGGCGAGTTCGTATGGAACGTGGCTCCACGGTGAGGCCATCTCGGCTGGCATGCTGCTGGCCGCGGAGCTGTCTCATCGGCTCGGGATGATCGGATCCGCCGACGTCGATCGTGTGCGTTGCCTGCTGGTGCGTGCCGGCCTGCCAGTCGAGCCTCCACGCGTCGGCGCAACCCGCATGCGGGAGCTCATGGCCATGGACAAGAAGGTGAAGTCGGGCCGCATTCGTCTCGTGCTGCTGGAACGCCTGGGCCACGCTGTCGTCACGGGCGACTACTCCGACGCGATGCTCGACTCCCTGCTCCGCGAACGCACCGGGCCGGACCCCGCGTGATCGCCGAGCCGCGCCCACACGACGAGGGTCTTGCCCCGTACGCGGCGCTGGAGGCGACGTCGCGCGGGCGTCGGCACGCAGAGGTCGGCAAGCCCCAGTACCGCGGTGAATTCCAGCGTGACCGTGACCGGATCGTCCACTCGACCGCGTTCCGCCGTCTGGTCTACAAGACGCAGGTGTTCGTCAATCACGAAGGCGATCTCTTCCGGACCAGGTTGACGCATTCGCTGGAGGTTGCGCAGATCGCGCGTGCCGTCGCACGCGCACTGCGCCTCTCCGAGCCGCTGACAGAGGCAATCTGCCTTGCACACGACCTCGGCCATACACCATTCGGTCATGCCGGACAGGATGCGCTGAACCAGTGCATGCAGCCGTACGGCGGCTTCGAGCACAACCTGCAGTCGTTGAGGGTCGTTGACGAACTTGAAGAGCGCTACGCCGACTTCCCGGGCCTGAACCTCACCTTCGAGTCGCGCGAGGGGATCCTCAAGCACTGCTCGGTTGCCAACGCGCGACTGCTGGGGGATGTCGGTCGCCGTTTCCTGGAGCGTGAGCAGCCGGGCCTGGAGGCACAGCTCGCGAATCTTGCGGATGCGATCGCCTACAACAACCATGACGTCGACGATGGCACAAGGGCCGGAATCGTATCCGTCGAATCCCTCTGCGAGGTTCGGTTGTTCCAGAGGCACCACGACGCGGTTCGCGCAGGGTACCCCGATGTACGAGGCCGGCGTCTCGTGCACGAGATCGTGCGCCGGATGATCAACGAAGTGGTCACTGACCTGATCGAGACGACCGCCACCGGACTGGCGGTGGCGAGGCCCGCGAGCATCGCCGAGGTGCGCCGCCATGACCGGCCGCTGGTCGTCTTCTCGGACCGGGTTGCAGGCGAGCATCAGGAACTCAAGGCATTCCTGCGCGAGCATCTCTACAATCATCATCTGGTGCGGGCCACGCGTCTGCGCGCCTTGCGCATCGTGAAGGCGCTGTTCGATGCGTACTTCGACGACATCCGGCTGCTGCCCGACGAACACCGGCTCACCGCGGAGCGCAACGAGGAGATGAGCGGGGCCGCGGGCAGGGCGCGTGCGGTCGCCGACTATGTGGCCGGCATGACCGATCGCTATGCCTTTGTCGAGTACAACAGGCTCTTCGGCGGCTGAGGCGCCCGCAATCGAGGCTCGATGCGCGAGCGCTCGTCCGGGAGGCGAGGGGACGGGATGACGAATCTGAAGAACGATCTGCTGCTGCGTGCCCTGTTGCGTCAGTCGACGCCGAGAACACCAGTCTGGATGATGCGGCAGGCCGGCCGCTATCTGCCCGAGTATCGCCGGACCCGTGCGCAGGCAGGCAGCTTCCTTGCGCTCTGCACTTCACCGGATCTCGCCTGCGAGGTCACGCTCCAGCCGCTGGACCGCTACCCACTCGATGCCGCCATCCTGTTCTCGGACATCCTGACGCTTCCGTATGCCATGCGCCTCGGACTGGAGTTCGAGGCGGGAGAGGGACCGAAGATCGCGCGGCCCGTGAGGACGATGCGGGATGTCGAGAACCTGCCCACGCTCGATCCCTGCGGCGAGCTGCGGTTCGTGGTCGACGCGGTGCGCCTGATCCGACGGGAGCTCCGGGGCCGCGTACCGCTCATTGGTTTCGCCGGCTCGCCGTGGACCGTCGGCTGCTACATGGTCGAAGGGCGTTCCACCAAGGATTTCTCGGTCATCAAGCGCCTGATGTACGGCGAGCCCGCCACACTGCACGCGCTGCTGTCGAGACTCGCAGCCGCCACTACGGACTACCTGAATGCGCAGACCGAGGCAGGGGCACAGGCGCTGATGATCTTCGACACCTGGGGAGGTGTGCTCGCGCCGGCCTGCTATCGCGAGTTCTCGCTGCGCTACATGAAGACGATCGTGGATGGCCTCGTGCGCGAGCGGGACGGCCGCCGGATTCCCGTCATTCTCTT
This sequence comes from Steroidobacteraceae bacterium, assembly GCA_046352935.1. Taxonomy (GTDB): domain Bacteria; phylum Pseudomonadota; class Gammaproteobacteria; order Steroidobacterales; family Steroidobacteraceae; genus CAYWMY01. The sequence goes on from JAXMGR010000022.1 coordinate 62,501, forward strand.
CACCAAGAACGGTGGTGCCTGGCTGCCCCAGATGGCGGATACGGGCGCCGATGCGCTGGGTGTCGACTGGACGACGGATCTGGCCGCGGCGCGCGTCGCCGTCGGCGACCGCACGGCGCTGCAGGGCAATCTCGACCCCTGCGTGCTGTACGCACCGCCCGCGCGGATCCGTGAGGAAGTGTCCCGCGTGCTGCAGAGCTTCGGACGTGGCAACGGCCACGTCTTCAACCTCGGTCATGGGATCCATCCAGACGTCGATCCCGAGCACGCCGCCGCGATGATCGCGGCGGTGCACGAGATCTCGCCCGCCTATCACGGTTGAGCGACCGTCCCTGACTGTGGTGCGATCACGGCGAAGGCCGATGACGGGAGATGCTTCTCGCGCTCCGGTCACTCCGCACGGAGCACGGCGAGCGGAGAGCTGCGGACCACGCGATGCGCCGCCAGCGTCCCCGCTCCGCCGACGAGCAGGATGCCGGCTGCGATGCCCCACGCCCAGACCAGAGGATCGGCTGCGTAGTGGAGGTCGAATACGCGGGTCGCCAGGATCCAGCCCGTCAGCGTCGCACCGGATGCTGCGAGAATGCCTGCCAGGAGACCCAGTGCGAGGAATTCCGCAGCCACACCCTTCAGCACGACCGAGCGGCGTGCTCCCAGCGTCCGCAGCAGGGCGGACTCGTAGCGGCGCTCGTCGCGCGTCGACTGCACGGCAGCGAGCAGGATCGCGGTGCCGGCGGCCAGCGTGAACAGGAACACGGCCTGCACCGCGACCGCGGCCCTGTCCATGGCGTCGCGGACCTGCGCCAGCAGCGCGTCCACGTCGAAGATCGAGACGCCCGGGTAGCTGCGGACCAGGCCCGAGAGCTGCCGCTTCCCGGTTGCGGAGAGCCGCAGGCTGGTGAGCCAGGTTCCAGCGAGGTCGTCGAGCGTTCCCGGGTTGAACACCAGGAAGAAGTTGGGACGGAAGCTGTCCCACTGGACTTCGCGGAAACTCGTGATGCGGGCTGTGACCGTCTCTCCGGCGACGTCGAAGGTCATGCGATCGCCGAGCGTGAGACCGAGTTCCTTCTGATACTCGATCGATACGGAGACCAGCTTTTCGTGCTGGTCACTCCCGTTCCACCAGCGACCCGCAATGATCCGGTTGCCCGGCTGCAGCCGCGAGGCCCAGCTGAGGTTCTGCTCGCGCTCCGCGAACATCCGACCCCGTCCCGTGCGGACCGCGCGCGAACCGACGGACCGGCCGTTGATGTGCGTGAGACGCGCACGGATCATCGGGAAGAATTCCGGCTCGGGAGCGCCGAGCGATCTGACGAACCGGGAGATGCCGGGCCGGTCCTCGTCGCGGATGTTGATCAGGAAGATGTTCGGTGCATCGGCTGACAGGCTCCTGCGCCACGTCGTGACCAGGTCGTTGCGCACGATTCCGAGCAGCAGCAGCACCATGAGCCCGATCCCGAACGCGACGATCTGCACGATGCTCTCGGTCCTGCGTCGCGAGATGTTCGCGAGGCCGTGGCGCCATGACACGCCCAACCGGCTGCGCAGCCGCCCCGTCGCACACACGAGCAGCCAGCCGGAGCCCGCGAGCGCGCCGGATGTCGCAACCAGCCCGCCGATGATCCACAGGATCATGCGGACGTCGCGCAGGAGCGCGGCCGCCAGCGCGAACATCGAGCCGAACGCGATGCCGTAGACGAGCAGATGCCCGGGCGGCAGGGGTGCCAGGTCCCGGCGAAGCACACGTGCGGGTGGTACCCGGCGCAATGCCAGCAGCGGCGGCAGTGCGAAACCCGCCAGTACGAGCACGGCAGTGGCGATCCCCAGCAGCCCCGGCGCTGCGCCGGCCGGCGGGAGCGTCACCCGCAGCAGATCCCGCGAGATCCACTCGAGCGCGTACTGCGCCACGTAGCCGGTGGCACATCCCGTCACTGCGGCACCGGCGCCGACCATGACGAGCTGCAGCAGGTGGGTCCGGAGCACGAAGGACTGGGTCGCTCCCATGCACTTCATCACCGCCACGTTGTCGAGGTGGCGTCGAACGTAGCGGCGTGCGGTCATCGCCGTCGCGATCGCGGCGAGCAGTATCGCGATGAGCGCCGACAGCCGGAGGAAGCGTTCCGCGCGCTGCACCGCCTGATCGATCTGCGGGCTCTGCCGGTCGACGGTCACGAAGTGCCCGCCGCGACCGGCGGCGAGCCGCGGCGTCGCCCAGCGCTGGTAAGCGTCGAGATCCGGTCGTCGGCCCGCGAGCAGCAGCGCGTGGGTCGAGCGACTGCCCTCCTGCAGCAGCTGCGTCGAGGGCAGGTCTTCGATGCGGATCAGCAGGCCCGCGGCCAGGTCGACGAATGTCGAGCCCTGGTCCGGTCGACGGTCGAGCACGCGGGTGATCCGGAACCTCGCGGCGCCAAGTGCAACCTCGTCACCGATCCGTGCGCCGAGCGCCGCCATGAGCCGGGATTCCGCCCAGACCTCGCCGCGCGCGGGCAGATCGCTCGTCGGAAACGCAGGGCCGAAGGGCGCCGCCGCGATCCGGATCCGGCCGCGCAGCGGGTATTCCCCGCTCACGGCGTACAGCGAGACCAGACTCGACGCCTCGTCGTGGAAGGCGACACTCGGGAAGGCAACGGTGCTCGCTGTCGCGAGACCGCGCCTGCGCGCCTCCGCGGCATAGACTTCCGCGAGCGCTCCCGGTGAGCTGATGCGAAGATCCGCCGCGAGGATCTCCGTGGCCTGATCGTGGATGGCTCGGTCGATGCGATCCGTGAAGAACCCGACCGTGGTCAACGCAGACACTGCGACGACGATCGCATAGGCGAGCACGGCCAGTTCCCCGGACCGGCCCTCGCGCCGGAGCGCGAACCACGCGAAGCGCAATGCCGTCATGCGGTGCCCTGCAGCCGGCCACCTTCGATGTGGATCACGCGATCGCAGCGCGCGGCCAGCGCGCGGTCGTGCGTGACCAGCACCAGGGTCGCGCCCGAGGAGCGATTGAGCTCGAACAGCAGGTCGGCGACCCGTGTGCCCGTGGCGCTGTCGAGATTGCCGGTCGGCTCGTCGGCGAACAGTATCGCCGGGCGTCCGACGAAGGCGCGCGCAATCGCGACACGCTGCTGTTCCCCGCCGGAGAGCTGGCGCGGGTAGTGGTGCAGACGATCGGCGAGGCCCACGCCGGACAGCGCAGCACGGGCGGCCTCCCGCGCATCTGCGCGGCCCGCCAGTTCCAACGGCAGCATGACGTTCTCGATGGCCGTGAGCGCGGGCAGCAGGCAGAACGACTGGAACACGAACCCGACGTTGTTCGCGCGAGCGAGGGCGCGTCCGTCCTCGTCGAGTGCGAACAGGTCGATGCCATTGAGCCGCACGCCGCCACTCGTCGGCGTGTCGAGTCCGGCGAGCAACGCGAGCAGCGTGGACTTTCCGGCACCGGAGGCGCCGACGATCGCCACCGCTTCGCCGCGGCTGATGCACAGGTCCACATCGGCGAGAATGGTCAGCGTTCCCTCGGGGCTGCTAACCTGCCGGGTCAGGGCCCGGGCTTCGAGAACGGATTCGTTCATGCGACGTCTGACAATCTCCGTGCTGGCGTTCTGCATGATGCTCATGGGAGCCACGGCGCGCGCGGCGCCCGCGCCGGTGATCCTGGTGCTGGGCGACTCGTTGAGCGCGGGCTATGGTCTGAGGACCGGCGAGGGCTGGGTGTTGCTGCTGCAGGAACGTCTGCGCCAGCAAGGTTACGGTCACCGCGTCGTCAATGCCAGCGTCAGCGGCGAGACGACGGCGGGTGCCCTGGCCCGGCTGCCACGGGCACTGAAACTGCACCGTCCCGCGATCGTGATCATCGAGGTCGGGGCCAACGACGGTCTGCGCGGCCTGCCGGTCCACGATCTGCGCATCAACCTCGCCGCACTGGTGCAGAGGTCGCGGGCCGCGGGTGCGCGTGTGCTCCTCGTCGGCGTCCGCATGCCGCCGAATTACGGCGCGCGGTACGCCGACCAGTTCTACGCGAGCTACCAGGACCTGGCGCGGCGGGAAGGGCTCGCGTTCGTGCCGTTCCTGCTCGACGGCATCGCGAACCGCGCCGAGTCGTTCCAGGATGATCGCCTGCACCCGAATGCGGCTGCCCAGCCGAAACTCCTCGACAACGTCTGGCCGCGGCTGCGACCCCTGTTGTCGCGCCGATGATCCGGGGCAGCGCGCAACGGTCGCGGCGTTGCGCGGTCACGATACCGTCGGCGTCCAGATCCGGGTCGGGGTGACGCGCGATGCATGATGCGCTCCGAGCTGGACACAGCGTGAACGGAGCGTTCCTCCTGCGCAGTTCTGGCCACTGCAATGCAGTAGCCGCAGCGCATCATGGCGCCTCCGGTATCCCGATCACCGATACAAATGTGATGGCGAGTCGGATCGACCGCGAGCGTGAATGTCATCGCGCTGTTCCGGGCGCGCAGAGTCCGTCGCTGGAGCGTGGACGAAATGCCGCAGCCCAGCATCGCGGATCGCATCACGCCGGGGGCGAGCAGCGCTCGAGAGTGCGTGCAGGCCGTTCCATTCTTTGTTGTGACAGGCCCTACAGGAACCTTCGGGAATCGGGTCTAGTCTCAATTGAAGGGTCGGTAGCATCGAGGTGCCTGTGTATGGAATCCGCGACTGCGCCCACCGAAGGTGACCGCCAGGCGCGCTTCGTCGAATCACTGAGCGCGTTCAGCCGCCAGCACCGTGCTCAGTGCTGGGGAGGAACGTTCGGTGACTTCCTGACGTGCATCCTGCCGGCGCAGCCCGCGAACTGCACACGCACGAGCCACCAGTACATCTGGGACATGCTCCGCTGGTATGGCAGGGAGGTCGACGGAAAGGACGAGAGTGCCCGTGCCAGCCATCTGTTCGAGCGGGAACTGTTCGGTGTCGACGAGTCGCTGACCCGGGTGGTCGACTACTTCAAGGCCGCTGCCGCCGGTTCCGACGTCGGCCGCAGGCTCCTGCTGTTGCTCGGCCCGCCGTCGGGCGGCAAGTCGACGATGGCGATTCTTCTGAAGCATGGCCTCGAGGAGTACAGCCACACGGATGAGGGTGCGGTGTACGCCATCAAGG
>JAXMGR010000023.1:0-59781 GCA_046352935.1 Steroidobacteraceae bacterium
CGCTCAGGGGATGAGTTCGGGCTCGCGCAGCGAGCGCGTGACGAGCGTCAGCGCTTCCGCGGTCTCGTCGGCGGTCACGCGCACCGTGCCGCCGTCGACCAGCCGGCCGAACAGCAGCTCCTCCGCGAGCGGCCGCTTGATCTGCTCCTGGATGAGCCGCGCCATCGGCCGCGCCCCCATCTTCGGATCGTAGCCCCGCTTCGCGAGCCAGCTGCGCGCCGAATCGTCGACCGTCAGCGCCACACCCTTCGTCTCCAGCTGCGTCTCGACCTCGAGCAGCAGCTTGTCGACCACGCGCTCGATCGTCACCGGGTCGAGCGACTTGAACTGGATGACGGCGTCGAGGCGGTTGCGGAACTCCGGCGAGAACATCCGGCGGATCGCCTCCATCGCGTCGGGCGCGTTGTCCGAGGCCACGAAGCCGATGCTCGTGCGGCTCATCTCGACGGCGCCCGCGTTCGTGGTCATGACGATGATGACGTGGCGGAAATCCGCCTTGCGGCCGTTGTTGTCGGTGAGCGTGCCGTGGTCCATGACCTGCAGCAGCAGGTTGAACACGTCCGGGTGCGCCTTCTCGATCTCGTCGAGCAGCAGCACGCTGTGCGGGTGCTTGGTCACGGCCTCGGTCAGCAGTCCGCCCTGGTCGAAGCCGACGTACCCGGGCGGCGCGCCGATGAGGCGCGAGACCGTGTGACGCTCCATGTACTCGGACATGTCGAAACGCAGGAACTCGACGCCGAGGGCGAGCGCGAGCTGGCGCGTGACCTCGGTCTTGCCCACGCCGGTCGGACCCGCGAACAGGAAGGATCCCACGGGCTTGCGCTCGGTGCCGAGACCCGCGCGCGCCATCTTGATCGCGCTGCCCAGGGCCTCGATCGCCTGGTCCTGGCCGAAGATCACGAGCCTGAGGTTGCGCTCCAGGTTCCTGAGGGTGTCGCGATCGCTGCTCGAGACCTGCTTCGGCGGGATGCGCGCCATGCGCGCGACCACGGATTCGATGTGCGCGACGGTCACGACCGTCTCGCGCTTCTCGGGCGGCTTCAGTCGCAGCGCGGCGCCCGCCTCGTCGACGACGTCGATGGCCTTGTCGGGCAGGTGCCGGTCGTTGATGTAGCGCGAGGCGAGCTCGGCGGCGGCCTTCAGCGCGTCGTCCTCGTAGCGGACGCCGTGGTGCTCCTCGAAACGCGAACGCAGCCCGCGCAGGATGTCGATGGTCTCGCCCACGGTGGGCTCGACGACGTCGATCTTCTGGAAGCGCCGCGCCAGCGCGTGGTCCTTCTCGAAGATGCCGCGGTATTCGGTGTAGGTGGTCGAACCGATGCAGCGCAGCTCGCCGCTCGCGAGCACGGGCTTGATGAGGTTCGAGGCATCCATGACGCCGCCCGAGGCCGCGCCGGCGCCGATCACGGTGTGGATCTCGTCGATGAACAGCACTGCACCCGGCTGCCTGCGCAGCTCCGCGATCACGGCCTTGAGCCGCTTCTCGAAGTCGCCGCGGTACTTCGTGCCGGCGATCAGCGAGCCCAGGTCCAGCGACCAGATCGTCGCGTCCACGAGCACGTCCGGGACCTTGCCCTCGACGATGAGCCGTGCGAGCCCCTCGGCGATGGCGGTCTTGCCGACGCCGGCCTCGCCGACGTACAGCGGGTTGTTCTTGCGCCGGCGGCAGAGGATCTCGACGGTGCGCTCGACCTCGAGATGACGGCCGATGAGCGGATCGATGCGACCCTCGGCCGCGAGGCGGTTCAGGTTCGTGCAGTATTTCTCGAGGGCACCGCCCGCGGTGTCCGCTTCGCGCTCGCCCTCGCCTTCCTCGCGCTCCTTCGCGTCCTCGCGCGGCTCCGCCGCCGTCCTGCCGAGCCCGTGGGACACGAAGTTGACGATGTCGAGCCGCGTCACGCCCTGCGAGGTCAGCAGGAAGATCGCGTGGGACTGCTTCTCGCTGAAGATGGCGACCAGCACGTTCGCGACCGTGACCTCCTTGCGGCCGCTCGACTGCACGTGGAACACGGCCCGCTGCAGCACGCGCTGGAAGCCGAGCGTCGGCTGCACCTCGCGGTCGTCGTCGGCCGGGAGCTTCGGCGTCGTCTCCTTCACGAACTGCTCGAGATCGCGCGTCAGGCGCGGGATGTCGCAGCCGCAGGCCTTGAGGATCTCGCGCACGCGCGGCGTCTCGACGATGGACAGCAGCAGGTGCTCCACCGTCATGTACTCGTGGCGCGCCTCGCGGGCCTTCTGGAAGGCCTCGTTCAGGCAGAACTCGAGTTCACTCGACAGCACTCAGGTCTCCTCCATCGTGCACAGCAGCGGGTGCTGGTGCTGGCGTGCATAGGTCGTCACCTGCGCAACCTTGGTCTCGGCGATCTCGAAGGTGTAGACACCGCACACGCCTTTGCCGTGCGTGTGCACCTCCAGCATGATCCGCGTCGCCTTCGTGCGGTCAAGCCCGAAGATGCGCTCCAGCACGTCCACGACGAATTCCATGGGGGTGTAATCGTCGTTGAGCAGCACGACCTGGTACAGCGGCGGCTTCTTGACGAGGGGCTCGGCCTCCTCGACGACCAGGCTCTGGCCCGGCTGATCGGTGGCGGGATCGTGATCCTTGCGCTGGGCCATGGGCTCCGTGTCACTTCGATGCGGATTTCAGGGTTCTTTTATATGGCTGGCAATGCCCGCTGACAAGGCGCCCGGCCGCCCGCCCGCTCACCGCGGCTGTCGCCGTGCGGCGACGCAGCGGCCCATCTCGCGAGAAACTCTACGAATCGCCGGCAAGTCTGCGACGTGACTGGATTTTCCGGGCTGCACCGGCCTTGTCCCTGCCGGACTCCTGCACGTATGATCCGGGCCAGCGACCGGCCCGGTGGCGCGACGATTGCACATGGCGATGCCCGCACTCCTGCAGAAGCTCGGCGAACTCGACCGGGATGCGCTCGTCCGCGCGGCCGGCGAGCATGCGCCGGTCATCGTCTCCGCGCTGCTCGTGATCGCCATCGCCGCGGTGTTCGCGGGCAACGTGCTGCGGCTGCTGGCCCCGCCCGGGGCGCCGACGGGCGTGGCACCCGCCCCCGCCGCGCCCGCACCGCCGGTGGACGTGGGCGCGATCGTGAACGCGCACCTCTTCGGCCTGGCGGCGCCGGTGGCCGGCGACCCCGCGAGCGCCCCGGCGACTTCCTCGAACCTCGTGCTGGTCGGCACCATCGCGGGCCCGGACCCCGAACAGGGCTGGGCCATCCTCGGGCAGAACGCGCAGTCGGCACGCGTCATGGCCACCGGCTCCGCGCTGGCGGGCGGCGTCCTGCTGAAGGCCGTGTACCCGGACCGCGTCGTGCTGGAGATCGGCGGCCGGCTCGAATCGCTGCTGCTGCCCCGCCTGTCCGGCGCGGCGGGTCCCTATCCGGTGCGCGCCGCGAGTTCCGATGCGGGCGCCATGATCGACGCGGTGCGCTCCGCCATCGGCAACCAGGCGGCGCTCGCGCGGGCCGGCGAGGTGGTGCGTCCGCAGCCCGTGTTCGCGAACGGCAACCTGCGCGGTGTGCGGGCCTACCCCGGCAGCAACCGGCAGGTCTTCTCGAAGCTAGGGCTGCAGCCCGGTGACCTGGTCACGGCGATCAACGGTGCCCAGCTCGAGGACGTGCAGCGCGCGACCGCCACGCTGCGCAACCTCGGCAACGAACCCGTGCAGCTCACGGTCGAGCGCAACGGGCAGGCGCGGCAGGTCACGGTGGACCCCGGCGCGGTGGCACAGAACCTGGCAGGCGGCGCCGCGGACGACGACGAACCGCCGATGGGCGAACCATGAGAGCCATGCAACACAGCAAACGGACCTGGGTGCGACTGGCGCAGGGACTCGCGGCGACGCTCGCGCTCGCGATCGCGGGCAGCGCGCCCGGACAGCAGTCCGAAGCCATGATCACGCCGAACTACAAGGACGCGGACCTGGGCCAGGTCGTCGAGGCCGTGAGCCAGGTGACCGGCCGCAGCTTCATCCTGGACCCGCGCGTGCGCGCCCAGGTCACGATGCTGTCGACGACGCCGATGACCCCGGATGCGTTCTACGAGGCCTTCCTCGCGATCCTCCAGGTCCACGGATTCATCGCCGTGCCGGCGGGCAACGTGGTCAAGATCCTTCCCGACGCCAACGCGCGCCAGCTCCCGGCCAACGACCTGCCCGACCGCGTCAGCGCGACCTCGGACGAGATCGTCACGCAGGTCATCCAGGTCCGGAACGTCTCCGCCGCGCAGCTCGTGCCCATCCTGCGGCCGCTGATCCCGCAGTACGGCCACCTCGCCGCCTATCCGACCTCGAACATCCTGATCATCTCCGACCGCGCCTCGAACGTGAACCGCATGGTGCGCATCATCCAGCGCATCGACCAGTCCGGCGACGCCGACATCGACGTGCTCCGGCTCGAACACGCCTCGGCCGGCGAGATCGTGCGCGTCGTGAACTCGCTGATGCAGGGCCAGGCCGCCGAGGCCGGCGGGCAGAGCGCGCGCATCGTCGCCGACGAGCGTACCAACAGCGTGCTGATCAGCGGCGACTCGGGCCAGCGCCTGCGCATCAAGGCGCTCATCGCGCACCTCGACACGCCGCTCGATGCGGGCGGCGACACGCAGGTGCGTTACCTGCGCTACGCCGACGCCGAGAAGATCGCGCCGAAGCTCAAGGAACAGCTCGCGGTGACGCAGGCGAGCCAGCAGGGTGGCACGGGTACGGCCGCGGGCGCGGCGGGCGCCACGCAGCTCGACAGGCAGACCAGCATCTGGGCGGACGTCGAGACCAACGCGCTCGTGATCACGGCACCGCCGAAGACCATGCGCTCGCTGATGCAGGTCATCGACCGCCTCGACATCCGCCGCGCGCAGGTGCTCGTCGAGGCGCTGATCGTGGAAGTCTCGGCCGACAAGGCCTCCGAGCTCGGCGTCAACTGGGCCATCGACGGGTCGAAGGACAGCAACATCGTCGGCCTGTTCAACCCCACGGGCACCAGCGCCAACCCCGTGACGCTGACCGACGTCGCCAAGGCGCTCTCGGAGGGCATCGAGAACACGACCATCCCGACGGGCTCGGTGCTGGGCGGCGGCCGGTTCACGGAGAACGGCACGAACTTCGTCGCGATCCTCAAGGCGCTGCGCGGCGACGGGATGACCAACGTCGTGGCGATGCCGTCGGTGCTCACCCTCGACAACGAGGAGGCGCAGATCAAGGTCGCGCAGGAGGTGCCGTTCATCACGGGCTCCTACACGAACACGGGCGGCAACAACAACGGCTCGGTGAACCCCTTCCAGACCATCCAGCGCGAGGAAGTCGGCACGATCCTGAAGATCACGCCGCAGATCACCGACGACAGCACCATCCTGCTCAAGATCGAGCAGGAGGCCTCCAGCCTCGCGGCCAGTTCCTCGGGCGCGGTCGACCTCATCACGAACAAGCGCACCATCAACACGCGCGTGCTCGTCGACGACGGCGGCATGGTCGTGCTGGGCGGCCTGATCTCGGATTCGCTGCAGGAGAACCGGCAGCAGCTCCCGATCCTGGGCAGCATCCCGCTGATCGGCGAGCTGTTCCGCTCGCGCAGCACGCGCAAGACCAAGACCAACCTGCTGGTCTTCATCCGCCCGCGCGTGCTCCTGAACGCCGAGGACGCGGCGATCGCCACGAATGCGAAGTACAACTACATCCGCGACCTGCAGCAGCGCCGACGCAAGGGCAAGGTGCAGCTGATGCCCGGCGAACGCCAGCCGCTGCTGCCCGAGCTCGAAGGGCCGGTCGCGCCGGCCCCGCGCGGGCCCGCACCGTCGACCGTACCATCGACCGCACCGGCGCCCGCCAGCGGATCCGCCCCTGCGGGTTCCGCCTCCACCGGGCCCGCGCCGGGCCCGCCCGCGGCACCGCTGCCCGCCGGGGGCGCGACGCCGGGCGGCGCGACGCAGGGCGGAGGTGGCGCGGCGCCATGAGCCGGCCTGCCACCGACCTGCCCCTGCGCGGCCAGCGACCGGGCTTCGCGTTCGCGCGTCGCCACGGTGTCCTGCTGCGCGAAGTCACGGAGAGCCACGCCCAGGTGGTCGTGCGCGAGGGTGCGGCACCGACCGCGGTCGCCGAGCTGCGCCGGCTCGTGGGCCTGCCCCTCCTGATCGAGCGGACACCGGCCGAGAGCTTCGACGAGCTGCTCCGCAAGGCCTACGAGGCGGGCGGCAGCGAGACCGGCCAGCTCGCCGAGGGCCTCGAGGGCGACACCGACCTCGCGCATCTCGCCGAGGACCTGCCCGAGCCGTCCGACCTGCTGGAGAGCGACGACGATGCGCCGGTCATCCGGCTCATCAACGGTGTGCTGACGCAGGCCGTGAAGGAAAACGCCTCCGACATCCACATCGAGCCCTTCGAGAACCGGCTCGTCGTGCGCTATCGCGTCGACGGCGTGCTGCGCGAGGTCGTGCAGACGAAGCGCGCGGTCGCGCCGCTCATCGTCTCGCGCATCAAGGTCATGTCGAAGCTCGACATTGCCGAGAAGCGCCTGCCGCAGGACGGCCGCATCTCGCTGCGCATCGCGGGCCGCGCCGTCGATGTGCGCGTCTCGACCATCCCCTCGGGCCACGGCGAGCGCGTCGTGCTGCGCCTGCTCGACAAGCAGGCCGGCAAGCTCGACCTCGCCTCGCTCGGCATGGATCCGTCGACGCAGGCGGTGATGGACGAGCTGATCCACAAGCCGCACGGCATCATCCTCGTCACGGGCCCGACGGGCTCGGGCAAGACCACGACGCTGTATGCGGCTCTCGACCGCATCAACGACCGCACGCGCAACATCATGACGGTCGAGGACCCGATCGAGTACTACTTCGACGGCATCGGCCAGACCCAGGTCAACACCAAGGTGGAGATGACCTTCGCGCGCGGCCTGCGCGCGATCCTGCGCCAGGACCCGGACGTCGTGATGGTGGGCGAGATCCGCGACGTCGAGACCGCGCAGATCGCGGTGCAGGCCTCGCTGACCGGCCACCTCGTGCTCTCGACGCTGCACACGAACACCGCGGTCGGCGCCGTCACGCGCCTGCGCGACATGGGCGTCGAGCCCTTCCTGCTGTCATCGACGCTGCTCGGCGTGCTGTCGCAGCGCCTCCTGCGCGTGCTGAACCCCGAGTCCCGCGTGCCCTACACGGCCGGCGACTACGAACGCCGCCTGCTCAACATCCCGCCCGACGCGCCGGCGCCCACGCTGCACCATCCGGGCCGCGACGCGGCCGGCGGCTACCGTGGCCGCACGGGGATCTACGAGCTCGTCGTGATCGATGACGTGATGCGCGGCATGATCCACGACGGCGCGGGCGAGCACGATCTCGAGCGCCATGCCCGCACGCAGTCGCCGTCGATCCGCGACGATGGCCGTGCCAAGGTGCTCGCGGGCACGACCTCGCTCGAAGAGCTGCTGCGCGTGACGCGCGAGGACTAGGCTCTGATCGGGTCGCACGCAACACCGTCGCGGCCATCCGGCGTGCCGGGCCCCGGGCAGAGCTGATGCCCGCCTACGAATACACGGCTCTCGACACAGCGGGTCGCGAGAAGCGCGGACTCCTCGAGGGGGACACGCCGCGCCACGTCCGCCAGCTGCTTCGCGAGCAGGGCCTGCTGCCGGTCGCGGTCGACGAGGTCGTCGCCACCGAGGAGAAGCGCAGCCGGCGCGGCTTCTCGTTCCGGCGCGGCATCGCCGCGAGCGACCTCTCGCTGCTGACGCGCCAGCTCGCGACGCTGGTGAAGTCCGGACTGCCGCTCGAGGAGGCCCTGCTCGCCGTCTCCCAGCAGAGCGAGAAGCCTCGCGTGCAGAGCATCGTCGCGGGCGTGCGCTCGCGCGTGCTCGAGGGCCGAAGCCTGGCCGCGGGCCTCGCCGAGTTCCCGCAGGTGTTCGACGAGCTCTACCGCGCGACGGTGGCGGCCGGCGAGCAGTCGGGCCACCTCGACCCCGTGCTGGAGCGGCTCGCCGACTACACCGAGGCACGCCAGCTCCTGCAGAGCCGGATCCGGAACGCCATGATCTACCCGGCGCTGCTCACGGTGGTCTCGCTGGTGATCGTCTCTGTGCTGCTCGGCTACGTGGTGCCCGAGGTGGTCCGCGTGTTCGAGGCCGGTGGCCAGCAGCTGCCGCTCCTGACGCGCGTCCTGATCGGGGCCTCGGACCTGTTCCGGTCGTGGTGGTGGCTGCTGGCCGCGGTGGCCGGCGCCGCGTTCTGGGGCTTCCGGCGCGCGCTCGGCGAACCCGGCACGCGGCGGCGCTACGACCGTTTCAAGCTGTCGCTGCCGCTCGTCGGCCGCGTGGTGCGCGGTGCGAACGCCGCGCGCTTCGCGCGCACCTTCGCGATCCTGACCTCCAGCGCGGTGCCCGTGCTCGACGGCCTGCGCATCGCGGGCGAGGTCGTCACCAGCCTGCCGATGAAGGACGCAGTCGCCGAGGCCGCGGTGCGGGTGCGCGAGGGCGCGCCGATCGCGCGTTCCCTCGGCGCGAGTCGCCTGTTCCCGCCGATGCTCGTGCACCTCATCGCGAGCGGCGAGACCAGTGGCGAGCTCGAGACCATGCTGTCGCGCGCGGCCGAGAACCAGGAGCGCGAACTCGACGGCATCGTCAACACCGCGGTCGGTGTGCTCGGACCGGTCATGATCCTCGTGATGGGTGGCTTCGTTTTCGTGATCGTGCTGGCACTTCTGCTGCCGATCTTCGAGCTCAACCAGCTCGTGCGTTGACGCCCTCTTGCAGTCGCGCGGCGCGCGACATATAAACAGGGCCGCGTGACGACACGACGCACTTGAGGCATGTGAATCTCACCACGGTTGCTTGCACGGTCCCGAGGCCATGAGCGAGAAGCCAGAAGAAGATTTCGAGGACGGCGACGGCAGCGACATCGCCGATGGCGGGGAAGACCTCGACATCGACAGCATGATGCGCGACCTCGACAAGCAGAAGCGCCGCGGCCGCGGCGGCGGTCACCACGTCGACCCCGCCTGGCGCAAGCTGGAGCGTTTCCTGGACGACCAGCACACGCACGATCTGCTGTCGGACTTCGACGACTACGACATCAAGAGCGACGAAGACGAGGCGGAGCCGGAAACGCCCCCGCAGGGCGTGCGCGGCCGCAAGCGCGGCTGAACCCGATACGGGGCGTGGCGCACCGGCGCCTTGATCGCACCCCGGGGCGGGACCGCGGCCCGCGGGAGGACCCGGCCACCGTCAGCGGAAGTCGCGTGAGCGCGCATCCAGCGCGCCCAGCCACGCGGACCGGTCCTCGAGCCAGTGCACGATCACGTGCTGGACCCCGCCCTCGCGCTGCAGGATCCCGCTCACGCCGAGGAGCCGCGCCCCCAGCAGGATGCGCCGCTGCCGGTCGGCCACGCGGCGCCAGACGATCAGGTTCACGTGGCCGGTCTCGTCCTCGATCGTCACGAAGGTCACACCGCTCGCGGTGCCGGGCCGCTGGCGCGTGATGACGATGCCGCCCGTGCGCACGGACTCGCCGTGCGCGCACGAGGCGAGCGCGGCCGCCGGCGTCCAGCCGACGGCATCGAGCCGGGGTCTGAGCAGCGCGAGCGGATGCCGCCCCAGCGTGAGCCCGAGCGCGCGATAGTCCGCGATGATGTCCTCGCCTTCGCCCGGCGCCGGCAGGAGCGGCACGCCCTCGGCGATCGCGGGCTCCGGAAAGAGCGGCAGCGGCCGTTCCACGCCCTGCACCTGCCAGGATGCGAAGCGCCGGTGGCCCGCGAGTCCCGCGAGCGCGCCCGCGGCAGCCAGGGACTCGAGGTCGGGACGCGCGAGACCCGTACGCGTCGCCAGCTCCTGCGTGCTGCCGAAAGGCGCGACAGCGCGCGCCGCGGCCACGGCCGCGGCACCGTCGCCCGACAGCCCACGCACGAGATGCAGCCCGAGCCTGAGCACGGGCTCGCCGTCATCGTCCTGCTCCAGCGAGGAATCCCGGCCGCTCGCGTTCACATCCGGACCGCGCACCGTGACGCCGCGCGCGCGCACGTCGCGCACCAGCTGGGAGGGTGCGTAGAAGCCCATCGGCTGGCTGTTGAGCAGTGCGGCGCAGAACGCGGCCGGTTCGTGGCACCTGAGCCAGGCCGAGACATAGACGAGCAGCGCGAAGCTGGCCGCGTGCGACTCGGGGAAGCCGTATTCGCCGAAGCCCAGGATCTGCTGGAACACCTGCCGCGCGAAGACCTCGCTGTAGCCGCGCGCGCGCATGCCCGAAACGAGCCGCTCCTCGAAGGGCTCGAGCCCGCCCTTGCGCCGCCACGCCGCCATGGCGCGGCGCAGCCCGTCGGCCTCGCCGGGCGTGAATCCCGCCGCGACGATCGCGAGCTGCATGACCTGCTCCTGGAAGATCGGCACGCCCAGCGTGCGTTCGAGTACCTGGCGCACTTCCGGCCCCGGATAGCTGACCGGCTCGTCGCCGCTGCGCCTTCGCAGGTAGGGATGCACCATCTGCCCCTGGATGGGGCCGGGCCGCACGATCGCGACCTCGACCACGAGATCGTAGAAGCTGCGGGGCTTCAGCCGCGGCAGCATGGCCATCTGCGCGCGCGACTCGATCTGGAACACGCCCACGGTCTCGGCGCGGCAGATCATGTCGTAGACGGCCGGGTCCTCGGCCGGCACGTCGGCGAGCGTGAGCCGCTGCCCGCGGAACGCGCTCACCAGTTCGAGCGCGCGCCGGATCGCGCTCAGCATGCCGAGGCCCAGCACGTCCACCTTCAGCAGACCCAGTTCGTCGAGGTCGTCCTTGTCCCACTCGATCACCGTGCGCTCCGGCATCGCCGCGTTCTCGATCGGCACCAGTTCCTCGAGCGGACCGCGCGAGATCACGAAACCACCCGTGTGCTGCGAGAGATGGCGCGGGAAACCGGTGAGTTCGCGCACGAGTGCGATGAGCCTCGTGACCTGCGGCACGGCCGGGTCGAAGCCCGCCTCGCGCACGCGCGCCTCCAGGCCCCGGCCCGTCCCCGGCCCGTGGCCGGCATCGCGCTCGTCGCCACCACTCCACCACCCGACGGCGCGGGCGAGGCGATCCACCTGCAGTGGATCGAAACCGAGCGCCTTGCCGACGTCCCGGACGGCGCCGCGCGCGTGATACGTCTGCACCGTGGCCGTGAGCGCCGCGCGGTGGCGGCCGTATTTCGCGTAGAGGTACTGGATGACCTCCTCGCGCCGCTCGTGCTCGAAGTCGATGTCGATGTCGGGCGGCTCGTTGCGCTCGCGCGAGATGAAGCGCTCGAACAGCAGCGTCATGCGCGCCGGATCGACCTCGGTGACGCCGAGCACATAGCACACGGCCGAGTTCGCGGCCGAGCCGCGACCCTGGCAGAGGATGCCGCGGCCGCGCGCGAAGGCCACGAGGTCGTGGACGGTGAGGAAATACGGTTCGTAGCCGAGTTCCGCGATCAGCGCGAGCTCGTGTTCGATCAGGGCTCGCACCTGCGCCGGCGCGCCGCCGGGCCAGCGCCGCACAGAGCCCGCCTCGACCAGCGCCCGCAGGTGTGCGGCGGGTGTGAGTCCCGCCGGCACGAGTTCCTCCGGATATTCGTAGCGCAGCTCGTCCAGCGAGAATCGGCAGCGCGCGGCGATCGCGAGGGTTTCCGCGAGCAGTTCGCGCGGGTAGAGCTGCTCCAGGCGCGCGAGCGGACGCAGGTGCCGCTCCCCGTTCGGGTGCAGCGCGCTCCCGGCGCGCGCCACGGGCAGGCCGAGCCGGATCGCGGTGAGCGTGTCGGCAAGGGCGCGGCGCCGGCGCCGGTGCATGTGCACGTCGCCCGCGGCCACCGCCGGCAGGCCGAGCCGGCGCGACAGATCGAGCAGGCGCACGAGGCGCGCGCGATCGACGCCGGTGGTCAGGAGTTCGACGGCGAGCCACAGCCGGCCCGCGAAGCGCTCGCGCAGCCACGCGCCCTCCTCCAGCAACGGGTCCGCTCCAGCCTCGAGCCCACCCCGGGCTCCGGGCAGCCACAGCAGCAGGCAGTCGTCGAGCGCGCCGTCGAGGTCCGCACGCGTCAGGCGATAGCGACCCTTCGCGGCCGATCTCCGGCCGCGCGTGACGAGCCGGCACAGCTGTCCGTAGCCGTGGCGCGAGGTGGCGAGCGCCACGAACCCGGGCCCGTCGGTGAGTCTGATCTCCGTGCCGTGGATCAACGCGAGTCCTGCGCGCTTCGCGGCCACGTGCGCGCGCACCGCGCCGGCCAGCGAGCATTCGTCGGTCAGCGCGAGCGCGGCGTAGCCGAGTTCCTGCGCGCGCTCGACGAGTTCCGCGGGATGCGAGGCGCCGCGCAGGAACGTGAAATTGCTGAGTGCGTGCAGCTCGGCGTACACGGGTCCGTCCACTCTCAGCCGAACACGCCGTGCAGGTGCCAGCGCTCACCGGCCCCGAGCTCACGGTAGATCCACAGCCGCAGGCCCGCGCGGCTGCAGGCGATGTAGTAGTCGCGGCGCACGTCCATGCCATCCCACCAGCCGGTCTCGATGCGCTCGGGACCGGCGAGCAGTTCGAGCGCGCCGTGATGACAGGGGCGGCCTTCGCGCACCGCGAGAGGCTCCGGTTCCGCGAGCATCCACAGCGGCCGCGGCGCCTCGGGCAGCGCCAGCGCCTGCGCCGGCGCGCCGCCGCGGGTGCGCGACGCGGCGGTACCGCGGGTGCCGGCGCCGCCGTGATCGATGCCGCCGGCGACCGCGGCCGCGGGACTCGTGACCGACCAGGCGCGTTCCGGCCGGTGCTCGTCGACGAGACAGATGCCGAACACGGCCTCCTCGCCGAGCCGCGCGCGCAGGCGTTCGACGAGGCGTGCCCCCGCCCCGGCATCGCCCTCCTGCGGCGAGCGCGCCCAGAGCTTCGCGCTCGCGAGCACGAGCGGCACGATCACCGTCGAACGCAGGCGCAGCGCGACCACGGGCGCCGGCAGCGGCAGCTGCCCGAGCCGTTCGCGCAGCAGCGGCAGCAGTTCCGCCAGCGTGGCCGCGGGCCGCACGAGTCCCAGCGTGGCGACGCTCGCGGGCCGGCGGCCCGCGTGGTGGCAGAACAGGCGGATGCCGGTGATGCCCGCGCCGCGGCTGCGCAGGAAGTCCTCGAGGCGTTCGAGCAGCAGGCCGGCCGCGACGAGGATCCGCGCCGTGTCTCCACATTCCGCGGGCAGCTCGAGACCCGCATCGAAGCGCTCGGCCGTGACGACGCGCCGGCGCGGTTCGGCCCGCCGGCCCAGCAGGGCGTCGAGCTCGTCGAGGCAGGCGGGGCCGAAACGCCGCGCGAATCCATCGCGCGGCAGGCGCGCGAGATCGGCCACCGAGCGCAGGCCGAGGTCCGCGAGCGCAGCCCGCGTGCGTTCGGGCCAGCACAGGTCGTGCAGCGGCAGGCGTGCGGCGAGGCGCGGCAGCGCGGCGCGGCTGCCCACCAGCACCTCCAGCCCGGCGCGCGCCGCCACGAGCGCCGCGCGCGATGTCGGTGCGAGAGCGATGCGGGGAGTGAGGCCCTGCGCCGCGAGCGTCGCGCGCATCCGCTCGCGCAGCGCACGCGCTCCACCGAACAGCCGCAGGCTGCCACGCACCTCGGCGAACACCGCATCGGGCGGCTCCAGGCTCGCGAGCGGCGTGAACTGCGTGAGCCAGCGGCCAAGGCCCGCGAGCAGCCGCTCCTCGGCCGCAGCATCACGCGCGTGCACGACGAGCCCCGGGCAGAGCGCGAGCGCGGCATCGAGCCCCTGGCCAGCATGCACACCGTGCCGTTCGGCAAGGTCATCGCAGGCGATCAGTTCTCTCCCGCCTTCGTCGAGCACGGCCGCCGGACCGGCGGCCCCGTGCGGCGCCACGGCCTCCAGCGCGAAACGCGGGAAATGCAGGCACAGCCACAGCTCGCGGGAACGTGGCTCGGACGCAGGCACCCCGGCATTGCAGGGTTCCAGCGCGCGCACGGCACCTTCGCCATCCGGCACGCCGGCCTGCGCCGGTGAGGGTGAATGTCCACGAAGGGCGGCTTCCCCGGCGTCCTCTCCACGGCGACCAGACAATGGCGACGCCGCGGGAAGCAGCCCTTCATGGAACAGTCCGGCTGTCTCCTGCTCCCGTGTCGAACAAATCGCTGATCTTCGATGGCGCACCGCCGCGACTCTTCAGGATCCTGACGTCGAGGGCCGCACCGCGCGGCTCGAGCGCGAGCCGCAGCGCAGCCGGGGAATGTTCCATCGCACGCGCCGGCGGCCGGAACAGCAGCCCCAGGCTGTCGCCCTCCTCGGCCGCGAGCTTGAGGCGCCGGAGCGCGCTGTCCTCCGCACGGTCCGCCCAGCCGAGCACCGCGGCACAGGCCTGCGAACGCAGCGCCTGCTCCATCGCCCACAGCGCATCGCGCCCGGCACGCGGCCGCACGATCAGCATGCGGCGCGGATCCAGCCCCGCACCGGCGAGCCCGGGCGCATAGGGCAGGTGCGGTGGCGCCAGCCAGGCGATCCAGCGCGGCGCGGAGGCATCCTGCACGCAGAGCGCGCGCAGGAGCGGCACGAGCAGCCGGAGCTCGCCGACGCCGCAGGCCGGCACCAGCACTTCCACCAGTGTCCGCAGCGGCCAGCCCCTGCCGGGCAGGCGCTCATCGAGACGCCGGAAACCGCTCGGGATCGTCGCGAAGGCCGCGCCCGATTCCGCTCCGCGCCACACTCCGGGATGGCGGCGGAGCGCATCGAGCGCGTCGTTCATTGCATCGTGTCCATCGCCTTGCCATGACGCAGCACGCCGACCACGACGCCTTCGATGACCAGCGACTGCTCGCGCAGGTCGACGCGGATCGGCTCGAAGTCGTGGTTCTCGGGCAGCAGCCACACGACCGGGCCCTCCTGGCGATAGCGCTTCACCGTGACCTCGTTCTCGAGGCGCGCGACCACGATCTGGCGGTTGCGCACATCGGGCGAGCGGTGCACGGCGACGAGATCGCCGTCGAGGATGCCGACGTCCTTCATGCTCATGCCGTTCACACGCAGCAGGTAGTGCGGACGCGGGTGGAAGATCTCCGGATCGACGCGGTAGCGCGCCTCGATGTGTTCCTCGGCGAGGATGGGGCGACCCGCGGCGACGCGGCCGACGAGCGGCAGGCCGAACTGCTCGCGCAGCGTGTCCCGGAGCACGATGCCGCGCGAGGCACCGGGCTTGAGTTCGATGACGCCCTTGCGGGCGAGCGCGCGCAGGTGTTCCTCCGCGGCATTGGCCGACTTGAAACCGAGCGCCGCGGAGATCTCGGCGCGCGTCGGGGGCATGCCGGTCTCCAGGATCGACTGCTGGATGAAATCGAGGATCTGGCGTTGACGCGGGGTGAGGTCCGACATGGCAGCACCTGTATGGATCAACAGTGTGCTGTGATTATATACAGACCCGGAATCCGAACAAGAGGATGGAGGGGGTTTCCGGTCGGGTCAGTGCCCGGTGTACACGGCACCCGCCCTCTGGCAGCCTGCCATTCCCCAGTCTGCTCCGGACGCTCCGCAACGAGCGCAGCCGGTGGCCCTGCCGTGCACGCGGGCCCGGCTGCGACCGCCGACCATGAAACCCCGCGATTCCCGCAGCACCGACATCGCCATCATCGGCGGCGGCCACAACGGCCTCGTCTGCGCCTGCTACCTCGCGCGCCGCGGACTGCGGGTCGCGGTGTTCGAGGCCGGCGCCATCGTGGGCGGCGCCGCCGTGACCGAGGAATTCCATCCGGGCTTCCGCAATTCCACCGCGAGCTACACCGTGAGCCTGCTGTCGCCCGCAGTCATCCGCGAGCTGCGACTCGCCGAACACGGGCTCTGCATCCTGCCGCGGCCCATGATGAACTTCGTGCCGCTCGCGGACGGCCGCGCGCTCGAGATCGGCAACGATCCCGCCGACACACAGCGCTCGCTGCAGACATTCTCGCCCGCCGATGCGGAGCGCCTGCCCGCCTACGACGCAGCGCTCGGCGAGGTCGTCGCGGTGCTGCGCGAAGTACTCGATATGACGCCGCCGAACGCAGGCTCCGGCCTGCGCGCGCTGCCCGCACTGCTCGGGCTTCGCGCCGCTGGCTGGGCCTGCCGCGCCGGACCCAGCGCGCCGTCCACGAATTCCTGATGCGCGGCGCCGGTGACATCCTCGATGGGTGGTTCGCGACCGATGCCTTGAAGGGAGCCTTCGCCTTCGACGCCATCGTCGGCCACTATGCGAGCCCCTACACGCCGGGCAGCGGCTACGTGCTGCTGCATCACGCCCTCGGCCAGGTCGACGGCCGGCGCGGCGTCTGGGGACACGCGGTGGGCGGCATGGGCGCGATCACGACCGCGCTCGCGCGCGAGGCCGAAGCCTGCGGCGTCGCGATCCACTGCGACGCACCGGTCGCGCGCGTGCTCACGGAGCGCGGACGCGCCACCGGCGTACGGCTCGCCGACGGGGGCGAGATCGCGGCGCGCGCCGTGGTGTCCGCGATCCATCCGAAGCGGCTCTACCTGCAGCTCCTCGATCCCGCCGATCTCGACGCGGACGTCCTCGAGCGCATGCGGCGCTACCGCTCCGGCTCCGGCTGCTTCCGCATGAACGTCGCGCTCGCGGAGCTGCCGCGCTTCACGGCCCGGCCCGAACCCGGTCCGCACCTGGGCTCGGGCATCCTGATCGCACCGTCGCCCGGCTATCTGGAACGGGCGTACTTCGACGCACGGCGCGACGGGGCGTCCACCGAGCCCGTGATCGAGATGCTGATCCCCTCGACGGTGGATGCGTCGCTCGCGCCGGCCGGCGCGCACGTCGCGGGCCTGTTCTGCCAGCATTTCGCACCGCGGCGGCCCGATGGCCGGCCGTGGGACGAATGCGAATCCGCGACCGCGGACCACATCCTGCGCACCGTGGACCGCTACGCGCCGAACTTCAGCCGCAGCGTCGTGGGCCGCAGCGTGCTCTCACCCGCGGGGCTGGAACGCCGCTTCGGCCTCGTCGACGGCGACATCTTCCACGGCGCGCTGACGCTGGACCAGATCTTCCATGCGCGCCCGCTGCTCGGTCTCGCCGACTATCGCGGCGCGCTGCCGGGGCTCTATCACTGCGGCGCGGGCGCGCATCCGGGTGGTGGCGTCACCGGGATCCCGGGACGCAATGCCGCGCGCGAGATCGCCCGGGATCTCGCGTGAGCGCAGCCTCCTGCTGCGTCGCACATTGGAGACAGACATAATGCTTTAACGCGCGGGTGCCTTGCGCTATTCTCGCCCGCGCGAGCTGCGGTCGGTCCGTTGCGACGCGGCTGCTTTCCGGGCTCCACGACGGGGCTCAACCAACGTTCCGGAATTTCTAGGGGTGACAAGATGAGCACAATTCTCAAAGTGGGCGTTGCCGCCGCCGTGGTTGCTTTTGCCGCTGGTTGCACCGATCTGAAGCCGCTGCAGGCCGAAGTCGATGCGCTGAAGCAGCAGGTCAGCCGCGCGCAGGCCGATGCCGATGCGGGCAAGGCCGCCGCCGAGAACGCGAACCGCGCCGCGAGCAGCGCCTCCCAGGCCGCTTCGGCCGCACAGAACTCTGCGAACCAGGCCCAGCAGGCGGCCCAGGCCAGCCAGCAGTGCTGTGACGCGACGAACGAGAAGATCGACCGCATGTTCAAGAAGTCGATGTCGAAGTAATCGACCTCGATACGCGGTTCGGGATTCCTCGAATCGAAGGCCTTCCGGCTCCGGCCGGAAGGCCTTTTTTCATGGGCAACGACTGCGTCGCCATCGATGCGGAACGAGAAGCCCGCGCCGCGACGACCGGCCGGGGCATCGATCAGCGAGCGGCGAGACGATCCGTGGTGCCGCGCCCCACGGGCTCCGGAATGCCGCGGTGCTCGCGCCAGGCGGCCATGGCGCGCTGCCAGTCGATCGCAGCGCCCGACGCACTCGTACCCGAGACGATCACCCGCAGCATGTCGGAGAGCGACGGCGGCGCCACGGCGTCCTCCTGCAGCGGCGGATGCACCTCGATCCACGGCTGCCCGTCGCTCCAGCCGATCTTGAACGGCTCGTTGATGATGCGCACGGGCGTGTCGACGGGCACGACCGCGAACAGCGCCTCGATGTCCGCGGGATAGAGCCGCATGCAGCCGTGCGTCACCTGCATGCCGACACCGGCGGGATTGTTGGTGCCGTGGATCATGTACGAGCCGCCCGTGATGCCGAGCCGCATCGCGAAACGGCCGAGCGGATTGTCGGGGCCCGCGGGCACCACCTGCGGCAGGACGTCGCCGCGGCGCGCATGTTCGTCGCGCACCGACTTCGGCGGATACCACGCGGGATCCCGGACCTTGGCCGCGATGCGGGTCAGGCCGATGGGCGTGCGCCAGTCCATCTTGCCGATGCTGACCGGATAGGTCGTGACCGTGCGCGGCTGACCCGCACGCGCCGGCGGGTAGTAGTACAGCCGGTGCTCGGGCAGGTTGATGACGATGCCCTCGCGCGGCCCGGGCGGCAGCACGCGTCGCGTCGGCAGGCGCACGCGCGCGCCGGGCCGCGGCAGCCAGGGATCGAGCCCCGGATTCGCGTTGACCATCTCCTCGAAGCCGAGCCCGTGGCGCTGCGCGAGGTCGATCAGCGTGTCGCCCGCGGTCGCGGCGGTCTCGGCGTATTCGCCGATGAAATCCTGGCCTTCGACGAGTGGATAGGTCGCGGCATGCGCGGATGCGGCGAACGCGAGCGCCAGGCAGACCACCAGGCTGCCCGCAGTCCGTCGCAGCAGTCCTTCCGGATGCAACATCAGGGCTGGCTCCGCTCCCGCACTCGAGGTCAAAGACCGCAGACGCCCGGCGAAGTTGCGCCGCGCAGCGGTGTACCGCAGCCGCAGCCGGGGTACGCCGCGCCTCGCGCCGCGCTTCAGTAGCGTATCAGGGCCGAGCCCCAGGTGAGGCCGCCGCCGAAGGTCTCGAGCAGCAGCAGCTGGCCACGCCGGATGCGCCCGTCGCGCACGGCGGTGTCGAGCGCGAGCGGAATCGAGGCCGCCGAGGTGTTGCCGTGGTCCTGCACCGTGACGACGACGCGCTCCATCGGCAGGTCGAGCTTGCGCGCCGCGGCCTGGATGATGCGCAGGTTGGCCTGGTGCGGCACGAGCCAGTCGATCTGGCTCTTGTCGATGCCGTTCTTCTCGAGCGTCTCGTCGACGAGCCGCGACAGTGTGTTCACCGCGACCTTGAAGACCTCGTTGCCCTTCATGCGGATGCCGGCGTTCACGTCCTCGCGCCAGCCTTCGACGGCGGAACCGACGCTGTAGGGATAGAACAGCAGGTCCTTGTACTGGCCGTCCGCGTGCAGGTGCGTGGCGATGATGCCGGGCTCTTCCGAGGGCTTCAGCACCACCGCGCCGGCGCCGTCGCCGAACAGCACACAGGTCGTGCGGTCCGACCAGTCGACGATGCGCGACAGGCATTCGACGCCGACGACCAGCGCGCACTTCGATTCACCGAGACGGATGAACTTGTCGGCGATGGAGAGCGCGTAGACGAAGCCGCTGCAGGCGGCCTCGAGCGCGATGGCCGGACAGCCGTGGATGCCGAGCTTTTCCTGGATCAGGCAGGCGACGTTCGGGAACGCCTGCTCGGGCGTGGTGGTGCCGACCGCGATGAAGTCGATGTCAGCGGCCGTGACGCCGGCCGCTTCCATTGCGCGCTGTGCGGCGGCGAATCCCAGCGTCGAGCCGGATTCATCGGGACCGGCGATGTAGCGCTGGCTGATGCCCGTGCGCGTGCGGATCCACTCGTCGGTCGTGTCGACCTTCTTCTCGAGATCGAAGTTGGTGACGACCTTCTCGGGCAGGCACCGTCCCGTGCCGGCAATGCGCGCATACGTCATCGTGTCATCCCGGCAAGCCGTCCGCTGTGCGACCCGCGCACCGCGACAGTCGCGCGGCGGACGGGAGCGGTCACTCCTGGTCGTCGGCCGGGGTGTCGATGACCTTCTTGCCGCGGTAATAACCGTCCGGGCCGATGCGGTGACGCGCGTGCGTGTTGCCCGTCGTCGGGTCCTTCGACAGCGCGGGCCCGCTCAGGTGGTCGTGCGACCGGTGCATGCCGCGCTTCGACGGCGTCTTGCGGCTCTTCTGGACAGCCATGGTTCAAACTCCAGTCAATGTTTCAACAGATCCTTCAGCCCCGCGAACGGCCGCTGCGTGCCCTCGTCGGGCGCCGCTTCCACGACGGCGACGCTCGCCTGCCCGGCGACGTCGCAGTCCTCGTGCAGCGGCACCAGCGGCACCGACAGCAGCAGTTCGTCCTCGACCAGCGCCGCGAGATCCACCGCGTGCGGATCGATCGGCAACGCCTCGTAGTCTCCGCCCGGCGATGCGTCCTGCCGTTCCGGCGATGCGTCGAACACCAGTCCGACGTGACTCTCGACCGGAACCCGCAGCGCTCCGAGGCAGCGCTGGCAACGCACGCTGAGCACGCCCTCGATGTCGAGATCCACGGCCGGCCGGCGCTGCACCTCCGAGAACCGTGCATCGACGCGGACCACGCCGTCCCGATTCACGATCGCATCGGCGAGCCGCGTGAACTGCGCCAGCGGATACGCCCGCACCACACGCGCCTGCTCGGCGGCCAGCCGCCCTGCATCGACTCGGTCCGGCCCGGGCTTCGACATGGGGGCGGTATGATAGTGACCGCACCCCGGGGTGTCAAAGAAAAGAAAGTCGCAAATGCTTGTTTTTAAAGCCCGCCTTGCAACACGGTCATGGGACTTCAGCCGCCGCTCCGACCGCCGGTCGTCGCCGTGAGCCGCCTCATCCTCGCCTCGACCTCGGCCTATCGCCGCGAGCTGCTCGCGCGCCTCGGACTGCCGTTCGAAGCGGAAGCGCCCGGCGTCGACGAAACGCGCCAACCCGGCGAAGTGCCGCTCGCACTCGTCCAGCGCCTCGCGACCGCGAAGGCGGAAGCCGTCGCCGTGCGGCACCCGGAGGCCTGGGTCATCGGCTCCGACCAGCTTGCCTTCCGCGGCGACGAGGTCCTCGGCAAGCCCGGCTCACCCGAGCGCTGTCTCGCACAGCTCGCAGCGTCGAGCGGCCGGCCGGTGACCTTCCTCACCGCCGTGTGCCTGCTGCGTCATCGCGACGGCGCGCGCCGGACGACCGTCGATACCACCGTCGTGCAGTTCCGGCCGAACGACACGGCGCGGCTGCGCCGCTACATCGAGCGCGAGCGGCCCTTCGACTGCGCCGGCGGCTTCAAGAGCGAAGGCCTCGGCATCGCGCTCTTCGAGCGCATCGAGTCCAACGATCCCACAGCGCTCATCGGCCTGCCGCTGGTGTGGCTCGCGGGTGCGCTCGCGGAAGTCGGACTCGATCCACTGGGCGACGGTTGACGCGCTATGATCGCGCCCGGGGAACCGGCACCGGGAGAGGAATTCATGAACAACAAGCAACGCCTGCAGGCGCTCTTCGATTCTTTCGTGGCCGGCGACATGGCCGCGGTCGACGCCGGACTGCATCCGGACTTCGAGATCACCGAAGCGCCCGGCCTGCCCTACGGCGGCACCTACAAGGGCCTCGACGGCTGGCACCGGCTCGTCGCGAACATCATGGGCACCTACGACGACGTCGCCACCGCGCCCATCGAGATCATCGGCGAGCCCGATGGCGACCGCTTCGCGGCGCTGCACAGCCTCAAGGGACGCTCGAAGAAGACCGGCCGCAGCGTCGCGCTGCAGGTGTTCGAGCTGTGGGTGTTCAAGGACCGCAAGGTCATCCAGGTCGTGCCGTTCTACTTCGACACGCACGCGGTCGCGAAGGCCTGCGATCACGACCGGTAGGCCCGTTCGCCCGACGGCGCGCCGCGGCATCTCGCGCGGCACGCGGTACTCCAGCGCCGTCGCGGACCGGGTCGAACGCCATTGCGACGACCGCGTGACCGAGGCACTCGACGCCGTGTACGGTGCCGCGCCGGCCGGCCCACCGATCGATGCTGCCGTGCAGTCGCTGCAGGCCCGCTCGATCCGGCGGCGCCGGGGATAGGCCGCGGTGCAGCGCGGCGAGATCTGGTGGGCATCGTTGCCGGACCCGGTCGGCTCCGGCCCCGGCTTCCGGCGCCCGGTGCTGATCGTTTCAGCGGACGCCTTCAACCGCAGCCGGATCGGAACTGTGCTTGCCGCGATCGTGACTTCGAACGTCAGGCTCGCCGCTGCTCCGGGGAACGTGCGGCTGTCCGCCGGCACGGCAGGCCTCAAGACCGTGTCCGTCGTCAACGTCTCGCAGATCATCACGGTCGACAGGGCGTTCCTGACGTCCCGCCTCGGGCGACTGCCTCCCGCCGTCGTGCACGCCGCGGCCGAATACCTGTCACTGGCACCGGGCCTGATGCGTCCGACCTCGCGCTGACGCGAAGGCCTGCGATCACGACCGGCAGCGGAAGCCCGTGCCGACCACCGGCTCGAATCGGGCCGCCGGCACGCGACGCAGGATGCGCGCGGGGGTTCGCCGCTGCTCCCGGATCACCGTGACCGTGGCGCCTGCAGCCGGTCCACGCCCGCGTGCACGCCCTTGCCGCGGCGGCAGGCGTAGGAATTGTGGATGAAGACAGGCTCCCAGATGCGCTCCAGGTGATCGACCAGCAGGTGATGCACCACGCGGTCGCGGAAATCAGCGGCGAAGATCTCGCGCAGCTTGGGGCGCGTCGTAACGAAGCAGACAGAACGGCCGGGCCGGTAACGGCGCTCCACGAGTTCTTCGCGCAACGCGAGCAGGTCCGCACGCTTGTCGCGTGCGCCGTTGGCGCGGATCACGAGCGCCACGACCTCACGGCTCTTCTGCCGCAGCTCCGTGCCCAGTGTGTACTTGTGATAGCGCGAGAAGCCCGCCACGACGCGCTCGAAGTGCACCGCCACGTCGAGCGCCTGCTTGTAGATCGGCAGATGTTCGTAGCGCGCCACCGCCGGAACCCTTCACGGCCCGGCCCGTTGGGGCCGGGCCTGCAGGGGGAAGTCTCCCCCTGCACCCCCTCAAAGGACCGAATGACCCGAATTACCCAAGCGCCAACCGGCGCGGCCGGGCCACACCGAACAGGCCGAGCAGACCGCTGCCCAGCAGCCACGCCGCGGCCGGCACCGGCACCGGCGTGGCCGCGCCGACATCGCCCGAGTGCACGGCCCAGGCAGAGAACTCACTGACCTTGCCGGCGAAGTGCTGGTAGCCATCGTAGAAATAGAAGTGCCACGCGACGCTGGCATAGGGCGCGTACTGCGTACCCGACCAGTAGTAGCCGGACTGGACATTCGAGAACGGAACGGTGTTCGTCAGGCCCGAGCCGAATTGCGGATAACTCCCCGACACCGGGCAGTACCCCTTATTGCCCAGTTCGTCGTAGAACATGTGGGCCATCTCGCTGCCGGTGTTGCCGGCATACGTGCTCCCCGGCCCACCGACGTTGTATCCAATGTCCGTGCTGCCGTCCTGCGCATACGAGTAGTTGTAGCTACTGCCGTTGATCGGATCCGTATCCGGCAGCCGCCAGCCATCCACACCCGGAGTGCCGTCCAGGTCGAGACTCGCCGCCCAGGCGTTCGCGTTGGCCCAGTTCATGCGGCCGTCAGACGCACCACCGCCCGCTGTATCGAACGACGATCCCAATCCCGCGTTCGCGTTCGCGAGCCACGTGATGCCAAGATCGTCATCGTAGTACGCATCCGCCGTCGCATCACCGTCGAAATACCGCGCCACCAGCGCCGCCGACGACGGCACCGCCCACAGCGCCGCCAGCAGCGCCACCGTTCCCTGCCCGATCCAGGTACGCATCCGCGTAACCTCCCTGTCGCCCGGTCCCGTTCGAGGAAGTCCCACAACGTCCCCGCCCCGGCGCTTCTTGCCGAAATGCTACGCCCGCCCTCCGCCGCCCGATCCGCCCCCCCGAAAAATATCCGCCCACGTTCGTCCGACATTTGTCGCGCAGTTGTCATACACGCGCCCGCCGCGGCGCCCGCAATCCAGGGCAAGGGCTGCCAGACCCGCGTCGATGCCGCGCTCCAGGACTCCGCAGGGAAATGGCGCAGGGTCTTTTTTTGTATGTACAATCCGGGTTGTGCGAATCTCATACGATCCCGCCAAGAACGAGCGGAACATCCGCACCCGCGGACTCTCGTTCGATTCTGCGGCACGATTCGACTTCGCGACCGCCGTTTACGCGGTCGATGAACGCCACAGTTACGGCGAAACGCGGTGAGTCGCGCTGGGATGGCTGGGAGAGCGGCTGCACGTGCTTTGTTTCGTGGACGTCCCGGAAGGGATCCGGGTCATCAGCTTCAGGAAAGCCAATTCACGCGAGGTCAGGCGCCATGCCAAAGCGAAAGCCATTGAGTGATGTCAGGGGCGAGGTCAGAGAACTGACCGCGGCCGACCTGAAGGCGTTCCGGCCGGCGCGGCGAGCGTTGCCGGCATCGCTTCGGCGCAAACTCGGCGTGCGTGGCCCGCAGAAAGCACCGACCAAGGAGCGCATCAGCATCCGCCTCTCGCGGGATGTGGTGCAGAGTTTCCGTGCCACGGGAGAGGGCTGGCAGACCCGCGTCGATGCCGCGCTCCAGGACTGGCTCCGCAGCCACGAGCCGGCCGCCTGAACGGCGCGTGAACGGAGCGTTGCCACCCGCCGCAGCCCGGATCGTCAGGGTGGCATCATGAAGATCGTCATCTCGATCCCGGACGAGGTCGTCGACGCCGCGGAACGCCTGGCCGCGCGCCGCGGCATGTCGCGCAGCGAACTCTACTCCAGGGCCGTCGCGGACCGGGTCGAACGCCATCGCGACCACCGCGTGACCGAAGCGCTCGATGCCGTGTTCGGTGTCGAGCCGCCCGGCGCACCGGTCGATCCTGCCGTGCAGTCGCTGCAGGCCCGCTCGATCCGGCGGCGCCGGGGATAGGCCGCGGTGCAGCGCGGCGAGATCTGGTGGGCATCGTTGCCGGACCCGGTCGGCTCCGGCCCCGGCTTCCGGCGCCCGGTGCTGATCGTTTCAGCGGACGCCTTCAACCGCAGCCGGATCGGAACTGTGCTTGCCGCGATCGTGACTTCGAACGTCAGGCTCGCCGCTGCTCCGGGGAACGTGCGGCTGTCCGCCGGCACGGCAGGCCTCAAGACCGTGTCCGTCGTCAACGTCTCGCAGATCATCACGGTCGACAGGGCGTTCCTGACGTCCCGCCTCGGGCGGCTGCCTCCCGCCGTCGTGCACGCCGCAGCCGAATACCTGTCACTGGCACCGGGCCTGACGCGTCCGACCTCGCGCTGACGCGAAGGCCGCTAAGCTCCCGCGCCTTCCAGCGCCTCGACGACCTGCGCGAGTTCCGGCGGCAGCGGTGCATTCACGGCGAAGTGTTCGCCGCTGTCCGGCCAGTCGAAGGCGAGCGACTGCGAGTGCAGGAACAGCCGCTTCAGGCCGAACTCCTTCATGCGGCGGTTGAACTCGGCATCGCCGTACTTCTCGTCGCCCGCGACGGGATGACCCGCGAACGCGGCGTGCACGCGGATCTGGTGCGTGCGGCCCGTGTGGATCTCGACCTCGACCAGCGTCGCGATGCGCCCGTAATGCGCGACGGGCCGGAACGTGCTCGCCGATTCCTTGCCCTCGGCCTCGACGCGCACCACGCGCTCGCCGCCCTGGCGACGGTTGGTGGCGAGCGGTGCCTCGATAGTCTTGCGCCCCAGCGTCCAGCGCCCCGCCACGAGCGCGAGGTATTTCTTCTCGACCGCCCCCTCGCGCAGCAGCGCGTGCAGGCTGCGCAGCACGGAGCGGCGCTTCGCGACCACGAGGCAGCCCGAGGTGTCACGGTCGAGCCGGTGCACGAGTTCCAGTTCCTCTTCGGGCCGGTCGGCCCGCAGCGCCTCGATCACGCCGAAGGAGAGCCCCGAGCCGCCGTGTACGGCCACCCCGCAGGGCTTGTCGACGACGAGCAGCCGCGGGTCCTCGTGCAGGATGGCTGCGCGCAGCTCGCGCCTGAGCGCATCCGGCACGCGCCGCGGGGCGCCCTCGGGCTCGACGCGCACGGGCGGCAGGCGCACGCGGTCGCCGGCCTCGAGCCGCTGCGCGGGCTTCGCGCGCCGGCCGTTCACACGCACCTCACCCTTGCGCAGCACGCGGTAGACATGGCTGCGCGGCACGCCCGGCCACTGCCCCAGCAGGAAGTTGTCCAGTCGCTGGCCGGCACGCTCGGCGTCGATCAGCGCCTCGCGGACCCGGGTCCGACTGTCGGAATCGTTGTGCATCGCGGCCTGCATCGTTGAGACGGCCGCATGTTAGTGGCTCCCGGTGGTCGCGACCATCGCGCTCGACGTGCACGGCGTCGCCGGGGGCCCGGCGGGGCTACAGACCATTCACACATCCCATTCGATGTCATAAGTTCAGGACTTTCGATCTGTCACGCGGAGTTTCGCGGTCCGGGTCATGACCCCGGGAGAAGCTCTCCAGGAGTACCGCAAGTGAGCAAGAGCACGTATCCGCTCAAGTTGCCGAGTTCGGTGAAGAACGCCGCGGCCGAACTCGCGCGGCTCGATGGTGTGTCACTGAATCAGTTCATCGCCGCTGCCGTCGCGGAAAAGGTCGGGGCCCTGCGCACGGCGGATGCGTTTCTGCGCGAGCGCGCCGGCAGGGCGAAGCCGCAGGACCTGCTCCGATATCTGCGCCGGGCGCCGAAAGTGGCGCCGGTCCCGGGCGATGAGGCGTAGGTCATCGTGCCGCGATCGAACGATCGCCGGCGGCACGAGGGGATTTCGGCGCCGGCCTCACTGCCACGCTGATTCGGGCGGTGCTCCCAGACTCGTTGTGCATCACTGCGTAAATGATTGATTCTTAGGGAAAGAGCGCGTACACTGCCCAGCCAGTCGCCCGGGTCGCAGGCATCGCGAAGCGGTTTCTGGTCCCAGGGTTCTGCGCGGCGCACGCGAGGCTTCAGCCCGGAATCCGGGCCCCCGCCGGACAGTCGTCGCATGTTAGTTGGTCCTGGTCATCCAGGCCATCGCTCGGCCGTACCTCCTGGGCGCGCAGCCACACCATGCGTTGCGCAACCCTCAAGGAAGCAACGACAAACCCGGGCGTGTCGGATTCGTCACGGCAGGATTCTTGATGTGAGGCTGCGCGCCTTCACTGGCAGCGCGGCCGGCAGACCACTCGATGCCCAGGCACACCATCGACACCTCCAGAACGATTTCGGCGCACCGCGTCCCAGGTGCTGCGGCCCCACCGTCCTTGGAAGGGGCAGATGAAAAGAATGTTGATCAATGCGACGCAGCAGGAAGAGCTGCGCGTCGCTCTCGTTGACGGACAGAAGCTCTACGACCTCTCGATCGAGATTCCCTCGCGCGAACAGAAGAAGGCCAACGTCTACAAGGGCCGGATCACTCGCGTCGAACCCAGTCTCGAAGCAGCCTTCGTCGACTACGGCGGGCAGCGCCACGGCTTCCTGCCGCTGAAGGAAGTCACGCGCGACTACTTCCGCAAGGAGTCGTCGCAGCCCGGCGGCCGCCAGAACATCCGCGACCTGCTCGAGGAAGGGCAGGAACTCATCGTGCAGGTGGAGAAGGAGGAACGCGGCAACAAGGGCGCCGCGCTCACGACCTTCATCTCGCTGGCGGGCCGCTTCCTGGTGCTCATGCCGAACAACCCGCGCGCGGGCGGCGTGTCGCGGCGCATCGAGGGTGAGGACCGCGAGGCCACGCGCGAAGCGCTCGAGCAGCTGCAGGTCCCCGACGGCATGGGCGCCATCGTGCGCACCGCGGGTGTCGGGCGCAGCGCCGAGGAACTGCAGTGGGACCTCGACAACCTGCGCACCAACTGGGAGGCGATCCGCCAGGCCGGCGAAGGTCGCGCCGCGCCCTTCCTGATCTACCAGGAGGGCGATGCCGTCACGCGCTCGCTGCGCGACTACCTTTCCGACGACATCGGCGAGGTGCTGATCGACGAGGCCGGTGCCTTCCAGCGCGCGCAGGAATACATGCAGCGCTTCATGCCGCCGGACTCCCAGCGCAAGCTCAAGCAGTACACCGACGACGTGCCGCTGTTCACGCGCTACCAGATCGAGAGCCAGATCGAGTCGGCCTATTCGCACACGGTGACGCTGCCCTCGGGCGGCAGCATCGTGATCGACTACACCGAGGCGCTGGTGTCCATCGACATCAACTCGGCGCGCGCGACGCGCGGTGCGGACATCGAGGCCACCGCCTGCAACACCAACCTCGAGGCCGCCGACGAGATCGCGCGCCAGCTCCGGCTGCGCGACCTGGGCGGACTCATCGTCATCGACTTCATCGACATGGAGTCGAAGAAGAACCAGCAGGCGGTCGAGGACCGGATGCGCGACGCGGTGAAGATGGACCGCGCCCGCATCCAGATCGGGCGCATCTCGCGCTTCGGTTTGCTCGAGATGTCCAGGCAGCGTCTGCGCCCGTCGCTCGGCGAGTCCACGCACACCACCTGCCCGCGCTGCAATGGCATCGGCACCATCCGCAGCATCGAGTCCATGTCGCTCGCGGTGCTCAGGCTCGTCAGCGAGGAGGCCCGCAAGGACCGCACGGCGCGCGTCATCGTGCAGCTGCCGGTCGAGGTTGCGACCTTCCTCATCAACGAGAAGCGCGACTGGCTGCACGAGGTCGAGAGCCGCAGCTCCGTCGACATCGTGCTCGTGCCGAACCCGAACCTGCAGACGCCGAACTACTCGCTGCGCCGGGTGCGCGGCGACGAGGTCGGCCTGCCGGAGAACCAGGTCACGAGCTACCAGATGGCGGAACAGCCGCCCGTCGAGATCGAGTTCCAGTCGAGCCAGGACAAGAAGCCGCCCGCCCCGACGCCCGTGGTGCAGCCGATCATGCCGAGCGCACCGGCACCCGTGCCGCTGCCGCGCGAACCCGTCGAGGAGCCGAAGGTCCAGGTCACCGAAGTCAGCAGGCCCGGGCTCTTCGGACGCCTGTTCGGCTGGCTGACCGCGAAGCCGGAGGAATCCCCGCCGGCGGCCCCGGCTGCGCCCGCCGCCCGCGAAGGTCGCGAGAGCCGGCGTGGCGAGCGCGGTGGACGCGGTGAGCGAGGAGATCGCGGCGGACGTGGCGACCGCGGCGGACGTGGCGACCGTGGAGATCGCGGCGGCCAGCGGCGCGATCGAGGCGATCGTGGTGAACGCAGCGATCGCCAGGACCGCAGCGGCGAACGTGGCGAACGCGCGCAGGCCTCGGGTGGCGATCGCGGTCATGACCGCGACCGCGACCGCGGACGCGGACGTGACCGCGATCGAGATCGCGACCGCAGCGGCGAGCAGCCGGGTCGCGGCGGGCAGGCCCGTGGCCCGCAGGACGCGGTGTCCGAGCCACGCCCGCCGGCAGCAGCCGCCACCGGCGAATCCCAGAACCTGGCGCCGGAGACGATGCCGGGCGCCGCAGCGGCCGGCGGAGCGCCGGGCGAGCCGCGCCCCGAGGGCACGGGGCGCCGGCGGCGGCGCCGTGGTCGTGGCCGCGGACGTGGCGCAGGTGCCGCGGGTGCGGCAGCCGATGCCGGCGCCGCCGAGGGTGCGAGTGGCAGCCTGGACTTCGCTGACGACGGCGGCGACTTCGAGTCGGACTCAGGGTCCGGCAACGGCGCGCCCGCGTCGGTGACCGAGCGCCGCGAGCCGCCGGTCGCACCGTCGTGGTCCGCGCCGGCGGAGCCGCAGGCCGCGCCGCCGCTGCGGCAGGAAGCACCCGTCGCCGCACCACCCGCGCGCGAGCACGTGGAGGCTCCGCCGCGCTCGAGCTACACGGTCTGGTCCTCCACTCCGGGTGAATCGCAGCACTTCGGGCCCGACGACCGGACCTGAGGTTCGCACAGCCGTCGTCCCCGGGTCATGGGCGGTGGCGCCCGTGGCCCGGGGACCGGCGATCAGGCATGACTCCGTGACCGGCGCGGTCCCGCGCCGGTGCCCGGCCTCAGGCGCGCGGGCCGCGCCAGCGGGCGCGGGCTTCCGCGATGAGTCCGTCGACCGCGACCTCGACGAGGTCGAGGACCTCCTCGAAGCCCTTGTGCCCGCCGTAGTAGGGATCAGGCACGTCGCGCCGCCCGAGACGCGGTGCGAAATCCATGAGCAGCCCCAGTTCCGCGCGCGCATCCTCGGGCCGCATGGCCTCGAGATGCGCGAGGTTCACCTCGTCCATCGCCAGCACCAGGTCGAAGCGATGGAAGTCCGTGTACTCGAACACCCGCGCGCGCATGTTCGACATGTCGATGCCGCGGCGCCTTGCGGCGGCAACCGTGCGCGGATCGGGCGGCGCACCGGCGTGATAGCCGTGCGTGCCCGCAGAATCCACGAGCCAGTCGATCTCGGCGGCAGACTGCGCCGCGACGTGCCGCAGCACGGCCTCGGCGGTGGGTGAACGGCAGATGTTGCCCAGACAGACGAACAGGACTTTCATCCGCCAAAATTATCCAAGTTCGCGGCGCAGTTCCAGCCGTTGCAGCGTCAGCGGATCGCCCGAGCCGCCGAAGTGGCGCCGCAGGGCTTCCGGGAACTCGTCGTCATCGCCTGCGGCCGCGAACAACGTCATGCAGGAGCGGAATTTCAGGTCGTCGGGGTAACCGAATATGTCATCGATCCGCTGCGGGCGGACGGCGTTGACGAGCCTCGTGCACTCACGCAGCCGGGACCCGAGGATCGGGTGCGCAAGATAGGCGCGCGCCTCGGCGAGCGAGTGGATCGCGTAGCGCCGGGCAGTCGGGCTGCCGCCCAGTCCTTCGAGCTGCGGGAACACGAACCACATCCAGTGGCTGCGCTTGCGGCCCTCGCGCAGTTCGGCGCGCACCGCCTCGTAGACGCGCTCCTGGGCGTCCACGAATCTCTGCAGGTCATGTGGATCGCTCAAGGTCTCCCGCATGCGCTCGACCCTCGACGGCCGGCCACCATCGTGCCCGGTGCGCCGGGGTCACGCACGCCTCAGTGGGCCAGCCAGCCGCCGTCCACCGCGATCGAGGCGCCGAACATGTAGGCGGCGCGGTCCGAGGCCATGAACGCCACGACGCCGGCGATCTCCTCCGGCGTGGCGACACGACCGGCCGGGATGCGCGCCATGAGCATCGCGACTTCCGGCGCCTTCGGATCGAAGCCTTCCATCATCGGCGTCATGACGATGCCCGGGGAGATCGCGTTCACGCGGATGTTGTCCGCCGCGTGGTCGACTGCCGCCGCCCGCGTGTAGCCGAGGATGGCGTGCTTGCTCGCGGTGTAGTGGGCCGAAGTGCCGATGGCGATGTGGCTCTGCACCGAGGCGTTGTTGATGATCGCCCCGCCCCCGCCTTGCGCCAGCATCTGCCGCAGCTCGTATTTCATGCAGAGGAAGGTGCCGCGCGCATTGGTGTCGAAGTGGTGGTCGTACTCGTCCTCGGAGACGTCGGCGAATTTCGGCGAAGCCTCGCCGATGCCTGCATTGTTGAACGCGACGTCGAGGCGGCCGTAGCGCTCCACGGTCGCGCGGACGAGCCGCTGGACGTCGGCGCTCTTCGCGATGTCGGCCTGCACGAAGTGCGCGTCCCCTCCCGCCGCGCGGATGATCGCGAGCGTCTCGCGCCCCGCCTCCTCGCGCCGGCCGCAGAACACGACGCGCGCGCCCTCCTGCACGAAGGCGACACACACCGCGCGACCGATGCCGCTGCCGCCGCCCGTCACGATCGCCACTTTCCCGTCCAGCAGTCCCATGTGCGTGTGCTCTCCCCTTCTGCCCGATCCGTCCCGTCCCCGGGGATGCCCACGCGACGGTGATGGTTGCGTCGCGCGCCCCGCCGCATGGACGGGTGCTAACCCGACTGCTGCAGCGGCAGCAGCGGCGCGCGCGCATACACCGGCATGGCCTCGAACTCGAGGATCGCCGGCGTCTCCGGCGTGCGCAGCTCGTGCGCGCGGCGCCAGAGCGCGAACACCGAGAGGATATGGCCCGGATCGCCGTGGATCTCGGTGAACCCGCCGTTCAGCGCGCGCGTGTCGAAGTAGGCCGCGTTGACCTCGTCCGCCCAGAGTTCGCAGGCGAGCGGATAACCCAGGTCGATCAAGCGCTGGCGCTCGGCCGCGAAATCGTGGACGAGGTACGCGGTGTGGTGGAAGCCTTCCTGGCCGCGCCGGAACATCTCCGTGTAGATCGACGGCGTCTCGTCGTGCTGCTCGATGAACTGGATCATGAGGTCGCCGAGGTAGCCGAAGGCGTAGGAGACATCGGCCTGCTGCGTCGTGCCGCGATAAGAGAACTCGGGGCACTGGTGGTGCCGCGCAGCGAAGAACGGGCCGGCCCCGAAGGCCCGCGCCCAGCGCGCCGCGGCCGCATCGATGCTGCTGACGAAATACGCTTCCTGGAAAAACCGTCTTGCGGTCATCGCCGTCCCCCCGTTCGCCGCGCAATACACCCGCGGCCTCACACACTACGCGCTCACGGCACGGCGCCGCAATGCGCGGCGTGTGCCGGACCGGCACGGGTCGGGAACGTCCCGGACCCGCCCGGGCCTTCCGCCGGCCGCAGCTTCAATAGGTCACGACGCTGCGGATCGACTCACCCGAGTGCATCAGGTCGAACGCGTCGTTGATCTTCTCCAGCGGCATCACGTGCGTGATCAGCGGATCGATCTCGATCCTGCCGTTCATGTACCAGTCGACGATCTTCGGCACGTCCGTGCGCCCGCGCGCGCCGCCGAACGCCGTGCCCTTCCACACGCGGCCCGTGACGAGCTGGAACGGACGCGTGCTGATCTCCTGTCCCGCCCCGGCCACACCGATGATGATCGACTCGCCCCAGCCGCGGTGGCAGCACTCCAGCGCCTGGCGCATCAGCGTCGTGTTGCCGACGCACTCGAATGAATAGTCCGCTCCGCCCCCCGTGAGGCTCACGAGATACGGCACGAGGTCGCCCTGCACCTCCTTGGGGTTCACGAAGTGCGTCATGCCGAAACGCTCGGCGAGCGCCTGGCGCTGCGGGTTGATGTCCACGCCGACGATCATGTTGGCGCCCGCCATGCGCGCGCCCTGGATCACGTTCAGGCCGATACCCCCCAGGCCGAACACGACGACGTTCGCGCCGGGCTCCACCTTCGCGGTGTTGATCACCGCGCCGATGCCGGTCGTGACCCCGCAGCCGACATAGCAGACCTTCTCGAAGGGCGCGTCCGCGCGGATCCTGGCAACAGCGATCTCGGGAAGAACGGTGTAATTCGAGAACGTGCTGCAGCCCATGTAGTGGTGGATCTTCTCGCCACCGATCGAGAAGCGGCTGGTGCCGTCCGGCATCACGCCCTGGCCCTGGGTCGAGCGGATCGCCGTGCACAGGTTGGTCTTGTGCGAGGTGCAGCTCTTGCACTCGCGGCACTCGGGCGTATAGAGCGGGATCACGTGGTCGCCTTTCTGCAGCGACTTCACACCCGCACCCACGTCGACGACGATGCCCGCGCCCTCGTGGCCGAAGATCACCGGGAACAGGCCTTCCGGATCCGCGCCCGAGCGCGTGAACTCGTCGGTGTGACACACGCCCGTGGCCTTGACCTCGATCAGCACCTCGCCGGCCTTCGGCCCGTCGAGGTCCACGGTGGTCACTTCGAGCGGCTTGCCGGCGGCGTACGCGACGGCGGCGCGGGTCTTCATGATTCGCTTCCTGTGGTCGGGTCGCGGGGAACGGCGAAGCCTGATCATAGCGGTGGCAACGGCGACATTCACGATGCGCAGCGCCTGCACCTGCCGTCGCGCGGGCGCGCAGGCGCGCAGGCGGGTCGCCGAGTCGAGCGTAAGGATCTACCGCGAGACGAGGCGAGCCCGCCGTTGCAGCCCGCGCGACGTGGCGCGCCGCAGGGTGCCCGATCCGGCGGTTGCAGCCCGCGCGATGGCAGCCCGCCGTTCCGGAACCGGAGGGTGTTGCTTCACCCGTGGCGATGGCCCTATGGTGCCGCCGTCGATTCCACGAGCCTTTCCGGGGGGAAACCGATGATCGGATACGCAACGGTCGGCACCAACGACCTGGCCCGCGCTGCGGCGTTCTACGACGAACTCTTCGCCGCGCTCGGCGCGACGCGCATGTTCGAAACGCCGCGCGGCGTGTTCTGGACCCGGGGCCAGGGCCCGTTCTTCGGGATCCTCGAGCCCTTCAACGAGCAGCCCGCCACCTTCGGTAACGGCACCGTGATCGGCATCCAGGCCGGATCGAATGACCTGTCCGCGCACGTGCATGCCCTCGCCCTGCGCCTCGGCGGCCAGGACGAGGGCGCGCCGGGACTGCGCTCGCCGGGCTGGTTCTGCGCGTATTTCCGCGACCTCGACGGCAACAAGCTGAACGTCTACCACCACGAAGCCTGACGACGCGGCCGGACAGCGCGCCGCGTCAGACGGTCATCGCGGCGGAGGCGCTGCGACGGGTACCGACCCGCCGTTCAGCCCATGAGCCGTCGCACCGCCGCGAGATGTTCCGGCGTGTCGACGTGCGGGCCCGGGAGCTCGCGGGCTTCGGCAACGACGATCACGAGGCCGAGCTCGAGCGCGCGCAGCTGTTCGAGTCTTTCGATGCGCTCGAGGGCGGCGACGGGTGCGGCGGCAAAGCGCCGGAGCGCGCCCCCGCGGTAAGCGTAGAGGCCGATGTGGCGCCAGGCGCCCGCGAATTCGCGCTGGCTCGCGAAGCCTGCGCCTGCGCCCTCGCGCGACCAGGGTATCGGCGCACGGCTGAAATACAGCGCGCGGCCGCCATCGCTCCAGACGACCTTCACGACATCGGGGTCGAGGAACTCGCCGAGGCTCGTGACGGGTGTCGCGAGCGTCGCGATGCCGGCCGCCGGGTCGGCCGCCAGCAGTTCCGCGACCTGACGGATGTTCGCGGGCGGAATCAGCGGCTCGTCACCCTGCACGTTGACGACGATCGCGTCGTCCGGCCAGCCGCGGCGCACCGCGACCTCCGCAAGGCGGTCCGTGCCCGATTCGTGCGCGGCCGAGGTCGTCTCGACCGCGGCGCCGAAGGCGCGTGCCGCCGCCGCGATGCGTTCGTCGTCGGTCGCGACGATGACCTCGTCCGCACCACTCGCCACCGCGCGCCGGTACACGTGCGCGAGCATCGGCCGGCCGCCGATGTCGGCGAGCGGCTTGCCGGGCAGGCGTGTGGACGCATGCCGCGCGGGGATGACGACGCGGAACGGCACGGATCAGCCGCGTTCGAGCAGCGGATCGTCCGAGGCGATCTGCCGCGCCTCCTCCTCCAGCAGCCAGGGAATGCCGTCGCGGATCGGGAAGACCAGGCGATCGGCCCGGCAGAGCAGTTCGCCCGAATCGCGCAGGAACCTGAGCGGCCCCTTGCAGACCGGGCAGGCGATGATGTCGAGCAAGCGCTGATCCATGTCCGCTCTCCGTTAGAGCCTGTCCACACTGCACGCATCGCCGCGAAGGCGGCCCGCGTAGCGCAGTGTGAGGAACGATCCGCGAAGTGTACCGGGTGTGCAGGAACGAGGAGAGACGGCTCCCTGCGCCGGAAGGCCCGGTGACTGCGGGCCGCGGCGTGCCAGCGCCGCATCGATGCGGGCCAGCAGGGCCTCGCCCGCGGCAGGATCGAGCGCGGCCTCGACGGGCACGTACCAGGCATCCGCCGCCACGGGCCCGCGCGATTTCACGGCGTCCTTCTCGGTCATCAGCAGTGTCCCGGTGTCGTCCCCGAGGCCCGTACGCTGCCAGTCGGCATGGTCCGGCAGTGCCTGCCCGTGCACCTCCAGGCCCGCCGCGCGCAGCAGCTCGAAGAACCGCCGCGGGTGGCCGATGGCCGCCACGGCGCGCACCGGCGCAACACGGAATGCCGCGAGGGGCCGCCGCCGGCCGTCCGCGAGCGCGACCGCCTCGCCCGCCTCCAGCCGCATGCGCAGCGCGCCGGCGCGCTCGAAACCCGGGCCGTTGACCACGACGGCGTCCACCGTGTCGAGCCGCCACGCGCCTTCGCGCAGCGGGCCGGCAGGCAGGAGCCGGCCGTTGCCGAGCCCGCGCAGACCGTCGATGACCGCGATCTCGACGTCGCGCGCGAGCGCGTAGTGCTGCAGGCCGTCGTCGCACAACACCACGTCGACGGCGCCGGCGAGCAATGCCACGGCCGAGCGCCGCGACCGTCCCACGGCCACCGGCCCCGCGCCGCGGCGGGCCATGAGCACGGCCTCGTCGCCGGACTGCGCCGCGTCGGCCGAAGCGTCGACGAGATGTGCATCACGGCGCGAACCACCGTGGCCGCGGCTCACGATGCCGACACGCCAGCCCCGTGCGCGCAGCGCGGAGACGAGCCACAGTACGAGCGGGGTCTTGCCCGTGCCACCGACGGTGAGGTTGCCGACGACCACGACCGGCACCGGGGCCCGCCACGATCGGAGCCACCCGCCGCGGTACAGCGCACGCCGGAACGCGCTCGTCATGCCGAAGACGGATGCGAGCGGCCGCAACCAGCCACCGCCCTCCCCGTACCAGATGCCGAGCAGCCGCCCGTCCATGCGCCGGTGCCTCAGGCGTTGAACTGCAGGCGGTGCAGTCCCGCGTAGACGCCGCCCCGCGCGAGCAGCTCGGCGTGCGTGCCGCGCTCGACGATGGCGCCCTCCTGCATGACGAGGATGAGGTCCGCGGACTCGATGGTCGAGAGGCGGTGCGCGATCACGAGCGTCGTGCGGCCGCGCCGCAGTTCGCCGAGCGCCTCCTGGATCACGCGCTCCGATTCGCTGTCGAGCGCCGCGGTCGCCTCGTCGAGGACGAGCACGGGCGCATCCTTCAGCAGCGCGCGCGCGATCGCGACGCGCTGCCGCTGGCCGCCGGAGAGAAGCGTGCCGCGGTCGCCCACGCGGGTGTCGAGTCCCTGCGGCAGCCCGTCGGCGAACTCGAGCACATGCGCTGCACGCGCCGCCCGCAGCACGGCCTCGGGCGCGGCGTCCCCGACGCCGAAGGCGATGTTGTTGCGCAGCGTGTCGTCGACCAGCAGCACGTCCTGGCTCACCATCGCGACCTGCCGGCGCAGGTCGGTGCGCCGGTACTCGCGCAGGTCGACGCCGTCGAGGAGGATGCGCCCGGCGGTCGGATCGTAGAAACGCGGGAGCAGCGCCACGAGCGTCGACTTGCCGCTGCCGGAGCGACCGACGATGGCGACGGTCCGGCCGGAGCCCGTGGCGAAGTCGATGCCCGACAGCACGGGGCCCTCGCCCGCCGCGTATTCGAATCCGACGCCCTCGAAGACGAGTTCGCCGCGCGCACGCTCGATCGGCCGGGGGCCGCCCGGGTCCTCGGCCGGCTCGTCCAGCACCTCGAAGACGCTCTGGCCCGCGGTGATGCCCTGCTGCAGCGGCGCGGCCACGCCCACGAGGCGCCGCAGCGGCGACATCAGCATGATCAGCGCGGCGAGGAACGAGGTGAAGCCGCCGACGGTCATGTTCTCGCGGAACACCGAGCGGATGGCGAAGTAGAGGATCACGCCGAGGCCCATCGCGGCGATGAGCTGCACGACCGGGTTGGTGATCGAGCGCACGGCGATCAGGCGCATGTGGTTGTGGCGGTTGCGTTCGTTCGCGACCTCGAAGAGTTCCTCCTCGCGGGCCTCGGCCGTGAACACCTTGACGAGCCGCTGGCCGTCGATGGCCTCCCGGGCCACGCGCGTGACGTCCGCCACGGAGCTCTGGATGCGCGCGCTGTAGCGGCGGAACTGCCGGTTGGCGGTGCGCACGAGCCAGGCGATCAGCGGCGCCACCGCGAGCGCGAGCAGCGTCAGGCGCCAGTTCGTCCAGAACAGGTAGGCCAGCAGGCCCGCGATGGTCAGCGTGTCCTTGACGAGCGCCGTCGCGGCCGTGGTGGTCGCCTCCGAGACGAGCTCCACGTTGTAGGTCAGGCGTGCGAGCAGCTGCGCCGGGGCGTTGCGGTCGAAGTACCGCACCGGCAGCGCCAGCAGGTGCCGGAACACGTCCGCGCGCAGCGCCTTGATGACGGCGCGACCGACGTGGCCGGGCGCGAAGTTCGCGAGGTAGTCGCCCGCGCCGCGCATCACGAACAGGCCCACGATCGCGAGCGGCATCCAGGTGATCATGCGCGGGTCGCGCCGGACGAAGGTGCCGTCGAGGAAGGTCCTGACGAGCAGCGCGATGCCGGTGTCGACCGCCGCGTACAGCGCCATGCCGACGACACCGAGGGTCATCATCGGCCACTGCGGTCTTGCGTAGAGGAACAGTCGGCGGAAGACGCGCAGCGGATCGGGGGCCTCAGCCACCGGTCGCCTCGTCCACGGTCGCGATGTTCACGCGCGTGAAACCGAGTCCGGCCGCCGCTTCCATGGCCGTGACCACGCTCTGGTGGCTGGCCCGCCCGTCGGCGCGGATGGTGACGGGCTGGTCCCGGCGCTCCCCCGCCACCCTGGCGAGAGCTGCGGACAGCGTGGTACGCGCATTGTTGACGAGCATCTGCTCGTTGACGCGGTACCCGCCCTCCGCGGTCACCGTGATCACGAGCGGCTCGCCGCGCAGCGCCGCGGGCTGCTTCGCCGTGCGCGGCAGCTCGACACGCAGCCGGCCCTCCTGCACGAACGTCGTCGAAACCATGAAGAAGATGACGAGCAGGAGCACGACGTCGATCAGCGACGTCAGGTTCAGCTCGACGTCCTCGCGGCGCCGCGACTGGAGCTTCATGTCCCGGTGGAAGCGACGACGGCGACCGGACCGTGCGCGGTGCCGGCCGGGAACGCACCCGGGGCCTGCGCCTGGTCGAGCGCCTGCACCAGCTTCATCGCTTCCTTCTCCATGTCGATCACGAGCGAATCGACCTTGCCGCGGAGATAGCGGTGGGCGACGAGCGCCGGGATCGCCACGATCAGCCCGGCGGCCGTCGTGATCAGCGCCTCGCCGATGCCGCCGGAGAGCACCCGCGGGTCACCGACGCCCTGCGAGGTGATGGCGTTGAACGCGTTGATGATGCCGGTGACCGTGCCGAGCAGGCCGAGCAGCGGCGACACCGCCGCGACCGTGCCGAGCGTGTTGAGGAAGCGCTCGAGTTCGTGCACGACGTGCCGCCCCGTGTCCTCGACGGCCTCCTTGAGGACGTCGCGGCCCCGATGGCGGTTCGCGAGCCCTGCCGCGAGCACCCGACCGAGCGGCGAGTTCTGTTCCAGCGCGGCGACGTGCCGGTCGGTGAGCGTGCGCGTCTCGACGAGCTTCCAGACCTTCGCGGTCAGGTCGCGCGGAATGACGCGTTGGGCCTGCAGGGTCCACATCCGCTCCAGCACGATCGCTGCGGCGGCGATGGAACACAGCAGGATGGGCCACATGACCGGCCCGCCAGCCTTGAAGATTTCCCACATGCGGTGCGAATCATACCGCGCGGGCCGTGCCCGCGGCAGCGGAACCGCTGTCGGCGCGGGGCAACGCTCGCGGGCTGGGCCGGGCGGGGTTCACGGCGATCCGCTCGCCTGCCACCAGCGGCGCAC
This sequence comes from Steroidobacteraceae bacterium, assembly GCA_046352935.1. Lineage (GTDB taxonomy): Bacteria > Pseudomonadota > Gammaproteobacteria > Steroidobacterales > Steroidobacteraceae > CAYWMY01. The sequence goes on from JAXMGR010000023.1 coordinate 39,376, forward strand.
GAGCCTGCGCTCGGTCGCGACCTCGATCGCGCCGGGCACGGTGCCGAACCGCACGCGGATCGCGCCGTCGCGATCGGTGCGCAGCAGCCGCGCACCGGAGCGGTGCCAGTCCGCGACCACGCGATCGGCCGGCATGCGCCAGCGGTTGCCGAACCCGGCCGACACCAGTGCCAGGCGTGCGCCGGTCGCGCCGATGAACGCCGCGCTGGACGCATGGCGGCTGCCGTGGTGCGGCACCAGCACCACGTCCACGCGCCCGGCGCGGGCGGCGACGGACCCGTCGACACGCACGCCGATGTCGGCTGCGAGCAGCGCGCTCCCCGCGCGCGTGCGCAGCCGGAGCACACAGGAACCGTCGTTGTCGTCGAGGATTGCGTCACGCGGCGGGTGCAGCACCTCGAACGCGACCCCGTCGAGGCTCCAGCGCTGGCCGGCACGGCAGTCCGTGGCGCCGCGCGGCAGCGGCACGCCGCCGGCCAGCACCCGGCGCGGCGCGAACGCGTCGCGCACTGCGCGGGCACCACCCGCGTGATCGGCGTCCGGATGGCTCACGACCAGCACGTCCAGGCGCCGCACCTGGCGTGTCGCGAGGATCGGCACGATGGCCTGCGCCGCCGCACTGCCATCGCCCATGAACGACGGCCCCGTATCGAACAGCAGCGCATGGTTCCGCGTCAGCACGGCCGCCGCGAGGCCCTGGCCCACGTCGAACAGCAGGAGTTCCGCGGCGCCCTCCGGCGGCCGCGCGTCGCGCGCGGCGACGAGCGCCAGACCCGCGACGAGCGCGAGGCCGCGCAGGCTCCGGAGCGGCAGCCACAGCGCAGCCGCGAACAACAGACCGGCAGCCGCCAGCACCGGCCAGGGCGCGGGCGCCAGGTACCGCAGCGCGCCTGCGGACGAGGCGAGCCATTCGAGCGCGGGCAGGAATGCCTCGAGCAGCATCCCGGCCAGCCGGTACGCCGCGGCATCGACGGACAGGCCCAGCGCGGTGCAGGCGACGCCGAGCAGGACCGGCACCAGCACCACGATGCCGATGAAGGGAACCGCGACGAGATTGGCGAGCGGCGCCACCCAGGACACGCTGCCGAAGAACAGCGCGAGCGGCGCGGCGAGACCCAGCGTCACGGCGGCCTGCGTGCGCAGCAGGGTCCTTCCCCGCGCGAGCACGCTCGCATCGCGCGCGGGCGTGAGGGAGAGCAGCGCGGCCACTGCCAGGAACGAGAGCCAGAACCCCGGCGTCGCGAGCGCGAGCGGGTCCGCGACGGCGATCACGAGGCCCGTGGTCGCGAGCCACGCGCCGGGGCGCGCATGGCGCCTGAACGCGCGCAGCGCGAGCAGCAGCAGCACGCCCGTGAGCGTGCGCAGCGTCGGTACAGAGGCTCCGGCGAGCACCGCGTAGGCCGAGGCGCCGAGCGCCGTGACGGCGATGGTGAGCGCTGTTCGCGCACGCCGCAGCGCCTGGGACACCGGCAGCCGATACACGAGCCCGAGCCCCGCGACCAGCCACGCCGCCAGCGCCGTGACGTGCATTCCGGAGATCGCGAGCAGGTGCACGGTGCCGGTCGCGACGAACGCATGCCACGTCTGCATCGGGATCTCGGCGCGCAGGCCGACCGCGAGCCCCTGCACGAGGCCTGCGGCGCGCGGCTCGGCCACGACCGCGGCGATCCGGGACGCGATGCGCCCGCGAAGTCGCTCGAGCACGTGGCGCGCATCGGCCGCCGCGAGGCGCCGGCCGCCGTCCCGCGTGACCGTGGCCGTGGCGCCGATGCCGCGCCGCAGGAGGTCGAGTTCGCGATCGAAGCCACCCGGGTTGCGCCAGCCATGGCGGCAGCGCAACTGGAGCTGGAACCGCCATCGCTCACCGGCCAGCGGTGATGCACCGTCGCGCCCGTACCAGTGGACCAGCACGCGACGCGGCAGGACGCGCACCCCATCCGCTGCGGTCGTCTCGAGCACGAACTGCAGTCCCGGTCCGCGCCGCACGGGCGGACCGTCGACGATGCCCGTGACGTCGCGTACGGCGCGGTCGTTCGCGCAGGACCAGTCCTGCGCGAGCCGCTCGTGACCCGCGGAGACGACGAGCAGCGCGCCCGCCGCCGCGGCCGCCACCCAGCGGAACCGCGGGAGCGCCCAGAGCGCGAGCAGCGCGACCGCGGGCCACAGCCGCGCGAGGTCGGGCAGCTCGGGCAGGCGCAGCACGGCGAGCAGCGAGACGAGGAAGGCCAGGGCGGCGGCCACGCGTGATCGACTCCGGCGACGGTGGCCGGACTGTCGCCCCGTAGCGCTGGCCGCGGGTCGCGGTTATGCGGCGCGTTCGCCCAGAATTCCGTCCTCGAGCACGAGCACGCGCTGCATGCGCGCGGCGAGCCGTTCGTCGTGCGTGACCACGACGAGACTCGTGCCGGAATCGTGGTTCAGCTCCAGCATGAGTTCGAAGACCTGGCGCGCATTCGCGCCGTCGAGATTGCCCGTGGGTTCGTCGGCCAGCACCACGCGCGGCGCCGTGACGAGCGCGCGGGCGACAGCCGCGCGCTGGCGCTCACCGCCGGAGAGCTCGGCCGGACGGTGCGACAGCCGCGCGGCGAGCCCCACGCGGACGAGCATGCGTTCGGCCGCGTCGAAGGCCTCGCGGCGCGCCGTGCGCCGCACGAGCAGCGGCATGGCCACGTTCTCGAGCGCCGAGAACTCGGGCAGCAGGTGGTGGAACTGGTAGACGAAGCCGAGTGCGCGGTTGCGCAGGCGGCCGCGGGCGGCATCGTCGAGCGTGGAGAGGCGCTCGCCGTCGATGAACACCTCGCCCGCGCTCGGCAGGTCGAGTCCGCCCAGGAGCTGCAACAGTGTCGTCTTGCCCGATCCGGACGCGCCGATGATCGCGACGCGCTCGCCGGAGGCGATCGCGAGGTCGACTCCGCGCAGCACCGGAACCGTGACCGGCCCCTGGCGGAACTCCCGCGCGAGCGAGCGGCATTCCAGCACCGGATGCGTGTTCATCCTGTTTCAGACCTCGTGTCGCAGTGCATCGGCGGGCGCGGTCTGGGCCGCGCGCAGGGCCGGATAGAGCGTCGAGAGCAGGCCGAGCGCGAGCGCCGTGGCCCCGATGCGCAGCAGGTCGCCGCCGCGGACATCGGCCGGCAGCTCGCCGATGAAGTAGACGCGCTCGTCGACGAGCGTGATGCCCGAGAGCGCCTCGATGCCGTGCACGAGCGTCGTGATGTTGAACGCGAGCAGCACCCCGGCCGTGAGCCCCGCCAGCGTGCCCACGAGCCCGATGGCGGTGCCCTGCACCAGGAACACCTGCAGCACCTCGCCGCGGGTCGCGCCCAGCGTGCGCAGGATCGCGATGTCGCCCTGCTTGTCCTTCACGACCATGACCAGCGTCGAGACGATGTTGAACGCCGCCACGCCGACGACCAGCAGCAGGATCGTGAACAGGATCGAGCGCGTGATCTGGATCGAGCGGAAGAAGTTCACGTGGCTGCGGGTCCAGTCGCCGATCGTGAACCCGCCGCCCTGGGCGACCGCGAGGTCGTGGATCCAGCGCGGCGCCGCGAGCGGGTCGTCGAGCGCGTAGCGCAGTCCCGTGACCGCCTCGCCCAGGCGCATGAGGCGCTGCGCGTCCCCGATGTTCACGAGCGCGAGCCCGCGATCGAACTCGTACATGCCCGCATCGAAGAGGCCGACGACCGTGAACCGCCGCATGCGCGGCGCCATGCCGGCGGGCGTGACGTTGCCCTCCGCGACCATCAGTGTCACGCGATCCCCGGGCGCCACGCCGAGCTCGGCGGCCAGCGCGCGCCCGAGCACGATGCCGAAGCGCCCCGGCTGCAGGGCCTCGATGCGCCCGACGGTCATGCGCGCGGCGAGCGCGGCCACGCGCCGCTCGGCCGCCGGATCGACGCCGCGGAACTCGATGCCCGCCGAGCGCTCGCCCGCCACCAGCATGGCGCGCCCGGCCACGAAGGGCGCGACGGCGCGCGCACCCGGTGTCCGCGCGGTCGCCGCGGCGAGCCGCCGCCAGTCGTACAGCGGACCGTCGATGCCCTCGAGCGTCGCGTGCGCGGTCACGTCGAGGATGCGCCCGCGCAGCGTCTGCTCGAAGCCGTTCATGACGGAGAGCACGACGACGAGCACCATGACGCCGATCGCGATGCCGAGCATCGCGATGCCAGAAACGAAGGACACGAAGCGGCTGTCGCGCCGTGTACGCAGGTAGCGGCCACCGACCCACCAGGCGTAGCGCGGGGCGTCACTCATACCGCAACGCCTCGGCCGGCGAGACACGCGCGGCGCGCACGGCCGGGTACACGCAGGCCGCCAGCGTCAGCGCGAGCGCGGCGAGCGCGACGATCGCGACGTCGCCGCCGTGCACCTCGGCGGGGATGCGGCTGATGTAGTAGACGTCGGCGTCGAAGATCTGGAAACCGAGCACGTTCTCGATGAACGGCACGACGGTGTCGATGTGCGTCGCGAGCAGCAGGCCCAGCCCCACGCCGGCCAGCGCCCCCAGCCAGCCGATGACGGCCCCCTGCGTGAGGAAGACGCGCGCCACGGCGCCCGGCTCCAGCCCCAGCGTGCGCAGGATCGCAATGTCGCGGCGCTTGTCGCTCACGACCATGTACAGGCTCGCGACGATGTTGAAGGCGGCGACCGCGACGATGAGCAGCAGGATGAGCGTCATCATCGTCTTCTCGATGCGGATCGCGTGGAAGTAGTTGCGGTGTTCCACGGTCCAGTCGCGTCCCTCGAAACCCGGCCCCAGGCGCGCGAGCACCGCGCGCGTGCGCTCGGGCGCCGCGAACACGTCGTCGTACTCGAGGCGCAGGAGCGCGGGCGGGCGTCCGCCCGCGAGACGTGAGACCTCGGCGAGCGAACCCAGCGCCAGCACGGTGTCGTGGTCGCTGATGCCGGCCTCGATCACGCCGCCGACCTCGAGCACCTCGATGCGCGGCACCATGGCACCGCCCGAATCGGTGCGCGGCAGCAGCACGGTCACCGCATCGCCGGGCCGCACACCGAGCAGCTGGGCGAGTCCCGCGCCGAGCAGCAGGCCGCGCCCGCGCAGCACGGCGGGATCGCCGGCGATCACCAGCCGCCGCAGCGTGTCGGAGGCCGCGTCGCCCGCCGGCACGCCGCGCAGACGCACGGGCGCGAGCTGGGTGCCCGCCGACATGAGACCCTCGAGTTCGAGTTCCGGCTCGGCGCGGCGAACTCCCGGGACCGAGCGTGCCGCCGCCACGAGTCGCGGCCAGTCACGCATCGCGCCCTCGGGCCCCGTCACCGCGGCATGGCCCGCGAGCGCGAGCAGGCGTGCGCGCAGCTCGGCCTCGAAGCCGTTCATCACGGACAGGATCACGACCAGCGCCGCCGTGCCGACGCAGACGCCGGCGAGCGACACCCAGGTGATGAACGACACGAAGAAGCTGCGGCGCCGGGAGCGCACGTAGCGCAGCCCGATCCAGGCCGCCAGGGACTGAGTCATCGCGTTATTGAACCACAGGCCTCCGCACGGCTGGCGCAATTCGCGAATGGGATCAACAAACCGGCGTGTCCGGCTCGACGTCCGGACGCGCGGTGCTACACTCGCGCCAGCTTTCGAGGTACCGCCCATGAAGCCCATCCGCACGATCCTCGCCCTGTGTGCGCTGGCCCCCTGCCTGGTCGGCGCAGAGACCCTCGACACCCAGGTCGCGGCCCCCGCCGCGGACGGCTCGCGTCCCGAGCGTGGCAGCAGCATGTCCGCCGTCGAGGCCCGTTTCGGGGCGCCGGTGCGCCGGTACGAAGCCGTCGGCAAGCCGCCGATCACGCGCTGGGACTACCCGGGCTTCTCGGTGTTCTTCGAATACAGCCACGTGATCCACGCGGTCACCGCGCACGCGCTGCCCGCATCGGGCTGATCCGCAGCCCGGCGCCCCCGGGGCGCCCTTAACGCCGACCGCCCGACCCGTTATCCTGCGCGCCCCGCCGGCTCCCGCCGGAGGGGTTCGTATCGGCTGGGATCCCGGCGACACCGATGGCGGCTGCAATCGACCCGAACCGCGACAGCGGCACACTCCACTCCCTCGAACACGACGCGACGTCGCTGCCCGCGAGCGCCGGCATCGTGCGCTGGCACGGACTCGCCGGCTCGGCGCGGGCACTCGCACTCGCGCTGGCCGCGCGGCGCCGGCCGCTCGTCGTCATCGCCGCGACACCGATCCAGGCCGACCGCCTGGTGGCCGAACTGCGTTTCTTCGCGGACACCGACCTGCCGGTGCTGTTCTTTCCCGGCACCGAGACCCTGGCCTACGATCCCTTCTCGCCGCATCCGGACATCACGTCCGAACGGCTCGCGACCCTGGCCTCGCTGCCCGCGCTCGCCCGTGGACTCGTCGTGCTGCCACTCGACGCGCTGCAGGGCCGGCTGCCCCCCGTGCACTACGTCGCGGGCCACACCCTGCTGCTCGAAACGGGCATGCAGCTCGATCCTGCCTCGTTCCGCGAGCGCCTCGTGGCCGCGGGTTACGCGAACGTGCCGCAGGTCGTGTCGCACGGCGAGTTCGCCGTGCGCGGCTCGATCATCGACCTGTTCCCGATGGGTGCCGCGCACCCGTTCCGGCTCGACCTCTTCGACGACCGCCTCGACAGCATCCGCACCTTCGACGCCGAGACGCAGCGCTCGGCCGAACGCATCGACCGCATACGGCTGCTGCCCGCGCGTGAATTCCCGCTCGACGAGGACGGCACACGGTCGTTCCGCCGCCGCTGGCGCGCGCGCTTCGAAGGCGACCCGTCGCGCTCACCCGTCTACCGCGCCGTGGGCGAAAGCCGCGCACCTGCCGGCATCGAGGCCTGGCTGCCGCTGTTCTTCGAGCAGACGGCCACGTTCTTCGACTACCTGCCCGCCGCCGCCTGCCTCGTCGATGCCAGCGACGACCCCGGTGCGGCCGCGGCGCTCTGGTCCGGCATCGCCGAGCGCTACGAGGACCTGCGCCACGACCTCGAACGCCCGCTGCTGCGCCCGGGTGAACTGTTCATCGATCCCGAGGAACTTGCCGGGCTGCTCGCTCGCCGGTCGCGCGTCGTGCTGCTGCCGCCGGACGAGGCCGCGGACGGCAGCGCGGCGGCTCCCGTGTTCCGGTCGAGCGCGGCGCCGGCCGTGCGCCTCGACCGTCGTGCGACGGATCCGGCGGCGGACCTGCGCGCCTTTCTCGCGTCCTTCCGGGGGCGCGTACTCATCGCCGCCGACTCGGCCGGCCGCCGCGAACTGCTGGCCGAGGAACTGAATCGCGAGGGCCTGCAGCCGCGCGCCGTCGCGGGCTGGCAGGCGTTCAGGGATTCGGACACGCGACTCGCGATCACCGTCGGCGCCGATCTCGCGGGCATGCTGCTGCCGGCCGACGGCCTGGCCCTGCTCGCCGACAGCCAGGTCTTCGGCGAGCGCGCACGCCAGGACCGGCGGCGGCGCCGCGCGGAGCACGACCCCGAGGCGCTGCTGCGCGACCTCACCGCACTCGAACCCGGCGCGCCCGTGGTCCACGAGGACCACGGCGTCGGCCGCTACCTCGGCCTCAAGTCGATGGACGTCGAGGGCCACGCGGCCGAGTTCCTCGTCATCGCCTACGAGGGCGGCGACAAGCTGTACGTGCCCGTGCTGACGCTGGAGCGCGTCTCGCGCTACACGGGCGGGCCACCGGAATCCGCGCCGCTGCACCGCCTGGGCGGCGACCAGTGGGCGAAGGCGCGCCGCCGCGCCGCGCAGCGCGTGCGCGACGTGGCCGCCGAACTGCTCGACCTCTATGCGCGCCGCGCCGCACGCGAGGGCGTGGCACTCGAACTGCGCGAGGCCGAGTACGAGGCCTTCGCCGCGCAGTTCCCCTTCGAGGAGACCCCCGATCAGGCCGACGCGATCCGCGCCGTGCTCGCCGACCTGCGCTCCGGGAAGCCCATGGACCGCGTCGTCTGCGGCGACGTCGGCTTCGGCAAGACCGAGGTCGCGCTGCGCGCCGCGTTCGCCGCCGTGCAGGGTGGCCGCCAGGTGGGGCTGCTCGTGCCGACCACGCTGCTCGCGCAGCAGCACTACCAGACCTTCGCGGACCGGCTCGCCGACTGGCCCGTCCGGGTCGAGAGCCTGTCACGCTTCCGCAGCACGAAGGAGCAGGCCGCGATCCTCGACGCGCTCGCGAAGGGCGGCATCGACATCGTCGTCGGCACCCACCGCCTGCTGCAGAAGGACGTGCGCTTCCGCGACCTCGGGCTCGTCATCGTCGACGAGGAACACCGCTTCGGGGTGCGCGACAAGGAGCGCCTCAAGGCGCTGCGCGCCAACGTCGACGTGCTGACCCTGACCGCGACGCCGATCCCGCGCACGCTCAACATGGCCATGGGCGGGCTCCGCGACCTGTCGCTGATCACGACACCGCCCGCGGAACGCGTCGCGGTGGCGACGTTCGTCACCGAGTGGAACGACGGACTCCTGCGCGAGGCCTGCCTGCGCGAACTGCGCCGCGGCGGGCAGGTGTACTTCGTCCACAACGTCGTCGAGAGCATCGAGAAGGCGGCGGCGCGTCTCGCGGCGCTGGTGCCCGATGCGCGCATCCGCATCGGCCACGGCCAGATGCGCGAACGCGACCTCGAGCAGCTCATGCTCGACTTCTACCACCGCCGCTTCGACGTCCTGGTCTGCACGACCATCATCGAGAGCGGCATCGACGTGCCGACGGCCAACACCATGATCATCGACCGCGCCGACCGTTTCGGGCTCGCGCAGCTGCACCAGCTGCGCGGCCGCGTCGGCCGCTCGCACCATCGCGCGTTCGCCTACCTGGTCACGCCGCCGCACGAGGCCCTGAGCGGTGACGCGGCGAAGCGCCTGGAGGCGATCGCCTCGCTGGAGGACCTGGGCGCCGGCTTCATGCTCGCGACGCACGACCTGGAGATCCGCGGCGCCGGGGAACTGCTGGGTGACGAGCAGACCGGCCAGATCCACGAGGTCGGCATGAGCCTCTACCTCGACCTGCTCGACCGGGCCGTGAAGTCGCTGCGCGCGGGCCGCGAGCCCGACCTCGACGCGCCCTTCGACGCGGGCGTCGAGGTGGACCTGCACCTGCCCGCGATGCTCCCCGACGACTACATCGCCGACGTGCACCTGCGGCTGAAGCTGTACCGGCGCATCGCGGGCGCCGCCGACCGCAGCGTGCTCGACGACCTGCAGGTGGAGCTGGTCGACCGCTTCGGGCCGCTGCCACCGCCCGCGAGGACGCTGTTCGCGGCGAGCGCGCTCAAGCTGCGGGCCCAGGCGCTCGGCATCGCACGCCTGGACGTCGGCCCGGCCGGCGGCCTGGTGCAGTTCGCGGCGGACAGCTGCGTCGATCCGGCGCGGCTCATCAAGCTCGTTCAGCGCGACCGGCGCTACCGGCTCGACGGCGGACAGAAGCTGCGCTTCGCGATCACCGCGAAGGAGGAAGTCCGGCGCCTCGAGGTCGCGGGCGCGGTGCTGGATGCGCTGACCTGAATCCGCGCGCCGCTACGCCGGCAGCGTGGCCGTGCGCACGCGGTCGCCACCCTCGCCCTGCGCGAGCCCGAGCGCGGACACCGCGGCGGCGACGAGCGCTTCTTCGCCTCCCTGGCGGCCGGGCACGCCCCAGCCGACGCCGACGCTGGCCGTCAGGTAGCGCCCCGTGGGCGAGCGCGGGTTGTGGATGCGCAGTTCACGCACGCGCGCGAGCAGCGTCACACCGTGGGCCGAGGCCTGTTCGAAGGTCATCGCGGACGCGAACGCAAGGAAGCGGCCCGTCTCCCAGTGGGCGAGGCAGTCGCTCGCACGCCGGAACGCTCCGGCGAGCGTGCGGGCCACGCGCCTCTCGCTGGCGTCGGCGCCACTGCGGCCGAAGGTCTCGGCGTAGCGCTCCAGCGCGTCGATGTGCACCAGGAACACCGCGAGCGCCCGGCCCTCGCGGCCGGCCGCGGAGCAGTCACGCGCGAGCATCTGCTCGCACCACATGCGCGTCGCGAGGCCCGTGAGCACGTCGACGCGCTGGATCACCTCGGCGGCGCTCGCATCCGACCGGCCCGCGGTGCGCGTACCCGACTCGCGGTGCAGGACGAGGACGAGGCCCGCGAGCGGTCCGGCGCCGGCGGGCTGCAGCTGCACGTCGTGCCAGAACTCGGCTCCGTCGGCGCGGCGGTCGCGGAACAGCACCCGGGCCTGCCGGGACTCGGCGATCGCGGCCTCGAGCTGGCCGCGTACCGTCGCTTCGACGGACTCGCCGAAGAGCCGCGACGGCGCACCCGTGAGTACCGCCCGGTCGCCGCCGTTCATGCGCGCACCGGCGTGATTGACGTAGACGACCCGGTGCCCGGGCGCGGCCTCGACGAGGCTCACGCCGTCCGGGAATCCGTCGAGCAGGGCTTCCAGCATTTCCTGAGACAGCGTCATGTCAGGCGTCCAGTTGCAGTGGAGGTCTTTCCAGCAGTGCGGCGGCCGCGGCGCTCGCGCCCTGCCAGCGCCGGTCGGCCTGCAGTTCCGCGAGCGGCGGCATTGCACGTCCGTGCAGGCGAACGAGGCGCATCGCGCTCACGGGTTCGACGCGCGCGCCCGGTCGTTCGAGGAGCCTCGCGACCTGCGCGCGATCGTTGCACACGGGCAGCACGTCGCAGCCGGCCTCGATCGCCAGCGCGGCACGCTCCTCGATGGCACCGAAGGCTGCGGCACCGGCCATGCTGAGATCGTCGGCGAACACGGCGCCGTCGAAGCCGAGATCGCCACGCAGCACGCCGCGGATCCAGCGGGCGGAGAGGCTCGCCGGACGCGGATCGATGTGCGGGAACACGACGTGGGCGACCATCACGGCGGGCAGCGCGTTCGCGATCAGGACGCGGTAGGGCGCGAGGTCGCCGTCGAGATCCGCGAGCTCGCGGCGATCGACGGGCAGTGCGATGTGCGAATCCGCGACCACGGCGCCATGGCCGGGGAAGTGCTTCGCGACCGCGGCCATGCCGGCATCGCGCATGCCGTGCATCCAGGCGACAGCGAGTTCGCCGACCCGTGCGGGATCGGCGTGCAGGGCCCGGTCGCCGATGACCTCGCTCACGCCGTAGTCGAGGTCGACGCAGGGCGCGAACGACAGGTCGACGCCGACCGCGCGCAGTTCCGCCGCCATGAGCCAGCCGAGCTGGCGCGCGAGCGCCAGTGCCCCGGCGTGATCGACGTCGGCGCGCCGGCCGAGGAGACGCAGCGCGGGCAGCCGCGTGAAGCCCTCGCGGAACCGCTGGACGCGCCCGCCCTCGTGATCGACCGCCACGATCAGCGACGGCCGGCGCAGCGCATGGATGTCGCCGACGAGCCGCGCGAGCTGCCCGGGATCGGCGTAGTTGCGTGTGAACAGGATGACGCTGCCGACCTGCGGGTGCAGGAGCAGTTCGCGGTCCTCCGCGGTGAGTTCCAGCCCCGCGATGTCGACCATCAGCGGTCCGAGCGTCACGACTCCCCCCTTCAGCGCACGGCACCCGTCCGGCGGCCGCGCTCGAATACGGCGATGGACTCGACGTGCGCCGTGTGCGGGAACAGGTCCATCACGCCTGCCGCCGCGAGCCGGAAGCCGTGCTCCTCCACGAGGATACCGGCGTCCCGCGCCAGACTGCCAGCGTGGCAGGACACGTATACGACACGCGAGGCGCCCGATGCCGCGACGAGCGGCAGGATTTCGCGCGCCCCCGCGCGTGGCGGATCCAGCAGCACTTTGTCATAAGGGCCCCGGGCCCAGGGATCCGTCGCCTCCGGCTCGAAGAGGTTCGCGGTGAAGAAGGCGGCGTTGCCGATGCTGTTGCGCGCCGCATTGGCGCGGGCGCGGGCCACGAGGCCGGGCTCGCCCTCGACGCCCGTGACGCTGCCCGCACGGCGGGCCAGCGCCAGGGTGAAGTTGCCGAGGCCGCAGAACAGGTCGAGCACGCGCTCGCCGGGCTCCGGCGCCAGCAGTTCGACGGCCTGCTCCACCATGCGCTCGTTCAGCGCGGCATTGACCTGCACGAAGTCCGTCGGCAGGAACTCCAGCGTGAGCCCGAAGGCTGGCAGGGTGTAACGCAGCCCTGCCCCGGGCGGGTCGAGCGGCGCGGCGGTATCGGGGCCGCCACCCTGCAGCCAGAACTCCACGCCGTGCCGGGTCGCGAACCCGCGCAGCAGATCCAGATCGGCGTCCGTCGGCGGGTCCAGCACGCGCACCACCAGCACGGTGTTGTCGGTTCCGCAGGCGACCTCGATCTGCGGCACGCGTGCGCGGATCGACAGGGCGCCCAGCAGTTCGCCGAGCGGCCCGAGCAGGCCGTCGACGGGCGTGGCAAGGATCTCGCAGCGCGCGGCCTCGGTCACGTGCGAGGACGCCCGCTCGCGGAATCCCACCAGCGAGCGTCCGAGGCGCTCCACGTACCGTGCGCCGAGCCGCGCGCGCCGGCGGTAGTTCCACTCGGGCCCAGCGAGCGGCGCGAGCCAGCGCGCCGGTTCCACACGGCCGATGCGCGCGAGTTCCCCGGCGAGCTGCTCCTGCTTGAAGGCGATCTGCCGCGCCGCGGGGAGCTGCTGCAGCAGGCATCCGCCGCAGGTGCCGAAAGCCGCGCAGCGCGGCGCCACCCGGTCCGCGGACGCCTGCAGCACCTCGACGAGGCGCGCCTCGTCGTACTGGCGGTGCAGCCGGTAGCGCTGGCAGCGTACGCGCTCGCCGGGCAGCGCGCCCGCGACGAACACGGTCTTGCCCTCGTGGCGCGCCACACCACGTCCGTCGTGCGCGAGCGAGGTGACGTCGACCTCGATCGGCTCGATGGCTTCGCGCTTCAGCCGGTAGCCCATGCCGACAGGAACTCGCGCCAGTGGGTTTCGGTCCGCGCCTCGAGCCAGTCGCGCACCTGGCGGCACTCGGCGGCATAGGCCGCGCTGTCCAGCCGGCCGCGGATCAGCTCGAAGCGCAGGAACACGAGATACGTGTTCAGCACGTCGGTCTCGCAGTACGCGCGGATGTCGGCGATGCGACCCGCCTGGAACTGTGGCCAGACCTGGTCGCCGCTCATGCCGAGCTTGCCCGGCAGGCCGAGCAGCATCGCGACGTGCTCGAGCTTCGCACGGCCGCGGCCCTGGTACAGCGACAGCACGTCCATGACGTCGATGTGCCGCCAGTGATAGCGGCCGAGGTAATGGTTGTAGCGCGAACCCGGATCGAGATCGCCCGTGTCCCAGTAGCGCGGTGCGGCGACGCCGTGCTTGAGCGCGCGATAGTGCAGCACGGGCAGGTCGAATCCCGCGCCGTTCCAGGACACCAGCGTCGGCCGGTACTTCTCGATGCCCGTGAAGAAGCGCTGCACCAGCTCGTCCTCCGGCGCATCGGCCTCGCCGAGGCTCCAGACGTTGAACTGGTCACGGCTGCGCAGCACCGCCGAGATGGCGACGATGCGGTGCATCTCGAACGGCAGGAAATCGGAACCGGTGGCCTCGCGCCGCGCCGCGAACATCGCCTCGGCCACGCGCGCGTCGTCGGCGTCCGCGAGGCCGTGCAGGCGGCGCCCCAGCTCGACGTCGGGCACCGTCTCGATGTCGAAGACGAAGCAGTTCATGGTGTACGTCGCATGAGCACGGCGAAGGCCACGACCATGCCGGCCTCGTCGGAGAGACTGACGTGCCCCTCACCGACGCCGAGCGCGTCGGCGACCCTGCGCCCGCGCTCCGAGAAGACCACCTCGGGCCGGCCCCAGGCATTGGCGAGGAACCCGACGTCGCGCACCCAGACCCCGTGGGCGAACCCCGTGCCCATCGCCTTGACGATGGCCTCCTTGGCCGCGAATCGCATCGCGAGGAAGCGCACCGGACGCCGGTAGCGATCGAAGGCGGCCAGCTCCCCGGGCATCAGCAGCCGCTCGGCGAAGCGCCGGCCGAAGCGCGCGTACACGCCCTCGACGCGTTCGACCTGCACGAGATCCGTCCCGACGCCGAAGATCACGGGCGGCACCCCGTGCCGCGGCCGGACCGGCGTGCGCCGCCCATGGTCATGTCCCGGACCGGTCCGGGTCCCGGCGCGCATCGAGCATCAGCCGCTTCATCTCGCCGACGGACTCGGCGAGCCCCGTGAACACGGCGCGCGCGATGATCGCATGGCCGATGTTGAGCTCGACGATCTCGCGGATCGCGGCGACGGGCTGCACGTTGTGGTGCGTGAGGCCATGGCCGGCGTTGACGACGAGTCCGCGCACCGCGGCCTCGCGCGCGGCGACACGCAGCCGGTGCAGCTCCGCCGCACACGCCTCACCCGTCGACTCGGCGTAGGCGCCCGTGTGCAGTTCGACGGCCGGCGCGCCGATGGCCGCCGCCGCCGCGACCTGCGCCGGATCGGGGTCGATGAACAGCGACACCCGCACGCCCGCGGCCGCGAGCGGTATCACGAAGGCACAGAGCCGCTCGACCTGCGAGGCCACGTCGAGGCCGCCCTCGGTGGTGACCTCCTCGCGCCGCTCGGGCACGAGGCAGACATCCGCCGGCCGCACGCGGAGCGCGATGGCCTGCATCTCCGCCGTGGCCGCCATCTCGAGGTTCATGCGCGTCTGCAGCGCCGCGCGCATCGCGGTGACGTCGGCGTCCTGGATGTGCCGGCGGTCCTCGCGCAGGTGCAGGGTGATGCTGTCGGCACCCGCCTGCTCCGCGAGCAGCGCCGCGTGCAGCGGGTCCGGATAGCGCACGCGCCGCGCCTGGCGCAGGGTGGCCACATGATCGATGTTCACGCCGAGCGCGATGCTCACTGCTGCTGCTCCCTGTCCTTCATCCCGGCGAACACGGCGCGGGTGCCCAGCTCGCGGCCGTCGAGGCACGCGGCGATCGCCTCGCGGAACACCCGCCGTGCGACGACGCGCACGGCCGGATCCGCGTAATCCTCCGCGGCCACACCCGCCAGTTCGGCGCCGCGCACCGGTGCACCCGCACCGCCCGGCGCTGCGGCAACGAAGCCGATGCCCGAACGGAAATGATAGTACGCGTCGGCATCCAGCCGCGCGCCCACCGCATCGTGCTCGAAATCGATGCCGTAACCCAGTTCCTCGAGCAGGCGGCGCTCGAACCGGCGCAGCACGGCCTCGGCTTCGGATCCGGCGACCCCGGCCAGCGCCTGCAGCGCGGCTCCGTAGGCATCGAACAGCTCCGCGTGCGGGTCCTCGCGCGCGAGCAGCTTGAGCAGCAGCTCGTTGAGGTAGAACCCGAGCAGCAGGTGCTCGGGCGGCAGCCGCAGCGGCGGGCCATCGAGCTCGGCTCCGGTCAGGCTCCCGCCGTCACCGGATCCCGACCAGCCGACGAGCACGCGGTTGAACGGTTGCAGCGCCGCGCGCCAGCCGGCGCGGGACGGGCCCTGCACGCCGCGCGCGAACAGCGTCACACGGCCGAACTCGCGCGTCAGCAGTTCGAGGATCCGGCTCGTGTCGCGGAACGGGCGCTGGTGCAGCAGGTAGGCGCTCTGCAACTGGACTCGACGCGCGCGCATGCGGATTCAATCGTAGCCGAACTGACGCAGCGCCTGCTCGCTGTCGGCCCAGTTCTCCCGCACCTTCACCCACAGCTCCAGGTGCACGCGCCGCCCGAGCAGCTCGTTCAGCGCGAGCCGGGCGGCACGGCCGACACCCTTGATGCGCGCACCGCCCTCGCCGATGACGATCTTGCGCTGCGGCTCCCGCTCGACCCAGATGACCGCGTTGATCGTGATCCGCCCTTCGCTCTCCTCCCAGCGCTCGATCTCGACGCTGACGCCGTACGGCAGCTCGTCGTGCAGGGCGTGCATGAGACGTTCGCGCACGATCTCCGCCGCGAGGAAGCGCTCGCTGCGGTCGGTGACCTGGTCCTCGGGCCAGGCCGGCGGGCCCTCGGGCAGCAGCCGCTCGATCTCGGCGAGCAGGCCCTCGAGGTTCTCGCCGCGCGTCGCCGACACCGGGACGATGGCCGCGAACGCGTGGCGCCGCGACAGGGCCTCGATCGCGGGCAGCAGCCGGCTGCGCGGCTTCATCTCGTCGATCTTGTTGAGCACGAGCACCACGGGTCGCCCGGCCGCGACGGCCTGCTCCAGCACGGCCGCGTCGTCGTCGCCGAACACGCGGGCATCGGTGACGAGCACGACGACGTCCGCCTCGGCGAGTGCCGCGAGTGCGGCGCGGTTCATGGCGCGATTGAGCTGGCGGCCGTGCCCGCCGTGCAGGCCCGGTGTATCGAGGAACACGAGCTGCGCCTGCGGCCGCGTGAGGATGCCGAGGATGCGGTGGCGGGTCGTCTGCGGCTTCGGCGAGACGATGCTGATCTTCTGGCCGATCAGCGCATTGAGCAGCGTGGACTTGCCGACGTTCGGCCGGCCGACCAGCGCAACGCTGCCGAAGCGGTGGGGCGCGGCGCTCAAGGCGCAGGCTCCGGCCGCACCAGCCGCTCGTGCACGAGGCGCGCGGCCTCCTGCTCGGCGCGCCGGCGGCTGCTGCCCTCGGCCTCGGCGGAGAAGTCAGCGCCCGGCAGCTCGCAGCGTACGCGGAACGTCTGCTGGTGCGGGGGCCCGGACACCGCGAGCACGGTGTAGACGGGCAGTTCCCGCCCGCTGCCCTGCAGGGTCTCCTGCAGGCGCGTCTTCGCATCCTTCAGCTGGGCGGCGGGCGGGAGGCTGTCGAGTCGTGAGCGCAGCAGCCGCTCGACGACGGCGCGCGCGGGATCCATGCCGCCATCGAGATAGATCGCCCCGACCACGGCCTCGAGCGCATCGGCGAGGATGGACTTGCGCCGGTACCCGCCCGACTTGAGCTCGCCCTCGCCGAGCACGAGCCAGTCGCCGAGCCCGTGCTCGGCCGCGACCGCGGCCAGCGTGTCGCCGCTCACGAGGCTCGCCCGCAGCCGCGACAGGTCGCCCTCGGGCGCACGCGGCAGCGCCCGGTACAGCAGTTCCGCGATGACGAACGACAGCACCGCGTCCCCGAGGAACTCCATGCGTTCATTGTTGAGCGCCGCGGCACTGCGATGCGTGAGCGCGGCCTCCAGCAGCGCCGCGTCACGGCAGGTGTAGCCGAGACGCTCGCGCAACCAGTCTCTGGCCACCGGCACCACGCGTCCCCGTCCAGCCTCAGTTGGCCGGGATCTCGACGGTGCGGCTGAACGCGACGAGTGCCGACACGTTGGCCACGATGGGCGCGACGTCCTCGTACTCGGCCGTCACGCGGAAGTTGCCGCCCTCGCGCTTGATGACGATGTCGCCCGGGCCGATGTTGTCGACGCTCTCGATGTCGAAGTGCCGCTCGACGGCCTTGCGGATCGCGAAGTCGCTGTTCGTCGGATTCGCGCCGAACTCGTCCTTCACCTTGTCCAGCGTCCCCGCGATCTTCATGTAGTTCAGGTACACCGGCACCAGCCGGATGCCGATGTACACCCAGCCGCCGACGACGACCAGCAGCACCAGGCCACCGATGAACGTAATGCCAGACTGATAGCGACGCATGTCGACTCCCCCCTCAGGTCAATGAGCCTCAGTGGATTCCCGTCCCCATCCGTTCCCACAGGAACAGCCTGCCCCGATCGGGGCTGAACGACAGCCAGATGACCACCGCCCTGCCGATGATGTTGGCCTCCGGCACGAACCCCACCTCGGGGAAACGGCTGTCGCGGCTGTTGTTGCGATTGTCGCCCATGAAGAAGTAATGGCCCTCGGGCACCCGCCACTCGCCGAGCGCCGCGGGTCGCGCAGGGTCCAGCATGATGCGGTGGTCCGCGCTGCCCAGCTGTTCCGCGGCCACGACCGTGAACGGGTACAGCGACTCCTTGGGTCCCTCGTACAGGCCGTTCATCCGCACGGGCAGCGGCGTCCCGTTGACGAAGACGCCGCGCTCCGTGACGCGGATGACGTCCCCCGGGAGCCCGACGAGACGCTTGATGAAGGTCACCGAAGGCTCCGTCGGCTTGCGGAACACGATGACGTCACCGCGCTCGGGCGAGCCGATGTCCACGATGCGGGTGTTCACGACCGGCAGCCTGAGGCCGTAGCGCCACTTGTTCACGAAGATGAAATCGCCCTGGACGAGCGTCGGCATCATCGAGTCCGAGGGGATCCTGAACGGTTCGTAGAGGAAAGAACGCAGCACCAGCACCAGCAGGATCACCGGGAAGAACGACCGTGCATAGTCCACGGGCACGGGCTCGCGCGCCCCCGCGGGCCGCCGCGCCCGCAGCCACAGCCGGTCGAGCAGCAGGATGGCCCCCGACAGGGCGAGCAGCACCACGAGCACGAATGCGAAATCGATGATCATCGGTTCTCCGCGGCCCGCCCTCCGGCGCGCCGATTGGACCGTTACTTCTTGCCGACCTGCAGCACCGCCAGGAAGGCCTCCTGCGGGATCTCGACGGTGCCGAGCTGCTTCATGCGCTTCTTGCCTTCCTTCTGCTTCTCGAGGAGCTTGCGCTTGCGGCTCACGTCGCCGCCGTAGCACTTCGCGAGCACGTTCTTGCGCAGCGCCTTGACCGAGGCCCGCGCGATCACCGCGCTGCCAATCGCGGCCTGGATCGCGACCTCGAACATCTGCCGCGGGATCAGCTCCTGCATCTTGTCGACGAGCTCGCGGCCGCGCTGGTAGGCGGTCTCGCGGTGCACGATGATCGACAGGGCGTCGACGCGGTCGCCATTGATCAGCACGTCGAGCTTCACGAGCGGCGCGGCCTGGAAGCGCGCGAATTCGTAGTCGAAGGAGGCGTAGCCACGGCTCACCGACTTCAGCCGGTCGAAGAAATCGAGCACGACCTCCGCGAGCGGCAGCTCGTACTGCAGCGACATCTGCGTGCCGTGCTGGAGCATCTTCTTCTGCACGCCGCGCTTGTCCTGGCAGAGCTTCAGCACGCCGCCGACGTGCTCCGGCGGCACCAGGATATTGGCGACGATGATCGGCTCGCGCAGTTCCTCGATCAGGTTCGGCGACGGCAGCTTGGCCGGGTTGTCGACGTGGACCAGCGCGCCGTCGGTCTGCAGGATCTCGTACACCACGGTCGGCGCGCTGGTGATCAGGTCCATGTCGTATTCGCGCTCGAGCCGCTCCTGCACGATCTCCATGTGCAGGAGGCCGAGGAAGCCGACGCGGAAGCCGAAGCCGAGCGCCGCCGACACCTCCGGCTCGAACGACAGCGCCGAATCGTTCAGCCTGAGCTTGTGCAGCGCGTCGCGGAACGCGTCGTAGTCGTCGGCGTTCACCGGGAACAGGCCGGCGAACACGCGCGGCTTGATGCTCTTGAATCCCGGCAGCGGCTGGGCGCACTGACGGGATTCCTGCGTGATCGTGTCACCGACCGGCGCGCCCTCGATCTCCTTGATGCCGGCGATCAGCCAGCCGACCTCGCCCGTCTCCAGCGAGTCGCAGTCGACTTTCTTCGGCGTCGAGCGGCCGAGCCGGTCCACCTGCCAGGCGCGCCCCGTCGACATCACGCGGATCCTGTCGCCGACGCGCAGCGCACCGTTCACGACGCGCACCAGCGACACGACGCCCACGTAGTTGTCGAACCAGGAATCGATGATCAGCGCCTGCAGCGGCGCGCCCGGATCGCCCTTCGGCGCCGGGATCGTGCGCACCAGCGCCTCGAGGAGCTCGTCGACGCCGAGCCCGGTCTTCGCGGACACGCGCACGGCGCCGCTGGCGTCGATGCCGATGATCTCCTCGATCTCCTGGATCACGCGGTCGGGATCCGCGCTCGGCAGGTCGATCTTGTTGATGACCGGCAGCACCTCGAGGCCCATCTCCAGGGCCGTGTAGCAGTTCGCGACGCTCTGCGCCTCCACGCCCTGTGCGGCGTCGACGACCAGCAGTGCACCTTCGCAGGCGGCCAGCGACCGCGACACCTCGTAGGAGAAGTCGACGTGGCCCGGCGTATCGATGAAATTCAGCTGGTAGTCGGCGCCGTCCCGCGCCCGGTAGCGCAGCGTGACGCTCTGCGCCTTGATGGTGATGCCGCGCTCGCGCTCGAGATCCATCGAGTCGAGCACCTGCTCCTGCATCTCGCGGGCCGCGAGGCCGCCGCAGATCTGGATGAACCGGTCGGCGAGCGTGGACTTGCCGTGGTCGACGTGCGCGATGATGGAGAAGTTGCGGATCTGCTGCATCGAAGGGGCGAGGTCCAGAGGGCGGGCCGCGCCCGGCGAGCGCGCATTATAGGCGCAGCCCCGCCCGATGGCACCGCCGGAGCGGAGGACCCGGATCCGGGCCGGCACAGGCCATGGGAGACGCGCCGGCCGCGGTCAGCGGAAGACCTTCCCCCGGCGACTCAGCAGACGCGTCAGTTCCCCGGCGTCCAGACGGCCGTGGCAAACCACCTCGCCGTCGAGGAGCAGGACCGGAACCTTGAGTCCATGGCGGCGCTGGAGGACGGCATCGGCGTCCACGTCGAGGACTTCGACTGCGGCCGCC
>JAXMGR010000024.1:0-43485 GCA_046352935.1 Steroidobacteraceae bacterium
AGGTGCTGCCACCAGCGGGAGAGGTAGTCCCAGCTCTGCCAGGGTGTGGAATCGGCAGACCCCGCCAGCAGTTCGTCCCACCATGGTTGCAGGTCCTGCCAGTCGCCGAGGCGGGTGAGGACCCGGCAGTGCAGCCCTCGGACCGGGGTGTGTCCGCGCCGGGCAGACAGAGGCACCCTGGCAACGGTGCGAGCCACTCGCGACTGTTCAGCCGTCACGCGCTGCATTCCGGTCGTGACCTTCGCCGTGGACACGTTCAACTCCTCCGGACCGCCAGTTCCCGATGTGTGAGGCCAGGCGCTTCATGGCGGGCTTGAACAGAAAGTAGACGAGATAAAAGGTGCTGCACACGGGCCCCGTTCTCATTACGTGCAGGTCTCGTGTCACCACCCGGTCCGTAGCCCAGGAGGTCTTGTTGGTCAGGGTGCCGGACAGGAAATCGAACACGCGATAGCGGGGCGATTCGAAGCTGCCCTCGAGCTCCCGTGCGGTCAGCAGGACGCCGGGAGAGCAGTCGTCGAAGTTACGGTCATGCGCGATGTGTAGCGAATACCAGACCCCGTGCCAGGTGATGCCGAAGGTCGCCGCAACCGGGCGGCTGTTCACCCGCAGGAACCGGAATTCGACCGTGCATGCACGGGCGAGTCGTGTGATGGCCTCGCGGTAGAGCGCCGTCGCCTGAATGTCACGCAGTGCGCCGATGCCCGTACCGTGCTTCCAGCTCGCTCGTTCCACCGCCAGGTACTGCTCGAACGGTGCGCTGTCGCCCTGGTCCGCACGGATGCAGCAGTAGTCGACGTGGCCTTGCGCCTCCAGCTTCTGGTGCCTGCGCTTCAGCGACTTTCGCAGCGCGCGCGAGCGACCGCGCAGGTAGTCGTCCCAGGGACCCTCGATGCATACACGGGGGGCCTGTGCCAGGGCGCCGAAGCGGACGTGCAGGCCGGCCGCGGTGCCCTGCGCCTCGAGCGCACGGACGAAGGGATCCGTCACCGACTGTTCCGCCAGCACGAGTTCGTCCCAGATCGGTGCGCGCGCCAGCAGGTCGCGGGCCATGATGCCGGCCAGTTCGGTGTCTCCCGGCTCGCAGAGCAGGCGGGGACGATCGCTGTCCGGCGGATCTCCGAGAAAGGAGACCGTGCGGAATTCCGCGCCGAGCCAGTGCCGCGGATCCATCTGCAGGGGCAGGATCGCCGCAGGCCGTTCCTCGCGCAGCGCCACGAGCAGCATGAGCTCGTTCCCCCAGCCGGCATGGTTCCACCACGATCTCAGGAACTCGAAGGTCTGGAACACCGTGGCGTCGGGTGTCGCTTCCACGAGCCGGTTCCAGTGCGGTTCGAGCAGGTCCCAGCCACGGCGAGTAGCGATGAGCCCGACGGTCACCATTCCCGACCGTGACGTATGGTCCCGGCAGTTCTGCAGGTAGGTCCGCAGCTGCGTCCGGCGCGCTGGCAGCGTCGGGACCGTTGGCCGGAGCACGACCGGATGGGTCGTGCGGTGCAGCGGATCGTCGGATGCCATGGCGATGAAGCCGAGGCGCCGCCAGATACGGCGTGCGAGCAGGGATGCGCTCTCACGGGGCGTGCAGCGCAGATACAGGGGCAGAGCCTTCAGGTCGTCCTGCTCGCGG
Organism: Steroidobacteraceae bacterium; assembly: GCA_046352935.1. GTDB lineage: Bacteria > Pseudomonadota > Gammaproteobacteria > Steroidobacterales > Steroidobacteraceae > CAYWMY01. The sequence goes on from JAXMGR010000024.1 coordinate 1,628, forward strand.
TAGACCGCGGCGAGGCGCAGATACAGAAGTGCCGCGCGACTGCGATGGCCTGGCTGCACCGCGAACGCCTCGATGTCGACGTGTTCCTGCAGCGGTGCCGGGTCCTCGGCGGAGGATGGCCTCCCGGCGTGTCGAATCGCCAGCACGCAGCCGACGATGCGCTCGCCGTGCAGGAGCATGGCACTCAGACTGCGGCCTTCGCGACACGCGGCGTCGAGGACGGCGAGGATGCGCTCTGCCTCCTCCCGCCCATGGCAGAGCCGGAGCAGGCGGCTGAGCCCGCGTCGTTCCTCGCGCAGGACCGTGCCGTCGATCCAGTCTGCATGGTACGTGCGTGCGGACGACATGAATGCCCCGCGTCCTCCGGCTCAACGTGGCAGCGGCGCTGCGTCGGGGCCGCGCACGAGACCCAGCAGCTCCCGGCGCTCGCTGGCCGTCGTGCCGATGAGGAACGTACCGGCGCCCCACGTGGCGAGGAGTCCGGCCGCTGCCGTTGCCAGGGACGCGACGTCGGCCTCCTGCGTCTGTGTCCCCAGCCACCAGCCCAGCACAGCGGCCGGCAAGGCGGAAACCACGGGACGGACAGCGCTTCCTGCGAGGAGGTCGGCGACGGGCGTGCCGACCAGGCGACAGGTGATCGGGAGTTCCACCAGCAGACCGATGGACGCGTTGGCGATCAGGCAGGCGGCCGCGACTCCCGCGAGTCCGTGGCGTGGGGCGAGAAGGACGATGAGAACGACCTCGACGAGCACTTCGAGGGCCGTCAGGCCCACCATCAGCCGCACACGGCCCAGCGCCAACAGCATGATGGTCGACGTGGAGAGCAGCGCGGAGACCAGTCCATTGACGACGAGGATCCACAGCAGCGGACCCGTGACGGTGTGCGCGACTTCGGGCACCCAGACGGCGACCACGGCTGGTCCGAGCAGGCCGGTGCACAGCGCGATCGGCAGCGCGAGCATGAACATGCCCTTCGTGCCGCGCTCGAACAGTGCTTTCAGATCGGCATCACGATGGCGCGCGTGCAGCCCCGCGATCATGGGATACAGCACGTCGGTCAGCGGACCGATCGCGACCAGCATGGCGCTGCCGAGCGTGACCGCGATGGCATAAGGCGTCATGAGCCCGATCGGCAGCAGCATGGCGATGAGGATCTCATCGAGGTTCACGGTGCCTTCGGCGACGATGTCGTCGACCGCGGACCAGAAGGAGTACCGGCGGATGTGGCGCCAGGTGCGACGGTGGAAGCGCGCCGGGGTATGCATCAATCCGGGGTACAGCCGGCCGATCATCACGAGGTCGATGACGACGCCGAGCACCGACGTCGCGAGTTCCACGAGCGCCAGCGCGACGATGCCGTGGCCGTTCAGCACCAGCGCGAGCTGGAGGCCTGCGGCGACGAGGCGCAGGACGATGCTGCGTGCGTTGAGGAGGTCGAATCGCTGCGCGCCTTCGTACACATTCTCGAGCGCAGAGCCGGGAATCGTGATCAAAAGGTTCGCCCCGAGAATCGCCAGCACGATGCGGAAGTCGGCTGCAAGTACCGTGGAACTCTCGAGCCACCAGTCGGTCGGCGCCATCGCGAGGCCGAGTGCGATCAGGGCGGCGAGCCCACCCGTGAGTGCGAGCGTCACGGCCACCGTGACCACGAGGCGTGCGATGGCGATGCGCTGGTCCCGCGACGCGAGGCGTGCATGCAGGCGTACCTGGGCGTCGCCGCAGCCGAAGTCGAAGAACTTCAGGTAGAACGTGATGGCGTGGGACAGCAGCCACACGCCGTATGCTTCGACGCCGACCGTGCGGACGAGGATCGGGGTCAGCGCCAGATAGATGACGCCGCCCACCGCGGCTTCCGCGTAGCCGCTGCCGATGTTGGCCAGCCAGCGCCGCGGTGCGGGGCGGTCACCTGCGGCGGCGGTCATGACGTCGTCCGCCACGCTCCCTCGGGAGCTTTGCGTGTCGGGACGCTCACCGGCGCATCGGCGTCGCCGCGGCGGGGTTCACCAGTCGGTCGACGAAGCGGCTGTCGAACACGCCGGTGGCACCGAGGTCGCTGATACGCGGGTCTTCGGGTGCCGGACGCCCCAGGACCTGCGCGTAGGCGCGCCGGAATCGCTGCGCGACCATCGGCCAGCGGAAGCTGCGGGCTCGTTCCCGCGCCAGGGCGCCCAGCCGCTCACACTCGGCCCGGTCCGCCATCAACCGCTCCAGTGCCCTGCGGATGCCCGTCGAGCCGCCTCTAGGCACCGTCACGCCGGCCTGGCCGATGACCTCGGAGCAGCCGTCATCGTCGGTCGTGATGATGGCGCAGCCGGCATCCATGCCCTCGAGCAGCACGATGGGAAAGTTCTCGCGTACCGACGGGAACACCATGATGCGCGCCTCCTCGTACAGGCCGCGCAGCGTCATCCGGTCGACGAAACCCGTGAAACGCACCGGTACCCCGAGTCGCCTGGCCTGGCGCTGCAGCGTCGGCAGGTAGGGACCGTCCCCGGCGACCACGAACTCCCAGTCACCCGGCAGGTCCCTGATTGCATCGAGGAAATGCTGCACGCCCTTGCGGGGGAACAGTCGCGTCACGACGAGAACGAGATTACGCTTCTTCCGGCCGAGGCGCGGCGCGGGCGTGTAGCCGTTCGGAATCACGGTCACCGGCACGTCGATGTGATCGTGGATGAGGCCTTCGAGGTAGTGCGATGGTGAGGTCACGAGCGCCGCGCCCCGCATGATCCGGCGCCACAGCGGGTGGACCAGGGCATGCATCAGCCGGAACCGGTCCGGGTTGTAGCCCGGGATGTCCGAGCCATGCGCGGTGATGACGTATGGCAGGTCGAAGCGCCGGCCGAGTGCAGCTGCGATGGCCCCCGACGGAATCACGAAGTGCGTGTGGATCAGGTCCGGCTGGAAGCGCTGGATCACCTGCGCGGCCCTGCGGTAGGCTGGCAGCAGCGTCGTCACCAGTTCGGGCGTGGTCGTGAAGTGCCGGTGACGGCGCCAGCAGGTCGTGCGGTGGATTCGCACGCCGCCGGCTGTCGTGTCCCGCTCCAGACCCTTCATCGCGGACGTGACGACCTCGACCTCGTCTCCGAAGTGCACGAGCGTTTCATTGAGCGCCGAGGCGACGATGGAGCCGCCGCCGCCGATCGGCGGGTATTCGTAGGTGAGACTCAGGATCTTCACGACTGCGGCCTGCCGGCGAGAGAGACCACGGCGGATTGCTTGCCGGGCTGCAGTGGCAACGGCCCGTCCTGCGGGTGCAGCCGCAGGGGAAGGCCCTCGAGCAACTGGATCAATGACCGTTGCGCCCGGGCGGGCGCGAGTTCGGCCCTGCAGTCCAGGTAGACATCGACGCTCGTGTCCGACTGCTGCAGGACCCGGAACGAGCGTACGCCTTCGATCGCTTCGAGGGCGCAGGTCACGCGCCAGGGTGATAGATGCCGGTTCCCGGGCAGCACGATGGCATCGTGCTCACGTCCCACGAATTCCATCACGGGTTGGTGGGGCTGGGTCCGGTCGCGCCGCACGAGGTCACCCGTGTCGAAGCGGATGATCGGTTGCACGGCGGGCCGCAGGTCGCTGGCGACCAGGCGCTCCAGCCGCTCGTCGCAGAGGCTCGGCAGGAACTCCAGATCCAGGTCTCTGTCCAGCAGGCGGTATGGGCCGGCCGGATCCGGTCGCAGCGCCATCAGTCCGAACTCCGTCATTCCAAAGAAATCGGCCACAGGCGCCTGAAATTGCGCCTCGAGTCGCTGCCGATGGCCCGTTGTCAGTCTTTCGCCGGTGCTGATGATCTTCCGCGGAGCGCAGCTGACGCCGCGACACCCGATCTGAGTGCCCAGTTCCAGCAGGGCGTTCAGCGGGCCGTACAGGATGCTGGGCCGGAACGCCGCGAAGGTTCTCGCGATCCGTTCGGGCGAGTCGTCCATATCGACGAATGTCCAGCGCAGCCATCGTGCCCAGCGCCCCCGCGAACGAATCGTCGCTGCCGACTGGCTCGAGACGAACATCAGAGCCTGCCCCGGCCGATACCCGGCCGAGGCAAGTCCGTGCAGAAACCGGAGCTGCCGCCTGCGGCGTGCCGAAGCGGTATAGCGCATCTCGAAGACCTGTCCGCTCGAGCCGCTAGTGCGTTCGATGTGCAGCTGAGCCTGCGCGTAGCGGCGGTCGAGGAGATCACCCGGGGTGGCTTTCGATCAGATCCCGTCGGGTCACCAGTGGCAGCGCATCGAAGTCCTCCGACTCCGGATCTGCAGCAGGCGGCGACCCGCAACGCCCCAGTGCCGCCGGTAGAACGGCACATGGGTTGCGGCGATCTCCCGGACGACCCTCGCCAGTCGGGTGATCGGTCGCTCACGATAGCGCTCCGGCCACTGCTGAATCAGGGTGCGGGAACCGGACGACGTCCGTCCGCGCCTGATCGGCGAGCTTCAGCGACGCTCCCCGCAGATCGTCCCGCGCCTCGATCGCCACCCGCATGAGACCGACCAATCTGTCGGCCTGCGATGCGCCAGCGAAATCATCGAGGTTCGATCAGTCGCGGCTCGATACCGAGCTTTGGCCGAACAATCCGGCGAACTTCGGGTTGTAGCCGAGGCCCACGATCGGCACGCCCATCGATGCCGCGAAGATGAGCGGATGCATCCGGGACGAGACCAGCAGCGACAGCATGCCTGTGACGGCCTTGTAGAGTGCCGGATCGTCCAGCACCAGCAGGTGGCTCTCGGCATCGCCCAGTGCGCCCCGGAACCGGGCAGCCACACGATCGTCCGCTTCGTGGCCCACGTTGTAGCTGGGCAGCAGCAGGACCGCTGCGTCCAGTTCGGCAGCCATGCGTCTGACGCTGGTTGCGACCTGTCGGATGAAATCCTGCATTGTTGCCTCACCATGCCCGCGGTCCAGGCCGCCTTGGCCGACCAGTTCGATGAGGAATGAATCCCCGCGCCGGTGGAGACGGCGTCGCGGGGAGACTCCGATCAATGGTTTGCCGGCGGGCACCCCGGCTGCGCGCAGCATGCGTGCGCAGACTCAGCCGGCGCCGCCTCAGCATGAATGCCGGGTCGAGGTGAGACTGATCGGGCGGCCTGTGCGGCCTTTCAGTTCCGACAATACCGACGGTCGCGAACCGAGATGGATCGGAGCATGGAGCAGCGTGCGCGCGGCAACTCGGCTCTCGGCGTGCCGCAGCGGTCCCGCACAAGGTGCATGTCCGATGGGCAGGGTCCGGGTGGCGTGCACGGCAGGCCGATCCGGCTCGCCCAGTAGAGCATCTTGATGCGGCTGTCGTCGTCCTGGAAAAGGCCGCCACCGGCAATGCCCACGAGCGCGCTGTCGCGGGCAGCCCGTAACAGCGCGCCGAGGTGGGTGACCCGCGCTGCACGACCTGATGGGCCTCGGGGATCGGCTGCACGCGTGAGGAACTTGCGGTGACGCTGGCCAGACGCGGGCGACGGTCGGCCCTTGACAGGGTGTCTGAACCGCGCAGGATCGCACGGTCCCGAGGTTGAAGTCCGAATCGCCGCCCAACAGCAGGACGCCGCTCATTTTTTCCCTACGGGACGCTTGACCTGTAACTGCGTTAAGGTAACTTGGCGGCGGGCTGGATGCCCGGCAGGTCGCCGGATCCGTGACCGGGGTCACGGAGACCGCGAACCCACCGGAGACTCGCAATGCACAGAGGGTTCGCGGCGTCAGGGACAGGACCGGTGCCCCGCGCCCGCCAGTGCTCGACGCTCCCGCGGCAGACCGGGAACCCGCGTGTTCCGTCGTGGTAGAGGTACCGTGACTTCGGTCACGGCCGACTTCGGCGGCGCTCGGGGATACTTATGTTGAGTTGGGGTTGCCTTCGAGCCGGCGCCCGCTGCAGGGATGCGACAAGCATGGCGCGACACCGGTCCTCATGAGCGAGCACGTCGTTTTCCGCCAGACGATCCCTGTGGCCATGCTGACGGCCGCGCGGGTCGTTGCGCCTGCACTCATCGCGCTGGGAGCCCTGCGCGGCCTCGCGCTCCTGTACGGCGTCGAGTTCGATGTCCCGTTCCGCGTGCTGGCTGTCCTGGTCATGTGCCTGGGCGTGCTGCTGCTGCGCCCGTCGGGCAGCCCCGGCGACGAACTGCATGCGGGCCGGATCCCTCTGGGCTTCGAGATGTCGCTGCGCTGGGTCCTGCTGATCGTCGTGCTGCTGCTCATCGGCTATGTGACCAAGCTGTCTGCCGAGTTCTCGCGGCGCGTCATCATGACGTGGCTCGTCTGCACACCGATTCTGCTGGTGCTCGCGGCCACCGTCGTGGATCGACTGCTGCGCAGGGCGATGTTTTCGGCCTCGACGCCGCGCCGTGTCGCGATCGCGGGCTACAACGAGACCAGTCGGTCACTCGCAGCGGGGTTGCGCAGGCGCCCGGAACTGTCGATGACCCTGGTCGGTTACTTCGATGACCGGAGTTCCGAACGGCTCGGCATGCAGCAGGACGAAAAGCTGGTCGGCGGACTCGGGGAACTGGCCACTTTCGTCAAGGACCGGAACATCGACGTGCTGTTCGTGGCGCTGCCGATGCGTCACATCCAGAGGGTGCTCAACCTCCTGGACGATCTCCGCGATACGACGTGTTCGATCTATTACGTGCCGGATGTGTTCGTCTTCGATCTCGTCAGTCCGCACCGTGGAGATCGCCGGCATACCCGCCGTAGCGATGGCGCGGGGCCCCTTCTACGGCTACCGCGGCGTCATCAAGCGTCTCACCGACGTCGGCATGGCCTCGGCGCTGGTGGTCGCGTTCTCGCCGCTGCTGCTGGCCTGGCGTTGCTCGTGAAGTTCACGTCGAAGGGCCCGGTCTTCCCGCCAGCGTCGCTACGGTCTGGACAGCCAGGAGATCGTCGTCTACAAGTTCCGGACGATGACCGTGGTCGAGGACGGCGCGACGATCCGACAGGCGACCGCGACGACGAGCGCATCACGCCGCTGGGTCGGATCCTGCGCCGCTACTCTCACTCCGACAGAACTCCCGCAGCTGTTCAACGTCCTGCAGGGCCGCATGAGCCTGGTGGGGCCGCGCCCGCATGCCGTTGCCCACAACGAGCAGTACCGGAAGCTCATCAAGGGCTACGCGGTCCGACACAGGTTCACCGCGGCATCCACCGGACTCGCCCAAGTGAGCGGTTGCCGTGGCGAGACGCCCGGCGTGGAGGAGATGAAGGCGCGGATCGATTACGACCTCGACTATCTGCGGCACTGGTCGCCTGCACTGGATCTGAAGATCCTCCTTCGTACGGCACGGCTGCTGTTCAACGATACGAGGGCTTACTGAGCGTGATTTCCGGGAGATGCACTCCGTGTCGAGGACGTACCGATGGCGCGGCACGCGCCGGGCGGACGCCGTGCCCTGTGCTACATTTGAAGTCGTGTGATCGGTCTGCGTTCAGCGGGCCGTCTGGTTTTCTGCAGCCCCCCGGCCGGGGGAATTCATCACGGAACTGGTGACGACGATGCATGGATCGATGCATGGATTGAGATATGGAGTCCCGCGGTACCTGCGAGCGCTCGCCTGTCTGTTGCTCGTGGTCGTGTCGGTTTCCGCCCGTGCGGCCGGGCCCGTTGGCGCCGAGTACAGGCTGCTCCCGGGTGATCGGCTCGAGATCGCGGTGTGGAAGGAGGCGGACCTGCAGAAGGTCGTGATCGTCACCCCCGACGGGAATCTCTCGTTCCCGCTGATCGGTGTCGTCTCGGCCGCGGGCAAGACGATCGTCGAGGTGCGGCAGGAAATCGAGCGGCGCCTCGCGACCTACATGCCCGACCCGGTGGTTACGGTCACCGTGACGGCGCTTGCCGGCCGGGTCTACGTGATCGGCCAGGTGGCACGTCCCGGTGCGTTCGAGACCAATCCGAGGATCAACGTGCTGCAGGCCCTCGCCCTTGCCGGCGGCCTGACACCCTTCGCGAAGGGCGACGACATCATCGTGCTGCGGGCCGACCCGGCCGGCAGCCAGCGCGTATTGCAGTTCAGGTTCGGGCAGGTGAGCCAGGGACGCAATGTCGAACAGAACACCCTGCTGGAGAATGGCGATGTCATCGTTGTGCCGTAACGCCGAGTCTGCCTCGCGAGCCGTCGCGGCTGCCTGCCTGCTGGCCGGCACCGTCTCGCTGCCGGCTCTCGCCGCTGATACGTACTTCCAGCCCATGGCGAATGTGCGGGTCGATCACGAGTCGAATCGCAGGCTGGTGCCCGACGGGCTGCCATCGAAGAGCGTGACGGGCTACACCGCGAGCGCCGGTGCCGTGTTCGGCGCCCGGACTCCACGCAGCGAAACGGATGTCCGTCCGGAGATCAGTTTCTCGCGCTATCCGGACGAGAAGGAATTCAACCAGACCGAGGCGCGGCTGGACTTCCGTACCCGGTACCGGTCCGAGCGCAGCACGCTCGGCCTGATGGCGAAGTACTCGCGAATGAGTGAGTACAACGCCGAGTTCGGCGACGCCGCGTTCGACGAGTTCGACCCGGATGCGCCGCCGGTCACCGGCGACGGCACCGTGCTGGCCTCGGAGCGCCGCACCCGCGTGGACCTGCGTCCCAGCTTCGAGTACCGGTTGTCGCCGCTCACGCGGATCGGGCTCGACCTGCTCGCGCAGGACGTCAGCTACAGCGCTGACGGTGCGACGTCGCAGGTGGACCACCGCAACTACGATGTGGATCTGCGTCTGGCCCGGCAGCTGAGCCCGAGGACCACGGTCCTGGCCGGTGTCTTCGCGACGCGCTACGAGACCGAGGACGACGTCAATGTCACCGATGGCTATGGCGCATCGCTGGGATTGCAGCAGCGCTGGAGCGAGACGTTCACGGCCGACGTGAACTTCCGTATCGAGGACAGCAACATCGAGGTCCGCACGACCGAGATCGGCGGGCCGGTGACCCTGAAGGAGAGCAAGACGCCGTGGACCCTGCAGGGCGCCCTTGCCTGGCGAGGCCAGGTCACGCGGGTCCGGGTGATGGCCGGCCACATGCTGGCGCCATCGGGCAGCGGTTCGCGCAACGAGCGCGACGAAATCCGCGCGCAGGTTGACCGGGATCTCAGCGAGCGACTGATCTGGCGCGGTATCGTCCGCGCGTTCCACGAGAAGCGCGAGGGTGAACTCGGGCAGCGGAACGAGCGCGATTCGGCACGGCTCGAGACCTCACTGGACTGGCGTGCAGCACCCACCTGGTTCGTCCGGGTCGGGGCGGCCTACACGTGGCAGGACCGGAAGACGGATCCCGCCTCCGCGGACAGCGCGTCCGTGTACGTTTCCATCGGTTACCAGGGGCTGGGCCCGGCCCGGCGTTGAACCGGCGGCATCACGGAGCGTCAGAGGAATCACGGACAAGGGAACATGGCGACCAACGACACGGCTTATACGCTTGCTGACTACGTCTCACTGCTGAAGCGCAGGCGGCGTATTCTGCTGACCGTCTTCCCGGCCGCGGTGCTGATCTCCATCTTCTATGCCTATTGGCTTCCGACCCTGTACGAGTCGAGCGCGACCATCCTGATCGAGGCTTCCTCGGTCTCGGACAAGATGGTCATGACGACGGTGGCCATCGACTCCGACGCACAGATCAACGCGGTACGCCGCGGTGCGCTCTCCAACGAGAATCTCCGCGTTCTCGTCCAGAAGCTCGATCCGTACCCGGACAGCCCGGAGATGTCGGTCGACGACAAGATCTCACTGGTTCGGAGTTCTGTGTCGCTGCTGCGTGTGAGTCCGACGGACTTCAAGCCGGACGTGAATGGTGCGGCGTTCACGATCAGCTACCAGAACCCGGACCGAGCCCGTGCCAAGGCGGTGATGCAGCAGCTCGCCGAACTCTTCCTGGACTACAACCGCAAGGCGCGTGAGCGTGCGGCGGACGAGACCTACCGTTTCCTCTCGGAGAAGGCCAAGGCGGTGGACGCTGAGGTGCGCGCGGCCGACCAGAAGATCGCTGACTTCAAGCGCCGCTTCGGGAATGCGCTGCCGGAGGACCGGGTCCGCAACGAAGTCGCCATGGAGCGGGCCCGTGGATCGCTGGATGACCTGGAAGGGCGCATTCGCGATGCCGAGCAGCACGAGCAGGACCTCGAACTGCAGTTGAGCCAGCTGAATCCAACGCTGGCCGGGGCGGCGGGTGACTGGAGAACGGAGCTCGCGAACGCGAAGGCACAGCTGGCGGCGGCCGAACAGCGGTATACGCCTGAGCACCCGGACGTTCGTCGCCTGCGTCGCGCGGTTGCCGAGCTGGCCGCACGCGGCGCGTCCGAGTCCGGCAAGGCCGTCGTGCCCGACAATCCCGAATACCTGCGTGTGTCCACGGCGCTCGCGGCTGCACGTCGTGATACCGAAGCGCTCCGCAGTCTCGCCATCCGCACGCGTGGCGAACTGCAGTCGGCCGCGGGGTATCTGTCGATGACGCCGGCGGTCGAGCGGGAGTACACGGAGCTGATGCGGTCGCAGTCGGTGGCGCGGGAGCAGTTCGCGGAGATCCAGGAAAAGCTGCACACGGCCGAGATCGGCAAGACGTTCGAGACGGAGGTCCAGGGCGAGCGCTACACGCTCGTGCGATCGGCTTCGTCGCCATCTTCACCCGCGAGCCCGAATCGTCTCGGGTTGATCATGCTGGGCTTCCTGCTGGGCGGTGGCCTTTCGGTCGGTCTCGCTGCGCTGGCCGAGACCTCCGACCAGACGGTGCGCAGCTATCACGATGTTCGCCAGGTTTCGCGTGTCGCCCTGCTGGGTGCCGTGCCGATCCTCCTGAACCCCGTGGACGCGCGCCGCCGGAAGATCCTCGTGGGCACTTATGCGGGGGTCTTCGGTGTGGCGTTGTTGATCGTCGGCATCACGGTCGCCCGCGCCGACGGGAACCCGATGGCTCCCGGGCCCCTGCCAGCCGGAACAACGAAGGTATCTACGCAATGACCGTTCAGGACGCTCTGGAGCGAGCCAAGCAGATGGCCAAGGCCAGGGAGGCTCGTGTGGCCCCCGCGCGGGTTCTGCCGCCTGCGGCGCCACCACCGCTGCCGGTCAGCCGGCCCGAGTCCGCTGCGCCGATTGCGGTTCCGCTCCAGGCCTACGCACCGAACGAGGAGCGGCGTTCCCCGCTGCCTGCCTTCACGGTTCGTCCGTACGATCCGGGTGTGTGCACCGAGAACAGGGTTCTTGTCCCGGAGGCGAAATCAGTTGATGTGCAGCACGGCGCTGCTGCGTACCGCATCCTGCGGGCGCGTCTCCTGCAGCGCGTGCGCAGTGACAACTGGACGGCCGTCGGACTGACGAGTCCGGGACCCAGCGAAGGCAAGTCGCTCACTGCCCTCAATCTTGCGCTCACCATCGCGGCGGAGCGCAACAATGACGTTTTCCTGCTCGATCTCGATCTCCGGAATCCCAGCGTCGCACGCTACCTCGGCGTGACCCCTCCCAGGGAAATCGCCAGTTACCTGGGCGGCACCTGTCAGGCCGAAGAGGTGCTGTTCTCGATCGGCATCGAACACCTGACCATCGCTGCGAACGGCCGTGGCGACGAGCGTGCGTCAGAACTGCTCGCGACCGGGCGCCTTTACGAACTCCTGACCTACATCCGCAGGGTGTCCACGCGACCCCTCGTGCTCGTCGACATGCCGCCGGTCCTGAACACGGACGATGCGCTGGTGGTGGCACCCCAGCTCGACGGCATGCTGCTCGTCGTGGGTGAGGGGCGTACCCGCAGGGACGGCCTCGAGCGGGCAGTGGAACTGCTCGCCGATTTCAATCTCGGCGGCATCGTGCTCAATCACTCGCGGGAGTCGCTGCAGGAGTATTACAGCGGCAGCTACGGGTCCGTGTAGCCGGAGAGCGCTGCACAGCGGCAGTTCTCGCCGGCCTGCAGTGGCGTCCGCCGCCTCCCGGGCGGTTCAGCGTCGTTGAAATGCCCTGTCGTACGCGGCCAGCAGCTTCGGCACCTGATGATGCCAGGCGAGTTCGCCCTCGACACGGCGTCGCCCGGATTCGCCCATGACGGCACGGCGTGGCGCGTCGTCCAGAAGCTCGACTATCCTGAGCGCGAAATCCTCGATGTCATTGGGTTTCGCGTAGAGCGAGGCGTCTCCGGCCGAGAAGCGCCCTTCGGTCAGATCGAACTGGACGATGGGTTTCCCGAGTGCCATGTACTCGAGAATCTTGTTCATGGTCGACTTGTCGTTCATCGGGTTGGCCCGATCCGGGTTCAGGCAGATGTCCGCCGTACCCAGGATCTGCCAGAGGTCCTCGTCGGATACGCGTCCCGTGAACTGCACGCAGTCGTCGAGGCCGAGGCGCGTGCTCATGGCGCGCAGCGCGGGCAGTTCCGTGCCGTCGCCGATGATCACGAACTGCACGTCGTCACGATCGAGCCGGTGGCGCATGAAGTGTACCGCTTCGAGCAGCAGATCGAGCCCTTCCTGTTTGCCGATGACGCCGACGTATCCGGCGAGGAACTTCCGGCCGCGCCGGAGTTCCGGGCGCGGTGGCAGGTACTGCACGCGTCGCAGATCCGGGCCGCTGCGTACCACGAAAACCCGCTCTGGATCCATGCCGGCCCGGTCGATCGCGATGCTGCGGTACGACTCGTTGGTGGCGATGCTGGCGTCGGCGGCGGCAAAGGTCCAGCGCTCCAGCCGGCAGAGCAGGCGGTACCAGATGTCGCGGCGGTTGAACTTGGCTTCGTAGAGTTCGGGGTTGATGTCGTGATGGTCGAAGACGAAGCGTTTGCCGAACAGCTTGAACAGACGGCCGATGATGAAGATCGTATCGGGCGGGTTGCACGCATGGATGACGTCGAAGCCGCGCGTCAGGGCGATGCGTGCCGCGAGCCAGAGCTCCATGAGCAGTGACGAGGAGTATTCCAGGGCATAGCCCATCGCCGAGTCCGCCTCGAAGGGCAGGGGATGCCGGTAGACGTGGATGCCCTCCAGGACCTCGTAGGACCTGTCGTATCCGCGGCCCTTGGGACAGATGATGCTGACCTGGTAGCCGTTTGCCGTGAGTGCGAGCGCCTCCTGCCACACCCGCCGGTCGAAGGGGCAGGGGAGGTTCTCGACGATGATCAGGACGCGCCGGCTACCAGGCGATGCCGGCATAGCGCAGCGCCCGGGTCGACATGAGTTGTTCTTCGTTCTTCCAGATGCCGACCAGGTCGATCAGCTGCTTGCCCTTGCCGAGCCGGGCTGCAATATCGCCGAAATCCTTCTCCGCCGTTGCCATGACCACGACGTCCGCGTGCTCGAAGAGCGCCTCCGGCGTATCGACCAGCAGACGGCCGATGTGCGGCACGTGATTCAGGATGTAATCGCGGTTGGCACCGACCAGGCTGGCGAGCTTGACGTTGCGGTCGAAGATGCGCAGGTCCAGACCTTTGCCGATCAGCCGTTCGGCCAGCGTGACGATCGGGCTCTCGCGCATGTCATCGGTGCCTTCCTTGAAGCTGAGGCCCATGAGCCCGACCCGCCGCGAGCCGGTCTGCAGGACCATGTCGATGGCGTGATCGATGTGTACGCGATTGCTGGCGAGGATGGCGGACAGCACCGGCGTGTTCACGTCCAGCAGGCGCCCCTGGTAGGTCACTGCGCGCACGTCCTTGGGCAGGCACGAGCCGCCGAACGCGAAGCCCGGGCGGAGATACGTCGTCGAAATATTGAGCTTGCGATCCTCGCAGAAGAGCTTCATGAGTTCCCGCGAGTCGACGTTCATGGCCCGGCACAGCCGGCCCATCTCATTGGCGAAGGTCACCTTCAGGGCGTGCCAGGAGTTGTCGGCATACTTGACCATCTCGGCCGTGCGCAGGCTCGTGACGAGCATCGGTGCATCGAGATGCCGGTAGACTTCGCGGACCGGGGCGGCGGCCCGATCGTCCGTGGCGCCGATGACCGTCTTGGGTGGATGGTCGTAGTCGAAGATCGCGGTGCCTTCCCGCAGGAACTCCGGGTTGATGCACACCCCGAAGTCCTGGCCGGCTCGCTTGCCCGAGGCTTCCTCGAGTGTCGGGATCACCACCGATTCCATCGAGCCCGGCAGCATGGTGCTGCGGATCACGACAACCTTGTAGTCTCCGCAGCGGCCCAGTGCCGCGCCGATCTGCTGGCAGGTCCGCCGGACATACGACAGGTCGAGGCTGCCGTTCGCGTGTCCCGGCGTGCCCACGCAGATCAGCATGAAATCTCCGTGCTCGACTGCGGCCTCGGGATCAGCCGTCGCCCGCAACCGTCCTGCCGCCACGCCGTCGGCGATCAGGCCATCCAGGCCCGGCTCGACGATGGGGCTCTTGCCCTGGCCGACGAGACTCGTCTTGACGTCGTTGGGGTCAACGCCGACGACCTCATGGCCGTCGCGCGCGAGGCAGCCCGCCGAGACCACTCCAACATACCCGAGTCCAAAAACTGATATCCTCACCATCAACTCCCGTCGTCAATGAAACCCAAGGCACCAAGCGCACAGTCTGGCAGCAGCGATGCACGGGGTCCGATACGCAGATCACGCTGGAATTCGGCCGCAGGCAATGACTTGAGACCTGAGTCCTGTTCGCATCGTGCGACCCTGTGATGTCATTTCGCCCCGTTCCCTCGCCCCAGACCGCCGATGCATCGTCCCGCGACCGAAGTTCCCCCACTTGGCCCTGCTGATCTGTCCGGTCCCGAGCGATCGCTCGCGAGAAGGTACCATTCGCGTCGGCACGGCTGGAAGCGCTTTGCGCGCGATTTCCGCGGGCGCAGCGAGCCGCTGCTGTCGATGCTCGGCACGTTTCCGGGTGCTGTGCTGGTGGCGGGGTGTCAGCGGTCCGGGACGACGATGCTGACGCGGCTGATCGCCGCCAGCCGCGACTTCCGCCGCTTCGCCTTCACCCACGACGATGAACTCGATGCCGCCCTGATCCTCGCGGGCGCGATCCACCTGCCGGCGGCGGGGCGGTACTGCTTTCAGACCACCTATCTCAACGAGCGGTACGGCGAGTACAGCCTGCTCGGCGCGGACCAGCGCCTGATCTGGGTGGTCCGCAATCCGCACTCGGTCGTCTACTCGATGGTCCACAACTGGCGGCGATACGCCCTCGAGGAACTGTATCGCTCGTGCGGCCGGGATCCGGCGCAGGCCGACGGGATGGATATCCCCTGGTGGAAGTGCATGTTCGCCGACGGCTGGGCCGAGAAGGCCTGCCGCGCGTATCGCGGGAAGGCAGCACAGATCTTCGAGTTGCGCCAGCTGCTGCCCGCGGAGCGGCTACTCGTCGTGGACTACGATGCTCTGGTCCGGGACCCTTCGGCCTGGCTGCCGCGCGTCTTCGCATTCATCGGCACATCCGGCGACGGAGCCGCTGGATCGCGCGTCCGGCGCGACAGCATCGGCAAGTCGAAGCGGCTGTCGGACCGGGAACGGGCGCTGGTGAGCCGACTGGCTCAGCCCACCTATGAGCGCACCCAGGAACTGGTGTCCCGGCCCGCCGGCCCGGCATGACCGGCACACATGACCCTCATGCGCGACTGCAGAAGCATCATCATGGTGGGAACTCACCCGCTCACCATGGGTGGCATTGCGACCGTGGTCCGGGGTTATCGTGACGCCGGGCTCTTCCAGCGCTTCGACTGCGCGTATGTCGTCACGCACGTCGACGGGTCGGCATTCCGCAAGGGAGTCGTCGCGCTCGCTGCCTGGCTGCGGCTCATCGCGCTGCTGGCCACGCGACCCAAGCCCCTCGTTCACATCCACCTGTCGTCACGGGCCTCGTTCTGGCGAAAGTCCGTCATCTGCCTGATGGCGATGCTGGCTGGCAGGCCATACATCCTGCACATGCACGGTTCCGAGTTCATGAAGTTCTACGACGTGGAGTCGGGCGCCACGGCAAGACGCTTCGTAAGATACTTGTTCAAGCGGGCCACCCTGACGCTGGCGCTGTCGGAGCAGTGGCGCGACAATATTCTGCACATCTGTCCGCAGGCCGCGGTCGAAGTGCTGCCCAATGCTGTTGCAGTGCCGCCGATGCGGGAGGCGGTAGCGCCGGCGGAGGGCCCCCTCCGCATCCTGTTCCTGGGTCGGCTCGGCCGGCGCAAGGGTACATACGATCTCGTAGAGGCTTTCGCGAGGGTGGTGCGTCGGGGTACGGCGGCGACGCTGATCTGTGCCGGCGACGGCGAGATCGATGCCGTGCAGGAACATGCCTCCGGACTCGGTGTCGCCCGGTTCGTGTCGTGTCCGGGCTGGCTCGACGTCGCCGGCACGGCGGCAGAACTGGACCGGGCCGCGGTGTTCGCCCTGCCATCGCACGCGGAGGGTGTGCCGATGGCGCTGCTCGAGGCCATGGCCCGCGGCCTCGCTGTGGTCACGACCCCGGTGGGTGGAATTCCCCAGGTGATCCGCGATGGCGAGAACGGCCTGCTCGTCGAACCCGGTGACGTCGCGGCGCTCGACAGCGCCCTGGACAGGCTGCTGACAGATCACGGGCTTCGACGCAGACTCGGTGGCCGGGCACGCGGCACGATCGAGGCGCGGTACTCCATCGGGGCGACGATGAGCCATCTTGACTCCATCTACGAACGCTTCGGCATCCTGCCGCGGCCGGCACCCTGAGCAGCGCGCACCGCATGGCACTCTACAATCGAAAACGCGCACGCCGGTCGCTGCTCGACACGATCCTGTTCCGGGTCGTGTCGCAGGTCGCAACGGTGACGACGTACGTCGTCATGGTGCGAGGCATGACCCGCGAGGACTTCGGTGTCTTCAATGTCCTGTACTCCCTGATTCCGCTCGTCAGCACGACCGCGTCGCTGGGCATCGAACAGGTTTTGCGTCGCTACCAGCCCGAGTACCTCAGGGCCGGTCAGCTCGGTGCTGCTCACTGGCTCGTACAGACAGCGGCAAAGCTGAGGCTGGGTACCAGTGTCCTGCTGCTCGGAGTCGTCTCTCTGACCTGGCATCTCCTGGCGCCCATCTTCCACCTCGAGCACTATCGCCTGGAGTTCTGGCTGTTCTGTCCGCTGATCATGCTTCACTTCCAGGCACGAATCCTGCAGCTCGCGCTGACCTCGCAGCTGCTGCAGCGCCAGGCCATCGGCATGGTCGTGCTGCAGTCGTTGATCAAGCTGGTCGCGTATGCGGTACTGGTCACGTTCGGCTCGTTGTCCCTGATTGCCGTCATTGTTGTCGACACAGTTTCTTACGTGGCGATGTATGGAGGCCTGAGGCTGGCCTACGAGCGGAATTGCCGGCCGCGGGCACCGCAGGAGGAGTTCCGGCTGGAACCAGATGAGCGCAAACGGTTGATCCGGTACGGGCTTCTCAACAACTTCAATGATGCTGGTTCCATGGTGATCAGCAGCAAGAGCGACAACTTCTTCATTGCCGCCTTCATCGATCCGGTGGCCGTCGCGTCCTACTCGTTCTACATCCGCCTGAACGAGATGATCGTCAATGCATTGCCGGTCCGTCTCTTCTCGAGCGTCATCCAGCCGTTCTTCTTCGCGGTCTCCAAGGAGGATGCACCAGAGAAGCTTCCTCGTTATTACACGTTCCTGGTGAACATCAATCTCCTCGTCCATCTGCCCGTGTTCGTCTACGCACTCATTTATCACCGGGAGATCGTGACGCTCATCGCAGGTCAGAAGTACGTCGACTCTTCCTGGCTGCTGCCGCTCGTCACGGGCTTCGGTGCGCTGAACGTGATCGGTGAACCGTCATCCCTCGTCGCCCAGCATGCGGAGCGGCCAACGGTGATGTTGTTGAGCAAGATCTTCGCCATCTACAACATTGCGGCAATAGTCCTGCTGCTGCCTGTTGCCGGCATATACGGTGCGGCGATCGCCAGCGGTTCGGCGGCGTTGTTCAAGAACCTGTTCATCTGGTGGCACGTCCGTAGTGTTGCGCGGTGGCTCAATCTCCCGCAGGTCGTCGCGATGGTCGCGCTGATCTGGGGTGGAGCAGCACTGACCTGCCTGGGCCTGAAGGTTCTCGTGGGTGGTCCCGTGCTGCTCCAGCTGTTCCTGGGTGCCGGCGTGATGATCGTGGCTGAGCTGGTGTACCTGCGCAGCCCCGGCGTGGCGGGATCGGACAGGGGGCTGATGGCAGCGCTCTTTCATGGGCGCGAAGCGGTCTGGCTCGGGCGGCTCGGGCTGATTCGCAGAGGAGCTCAGGCGTAGCTGTCATGCAGGCATTCGTCATTGCGCTGCTCGGGATTGTTACGACCTTCGGCTACCTGAAGAAGATCGGGTACCTGCCGGACGCGGCTCCATTCCTGCTGGAAGTGTTCTCGATGGCGGCCCTGGTATTGGTGGTCGCCCGTGGTGTGCAGAGTGGCTTTCGGTACGTCAGGCCGGCGTACTGGCTCATTTTCTGTGCAGTAGGGCTCTCCCTGGTCTGTGGAGTGCTCGCGAATGGCGTGCAACCCGGCCCGATTGTCTCCGGCCTACGCTATTACTTCAGGGCGATACCGTTCTTTCTGCTCCCTGCCGTGTACCAGTTCAGCGAGAAACAGATCGCGGGCCAGTTGAAGTTCATGGCCGTGATTGCCCTGCTGCAGTTGCCGATCGCGGTCAGCCAGCGACTGGCGAATCTGCGTGTTCATGGACAGACTGGCGACACGACCCAGGGGACTTTGCTCAATTCGGCGATCCTGTCCATCTTCCTGATCGGTGTGGTGTCGGTACTGCTGGGACTCTGGATGCGAGGGACCATGAGGCTCAGGACAGCACTCGTGATGTTTTTCGCGTGCGTGATTCCGACAACCATCAACGAGACCAAAGCTACGCTGTTTCTGCTGCCCATCGCCATACTCGTGACATTTCTCGCGGGCGCGAGGCCCGGGACCCGGTTGAAGGCGACATTGATAGCTCTGGCATCGCTCTCGATTTTCCTGGCCATCTTCATTCCGGTGTATGACTCGCTCATCATGACGCGCGGCACCTATGCCGCCAAACTGGAGGATTTCTTCACCTCTGAAGGGCGGGCATCGACATACATGTATTCCGGTGCCCAGATCGGCGATACGGAGAATGTGAAGCGCGTCGACGCGATTGTCGTTCCTCTCCGCTTCCTGTCTGAGGATCCGGTGAGGCTGGTGCTGGGTGTTGGTGTCGGTAACGCATCACGATCGCAGTTTGGTGAGCAGTTCGCGGGCGCCTACTTCGATACGATGGGCCCATTCACGGGAACAAGTTTCGCAATGGTCACTACTGAGCTCGGTCTGCTCGGTCTGGCTCTCGCATGGCTGCTGCACTGGAGGGTGTTCAGCGATGCACGATCGGTCGCTGCGGGCGGTTCCGGACTGCTATCGGCCGTTGCGATGGGATGGTGTGGGGTAGTTGCACTGGTGACCGTCGGGTACTTTTACAAGAGCCTGATCGTTTATGACTCGATGACCACGCTTTTTTGGTACTTCTCCGGCCTGATCGCTGCGGAGCGTATGCGTCGCGAAGTCGACGCGGAGCGTGCTGCTTGAGCGGGATCGGCAGGACTTCGCGGCGGCAGACGAGGTCGCATTTGTCTGCCGGCGATCGCGAAATCGGATCTCTTCGCATGCCGCTCCGTATCCCCAAGCGCCCGATGGGCTGGTCCAGGATGAACCGTGCAGCCACTTAGCTGGTATTTGCGCCGCCTTCGCCTGATGTCGGGAGGGGAAGTCTTGTGGCGCGGGGCGCAGGCGACCCAGCGCCTGCGATATCTGCGTCCCGTACGGAGGGCGCCGGCTCCGCGTGTCGCGGTCGCATCGCTGCGGCCGTGGACGCGGCCGAGCGGAGTCTCGACAGATGACTACCTCGCGCAGGCCGACCAGATCGTCGCAGGAGGTATCCGGGTCTTCCAGTCGACGGCGACGCTCGGGGCGTCCGGTGCTGTGTGGTCCAGGGATCCGGAGAGCGGCGTCGTGTCGCCGACCCGACCCGGCCCTTTCATCGACTATCGCAACCCGGCCATCGTCGGCAATGCGCGCAACGTCTGGGAACTGAACCGGCATTTTCACGTCGTGGCCCTGGCCCAGGCCTGGAGTCTGACTGAGGACGATCGTTACTCGAAAGCAGCGGTCGGCACGCTGAAGTCCTGGCTCACGGAGTGCCCCTATCCTGTCGGGATCAACTGGGTCAGCGCGCTCGAGCTCGGCATCCGGCTGGTCAACTGGTACATCGCGTCGCGCCTGTTCGGCTGGTGGGGCGATGGTTCCGAACCCGTGGCGGGCCTGCAGGATTCAATCTACTGGCACTGCAAGTTCATAGAGCGACATCGATCCCGCCATTCGTCCGCCAACAATCATCTGCTTGGCGAGATGGTCGGCCTCTATGCGGCGGCGACGGCGTGGGGATTCTGGGGCGAGAGCGCGCGCTGGCGGGATCTTGCCCGCAGGACGCTGATCGACGAGCTGCCGCGGCAGGTTCATGATGACGGCGTCAGCCGCGAACAGACCGTGGACTATCAGATGTTCGTGTTGCAGATGCTGCTGATCGCAGGTCTCATCGGGGAAGAGTCCGGCGAGCCGTTCCCCGCCGAGTATTGGGCCACCGTGGACCGCATGCTCGGGTTCCTCGAGTCGATTGCGGATGTCGGTGGGAATCTGCCGGCTTTCGGGGATTCGGATGATGGCATGTTGTACATGCTGTCGCCGCAGGCCAGAGACAGTCGACTTCCCGACCTGATGGCCGTCCGTGCTTTCCTGAACGGGACATCGACGAGCGCTGCTCGCAGCGGCGAGGCCGCGCGGTGGCTCTCCACTGGCTTCCCGCGGCCTGTCCACTGGCCCGCACGCAGTGCTGCCCGCACCCGTGCCTTCCGCGACGGGGGCTATTTCGTACTGGGCGATCGTTTTGGGAAGCCGGACGAA
Source organism: Steroidobacteraceae bacterium (assembly GCA_046352935.1). GTDB lineage: Bacteria > Pseudomonadota > Gammaproteobacteria > Steroidobacterales > Steroidobacteraceae > CAYWMY01. The sequence goes on from JAXMGR010000024.1 coordinate 22,435, forward strand.
GTACTCCTCGTCGCCGATGCAGCACCACTCGGGTTTCTCTCCATCGCCGCGCATGGACACGCGGACTGCCTGTCCTTCGTGCTGTCGCTGGGCGGTGTGCAGGTGCTCGTGGATCCCGGTACCTATTGCTATCACAGCGATCCCACGTGGCGCGCGTACTTCAAGGGTACCTCGGCGCACAACACGGTCCGCGTCGATGGAGTCGACCAGTCGCAGTCCGTCGGTGCGTTCATGTGGGCACGGAAGGCCGAGCCAGAGCTCGAGGCGTTCGACGGTGCATTGAGCCCGCAGCGATTCGTCGCGAGTCACGATGGCTATCGGCGACTCCGCGATCCCGTCCGGCACGTGCGGGAGATCCGGTTCGATACCGCGGCCGCGGAGATCACCGTGATCGATACGCTGAAGTGCCGTGGCAGCCATCAGGTCGAGCGCTTCTGGCACCTGGCAGATCACTGTGCCGTGCAGCGAAGGCCTGATGGTACAGCGGAGGCGAGGTTGGAGAACTGCGCAGTCGAGTTCGTGGCGGTTGATGCGCATCGCATTGAGTCCTTCGTTGGCAGCACGCGGCCGATCTCCGGCTGGATGTCGCGACGCTTCGGCGCCCGGACACCGTCACCGACCCTCGTGATGAGCAACGACATCATCGGGGAGACCAGTCTGGTGACCCGGATCAGGTGGCGATTCGAATGAACGATACCATTGGCGCATTTCAGGCTGATGCAGGAAGCCAGCAGACGACGGGTGTGCGGCCAGGATCGGGTCGCTTCGACCACATCTACGTCATGGGCGCGGGGCGCAGCGGCACGACGCTGCTGTCGATCATGCTGGGGGCTCACCCCGCCACGGGGGTCCGTGGCGAACTGCTGCAGTTCGCCGAGTACTGGCGCCGGAATCTCGAGTGCTCGTGCGGCAAGCCGGTGCGGGAATGCGGGCACTGGCTCGAAGCTGGACGGGCGCTGGCCGGCGCCGACGCTGCGTCCGCGGCTTCGTATGACCGCCTGATCGCGGAATCCGAGCGGCACTGGCGCGTCGCCCAGTACCTGCTGGCCCCGCGGACGGCGGCCCGACGCTACTTCGAGGCGCTCCGGCGCCTGTTCCTCGCACTCAGTCCTTCGGGCATGGTCATCGATGCGTCGAAGTACGTCGCGCGGGCGCTCGTGCTCGACACGATTCCGGATTTCCGCGTCGGCTACGTCTATATCGTTCGTGACGCACGTGGTGTACTGCATTCGTTCAGCAAGCCGGTGCAGCGGCCGAAGTCCGCGATGGCGGCGGCCCTGTATTACGTCCTGGTCAATGGTGCGGCCCAGCTCGCGGTCTGGACGCGGCTGCGCGGCCGGTCGATCAAGGTTCGCTACGAGGACCTGGTCGCTGAGCCCGGGCGGGAGTTGGAGCGCATCGGTCGCTTCCTCGGTCTGGACATGTCCGGTGTGATCGCCAGCATCGCAGCCGGTGAGCCGCTCGACATCGGTCACATGGTCAGCGGCAACCGCATACGCACGAATGGCGTCATCAAGGTCGGACTCGACGACGAGTGGCGCGGCCTGTCGGCGGTGCGTCGGGTCGGCTATTACCTGGCCTGCCTGCCCCTTCAGATCGTCAATCGTTACCGGCTGTGATCGGGTCCGGTGTCATGGATGGTGCGACGATCCGCATGCTGTGTTTCGCCCGGGAGCGATATCCCACGCATCGCGTCGACATCACGGAGCTCTTTGGTCGTGAACTCATCGGGCGGGGCCACGAGATCGATTTCGTGATGCAGGCTGCCTCGACAGCCGTCACGCCGGGTCCGACATCATGGAACGGGCGGACGGTCTGGGTCGGCGCCGCCCGGGGAGGCACGGGGCTGGTGAGCCGGTTACGCCACCAGTGGGCAGCGGTTGCCCACGACTTCCGCTGCCTAAGCATGGCCCGCAGGGATCGCTATGACGCCATCCAGGTGAGGGACAAGTTCCTCATCGCGGCGTGGGTGGCGCTCACCGCGCGTCGGCGGGGGCAGAAATTCTTCTACTGGCTTTCTTTCCCGGAGCCGGAGGCGCAGTTGCTGCGGGTGCGTGACGGAACCGCGCGCTACCGTTGGCTCACCGCCATCCGGGGCGGTTTCTTCTGGCTGCTGCTGTATCGGTGGATCCTGCCACGCTGCGACCATGTTTTCGTCCAGAGCGAGCGCATGCGCCGGGACGTCGCGGCTTGCGGCATCCCCTCGCAGAAAATGACTGCGGTCCCCATGGGGATTCCCGCAGTCGACCTCGATCGCTTTTCTGGGGTGGCTTCGGAGGTGAGCCAGGACCTACGCCGTCGTTCCGTCGTGCTCGGTTACCTGGGCACGATGGTCATCCGACGCCAGCTGACGGTGCTGGTCGACATGCTGGCGGATCTCGTGCGTCGTGGAATCGATGTCAGGCTCTTGTTCGTGGGTGACGGTGAACACGCGTCCGATCGTGAGGCCATCGAGGACCGTGCCCGGCAGCTCGGCGTACGCGACCGGATCGAGATCACCGGCTTCCTGAAGCGCGACGTCGCGCTGCGAAAGATACAGGAAGTGGACATCGCGTTGTCGCCCTTCTTCCCGACGCCGATCCTTCTCTCGACCTCGCCGACCAAGCTGATCGAATACATGGCTCTCGGCCTGCCGGTCGTTGCCAACGATCATCCCGAACAACGCCTGATCCTGCGGGAGAGCCGCGCCGGCGTGCGTGTACCGTGGGGGGCGCGCCATTTCGCGCGTGCCGTGGCGTATCTCTGCAGGCTCCCGGACGCCAGTCGTCGTGCCGTGGGAATGCGGGGCCGGGAATGGGTCAGGCTGCACCGTAGCTACGATCGGATCGCAGATGTTGTTGAGAGCGCGTACCTCAGCCACTTGAAGGGCGCGGGTTTCACGGACGATGCGGGTGGTCAGCCGGAGCCGCGGAGGCGGGAACGATGAGGAGTGACCACGACCGCGTTCGCCTGTGCATGGTGCTGGGTGGCCATTGGGCTGCGCAGATGGGCGGCGCTCAGTTCCAGGCGAAGTGCATCCTGGACGTGCTGGCCGAGGACGCCCGGTTCGAGACAAGCTATCTGGCCCGAGTGGTGCCTGCGCAGCGGGACTGGGACAGCTACCGCATCGTTTCATTCGGTGAGGGGTTGCCGGGCCGCGCCATCGGGACGCTGCTGCAGCTGCCTTCGCTCTATCTGGCACTCAGGCGTCAGCGTCCGCAGGTGGTTTATCAGCGGTGTCTTATGCCTTACACGGGCATGTGTGCGCTGTATTGCGCGATCAACGGTGCGCGGTTCGTCTTCCACGTTGCTTCCGACGGGGACGTACACCGCGAGCCGCTGACACGATGGTCGCCGGGCGGACTGTTGCGCGCCTTGTCGCGCCGGATTTCCGAGTTCGGGATGCGTCACGCCGACGCCATTGTTGTTCAGACGGAGCATCAGGCCCGGATCCTGAAGGCACAGTATGGTTTGACGGCGACCATTGTCGTGCCGAACTTTCATCCAGCGGCCGCGCATCGCAGCGAGGTCGGCAGCCGACCACGGTTGAGAATCCTGTGGGTCGCCAATATCAAGCCGATCAAGAATCCCGAGATGTACGTGGAACTGGCCGCGGCATTCGCCGGCGCGGCTGACTCCCCCGAATTCGTGATCATCGGGCGGTCTGGCGATTCGGAGCGCTACAGGCCCCTCCACGAACGTATCGCGGCACTACCCAACATGACATACCTGGGCGAGCTCCCGGTCGAGCGCGTGAACGAGGAGATCGCTCGCAGCGACCTCGTCGTGAACACGAGCTTCGCCGAGGGTTTTCCTAACACCTTCATACAGGCCTGGCTGCGGGGCGTGCCCGTTTTGAGCTGGCGAGTGGACCCCGACGCATGTCTGTCACGCGCCGGCGCCGGCCTGGTTGCGGCCGACGTCGACGAGATGGTTGCGACGATTCGCTCGCTCGATGCTTCCCGCGAGCGGCTTTGCGAGTTGTCTGCGAAAGCGCTCCAGTACGGAGTCGAGCGCCACACGACGGCTCCCGGTGAGGCGCTGATTGGACTGTTCAGGGGGCTGGCCGCCGGGGCCGATTCCGCCGGCTCGGCAGTTTCGACATAACGTGGTCTGTGCAGCCTCTTGTACGGACTCAGTGGCCGGCGAAGCCTGTGCGGCGGTGACGATGTCCGCCCCGCGCGCATATCTGAGTAGGTGGTCACCATCGCGGGCGGCGATGTCGCAATTTTTAGACACCGGTCTGGGGCAGGCCTTGCGTCCGGGCAAGTTAGACTGACAGCGTCAGTCAGCCGACTGCAGCGCGACCTCGCGGTGCAGGGCAGAATCGGAATGTCATCTCGCCGGGCTCGTCAACCGAAGGGGCGACCGGTCAATGAGGAGTGGTCCTATGGTGCGTGGCATCTCAGTCGCAAGGTTGCTTTCCGCAGCAGTGCTCAGTTCGCTGTCGTGCGTGACTCTTTCCGCAGAAGGCCCCGCCAATCCTCCCATGGTTTTCAACTCCGGTTTCGAAACGGGCGACCTGAGCAACTGGGGCGTCTCGGGAAGCGCGCCGCAGGTACAGACGACGCTCGTGCGCGAGGGACGGTACGCAATCAAGTCTGTAGTCGACCGCTACGACACGAGCCAGAAGGTCAACTACCGCACCGAGGTCGTTCCCCGGATTGGGGATATCTCTCCCACGACCACGGAGGATGTATGGACCAACCTCGATATGTGGTACGGATTCAGTGTCTACCTGCCAACCAGCCATACATCGGACCGTGGCTACGAGATCGTCGCTCAGTGGCACGACGTGCCCGATCCGAACGAACCGTCGCGTAACCCGATCGTTGCATTCTGGGTCAACAACAACGTCTGGTCGGTGTCCAACATCTGGGACGCGGATCCCATGACGACGTACACAGTGGACAGCAACGGCGGTAAGGACTGGAGCTACGACGGCAAGTGGTCGTATCAGATGGGGAGTATCGAACTGGGGAAGTGGACCGACTTCGTGGTCCACGTACGCTGGTCGTGGACGAACACCGGCGTGCTCCAGATCTGGAAGAACGGTGTACTCATGGTGGACCAGCAGAACAAGCCGAACTGCTTCAATGATCAGAAGATGCCATTCTTCAAGATGGGGATGTACAAGGGCTGGGTCGACGACGTCGGGGCCGCCACGAAGCGCGAGGTCTATCACGACGCGTTCAAGATGGCTGTCGGGCCGGGCGTCACTTACAAGGACGTTGCGCCAGGTGGCGGGACCATCAAAGCGCCCGCTGCTCCGACCAGTCTGCAAGTGAAGTAGCCGCCGACCATCAATGGCTCTCGACGACCTGCAGTTGGGACGATGAACACCGATTCTGGCTGCAGGTCATGTCGGGAAACCCGGAGCGACCACAGCCTCATGTTGCCGGGGAGTCGAAGTTTCCTCTATCGCTTACTCGCGCCAGCACTTCATCGAGTGCCTCACCAAAGCTTCTCAGCGATTTTGCCCTCCTGTCCGCTGTCGCGAGTGCTCCGAGTGAAAGCCTCCTTCTGAGATCGGAGTCGTCCAGGGCCAGCTCGATCTTTCTCCTCAGATCCGTGACCGAGTTGACATCGAACAGGAGGCCGTCGATTCCATCCCGGATCATGAATGGGAAGGGACCTGCCGCCGGCCCGATTATCGGCAGACCGATGGCCTGGCCCTCCAGGCCCACCATCGGCCATCCCTCCAGGCCGTGCCGGGTTGGAGCGACGAGAACCGTTGCCGACTTGAGACGCACGCCGATCTGACTGTGCGGGATCCTGCCAGCGAACTCGACTCGCGATGACAGCCCTGCCTTGTGCACGGTCTGTTGCAGCGCTGATGTTGCACGTCCGCCTCCGACGTACACTAGATCGACATCTGCGCGCGCGTTGAGAATCGGGATGCACGCTTCGAAAAGATCGAACACACCCTTTGAGGCCTCGATCCGTCCCAGAAAAAAGATTCGCAGCCGCTGTCCGTCCACTGGTATCCGCGCGGTGTTCGACGCCTGGCGCATTTCACTCAGCACGTCATCGAGAAGAATGTCGAACTCCACTATTCGCGAGTCCAGTACGCCAATACTTGTGAGTTGCTGGTGCGTGAATGGGCCATGGCACACTATGGCGACGGCTCTGCGGATCACGAATCCATCAATCTTCGCAGTGAGTCGCCTGCGCCAGCTGTCTCCGGGCACAAGGATCGCTCGCTGGCGTGAGTGAACAAATCGTGCACGTGTCAATCGGCACGCCAGGAACGCGGCCCACAATGTCCAACCGTCACGCACGCAGATCACGATCTGCGGACGGAACGCAATCAGCCGCATGAATATGCGCGCGGCAACATATGCCTCCATCAGCATGTTGTCGCACCGGAAACTTAGAGCCTCGACGGAGCCGAGATTGAGGCGCTCATCTGTTGGGACACCGCGCAGCAGGGAAACAAGCAACGCCGGACTGCCGCAGATCCGCTGCAAGAACGTGCCGGAAAACGTCTCAGGGCCGCCGGGTGCGACATTCTGCGGGGCCGGACCGAACCTCCGCAGCTCCTCGACGACGTTTCCAGACTTGATATATGCATATCTCATTGTTACGGAGGCCTCTGCTCCTGCGATCAGATGCGCATCAGGGAAAAGGGAGTGGAACGATCGGTTGGAATCGTCTCTTCTCGGTACCTCGTCGTCAATCGCCGATCGGACCCAGGCGAGGGAACCAGCAATGGCCGTTATCGATACACCGGCATGCACGGCGGGGCTCGCCCACCGACGACAACAAACACCAAGTCAATAGTGATGTGTCGCTGCGGCGGCACGGTGTGGACCAGCGCGCGTCGAAGATCTCCGCGGCGCATTGTTCGGTGTTCATTCCCAGCCGTCGACAACTGATCTGGCCAATTACGGAAAGCAGTTACTCCCTCAGTGCCGGCCCCCGCTGGAGTGATCGCCGGACAATCTCCCATGCGCTCCGTCCACGCAGGACCGTTGTGAGTCGCGACGCTCCTTTCCGCCAGTTGACAATCCTCCGGACGTTATTGCCGTCCACGCATGCAATCCAGTTGCCCGCGTCCGTTTGATGAGCATCGAGGTGGTGCATACCGTTGGCATTCCAGCCTATGCCGGTAGCCCGGAGGATCGGGCGGTCGGAGATCTCGTGCTCCGAATAGACGGACGTCGTCATCTCGTCGATCTGGACGGCACGAAGCGCGCTGCCGTATCCGCGGGTGTCGTCCTGTGCATACCGCAGGAGACGCCCTTGGAAGCGAACGATCCGGCCTGCTGGTCGCGACAAGGTCTTGCTGTTGGTGACGATCGGGCTTGACGGATGCGCAGTCCAGGGGCCAGTCGGGTCCGGCGCGTAGTAGAGCGACAGCGAGTAGTCTCGCTGGTATGCGAACAGCCACCAACAGCCGTCATGCCTCACGAGCGTCGAATCCGCGTAAGGGCCCGTCAGCAGCTCGCATGCAAACGTCCACTCATCTGGAAACCGGGTTGCGCGATACAGGCGGACTGCTGACGCGGCGCGTGTCTCGGGCAGCATGTAGTACGTGCCGTTCCACTCGAATACCTGCGGATAGGACAGGTGGAATGGCTCTCGCAGGACGACGCCCTGGTACTGCCAGCGGATGGCATCGGGGCTGGTCGCCAGCGCAATTTCTCCACGCCTTGATGCCTCGTTGAAGATCTCGAGGAACATGTACCAGCGGCCGTCCTCCCGCAACATGAACGGATCCGCGACGAACCGGGCCGGAGCGTCGGTCACGTCCTTCGCCGCAAGAACAGGGTGACAATCGAGCGACGGATGAGGTCTTAGGTGCAAGGGGTCGGGGCCGGCATAGATGCTGATTGCCCAGCCGTCGCGGTCACCGACGCTCAAGTGGTACCACGCGGCCACGAGAAGTGAGATCGCCACGCCGAGTATCGCCAGCAGAGTCACGGCCATGTGATCCTTGCCCCGGTCGGCACCGACGCGATGGAGGCCGCGCGAGTCAGATCTCTCATCAGGGCGCTCACGGCTGGGCGCCCTCCGCACGGGGGGCGCTTGCATCCCGGCGGCCAACGCGTCTGATTCGATTGAAGTGCTTCGTGCCGACTACGTTGCGAAGCGCTCTCGTGCAGTGCATCCGCGCCCGTAACAGCCAGTCACGGGCGTGGGAATCGGTGACATGCAGTTGCGCGATGTCGCGGACCTGGGTCGCGAAGCGACTCTTGAACGACTCATCGCCGATTGTGAAGTCGAACTCCACGGCGCGGTCGGCGCATGCGCGCTCGATGAGCACCTTGAGCAGGACCTCGCCCGGAGAATGCTGCGCCAGTGCCGGGTCGAAGGCAGGCTTGTACCAGGTGAACCGGGCTCCGTCGAAGAAACCGAGGTGTGAAGCGGCGAGCCGGCCATCCAGGCGTAGCTCGGTATAGCGAAGGCACCCGGTGCCATCGAGATTCTGAACGAGCTTCCGGTAGAACTCGCGATTGGCGTTCTCGAGGAAAAGGCTCGGGTGATCGGTGTCGGCCCGGCGCCGGACGTGCTGTTCGAAGAAGCCGTCGAGGCGGGGCAGGATGTCGGTGGCGTGAGTGAAGGTTTCGACATGCAGCTGGCCGAGCTTCTGCAGCCCGCGTTCATGTCGGCGCAGGCTCTTCTTACGCAGTGCCTCCGGAGCGGCATGCATTCCCATCGAGGGAGCGACTTCTGCGCCTCTCCGGAGCGTGAAGTATCTCGGGGTCAGCCTCAGGAGGCGCGCCATCGTGCCGCTCTCGACCGGAATGCGCTGGAAATTGAAGCAGCGGAATCCCTTGACCGCTGCCCGGGCAGTATCGAGCAGCGCGGCAGTCGCGAGATCGGCCTGTTCGGTTTCGAGTGCCGTGTCGAGGAGAATGTCCAGATAGTCCGAACGGCCTTTTCCGACGAACTCGATGATGCCGTGTCGAACGTGAAACGCGGCCGCTGCGATTAGCGCGCCATCGCGCCGGACCTGCGGTATGAGTATCTCTGCATCACCCGCGTAGACGTCGAGCCACGCGCGGAGCCAGCCTGAACTCAGGAACACGCTATTGGTCGCTGAGCAGGCGAGCAGACGATCCCATTCCCGGGCGAGCGAGGCGAAACCGCCGACTGAGCGGGTCACGGTGACCTGGAGCCGGGCCGCAGATGGAATCATTCCCGTCGAGGCTGGTTTGCCGTCCTTGGCGCTCCGCTGCGACATTTTTGAGATGGCTTCCACGGGAATTCCTGACCGACTCGACTATATGTATAAACGCGTGGACATAACAGGCGGCAGGGTTGTCTCGAGGCGCCTGACCGCCCCTGAATCTGACTCGTTGATGTGACGACATAATGCTGAAGCTGGCGGGAACAAACCGTGTACTGGGTCTCATGGAGCAACGGCTCCCTGTCGAACGCCCCGGGACCGCTCGAACAGGGGTGAGCCAATGCGGAATTCGCTGCGGTGTGCGGTGAAATGAATCTGGTGCCTTACTGTGGAGACCGCGGGGCCGAGCATTGGGCGGACGACCGGCGTCCGCACTCACGGCGGATCTACGCGTCTGACGTGTCGGGCAGCAAGACCTACCTCTTCAATGCGAACGGGTTCCGGGGCGAGGATCTCAATGCCGCAGCCGCGTTGCGGGTTTTCGTCTGCGGCGCCAGCTATGCGTTCGGCACCGGCCTGGACTGGGAGGAGACCTGGGGATACCGGATGAAGGCAAAGCTGGGTCTTCGGCTCGGTATCGAGGCTTCCGGTGTGAATCTGCTCAACTTTTCGCAGAGCCTCGCGTCAGCGAACTACATCACGCGGACCCTGCTTGCCCAGTGTGATGCCGTCAGGCCCGACCTCGTCGTAGCGGTGTTCTCGGACATGAAAAGGGGCGAGTATTTCGCCGGCGGGGCGCCCGTGGGGGTCCTGCCCAGACGCTATCCATGGTTCCGACGCTGGCTGGTACTTCGTCCCGGGTGGGCGCGCCGTCTGCGTCGCCTGTTGCCAGGTCCCGGGGACAGACGGGCGGCGTCCACACGTCTGAAAATGTGGAACCACTATGCGCATCTGTACTCAGCGGAAGGTGCGTTCGTGAACACCCTGTCCAACGTGCTCCTGCTGCAGTCATTCTGTCGCGCGCGGGGAATCGATTGTCTGATCAGCTGGGTCCAGCGCCGGCATCTGCAGGATCCACGGTTTCTCGGGAATCCGGTCATCGCACCACTGATGCAGTTGATCGACCACGATCGCTTCTGTTCATTTTCGATCGTTGACGCCGATGTCTGTGTCGACACGGCGGCCGACGGGATACATCCTGGCACTGCGTCGAACGAGGCCTTTGCCGAGAGACTGGTCGAGTCTTATATGCGGATCCGCAATGCGCCCGCCAATGGAATGAGTAGCCCATGAAGTCAACGGAAGTCGGTCCGCCGGTTGTCATTTTCGGTGCGACGGAAATGGCTCTCGCGGCTGCGCGCAGCCTCGCCCGCCGTGGCGTTCGGGTCTATGCGGTGCACTTTGCGCCGAAGAAGCCGCTGGCCGCGTATTCCCGCTGTCTGACCTATGTACAGGGTCCTGATCTGGATCGGGACGAGGTTGTGCTGGACTTCCTGCTGACGTTCGGGCGGCGATTCAGGGACCGACCGGTGCTCATGCCCGCGCAGGACCATGCGGTGCTGTTCATGCATCGCCATCGCGTTGCGCTGCGCGAGCAGTACCGGCTCTACGTCTGGGAGTCTGATGAGCTTGCGGAAAGCGGTTCGAAGTGCGGTCTTCGGGGCGTCGCCGAGCGATACCAGCTACCGGTGCCGAAGACGGTGGCACCACGGAACCGCGATGATCTGGAAGAGGGAATCCGTCAGCTCACCTTCCCATGCATCGTGAAACCCGAGTTCACGATGCAATGGTGGAACCCGGCTGCAAAGGAGCTTGGGCTCAGCAGGAAGGCAATACGTGTGGACGATGGCGGTGAGCTGCGGGAGCTCTTCGGAAGGACCGAAAAGCTCGGTTCGAGGGTCGTGATCCAGCAGATGGTCGTGGGGCCTGACGACGGTCACATGAGCTACACGGCCTTCGTCACGCCGCAGGGGCGGATCGCCGCGGAACTCGTTGCGCGGAAGCTGCGCATCCATCCACCGAGATTCGGCGTAGGTTGCTATCTCGAGGCGGCGGAGATCGACGATGCCCGACGCGTGGGGCGCGAGATCATCGAGCGCCTTGGATTTCGCGGCTTCACCTCCCTGCAGTTCAAGCGGGACGAGCGTGACGGTCGGCTCTATCTGATCGAGATCAACCTTCGTTTCCCGATCTGGATCGGACTACCCATTGCCTGCGGCGTCGACTATCCGTGGTACTACTACGAGACCTGCCTCGGCCACCCCGTCGAGACACCAGAACACATCCGCTTTGGCACCCGGTGGATCGACCTCCACAAGGACATCCAGTCGATGCGCGTGTATGCCCGCGAGGGAACCTGGACATGGTCTCAGTGGGTTCTCGGGCTCCTGCGGCGCCCTGTGCCCCTCCTGTTCCGCTGGGATGATCCGATGCCTGCGTTGTTGAGCATGGCCGAGCGCTACCTTCGCAGGACGCCGTCCGATCGCAATCGAGAAAGCCGCATCGAGTCGGGCGTTTCGGCGTAGGTCATGAAGAGGGGGCTGACTCAGGCGGCGGCTGCCGCTGCCGCGATCGCGATTTTGATCGGCGCAGGCGAATGGGCATTCCGGTCATTTCCGGGAATCATGCTGCCCGAGTGGGAACTCCGCCGACACCACGATCAGCTCGATTCCTACGGGCTCGACAGTGTTCCTGATTCCGATGTCGGCTTCCTCCCGAGACCGAACCAGCAGGCGCGGATCCGTACCGATGATTTCGACTATCTGCTGCGAACGGACAGCAGGGGATTTTTCAATGCAGAGCCCCGGGCTTCGGCTGCTGACGTGGTCGTGCTCGGTGACTCCCTCGTGGAAGGAGAGGGGGTTGACCTCGAACGTGGATTTCCTGCTCTCCTGGGACAGCGGTTGAGTGGAGCGAGGGTCGTCAATCTGGCAGTGACGGCCGCGGGACCGGAGCGCCAGTATCGGATCTACAGGCGCTTCGGCCGGGAGCTGCATCCGCGGCTGGTCATCGCCGGCCTGTACCTCGCGAGTGACCTGGAGAACGACGAAACCTTCAATGCATGGCTGCGCGAGGGCCGGGGCTCGCAGTATGAAAAGTTCCGCCGCCACGGAGGTGTCGAGGCCCCGGCAGCGAAGAAGAGGGCAACTCTGCGGCGATGGCTCCAGCGCGAGTCCTGGCTGTACGGAAATGTCCTCGAACGGCTGCGGAGAATGGTCGGTCGTTCACGGCCACCTCAGGAGGTTTACCGCTTCCCGAGCGGTGAGGAGGTCCTGTTCGACAGCAAGGCGCTGGCTTTTGCTCTGAATCGCGGTGATGGGTCGACACCACGGGTGGAGGCGGCGACCCGGTCTGTCGCAAGACTGAAGGCAGTTGTCGAGGATGGCGGTGCGAGGCTCATCGTCGTGCTCATCCCGAGCAAGGAAGAGCTGTTCGCATCCGGAGTCGGGCCATCGGGTCCTCCGGAGGTCGTCGAGCTGCGGCGCAGACTCGCGGAGTCGGGAGTGGAAGTTCTTGATCTTTACCCATCATTGCGTTCCGCCGGCGGTCGGGCCGCGCCGTACTTCCGGCGCAACATCCATCTGAGCCGCTTCGGCCACGCTGTGGTAGCGGACGAGATCAGCTCGTACCTGCAAGAGAAGCCACGCTGATTCCTCGCGGACTGAGTTGAACGGGTGAGGATTCCGTGTTCTGAGTCGTGTGTCGAGGCGAACGCTTGCGTGGCATTTCCGTGATAATGCGCGGGCAGTCGGCGGTGGCGGACGAGGCATGTCATCGGTCTGCGGCCACGTCAGCAGGCCCGGTGAGGGCGTCATACGGGAGTAAGTCAGCGTTGCCAGCAGCAGAGATTCCCGCGCTCGTCGATCCGACGGGCGGTCACAATGGTCCGCGGTCGGGGAGATCAGCATCTGTCGCCGGGCAGAGCGATGGCTTCCGTCCGGAGATCGAAGGCCTTCGCGCGGTTGCGGCATTCCTCGTAGCGATCTATCACATCTGGATCGGCCGGGTTTCCGGCGGTGTCGATGTGTTCTTCGTGGTTTCTGGATTCCTGATCACCACGACGCTGATCCATCAGGTCGAACGTGGCGGCGGCGTTCGTTTCACTGCCTTCTGGGGACGCCTGATCCGCAGGCTGATCCCGGCAGCATATCTCGTGCTGCTGGCAGTGATCGCCGGATCGCTGCTGCTGATGCCGAAGTCGCACTGGCGGGACACGATACTCGACGTGGCCGCTTCAGCGACCTATCTGAACAACTGGCTGCTGACCCTGCGCTCCGTCGATTACCTGGCCAGCTTCGACATGCCCAGTCCGACACAGCACTACTGGGCCTTGTCTGCGCAGGCACAGTTCTACTTCCTCTGGCCGTTCCTGATCGCGCTCTGCGCCGTGGTGGCCCGCCGCAGCGGAATCAAGTTCCGTCGTGTTGCTGCGGTTGCCGTCGGAGCCATCCTGACTGTCTCCCTCGCGTACTCGGTCTACCTGACGCACGTCAACCAGCCATTTGCCTATTTCCACACGTTCGCCCGGGTCTGGGAATTTGCCATCGGCGCACTGCTCGCGCTCACGGCGCGGAGACTTCGGTTCCCGGTGTCGGTCCGGGTACTGCTGGGTTGGGTCGGTGTGCTCGCTATTCTGGCGTGTGGTCTGTTGTTCCAGGTGTCGCAGGTGTTTCCCGGATATGCGGCGCTCTGGCCGACGCTGGCTGCGGTGCTGGTCCTCGTCAGCGGGTCCACGGGGAGCAGCTGTGGCGTCGATCGCGTGCTGGGATCCCGCCCCCTGGTCTATCTCGGCGGCATTTCCTACAGCCTTTACCTGTGGCATTTCCCCCTGCTGATTTTCTGCCGTATCTACACCGAGCCTCGGCCGATCAGCTTCGCGATGGGCATCGGGGTGCTGATCGGCTCCATCGTGCTTGCGGTCGCAACGGAGCGCTGGGTCGAGCGGCCGGCACGCCGGTCCGGAGGTGAGCGCGAGGCCGCATGGCGTCCCTATGCGCTGGGCGCAGCCTGCGCATTGCCTCTGGTGGTCGCACTGGGATACTGGAAGCACGAGTACGGGGAGCTCAAACGCCGCACGGACACAGACGGCGTTGCCGGTGATCCCAGCTATCCCGGCGCAGCCGCACGCGAGCCGGATTTCGTGCATCGCGGGGTCCCGGGCGCGGCGGTCTATCCCGGGCCCTTCGCGGTGGATCGAGACCGTCGCCACGCCGGCGACCATCAATGTCATCCGGACGATACGCCTGCGGAACTGGACCGGTGCAGCTACGGGCCGTCAGACGGCTCGGTGAGAATCGCGGTGGTTGGTGGCTCGCATTCCGCGCACTGGATGCCGGCGCTCGCGGACCTGGCCGAACGCAACCCCTGGCAGGTCGTGCCGCTGACCCGGAGCAACTGCCCATTCCAGGCGGGCGCTGTCGAGACGGGCGTGGTCGGCAATGCCGAGCACGACACCTGCCGCGAGTGGAATGAGGCGGTCGTGTCCTGGATCCTGCGTGAACGGCCCTCGCTGGTCTTCACAACGGCTACGCGCCATACCAACGACGGCGAGATGGTGCCGCAGAGCTACATCGACCAGTGGGCCAGGGTCGTCGCGCACGGCATTCCGGTCGTGGCCGTACGCGACAACCCGAGCATGGGGTTCGACGTCTCGGCTTGCGTCGAGCGGCGCGGTGCTGATGCCGAGATGTGTTCCCGACCACGAGCGGAGGCCCTCGGAACGCCGAACCTGCGCAATCGCATCGCTTCGCCGCCACGAGGAGTGCAGTTCATCGACCTCAGCAATTATTTTTGCGATCGTGACCGTTGCCTGCCAGTCATCGGGAACGTGCTGATCTATCGCCACGGTGACCACCTGACGTCGACGTACTCACACACGCTGGCGCCCATGCTCGAACGTGAATTGCGGACAGCCATCGGTCGGATCGGCAGCGCGGCGCCCGGCTCTTAGTCCCCGGGGGACGGCGACGGGACCCTTGTCTGCCCTCGCTGCGTCCTTCTCGATGTCCTTCGCGATTGCTGAAGGAGGCGGGAATCAGCGGTAACTGCCACTGGTGGTGGTCTGTCCAGTCTAATGCGCACTGATTCTCATATGGAGGGAGCCGGATGACGCAGAATATGGTGACATAAGCTCAGCCACCCGGATCGGTTCCGGGCTCATGGGGCGGGGGGCGGATCGGCCAATGACATGCACAGGGTTTCCAGGGAAATGACCGTCGGCCAGAACATCGCGAGCCCCAGTGGTCTCGGCGCCGAGACACGTACCGGTTCATCGGTCTTGTTGCGTCAGTTCGTGACCTTCGCCGTTGTCGGCGGTGTCAGCACCGCGTGTCATTTCTTCGTGCTGTTCGCGCTGCACGAGTGGGTTCATGTCGGCGTAGTCCCGGCCACGAGTGCGGGCGCGGCGGTCGGTGCCGTCGTCAACTACGTTCTGAACCGGCGAATCACCTTTGTCGCGTCGGGAGCCGGGGCCGGTGCGATATTGCGTTTTTCGCTGGTTGCGATCACCGGGCTCGGACTCAATTCCGGAAGCATGGCTGTACTCGAGCACATCGTCCCGCAGATTCACTATCTCCTGCGCCAGTGCGTGGTCACAGGCCTGGTCCTGCTCTACAGCTTCACCATGAACCGGCTCTGGACGTTCCGGAGCGACAGTGGGGGGGGGACCACGGATGCAGCATGATCCCCCGCGCAGTGCGGGACCGACGCTCAGTCTCGTCGTACCTGCCTACAACGAGCAGGAAGTTCTTCCGGAGTTCCATCGACGGGCGACCGCTGCCCTGCAGTCGCTCGGACTGACTTACGAGATCGTGTACGTCAACGACGGAAGTGCCGACGCAACGATGCCGGTCCTGCGTGGCATACAGGCGCAGGATTCCTGTGCGGTCGTCGTGAGCCTCAGCCGTAACTTCGGCAAGGAAATCGCTCTGACGGCGGGGCTGGATCATGCGCGTGGCGAAGCTGTGGTGGTCATCGACGCCGATCTGCAGGATCCACCCGAGCTCATCGGCAGGCTTGTTGAACGGTGGCGGGAGGGTCACGACGTCGTCTACGCGCGCCGTGTCCGTCGTGACGGCGAGACCTGGCTCAAGCGGCTCACCGCACACGCGTTCTACCGGGTGATGGGCGGAATGAGCCGGGTCAGGATTCCCGAGGATACCGGGGACTTCCGCCTGCTGAGCCGTCGTGCGGTCGATGCAGTTCGATCCCTGCGAGAACAGCACCGCTTCATGAAGGGCCTCTTCGCCTGGGTGGGCTACTCGCAGGTGGCTGTGGATTACGAGCGCGATCCACGCGCTGCGGGCCAGACCAAGTGGAACTACTGGAAGCTGTGGAACTTCGCGCTCGAGGGCATCACCTCGTTCACGATCGCGCCGCTCAAGCTGGCGACCTACGTCGGGCTCGCCATCGCACTCACCGCATTCGCTTTTGCTGGCGCGATCATCTTCAAGACGCTGATGTACGGTGATCCGGTGCGTGGCTTCCCGACGCTGATGGTCACCGTGCTGTTCATGGGCGGTGTGCAACTGCTCTTCATCGGCGTGATCGGCGAGTACCTTGGTCGTATCTTCAATGAAGCCAAGGGGCGGCCGTTGTACTTCGTCGGGGAATTGCTGCAGACGGATGCCGATGCTGCTACCGATGCAGAGCGGCCTGTCGGTCCGCGGGGCGTCCGGGCGGGCGGGCGCCATGGCAATGCGGCAACCCCGGTATCGCCGCGCTGAGAGAAGCATCCCGCACCGCGGATGTCCTGACCGGTGCTGCGGCGAATCAGGCTCGAATGGGGACCCCGGCGGTCCCATCTCGCCGGGACGATCGGCGGATCATCATCCGGATCATTGACTCTGCGGGCCCGCAAGCTCCGCGCGCAACCGGCCCTCGAGGACTTCGGCAAAGTGCCTGTTGGCGCGTGCGCTCGGGTGGGCGTCGTGCGGCAGGTTCGTGTTTCCCGGAATCCTGCGGTCAACGGATATGTCGACCGCCGGTATCGCGTGGTTGCGTGCGAATTCGAGCATCCGCATTCCACCGGAGCCACGGTCGATGTTCGCGAGGATGAACTTGACGCCGTGCTCCCGCGCGAGCTTCGCCATTTCCAGGACCAGGGCCTCGGAGACCGCATGACTGCGGAGCCGCTTCGTGTCGTACTCGCTCAGCTCCATTTCGATGAACTGACCCAGCGCGAGGAAGTGCGCCGTCGGGACCTCCGTGTAAGCGATGTCCGAGTACGTGGCGCGCAGTCGGCCCTGGCTGTCGAGGCTCCCATGCGGGTACTCCAGGGGGCCGAGATCATTGTCGAGGGCAATGGCACGCCGGTGGCTGCGGGCGAGTGTGTTCCTCTCGTCGTGGAAGTCCGCGTAGGCCAGCACGACGATCTTCGGCGTCGAGGTCTTCAGGGCCTCACGGAACTGAGCGAGCAGGTCAGCCGTGCCGTAGCTCAACGCCGAAGTTGGCCAATTCGTCGTAATCCGGGAAGCGCTCCTGCAGCAGCCACGGATAGGTCTCTTCGTCGTTGAGGCTCCAGCCCTCCGTGTATGAACAGCCGAAGATCCAGATCTTCTCGCGGGCATCCTGTGTCGAATAATCCGCGAGCGGGCGTGTGATCCGGTGCTTGTCGGGCAGTATCGTGAAACGGAACCGGTATCCGGTGTCGAGCGTGATCGTGTGCTCCAGGGATGTGTGCCCACCCGACCAGGGGCTCCCTGGCCACGAGTCTGCCGTCGAGTTCGACTCGGATCTCCGCCTTCCTGTACGGTACCGGCGCATGATGCCCTTGGCGCGCAGGATGATCTCAGCGCCGAGCAGGAATATCAGGCTGATGAACAGCAGGTACGCGGCATAGAAGGCGACCTTTCTGCGGGTCGAAATCCGGGGTTCCAACGCTGCTGGCTTCATCGACCTCTCCGATGGTTCGCGACACTCTGCCGAACGCGACGGCGCAGTCAAGTTCCCGCACGCGCTGGCGACGACGCCTCGGGTGCGGGTGCGGGTGCGGGTGCGGGTGCGGGTGCGGGTGCGGGTGCGGGTGCGTGTGGCGCCAGCCGTAGCTGCAGGGTCAAAGGCGGATCACTGGCCCTGGTCACCGCGTTTCAGAAGCCTGGACACCGGCCAGGCGGCCAGGATCGAGAGGATCGGCACCAGCGGGACGCTGTAGCGCGCCTGTGCGTGGATCGGCAGGTACACCGACATCGTATAGACGATCAGGAGCGCGAAGAAGCCGATCAGGCGGCGATCGCCGCGGGACCAGCCGTTGACGAGGCCCGCCAGCGCCAGCAGCAGCAGCGGCACCTGAACGAGCAGGTTCGCCATCGTCGATCGGCGGTTCTTGCCCGAGAACCAGAAGTTGAAGGCATTCCGGGACATGCACTTCGCGAGCAGGGCCGGATCGCTGCGGTATTCGCCGAAGACCCTCCGCCCGAGGAATGAATTGAACGCGACCTCGTCCCGCGCATCGTAGAAGTAGATGTAGTAGCGATCTTCGAACTCGTAACCCATCTGCTCGGCGAGCTCGATGCGCTCACGGGCTGCTTCGCGGTCCAGAGCCTGGAAGCCCTTGTCGGCCGACCAGTTCTTGCAGATGTAGTTACCGGCATGCGCCGCGATGCCCTGGACGCTCGCGGTTGGCACGATCTTCTGCGTCAGGGCGTAATTCCGCAGGATCCATGGCGACATGACCAGTGCCGCGACGCCGAACAGCATCGAGAGCCGCAGTGCCATCGTGCGCAGCGCTGGCCGTACGGGTTCCAGCAGGAAGAAGTACACGGGCAGGAAGAGGGGGAACAGCAACGCGGTGCTGCGGACGAGTGACGTGAGGCCGAGAACGAGGCCGGCGATCAGGTAGTCCGTGGGCCGGCCACTCCTCAGTGCTTTCAGGACGGCAATCACGAAACAGAGCAGCATGAAGATGAACGTGATCTCGACACCGCCGCGCATCTCGGCAACGATGACCCCGGGGTGCAGCAGATAGATCAGCGGTGCGACGAGACCCGGCCACGGCGTGGACCAGGTTTCCTTCGCGAGTTTCGAGACGAGGTGGGCGGAGATCGCGGACAGCACGAGGTTGGCCGCCTGAGCGATCAGGAGCGTGTAGGCGAAGATGGAGAACAGACCGGCTAGCAGCAGGGGATATCCCGGCTCCCGGGTCAGCGTCGGGGCGGTCTCGGGTGTGAACCGGTATCCGTAGCCGGCCACGATGTTGTTCGCCAGGACGTTGTATTGATCGGCGAATCCGACGCCGTATGAATCGCTGACCGAGGAGCGGTATTCAGGCAGCACGCCCAGAATCAATACGGCCTTCACGAGGATGATGGCCAGGATGATCCGGCTCACGGCCCTGGGGTGCGTGAATCGCTGTACTCCATCGCTCATCCGGGACAGGCGGGTCATTCTTTCTGCGTCGGTGGTGGCGCGACGTCCAGGCGGCTCGTCGGCGCGACGAGGTAGTCGACGAGGCTCGCGCGACTTCGTGCGTCAGCGATTCCGCCGAACATCATCGTCGTGCCCGGTGCGAACGCGGCCGGATTCCTGAGGAATGCGTCCAGTCGCTCGCGGGTCCAGGTTCCGCCGAGCCCGCGCAGTGCTGCGGAGTACTCGAATCCCGGCAGGGACGCCACGCGGCGTCCGGGGATTCCCTTCAGGCTCGGGCCAACGCTGGCGGTGACGCCATCGGGGGAGACGTGGCAGGCTGCGCAGGCCTCGTACAGGGCCTCGCCGGAGGCGGTATCGGCGCTGGGTTCGATGAAGATCATGGACTCGCGGTCGGTCCAGAGCACGATCTCTCCGTGATGGCCTTCGACGATGTCGCGGATGCGCTCCCCGATCCGGATCTGCTCGGTATGCACGACGCGGCTTTCGCGCACCCGCATGCGGAAGAGGGTCTGTCCGGCCAGCGACGAGACCAGCAGATCGCCATGCCAGATCGGGAACAGGGAACTGGTCACCTGGATGAGGTTCGACGGGCCGATCGACGGATACCAGGAGTAGAAGGGCTGCTCGTAGCCATCGTGGCTTCCGGGCACCAGTGACAACGGCCAGCCGAGCGTGCCGTATTCGACGCCGTACGTCGCCAGCGGCCATCCGTAGTTGGCCCCCTTGATGATACGGTTCAGTTCGTCGCCGCCGCGCGGCCCGTGTTCGGTCTCCCACAGCGTGCCGTCCGGCGCGAGATGCAGTCCCTCGGGGTTCCGCAGCCCCAGGCTGTAGATCGAGCCCGCGCCCGTTCGCAGGTCGATCAGGATGATCTTGCCGTAGTCACCGTTGCGGTCCTGTGACGCGGCGATGTCGAAGCCGAACCCCTCCATGGCGTGATCGCCGGTCGACAGGAGCAGCTCGTTCTCGTCGAGCATTACCAGTCGTCCGCCATTGAACAGGCCATCGAATTTCGCGGGCCGGGTTTTCGTGGCCAGCGGAACACAGGGCTTCGTCTCGTACAGGGTTCTCCAGGAAAGTCTTTCGGGCCGCGTGCTGGCGTTGAAGTCATCGTAGCGCCCGTCCAGCATGGAGACGCGCATGACCCAGCATCCTTCGGCAGGCTTCCAGAAGTGGTGGCTCACGTACAGACGGAAGCCATCCTCTCGTTCCTGCGCAAGGATGTCGGCCACACGGAAGAAAGCCAGATTGATCGCCGTGCCGGACGCGGCGGCGATGAACTCTGCGCGGTTGATCGGCACCTTCGTCGGGATGTGTTCGACGGATACGGCGTTGCCGTCATTGCTGCGCCGGTACACATAGACTTCGCCATCGCCCGTCGCGACCAGGTAGCCGTCGGCGAACAGGGAGATACCGCCCTGATTGGTGTCGGGACGCGGAATGTAATTTTCGAAGGCCGTCACGCGCAGACGGTAGAGCGCCGTGCCGATCTCGGACACCACGTGTCTCGGCTTCACGTCCGGACGCGCGCTTCGTGTCGCGATGGTCACCTGCAGGGCCGCTCCGACGAGCGCCAATGCGACGATCACGCCGGCGCCGGTCCATCGGTGCCGCACCGAGACCGTCAGCCA
>JAXMGR010000025.1:0-41035 GCA_046352935.1 Steroidobacteraceae bacterium
CCGCACCGGCGCCTGCCGTGGCGCCCCTGGCCACCACCGCATCGACCGGCGCCGCCGACGGCGCGCAGGCCTACAAGCTCAACTGCTCGACCTGCCACGGGCCGGAAGGCAAGGGTGACGGCATCGCCGCGGCGAGCCTGAACCCCAAGCCCGCGAACTTCGCGGCGGGTGCGTTCAAGTACGACGTCGACGGCAACGGCAAGCCCGGCGACCTCGAGGACATCAAGGCCATCATCCACGACGGCGCAGCCAAGCACGGCGGCTCCGCGATCATGGCGGCCTGGCCGATGCTCTCCCCCGAGCAGGTGCAGGCGGTGGCCGAGTACGTGAAGGCGTTCCATCCCGGCTGATGCGATCAAGGCGGGCGGGCAGTGCGCAAGGCGCTGTCCGTCCGCGCAAGTGCGGCGCCGCCCGAATCAGGGAAAGAGCTTCAGCGCCGCGAACAGCAGGGCGATCGCGGAATAGACCGTCAGGCCCGTCGCGATGGTCTGCTGCATCGATTGCAGCTTGAGATCCTTCGCCAGATCCGCGCGCTGCGCATCGATCTTCGTGGCCAGCGCGTCGATCCGCACATTCGTCGCTTCGAGGTCTCTTCTCACCTCGGTGCGGAAAGCGCCGAGGCCGGTCGCCACGGCACGGATCTCGTTGCCGAGGTCGGCGCGGATCGCGACATCCTCGGCCCGCAGCTGCGCCACGTCGGCCTGCATGTCGTTCCGCAGCTGCGTCACATCAGCCTGCATGTCGTTCCGCAGCTGCGCTACGCCGGCCTGGATGTCCTTCCGCAGAAGGGCTGCTTCCGCCGCCATCTCCTTGCGCAGCAGCAAAAAGCCCGCTTCCATGTCGTGGCGCAGCAGGATCGTCTGCGAGTCGAGGTCCTGCTTCGTGGCGAGAGTCGCCGCCATGTCTCGCTCCATCGCATCGACCACGGCCCGCGCCCGCTCGGCGGGGACGTCGATGTCGATGAGCGCATCGTACAAGGTATAGAGGTAATTCAAGCGACGAGCCCCGTCTTTCCCGACCGGCGGCGGTCGACGGCCCGGTGCCACCGAGTCTGCGCGGGGCCGGGCGGGGGCGGGGAGCGATCAAGTCCTGTCCTCGTCGAGATTCGCCGTGAACCCGATGGGGCGCTGTTTCGCCTGAGGTCCCCAATCCGCGACCGTTCGCTCCGCAGCTAAGCCCCTGTCCCCTGTGGCAATATTCCGGAACAGGGAAGGGACACGAACAACCGCAGGGAATGACCGCGCCCGAGACCAAAGCACGCGCCGAGATCGACCGGCTGCTCACCGCGGCCGGCTGGCATGTCTGCGACTTCAAGCTGGCGGACCTGCATGCCGCGCGCGGCGTCGCGATCCGGGAGTTCGAGCTGAAGTCCGGCCACGGGACCGCGGACTATCTGCTCTATATCGACGGAAAGGCCGCGGGCGTCGTCGAGGCCAAGAAGCAGGGCGCGACGCTGACCGGCGTCGAGCGCCAGTCCGACAAGTACGCCAAGGGCCTGCCGACCAACCTCCCGGCCTGGGCGCATCCGCTGCCGTTCGCCTACGAGTCCACCGGCGTCGAGACCCGTTTCACCAATGGCCTCGACCCCGAACCGCGCTCGCGGCCGGTGTTCGCGTTCCACCGTCCCGAGACGCTGGCCGAATGGCTGCGTGCGACAGCCAAGGACGACGCCGCGCCCGAGCCTTACTACGGCAGCTTCCTGCACCGCGTCCGCCAGATGCCGCCGCTCGTCACCGAGTGGGGCGAGCACAAACTCTGGCCCGCCCAGATCACCGCCATCCGCAATCTGGAAGCCAGCCTCGCACAGAACAAGCCGCGCGCGCTGATCCAGATGGCCACCGGCTCCGGCAAGACCTTCACGTCCATCAGCTTCATCTACCGCCTCATCAAGTACGCCGGCGCGCGCCGCGTGCTGTTCCTGGTGGACCGCGGCAATCTCGGCCGGCAGACCAAGAAGGAGTTCGACCAGTACGTCTCGCCCGTGAACAACTACAAGTTCGGCGAGGAGTACATCGTCCAGCACCTGACCAGCAACCAGATCGACAAGACCGCGCGCGTCTGCATCTGCACCATCCAGCGCATGTTCTCGATGCTGAAGGGCCGCGAGCTGCCGGCGGAGATGGACGAGGAATCCACCGCTGCCGCGGAGAGCCTGTTCAAGGAACCGGAGCCGATCGACTTCAACCCGGCGTTCCCGATCGAGACCTTCGACATCATCGTCACCGACGAGGCGCACCGCAGCATCTACAACCTGTGGCGCCAGGTGCTGGAGTACTTCGACGCCTACCTGATCGGCCTGACCGCCACGCCCAACAAGCAGACCTTCGGCTTCTTCAACCAGAACCTGGTGATGGAGTACGGCCACGCGCAGGCGGTGGCCGACGGCGTGAACGTCAACTACGACGTCTACCGCATCAAGACCGAGGTCACCGAGGCCGGCGGCACCGTGGAAGCCGGCTACTGGCTGCAGGTGCTGGACAAGCCCACCCGCGCCCGGCGCGACTGGCAGCTGGACGACGACTTCGCGTACGCGCCCGAAGAGCTGGACCGCGGCGTGCAGACGCCCGACCAGATCCGCACCCTCTTGCGCACCCTGCGCGACCGCTGGCAGACCGACCTCTTTCCGCAGCGGCAGGAACTGCCCAAGACGCTGGTCTTCGCCAAGGACGACAACCACGCCGAGGCGATCGTCGGCATCCTGCGCGAGGAGTGGGGCCGCGGCAACGAGTTTGCGCAGAAGATCACCTACCGCAGCTACCAGGTGGGAGGCAGCAAGCCGGAAGAGCTGATCAAGGCCTTCCGCACCAGCTACTACCCGCGCATCGCCGTCACCGTGGACATGATCGCCACCGGCACCGACATCAAGCCGGTGGAGATCGTCGTCTTCATGCGCAGCGTGAAGAGCCGCAGCTTCTTCGAGCAGATGAAGGGCCGAGGCGTGCGCGTGATCAAGGACGACGACCTGCGCGGCGTGAATCCCGGCGAGCATGTGCACAAGGACCACTTCGTCATCGTCGACTGCGTCGGCGTCTGCGAGCGCGACAAGACCGACAGCCGACCGATGGACCAGAAGAAGAGCGTGTCGCTGGAAGCGCTGCTGCAGGCCGTGGCACTGGGCAACGTCGAGCCCGAAGTGCTCTCCAGCGTGGCCGTGCGCCTGGCGCGGCTGGATGCGCAGCTCACCGACACCGAGCGCGCCAGGGTGGTGACGGAAGCCGGCGGCCTGGGGCTCAAGGAACTGTCGCACGGCATTGTCGAGGCGCTGGATCCGCACGAGGACCGCTCGCCGCAGGAGGCTGACGCCGCGCTGCGCCAGGCCGTCAAGCCGCTGTCCAACCCCGCGCTGCGCACGCTGATCGTCACGCTCAAGGCCAGCAAGGAACTGGTGATCGACACCGTCACCCAGGACCGCGTGCTCGAAGCCGGCTTCTCCGAGGCCGCGCGCGAGCGGGCGGAGGCGCTGGTGCAGAGCTTCGAAGCTTTCATCGCCGAGCACCGCGACGAGATCACCGCGCTGCAGATCCTCTACAACCGCCCCACCAAGGCGCCGCTGAAGTTCGAAGACCTGAAGGCGCTGGCCGACACGCTGCAGGCCCCGCCGCACGTGTGGACCGAAAGCCAGCTCTGGCAGGCCTACGCCGCGCTGGACGCAAGCAAGGTCAAGGGCGCGAGCCGCCGCCGCATCCTGACCGACCTGGTCTCACTGGTGCGCTACGCGATGCACCAGGAGAACGAACTGGTGCCCTACCCCGAGCGCGTGGCCGCCAACTTCAAGGCGTGGATGGCGCAGCAGCAGGCGGCGGGCAATGCGTTCACCGACGAGCAGCGTTGGTGGCTGGAGAAGATGGCCGAGCACATCGCCAGCAACCTCGGCATCGAGGCCGAGGACTTCGGCTACGCGCCATTCGACCAGCGCGGCGGGCTGGGGAGGGTGCATCAGCTCTTCGGGGCGGAGTTGCCGAAGGTGATCGATGAGTTGAATCGGGAGTTGGTGGCGTGATGCAGCTGGGCGAGATCACCGAGCCAAAGATCGACCAGGCTGGGCCGCCGCCAACCGGCGAGTTCACATATGTCGACATCAGCAGCGTCGACAAGACATTGTCGATGGCCCTTTCGGGTCAAACCTCAAGGCGTCCGAGTATGTCGACGAAGGCGTGCCGATAGCACGTCTCCAGAACGTCGACCGCAACCAGTTCATCGACAAGAACATTCGGTGCGTTACGAGGCGAAGGCCGCCGAGTTAGCGCGACACCGGTTTCAGCCCGGGGACATCTTGCTCACAAAGCTGGGAGACCCGCTGGGCAAGGCGTGCATCGTGCCGGCTGCGATTGGCGGTGGCGGTAATCGTTGCGGACTTGGTCCGCATACGGCCAGACCTTGGAAGGGTTGATCGCAAGTATCTGACTTACGCGTTGAATTCCCTGCAGTCATTCGCCAGCTTGAACGTCATACGAAGGGAACCGGCCGCGGCCCCGCGCGTGAATCTCAGTGTCGTTCGAGAGCTGCCGATTCCGGTCGCCCCACGAGATGAGCAAGGGGTCTGTCGTCGCCGAAATCGAAAAGCAGCGTTCTCCCGCTCGACGAAGCCGTCGCCAACCTCAAGCGTGTCAAGGCCAACGCCCAGCACTTTGAGCGCGCAACGATCCAAGCGTTGACTGCATCGAGTTCGCTTCCGATCAAGGTCACGGAACTGTCGCTGATTTCTGCAGCCTCTCTCGACAATATGAGAGAGCCCGTGAACAAGACGGAACGGCGAAGCGTGTTGGCACGATTCCGTATCTGGGCGCGAACGGGCAAACGGGGTGGATCAACGAAGCGCGCTTCGACGAAGAGTTATGGCTCGTCGTCGAAGACGAGACCTTCGTGGGCCGCAAGCTGCCGTTCAGTTACTACTGGGCAAGTGCTGGGTGAATAATCACACTCACGTTCTGCGTGCCTGCCGGGACGCTGTTCTACCCAAGTACCTGAATTTTACTCTCTCTTACTACCCCTTCATCCCACTCACGACTGGCCGACCGGTCGACGAAAGCTTTACAAAGGCCGCGCTGATGTCGGCCCCCATCGTGCTACCGGACTTGGCAACACAGCACCACATCGTCGCCGAGGTCGACCGCCGCCTTTCCATCGTTCGCGAAGTCGAGGCCGAGATTGATGCAAACCTCGCGCGGGCCCGGGCGCTGCGCCAGGCAGTTCTCGCGAAGGCCTTTGCAGGAGCGGCTCAATGACAGCGCTGCAGGTCATCGAGATCGTCCGGCGCCTCGATCAAGGCGTAACACGACCGTTCCTCGTCCGGGCCGAGGACGACGCCCTGTACGTCGCCAAGGGGCGGGAGGCCGCGCCGCGCGGCCTGATGGCCGAATGGATATGTGCGCATCTGGGTCGCGGCCTCGGCCTCAGCGTGCCGGAGTTCGCCTTGCTGGACGTGCCGTCCGAGCTGGTCACGGCCTTCGGGTCGCAGGGTGCCGCGCTCGGAGCCGGGGTCGTCTTCGGGTCGAGGCAGGAGCCGAACGTACAGGAATTCGCGGTGGCGCAGCTCCCGCGGATTCCCGCGGAGGAAAGGCGGCGTCTTCTGGCCTTCGACTGGTGGGTCGAAAACGCTGATCGTTCACTGACGCCGCAGGGCGGCAATCCGAATCTCCTGTGGCGTGCGGCCGATCGTCGACTGCTGGTCATCGACCACAATCTCGCCTTCGATCCTGCGTTCGACGAGACCGCGTTCTTCGCGACCCATGTCTTCCGGGAGGAGGCGGGCAGCCTGTTCGGCGATCTCGTCTGCCGTGCCGAGACCTCCCGTTGGCTCGCGTCGCGCCTCGATTCCTTCGATGTCGCAGTCGATTCGCTGCCACCGGCGTGGTGCTGGCTGGACGCCGGACAGTCCGTGCCGGTTCAAGTAGACTGGAACGCGGCGCAGACAAGGCTCGCGGTGCGTGCGGGACTTGAGAGGGGTCTCCAGCGATGAGCCACATAGCACGGTATTCAATCGTCCGCTTTCTGCCCTATGCGGAGACTGAGGAATTTGCCAACGTCGGCGTCGTCATGCTCGCGACGACGGCGCGCTACTTCGACTTCCGCCTCTCCAACAAGTGGCGCCGGCTCGGGGGGTTCTTCGACAAGCTGGATCGTCGCGTGTTTGCGGAGGGCGCCCGTGCCTTCAAGGAAGAGCTGGAGCGGACCCGCGATGCTGCGTCAGGACTGTTTTCAGGCGCGACTTCGGGGCAAGGTGCGGTGGACCGGCTGTTCGATGGCCTCGTGCAGCCCCGGGAGGCGCTGTTCCGGTTTTCTGCTGTTCGTGTGGTGATGGCGGACGCGCCGAACGACATGCTCGCGTCCCTGTTCGATCGCTACGTCGAACACGACTTCGCCACGCCCGAATATCACGAGGTGCTGGTCGAGAGGATGGTGCGCGGCGTGCTGCGTCGCGAGGGGATGGCGGAACGCTTCCGGCGGGCCCGGCTGGGCGCAGGCGCTTTGCAGTTCTCTGTTCCGTTTGCGGAGCTGGATGATGACGGGCGTGTACGCCGGATCATCAAGCCCTTGCACCTCGCATACGAAGACCCGGTCCGCATCCTGGACCACGGCAGCCAGTGGGTGGGTCGCCTGCGGCATCTCGAGCGGGTCAAGGCATTGCCCGACGCAATGCTGCTCGCCGTCACCGAGCCCCCCGCGGACACGGAACGCCATGCGGCCTTCGACGAAGTGCGGCGCGATCTCGAGGACGCCGGTGCCGAATTGGCGGCCTCCAGCGACGAGCAGGCACTGCTGAAGTTCGCGCGTGCCGCGTAGCGGGCCGGGCCGCCCCCACGATCCGGCTGCGGGCTGATGTCCTGCAGCAGCGCGGCAGGCACGTCAGCGACCGATCTCTTCATCATGCGGCGACCCGTGTTCCACGACTGCGCTCATGCGAAGGACGAGCCGAGCCCCAATTCCGGCGGAGTGCTCCTGGCCTCAACTGCTGGGGAAGGACGGCGACAAGCTGTTCGACGCGGAGGACATCAAGTCCTGCGAAGTCGAGTCGAGGAACGACTTGGCGTTGACTAGGTATACTGAAAGCGCGTAACTTCCACTATCTGTGGAAGATAATCGCTCAAAGTATAGTTCCTCCGCACTGTTGGGCTTGGGTCGCGGCTCTCGAGCCCAGCTCGCGGCGGTCCTGCGCCGGTGTTCGGGCGCGGTTACCCCTGAGCAGGCTGCGTCGGTCCTGTCCCTTTCGCGCAATGACGCCGCCAAGCTGCTGGCTCGTTGGGCAAGCCAGGGCTGGTTGAACCGGGTCCGGCGAGGAATCTATTTACCCGTTCCCCTCGAAAGCGAGGTGGCGGACGCACCGCCGGAAGACGCGTGGATCATCGCGAACACGGCGTTCGCGCCGTGCTTCGTCTGCGGGTGGACCGCGGCCGAGCACTGGGGGCTGACGGAGCAGGTGTTTCGCACGGTGCTGGTGTCGACCGCGCGTCGGCCCCGCGATCGTCAGCCCGTCATCGGTGGAATTCCGTTCCGGCTGCGCACCGTTGGTGAGCGCGAGTTCTTCGGGCTCAGGAATGTCTGGCGCGGCCGCATGCAGGTCCGCGTGACGGATCCTTCGCGCACGATTCTCGACCTGATGGCCGATCCGGCACTGGGCGGCGGCCTGCGCTCCAGCACGGACATGCTGCGCAATTATCTCGCTTCGAAAGAGACGAGCAATGTCCGGCAACTCATTCAGTACGCCGACACGCTCGCCAATGGAGCGGTGTTCAAACGGCTCGGCTTCCTGCTGGCCCGATTCGCACCGGAAGAAAGCGAAGCCATTGCCCGTTGCCGCGCGGCTCTGACGCAGGGCAACGCGAAGCTCGACCCGGCTCTGCCAGAAGAAAAGCTCGTGACAGCCTGGCGTCTGTGGCTGCCGAAGGGCTGGGACGCTTGATCCCCCGGCAGGAGTTGCTCGATCTGGCCCGGGAGTTCGGCCTGCAGCCGCAGATCGTCGAGAAGGACTATGCGCTCGGCTGGCTGCTGGCCGGCCTCGGGCAACACCCGGCGACGCGTGATACCTGGCTGTTCAAAGGGGGCACCTGTCTCAAGAAGTGCTACTTCGAGACCTACCGGTTCTCGGAAGACCTGGATTTCACGCTGCTCGATGCCGCACACCTGAACGAGGCTTTCCTGCGCGGCCTCTTTCAGGAGGTTGCCGAATGGGTCTACGAACAAACTGGCGTCGAAATGCCTGCGGACGCGCGGCGGATCGAGGTCTTCGACAACGGTCGCGGTGGTCGCTCGGCTGAGGGAAGGATCGGGTACCGTGGTCCCGTCGCCAGAGCCGGCGATGCCCCGCGCATCAAGCTGGACCTCACGGATCACGAGCGCGTTGTTCTCCCTGCCGTCAGGCGACCGATTCATCATCCTTACAGTGACCGACTCGCTGGAGGCATGCAGGTCACGACCTACGCATTCGAAGAGGTCTTCGCCGAAAAGATGCGTGCGCTGGCCGAGCGTCTGCGTCCACGCGATCTGTACGACGTCATTCACCTGTACCGCCGTACGGAGCTGGAGCCGGACAGGCAGAGTCTGATGCAAGCCTTGCGCGAGAAGTGCGCATTCAAGGGCATCGCGCTTCCGACACTCGTCTCACTCAGGCAGTCGCCGCTGCTCGCGGAGCTGCGCGCGGCCTGGAACGACATGCTGGCCCATCAGCTGCCGCAGCTGCCGCCGTTCGAGAGCTTCTGGGATGAGCTGCCCGCGGTCTTCGCCTGGCTGACCGGGGATCGCGGGAGAGCGGTGCTGCCGGCCCTCGCGGTCGCAGGAGCCGGCGAGCTCGACATTGTGTGGCGACCGCCCGCCATGGCGACGTCCTGGCGCGCCTACGGAGCTCGCGCACCGCTCGAGATCGTGCGCTTTGCAGCGGCCAACAGGCTCTGCGTCGAACTCGACTACACCGACGAGCGCGGGCGCCGAAGCTCGAGAATCATCGAGCCGTATTCGCTGCGCCGTACCTCGGCCGGCGATCTGCTCCTGATGGCGGTAAAGGCCGATACCGGGGAGGGGCGCTCGTACAGGGTCGATCGCATCCAGGGCGCGACCGCAACCAACCGAACTTTCATTCCGCGCTATGGCGTCGAACTGACCAGCGGCGGCTTCATGGTGGCGCTGCCAGTCGTGCGACAGCCGGCCGCTGAGTCGAACCGGCCCCAACCGAGACAGGTATCGTCACTGCCGCGCAGCCCGACCAAGGCACTGCCTGCACGGGCTGCGTCGACGGGTCCTCACCACACGTTCCGCTGCACCGTATGCGGGAAGCAGTTCCGGAAATCCACGTACGATGCGGCTTTGAATCCTCACAAGGGCAAGAATGGCTACCCGTGCTACGGCACCGTCGGGACCTTCGTGAAGACCACCTACTGATAGCTCATGAACACAACCACCCTCGTTCAGAAGCTCTGGAACTACTGCAACGTCCTGCGCGACGACGGCATGAGCTATGGTGACTACGTCGAGCAGCTCACCTACCTGCTGTTCCTCAAGATGGCGGACGAGCGCAGCCGCCCGCCGTACAACCAGCCAAGCCCCATTCCTGCCACCTACGCCTGGCCGGCGCTGCTGGCCAAGGACGGCGATGCGCTGTTCGACCACTATCGCCACACGCTGGAAGAGCTGGGCAGGCAGCCGGGCACGCTGGCGCTGATCTTCGGCAAGGCGCAGAACAAGTTTCAGGACCCGGCCAAGCTGCGGCGCGTGATCGTCGACCTGATCGACGCCGAGAACTGGTCGGCGATGGGCGCCGACGTGAAAGGCGACGCCTATGAGGGTCTGCTGGAGCGCAACGCGCAGGACATCAAGTCCGGCGCCGGCCAGTACTTCACGCCGCGCGCGCTGATCCAGGCCATGGTGGACTGCATCGCGCCCAGGCCCGGCGAGACGGTCTGCGACCCGGCCTGCGGCACCGGCGGCTTTCTGTTCACCGCGCACCAGTACCTCGCGCAGCACTACCCGGAGCTCACGCGCGATCAGAAGCGCCACCTCAAGGAAGGCGCCTTCCGCGGCTGGGAGCTGGTGCAGGCCACCGCGCGCGTGTGCGCGATGAACCTGATGCTGCACGGCATCGGCTCGGAGAAGAGCGTGCCGGTCAGGGTGGCCGACGCGCTGGCGGCCGACCCCAACGAGCGCTTCGACGTGGTGCTGGCCAATCCGCCCTTCGGCAAGAAGAGCAGCACGATGATCGTCGGCGAGGACGGCAAGACCTCCACCGAGAAAGACATCGTCGAGCGCGACGACTTCTGGGCCACCACCAGCAACAAGCAGCTCAACTTCGTGCAGCACATCAAGACGCTGCTCAAGCCCCACGGCCGCGCCGCCGTGGTGGTGCCCGACAACGTGCTGTTCGAAGGCGGCGCCGGCGAGACCATCCGCCGCAAGCTGATGCACGAGTGCGACGTGCACACCCTGCTGCGCCTGCCCACCGGCCTGTTCTACGCGCAGGGCGTCAAGGCCAACGTGATCTTCTTCGACAAGAAGCCGGCCAGCGAGACGCCGTGGACGCGCAAGCTGTGGATCTACGACCTGCGCACCAACAAGCACTTCACGCTCAAGACCAACCCGCTGAAGCGCACGGACCTGGACGAGTTCGTGACGCTCTACAACCCGGCCAACCGCCAGAAGCGCAAGGCCACCTGGAGCGCCGAGAACCCCGGCGGCCGCTGGCGCGTGTACGAATACGACGAGCTGATCGCGCGCGACAAGGCCAGCCTCGACATCTTCTGGCTCAAGGACGACAGCCTCGCCGACACCGACAACCTCCCACCGCCGGACGTCATCGCCCAGGAGATCGTCGATGACCTCGAAGCCGCGCTGGAGCAGTTCCGGTTGATCGCCGGGGACCTGGGCAAGGCGGAGGCGTCGGACCAATAGTCGAGTGGGATCTGGTCACCGGCCCCCGTGGCGGCCGGCCCGCTGCGCGGAAGAAGCCGGTACGTCGCCGGTGACGAAGATGCCGCCGCGCGTGGTGCTGGACACCCACGTCGTGCTGTCGGCCCTGTTGTTCGGCGGCGGCCCCGCGGGTCGCGTGCGTGCGGGCTGGCAGGAGGGACGTTTCGTGCCGCTCGTGAGTACGGCCACCGCACAGGAGCTGGTGCGCGTGCTCGCGTACCCGAAGTTCCGGCTGTCCCCGGTGGTCACGGTCGGGGCCTTCTGCGAAGGCCTGCTGAAGAACGGGCCACCGCTGCGATGACCACTTCCGGCCGTCGATTCCGGGAGCAGCTTGGCGACGCATCTATCGAGCGCGCAAGTTCCGTTGAAGATGGAACAGGAGCGCTCCAGATGCTCGACGTCAAGCGCACCGACGCCGAAAGAATCCCGCCACCCTTGTACAGCCCGGGCCAGCCGCCGTCAGCGCCGGCAACCTGGAGGCCAGAGAACCCCGGTGGCTGCTGAACGCAGACCTGTCCGTTGAAAAACTCATTACGTTGAGTAAAAATACTCAACGTAATGAGCACTCGTCGCTCCCCATACCGTCGCCCACAGGCTAACGCGCTCGCGCGCCGGCTCGCCGAGCCACGGCGTTTCATGCAGGTGGTGGCGGGTCCGCGCCAGGTGGGCAAGTCCACGCTGGTGCAGCAGGTCACCGAGGGGCTTGCCGCGGCCGTGCGCTATGCGAGTGCCGACGAGCCGACGCTGCGCGGGCCGGAGTGGATTGCGCAGCAGTGGGAGGCGGCGCGGCTCATCGCGCGGGAGGGTGGAACGCGCGGCGCGGTGCTCGCCCTCGACGAGATCCAGAAGATCCCCGGGTGGTCAGAGGCGGTCAAGCGGTTGTGGGACGAAGACACGCGTCGGGGCGTGCCGCTCCGGGTCGTGCTGCTGGGGTCGGCGCCGCTGCTGATCGCGCGCGGCATGAGCGAGAGCCTGGCGGGTCGCTTCGAGCTGCTGCACCTGCCGCACTGGTCGTTCGCGGAAATGCGAGCGGCATTCGGCTTCGGGCTCGACGAGTATCTCTACTTCGGCGGCTATCCGGGCGCGGCATCGCTGATCCACGAGCCCGAACGCTGGCGTCGTTACATCGTCGACAGCCTGATCGAGACCTCCGTCTCGCGCGATGTCCTGCTGTTGACGCGCGTGGACAAGCCGGCGCTGCTGCGCCGGCTGTTCGATCTCGCCTGCCGCTACTCCGGGCAGATCCTGTCCTACACGAAAATGCTGGGACAGCTGCATGACGCGGGCAACACCACCACGCTCGCGCACTACCTGGACCTGCTCGCAGGGGCGGGGCTGGTATGCGGGGTCCAGAAGTTCGCGGGCGATGCTGCACGCAGCCGCGGCTCGAGTCCGAAGCTGCAGGTGCTCAATTCCGCGTTGATGTCGGCCGTGAGCGGACTCTCGTTCGAAGAGGCCCGGAGCGATCGCGAGTTCTGGGGGCGGCTCACCGAATCGGCCGTGGGCGCGCACCTGGCGAATACCGCAGCGGAGGGGGAGTGCGCGGTCTTCTACTGGCGGGAGCGCAACCGCGAGGTCGACTTCATCGTGAAGGCCGGACAGCGAGTCGTCGCGATCGAAGTCAAGAGCGGGCGCACGCGGGAGATGCCGGCGGGTGCCGCTGCCTTTGCGGAAGCCTTCAAGCCGAAGCGCACGCTGCTCGTGGGTGGCGACGGCATCGGCACAGCGGATTTCCTCGCGCGACCCGTGACGGACTGGCTCGCCGGCGGGCCGGATCACGCATCGTGAACGAGGGGGCCGGCTGCAGGATGTGCGCTCTCCGGATCCGAGGCGTATAAGCTCGCAGGACTGGTGCAACCACGGAGACCGGTCGAAACCAGCAGTCGTTCCACATCCATCACGTCAGAGTCCCGTGCACGGGAACGGTGAATCATTCACCGGGGAGGATCGCCATGAAGAACTCGGTCAGGGCGTCGCTCGCTTTTCTGGTGTTGACGCTCAGCCTTGCCGATTTCGCTTTCGCCGATCAGACCGCCGATGCATTCGCGGCGTACAAACGTCGCGACTACGCGGCCGCCGTCCGCCTGTGTCGGCCGGCTGCCGAGAAGGGCAGCAAGTGGTGCCAGACGATGCTGGCCGCATCGTTCTCCCAGGGCGTCGGCGTGCCGCAGAACCATGCCGAGGCCTTGAAGTGGTATCGCATGGCGGCCGCGCAGGGCGACGCGGCGGCGCAGAACAGCGTGGCTGGCATGTACGCCGAGGGCAAGGGCACGCGGCAGGACTATGCCGAGGCCTTGAAGTGGTATCAGCGTGCCGCCGACCAGGGACACCCCGCCGCGCAGAACAGCCTCGGCGGCCTGTACGCCAGCGGCAAGGGCGTGCCGCAGGACTTCGTGCAGGCGCACAAGTGGTACAGCCTGGCCGCTGCGAGTGACGCAGAGGACAAGGACCGCGAGACATTCATGAAGAACCGCAACACGCTCGCGGCGAAGATGACTCCCGCGCAGATGGCTGACGCGCGCAAGCTCGCCCGCGAGTGGCAGCCCACGAAGGAAGGTGGCAAGAACTGAGCCCGGGGCCGCTGCGCTCCGTCGCGAGCCCGACGCAGGACGGCGGACACCGCCGGCCGGTGCTGGCGGCACCCCGAGGCGGGCGGCTATCCTGACATCCCTCTGATCCGACCGCCGAAGGATGTCCGGGATGAGCAATTTCCTGCTGGTGCACGGCGCGTTCCATGGAGCCTGGTGCTGGGATGTGTTGATCCCGGAGCTGGAGGCGCTGGGCGATACGGCCGAGGCCGTGGACCTGCCGATCGAGCAGGCGGGCGCGGGCCCGGATCGCTACGCCGCCGTCGTCGCGGAGCGTCTCGCCACGATGCGCCGCCCGGTCTGGCTCGTCGGCCATGCGATGGGCGGCACCGTCATTCCGCGCGTGCGCCCGCTCGACGGTGTCGCGGGGCTCATCTATCTCTGCCCCGGCCTGCCGGCGCGGAACGACTCGGAACACGAGGAGAACCTCGCGGCGCTCGCGCCGGGGCTGACCGACACTTTCCGGATCGACGGGCAGGGCATGATCACGATGTCGGCGGCGGACGCGGCCGCGCGTGTCTACAACTGCACGCCGGTGAAGCTGCGCGACTGGGCGATCCCGCGCATGCGTCGCCAGTGGGCCGGTGGCATCGTGACGGAGCAGAACTCGTTCGAGGGCTACCCCGATCTGCCATGCCACGTGATCCTCGCCGAGGACGACCAGATCCTCGCGCTGCCCCGCATCGCGGCAATCGCGCGCCAGCGGCTCGGCGTCGAGCCCATCGTGCTGCCGGGCGACCATTCGCCGATCATCGCGCGCCCGCACGAGCTGGCGGCGCTCTTCCATCGTCTCGCCGCCTGACGCCGGTTTTCCGGCGCAGCGGCCTCGTGGTTCCACCCCTGACCGGCTCGAGGTCGCGAATGTGCCGATGACGGCGTGCAGCGAGACACATCGAGTCGATGTGGACGAACCGGATGCGCGGTGTCGACAGGCTGCCGACACCCTGCGCGAGGACGGCGCGCGGGTGCTGTTCGGCGATGCGATCAGGCTGCGCCGGCACGGGCGCCGGATCGTGTGCGAGGTCATCGAGCCGCCGGGCAGCATGCACCGCTGCGCGGAGGAATACGCGGTGCTCGTCGAGAACGCGCGGCGCGCGCTTGCGGCGTCGCGCCTGCAGGCCTTCCTGCCCGCATTGCCGATGGCCTGGGTCGTCGTCGAGAATGACGGCACGGCGATCGTCGAGCGCTGGCGGGCGCCCTGACATCGCGCGCGGCATGGATGTTCCGTCGATGGCTGCGGACTATACTCGAGCGGGTCGGTCCGCATCCTGGAGTTCGGCGTGGCGCACCGGGAAGTCACTTCGTTCTGTCGGATCTGTACAGCATTCTGCGGCGTACGCCTGACGATCGACGACGACGGCTGCATCGTGGCGGCCCGCGGCGACAAGGCGCAGCCGATGGGGAAGGGGTACGTCTGCTTCAAGGGTATGCAGGCGGAGGAATCGCACCACGGCCCGGCCCGCTTGCTGAAACCTTTGAAGCGCATGTCCGATGGCTCGTTCGCGCCGATCGCGATGGAGACAGCGCTGCGGGAAATCGCGGAGCGGACGGCGGACATCCTTCGGCGTCGCGGCGGCAGCAGCGTCGGCATCTTCGCCGGCTCGGGATCGATCCACAATGCAGTGGTGCAGCCGGTCCACCGGGCTTTCCTTGCTGCCATCGGTTCCGAACAGTTCTTCAGCCCTTTTTCGATCGACCAGCCGGCGAAGTACGTCTCATCCGGACGATTGGGCGGCTGGATGGCGGGTCTGCAGGATCTCGACCACTCGGACGTCGTCATGCTGTTCGGGACCAATCCGTTGCTCTCGCACATGACGCTTGGACTGATGGGTCCGGATCCGATGCGGCGGCTGAAGCGCGTGAAGGCGCGAGGGTTGAAGATCATCTGCATCGATCCGCGCCGCAGCGAGACCGCGCGGCACGCCGATCTCTTCCTGCAGCCGCGACCGGGGTTCGATGCAGCGATCGCCGCTGCACTGTGCCGGATCATCCTTGCGGAAGGATGGGAGGACCGTGAGTTCTGCGCGGCCCACGTGGGGGGCGATCGAATCTCGGCTCTGCGGGCGGCCGTGGAACCGTTCACCGCCGAGGTGATCGAGCGCCACGCCGGTCTCGAGCCGGAGCAGCTCCGCGAGGCTGCCGCGCTGTTTGCGCGGGACAACCGGCGCGGTGCTGCCTTCGCGGGAACCGGCTCGAGCATGGCGCCGTTCGCGAATCTTGCCCAGCACCTGGTCGATTGTCTCAACGTGATCTGCGGCCGGTTTCGCCGCGCCGGCGACGTCGTGCCGGTGAATCCGCTGGAACCACCACAGCCGATTTACGCGGAGGTCGTACCGCCGCACCGGTCCTGGGAATCGGCACCGCCCGGCCGTGTGCGCGGCGCGGGGCTGCTGGCCGGCGAGAAGCTGAGTGCAACCCTGGCGGAAGAGATCACGACGCCGGGCGAGAGCCAGATCCGCTGCCTGTTCGTCGACGGCGGCAATGCCGCGAACTGCATCCCGGACCAGGCGAGGATCGTGGACGCCTTGCGTTCCCTCGAGCTGCTGGTCGTCATCGATCCCTGCATGACGGTGACGGCGCAGCTCGCCCACTACGTGCTGCCGCCGCCCATGATGTACGAGCGGCCGGACCTGCCGCTCAGCTTCCCGGGCGTCGCGCTCTATCCGGACAGCTGGGTGCAGTACACGCCCGCGCACCTGGAGCCCCCGGCGGGGGCCGAGCTGATCGAAGAGTGGCGGTTCTACTGGGAGATTGCGTCCCGGCTGGGCAGGACCATCGTCTACGATGGCAAGGTCGCATTGGACGGGACCACGCCGCCGACCTCCGATGAGCTGCTCGCGATCCGCATGAGTGATGCGGCGATCTCGCTCGACGAGTTGAAGCGGCATCCGAGCGGGGTCGTGTGCCATTTTCCGTTTGCGCGCGTGGTACCCGGCCGGCCGGAAGCGACGGCGCGCTTCGACGTGATGCCGCCCGACGTCGCGACGGAGTGTTCACAGCTGCTCGCGGGACTTGCGGCAGCCGGAGCTTCACCGGCCAACGACTCGCCCCCGACGCTGCTGCTCGCGAGCCGCCGCCTGCGCGAGACCTTCAACAGCATCGGGACGGCGCTGGACTCGACGCTGCGACGGCGGCCGTTCAATCCTGCGTATCTCGCGCCGGAGGATCTCACAGCGCTCGGTCTGCGGGCCGGCGATCAGGTCCGCATCAGTTCGCGCTACGGGAGCGTGGCTGCGGTGGTGTGTGCCGACCCGGATCTGCGCCGTGGCGTGGTGTCGTTGCCGCACGGCTGGGGCGGGCACCCCGGCGCGAGCGAGGCGCCGGGCAGTCCGGTCAACTTCCTGATCAACTGTCAGGAGGTCTTTGAACCCATCACCGCGATGCCGCGCATGTCCGCAATCCCCGTGACCGTTCGTCACGTGCGGGAGCCCGCCGGACATACCGGCGACGGACCACGAGTCGCGTAGCGGCGGCGATCCGAATCGTTCAGGGAGGAGCAGACACATGCGATCAGGAGTCTCGAATCTCGTCGCCGCGGGCCTGCTGCTCGCGGGCTGCCAGCTTTCATTCGTGAGCCACTACGACGCCACGACCGACAAGGGCGTGACGGCGCTGCAGCGTGCGATCGGGCGGCATCTCACCGCGCTCGATGCGCTCGCCGCGGAGCCGCCCACGCTCGAGTCACTGACGGAGTCCTGCCGTCCCGCGAAGTTCACTGCAACCTACCGCAAGCTGCAGGGCGACCTGCACACGCTCATCGTGCGCAACGAGGCGCGCGAGAAGAACGCCCTCACGGTGCGCCAGCTCGAAGGACTGCGTGACAGCCTGGGCACGCTGCAGAAGCTGCAGCAGGAACGCTACGAGCCCACCGATCCGGCGCGCCGGATCGTGCAGCCGGGCGATCGCTGCCTGAGCGCCGGGCTCGTCGAGGCGGGGCGCCAGAGCCTCGATCAGCACATCCGCGCGATCCTGAAGCTCGAACTCGCGAAGCGCGATTTCCGCAAGGGGGAATGAGCCATGGCACTGGATGTCGACGCGCTGGCCGCCACGATGCTGACGGCGGCGCGAGGGAAACTCAGGAAGCAGTGGCCCGTGATCGCCGAATACGCGGCCGCGGAGGCGCGGAAGACGGCGGAGACGCTGGCGTTGATCGAGCGGCTGCGGTCGGCCGGCACGATCTCGCCCACGGAAGCACGGCTGCTGCTCGACATGCAGCGCAACGCGACGAAGGGGGTGCTGACGACGGTCGAGGGTCTCGGGCTGCTCGCGGCGGAGTCCGCGATCAACTCGGCCGTCAATGCGGTGCGCCGGACCGTCAACCGTGCGGTGGGCTTCGCTCTGATCTGAACGTCGTCGCGACGGTGGCGCGCCCGACGAGGCCGGGCGCGCCGCCGCGCGCGGACCGCATCACTTGCGCTGGAACAGCGTGAGCATCTCCGCCATGTTTTCCTGGATGCGCTTCGTGATGACCTCGAAGGCCTGGGTCTGCGCCTTGTGGCCGGCCTCGGTGATCTCGCGCACGTTCTCCATGGCCTGCTGCAGCGCCTTCTGCGCGAGTTCCGACTGCTTCGCCGCGCTTGCCATGGCGTTGCCGCCGGTCATCGCCTGCTGGGTGTTGGACTGCAGCTGCTCGAGCGAGCGGCGAAGGATGTCGGCCTGCTTCTGCGCCAGCGTCTGCATGCTCTCGAACGCGATGCGATTCGCTTCGGTCAGCGCCTCGATGTCCTTGCGGCGGGCATCGAGCAGCTTCTGCATGTCGAGGCCGGGCAGCATGCCGGGCATGTTGAACTGTTCGAGCGCCTTCAGCATGTCGGTGAAGGGGTTCGGGGGCGTGGTCATGTCGGTTCTCCCTGGATGTTCTGGACACAGCGCGCAACGGACCCGGCGCCGCACTTCCGTGCGCGGGGACTCTCACGATACCACCGGCGCCGGCGGCCGGCGCGTCGCGCTCAGCGGGCGGGCACCGGCATGTGCCGCTGGAGGAACTCGAACACGCCCTGATTGAAGGCGTCGTTGCGGTCGCCCGCCACCATGTGGCCCGCGCCCGCGACATCGAAGACCTCGGCGTGCGGGACGCGGCGCTTCAGGTCCGCCACCCCTTCGTCCGTGACGATGTCGCTCTTGAGGCCGCGCACGAGCAGCGTCGGGATGCGCACGTGGTCGGCCGCCTGCACGAGTTCGGCGACCGGCAGCGGCGGTTCCACACCGTCGGGGCCGGTGACGAGCCGCGGGTCCCAGTGCCAGTGCAGCCGCCCGTCGGACCGTCGGCGCAGGTTCTTCATGAGACCCGCATGGTCCTTGGGCGGCGGGCGGTGCGGGTTGTAGGCGCGCACGGCTTCGGCGGCTTCCTCGACGGTTTCGAATCCGTTCGGGTGGCTGCGCATGAACGCGCGGATCTTCTCCGAGCCTTGGGGGTCCATGCGCGGCACGATGTCGACGAGGACGAGCACCGAGGCCGGCACCGGATCGCGCATGCCCGCGAGGATGAGCCCCGTGGCGCCGCCCATCGATGCGCCGACGAGGGCGGGCTTCATGGGCAGCGTGGCGATGATGCGGTCGAGGTCGCGTGACTGCGTGCGGAAGCCGTAGTCGCCGTCCGGTGCCCATTCGCTCTCGCCATGGCCGCGCGCGTCGAGGTTGATGACGTGGTAGCCGCGCCGCACGAGGTCGCGCATGGCACCGCCCCAGGAGTGGCGGGTCTGGCCGCCACCGTGCATGAGGATCACGGGCGGGGCCGAGGGATCGCCGCCCACGTCCGCCACGAGCTGGATGCCGCCGTCGCCGGCGTAGCGTCTGACCTCGAATTCCATCGCGCTCATCGGTTGTGTCGCTCCCGCGCGGCGTCGCGCCGGGTCATGGTACGGGCACGCGGCGCCGCGGCGCCAGCCGATGCGATGGGCGGTGGTGGGCCGCCGGGTCTCAGCGGGTGCCGGACAGGGCGTTGCCGACGAGCCGCGACCAGTAGCGCAGGGTGGTGGGCCAGCCCGACACGGAGAGTCCGGCGAGGTCGGCATTGGAGACGTGCGTGCCGAAGGCGCGCGAGTCGGGACGCGCGAGCAGGCGTGCGGGCAGCTCGACGAGGAAGCGCCGCAGGCCGGCCTGGACCAGCGGCAGGTCGGCGGGAACGCGGGTGCCGAGGTCCTGGATCACGCCCGAGAGCGCGAGCCAGGTCTTGCGGAACACCGAGAGCTGCTCGCCGAAGCCCGATGCCCCCGCGAGCGCGAGCGTATCGAGCAGTCCGACGAGCCAGGCGAACCCGACGGGCCGCCCCGAGGCGACGAGTGCATCGAGCGAGCGCTCGACGACGGCCGCGAATGCCGCATCGTCCGTGCCGCGCATGCCGAGGCCCGCGAGGCCCTGCCGGATCCGCCGTGCGTCGAGTGTGAGCCCCCCGAGGGCGAGGGCGACGAGCGCCTCGCGTTCCGTCTTCGACAGCGTGGCCGTGAGGCTCCAGTCGATGATCGCGAGACGGCCGTCGGTGGTGAGCAGCAGGTTGCCGCCGTGCAGATCGCCATGGAACATCGCGAAGTCCTCGCGCGACCAGAACGGCTGGGCGACGAGCGTCGCGATCATGCGCGCGCCGAGCGCCTCGCGCGCCGTCGCATCGAGGACCGCATCCGCGACCTTCACGCCGTCCACGCGCTCCATGGCCGTGATGCGCGGCGTGCACCAGGGCAGGAGTGCGGGCACGGACACGTCCGCGTCGTCGCGATAGAACTCCGCGGCCCGGCGCATGTTGGCCTGCTCGACGTCGAGGCGGATCTCCGTCTCGAGCAGCCGCCGCACTCCCGTGAGCGTGCCGCGGTAGTCGAGTGCCGGCAGTCCCAGTTCCGCGCCGCGCCGCTCGACGAAGTCGATGACCTCCGGCAGCAGTGCGAGCTCGCTGCCGAGCCGCGCCTCGATGCCGGGCTTGAGGACCTTGAACACGCCCTCGCGTTCGCGGCCCTCCTCGTGCCACTTGAACGGCACGACGACGGCGACGCTGCCTTCCGCGAGCGCGGCCCCGGCGACGCGCAGCCCCTCGATCTCGCCCAGCTCCTCGCGGACGCGGGCGGTGATCGCGGCGAGGGGCACCGTGGGTGGCATCGACTCCAGCGCCTGCAGGCGCCGGCGCAGGTCCGGATGCAGCTCCGGGCGTCGGGCCAGCACCTGGCCGAGCTTGTGCAGCGTCGGGCAGCGGATCAGCAGGGCGACGAGCCTTGCATCGACGGGGGCATCGCGCGGCAGGGCGAGCTGGTCGCCCATGATCTCCGCGAGACGATCCGCCGGCAGGCGCTGCAGGAAGAACGCCATCGCCTCGACGACCAGCGGCCGCCAGGGGGCGAGCGATGCAGGCACGAGATCGTCGATGCCAAGGGTGCGCAGCAGCCCGGCATCGAGCGGGAGGAGGGGCGGTGCGGCGCGTTCACGCATGAGGGCCGGCATTGTCCGCGAGACCGGGACGGTTCCGGAATGCGTAGGAATCACGGCGCCGGAGCGGTGTCCGTGGAGGGAGATCGGCCGGCGGTCGGGTGGAATGGAAGATCAGCGTCTTATGAGAAACATCAGATAAGACCATGTTTTAAAAAGTTTCTGGAATTGCTCTTGAGGCTGTGTCGAGATTGTCGGCCCCCTGCGCGGCCGTTGATTCGAGATTTCGGGCCGCGTCGAATATTGCGAGACGCCCGGTCGCGGAGACGGCGCGAGGGCGTGAGGGGGCGTGAGGGGACGTCGTGACGGCAGGTCGCCCACGGGCGGGTTGCCGTCATTGATGGGCGCGCGTACTTGCGCGCCCCGGTGGGCAGTGCGCGGGCCGGAGTGGCTCAGCCGCCCGCTGGCGCCGGGGCGGGCGGCCCTTCGAGCCCGATGATGCCGTCGACGTAATAGCCCGTGTCGCCGAAGCAGCTCGTCGGCACGCCGCGGTGCTCGGTGTAGTGCAACTGCACCTTCGAGCCGACGAGCCGGCGCAGCTCCGCGGCGACCTTCGCGTCACGCACCGTGAAGTTCCAGATCTGCGGCGCGACGCCGCCCACGATGTACTGCGCGACCTCGCCTTCGTAGGTCTTGCAGAGCCAGCCCTTGCGGGAAAACTTCTGGAGGACACCCGCACGCTCGCCCTCCGAGTACGACCAGCTCAGTGTGAACATCGTCCACAGGAGCGGCGCGACGAGGATGGCCAGCAGGACGAGGACCAGGATGCGGCTCAGGCCGCGCATGCGCGATGGGCTCATGGGTCACCGTTGCTCTTGTTTCTGCAGAGCCTACCGCAACGAGGGTGCGGGCGGGCGGCGCGCGATGCCGCCGACCTTGGACAGTCGCGCGGCGCATCTGCTAGCGTCCTGCTTCCCGAACGCGCGGTCGGGTTTCCGTTGGCTGTCGTGGCGGGGTCGCGGCCGTCGGCGGGTTCCCGGATCGTGCGGGTCCGGGCCATGGAATCGAGGGGGGCGAGAAGATGATTCGGCGCATGCGGCGGTTCCTTCTGCTGATCGTCGGTGTCGCGGCCTGCGCGCTGCCGCCCGTTGCCACCGTCGCGGTGGCGGATGCCGGCGGTGAAGCGTCGAGGACCGGGCCCGTGCGGGTGTTCGCGCTGCTGAAGCGCCGCGCCGATCTCGACGTCGCCGCGTTCTCGCATCACTGGCGCACGCGCCACGCCGAGGCGTCGCTGAAGCTCACGGGCTACTTCGACCGTTACGTGCAGAATCATCTCGCGGCGGAGCCCTATCCCGGCTTCGCGCGCGCCTTCGACGGCGCCGCCGAGCTCTGGTACCCGAACCTGCAGCGCTCGATCGATCTCGGCAGCAGCGAGGAATACCGCTCGGACGCCATGCTCGACAATCCGCGCTTCCAGGACGCGGATGCCATGCGCCTGCTGAACACGCAGGTGGTGCAGACCTCGCCCGGGCTCCAGCGTCCCGCAGTGC
Organism: Steroidobacteraceae bacterium; assembly: GCA_046352935.1. Lineage (GTDB taxonomy): Bacteria > Pseudomonadota > Gammaproteobacteria > Steroidobacterales > Steroidobacteraceae > CAYWMY01. The sequence continues at coordinate 22,382 of JAXMGR010000025.1, forward strand.
GCGGCGCGGTGAAGGCCATCGTGTTCTGGAAGCGCCGCGCGGGCCTGTCCGCGGCGCAGTTCCGCGAGCGCTTCGTCGCGGCCCGGTCGCCGGTGCTGCTCGCCGGGGGGCACTACTCCGGCTTCGAGCGCGGCATGGCGCTGTCATTCGATGCGGCCGAGCCGGCCTACGACGCTTTCGAGCAGCTCTGGTGGGCGAGCGAGGCGGACTACCTCCAGGATGTCGCGCAGCTGGACGCGGCGCGGTTCCCGGCGAGCGAGCTCGTCGATGCGCGGGCCAGCATGGCGCTGCGGGTCGAGGAACTCTACTGGTACTGGCCACCCGTGATCACGGCCGAGTCGTCACGGGCGGCACTCGCGGCGGCGGTGCCGGTCAACGCCGCGGCACCCGTGGCCGCGGCCGCTGCCGCGCCGGCAAGCGCATCGGCATCCGCGCCAGCGGGCGCGGCCGGACCCTCGACGCCGCCCACCACGGGGGACGCCGGCAACATCACCGTCAACGAATTCGACATCAACGATCCGGCGAAGGGCGGGCGCGGCGGCGAGCTGTACACGAGCCAGTGCGGTGCCTGCCACGACCGCGGCCTCGAGCGCGCGCCGCAGCGCGCGGTGCTCGCCGTGATGTCGCCGCAGGCCGTCTACCAGGTGCTGACGAAGGGCACGATGGCCACGCAGGCCGCCGCGCTCAGCGATGCGGACCGGCTCGCGCTCGCCGAGTTCATCACCAAGCGGAAGATGTCCTCCGTCGTCGAGGAGCCGGAACCGCCGGCCTGTACGGGCGATGCCGCGAAGTTCGATTTCGACGCGCCGCCGCCGTTCGCGGGGTGGGGACTCACGCCCGCGAACACGCGCGAGATCCCGACCGCGGTCGCGGGCCTCGGCCGCGCGAACGTGGCGAAGCTCCGGCTGCGCTGGGCCGTGAGTTTCCCGAACGCGATCCGCATGCGCGGCGCGCCATCCGTGGGCGGTGGCGCGGTGTTCATCGGCAGCCACAACGGCCAGGTCTACGCGCTGGATGCGGCGACGGGCTGCGAGCGCTGGCGTTTCCTCGCGGGCGCCGAGGTGCGCACGAGCCTCGTGCTGGACGTCTGGCGGAAGGGCGATCGCGGCGCGAAGCCGCGCCTCTATTTCGGTGATCTCGTCGGCAATGTCTACGCGCTCGACGCGCGGGACGGCACGCTGGTCTGGCGCCGGCGCGTGGATGCGCACCCGAACGCGGGAATCACCGCGACGCCCGCGCTGCACGAAGGGCGCCTGTACGTGCCGGTGTCCTCGTTCGAGATCATCCGCCCCGCGAATCCGCAGTACGACTGCTGCACCTTCCGCGGCTCCGTGGTCGCCCTCGATGCGAAGCGCGGCGATGTGCTGTGGCAGACCTTCACCATCGACGAGCCGGCCTCGCAGCGCGGCGTGAACGCCCACGGCGTGCCGCGGTTCGGGCCGTCGGGCGCGCCGGTGTGGAACAGCCCCGCGATCGACGTGAAGCGCCGCCAGCTCTATGTGGCCACCGGCGGCAACTATTCGGCTCCGGCCACCGCCACCAGCGATGCCGTGATGGCGCTCGATCTCGCGAGCGGGCGCATCCGCTGGATCTACCAGGGCCTTGCGGGCGATGCCTGGAACAACGCCTGCATCGCACCGGACAAGGCGAACTGCCCGGACAAGCCCGGCCCCGATCACGACTTCGGCGCGAACACCATCCTCGCGCACACGACGAAGGGCGGGGACGTCGTGCTCGCGGGCCAGAAGACGGGCTGGGTGCACGCGGTCGACCCCGTGACGGGCCGGCTGCGCTGGAAGCAGCGTCTCGGCCGCGGCGGCATCCTGGGCGGCATCCACTTCGGCATCGCGGCGGGCCGCGACCGGGTCTTCGTGCCCGTGAACGACGCGCCGGACGGGCAGCAGCACGACGTGCCCGAGCGTCCCGGCCTCTACGCCCTCGACATCGCGACGGGCCGCGCGATCTGGAGCGCGCCATCGTCCGGGGACACCTGCCGCGACCTGCCGCTGTGCTGGCGGGGCTACACGCAGGCGATCACCGTGACGCCGGAGCTGGTGTTCGCGGGCAGCTCCGACGGCTGGCTGCGCGTCGTCGACGCGGACTCCGGCGCGTTGCTCTGGCAGTACGACACGAAGCGGAGCTTCGCGACCGTGAACGGCAACCGTGCGCACGGCGGCTCGATGGGTGGTGCGGCCGCGCCGATCGCGCTCGATGGCCGCCTCTACGTCGCGGCGGGCTATGGCTTCGGCGGCCAGATGCCGGGCAACGTCCTGCTGGCCTTCGACACGGACGGGGACGCGCAACGCGGCGATTCCGGTGCTGCGGACGCGCGCACGGGCGGTGCCGCGCGGCGCTGAGGCGCGCGGCGAGGATCAGGACATGAGCCACGAACAGCTGCATCTCTTCATCGACGGCACGCGCATCCACGCGGCCGAACGCGACACGCGCCCCGTGTTCGATCCGGCGACGGCCGAGGAGATCGGCCGCCTGCCGATCGCGACGCGCGCCGACCTCGACGCGGCGCTCGCCGCCGCGGAGCGCGCGTTCCCCGCGTGGAGCCGCACGACGGCCGTCGAACGCGGCCGCATCCTCCGGCGTACGGGCGAGCTGCTGCGCGAACGCGCGGAGCACATCGCGCGGCTCATCACGCGCGAGGAGGGCATCACGCTGCCCTATGCGAAGGGCGAGGTGCTCTGGGCCGCGGACATCCTCGACTGGACCGCCGAGGAGGCGCGCCGCGCATACGGGCGTGTCATCCCGCCCAGCATCGCGGGCATGCGCCAGACGGTGTACCGCGTGCCGATCGGTCCCGTGGTGGCGCTGACGCCGTGGAATGCGCCGGTGCTCATGCCCGCGCGCACGACGGGCGAGGCGCTCGCGGCCGGCTGCACGGTGATCCTCAAGGCCGCGGAGGAAACCCCGGCGTCCGGACTCGAAGTCGTGCGCGCCTTCGAGGACGCGGGCCTGCCGAAGGGCGTGCTGAACGCGGTCTTCGGCGTGCCCGCCGAGATCTCGCCGCACCTGATCGCCTCGCCCGTGATCCGCAAGGTGTCGTTCACGGGCTCGGTCGAAGTGGGCCGCCAGCTCGGCACGCTCGCGGGCGCGCAGGGCAAGCCCATCACGCTGGAGCTCGGCGGTCACGCGCCCGTGATCGTCTTCGACGACGCGGAGATCGACGGCGCGATCGCCGCGACGGTCATGGTCAAGACCTGGAACGCGGGCCAGCTCTGCGGCGCGCCGACGCGCTATCTCGTGCACGAGCGCGTGCACGACGAGTTCCTGCGCCGGCTCGGCGAGCGCATGGCGGCCGTGAAGGTCGGCGACGGCATGGCGCCGGACTCGCAGATGGGGCCGCTCGCGAACCCGCGCCGCGTCGCCGCGATGGAATCGCTGGTCGCGGATGCGGCCGCGCGCGGGGCGAGGATCGCGACGGGTGGCCGGCGGCCCGCGGGCCTTGCCGGATTCTTCTACGAGCCCACCGTGGTGTCGGCGGTGACGCGCGACTGCCAGATCATGAACCGCGAGCCCTTCGGGCCCATCTGCGCGGTGACACCGTTCGCGCGCGCCGAGGAGGCGATCGCGGAGGCAAACCGGCTGGGCTATGGACTCGCGGCCTATGTGTTCACGCGTTCGGCGAAGAACGCGAACGACGTTGTCGATGCGCTGGAAGTGGGATCGATCGGACTCAACACCTGCGCCGTGGTCTCGCCCGAGACGCCCTGGGGTGGCGTGAAGGACAGCGGCCACGGCGCCGAGGGCGGCATGGAAGGCCTCGCGTCCTATCTCGTCACCAAGTACGTCGCCAGCGTCGCGCTCTGAACGGCCGGCGCGGCGGCTCGGCAGACCGGCAGATCAACAGGTCAGCAGTTCAGCAGCTCGGCAGCTCAGCAGCTCAGCAGCTCAGCGGCCGGGCTTCTGCGCGGCCTGCTCGAGGCCGCGGAACATCACGGGCCAGGTGAGCAGCAGTGCGCGCTTCACCTGCTCCTCACGCCCCGGATCGGTGGTGACGTTCGCGCGGTAGTCGATGCGGCAGCGGTTGGCACCGAGTTCGACGAGGTGGCCTTCGGCGACATAGGCGGTCATGCCGCGCGGCCGCGTGCCGACGATGGAGAGGATCCACGTCCGCGTCGCGGGATCGACGAGATCGAGCCGCTCGCTGATGAAGCCCGGGATGCCCTGGTTGTGGATGTGGCGGATCATGCCGACGCCGCTGCCCTCGATGTCGACGCGCTCGATCCGGATCGGGCCGTCGGCGGGCCACCAGCGCTCGATGGCGCCGAAATCCGCGAGCAACGCCCACACCGCCGCGGCCGGCGCCTCGAGCTCGGCGCTCAGGGTGACTTCTGCCATGTCCGTGAATGTCCCTATGCGTTCGCCGGGCCGATGCGACCGGGCACTGGGTAAAATGCTCGGCGCTCTGCGGCGGGGGTGTCAAGCCGCGCGGCTGTATGATGGCGCGCGTTCGCGACGGGAGCGCGACGCGCAGGCTGCTGAACGGCTGTGGTTTCTTGACATGCGGCCACGCGGCGTCGTTCAATTACCAAACCGACTGGTCGGCTGATGGCCGGCACCGCGGCGCGCGAGTGCGCGCCATGAATCGATCGAGCAGGAGAACCTTCATGGATTTCGAGTATTCGCAGCGGACGAAGGATCTGATGGCGAAGCTGCAGTCCTTCATGGACCGCAACGTGTGGCCGAACCTCGCCCTGTACCACGAGCAGGCCGAGGAATCCGACGGCTGGACGGTGCCGCCGCTCATGGAGGAACTCAAGGCGAAGGCCCGCGCGGAAGGCCTCTGGAACCTGTTCATGCCGCCGTGGCACGGCGCCGAGCACGTCGACGAGACGTTCCATTTCGAGTCGCCGGGTCTGCCGAACCTCGAATACGCGCCGCTCGCCGAGGTCATGGGTCGCGTGGTCTGGGCGCCGGAGATCTTCAACTGCTCCGCGCCCGACACGGGCAACATGGAAGTGCTGCAGCGCTACGGCACGCGCGCGCAGAAGGACCGCTGGCTCTAACCGCTCATGAACGGCCGGATCCGCTCGGCCTACTGCATGACCGAGCCCGGCGTCGCGTCCTCCGATGCGACCAACATCGAAACCAGCATCCGTCGTGACGGTGACGAGTACGTCATCAACGGCCGCAAGTGGTGGTCGTCGGGCGCCTATCACCCGAACTGCGAGCTGTTCATCGTGATGGGCAAGTCGGATCCGACGGCGCACCGCTACCGCCAGCAGTCGATGATCCTCGTGCCGCGCGCGACGAAGGGTGTCCGGCTCGTGCGTCCGCTGCCGGTCTTCAACTTCTACCACAAGGGCCACGGCGGCCACGCCGAGATCGTGTTCGACAACGTGCGCGTGCCCGCCTCGAACATGCTGAAGGGCGAGGGCTGCGGCTTCGAGATCGCGCAGGGGCGCCTGGGGCCGGGCCGCATCCACCACGCGATGCGCGTGATCGGCCAGGCCGAGGTCGCGCTCGAGGCGATGTGCAAGCGGCTCCTGAGCCGCACCGCCTTCGGCAAGCCCATCGCGCAGCACTCGCTGTGGGAGGAGCGCATCGCGCACGCGCGCACCGACATCGAGATGTCGCGCCTGCTGGTGCTGAAGGCCGCCCACATGATGGACACGGTCGGCAACAAGGTCGCGCAGGCCGAGATCGCGATGATCAAGGTGGCGGCGCCGCGCATGGCCTGCCGCATCATCGACCAGGCCATCCAGGCCTTCGGCGGCGCGGGCATCACCACGGATTTCGGCATGGCGGAAGCCTATGCCAACGCGCGCCTGATCCGGCTCGCGGACGGTCCGGACGAAGTGCACAACCGCGCGATCACGCGCATCGAGCTGAAGAAGTACGCGCCGAAGCCGTGAACTCTGCTTCGGGCGCGGCCCGCGCGGTCGCGCCCGAAGGCCCTTCGGCCGCGCGCGCAGCCGCGCGAACCGCTTCACCCCGAAGTGCTGTTCCTCGATGCAGCCTGTGCGCCTGCACGGAAGGCGCGCGGCGAGCGGCCGAACTTCTCGGTGAACCGTCGGCTGAAATGTGCCGGATCCTGGAAGCCGACCGCGAAAGCCAGCTCGGCGATGGAGCGCGACCGCATCGCCGGGTCCCCGAGGAGCTTCGCACTGCGTTCCAGCCGCTGCTCGCGGATCAGCCGCCCGAGCGTCGTGTCCGCCGCGTTCATGACCGCGAACAGGTAGCTCTTGGAGATGCCGAGCCGGTCTGCAACCAGCGCCGCTGACAGTTCCGGATCCAGCAGGTGCTCCTCGACGACGGCGCAGACGCGCAGCCAGTGCGCGTGCATCGACCGTGAATCCATGGCCACGCGCCCGAGCGGCTGGCGGAAGCAGGCGCCGATCAGGTGGATGATCGCCTGGGCCAGGTCGTGGTAGCCGGACTCCGTCGCGCTCTGCTGCGTGCGCCAGTAGGTCTTCAGGCATTCGCGCAGGATCGCGGGTGACCCCTCGTGGGTCGGTAGCGGGACGAGGCACCAGTTGTCCGCCTCGCTGAAGTGCACGCGCAGCATTGCGGCGGGGATCGACACCGCGAGCGTCTGTCCTGCGATCGTGCGCTGCGAGTCGAGCGCATGGTCCGAATTCATGAGGATCAGGTCGCCGGCGCCCGCACAGGCCGCGCGCCGGCCGCGGTAGTGCACCTCGCCTTCCTCGACGAGACTGAGCACGTAGGAATTCCGCTCGCCGCAGCGCCCGGCGCGGAGCCGGTGGCCCGTGAACGCGTTGCCGACGGCGATGCGGAACAGCTTCAGTGCGCCGATGCTGCGCGTCGCCGATGCGCTTTCGAAGGACTCGATGCCGCGCGCACTCTCGATTTCATAGGGAAAGAAGCAGTTCGACAGCGTCGCCTCGAACGCCTTCAGGCCGCCCGGAATGGCCGCCATCTGCGGTTCGTAGCCCGCTTCCGCCGCGCCGGACATCCGGTTTCCCCTCATCTCCCCTCACGACCGCCGACAGCATCGGCGGACCCGACCGCACGGTTTATTGATTGAGACTAATGCCGCGAATTTGACGCTGTCAATCTGTCGATCATCCGGGCGGGCGAGCGCACAACTCGCGCCGGGTGCCCGGGATCCGTGACGGCGAGTCAAGATTCCCGATAGTCCCGGGCAAGCCGGTGACCGGGCGTCGCGGCCATACTGCGGTCCGTCGCGAGTCATGTCCCGCGGCGCGGGTTGGCACGCCGGGTCGCGGCGTTATGATGCCCTGCCGTCCGGGGCCGGGATGGTCGCACCCCGCGCAGCGATCGGGATCCGTCGCGACGTCGTGGTGCGCAACACCGGAGGGCGCCGTGCCGAACCGTTCATCGCCGAACACACCGGGACGTTTCCGCTTCGTCGTGATGTCCGCCCTCTGGGTCACGGGCATGTTCCTGTTCTTCGATCGCGTGAACATCTCGCTCGCGGTGCCGCACATCAAGCAGGATCTCGGCCTCACCGGTGTGCAGACCGGCATGATCCTCAGCGTGTTCTTCTGGGGCTATGTCCTGGGCCAGGTCGCGGGCGGCATCGCGGCCGACCGGCTCCGGATCCGTACCTGGACACTCGTGTTCTACGTGATCTGGTGCATCGCGACGGTCACGACGGGCCTGTGCCGCACGCTCACCCATTTCGCGATCGTGCGGGCGCTCTTCGGACTGTCGGAAGGCGCGGTCATCAACCCGGTCTACAAGCTCATGAATCACTGGGTGCTGCCGGCCGAGCGCGGTTTTGCCAACGGCGTGCAGATCTGCTTCGGTTACCTGGGTCTCGTGATCGGCACGCCGATCATTGCCGCGCTCATCAGCGTGTTCGGCTGGCGGTCGATGTTCTTCATCACCGGTGCGGTGACGCTGGTGGGCGTGCTGGTGTTCTGGCTGCTGGTCTACGACCACCCGCGCGATCATCCCTGGATTTCGGCCGCGGAGCGCGACCGTATCGAAGACGAGCTCGCGAAGGACCGTGTCACCTACGATCCGTCGCGGCAGGCGGCGGCGGCGCTCCCCTTCCGCGACGGGCTGCGCATGCTCGCGGGCAATCCGGCGTTCTGGCTCGTCTGCAGCGCGTTCTTCTTCACGGCCGGTGTCTATTTCACGAACCTGAGCTGGCTGCCCGGCTACCTCGTGATGGAGCGCGGCCTCTCCGGGCTCGACAGCGGGTTCACGCTCGTGCTGCCCTACAGCGCCGCGGCCCTCGGCGCGCTGTGCGGTGGCACCATCGCGGACCGGATCGGCAACCGTTCGCTGGTCGTGATCACCTCGGTGCTGCTCACGGTGCCCGCGATCTACGGACTGCTGGTGCTCGAAGGGCGCATGGCGATGATCACGATGCTGTGCCTGATGCTGTTCCTGAACGCCTCCGCGATCGCCGTCTTCATCGTGCTGCTCTTCGACCTGTTGCCGGCCGAGGTCATCGGCGTGGCCGTCGCGGTCAACAGCGGTGTCTTCGGAGGCACCGGCGGAATCGTCGGTCCGCTCGTCATGGGCTGGTCTTTCGATCTCACGGGTTCGTTCGCCATGGGCTTCATGGCGCTGGCCGCGGGACTCGTGGTCTCGGCGGCGCTGACGGCCTTCGTGTTCAAGCACGAGCGGCGAGTCAGCGGTGAGAAGAAGCGCAAGGCGCTGCAGGCGGCCGGCGCCGTCGGCGAGGCGTCGTAAGGAGACCGGGACTGTCGTTCGCGCCGTCCTTCACTCCCGCCACAAACGGGACATGACCGTGCCGACTGGAATTCTTGTCCCGGGCTGCGTTGAACCGGTTCCAGTGTGTGGTTAGCGTACCGCCGCATGACTGGAATGCCAGTCCACGGTTGTTGTTTTCCAGGCACAGGAGCTATCACATGACAGGTCCGAACAGGTCGCGCGTCACGTTCGCCGTCAGCCTTGCCGTCGGCGTCGGTCTCTCGGCGGGGCCAGCCCGGGTCCATGCGCAGACGGATGTACTCGAGGAAGTGGTGGTCACGGCGCGCAAGCGCGAGGAGACGCTGCAGGACATCTCTGCCGCCGTCTCGGTCGTCACCAGCGACATGCTGCGCGACAAGGTCGTCACCGACGTGCGCGACCTGCAGAACATGATCCCGAGCCTGAACGTCGGCGAGGCGATCGGCATCATGAAGCTCAACATGCGCGGCCTGTCGAACTCGACGGTCGTGCGCGGCGAGGACTCGGAAGTCGTCCTGCACGTGGACGGCGCCGTGATCTCGCGTGCCGAGGCGCAGGGTTCGGCCTTCTTCGACCTGGATCGCATCGAGGTGCTGCGTGGACCGCAGGGCACGCTCTACGGGCGGAATTCCACGGGCGGCACGGTCAACCTCATCACGGCGAAGCCGACCCGGGAGCTGTCCGGCTACGCGAATGCGACGGTCGGCAACTACAGCCTCAAGAAGTTCGAGGGAGCCATCGCCGGGCCGCTCTCGGAGCGCGTGCTCGGCCGCATCGCGCTCATGGGCGTCGATCGCAATGGCTACGCGAAGAACCTCGCCACCGGCAAGGACTTCCTCGACGAGCGGCGCTGGGCGACCCGAGCGCATCTGCAGTTCGATGTCACCGACGACGTCCGGTTCCTGCTGACGGGCGAGTACACGAAGCAGAACGACCGCAGCGGTCACCTGACCTTCCTCGACACGATCTACGGCACGCCGCACACGGTGATCCCGCCGTCCAGCTTCTCCGACCCGAAGTCGCGCGATGGCGCTTTCAGCCGTGAGCCGAAGATGGAGCGCGAGACCTGGTCGATCACCGGCACGCTGGACTGGAAGTTCACCGACGCGTTCTCGCTGCGCAGCATCACCAACTACCGCAAGCTCGATTTCTTCAATGGCTCGGACCTCGATGTCTCGGCCTACAGCTTCGTCGACGTCGATCTCCCGATGAAGGACAAGCAGTTCAGCGAGGAACTGCAGCTCATCTACGACACCGAGCGGCTGCATGCGCTGCTGGGCGCGTACTACTACAAGGAGAAGATGTCGGGTACGACCGATGTCTACCTGCGCTTCGCCAACTCGACTCTGTTTCAGTTCGTCGGTGAGAACAACACGGAGGCGCTGTCGCCGTTCTGGAACGCGACCTACGACTTCAACGACAGGTTCTCGCTGCGCGCGGGTGGTCGGCTGAACAACGAGGACCGGGATTTCCAGAACTTCCGTTACCTGGCCGGGAACCTGACCGGGCAACTCGCGGACCAGCGGGACTTCGACAAGTACGTCGGCGAGTACGGCCTCGACTTCCACATGACGCCCGATGCGATGGTGTACTACACCTTCTCGCAGGGCTTCCGCTCCGGCGCCACGCTGATCATGCAGATCGATTCGAAGATCATCGCGCCGACGACGGTCGACAACCACGAGATCGGCATCAAGTTCCAGACGCCGGACCACCGCTTCACGGCCAACATCGCGGCCTACACCGCCAAGGTGAAGAACCTGCAGCGCTCGCAGGCCACGGCAATCCTGGATGCGAACGGCAATGCCATCGGTGCGGCGCTGCGCGTCAACAACATCAACGACATGAAGGTGAAGGGTTTCGAGGTCGAGCTGGGCTGGACGCCGGTGGACCGCCTGCGCCTCGGTGCGACGATCGTGCACGTCGATGCGAAGTTCAAGGACTTCCTGACCGACGACCCGTTCATCCCCGGCAATGCCTTCGTGCAGGTCGCGGGCAACACGCCGGCGCTGTCGCCGAAGTGGCGCACGCACCTGCATGCCGAATACGGCTTTCTGCTCGGCAACGGCGCTACCGTCACGCCCGGTGTCGACTGGAACTCCATCAGCAAGCAGTACTTCGACGAGTTCAACCGCGACTCCTTCGGCGAGGGCTCCTACAGCCTGCTCGACGCCTCGCTGGCCTATCGTGCGCGTGACAACCGGTGGAGCGTGACGCTCTGGGGCAAGAACCTCACGGGCGAGAAGAAGCTCTACGACGCCAACTTCTCGGTCTTCGGCCAGATCAGGAACAAGATGATGATCGCACCGATGACCTGGGGCGCGACGGCGAGCTACCGCTTCTGAGTCCGTTCGGCGGCGGAGCGGCGGGCCGGGGCTGATCACCCGGCCGGCCGCTCCGCCGGCGGCCGCTATAATGTCCCGGCGCGGCGGACGCGCCGAACCGACCGGGGCTGCGGATGACGACGAGGACTGGTGCGACGCGGCAGGCACTCGCGGCGGCTGCCGCTCTGCTCGGACTCTGGGGCTGCAGCCCGAAGATCGAGCCCCCGACACTCGCCGACGTGAACGAGAAGGGCATCGCGGCCCTCGAGAGCGACCCCGGCACCTGGTGGACCAACGGTCGCACCTTCAGCGAGCAGCGCTACTCGCCGCTGACGCAGATCAATACCGGCACCGTGCAGGAGCTCGGTCTCGCCTGGGAGGCCGACCTCGAGAGTCCGCGCTTCGGCATCGAGGCCTCGCCCGTCATGGTGGGCGGCGTCCTCTACGTGAGCTCGAGCTGGGGCCGTGTGTTCGCGTTCGACGCGAAGACCGGCCGCCGCCTCTGGGCCTTCGATCCCGAAGTGCCGGGCGCGTGGCTGCGCAACGGCTGCTGCAAGCCCGTGAACCGTGGCGTCGCGGTCTGGAACGGCCGGGTGTTCGTGGGCGCCTTCGACGGCCGGCTGATCGCCCTCGACGGGAAGACGGGGCGCAAGCTCTGGGAAGCGAACACCACGGACAGCAAGCCCTACTACACGATCACGGGCGCGCCGCGCGTTGTGAAGGGCAAGGTCATCATCGGCAACGGCGGCGCGGATTTCGCGACCCGCGGCTTCTTCTCGGCCTATGACGCAGAGACAGGCACGCTCGCCTGGCGCTTCTACGTGGTACCCGACGATCCGAAGAAGGGCTTCGAGCGCCCGGAGATGGCGAGGGCCGCGAAGACCTGGGGGCCCGGCCACGACTGGTCCCTGGGCGGCGGCGGCAATCCCTGGGATTCGTTCTCCTACGATCCCGAGCTCGATCTGCTCTATGTCGGCACGGGCAACGCGGGTCCCTACGGCATGCGCGATCCCGCGAAGGGCGATGGCCTGTTCCTCGCCTCGATCCTCGCGGTCGATCCCGACGACGGCCACCTCGTCTGGCACTACCAGACCGTGCCCGGCGAGAGCTGGGACTACACCGCCACATCGAACATGATCCTCGCCGATCTCGACATCGGTGGTGCGCGGCGCAAGGTGCTGATGCAGGCGCCGAAGAACGGGTTCTTCTACGTGCTCGATCGCGCCACAGGTGAGCTGCTCTCGGCCGGGAAGTATGTGCGCGTGAACTGGGCGAGCCACATCGATCTGAAGACGGGGCGCCCCGTGTTCACGGGCCAGGGCGAATTCGAGAAGGGCCCGCGGCTCCTGTTCCCGGGCCCCGCCGGCGCCCACAGCTGGAATCCCATGGCGTTCAACCCGCAGACGGGGCTCGTCTATCTGCCGGTTCGCGACATCGGCTGGATCTGGGGCGCCGAGCGCACCACGTGGTTCCAGAGCGGCTACGACCTCTCGAAGCTCACGAACGACCCCGATGTCCAGAAGGACACCTATGCGGGGCTCCTGGCCTGGGATCCCGTGCGGCAGAAGCCGGCGTGGACCGTGCGCCACGACACCATGACCAATGGTGGCGTGCTGACGACCGCGGGTGGCCTCGTGGTGCAGGGCACCGAGGACGGGCATCTGCGCGTCTACGCCGCGGACGACGGTCGGCTGCTCCAGGACATCGAGACGGGCACGGGCATCGCGGCACCACCCGTGAGCTATGCCGTCGATGGCCAGCAGTACATCGCCATCGCGGCGGGCTGGAACGGGGTGAAGATGGCGCCGTGGACGCCCGAGCGCGCCGAGCCCTACAGCAACGCGGGACGCCTGATCGTGTTGAAGCTGGGCGGCCGGCCCGTGCCGGTCGCACCGCGCGTGCCCTTGCCGCCGTTCTACGCGGGCGACGAACCCCAGCCCGCGGCGATGGTCGCGAAGGGCGCCGGCCTCTACCAGATGAACTGCGGCATGTGCCATGGCGTGATGGGCGAGGGCGGCGTGTTCCCCGACCTGCGGCGCATGGCGCCCGGCATCCACGAGAGTTTCGTCGCGATCGTGCGCGAGGGACTGCTCGCGCGGAACGGCATGGCGGGCTTCGCCGACACGCTCAGCGTGGCGGACGTCGAAGCGATCCGCGCCTTCGTCGTCGACTGGGCGCAGCGATCGCGGCGCGGCGACTACGATTCGGTGCCGCCCGCGCTGCGCGTCGCGGGCGCGCCCGTCGTGCGCGCGAAAACGCCGGGCCTGTAGGCAGGTCTGCCGGTTTCGCATTGAACGAGGGTCACGCGGCGGCTATACTGAAAAAACGGCGTTAGAACAATCCCTTATAGACATTCACGCCGGCACGCATCCATCGCGCGGGGTCTCCATGGCGGGCAAGCGGTCGCAGTCACACCAGAACCGGAAGGACGAGATCATCCGCGAGAGCGCAGTGCTGTTCGACAAGGTGGGCTACCACGGCGCGTCGATGCAGATGGTCGCGGACGCGGTCAAGCTCGGCAAGCCGACGCTCTATCACTACTTCCGCAGCAAGACCGAGATCCTCTACGCCATCCACGAGAAGCTCATCAGCGAGCTGCGCTCGCGCCACCAGGAGCGCGTCGCGCAGGACGTGCCGCTGGACGCGCGCCTCGAGGGCATCTGCGCCGACATCCTGAGCCAGATCGAGCAGCACCCCGGCTACGTGCGCGCGTTCTTCGAGCACCATGACGAGCTCGACATCGACCAGAAGAAGGAGATGCGGCGCCAGCGCGAGGAATACCTGGACATGGTCTGCGACACGCTGTCGGCGGGCATGAAGGCCGGGATCTTCGCGAAGAGCGATCCGCGGCTCACCGCGCTCGGCTTCCTCGGCATGTGCAACTGGGCCTACAAGTGGTACCCGCGCGGCCGGAATCCCGCCGTCGAGAAGACGGCGCAGGCGCTGTGCAAGGTGTTCCTCGACGGCATCCGCAAGCGCTGAGCGCTGTCCCGCGCGGCGCCGCGCCCGCACGGCGCCCCCGGTGGCGAGGCCCGTTCCGATGATTCCCTGAGCGGCGTCAGATCGCCCGGGCGAGCCGCTGCGCCTCGAACACGGCGAAGGTGGCGCGCCGCGGTGTGAGGCAGTCCCCGATCGCGTGTACTTCCGCGATGCCGCCTGCGCGCAGCGCGGAAACCGGACCCGCGACCGGCTCGCGCCCCGTGTGCACGACGACGAGTTCACAGGGCTCGAGGGATTCCTCGCCCGAGGTCAGGTTCACGAGCCGGGCGCCGCCGGGCTCGATGGAATCCAGTCCGCTCAGCACCCGGAATTCCGTGCGGCCCGCGCCGAGGCGCGCGAGCAGGGGTCCCGCGCTCTCGTGCGGGATCATGTGCGCGACGCCAGCCGTGGGCGTGACATAGGTGACCTTCCAGCCGGCTTCGACCAGCGCTTCCGCGACGCCGTAGTTCCACCAGAAGCCGCTGCCGTCGTCGACGAACACCGCGCGTCCGCTGCCTTGCGGCTCGGGCGCGCCGTTCTCGAGCACGTCGAACCAGCGCACGGCCCCGGCCGCGCGCAGCGTCTCGTCCAGCGGCTTCGCGCGCGCGCCGGTCGCGACGATGGCGGCATCGAAGTCGCCGCCCAGGTCGCCCGGTCCCGTGACCGCGACGCCCGTACGCAGTTCGGCCTTCATGATCCGCAGCTCCGAGAGCTGGAAGTCGACGAGCCGGCGCAGCCGATCGCGGCGCGGCACGGACGCGGCATACATGAACTGGCCGCCGAATCCCGACGAGGCCTCGAACACCGTCACCGCGTGGCCGCGCTGCGCGGCGGTCAGCGCGGCTTCCAGGCCGCCGGGGCCGCCGCCGATCACCGCGATGCGCTTCTTCTGCTCGGCGGGCTTCAGCTCGCCGAATTCCCCGGTGCGCTCGCGGCCGGTGACGGGATTCGCGCCACAGTGCAGGTGCGGCGTGAACGCGCGGCAGTCCTGGTTGAAGTTCAGGCAGGGGCGGATGCGGTGTGCCTGTCCCGCCGCGGCCTTGGTGATCCACTCGGGATCGGCCAGGAAGCCACGCACCATGCCGACGAGGTCGGCGCCGCCCTCGGCGAGCACGCGTTCGGCGACCTCGGGCGTGGAGATGCGCTGGCCCACGAGGATCGGCAGGCCGCAGCCGCGGCGGAAGGCGAGTGCCGCGTTCGAGGCCGTCGCGTCGGGTGCGGTCATGTCCTTCACGTAGGCGCCGCGGTTGCCGAGCGTGATGCTGATGAGGTCGACGCCGCCGTGCACCTCGACGGCGCGCGCATTCCGCACGGTGTCGGGAACCTCGAGGCCGTCGGCGACCTCCTCGTCGGCGCTGATGCGCAGGCTCAGGCCCATGTCCTCGCCGCAGTGGTGGCGGATGGAGTCGATGACCTCGAACAGGAAGCGCAGCCGCTTCTCCGGCGTGCCGCCGTAGGCGTCGGTGCGCCGGTTCGTGGCGGGCGAGAGGAACTGCGCGACGAGGTAGCCGTGCGCACCGTGGATGTCGACGCCGTCGTAACCCGCGAGCTGGAGGTTGCGTGCCGTGCGACCGAAGGCCTCGACGATCATGGCGATGTCGGCGTGGTCCATCTCGCGCGGCGCGTAGGCGTCGCGCGGCGAACGGATGGAGGAGGGCGCCATGGGCGGCAGGTCGCCGTCCGTGACCGTCCATTCGCGTCCGAGGTGCAGGATCTGGCCGAAGATCTTCACGCCGTGGGCGTGGACGCCGTCGACCAGGGCCTTCAGCTGCGGAATGACCTCGTCGCGGTAGGCCTCGACGAGGATGCGGTTGCGCATCACGGAGGTGGGATGAACGGGGGTTGCGCCGGTGAACAGGAGTCCGGGACCGGATTTCGCGATGTTCACGGTGTGCGCGATGTGATCGGCGGTCGGGATGCCGTCGCGCACCATCGCCGTGCCGTAGGGCAGCATCGCGATGCGGTTGCGGAGCTGCAGGCGTGCGAGCGTGAACGGGCTGAACAGGCGTTCGTAGGGCATCTGCGTCTCCGACGGCGGTGCCGCCGGCGCGCGACCGGGGGTCGCGGAATCGCGGCGGGGGACGACGATTCTGCGAGACGCCGGCGGCGGGCCGCAAGCCGCGCGGGGCGCCAAAAACTTGTGCGGGACTATGAAATCCGCCAGCCCCGGGGAGCGCCCCGGATCCCGTCGTTTACAGCGGTCCTGTATCATTCCCGCGGCGATTCCCACCGACGAACAAAGCCTTGCGGGGTGTGCAGCAGTGAACAGCGGTTCTTACCCGGGGGTGGTCCTGCCCCGCGAACTCCGTGAGCAGTACTACGCCGCCGGCCACTGGCGCACCGAGGATTTCTGGACCACCTTCGAGAAGGTCGCCGCGCGCGACCCGCGGGCGACCGCGTACGTCGAGGGTGAGCGCAGCATCAGCTTCGTCGAACTCGCCGCGGAAGCGCGCCGTTTCGGCAGCGCCGCCCTCGCACGGGGACTGCAGGCCGGCGACGTGATGATCGTGCACGGCCGGCACTGCATCGAGGCGAATGTCGCGATCCTGGGTTGCGCATACGCGAAGCTCGTCGTCGCGCTGCTGCCGCACATGTTCTCGGCCGAACAGATCCGCAGCACCATCGAGGCCGCCGGCGCGAAGGCCATCGTCGGCCTCGGCGAACCCGCGGAGACCGAGCGCGTGCGCTCGGCCGCCGACGCGCTGCAGCTGGGCCTCGTCGTGATCCGCGACGAGTCGGCGGGCGGGGCCGGATCGTCCTGGTCCGACTTCGTGCGCTCGGGCAGCACGGCGGAGCCGCCACGCACGCCGATGTCGGCCGAGGACCTCGTGCTGCTGACGTTCTCGTCGGGCACGACCGGCACGCCGAAGGGCGTCATGCACTCCTCCAACACCCTGCGCTTCGCGGCGGAGACCTACGCCCGCGTGCAGGGCATCGGGCCCGCGGACACGAGCCTCGTGGTCACGGCCTTCGGCTTCATCGGCAGCTCCGTGCTGGGCACGTATCTCACGTATTTCAGCGGCTGCCGCACGGTGCTGCTCAGGAACTGGAACGTCGACGACACGCTCGCGCTGATCCAGAAGCACCGCGCCACGCACATCCTGCTCATGCCGACGCACGCCATCGACGTGCTCAATTCCCCGAAGCTCGATGCGACCGACTGCTCGAGCCTCCGCCGCGGCGTGCTCGCGGGCCTGGGCGAGCCGCACCGCCTCGATGCACGCAAGCGACTCTGCGCGAAGCCGTTCCCCATGTACGGCATGTCGGAGTCCCCGGGCCACTGCACGGGCTGGATGGAGGACGACTGGGAACGGCTGCGTACCACCGAGGGCCGGCCGCTGCCCGGCACCGAAGTGCTGATCTGCGACGACGACGAGCGGCCGCTGCCGGCGGGCGAGCCCGGCAACATATTGCTGCGCGGGCCGAACCGCTTCCTCGGCTACTACCGCGCCGACGAGTTGAACAAGGCGTCGTTCTCCACGCAGGGTTACCTGCGCACCGGCGACATCGGCGTCCTCGACGCCGACGGCTACATGACCTTCATGACGCGCAGCAAGGACATCATCCGCCGCGGCGGCGTGACCATCACGCCCGCCGATGTCGAGGCCGCGCTCAGGCCGCATCCGCGCATCGCCGACGTGGCCGTGATCGGCCTGCCCGACCCGCGTCTCGGCGAGCGCACCTGTGCCTGCGTGATCACGCGCGACGGCGGGGATGTCTCGCTCGAGGAGCTCACCGCGTTCCTCCAGGGCCGGGACTTCGCACGCTACCAGTGGCCGGAGCACGTCGTGCGCTGCGAGACTTTCCCGCGCACGCCTTCACTGAAGGTGCAGAAGCCGGAGCTCCGGAAGCAGGTGATCGCGCGGCTCGAAGGGAAGGGCTGACCGGGAAGTGGGGACATTCTTCATTTCCCCCCACGCCATCATCTCCGGACATGAAGAATTCCCGTTTCCCGGCGGAGTGGATTGCACCATGGACGTCCTGAACTGCATCCGGAAGACCCACGCGGTCCGCTATTACCTCGACCGGCCGATTCCGCCGCCCGTGATCCGCGAGATCCTGGAGTCGGGCCGCGCGACGGGCAGCGGCAAGAACACGCAGCTCTGGCACTTCGTCGTCGTCACGGAGCGTTCGCGGCTCGTGACGCTGTCGAAGACGGGAAGTTTTGCGGCGCACCTGGCCGGTGCCGCGGCCTGCATCGTGATCCTGACCGCCGAGAACCCCTACACTCAGCGCATCACCTGGTTCGATGCGGGGCGCGCGGCGCAGAACCTGATGCTGGCGGCGACCTCGCACGGCATCGGCACCTGCCCGGTCGGCTTCCGCAACGACGTCGCGACGGCGAATGCGCTGCTGGAAGTGCCCGCGGGACTGGAGATCGTGATCGGCATCGCGCTGGGCTATCCCGATCCGGCCCGCGCCGGCGACGAGGCCGATTTCCGCAAACGCGTGCTCGACCACCAGGGCCGCAAGCCGCTGGAGTCCATGGTCAGCGACAACGCCTTCGGCCGCGTGCTGCGCCTGCCCGGGTGAGCCGCGGCGACGCGGAGCGGGAGTGGCGACATTCACGATTTCGCGCACGGCGCTGAGCCACGGATGCGTGGGGTCCCGAGGCGCGCGATCCGGACGCGCCGGCTCCGCGTGCGCCGGATCCTGACGCGCGGGCTCAGCAAGGTCGCGCCGCCCAACGGCCGCCCGGCCGCTGATG
>JAXMGR010000026.1:0-40392 GCA_046352935.1 Steroidobacteraceae bacterium
CAGAAGTGCGACTACGACGTCGAGAAGGCGCAGACCGGCATCGTGTACATCGACGAGATCGACAAGATCTCGCGCAAGTCCGACAACCCGTCGATCACCCGTGACGTCTCGGGCGAGGGTGTGCAGCAGGCGCTGCTCAAGCTCATCGAGGGCACGGTGGCTTCGGTGCCGCCGCAGGGAGGCCGCAAGCACCCGCAGCAGGAGTTCCTGCAGGTCGACACCACGAACATCCTGTTCATCTGCGGTGGCGCGTTCTCAGGGCTCGAGAAGATCGTCGAGCGCCGCACGCGCAAGGGTGGCATCGGCTTCGTGGCCGACGTGCAGTCGCCGGCCCAGCGCCCGAACGGCACGGACCTGTTCCGCGACGTCGAGCCCGAAGACCTCGTGAAGTTCGGACTGATCCCGGAGTTCGTCGGGCGCCTGCCGGTCGTGGCGACGCTCGAGGAGCTCGACGAGGCCGCGCTGGTGTCGATCCTGACCCGGCCGCGCAACGCGTTGTCCAAGCAGTACCGGCGCCTGTTCGAGATGGAAGGCGTGGAACTGGAGTTCCGCGAGGACGGTCTGCGTGCCGTCGCCCGCCGGGCGATGGACCGCAAGACGGGTGCCCGCGGCCTGCGCACGATCCTCGAGAACGCCCTGCTCGACGTCATGTACGACCTGCCCTCGCTCAAGAACGTCGCGAAGGTGGTCATCGACGAAAGCGTCATCAACGGCGATTCGCGCCCGTATCTCGTCTACCGCAACGAGGAACCGGTGCCGCAGCCGGAGGCGCGCCGCGCCGCCGGTTCCGACCACCTGCACTGATCCACCGGGAGTTCGCCGGCGTGCCGGGCCCGGACGGGCGCGGCGCGGTGCCTTGTCGTATGCTTCCGCTCTGGTGCCGCGTGGCGTATCCCCGCGCCACGGCAGCCGCCACACAGGACCCGTATCGTGAGCCAAGACACGCCTGAAGTCCCTGTCGCCGCACCGGCCGGCGCAGTTCCGGTTCTGCCCCTGCGGGACGTGGTCGTCTACCCGCACATGGTCATCCCGCTGTTCGTCGGCCGCGAGAAGTCGATCGTCGCCCTCGACGAATCGATGAAGCACGACAAGCAGATCCTGCTGGTCGCGCAGAAGCAGGCCGACATCGACGATCCGAAGCCGCGCGACCTCTATCAGGTCGGCACGCTCGCGACCATCCTGCAGATGCTGAAGCTGCCCGACGGCACGGTCAAAGTGCTGGTCGAGGGGCTGTCGCGCGCCCGCGTGCGCGAGATCCATGCCGCGGAGTCCTTCACGGCCGCGATCGAGCCCCTCGCGGACGTCGAGAACTACGACGAACGCGAGATGGACGTGCTGGCCCGCTCGATCGTGTCGCAGTTCGAACAGTACGTGAAGCTCAACAAGAAGGTGCCGCCGGAGATCCTGACCTCGCTCGCTGGCATCGACCAGCCCGGGCGGCTCGGCGACACCGTCGCCGCGCACATGTCGCTCAAGCTCGCCGACAAGCAGAAGGTCCTCGAGATCCAGGACGTGCGCGCCCGGCTCGAGCACATCCTCGCGCTGATCGAGGGCGAGATGGAGGTGCTGCAGATCGAGAAGCGCATCCGCGGCCGCGTCAAGTCCCAGATGGAGAAGAGCCAGCGCGAGTACTATCTCAACGAGCAGATGAAGGCGATCCAGAAGGAGCTCGGTGAGCTCGAGGATGCCCCCAACGAACTCGGCGAGCTGGAGAAGCGCATCCAGCGCGCCGGCATGCCCGTGGAAGCCCGCGACAAGGCGCAGTCCGAGCTGAACAAGCTCAAGCTGATGTCGCCGATGTCGGCCGAGGCCACGGTGGTGCGCAACTACGTCGACTGGCTGCTGAAGATGCCGTGGAAGAAGCGCACGCGTGTGCACCACGACATTTCCTCGGCGCAGAAGGTCCTGGACGAGGACCATTACGGGCTCGACAAGGTCAAGGAGCGCATCGTCGAGTACCTGGCCGTGCAGCAGCGCGTCCAGAACCTGAAGGGTCCGATCCTGTGCCTGGTCGGTCCTCCCGGCGTCGGCAAGACCTCGCTCGGCCAGTCGATCGCGCGGGCCACGAACCGCAAGTTCGTGCGCATGTCCCTGGGTGGTGTGCGTGACGAGGCCGAGATCCGCGGCCACCGGCGCACCTACATCGGCTCGCTGCCGGGCAAGATCCTGCAGAACATGGCGCGTGCCGGCGTGAAGAACCCGTTCTTCCTGCTCGACGAAGTCGACAAGATGTCGATGGATTTCCGCGGCGATCCGTCCTCTGCGCTGCTCGAGGTCCTCGATCCGGAGCAGAACTCCGCGTTCGCCGACCACTATCTGGAGGTCGATTTCGATCTCTCCGGCGTGATGTTCGTGTGCACGGCCAACACACTCAACATCCCGGCGCCGCTGCTCGATCGCATGGAGGTGATCCGCATCCCGGGTTACACCGAGGACGAGAAGCTGAACATCGCGCGGCGCTACCTGCTGCCCAAGCAGATGAAGGCGAACGGCGTGAAGGCCGACGAACTCACGGTCAACGACGGAGCGCTGACGGACATGGTCCGTTACTACACCCGCGAGGCCGGCGTGCGCAGCCTGGAGCGCGAGATCTCGAAGGTCTGCCGCAAGGCCGTGAAGCAGCTGCTCCTCGAGCCCTCCGACAAGCCCGTGTCCGTGACGTCGCGCAATCTCGACAAGATGCTCGGTGTCCGGCGTTTCCGTTACGGCAAGGCCGAGGAAGCCAACCGCGTCGGCCTCGTGACAGGGCTCGCGTGGACGGAGGTCGGCGGCGAACTCCTGACGATCGAGGCGGCGGTCGTGCCGGGCAAGGGCAAGCTGCAGTACACCGGCCAGCTCGGCGAGGTGATGCAGGAGTCGATCCAGGCCGCGATGACGGTGGTGCGCAGCCGTGCCGAGACGCTCGGGCTGGATCCCGACTTCCATCAGAAGATGGACCTGCACGTCCACGTGCCCGAGGGCGCGACGCCGAAGGACGGGCCCAGCGCGGGCATCGGCATGTGCACGGCGCTGGTCTCGACGCTCACGCGCATTCCCGTGCGCGCCGACGTGGCGATGACGGGCGAGATCACGCTGCGTGGTGAGGTGCTGCCGATCGGCGGGCTCAAGGAGAAGCTGCTCGCGGCGCATCGCGGTGGCATCACGACGGTGCTGATCCCGGGCGAGAACCAGAAGGACCTCGCCGAGATTCCGGACAACATCAAGGGGCGCCTCGACATCCGGCCGGTACGCTGGATCGACGAGGTCCTCGAAGTGGCGCTGATCGAACGGCCGCGGCCGGCCGTCGGTGCCGCGGGCGCGCGCGGCGCCAAGGAGCGGGCACGGCGTCCGGCCAGGCGCGGCGCCAAGTCGCTGCGGGCTCACTGACCGCGCGCGTTGGCAAACGCAACGCGGATGCCGTATAGTGCGCCGCCTTCCAGCACAGCCGGGGTGCTTAGCTCAGCTGGTAGAGCGTCGCCCTTACAAGGCGAATGTCGGGGGTTCGATCCCCTCAGCACCCACCAGACGTCGGAGCGGTAGTTCAGTCGGTTAGAATACCGGCCTGTCACGCCGGGGGTCGCGGGTTCGAGTCCCGTCCGCTCCGCCATTTCCCAGTGAGAAACGGGCCCATCGGGCCCGTTTTTTCATGTCCGTTCATGTCTGCCGCCGCGATCGGCACGAAGCCTGTTGCCGGAATGCGAAGACCGGCCGTACTCTCGCCCTGCTGGACAGCGCCCCGTGTGTGCTCGGCGCGCGGACGTGACAGGAGAGGAGCATGCCGCTGGATCCGACCCCCGAACAGAAGTCGTGGATGTACTCGCGGATGGTGCTCGCGCGGCACTACGAAGACGCGCTGCAGACCATCTACATGGAAGGCAAGACGCCCGTCTTCAACATGGCGAGGGGGACGATTCCCGGCGAGATGCACCTCTCGCAGGGACATGAACCCTGCGCGGTGGGCGTCTGCGCGCACCTCACCGACGACGACGCCGTCACGGCGACTCATCGGCCGCACCACATCGCCATCGCGAAGGGCGTCGACCTGGAGCGGATGACCGCGGAGATCTTCGGCAAGCGCGACGGTCTGTCCGGCGGCCGCGGTGGCCACATGCACCTGTTCGACGCCCGCAGGAATTTCTGCTGCAGCGGCATCATCGCGCAGGGCATGGGTCCGGCCTGCGGCATGGCGCTCGCGCGCAGGCTGACGGGCCGGCCCGGCATTGCCGTCTCCTACATCGGCGAGGGCGCCGCCAACCAGGGGGCGTTCCACGAGGCGCTGAACCTGGCCGCGGTCTGGAAGCTCGGGGTCGTGTTCGTCATCGAGGACAACGCCTGGGGCATCTCGGTCGCGAAACTCGAATCCACCGCCGTGGCCGACAACAGCGTGCGTGCGGCGGGCTACGGCATTCCGGGCGTGCGCGTGCCGGACAACGATCCCGTCGCGGTCTTCAGGGCCGCCGGTGAGGCCGTCGCGCGTGCCCGCCGCGGCGAGGGCCCGAGTCTCATCGAGATCGAGACGGTGCGCCTGGCCGGTCACTTCATGGGCGATGCCGAGGGCTACCGCCCCGCCGAGGAGAAGGCGCAGGCCCACGCGAGCGATCCGATCCCGCGGTTCCGCGCCCGGCTGCTGGCCGAAGGCGTGCTCACCGAAGCCGCGGCTTCGCGCATCGACCGGGAGGCCGCCGAGACGGTCGCCGCCGCGGTCGAGTTCGCGCGGCGCAGTCCGTTCCCGAAGCCCGAAGAGGCACTCGAGAAACTGTTCGCCTGAATGCGTCCACGACGAGGACGAGGAAGACACGCATGACGACCCCGCAATCCGGCCGCCGCCTGACCGTGACACGAGCCGCCGCAGAGGCGATCGCGCAGGAGATGCGTCGCGACCCGGTCGTGTTCGTGATGGGCGAGGACATCGCCAGGCTCGGCGGCGTGTTCGGCAACACGCGCGGCCTGCTCGAGGAATTCGGCTCCGAGCGCATCCGCGACACGCCGATCTCCGAGACGGCCTTCATCGGTGCCGCGGTCGGTGCGGCCGCGGCGGGCATGCGGCCGATCGCGGAGCTGATGTTCGTCGACTTCTTCGGCGTGTGCTTCGATGCCATCTACAACCTCGCGGCCAAGCAGTCGTATTTCTCCGGCGGCCACGTGAAGTGCCCGATGGTGCTCATGACCTACGCGGGCGGCGGCTACAGTGACGGCGGCCAGCACTCGCAGTGCCTGTGGGCGAGCTTCGCGCACATGCCGGGTCTCAAGGTGGTGGCACCGTCGAACGCCTACGATGCCAAGGGCCTGATGGTCGCGGCGATCCGCGACGACAACCCCGTCGTCTTCATCGGCCACAAGGCCCTCCAGGGCATGGGCTGGCTCGGCACGGAGAAAGGCTCCGTCGTCGACGTGCCGGAAGAGTCGTACACCGTTCCGATCGGCAAGGCGAAGACGGTACGGAGCGGTCGCGACATCACGATCGTCGGCCTGGCGCTCACGGTGCACCAGGCGCTGGAGGCAGCGCTGCGGCTCGCGAAGGAGGGGATCGAGGCCGAGGTCATCGACCTGCGCAGCCTCGTGCCGCTCGATCGCGCCGCGCTCCTCGAATCCGTCGGCAGGACCGGCCGGCTGCTCGTCGTGGACGAGGACTACTCGAGCTACTCGATGAGCTCCGAGGTCATCGCCACCGTGGTCGAGCAGGGCATCGGCATGCTGAAGGCGCCACCGCGGCGCATCGCCTACCCGGATATCGTCGTGCCGTTCTCGCCGCCGATGGAACAGTTCGCGCTGCCGAACGCCGACAGGATCGTCGCCGCGGCGCGTGCGATGATGGCGCAGGAGGCGGCCCATGGTTGAGATCGTCGTGCCCGAGGACGCCTGGGAAGGCGACACCGAGGGTGCCGTGAGCGTCTGGTTCTTCGAGGACGGCCAGGTGGTGCAGGCGGGCGCGCTGATCGCCGAGCTGATGTTCGAGAAGGTTGCCGTCGAGGTGCGCGCGCCGGTCGCCGGGACGCTCCGCATCCGGGTCCCGGCCGAGGCTCCGGTCCGCCGCGGCGACGTGCTCGCCGTCATCGAATGACACCACCGACCTGATCCATCCATCACGAGGAGAACTGGATGTCCACGACCGAAGCCGTACTGGAGCATCACCTGCAGGCCATCGCCGCGGGCGACCTGAAGGGCGTGCTGGCCGATTACACCGAGGATTCCGTGCTGCTGACGCCGAACGGGCCGTTGAAGGGGCTGAAGGCGCTCGGGGAGTTCTTCGGTGCCTTCGGGCAGAACATGCCCGATTTCATGGACGGCTTCCGCATGCTGCGCCGGGACGTGGTGGGCGACGTCGCCTACATCGTGTGGGAGTCGCCGAAGTACGTGGTACTCGGCACCGACACGTTCGTGGTCCGGAACGGCAGGATCGTCACGCAGACCTTCGCCGCCCACCTGCGGTCCTGACCCCGGTCCCGGGCGGGCGATCCCGCCGCTCCCCCCGGTCGTGGCCGCGCGGAGTCCTCGCGGTATACTGGATTTCCGTGCGCGGCCCGGGGGGCGGTGCGCCGCGTTTCGCGGTGCGACAGGGTGTCAGCGCCCATCAGGAGAGAAGCATGGCCGACAACGCCGGCGAGCGTTTTGCCCGGGGCATGGAAACGGTGGCGAAGCTGTTCCCGCCCGGCACCGTGGGCGTGCCGCGGTTCCAGTATCCGCCCGAGATCGCGGGCGACTGGGGCCAGTTCTCCGTGTCGACCGTGCTCGGCGACGTCTGGGGCCGGCCTGGCCTCGAGATGAAGAACCGGGCCATGATCACCATCGCGATGCTGACGGCCCTCGGCCGGCTCGAGCAGCTCCGGGCCTACATCGTGGGCGGG
Source organism: Steroidobacteraceae bacterium (assembly GCA_046352935.1). Classification (GTDB taxonomy): domain Bacteria; phylum Pseudomonadota; class Gammaproteobacteria; order Steroidobacterales; family Steroidobacteraceae; genus CAYWMY01. Next base: position 6,825 of record JAXMGR010000026.1, read on the forward strand.
CTGAATCTCGGACTCACGCGCAGCGAAGTGTGCGAGATCATCTTCCAGGTGGCGGTTTATGCGGGTTTCCCGGCGGCTATCCAGGGCTTCGCCGTCGCGAATGACGTGTTCGCCGAGATCGACCGGGCCTCTCCGGGAGCCTGACGGCGGCGTGACGAAGCGGCGCTCCGCACAGATTCAACTCCAGTCAACGAGACCATCAGAGGTGTCACTGCCATGACGAATAAGGAAGTGCCGAAGCCGGATTTCATCAGCGACGCGGACTGGAAGCTGCTGATGGACACCCGCGACGTAAAGACGATCCGCGCCTGGGGCGCGGAGCACACCCGGCGCTATCTCGAATCGGGCGGCGGCGATGAGTCGGGCAGCATGATCGGCATGGCCGTCATCCTGATCACGACCATCGGCCGGAAGTCGGGACAGGAGCGGACCAACCCGGTGAACTACGTGCAGGACGGCGACAAGATCTATGTCGTCGGCTCGCTCTCGGGCCTCGAGGAACACCCGTTCTGGGCGCGCAACCTCGACCAGACCCCGCGCGGGTGGGTGCAGATGAAGGACAAGCGTTGGGCGGTCAACGCACGGAAGATCACCGACGAGAAGGAACGCGCCGAGCTCTGGCCACGGCTCACCGCGAAGTTCCCGATGTGGGGTCACTTCCAGAAGTACTCCGACCGGCAGTTCATGGTCTTCGAACTGACGCCCGCCTGAGGGCCCTGGCGGGGGCGAGCCGCCGGATCCTCCGCCCCCCGCATCACCATCGCCCGCGGCCGGATCTCCCTGCCGCGGGCCACTCCGCCACTACTCCGACGGGCTGCTGGGCTAAACTGCGCGGCCTGATCGGCCCCCCGTGGCCTTGTTTTCGAGCCGTTGCAACATGCTTCAGACCTTACACGACAAGCTCAAGGGTGTATTCGCGACCGTTGTCCTCGGCGCACTGGCCGTCGTGTTCATTTTCTGGGGCGTCGAGTTCGTGCGCATCGGTGGCGGTGGCGCGGGCGGCGGCCTCGAGGTCAACGGCGAGAAACTCGACGCCGAAGCCGTGCGCCGGGAGTTCCAGCAGGAGCTGACGCGTGCGCAGGTCGCGCAGCCGACGGGCGAGGTCCCCGCCGACGTGCGCGAGATGATCGGTCGCAACGTCCTCGAGGGGGCCGTGCGTCGCGCCCTCGTGCGGCAGCGCGCCACGGAACTCGGATTCCGCGTCAGCGACGAGGCGGTCATGGCGAGCCTGCAGAAGGAACCCGCGTTCCAGGTCGCCGGCAAGTTCTCCAAGGACGCCTACTACGCTGCCATCAAGAGTGTCGGCCTCACTCCGACCGGGTTCGAGGCCGAGCAGCGCGCCGCGCTCGCCGTGCAGCAGCTCGACCGCGGCATCGGTGCATCGTCCTTCGTGCTGCCGCAGGAGGCATCGCGGGCGATTGCGCTCCGGGACGAGCAGCGTGAGTTCGGCTGGGTGGTGTTCCCGCGCTCGGCCTGGCTTGCCGGCGCTGTCGCGGACGATGCGGCCGTCGCCGCGTGGTACGAGAAGAACAGGTCGCGCTTCATGACGCCCGAGTCGGTCGCGCTGCAGTACGTCGAACTCGACCTCGCGGACGTGCAGGCCGGCCTCGGCGCGGACGAGGCGGCGCTGCGCGGCTACTACGAACAGAACGCGGACCGCTACACGACCCTCGAGCGCCGCCACGCGCGTCACATCCTCGTCACCCCCGGAAAGGACCGCGATGCGGCGCGGAAGAAGGCGCAGGCGCTGTACGAGCAGCTGAAGGGCGGTGCCGATTTCGCGGCACTCGCGAAGCGCGAGTCGCAGGATCCGGGATCGGCCGCGCAGGGCGGCGACCTGGGCTTTGCCGAGAAGAGCGCATACGTCGGACCCTTCGCCGACGCGGTGTTCTCCATGAAGCCCGGCGACCTGCGCGGGCCGGTCGAGACCGAATTCGGCTTCCACGTCATCCGGCTGGAGGGCATCGAGCCCGGTCACCGCAAGTCCTTCGACGAGGTGCGCGCGGAGATCGCCGCCGAGTACACCCGGGCGGAGGCGGAGAAGATCTTCGGCGACCGTCAGGAAGAGCTGGACACGCGCAGCTTCGAGGCTGCGGGCAACCTGCAGCAGGTCGCCGACGCGCTGAAGCTGCCCGTGCGCGTCGTGCCCGTGTTCACGCGCCAGGGTGGCGACCCGCTCGGCAAGGATGCGAAGCTCGTCGCCGCGGTGTTCCAGGAGAGCGCCCTCGCGGGGCAGACGATCCCGGTGGTGGAACTCTCGCCGGGGCGCGTGGTGGCGGTGCGCGTGACCGCGCACGAGAAACCGCGTCAGCAGCCGCTCGACGCCGTTCGCGCCCAGGTGGTCGAGTTCGTGAAGCAGGAGGCCGCCGCCGGCGCCGCGGCCACGGCCGCCGATCAGGCGCTCACCGCGCTCCAGGGGGGCGCCGCCTGGCCGCCCGTGGCCGCGAATGTCCAGTCGGACCATGCCGCGCCCAGGGCCTGGACCCGCCGGAGCCAGGACGTGCCGGGTGGCGTCGCGGCCGCCGTGTTCCGCGCGCCGCGGCCCGCGGCAAAGCCGTCCTACGGCAAGGTCGGTCTTCCGGGCGGTGACCTGGCGCTCTGGACGCTGGTGCGCGTCGCGCCCCTGCCGGTGCCCGATGATGCGGCGATCGCGGCGCGCGCGAACGACGCCCGGCTGAAGCTGGCCCAGCTCGATGCGGGGCTCTATCTCGCCGCGCTGCGCGCGGGCGCGGAAGTCGAGGCACCGCCGCAGCTGTTCCAGTGATACGCACGCCGGTGTCCGCAGGGTTTCCGCGGACGGCCGGCATCCGGTACGGGTGGTCGGCTTGAAACGACGGACCCTCGCCCTGCACTGGCAGATCCTGATCGCGATCGCGGCGGCTGCCGCTCTCGGGCTGTGGCTGCGCGCACAGGGCGGCGAAGTCGCGACCGCCGCCCTCGCGGTGTTCGAGTTCGGCGGGCGGATCTTCCTCGGCGCCCTCAAGATGCTGATCGTGCCGCTCATCGCCTCGTCGATGATCGTCGGCGTCGCGGGCCTGGGAGCGCACGGCCAGCTCGGACGCATCGGTCTGCGGACCTTCGGCCTCTACGCGGTGTCCGGTCTCGCGGCCATCCTCGTCGGGCTGACGCTCGTCAACCTCGTCCGGCCCGGGATCCACGACGGTGTCCCGGCGAAGGACCTGCTCGCCCTGAAGTCGGACGGCGCCGAGGTGATGCGCGCGGTCGGCGAGCGCGACGCCAGCGACATCGTGGCGGTGCTCGTGCGCATGATCCCGGAGAACGTCGTGGCCTCCGCCGCGGACAACGGCGATGTGCTGGCGCTCATCGTGTTCAGCCTGCTGTTCGGCTGGTTCATGACCCGGATCAGCGAGGAGCACGCGCGGCCCCTCCTGGGATTCTGGCGCGGCGTCTCCGAGGTCATGATGCTCATGACCGAGTGGGTCATGAAGTTCGCGCCACTCGGCGTGTTCTGCCTGGTCGCGAAGGTCGTCGCGAAGACCGGCTTCGGCGCGGCGCTGCCCCTCGTGATCTTCTCGGCCTGCGTGGTCACGGGACTGGCGATCCACATGTTCCTGACGATGCCGCTGCTGATCCGGCTGACCACAGGCATCAATCCCTGGCGGGTGTTCCCGGCCATGGCACCCGCGCTGCTCACCGCGTTCTCGACCGCATCGTCCTCGGCGACCGTCCCCATGACGCTCGAATGCGCCGAGAAGCGCGCGCGCGTCTCGAACCGCGTGGCGAGTTTCGTGATTCCGCTCGGTGCCACCGTGAACATGAACGGCACGGCTCTGTACGAGTGCGCGGCAGTCCTGTTCCTCGCGCAGGCCTACGGCGTCGAGCTCGGCCTCGTGGCGCAGTTCACGGTCGTGGCGCTGGCGCTGCTGACCTCGGTCGGTGTCGCGGGGATCCCCGCGGCATCGCTCGTGGCCATCACCGTGATCATGAGCTCCCTGGGCCTGCCGCAGGAGGGCGTCGCCGTGCTGCTGGTGTTCGACCGCCTGCTGGACATGTGCCGCACCACCGTGAACGTGCACGGCGATGCCTGCACGGCGATCATCGTCGCGCGGCTCGAGGGTGAACGCCACGTGCTGGAGCCGGTGCGCGACGGCTGAGCCCTGCACGGTTGCGCCGTGGGCCGCGCGCGGTGCGGGGCTGCGGGGCGGCTCAGGCCTCGGGCGAGGGCTCGATGAGCGGATTGACCGGCTCGGTGTCCGGGCCCGCGGCCGCGAGCCGCGACTGCGCACTCTCGTAGAGCGGCTGGAATCGGTTGCACACCGCGCAGAAGATGTCGGCCGTGCGCTCGGCGTCGTAGGCGGCCGAGTGTGCGGCTGCGGCGTCCCAGGCGAGTCCTGCCGCGACGGCGGCGCGCGACAGCACCGTCTGCCCGAACGCGACACCGGCCAGTGTCGCCGTGTCGAAGCTCGAGAACGGATGGAAGGGGTTGCGCTTGATGCCGGCGCGCGCCACCGCCGCGTTCAGGAATGCGAGGTCGAACGAGGAGTTGTGTCCCACGAGGATCGCGCGCGTGCATTCGTTCTCGCGCACCGCGCGGCGTACCTCCCGGAAGATGTTGCCGAGCGCATCGGACTCGGCGATCGCGGGCCGCAGCGGATGCCAGGGATCGATGCCGTTGACCGCGAGCGAAGCCGGATCCAGGCGGCCGCCCTCGAACGGCTTGACGTGGTAGCGCCAGGTCTCACCCCGCGCCAGCGTGCCGTCGGGTCGCATCTCGACGAGCACGGCGGCGATCTCGAGCAGCGCGTCCGTCGCGGCGATGAAGCCGCCCGTCTCCACGTCGATGACGACGGGCAGGAAGCCGCGGAAGCGGCGTGCGACAGGAATGCGGGGATCGCCGGCGCTCATGCCTGCGCCCCGCTCGCGAGCCGCCAGCGCGTGTTGCCGCCCGCCCTGAAAGGCACGAGCTCGTCGTGCCCGAACGGCAGCACGGCCGGCACGGGCTGGTCCTCGCGCAGCAGCGTGATGCGGCCGGAGTTGCGCGGCAGGCCGTAGAAGTCGGGGCCGTGGAAGCTCGCGAACCCCTCCAGACGATCGAGCGCGCCCGCGTCCTCGAAGGCCTCGGCGTAGAGTTCGAGGCCCGCGTGGGCCGAGAACACGCCCGCGCAGCCGCAGGCGTGCTCCTTCGCGTGGCGCGCGTGCGGCGCGCTGTCCGTGCCGAGGAAGAACCGCGGCTCGCCGCCCGTGGCGGCCTCGACGAGTGCCACGCGGTCGTGCTCGCGCTTCAGGACCGGCAGGCAGTACAGGTGCGGTCGCACGCCACCCGCGAGCATGGCGTTGCGGTTCAGCAGCAGGTGCTGCGGCGTCAGCGTCGCCGCGATGCGCGCTCCGGCGCCGCGCACGAACTGGACGCCCTCGCGCGTCGTCACGTGCTCGAGCACGATGCGCAGGCGCGGGAAACGCCGCGTCAGCAGCGCGAGCGTCGTGTCGATGAAGACCCGCTCGCGATCGAAGATGTCCACGGCCGGATCCGTGACCTCGCCGTGCAGCGAGAGCGGCAGGTCCACCGCCTCCATGCGCTCGAGCACGGGGAAGCAGCGTTCGATGGCCGTGACGCCCGAGTCCGAGTTCGTCGTGGCTCCGGCGGGGTAGTACTTCACGCCGACCACGGCGCCGCTCGCGCGTGCCGCATCGATTTCGGCCGGGCTCGTGTTGTCGGTGAGATAGAGCGTCATCAGCGGCTCGAACCGGCTGTAGGCCGGCAGCGCCGCGCGAATGCGCTCCCGGTAGGCCAGCGCCTGTGCGGTCGTCGTGACCGGCGGCTTCAGGTTCGGCATGACCACGGCGCGGCCGAAGCGCGCGGCCGTGAAGCCCGCGACGGCGCGCAGTGCATCGCCGTCGCGCAGGTGGAGATGCCAGTCATCCGGGCGGGTGATGGTCAGGCTCGTGGTGGTCATGGCGCTATGTTGCACGAGATCGGCGCGCGCTGCCGCAGCCACGCGACCGGCGCGCAGGGGATCAACGCGGGCGGCGTGGCGCGGCCGGGAACGAACCGTCCGCGAGCAGCGCGACGAGGTACGCCACGCCGAAGCCGGTGATGTCGGTGGGGATGTGCGCGAGCCCGCCGTGGCGGGTCGCGGCCGACAGGTCGACGTGCAGCCAGGGGATGTCCTTCGCGACGAACCGCGACAGGAATCTCGCGGCGTAGATGTGATCGCCCTTGCCCTCGACCAGGCACTGCACGACGTCGGCCACCTTGCTCTCGAGGTCGGCGTCGAAATCGGGCGGGGAGGGCAGCACCCAGACGCGTTCGCCGCTCGTCGTGCCGGCATCCTCGATCGGGGCACGCAGCTCCGGGCGGTTCGTGAACACGCCGCTCATGCGCTCGGTGAGCGCCGTCACGCACGCCCCCGTCAGCGTCGCGAGATCGATGATTGCCGCGGGCGCGCTGCGCGAAGCCAGCGCCAGCGTGTCGGCGAGCGCCATGCGGCCTTCGGCATCGGTGTGGATGACCTGGATGGTCGTGCCGTTCAGCGCCGTCACGACGTCCTGCGGCTGGTACGCCGCCGGGCCGATGCGGTTCTCCGCGAGCGCGAGCCACAGGTCCACGGGCCGGCGGTGGCCGATCGCGTCGAGCGCGAGCAGCGCGCCGAGCGCGCCGGCGCTCCCCGCCATGTCGGTGTGCATGTCGAGCATGCTGCGATGGCTCTTGAGGTTCGTGCCGCCGGTGTCGAAGCAGAGCCCCTTGCCGACGAGCGCCACGGGCGCGCCCCGCGCGCCGCGCGGGCGGTAGCGCACGTGCAGGATGCCCGCATCACGGCGCGCGCTGCCCTGCGTGACGGCGAGGAAGGCCTCCGCGCCCAGGCGTCGCAGCGCGTTCTCGTCGTAGAAGCGCGTGCGCCAGCCCCGCCGGCGCGCGAGCTGCTGCACGCCGCGCCGATAGGCGCCGGGCGTCAGCGCATTGGGCGGCAGCGCCGTGAGCCAGCGCGCCAGGTTGTTGCCTGCCGCGACCGCCGCGATGCGTTCAACCGGCACCGGCTCCCGGGCGACGGGCACGAGCCGCGGCGCAGGCCGGCGCGGTCTGGAATCCCGCTTCCCGACGGCACGCGGCAGCCGGAAATGCGCGGCCATCGCCGCGGACAGGCAGGCCGCGACCACGCCGGCCTCCTCGTCCGGTTCGAGTCCGGACGCGGCAGCGCCGATGGTGCGGCATTCCTCGAGCGGCAGCTCGTGGACCATGCGCCCGGCGAGTTCCAGCTGCTCGAAGCGGCTCGCTCCATCGCGCGTGATCCCGACCACGACCAGCGTCTGCGCGGTATTCGGCAGCCGGGCGGTGAACACCTCGCCCGCGCGTCGCTCCCGGGCACGGAACCGGCGCAGCACCAGCGCGCCGCGGGGCAGCGACGCGAGGCCGTGCCGGCGCGGCGGTGCGGGCACGACGAGGAGCAGCGCATCGAGCGAATCGACGACGCCTGCGCTCAGGCGCAGGACAGGGCTCGCGATGGCCGGGAAGGGGCCGGCGGGCGGCAGCACGGAGAGTGTCGTCAATGGAATCCCGCAGCCTTGACTGTGTGTGACTCGAACCGGATCATGAGCCCGACGACACGGCTGTCGCGACGTGATGTCCGGGCTGGAAGCTTTCTACATCGTACCAATTGCCGACTACCGGTTCATCCGCGCATGGCTGCGACGGCCGGCAGTGCGCACGAGGCCGCATGCGGGCCGGAAGGGAATGCGGCATGACAGGGGCAGCCATGGCTGAAGGCACCGGGACCGGGGACCTCGATCCACAGGAAACGCAGGAGTGGCTCGAGTCCATCGACTCGGTCCTGAAGACGCAGGGTCCCGAGCGCGCGCACTACCTGCTCGAACGCCTCATCGACCACACGCGCCGCGCCGGCGCGTACCTGCCGTTCAAGCAGAACACGGCCTACCTCAACACGATCTCCGTCGCGCAGGAGAAACCCTATCCCGGCGACAGGGCGATCGAGCGACGGCTCGAGGCCTACCTGCGCTGGAACGCCATGGCGATGGTCGTGCTCGCGAACCGCGTCAGCACGGAGTACGGCGGCCACATCTCGAGCTATGCCTCCTGCGCCACGCTCTACGAAGTCGGCTTCAACCACTTCTGGCGCGGGCAGAGCGAGCAGCATCCCGGCGACCTGGTGTTCTTCCAGGGACATTCCTCGCCCGGCATCTATTCGCGGGCGTACCTGCTCGGGCGCCTCTCGGAGGACCAGCTGCGTCACTTCCGGCAGGAGGTCACGAGCAGGGGCCTGTCCTCGTATCCGCACCCGTGGCTGATGCCCGACTTCTGGCAGTTCCCGACGGTGTCCATGGGTCTCGGGCCCATGCAGGCCATCTACCAGGCGCGTTTCATACGCTACCTCGAACACCGCGGCATCGTGCCGGTCTCGGACCGCAAGGTCTGGTGTTTCCTCGGCGACGGCGAGATGGACGAGCCCGAGTCCATGGGTGCGCTGACGCTGCCCGTGCGCGAGCAGCTCGACAACCTGATCTTCGTCATCAACTGCAACCTGCAGCGGCTCGACGGACCCGTGCGCGGCAACGGCAAGATCATCCAGGAGCTGGAGTCCGCGTTCCTCGGCGCGGGCTGGAACGTGATCAAGGTGCTGTGGGGCAGCCGCTGGGACCCGCTGCTCGCGCGCGACCAGTCGGGGCTCCTGCGCCAGCGCATGGAGGAATGCGTCGACGGCGAGTACCAGAACTTCAAGGCCAAGGACGGCGCGTACACGCGCGAGCACTTCTTCGGCAGGTATCCCGAGGTCAAGGCGCTGGTCGCGAACCTCTCGGACGACGAGATCCAGCGGCTGCCGCGCGGCGGCCACGACGTGCAGAAGGTCTGGAACGCCTACGCCGCCGCCGTCGCGCACACGGGCCGTCCCACCGTGATCCTCGCCAAGACCGTCAAGGGCTTCGGCATGGGCAAGGCCGGCGAGGGCCAGAACATCGCGCACCAGCAGAAGAAGCTCGACGACGCCGCGCTGAAGGCGTTCCGTGACCGTTTCAACATCCCGGTCTCCGACGAGGACATCGCCGCGCTGCCGTTCCGCAAGCCGCCCGAGGACAGCGAGGAGATGCGCTATCTGCGCAGCCACCGCGGGCGCCTCGGCGGTTACCTGCCTTCACGCCGTGATGCCGCGCCACCGCTCACGGTGCCGCCGCTCGACGTGTTCGCGCCGCTGCTCGCCGGCACCGAGGGGCGCGAGATCTCGACGACCATGGCGCTCGTGCGGATCCTCACGCTGCTCCTCAAGGACGCCGGCGTCGGCCGGCACATCGTGCCGATCGTGCCCGACGAGGCGCGGACCTTCGGCATGGAAGGGCTCTTCCGCCAGATCGGCATCCACTCGGCGGTCGGGCAGCTCTACACGCCGCAGGACGCCGACCAGCTCATGTACTACCGCGAGGACCTCAAGGGCCAGATCCTCGAGGAGGGCATCAACGAGGGCGGCGCGATGTGCTCGTGGATCGCGGCGGCGACCGCCTACGCGAACCACGGCGTCGCGATGATCCCCTTCTACATCTTCTACTCGATGTTCGGCTTCCAGCGCGTCGGCGATTTCGCCTGGGCTGCCGGCGACCAGCGCGCGCGCGGCTTCCTCGTCGGCGGCACCGCGGGCCGTACCACGCTCGCGGGCGAGGGGCTGCAGCACCAGGACGGCCACAGCCACGTGCTCGCGGCGACGATCCCGAACTGCGTGGCCTGGGACCCGTGCTACGCCTATGAACTCGCGGTCATCGTGCAGGATGGTCTCCGGCGCATGTACGCGGAGCGCGAGAGCGTCTTCTACTACATCACCGCGATGAACGAGAACTACGCGCACCCGGCGCTGCCCGAGGGCGCGGAGGCGGGGATCCTCAAGGGCATGTATCCGCTGCGCGAGGCGGGCAAGGGCAAGCCCAGGGTCACGCTGCTCGGCTCGGGCACGATCCTGCGCGAGGTCCTTGCGGCTGCCGAACTGCTCGAGAGCGAGTTCCACGTCGCGGCCGAGGTCATGAGCGTGACGAGCTTCTCGGAGCTGCGCCGCGATGCGCTCGACTGCGAGCACTTCAATCTGCTGCACCCGGGCGGGAAGCGGCGCGTGCCGTACTTGGAGCAGTGTCTCGCGGGCCGCAAGGGGCCGTTCATCGCCGCCACCGACTACATGAAGATCGTGGCCGACCAGATCCGCAGCTGGGTTCCCGGCGCCTATCGCGTGCTGGGCACGGACGGCTTCGGCCGCAGCGACGCGCGCGAACCGCTGCGCTCGTTCTTCGAGGTCGACCGCCGCTGGGTGGCGCTCGCCGCACTGACCGAACTCGCGGCGGCCGGCGCCGTGGAGACGGCGGTCGTCAAGAAGGCGATCCGGAAGTTCGGCATCGATCCGGACAAGCCGAATCCCGTGACCTGCTGAAGACCCGAGGACTGCCGCAAATGGCGAACGTGGTTTCCGTCGTCGTGCCCGATGTCGGGGATTCGAAGGGCGTCGAGGTCATCGACCTGCTCGTGAAGGCGGGCGATGTCGTGTCCGTCGATGCACCGCTCGTGACGCTCGAGACCGAGAAGGCGACGATGGATGTTCCGTCCACGGCCGCGGGCCGCGTCGTCGAGATGAAGGTCCGCAAGGGCGACAGGGTGTCGAAGGGAGACATCGTGCTGCTGCTCGAGACTTCCGGTGCGGACGATGCATCGTCCGTCGCCGCCGGTCCGGCGTCCGTGCCGACTCCTTCGCCTTCTACTGCAGCGCCGGCTGCCCGGTCCGCGGAGGCCGACCGCGTTGCCGCGGCGCCCGCCGTCGCGCCCGTCGCTGCCGCGACGTCCGCAGTGTCGCCCTCGATGGCGCGTGTCGAGGTGCCGGCGGGAAGGCGGCCGCCCGTCGAGGAGCCCGGGTTCTCGCGCGCACACGCGAGCCCGTCGGTGCGCAGGTTCGCCCGCGAACTCGGCGTCGACCTCGCGCGCGTGCAGGGTTCCGGAGCCAAGGGGCGCATCACGCCCGACGACATCAAGGCCTGGGTCAAGGGGACACTCGCCCAGACCGCGGCCGTTGCGACGACCGGGCCGGCCGGAGCGGTGCTGCCGAAGATCCCGGCGGTCGACTTCGCGGCCTTCGGCCCGGTCGAGGTCCGGCCGCTCGGCCGCATCAAGAAGATTTCCGGTGCGCGCCTGCACGCGAGCTGGGTCAACCTGCCGCACGTCACGCAGTTCGACGAGGCCGACATCACGGAACTCGAGGCGGTCCGTGAGCGCCTCAAGCCGGAGGCCGCCACGAAGGGGCTCAAGCTCACACCGCTCGCCTTCATCCTGCGCGCCGTGGCCGTGGTGCTGGCGCGCTTCCCGCAGTTCAACAGCTCCCTCGGCGACGACGGGCAGAACCTCGTCTTCAAGCGCTATGTGCACCTCGGCTTCGCGGCCGACACGCCGAACGGCCTCATGGTTCCCGTGATCCGCGACGCGGACCGCAAGGACATCTACGAACTCGCGCGTTCACTCGGCGAGCTGTCCGAGAAGGCGCGGCTCGGCAAGCTCTCGGCGGCCGAGATGCAGGGCGGGTGCTTCACGGTGTCCAGCCTCGGCGGCGTCGGCGGCACCGCGTTCACACCCATCATCAACGCGCCCGAGGTGGCGATCCTCGGTGTGTCGAAGGCGCAGACGAAACCCGTGTGGCGCGAAGGCCAGTTCGTGCCGCGCCTGATGCTGCCGCTGTCGCTGTCCTACGATCACCGCGTCATCGACGGCGCCGACGCCGCGCGCTTCACGACCGTGCTCGCGGAGACGCTCGCCGCGCCGCAGGCGCTCATCGAGGCCGTGCCGTGAGCGCGCTCGTCGAGCAGCGGGTGCCGGATCTCGGCACGGTCGCGGAGGCCGTGGTCACCGAGGTGCTCGTGAAGCCCGGTGACACGGTCGCCGTCGAGACCGGCCTCGTCACCCTGGAAACCGAGAAGGCGACGATGGATGTTCCCGCCACCGCCGCGGGCATCGTGAGCGAGGTGCTGGTCCACGTCGGACAGACGGTGGTCTCCGGCACGCCGGTCGTGCGGCTCGAATCGGCTGCCGCGGCCGGCGGACGCGTGACTGGCGGTGAGCCTGCCGCCGCGCCGGTCTTGTCGCCCGCGCCAGCCCCGGCCGCGCCGGGCTCTTCACCACCGGATGCAGTGCCCGCGTCCCCGCCCGCGGGCGGCGAGCCGGCGGCCGACCTGCAGGTTCCGCTCGTCGTGCTGGGCGCGGGTCCGGGCGGCTACACGGCCGCGTTCCGCGCGGCGGACCTGGGGCTCGAGGTGCTGCTCGTCGAGCGCTGGGCGACGCTCGGTGGCGTGTGCCTGAACGTCGGCTGCATTCCGTCCAAGGCGCTGCTGCACACGGCGAAGGTCATCGACGAGGCGTCGTCGCTGGCCGCCCACGGCGTCGGCTTCGGCGCACCCTCCATTGACCTCGGCCGCCTGCGCGGCTGGAAGGACAAGGTCGTCGGCCGGCTGACGGGAGGTCTCGCGGCGCTCGCGAAGCAGCGCAAGGTGAGCGTGCTGCGTGGAACCGCCCGCTTCGTGTCGCCCCATCGCCTGGAGGTCACGCTGCCCGACGGATCGAAGAGGGTCGTCGGCTTCGGGCAGTGCATCGTCGCGGCGGGTTCCGAACCCGTGCGGCTGCCGGGCATTCCCGACGATCCGCGCGTCATCGACTCGACCGGCGCGCTCGCGCTCGCGGACATCCCGAAGCGGCTGCTCGTGATCGGCGGCGGCATCATCGGACTCGAGATGGCCTGCGTGTACGACGCGCTGGGTTCGAAGGTCACGGTCGCCGAACTCACTCCCGGCCTGATCCCGGGCTGCGACCGCGACCTCGTGAAGCCGCTCGAGAAGCGTATCCGCGGACGCTACGAGGCGATCCTCACCGGCACACGCGTCGTGAAGGTCGAGGCGCGCCGGAGCGACCTGCGCGTGAGTTTCGAAGGGCCGCAGGCGCCCGAGCCGCAGCGCTACGACCGCGTGCTCGTCGCGGTGGGGCGCGTGCCGAACGGCCGCGCGATCGGCGCCGGGGCCGCCGGCATCGCCATCGACGAACGCGGTTTCATCCCCGTCGATCGCCAGATGCGCACGAACGTGCCGCACATCTTCGCGATCGGCGACATCGTCGGGCAGCCCATGCTGGCCCACAAGGCGACGCACGAGGGCAAGGTCGCGGCGGAAGTCGCTGCGGGCGGCCGGAGTGCCTTCGATGCGCGCGTCATCCCGTCGGTCGCCTACACCGATCCCGAGATTGCCTGGGTGGGTGTTACCGAGGAACAGTCGAAGGCGCAGGGCCTCGAGGTCGAGAAGGGCGTGTTCCCCTGGGCCGCGAGCGGCCGTTCGCTGTCGATCGGCCGGGACGACGGATTCACGAAGCTGCTGTTCGACCGGGCGACGCACCGTGTCGTCGGTGGCGGCATCGTGGGACCCAATGCCGGCGAACTGATCGCCGAGGTCGCGCTCGCGATCGAGATGGGTGCCGACGCGGCCGACATCGGCCTCACCGTGCACGCGCACCCGACGCTGTCCGAGACCGTGGCGATGGCCGCCGAGGCCTTCGAAGGTACCCTGACGGATCTGTATCTGCCGAAGAAGGGCTGAACCCGGGCGGCGCCGGAACAACGCCCTGAACCCGGGCGGCGTCCCTGCGTGCCCGGGTCCGGGCGCCGGCCTACGGCCGGTACCGGCTGAACACGTAGTCGTGTTCGCGCTGGGGCTCGTGACAGCTGAAGCAGGCCGTGGCGGCCTGGTCGCCGACCTTGCGGTCCGTGCGGCTGTCGCCACCGAACACCTCGAAGCCCCAGCCACCCGTCGCTGCATACCGCCTGCGGTCCTTGTGCATGACGATGACCGCCTTGCGCGCCCCCTCGGTCACTGCCCTGTCGCCGCGCACGGGCTCGAGCAGGTCGAACACGATGACCGCGCCATCGGCGAAACGGCCGCGGGTGTATCCGGCCATGGCCTTCGGGTTCGCATAGATGTGGTGCAGCCCTTCGACGAGTCCGGCGAGCGGATGGCCGGCTTCGATCTGCATGCTCTTGACGTGCTGCCAGGCCCGGTAGCCCTCGGGATAGGGAACGGGCTTCGTGGTTTCACCGGCCAGAGTGGTCGCCGATGCCCAGATTGCGGCGACGCCGAGGGCCAGGGCGGTGGTGCGCAGGGTGTTCATCGCGGTTGTCTCCTCTGTCAAGAGCGGCGGAATCGCGACAGAATCTAGGCTGGCGGCAGGTCGCCGCCCAGCAGGTACCGGGCGGTGGCCTGGGTACTTAATGGTGTAAATCCATGATTCGACAGGCAAACAAAAAACGCACAGCCGCCGAGCCGCCGCGGGTCGCGCGCATGGTGGAGGACATCGTCGGCTGCAAGTGGTCGCTGTGCGTGCTCGATCTCGTGAACCGCGGCATCGTTCGCCCCGGGGCCATGCAGAAGAGCATCCGCGGCCTGTCCACCAAGGTCCTGAACGAGCGCCTGCGCAAGCTGACCCGCTTCGGCATCCTGTCGCGGCAGGTCTATGCGGAGGTCCCGCCGCGCGTGGAGTACGAGCTCACCCCTTTCGGCCGGCGCTTCGCGCGCCTGCTGGATGACGTCGACGCGCTGGAGCAGTCGCTGCACGAATGATTCGTCGCGCGGCTTGACGGCCTCGGCGCGGCGGCAGTAGCGTCGGCGTTCCGAGGCTGGGGCTTCAGGGGGGATGTTCATGGCGAAGAAGAAGGCGAAACGCGCCAGTGCCGGCGGCCGCAAGGCCCGCAAGGGACGGGCAGCACCGAAGGCGGCACCGCGCAGGAAGGCCGCGAAGAAGGCGGCGAAAAAGGCCGTGAAGAAGGTTGCGAAGAAGGCTGCACGGCGTGCGGCACCGCGCAAGGCGGCAAAGCGCGCGGTTGCGAAGCGCAAGCCGGCGCCGGTGAAGAAGAAGGTCGCCACGCGCAAGCCGGCCGCCCGTCGCGCAGCGGCCGCACCGGTTGCGGCACCTGCTGCACCTCACGTCGCGGTTCCCGTTGCGACGGCGGAGACCGAGCCGGCCGCGGGTGGCGGGACAGCCCCGGGCGGTACCGCCGCGACCTGATCCGTGCCGCGATCCGGGAGCCACCGCTGCGGTTCCGCGGCGGTGGCTTTCCGGCGGGTTCTCCGGACTGTACGCAGGCTCGAAAGGCGCTAATCTGCAAGGCGAGCGCCGCGGTCCGGCGCGTGCATGGGAAACGCGGCGATGAATGCGGAACAACTGCGCAAGGCACTCGGGCAGCTGCACGACGAACTGAGCCGCGCTCCGCAGCTCGACGAGGCGACGCGTCGACTCCTGCGCGAGGTCGTCGACGATGCCCGCCACCTCGACGCGCCGTCCGGCGCCGCTTCCCCTCATGCGCACCGGCTGGAGTCTGCGGCCGTCGGTTTCGAGGCCGAGCATCCGACGCTCGCTGCCGCGCTCCGCCAGTTCATCGACCTGCTCGGCAAGGCGGGCGTGTAGCGCGGGAGTGCTTTCGCCCGCAGGTGCGGATGCGTCGGATCAGGACTGCGTCAGCGGCGACAGGGAGGGCCGCCATGGACACCGTCGACGGCGACATCGGCAACCCGCTCTCGGAGCGGGTAAGGAATCTGCTGCGCTGCCCGTCCTGCCAGGGCGCGCTGAGGCACACGGATTCCGCGTCGACCTGCCTCTCGTGCGCGAAGGCATTCCCCGTCGCGCGCAGCGTGCCCTTCCTGCTCGACGAGACCCGGAGTTCATTCAGTGTTCCGGGTGTTCCGAGCGCACGGGCGCAGGCGGTGGCGCGCCGCAGCTGGGCGTGCGGCTGCCAAGGTCGCGTGCCGGTTCGCGTTCTTCTGGTTGAAGTACTTCGACTACGTGCTGATCCGGCGGCCGGGCTCGTGGGACGCGGCCCTCGGCAGCTACTTCGTCGGCCGGAAGACGGCACAGCCGGCCACGGACCGGGAAATGATGCAGCAGTACCCGGGGCGAACTCCCCGGTGGGCGAGCCAGTTCGACGGTGATTCCGCGTGAGTCGCTGATCTCGGCTGCGCGGTCGGTGGCGGCGCGGAGGCGTTCATCCGTTGACTTGACGTAATCCCGTGCCGGGGCACCGAGCGGCGCTGCGCGTCGATCGGGCACGTGCTTTTCCGGGGCAGTCGCACGCGTCGATGACGTATTCTGTCCTTCGGCCGCTGGATGCTCGCGGCCACGGTCTGCGGTGCGCATGGCACTCGAACAGCATCAGGAGAGTCTGACGCAGTTGTTGCGGTATCGAGGACTCGATGCAGGCGCGCTGCCGCAGAGCCAAGGATTGCCACCGTGTCGCGCGGCAAAGTACTGATCGTCGACCTCAACAACTACGCACGCTATCCAACACTCGCGATCGGGTATCTCGTCGCACCGCTTCGTGCCGCGGGTTTCGAGGTGGAACTGCTGGCGCCGCTCGCCCACGGTGTGAGCGGCGTGATGCGCGAGCATCGCGAGGGGTGGCTCGATCACCTGAAGCGCCGGTTCTACATGGCGCCGCCGGCGCCCTTCACGAAGCACCAGGACCGTCTGCACGATGCCTATGCGGCCTGGCAGGAGCGCCTGACCCCATCCATGCAGAGGCTGCTCGAAGGGTGGATCACCGGCAGTCGAGCCGACGTGATCCTGTTGTCGGCCTATCTGACGCACCACCAGCGCGTCGCGTACATCGCACAGGTCGCGGCGGGCCTTGACTTGCCTGTGTTGCTGGGCGGTCCGGCGTTCAACATGCCGGGCGTTGCCGCTGAGTGGAGCCGCATCCCGGGCATCACCGCGGTGTTCGCCGGCGAGGCGGAAGATTCGATCGTTACGCTCGTCGATGCCCTGCGGCGGCAGTTGCCCGTCGATCAGTTCTCCGGGGTGTTCACACGGTCGAACGTCGTCCGCACGCCGGGTGGCGGACAGCCGCTGGAGCCGATCCCGGCGCTGGACAGCCTGATCATTCCGGATTTCAGCGACTTCCCCTGGGATCGCTATCCGCACAGGATCGTGCCGCTGATGGCCAGTCGGGGTTGTGGCTGGGGCCGCTGTACGTTCTGCAGTGACGTCAGGACCGCGAATGGGCGAGGATTCCGGACCCGGTCCGTCGAGCGGGTCCTCGATGAACTGGCAACACAGGCCCGCCGCTACGAGACACGGGATTTCATCTTTCTCGACATCAAGCTCAATTCCGATCTCGTGCTGTGGCGAGGCATCGTCGACGGGATCCAGCAGGGTGTGCCGGGCGCGCGCTGGATCGGTACCGTGCATGTCGACGGCAACCGCGACAACGGACTGCATCGCGACACACTCGAGCGGGCACGTGCCGCCGGTATGATGCGCATCAGTTTCGGCCTCGAGTCGGGCAGCCAGCAGGTCCTGCGGCGTATGGCGAAGAACTGCACCGTGGAACGCAATGAAGCGTTTGCGCGCGATGCGAGCGCAGCGGGCATCAGCGTGCGTGCCACGATGATTCTCGGCTATCCGGGCGAGACGGCGGCCGATGTCGATCTGAGCACGCGTTTCCTGGAGCGGAATCATGATCACCTGGACCGCATCAATCTGTGCCGCTTCAAACCGGTCCCTGGCACGCGCTTCGAGCGCATGTACCGCAACCATCCGGAGCGGTACCCGGATGTCCGGGTCCTGAGCTGGGACCATGGCACGGCACGGGCGTCGTACGTGACCGCGCTCAATGACGATCCGCGATTTCGCGCGGCCGCGCGACGATTGCTGCGGGCCGTCCACGCCATCAACCGCAAGCCGCTCGGGGATCGGGCGGCGCAGTTCGACGGGCTGATGTGATGCCTCGCTCCGCGGGCGTCGATCTGCACCGGCAGGCCGAGGTGTTCGTGACAGGGCCGTTCCCGCCCCCGGTGCACGGCATGGCTGTCGCCACTGCGCGTCTGGCGACCCGGCTCGGCACGCGGTTCGACGTGCGCCGTTTCGACATCGCCGCGCGACCGCGCAGCGGCGTCGCGGGGCTTGACGTGCTGCTGCGGGTACTCGCGTCATTCGGGACGCTCGCCCGGTACGCGCTGGGTCTGCTGACTCGTCGGCCGCAGGCCGTCGTGGTGGCGATGTCCGCGGGCTTCGCGAAGACATTCGACCTGTTCGCCATCGCGATTGCGCTCTCGCAGCGACGGGTCGTCTACGTCACCCACCACAGCTTTGCGGTGTTCGACGGACGTACCCGTCAGGGACTGCTGGGCGCCTGCCGGCCGATGTTGCGGCGATGCCGGCACATCGTGCTCTGCGACGCCATGAAGACGGCGCTCTGCGGCGCCTGGAAACTGCGCCCGGACAGCGTGTTCGTGCTGTCGAATGCAGCGTTGATGGACTCTTCAGGCGGGCCGGTCGACGGGGCGCGCGTGACGGGTGGTGTGGCGCCGGCGTCGGCGACGTGCCGCCTGGGCTTCATCGCCAATCTCTGTGCCGACAAGGGACTCTGGACGTTCCTCGATGTGGTGGAGTGCGCGCAGCGCGACGGCTGCCCGGTGACAGCGCTCATCGCCGGCCCTGTGGAGCCGCCCGACGCGCAGCTGGAGCGGGCCCTCCGGAATCGATTGCGCCGCATGACGGGCGTCGAATGGCTGGGTGCCGTCCACGGCGAGCAGCGGGCCGCGTTCTACGAGGCCATCGATCTGCTGGTCTTCCCGACGGTCTATCTGCACGAGTCGGAGCCGCTCGTGATTCTCGAGGCGCTCGCCCGCGGCGTGCCGGTCGTGACGACCCGGCGCGGCTGTATCGCATCGGCGCTCGCCGACGGGGTGGCCGTGCAGGCGCTCGAGGAAGCCCGGTTTGTCGATGCCGCGGCCGCCGCGGTCATGCATGCGTGCCGGAACCTGCCGCGCGATGAACGCGAGCGAGCCGTGGTGGAGCATTACCGGCACCTGTGCGCCGTCGGCGAAGGCCAGTGGCAACAGCTGGTGACGGGCATCGAACAGGGTGACGAGAGACGAGCCGGGCGATACGCGGTCTCCCCCGGTCGCAGGGAACGTTGATTCCCGGGTGCTCCCGCGGGGATTCACGGTGCTGGTTGCCCATTCCGGTGTCCGATCTCAGGCGAATGCCGCATCGACGGCCGCCACGAAGGGGCATAGCTGTGTTGCGAGGTGTCGCTCGCCGCTCGATCGCGCGCCTTGCCGGAGATGTCTCAGCAATTCTCCGTCGGCGAGAACGCGGTCGATGGCGTTGGCGAGGGCGTCGATGTTACCGGGCTCGAACAGCAGGCCGTTGTGCTCGTGACTCACGGTGTACGGGAACGCTGCAAAGGCGGGCGCGACCACGGGAACGCCAACGACAAAGGCCTCCATCACGACTTTGCACCAGCCTTCGTGTATGGAAGGGCGGGTGGGTGTGGCAATGATGGTGGCGAGTCTCATCACCGCTGGGAGGTCATGATGCGGGACTGGCCCGAGTATCAACACTCGATCGGTCATTCCCAGCGAGGCGGCCAATGCGCGCAGTCGAGCGACGTGCTCGCCATCTCCCACGTAGACCAGGCCGACGCGATCGGAGTACGAACGGTCGAGTCTGGAGCAGGCCAGCAGCAGATCCATGACTCCCTTGTTGTCCAGCATGCGCCCGACGAACATCACCCGCGACGCGAAACGCCCGCAGAACGATGCCAGGAGCGCCGGCACCACGGGACCGGAACGGGTGGCGACGGCGGCAAAGTCGCCCATGTCGACGCCGAACCCGGCGATGCGTCGCGTATCGACCCCGGCCTGCCGCACGCTGTCGATCAGATAGGGTCCATGACAGATCACTCCGTTGCAGCGCCGGAGGAAGAATGCCTCGAGCCGCCATGAGAGTCGCCGCAGGCCTCGTCGCGACGGCATGCCGGCATGGCGGGAAGCGACGATG
Organism: Steroidobacteraceae bacterium; assembly: GCA_046352935.1. Classification (GTDB taxonomy): domain Bacteria; phylum Pseudomonadota; class Gammaproteobacteria; order Steroidobacterales; family Steroidobacteraceae; genus CAYWMY01. Next base: position 26,623 of record JAXMGR010000026.1, read on the forward strand.
GGAGTTCGCCGGAGTCTCGCAACGATGACTGACACCCACAGTGCTTCGCGGTCGCAGCTGCAAAGGATGCGGTCGGGCCGCAGCGACAGGGTCCGTGCGGCCAGGTGAAGCGCCGCAATGATGCGCCCCGGAAACCGTCCCGCCCACGAGGGACTCGGACAGCTTTCGGCGACCACGCGATCGGCAGCGAATCGGTCCCGGGGTGCAGATCGGCACAAGACCGCAACTTCATCGAGCACGTGGGCCGCCAGAAAGCTGCCGATGTAGGCATCCGGACCGGAGTGCCGGTGGTGCCGACCAGCGGCCACGATACGTCGGGTCTGAGCTACCGCGTCGCCATTCTTGATGTAAACGTAGCGCATCGGTGGCCAGACTCGGTGAATCGGCGGGGAGGGCGGTCGCTCGTGACGAAACGAGGGCGTGCGGGTTTGCCTGCGGAGCATCACCGGGCGCGCTGTCCGAGACGATGAAGATATCGCGAACCGGAGGTCGGGAGCATCCCGGATTTCGTGCCCCGGGGTGTTCTGCAGCGGAGTGGACCTCGGCGGATCACACTCGAACTCTATCGAGCGACCCGTCTGGCCATCGGCCCGTTCCTGTCGATCAATGGCAAGGGCCTGCGTGCCGATCCGGTCGGCGGCCACGGCTGGCGGCCCTCACGTCGCGAGGAATCCCCCGTCGATGGCGAGTGGGTGGCCGGTCATGTAGCTCGCGCGGTCGCTCGCCATGAACACGACCGCCTCGGCCATCTCCCCGGGTTCGGCGATGCGGTTCATCGGGTGCGCGCGCGCCTTCGCCGCGAGGGACTCGGGGTTGTGGCGCTTGCTCATCATGCCGCCGAAGGTGGCGCCGGGGCAGAGTGCGTTGATGCGGATGCCGTCCTCGGCGTAGCGCAGCGCGGCCGAGCGCGTGAGGCCGATGACGGCATGCTTGCTGGCGACATAACCGGGGCCCGCGATGCCTGAGAACCCGGCGGTCGAGGCCGTGTTGATGATGCTGCCGCTCTTCTGCCGGTACATGTGCCGCAGTTCGGCGACCATGCAGAGCATCACTCCGCGCACGTTGACCTCCATCGTGCGGTCGAACAGGTCCATGCGTTCCCAGTGATCGAGCTTGTTCTCGATGTTGATGCCGGCATTGTTGAACGCGATGTCGAGCCGTCCCCAGCGGGCGACGAGCCCGTCGACGGCGGAATCCACGGCTTTCGCATCGGTGATGTCGAGCACGACCGCACAGGCTTCGCCGCCTTCTTCGCTGATGATCTGAACGGCTTCTTCGGCGCCGGCGAGGTCCGCGACCAGCACGCGGGCGCCCTCGCGCGCGAAGGCGCGCGCGGTGGCGCGGCCGATGCCGCTGCCGCCGCCCGTGACGAAGGCGGTCCTGCCCGGGAGCAGGAGTGTCGGCGCCGTCATTGCGTCAGTCTCCCGCCGTCGATGGCGACGGTCTGTCCGGTGACATAGGACGCCGCATCGGAGGCGAGGTAGGCGATGAGATCAGCCGCTTCCTCGGGTCTCCCCAGGCGCTTCATCGGCGGTCCGGCGGCGATGTGCGCCTTGCCGCCGACCCTGGTCGCGATGCGGTCGAGCATCGGCGTGTCGATCTGCCCGGGCGCGATGCCGTTGACGCGGATGCCCAGGGCCGCGCCCTCGATGGCGCCGACCTTGGTCAGGCCTTCGACGGCGTGCTTGCTCGCGCAGTAGAGGCCAAGGTTGGGCCGGCCGCGGAATGCCATGGTCGAGGAGACGTTGACGATGCTGCCGCCGCCCGTCTTCGCCATGGCGCGCATCTCGTGCTTCATGGACAGCAGCACACCACGCACGTTGATGTCGAAGGTCTCGGCGTAGGTTTCCGGAGTGTGTTCGGTGAGCGGCAGCGAGGCGCCGTCGGCACCGGCGTTGTTGACGGCGATGTCGAGGCGGCCGAAACGGGCGAGGGCGAGCGCGACCAGCGCATCGATCTGCTCCTCGGAGCGGACATCGCAGTTCTGGTAGACGGCTTCGGCGCCCGCGGCCCGCAGTTCGGCGACGAGAGCGTTGCCGACGTCGGCGTTCCGGCCGGACACCACCACGCGGGCGCCGCGCCGTGCGAACTCGACGGCTGCCGCCCGGCCGATCCCCGACAGCGCGCCGGTGACGAGCGCGACCCGACCTTGCATGGATTCCTGCTCCTGCCGCGGCGATCCGGCGGCACCCTCTGACTGTGGGGGAACCTAGCGCGCGCGCGACGCCGGTGCCAACGGACGGGTTTCCGTCCATTGTGGTAGCGTCGCCGTGGCCTTTGAGTTCGAGTGCGAAACGGCCCGGTGCGAAGCGGCCGTCGCGGCCGGTGCTGTCGGTGCGTGAGCGTGCTCGCCGGCACGTCAACAGGTATTCCCCGGGGGAAGCAGATGCTGATCAAGTTCGACGACTATCCCGTCCACCAGACCGCCGAGCCGCTGGCCTACCTCGCGACCAGCGACCGCAACGCCTACGGCCGCTACTGGTACAACGGCTACGACTTCGACGGCGAGTTCTACATCGGGGTCGCCTTCGCCATGTACCCGAACCGCGAGGTCATGGACGGCGCGGTGTCGATCGTCCGCAGGGACGGCACGCAGGACAGCTTCCGCGCGTCGCGCCGCCTGCGCGGCGACCGCACCGAGATGTACGCGGGCCCGCTGCGCCACGAGATCGTGGACCCCATGCGCACCGTGCGCGTGGTCGTCGAGCCGAACGACACCGGCTTCAGCTGCGACCTGCTGTTCCACGCGAACACCGTCGCGCACGAGGAGCCCGCGGATCACATGAAGCAGGGCGTGCGTACCGTCGCGCAGATGAAGCGCTTCTCGCAGTTCGGCCGCTGGGAAGGCCACGTCACGGTCAAGGGCCGGCGCCAGGAGGTCAACGCGGCGACGACCTACGGTACCAAGGACCGCTCCTGGGGCTGGCGCTGGACCGGCGAGCCCGAGGCGGGCATCTCGCGCGAGATCCCCGAGCAGTTCTTCTGGCTGTGGGCACCGCTGCACTGGGCCGACCGCTGCACGCACTGGGGCCAGCACGAGTACGGCGACGGCAGGCGCTGGAAGGAATTCGCGCAGGTCTTCAAGACCCATCCGATCAGGACCGACTTCAACGTGCTCGACGAGTCGGAAGTCTCCGAGGTGATCTGCGGGCCGCACCGGCTCAGGTTCCGCAAGGGCTCGCGTATCATCGAGCACGCCGAGATCGACACGATCTACAAGGACGGCCGCAAGGAAACCTTCATCCTCGAGCCGCTGTTGCGCTATCACATGTATGGCACGGGCTATAACCACCCGGTGTGGGGCCACGGCTTCTATAAAGGCGAGGAAGCCCACGCACTCGAGCAGTGGAACATCAACGAGATCGACGTGAACCTGCCGCAGTTCATGCACATGCAGCAGGTCGTGCGTGCGCGCTGCGGCGACCAGGTCGGGGTCGGCGCGCTCGAGCAGTACATCGTGGGCCCGCATCAGCGCTACGGGCTGAAGGGATTCCTCGATCCGACCTGAGGCTGTGGCGCGGCGTCGGTACGCGGCGCACCTCGCCGCCTGCGCGCCTGTCCAGAGCCGCCGCCGCGGGCGCCGGCGTCCTGATGTCAGCGCCGGAAGCGCGACAGGTCCGTGAAGCGGATGTTGTCGCGCGCGAGCCCGTCGGAGACGACACCGAGCCCGCCTGCACGGATCATCCATTCGAGGCGGTGATCGCGGAACTGGCGCCGGAAGCCGCCCGCGTCCAGCAGTCCCGAGTAATGCGCCATGCCGGCGACCGACGCGGCGGCTTCGCCGATCGTGGCGGCGACGGCCGGACGCTGCAGGACGCGCTCGACCCAGGCACCGAGCTTCGAGCCCGCCGCCGCCGGCAAGCCGAAGATCCCGGACATCGTGACGAAGGGCCCCGCGACGAGGTCGGCCCAGCCGTAAGCGTCGCCCGACAGCCAGCCGCTGTCTGAGAGATGCGACTCGAGCCACGACTGCAGCACCGCGGTCTCCATGCCTGCGACGCAGCGCAGCTGTTCCGCCTGGTCGCCACCGCGGCCGAAGAAGCGGATCTCGCCGAGCCCCCAGTTGATGGCCTCGTAGTGCGTGTCGCAGACCTCCTCGATCTCGCGGCAACGTGCACGCGCGAGTGGTGCGGCGGGCCTGAGCGGTGGGATCGGATAGCGGTCCTCGAGGTATTCGAGGATCACCGTCGAGTCGAACAGCGTGCCCTCGTCGCAGGTGAGTGCCGGCACTTCGAGGCGCGGGTTCTGCACCGAGTAGCCGCTGTCCGTGCCCGAGCCGAGCCCGTCGGGAATGCGCGTTTCAAAAGGCAGGCCCTTCTCGCGCAGCATGATGCGCACCTTCTGCGCATAGGGCGAGAGCGGGTGATCGTAGAGGAGCACGGCCCGGAGCCTCACATGTTCTTGAGCGTGGAGAGCTGTTCTCGGTGCACGGTGCGCGCCGGACCTTCGTCGGCCCCGACACCGCCGCGCCGCTCGATCTCGGCGAGGATCTCGTCGTCCTGGGAGAAGTCGTACTGGTAGCGCTCGCGGCCGTCCTCACGGAACCAGCGGTAGGAGTCGGCGAGACCCGCGGCGAGCGAGAGCTCTGGTTCCCAGCCCAGTTCCCGGCGCGCCTTGTCGATCGAGAAGATCATGCTGCCGCGCGTCGCCTCCAGCCAGTGGACGATGGGCGAGCGCATGTGTGCGGGCAGGTCGTTCGGCATCGTGATGATGTTCGGTTCGACGCCGACGGCCTCAGCCATCAGGCGCATGTAGTTCACGATGCTGCAGAACTGGCTGCCCGCGATGTTGTAGATCTGGCCGGCCGCTGCGGATTTGCCGAGCACGGCGCACAGCGCGCGCGCGACGTCGCGGGTGTGTATGAAGTGCACGATCGCTTCGGTCCTGCCGGCGATCAGCAGCGGCCGACCCTGTTCCAGGCGCATGAACGTGCCGGGCTCGCGCGACACCGCGGGGCTCATGGGCCCCAGGGTGTGGGTGACTCTCAGGCTGGTGCAGGGCAGGCCGTTCGCGGCGAACTCACGCGCCAGCAGTTCCTCGCAATGCACCTTGCCGGCGGCATAGGCACCATAGAGCGCAGTGGCGGCGTCCCGGCCGACGACACCCGTCTCGTCGATCGGCTGCGCGGCGGCCATCTCGTACACCGCGATCGAGCTCGTGAACACGAAATGCCGCACACGGCCGCGGAAGATCTCGATCAGCGGTTCGAGGTGCCCGGGCGCGTAGGAGGTGTTGTCGAACACGGCATCGAATTCGTCGCGGAGCGGCAGCAGCAGCTTCGCGAGCACACCCGGCTCGTGGCGATTGCCGTGCAGCCGCCGCACGCCGGTGGGCAGCGGCGCCTCGTGGCTGTTGAGCACCGTGACCTCGTGGCCCTGCTGCACCAGCTCGTGTACCAGCTGCAGTCCGATGTAGCGGTTGCCTCCCATGACGAGGACCTTCATCGTGGAATTCCTCCGACGTGTTCGCCGCGATGTGGCAGTTGACGATGCCGTGCCCGGGTGGCCAAGGGACGGAATCCCGTCCCTGGCGACCACGCGACCGTTGACCCAGCATTCGGCTCCGCCGGGAACCGCACGCGGCAGCCGCGATGCGGGAGGGGGACAGAGGCCGGAGCGCGCCAACCGGCGCTCAGGACAACGCGGTGCTCATGCGCGCTACCAGCGCCGCGCGGTTGCGGATGCCGAGCTTCTGGTAGATCCGGCGCAGGTGGTTCTCGACCGTGTACTCCGAGAGGCTCGCGATCCAGGCGATTTCCTTGTTCTGCCTGCCTTCGCAGACGAGTCGCGCCACCTGCGTCTCGCGCGCCGAGAGCCGGCCGAGCACGTCGGCGGTGGGCTCGGGTCTCGAACTCACGACCTCGAGCAGCGTGCGATAGCCCTTGCCGCCGTCGAGCAGCAGCGCCAGCAGGTTTGCGGCGATCTTGTTCTGCAGCACCTCGATGCTGTGCGACAGGCGCTCCACCGGCACCACACCACGATGCGCAGTCGCCTTCAGGCGATGCACGCCGATTGCGAGGTACAGTCGCGGCTGCAGGCGCAGCGTGGAGGCCCCGACGACATCGACATCGTGCTGTGAGACGAAGTCCCAGTAACTCCCCGCGCGCGATCCGCAGCGTGCGATCACCGGATCGTCGACGGCGCGGAAGCCTGAGCTGGTGTGGCTCTCATGCGTATGCACGTCGGTGAACGGATCGGCATCGCAGATGCCGAAGCGCCGGTAGCGGCTCAGCACCTCTTCCGAGACGCCGAAGTTGCCGAGGTAGAAGAGCTGCGTGAGCGGCGTCGTCTTGTCGCTGATGAAGACGACGGTGCTGTCGATGTCGCAGTCGCGCGCGATGCTGCGCGCATATTCGGTCACGTCCTGCCGGAGCAGCATGTTTCGGTCCCCCTCAGTCCCGCGACTCCACTGCCTCAGGCGGCGTCGCGTCTCGAGTCGCGGTCCTTCAGTCGTCTCCAGCAGCGATTCCCTGCGGCGGTGCACGCGGCCGGCCTCGACGGACGCTGCGGAAGATGCTTGATCGGACGCGACTTGTAAAGATTCCGGAGGCCGCCGCGGCCGCCCCCCTTGACGGGAATCCGTCGATATTCAAGTTCCGACGAACGGGGTTTCATACGCCACAGATGCCCGTGCCGAGAGTGGACGTTCGTCGAAATTGACGCAGGAACAATGGTTTGCAAACGATCTGCGGGCGTGCGCTTGTCTGGGCGCGGCGCATTCCGCGCGGGTTTCGATGGTCAAGGACGTTCGGCGGGATCGTTGGACGAAATCGCCGGTCCACGGGCGGGACGAGTCGTCGGTGGCGCGGTCAACCGGGGGATACGGCATGGGCAAGCACGGGCACATCAAGCGTGATCTCGGGGAACTCACCGCCCGTCTGAAGGCGTGGCTGCCGGACGGCCGTCGCGTGACCGGCCTCAGGGTCCTCTCCGCAGGGCACTCCAACGAGACCTTCTACATCGAGGGACTGGACCGCGTGCTGCGCATGCCCCCGTCCACGGGTGGCCTGCTGCCGCCTTACGACATGGGCAAGCAGCATCGCGTGCTGGATGCGGTCGGCCGGATGAAGTCGCATCCGCCGGTGCCGAAGGTGTTCGAGCTCTGCGAGGACCCGTCGGTGCTCGGCGATCCGTTCTTCATCATGGAGGCGCTCGCCGGCGAGGAGTACGAGTACGCGCCGCCGCAGTGGCTGCTGGATGCGCCCGAGTCGCAGCGGCAGTGGATGAGCATGCAGTGGATCGATGCGATCGCCGCGCTGCACCTCAATCCCGCCACTGCGATGCCGGCCGCGCACGCCAGCACGAAGGAATACGCAGAAACCTGTCTGAAGATGGCGCAGGTGCCGACCGCCAACAAGGATCTGATCGCGTTGCTCGAGAACTTCGTGAAGAACCCTTTGCCGACCTCGGGTGCGCCCACGCCGGTCCATGGCGATCCGAAGATCGGCAACATGATGTGGCGCCGCGACGGAACGCTGGTCGCCGCGCTCGACTGGGAGATGTCGCAGACCGGCGAGCCCCTGCACGACCTGGGCTGGATGCTCTGCCTCTACAACCAGCCACTCGCATCGGCCGGCCTCGACTTGCCGGGCTGGCGCCAGCCGCCCGCGATGATCGAGCGGTGGGAGGAGCGCACCGGGCGTTCGGCCGCGGGCATAGAACACTACAAGGTGCTCGCGTTCGCGAAGATCGCGTCCATCAACACCTGGGGCATCTGGCTGTACGAGTCGGGCAGGACCCAGGATCCACGCTATGCCGCGTGGGGTGAGGGCATGCCGGTGCTGCTGGGCATCCTGTTCGACCGCGCCAGCAAGCTCTGAACGCTTTCAACAGTCATCAGCTATCCGGGCTGCAACGCCCATCTGGAGGGGGAACATGTCCATCAAGAGAGCCGTCCGCACTTCGCTGCCCGGATGCGTGCTGCTGCCATTCCTCGGTGTGCCTGCGCTGGCGCAACAGGCATCTTCGGGCCCGGCCGCGACCGTCGACGCGACGAGCGGATTGCCGGAGATCATCGTCACCGCGCAGAAGCGCGAGGAGAACATCAACAAGGTCGGCCTGACGATCTCGGCGATCAGCTCGGATGCGCTCACGGAGCGCAACATCCAGTCGCTGTCCGACATCGCCGCGAGCGTGCCCGGCCTGTCCTACGTCAACAGCGCCAACAACACGCCGGTCTACAACCTGCGGGGTGTGGGCTTCTACGACACCTCGCTGGGCTCGTATCCGACGACCAGCGTCTATCTCGACCAGGTGCCGCTGCCGTTCCCGGTGCTGACCAATCTGACTGCATTCGATCTGGCGCAGATCGAAGTGCTGAAGGGGCCGCAGGGCACGCTGTTCGGCCAGAACTCGACCGGCGGCGCGATCAACTACATCGCACGCAAGCCGACCGACGAACTGTCGGCCGGCATCGAGGCCAGCTTCGGCCGCTTCAACGATTTCATCGGCAACGCCTACGTCAGCGGGCCGCTGTCCGAGAACGTGCGTGCGCGCCTCGCGGTGCGCGGCCAGCGCAGCGGCAACTGGCAGAAGAGCTATACGCGCGACGACGAGAACGGCAAGGCGAAGAACCTCGCCGGACGTCTGCTGGTCGACTGGGATGCGAGCGAGACGCTGAAGGTGTCGGTGAACCTCAATGCCTGGCGCGACCAGGACGATCCGCTCGCGACCCAGTACTCGAGCTTCAACCAGCAGGCGATCACCAACGTCGCGCCGGAAGTGCGCAATTACCCGCTGTCACCCGAATCGCCGCGTGCCGCCGACTGGAGCGCCGACAATGGCATGTTCCGCGACCTGAAGTTCAAGCAGGGTGCGCTGCGCGCCGACTGGGAGTTCACGCCCGGCGTCGCGGTGACTTCGATCACCTCCTATGTCGATTTCGACCAGGAAGGCGCACTCGACCAGGACGGCATAGATTTCGAGGGTATCGACCTGCGCTATTTCACGGGCGACGTGAAGGCGTTCGCGCAGGAGCTGCGCATTGCCAACACCGGCGAAGGCGCCGTGCGCTGGATCCTCGGCGCCAACTTCAGCCGCGACAAGGTCTACTATCGCGAGAACATCATCTACGGCGACGGCTCGGGCGGCAACAACCAGGTCCCGCCGTTCCAGATCGAGTCGAGCGAGAACTTCAGCGACCAGAAGATGCGCAATTACGCGGTATTCGGCAATGTCGACTGGGCGATCAACGATCGCTTCACGGCGAAGGCCGGCGTTCGCTACACCAAGGCCAAGCGCACCGCGGACATCTGCAACATCGACGGCAGCCTGACGCCGGATGGCGGCCCGGCACGCCGCAACTTTCCAGTGGGCGGCGTCAATCGCCTGTTCGATCTGCTGGCCGATCTGTTCGCGCCAGGCAACACCTATGCGGACATCCCGGCCGGCGGTTGCTTCAACCTGAACGACCCGGATCCGCGCAATCCGATGGCGAATCCGGTCCGACCCTACGAGCCGGGCCTGTTCACCAGCTCGATCAACGAAGACAACCTCTCCTGGCGCGTCGGTGTCGACTTCAAGCCGACCGAGGATCTGCTGCTCTACGGCAACCTGTCCAAAGGCTACAAGGCCGGCGGCTTCGGCAACATCAATGCGGCGATCAACTTTCAGTTCCGCCCGGTCGTGGAGGAGTCGATCCTGTCGTACGAGGCGGGATTCAAGGCGCAGCTCGCGGACGGCCGTGTGCGGGTCAACGGTGCGCTGTTCTACCTGGACTACAAGAACAAGCAGCTGCGTACCAAGGACATCAACCCGATCTTCGGCATCATCGACGCGCTCAACAATGTGCCGAAGTCGCATATCCAGGGCGGCGAGCTCGAGATCCAGGCGTCACCGGCGAATGGGCTGAGCCTGGGCGTCGCGGTCACGTACCTGGACTCGAAGATCGACGAGTACTCCGGCATCAACGCCGGTGGCGTCGTCGCCGACTTCGAGGGCAGCGTCATCCCGTTCACGCCGAAGTGGCAGACGGGCGCGAATGCCCGCTACGAGTTCCCGGTCAGCGGAACGTTGAGCGGCTTCGTCGGCGCGCAGATGAATCACCGCAGCTCGACCTACGCCGTGATCGGCGGCGGCATCGGCTTCGCGAATGGCTTCGAGATGAAGAGCTACACGACCCTCGACGCACAGGTAGGCGTCAAGTCGGACTCGGGGGTGGCGGGCGACGATCTGGGCAAAGAACCTGACCGACGAGCACTACTGGACCAACGTGGTCGCGGGTCAGGATCAGGTCGTGAGATGGCGCGCAGCGGCCGGTGACCTACGGGCTCACGGTCAGCTACGACTTCTGACATGGCCCCCTCGTGTCAAGTGTCGCGAGGGGACTTTCACGCCTGACGCGTGCGTCGAGGCTGATGGAGTGGGGGAATGAGCATGACGATGACGCACATCGCCGCGAGTCTCGAGGACGGCATCCTGCGGTTGACGAAGGTCAACATCGAGACGCGGCAGGGCATCAGCATGTCGGTGCTCGCCGAACTCGGCGAGGCGATGGACCGCGTGCGGTCGGACAAGTCCATCCGCTGCGTCGTCATCGATGCGGCGGGCGACGGCTTTCACAACGGCGCCGTCATGCTGGGCGAGATGGCAGCGGACTTTCGCACGCTCGGGCGCGCGGACTATCGCCGCATCATCGACCTGGGCCACGGACTCGGGCGCAACATCGCCTCCATCGACGTACCGATCATCGGGGTGGCTGCGGGCGGGGCGCTGGGTGGCGGCCTCGAGCTGCTGTCGCGCTGCGACCTGCTGTACACGACGCAGGCCGCGCGCTTCAGCTTCCCCGAGGTCACGCTGGGCCTGGTCGCGGGCTGGGGTGGCACGCAGTGGTCGGGTCGTTACATCCCAAAACGCAAGGCGCAGGAATTCCTGCTGCTGGGTGAGGAGATCGACGGCACGACGGCCGAGGCATGGAACCTCGTGACGCGCGCGCTGCCGGATCGCGCAGCGCTCGACGCGCACGTCAGGAAAGTCACGGACCGGCTGAAGAGCTGCGCACCGGTGTCGCTGCGCTGGCACAAGGAGTGCCTGCGCGCCCTCTGGGAGAGGAGCCTCACCGAAGGCGAGGCCGTCGAGGCCGTCGCAGTCGTGGAGGCGATGAGCGAGGGCGTCTGGTTCGATCCGGTCGAGGCGTTCTTCAAGGGCAAGCGCTGGGACTACACCACCGGCAAGGCGGTCGACTGATGAAAGCGGCAGTCATCCACCAGCAGGGCGGCCCGGAGGTCCTGCGTTATGAGGACGCGCCCGATCCGGTGCCCGGGCCGGAAGATGTGCTGATCGATGTCGAGGCGATCAGCATCGAAGGCGGCGATCTGCTCAACCGGAGCATGCTGCCGGTGGCGAAGTTCCCGCACATCATCGGCTACCAGGCAGGCGGCCGTGTCGCAGTCGTGGGCGCCAGCGTCCATGGATTGAAGGTCGGCCAGCGCGTGGTCGGCTTCGGTTTTTTCGGCTCACACGCCGAGAAGTTCTGCGTGCCGGCACACCATGCCTTTGCGGTTTCCGACGGACTCGACATGAAAGTGGCGGCCACGATGCCGGTCACCTTCGGCACCGCCGACGAGGCGCTGTTCGAAGCCGGCGGGCTGAAAGCCGGCGAGACCGTGTTCGTGCAGGGCGGTGGCGGCGGCGTGGGCCTCGCGGCGATCCAGCTCGCGAAGGCGGCCGGCGCGACGGTGATCGCGACCTGTCCGGGCAAGGTCCGGCCCCGCCTGCGCGAGTTCGGTTGTGATCACGCGATCGCCTACGACGAAACCGACTTCGCGACGGAAGTGCTGCGCCTGACCGACGGCAAGGGTGTGGATCTGGTCGTCGATCTGGTGGGTGGCAACGCGCAGGCGGTGTCGAAGCTCATTTCGACCGTCGCCTACAAGGGGCGGTTGTCCGTGGTGGGGCTGGCGAGCGGCGAGGCGCCCGTCGTGGCGTTCTGGGACATCGTGCCGAAGAACATGACCGTTCGCGGCGTGCTGTTCGGCCTCGAGATGCACACGCCGCGCGCGCACGCGATCCTCGCCCGGCACATGGCGACGGCCGCCGCGGGCCGCTTCACGATGCCGATCGACCGCGCGTTCCCGCTGGCGCAGGCGGCGGATGCGCACCACCACATCGAGACCCAGCGCCCGCTGGGGCGTGTGCTGCTGATTCCCTGAGCGAGAGAGGCATCATGGCCGCAGGCCCACAGGACCTGATCCTCCACCAGTACGACCTGTCGCCCTTCTCCGAGAAGGCGCGGCTGATGCTGGGGCGCAAGAACGCCGCATGGCACGCCTGCATCCATTCGACGATCATGCCGAAGCCGGAACTGATGGAACTGACCGGCGGTTACCGGCAGATCCCGGTGCTGCAGATCGGTGCCGACCTCTACTGCGGCACCGAGCTGATTGCGGATGAGCTCGAGCGGCTCTTTCCCGAACCGTCGCTGACCGCGGCGAGCGGTCCTGGCCTCGGCCGCGCGTTCGCCTACTGGACCGACGAGACACTGTTCTGGCTCATCGTCGAGATCACCTGCGGCTCGGGCTTCGAGTCCTGCGAGCACGAGGACTTCAACAGGGACCGCGAGGAAATGCTGCCCGGCCTCTACGATCTCTCGCGCATGCGGGCGGCGCTGCCGATCAACGTGCCGAAACTGCGCTCGCACCTCGATCTGGTGGAGCGGCAGTTCGCCGACGGCCGCGCCTTCCTGCTGGGCGAGACGCCCGATCTCGCGGACATCGGGCTGTACCACGCGGTGGATTTCCTGAGGGTGTGCCGCAACGGCAATGAGCGTATTCCCGACGACTATCCTGCGATGTGCCGCTGGATGCGTCGGGTCGCGGCGATCGGCCACGGCCGGCGCCACGAGATCCCGCGCGCCGAGGCGCTCGCCGTTGCCCGCGATGCGACGCCCGCACCGCCCAGGGCCTCCACGAGCCGCGAAGCGCCGTGGCCCGGCGAGCGGGCGCGCTTCCAGCCCTGGGCGCCGAGCGGTCTCCTCATCGAAGGCGAACTCGTCTCCGCGGAGCCGCGCCGCATCGCGATCCGGCGCCACACCGCGATGCTTGGCGAGACCGTCGTGCATCTGCCCCGCAACGCGGGCGCATTCGTCAGCTGAGAATCCAGGCAGGAGTTATTCGGATGAAGAGTCATGGCCGGCATTCGCTCGAGGAGATCGGGCAGCTCACGGAACTCGACGAGTTCCTGAACCACCAGATCGTCGATACCTTCTCGACCGTGGTGACACCCGATCACAGCTGGACCGAGAAGGTCTGGGTGGCGTTGATCCGCAAGGACGGCAGTCTCGCGGTCGATTTCGGCATGGGCCGCTACCACAACCGCGGCATCATGGACGCGTTCGGGGCCCTCGCGCGCGGCGGCGAGCAGTGGACGGTGCGCGCGAGCCGCGAGCTGCGCGTGGACCCGACCGAGACGACGGTCGGTCCGCTCGCCTACTCGATCGTCGATCCCCTGCACCAGATCCGCGTCGCTCTGGCGCGCAACGAGGTGCAACCCATCGCCTTCGATTTCACGTTCAGTTCCGTGCTGCCGCCCTTCTTCGAGACCCGGCACCGCGAGCGTGAGCAGGACGGCTTCCGCGTGGGCGGCGACATCATCCGTTATCACCAGTGCGGCAAGCCGTCGGGATGGCTCGTGCTCGACGGGACCCGCATCGAGATCGATCCCGAGCACTGGTGGGTGGTGCGTGACCACAGCTGGGGCACGCGGCTCGACGTCGGCCTCAACAACCCCGACATCCGGCCGGGCGGAATCTTCGGCGCGGCCGATTTCGGCAAGG
>JAXMGR010000027.1:0-40357 GCA_046352935.1 Steroidobacteraceae bacterium
ATGCCGCGGCGGCGCCTGCAGGCGAAGCCGGCGGTGCACAGTGGTTCCTCGTGAGCGGGCGCGCGAGGCCGGACTGCGCCGCACGCGGCCAGGCTGACGCGGCGCGCAGCTATCGCGGACGCGGGGCGCGCTGAAGCATTCACTGTGCCTTCGGTAGCGGGTTCAGTCGCAGGGTTTGCGATCTTTTAAATACATAGACTTAGCTTGCATTTCTAAAAATGCGTGCCAGAATGTTGTGTAACTGGCCGCCGCCAATGCCCTCGTCGCGGGCACTCACGGCCGTGTCAGGAGCGTCGGGCGCGCAAGGCGCCAGCAGGAGGGGGCAACGGTTCGGATGTCGATGGTGCCGAGCGAACACACACGTGAGTTCACCGCGTCGGACATCCTGTCGCCGCGGCTGTGGCAGGCGCGGGTGGAGCGGCCGCCGCTCGGCATCGACATCACCTGCACCAAGGTCGCCGTCGATTTCCAGAACCTGACGGCCGGCAACGCCGATGCCGTCATCAAGCAGAACCTCGCCATCCTGCGGGAGGCGACCGAAACGGACGCCGTGTTCCTCGCGCTGATCGATGCACGCCGCGAGCGCATCGAGTCGCTCGCCATCAGCAAGGCGGGTTTCGCGCAATGCCGTCCCGAGGCGCTGCGCGGCGATGCGCTGCAGTCACTGCCCTGGATCCGCTCGCGCCTCGAGCACGTGCGCATCCTCGAATTCCGTGACACGGCCGCGGTGCGGCCGGAACAGGCCGAGGACGCCGCGCAGCTCGCGACACATGACATCCGTTCACTGCTGCTGATCGCCTTCGCGGTGCGTGGCGAAGTGCGCGGTTTCCTCGCCTTTGCCGGCACCGCGCCACGCGAGGGCTGGGACGTCAACCTGCACCTGCTGCTCAAGCTGGTGGGCACCAGCCTCGCTTCGGGGCTCGAGCGCATCGCGCTCACCGAGGACATGCGTTCGCAGGATCTCCGCGAGCAGCTCGCGCTGCCCTGCGCCAACGACGGCATGTGGGACTACGACGCGATCTCCAACCGCACCTGGTTCTCCCCGCGCTGGAAGGCGATGCTGGGATACGCCGAGGACGAGGAGCTGGCGACGCCCGACTGGCACCGCCTCGTGAGCCCGGAAGACCTGCCGCGCGTGTCCGCCCTGATGCGCGACCACATCGCGGGCAAGACGCCGATCTTCGAGAGCGTGCACCGCATGAAGCACCGCGACGGCGAGTGGCGCTGGGTGGTGGGCCGCGCCAAGGCGCACGTCGACGAACAGGGCCGGCTGCGCCGCCTGGTCGGCATCGAGGCGGACATCACCGAGCGCAAGCTGTACGAGGAAGCGCTGTTCCGCGAGAAGGAGAGCGCGCAGATCACGCTGCAGTCGATCGGTGACGGCGTCATCACCTCCGATGCCCACGGCTGCATCGAGTACCTGAATCCCGTCGCCGAGGAGCTGACCGGCTGGAAGCTCCAGCAGGCCGCGGGCAAGACCATCGACGAGACCTTCCGCGCCTTCCACGAGGAGACCTGCGAGCCGCTGGAGAACCCGCTGCTCGTCGCGATGCGTCGCTCGCGCTCCATCAAGGCCATCCGGCCGATGCTGCTGATCCGCCGCGACGGCAACGAGCTCTACGTCGAGAGCACGGCCTCGCCGATCCGCGACGGCAAGGGCAACGTCACGGGCGGCGTGCTGGTGTTCCACGACGTCTCCGAGGCGCGCGAGCTGAACCGCCGGCTGTCCTATCACGCGAGCCACGACGTGCTCACCGGGCTCGTGAACCGGCGCGAGTTCGAGGAGCGGCTGGCGCGCGCGCTGCAGAGCGCGAAGGCCCGCGAGACGCTCTACGCGCTGCTGCACATCGACATCGACCAGTTCAAGATCGTCAACGACACCTGCGGCCACACGGCGGGCGATGCGCTGCTCGGCCAGGTGGGCGCGCTGCTCAAGTCCAAGATCCGCTGGCGCGACTCGCTGGCGCGCCTGGGGGGCGACGAGTTCGGCGTGCTGCTCGAGAGCTGCTCGCTCGAGGATGCGCTGCGCACCGCAGAGACGCTGCGCGAGGCCGTGCGGAACTACCGCTTCGCCTGGGAGGACCGGACCTTCCGCCTCGGCGCCTCGGTGGGCGTGGTGCCGATCACGGCGGACAGCGAGGACGTCGCGTCCGTGCTCTCGGCTGCGGACAGCGCCTGCGCCGCGGCGAAGGAGTCCGGCCGCAACCGCGTGCACTGCTTCGAGGAGAACGACCTCGACCTGATGCGCCGGCGACGCGAGATGCAGTGGGCGGCGCGCATCAACAATGCGCTGGAGGAATCCCGCTTCGAGCTGTTCCGCATGGCGATCCAGCCGCTGCAGCTCGACGAGCCGGGTGCGCACTACGAGATCCTGCTGCGCATGCGCGACGAGGCCGGCAAGATCGTCTCGCCGGACCAGTTCATCGTCGCGGCCGAGCGCTACGGCATCACGCCGTCGATCGACCGCTGGGTCATCGAGAACTGCTTCCGCTGGCTGGTCTCCGAGGCCGACGAGCGCGAGCGGCTGGCGCTGTGCTCCATCAACCTCTCGGGCCAGAGCCTCGGCGACGACAAGTTCCTGCCGTTCGTGATCGACCAGTTCCACAGGAGCGGGCTCGACGGCCGCAAGATCTGCTTCGAGATCACCGAGACCGCGGCGGTCGCCAACTTCTCGCAGGCCAACCGCTTCATCCAGGCGCTCAAGGAACTCGGCGTGCGCTTCGCGCTCGACGACTTCGGCACGGGCCTGTCGTCGTTCGGCTATCTCAAGCACTTCCCGGTTGATTTCCTGAAGATCGACGGCAGCTTCGTGAAGGGCATGCTCCACGATCCGATCGACCGCGAGATGGTGCGCTCGATCAACGAGATCGGGCACCTCACGGGCAAGCGGACCATCGCCGAGTTCGCCGAGAACGCGGAGATCATCGAGATGCTGCGCGGGCTCGGCGTCGACTACGCGCAGGGCTGGGGCGTCGCCCAGCCGCAGCGGGTTTCCCACACTCCGCACGTCTGATCCGCCGGTACATCGGCGTGTCATGCGGGGCCGGCGTCCGGCCCCCGTGTGACGGATGTCACAGTCGTGTGACGCCGCGGCCCGCGGCCATTCCGCAATCTGTCAAGAAGCGCACACGCGCTCCGATAAGGCGGCGCGTTCCCGATCCTGTGCCGCGATCGCAGGGTGCGTCCGTGCTCCGGATCAGCGCCGGCGTACGGATGGCGGGGCGCGTCGCACGATCGGCGCCGTGGCGCCTCGAGGTGAACATGCCCCATTGCCGATTCTGCGGCGTACGCCGCGCTGTTCAATCAAGGTTCCGGTCCACGGATGCTTCGCTGCTGGCCAGCCTGGCGTTGCTGATGGTCCCGCTGCCGGCGCTCGGCGCGAATGCCGACATCACGCAGTTCAGCCTGGAGGAACTGCTGGACGTCACCGTTGTCGGCGCATCGAAGTACGAGCAGCGGCAGGACGAGGTGGCCGCGTCCGTGAGCGTCATCACCCGTGACGACATCAGGACCTTCGGCTGGCGCAGCATCGACGAGGCGCTGGCCAGCCTGCCGGGTGTCCACATCACCTACGACCGCCAGTACAGCTACATCGGTACACGCGGCTTCGGCCTGCCCGGCGACTTCAACACCCGCCTGCTGTTCACCATCAACGGCAATCGACTGAACGACGATGTCTACGACGCCGCGTTGTCGGGCCAGGCCTTCCCGCTCGACCTCGATGCCGTGGAACGCATCGAGTTCGTCCCGGGGCCCGGCGGCGCGGTCTACGGACAGAACGCGCTCTTCGGCGTCGTGAATGTCGTGACGCGCAGCGGTGGGGCCGTCGACGGTCTCGAAGTCGCGACCTCGTACCAGGACCTCGATGCGGAGAAGCAGTACCACCTCACGTGGGGACAGCGCCTGGCCAACGACGTCGATCTGCTGGTTTCGGCCGCGGCATTCCGGGCTGCGGGCGAGGATCACTACTACGACTTCGCGGAGGCCGGGGTCAGCGGCGTCGCCAGGGGCCTGAACGCCTGGAACGCGGAGAAGTTCTTCCTGCAGGCCGTACGCGGACCGTGGTCCGCCGAGTTGGTGCATGCCGACAACCGCCGGGACGATCCGACGGCGCAGTTCTTCGGCGATCCCCTGGCGCCGGGACAGTACCAGCGGGACCGTCAGCTGTTCGCGCAGCTCCAGTACGACGACGCCCTCGCGAACAGCGACCTGCAGTTGACCGGGCGGCTGTTCCACGGTCGTGAACGCTACTTCGGCCGCGTCGTCTACGACGGCCTGCCATTCATGGCAACCGGTTCCGGCAACTGGAGCGGCGTGGAACTCCGTCTGCTGTCGACCGCCGTGGCGGGGCACAAGCTGATGCTGGGCGTGGAGGCCCAGGACAATTCGCGGCGCGACCAGGGCAACCACAACCTCGTGGCGCCCGATCCCGTGAACGATGTGCGGGTACCCGGATCGGGATGGCGTGCCGGCGTCTACGCCCAGGACGAGTGTCGGCTCGGCAAGGGCCTGGCCGCAACACTCGGTCTGCGCGTCGACGACAACGACGCCACGAAGGCACAGCTGAGTCCGCGGGCCGCGCTGATCTGGACGGCACGTCCTGGAACCATCGCAAAAGCGCTGTACGGCCGGGCGCATCGTGGGCCGAATGCGTACGAGCAAGACTATGACGACGGCCTGACCCAGGTCGCCAACCCGGACCTCGCCGGTGAGACGATCGACACGCTGGAACTCGTCGTCGACCATCGCATGGCGGCGGACCTCCGGCTGCGGGTATCGGCCTATCGCTGGCAGATGCGCAACCTCATCGTACTGGGCACGGATGCCTCGACCGGGCTGTCCGAGTACCAGAGCGGAGGAAGGGTGAAGGCCAGGGGACTCGAGGTCTCCATCGACAAGCGATGGAGCCGTGGTGTCCGCCTGCGCGGCAGCGTGTCCCTGCAGGACACGGGCATGGCGGGCAGGCGCCTCGCCAACTCGCCGTCGATTCTCGGCAGACTGAACCTGTCGGGTCCGCTGGGTGCCACCGGCCTGCGTGCGGGGTACGAGCTGCGGTACGATGGCGTGCGCCGCACCATCGACGACAGCGAACTGAAAGGCGCGTGGCTCTCGAACATGAACCTTGCGCTGGATGCGTCACCGTGGGTGACCGGCCTCGAAATTTCTCTCGCCGCCCACAACCTCCTGGACGAGCGCTACGACCATCCCGGGTCGGACATCAACTGGCAGCGAAGCATCGAGCAGGATGGCCGAAGCGTCCGGCTGATGGCCGACTGGCGATTCCGGTAGTCCGGGCCCGGGTTTCCGAGTGATGACATCGACACGGAAGGTGGTGGCGTGATGCCGTTTCGCGTCCTGCGTGTGCTGCTGGTCCTCACCAGCTGGCTCCTGGCCGGGCCCCCGGCGCTCGCCGACGCGTCGCCCGAGTATCGTGTCAAGGCGGGGTTCCTCTACAACTTCATCGTCTTCACGACCTGGCCGGACGAGGTCGGGACCACGCTTCCCGTGTGCATCTATGGCAGGGATCCGTTCGGCGCCGAGTTGCGGGTCATCGAGGGCAGGGTCGTCTCGGGCAGGCGCATCGAGCTCAGGTACCCGGATACTCGGGGCGAACTGAAGGGTTGCCGCGTCGTCTTCGTCCCCGCTGCCGTGGAGTCCACCGCCTCCGACCTGGTAGCCGCGGTGGCCGGCGAGCCGGTTCTGGTCGTCACGGACGACCCCGTCGCGTCGGGTGAGGGCGTCATGATCCGGATGCTGCTGCATCAGAGCAGAGTGGTGTTCGAAGTCGACCTGGCCGCTGCACAGCGCAGTCGCCTGAGCCTCAGTGCACGTCTCCTGCAACTGGCGACCCGCGTCCGGTAATGACCGGTCGCGCGTGCTGATCAGCGCCCGCACCCGCTTCCTTCGCGTCCCGCCATTCTGTGAGGCGCGTCACATCGACCGCGTTGCGTCGGGCTGCGCTCCTGCATTCGGTAAAGAACGCCTGAGGGTTTCCGATAGCGGTTGCTGCGAAGCCGCAGGAGGTGAGGCGCGCGCGCGTGCGCGTGCCGCGCGGCGGGGACCTGGCGCATGAAGGGCATGAGGCGGAAGAAATCACGGGTGTTGCCGCTGCTCGATCTCGAAGCGACATCGGCATCGCGCAAGAAGCAGGCACTGTCGGGAACTGCAGCCGCCGCGTTCGTCGTCACCCGGGACGAAATCCGCCGCTCGGGTTCCCGCAGTATCCCGCAGGCCCTGCGCATGGCACCCGGCCTGCAGGTCGAGCAGATCGAGGCCGACAAGCGGGTGGCGGCTGCCGCGAACGACGGGTGAGGTGGAGAAGTGAGTCCAGTCATGCAAGACCATCGTGTTGTTGCCCTGAGCGACCGGCTCCGGCAGATCAGCCAGGTGACGCTCGGGTCGGTACTCGGGCTCGTTGCGCTGGCCGTCATCATCAGCACCCTGGTGATCAGCTTCTTTTCGCTGCTCGATGACAGCCGGATCAAGGCGCGGGTGCTGGCCGACAACTCCGCGGCGAGCCTCATGTTCAACGACGCGGAGTCGGCGCGCCAGGTCCTGCGCTCGCTGCAGTACTCGACCAATGACCGCAGCGCGGCCCTCTACGACGCCCACGGCAGCCTGTTCGCGAAATACCGGGTCACCGAGGGGGGCGTCCCCGGTTCGCTCCCGGACCTGAAGGGCAGCGTCTCCTGGGATGCCGCCGGGATCACTGTGGTGCAGCCGGCCGTGATCGAGGGGGCCGTGATCGGGGCGCTGCGCCTGTCCACCGGGTTGAAGCCGCTCTATCAGCAGCTCGGATGGCAGGTCCTGGCCACGCTGCTCGTGACGCTGCTGTCGCTGGTGCTCGCCAATCTCATGACCCGACGACTGAACGCCGCGGTGCTGAAGCCGCTCGATCGCCTCACGAGCCTCATGGACCAGATCTCGGATCGCCGGGACTACCGGGTTCGCGCCGAAAGCGGGTCCATACTGGAGATGAACCGGCTGGCCGCCGGCTTCAATGCAATGCTGGAGCAGATCGAGAGCCGCGACCGGGAGCTCGCGGCCCATCGCGACCATCTCGAGCAGCAGGTGGCCCTGCGGACCGGGGAGCTCACCCAGGCCAAGGATGCCGCCGAGGCGGCGAGCCGCGCGAAGAGCGAGTTCCTGGCACGCATGAGCCACGAGATCCGCACGCCGATGAACGGCGTCCTGGGCATGACGGAGCTCCTGAGCGCGACGAGCCTGGACCGCCGGCAGAGACAGTATGCGCAGACCATCCGGCACTCGGCGGAGTCGCTGCTCGGCATCATCAACGACACGCTCGATTTCTCGAAGATCGAGGCCGGGAAGTTCGAGCTCGACGACAGCCCCTTCGACCTGGAGGAGGTAACCGAGGAGGCGGTTGAACTGCTCGCCGACCGGGCGCACGCGAAGGGCCTGGAGCTGATCTGCCAGGTGCCCCCCGATCTTCCGCGGGCGTATCGCGGCGATGGCATGCGTCTGCGTCAGGTGCTCGTGAATCTGGTGGGCAATGCCGTCAAGTTCACCGAGAGGGGGCAGGTCGTCGTACGGGTTTCACGGCAGCCGGACAAGGGTGGCCGCGTCCAGCTGCGTTTCGAGGTGCAGGACACGGGCATCGGCATCCGGCCCGAGAACCACGAGCTGGTGTTCGACGCCTTCTCGCAGGAGGACGGTTCGACCACGCGCCGCTTCGGCGGCACGGGACTGGGGCTCGCCATCTGCCGGCACCTCGTGCGCCTGATGGGCGGCGAGATCGGTCTGGCGAGCGCACCGGGCGAAGGCTCGACGTTCTGGTTCACGATCGTACTGAAGCAGGAACCGAGCATCGTCGTTCCGCTCAAGGCGGATGCCCTGGCCGGTCGGCGGGCCCTCGTCGTCGACGACAACCCGACCAACCGGCAGATCCTGATGGAGCAGCTCGCCAGCTGGGGCATGGATGTCGCTGAGGCATCGGGCGGCAACGAGGCGATCTCGGAACTGTTGAATTCCGCAAGGCTCGGCAAGCCTCGCGAGCTCGTGCTGCTGGACTCGCAGATGCCGGGCCTGACCGGCCCCGATGTCGCGCGCATCATCCAGGGTGACGCGGTACTGAACGGTACCCGCGTCGTGCTGCTGAGCTCCGTCTCCGCTCATCTGGGCGAGGACGAGATGCGGAAGATCGGCGTGGCGTCCTGTCTGACAAAGCCCGTGCGCCGATCTTATCTGCACACCAGTCTCGCCCGGCTGCTCGGGGACGGGAACACCGCGACCACATCGGCGCGGCTCCCCGTTGCAACGGTGGACAGCCGGGGGCAGCTGGGACTGCGTGTCCTGCTGGTGGAGGACAACACCGTCAACCAGGAAGTCGCATGCGCGATGCTGCAGCAGCTCGGCTGCGAAGCCGAGATCGCCGGCAACGGGCGCATCGCGCTCGCCGCGTTCGTGTCGAAGAAATTCGATGTCGTGCTCATGGACTGCCACATGCCCGAGATGGACGGCTACCAGGCGACGCAGGCCATCCGCAACTGGGAGGCTGTCGAACAGCGGCCCCGCATGCGCATCGTCGCATTGACGGCGAACGCCCTCGAGGGAGACCGCGAACGGTGCCTTGCGGCCGGAATGGACGACTACGTCTCGAAGCCCTTCAATCTCGAGCAGCTGAGGCGCGCACTCGCTCCGGCAGGTCGCGGCCATCAGCCCCCGGCCGGCCCGTCCCTGGGGCCGCGTGCCGAGCGGGTATCGGCCGCGGCGGCGCCGGCCGCGCTGGATCCACGTGCGCTCGACCAGATCCGGGCGCTGCAGAAGCCCGGCGACTCGACCCTCGTCGACAGGATCATCGGCGTGTACCTGGAGAGTTCACCCGCGCTCATCGAGCGGCTGCGCGTCGGACTTCGTGACGGCAATGCCGTGGCCGTGCGCGAAGCAGCCCACGCGCTGAAGTCGAGCAGCGCGAGCCTGGGTGCGGCGGCCCTGGCGGCTCTGGCGCAGCAGCTGGAGGCGAGGGGACGCTCCGGTGACCTGTCCCGTTCCGCCGCGATCGGCGTGCAGCTGCTGGCGGAGTATCAGCGTGTGGTGTTGGCGCTGCGTGCCCTGAGCGAGGCGGCATGATGATCGAGTCGCAACCGGATCGCGGGCCGCTGGTGCTGCTGGCCGATGACGACGTGACCACCCGCCTGCTCAGTGAGAGCGTACTGCGCTCGGCTGGCTTCGAGGTCGTCGCCGCGGAGGACGGCACCAGCGCGCTGCGGACGCTCTCGGAGCGCGACCCGGCGATCGTGATGCTCGACGTGGAGATGCCGGGCCTGAACGGCTTCGAGGTCTGCCGTACGATCCGTGGTGGTGAGCGCCATCGGGACGTTCCGATCGTCATGTTGACGGGCTGTGACGATGCGGAGTCCGTCGATCGGGCCTACGACGTCGGGGCGACCGATTTCATCACCAAGCCCGTGACCTGGGCGATGCTCCCGCATCGCCTGCGGCACCTGATCCAGTCGAGCGACCATCTGGCCGCGCTGCGCGCCAGCGAGCAGCGCAATCGTGCCCTGCTCAGTGCCTTTCCGGACCGGATCTTCGTCGTCGGCGAGGATGGTGTCATCATCGAGGACCTGAGCCGCGTCGATTCCGCCGGGTCGCGTCACAGCGCCGGCTCCCGCCTCGCCGACCTGCTGCCCGCCGATGCCGTGATCCAGGCGCACGAGTGCCTGCAGGCGACGCTGTCGCAGCGGCAGACGCAGAGCTATGAGTACGACTGTCCCGACGCCGGACGTTCGTTCGAAGGACGGATGGTCTTCCACACCGACAGGTCCGTGCTCAACATCGTCCGCGACATCACCAGTCGAAAGCGTGCGGAGGCGAGGATCCATCATCTCGCCTTCTTCGACCAGCTGACCGGGCTCCCCAACCGGCAGCAGTTCCTGCGGGACCTCCGGCGGGCAATCCGACAGACACAGCGCACCGGGCGGCTGGTCGCGGTGCTCTACATCGATCTCGACCAGTTCAAGAGGATCAACGACACGCTGGGCCATACCGTCGGCGATGCCCTGCTCAGATCCGTGGGCACGAGACTCGAGGGTTCCCTGCGAGTGACCGATCACGTGGCGCGGGCAGAAATCGCATCCGGCTGCGCGGTGCAGATCGCCCGACTGGGCGGGGACGAGTTCGTGGCGCTGATCAGCGATGTCCGGACGATGGACGACGTGGCGGTCGTCGCGCGCAGGATTCTCGACGTGCTGAGTGCACCGTTCGTGCACGGCGACCGCCGGCTCGTCATCACGCCGAGCATCGGAATCGCGGTGTTCCCGGAACATGGACGGGTCGTCGAGGAACTCCTCATGAACGCGGACACGGCCATGTACCAGGCCAAGGCCGCGGGACGCAACCGGCTCTGTTTCTACTCCAGTGACATGTCCGCACGGTCCTTGCAGCGGTTCGAACTGGAGGGCGACCTCCGTCAGGCGGTCACAGATGGTTCATTCCTGCTCTACTACCAGCCCAAGGTGGATCTGGCGACCGGTGAGTTCGTCGGTGCGGAGGCCCTGCTGCGATGGCATCACGCGAGGAGGGGCTGGGTCTCCCCGGCGGAGTTCGTGCCCCTGGCAGAGGAAACGGGCCTGATGACCCGCATCGGGGACTGGGTCCTGGAGACCGCCTGCCGGCAGGTGAAGGCCTGGGAGCAGGCCGGGGTCCACCTGCCGCACGTGGCCGTGAACGTCTCCGGCCAGCAGTTCATGCAGGGCGCGATCTGCGATTCCGTGCTGCGCAAGGTCTGGGAGGCGGGAATCCGTCCCGAGGCGATCGAACTCGAGATCACGGAGAGCCTGATGCTCGAGGACGCGGACAACAATGTCGAGTCCATGCGACTGCTGAGTGAGGCGGGATTCAGCCTCGCCGTGGACGACTTCGGTACCGGTTACTCGTCGCTGAGCTACCTCAAGAAGTTCCCGATCGACGTGCTGAAGATCGATCGGACGTTCGTCCGCGACCTGCACACCGATCCCGACGACGCCGCGATCTGCGCCGCGATCCTCGCGATGGCGCACAAGCTCGGCCTCAGGGTCGTGGCCGAGGGGGTCGAGAACGAGGAACAGCTGGATTTCCTCAAGCGGCACGGCTGCGACATGGCGCAGGGCTTCCTCCTGGGCAAGCCCATGCCGGCCACAGAGCTCACTCCGCTGCTGCTGAGTCGGGGTGGCACCACCGCCCGGCGACAGGCCTGACCGGGACCTCGGTTGAGCACCGGAGCCGACGGCGTGGATTGACGCCTGGTGGTGGCCTGGCCGACAGTACGCTCATGCAGGAGCAGTCGCGTTCCGGTCGCATCGGCGCGTTGTCCGGGATCCGCGAGCCCGTCCGATTTCCCTGGCGCGCTGGCAACCGCTTCGAGTTGCTGATCGACGGCCCCGCGTTCTTCACGCGCATGCTGGCTGCGATCACGGCGGCGCGCCGCTACGTGTTCCTGGAGCTGTATCTCGTCGAATCGGGCCTGATCGCCGGGCGCTTCGTCACGACTCTCGCCGCCGCGGCGCGTCGTGGTGTCGCCGTCCACGTGCTGCTCGACGCCTTCGGTGCGCTGCGCCTCGGTCCGGACGAGCGCCAGCAGCTGCGCGCCGCGGGTGTGCGGCTCGCGTTCTACAATCCGCTGCGCTGGAGCAAGCGCCTCGGGAACCTGCTGCGGGATCATCGCAAGCTGCTGCTGGTCGACGGCGAGGTCGCCTTCGTCGGGGGTGCCGGCATCACCGACGAGTTCGACCCGGAGGAGCAGCCGGAACTGCGCTGGCGCGAAACCATGCTGGCCATCGCGGGTCCCGTGGTCACTGACTGGCATGTGCTGTTCGTGAGGACCTGGACGGCCTGCGGCCTGCCGCCGCCCGCGGTCGCTGCGCCGGACGTGGCCGCGCGGCCAGGCGGGCAGTCCGGTCGTGTGGTCGCGAGCGAGCGCCTGCAGCGCGAGCAGGTTTCACGTTCCGTGATCGTGCAGGTTCGTGCCGCGCAGTCCCGCGTGTGGATCGCGACGGCCTATTTCACGCCGTCCTGGAAGCTGCGCCGAGCACTTCTCGCCGCGGCGCGGCGGGGCCTCGACGTGCGTCTGCTGGTGCCGGGCCGTCGTGTGGACCATCCGCTCATCCGCTACGCGGGTCGGCGACTGTATTCGTCGATGCTGCGGCACGGCGTCAGGATCTTCGAGTACCAGCCGCGGTTCCTGCACGCGAAGGTGGTGCTGGTCGATGACTGGTGCTCCATCGGGTCGAGCAACCTCGACCGCTGGAACCTGCACTGGAATCTCGAGGCGAACCAGGAAGTCGACGACCGTGGTTTTGCGGAATCGGTCGCAACGATGCTGCAGGCTGACTTCGCACTTGCCGAGGAGATCGTCTGGACGCGCTGGCGCCGGCGCGGCCGCTGGCTGCGGTTGCTGGAGCGGCTGGGCGGTGCCGTGGACGCGGCGCTGCGGCGGCTGCGGCACTGAGGAAGCGGCGCGCACGTCCGGACGGGAGACGCCGGCGGTGGCGAGTCCCGGGCGACAGTGTTCGGGGTGCTTCAGCGCTGGACGCGCAGCGACAGGTCGACGGCGCGCACGTGCTTGGTGATGGAACCGATCGAGATGAAGTCGACGCCGGTTCCCGCGACTTCGCGCACGTTCTCGAGCGTGATGCTGCCCGAGGCCTCGAGCAGCGCCCGATGCCGGTGCGTGCGATTCAGATCGACCGCGCGCCTCATCCCGTCGAGCGGGAACTCGTCGAGCATGATGAAGTCCGCGCCGGCCGCGAGCGCCTGGGCGAACTCATCCAGGTTCTCTGTCTCGACCTCGACCGGTACCGGATCCGGCAACGCGCGCGCGGCGGCGATCGCGGCGGCGATCGAGCCGGCGGCGAGAATGTGGTTTTCCTTGATGAGCACGCGGTCGTAGAGGCCGAGCCGGTGGTTCTCCGCGCCGCCGCAGCGCACCGCGTATTTCTGAGCGAGACGCAGGCCGGGCAGTGTCTTGCGGGTGTCGAGGATCCGGCAGCCGGTCCCGGCGACGGCATCGGCGTAGGCGCGTGCGGCGGTCGCGGTGCCCGAGAGCAGCTGCAGGAAGTTCAGGGCCGACCGCTCGCCCGTGAGCAGTGCCCGCGCACGCAGTTCCAGCCGGCAGAGCACCTGGCCCGCGGAGACGCGTCCGCCATCGGCCGCGGTCCAGTCGATGCGCGCATGCGGATCGAGCCTGCGGAACACGGCCTCGACGTACGGGCAGCCTGCGAGCACGGCGTTCTCGCGCGTCACGATGCTGGCGCGGGCAGGTTCGTCCGGCACCAGCAGCGCAGTGACGTCGCGTGGACCGATGTCCTCGGCGAGGGCGCGGGTGACAGTGTCCTCGAGGTCCCGGGGCGGCTGGATCATCGGCGTCTCACGGCGGTCCTGCGGCCCAGTGTCGCATACCTGACGCTGCGGCTCCGGGGTCGGCGGGATTGCTCCGGGTCGCATCCGGTTTCACCGCCGGGGCGCTCCTCCCCGGTGCGTTGAAGAACGGGCGCGCGACCCCCATAATCCCAGCCTATGAACACCCCAGACATGACCGCGAAGATCCAGCAGCACCTGACCGGCGCGCCCGTCGTGCTGTTCATGAAGGGCACGCCCGATTTCCCGCAGTGCGGGTTCTCGGCGCAGACGGTTGCGGCGCTGAAGGCCTGCAAGGCGCGCTTCAATCACGTCAACATTTTCGAGGAACCGGAGTTGCGCGAAGCGCTCAAGGCGTACTCGAACTGGCCCACCTACCCGCAGCTCTACGTGAAGGGAGAGCTGATCGGCGGTTGCGACATCACGCTCGAGATGTACCGCTCGGGCGAACTGCAGAAGCTGCTCGCCGAGGCGGGGGCTGTCGGCGGCTGAAGCCGTCCCGCCTGCGGTCCGCGGCGGGCATCACGGCCCACGAGAACGACGGCAGCGCCGGGCCAGCGGCGGCGCTGCCGTGCGTGACCCTGCGCCTACTCGGCGAAGCTCATGCCGACATGGCTGTAGCCGCCGTCCACGTACACCGTCTCACCCGTGATGCCGGCCGCGAGGTCAGGCAGAGGAATGCGGCGGTGTTGCCGACATCCTCGATCGTGACGTTGCGCCGCAGGGTGCCGTTGCAGCGACGTGGTGCAGCATCTTGCGCATGCCGGCGATGCCGGCGGACGCCAGGGTCTTGATCGGCCCCGCGGAAATGGCGTTCACGCGGATCCCGCGCGGGCCGAGGTCGGCCGCGAGGAAACGCACGTTGGCTTCCAGGCTCGCCTTCGCGAGGCCCATGACGTTGTAGCTGGGGATGGACCGCACGGCGCCCAGGTACGACAGCGTCAGCAGTGAACCCTGGCGGCCCTCCATCAGCGGCAGTGCACCACGCGCGAGCGCCGTGAGGCTGTAGCTGGAGATCTCGTGCGCGGTGTTGAAGGCCTCGCGGCTCGTGCTGTCCACGAACGAGCCGGCCAGCGCCTCGCGCGGTGCGAACGCCACCGAATGAACGATCCCGTCGAGTACGCCCCACTCGCGACGCAGCGACTCGAATGCGGCCGCGATCTCCGCGTCGCTGCCGACGTCGAGCGGCATGGTCAGGTCCGAGTCGAGCTGGCCGGCGAGCTCGACGACACGGTCCCGGAGCCGGTCGTTCTGGTAGCTGAAGGCGAGCTCCGCCCCCTCGCGGCGCATCGCCTGCGCGATGCCCCAGGCGATGGAACGGTCGGAGGCGAGTCCGACGATGAGGATCTTCTTGCCGGCCATGAATGCCATCTGAAAGTCTCCCTGCGGCCTTCAGCCGCCGTAGTCTCTTCGTGAATCGAGCTTGATGACGAGGCGCTGCCCGGGCCTGAGCACACTGCCGCGCAGCCCGTTCCACTGGCGCAGCGACGCCACGGTCACCGCGAATCGTCGCGAGATGGCGGCCAGAGTGTCGCCGTGTCGCACCGTATAGCGGACGCGGCGCGCCGCAGGCGTCGTGTCATCACGGCGCTCCGTCGACGCGTCGGGGATCTCGAGGGCCACGCCGAGTTCGAGGTGTGAACGCGGCGACAGTCCGTTGGACTGCGCGAGCGCGGCCACCGATACGCCATGGCGCGAGGCAACCGACCACAACGTGTCGCCGCGCCGCACCGTATGGACTCGCGGGCGTGCGGGTGGCGCGATCACGCTGGCCGGTGTCGTGGCCGCGATGCGCGCCGCAGTCTCGGCGGTCTGTTGCCGGGTCGCGGGTTCGAGGGCCGCAAACGCTGCCATGAAGGTGCCGGCCACGGTGGATGGCACCAGCAGGCGGTGCGGACCTTCCGGATCGGTGACGTCGTGGCGCCAGGCCGGGTTCAGCGCCTGCAGTTCCTCGAAGGCGATGCCCGCGAGCCCGGCCATCGGGCGGAGCTCGACGGGCCCGGCGGTGTCGACGACCGCGAAGTAGGGCGCATTCGGGATCGCCGGCAGGCTGACGCCGTGCAACGAGGGATTCAGCACGAGCCGGCTCAGGGCCAGCAGTTTCGGTACATAGGCGCGGGTTTCCGCCGGCAGGTCCAGAGAAAAGAAATCCGTCGGCAGACCGAGTGCCCGG
This sequence comes from Steroidobacteraceae bacterium, assembly GCA_046352935.1. GTDB lineage: Bacteria > Pseudomonadota > Gammaproteobacteria > Steroidobacterales > Steroidobacteraceae > CAYWMY01. The sequence goes on from JAXMGR010000027.1 coordinate 15,530, forward strand.
TTGCGTTCCATCGCGCGCTGCACGTTCAGCCGGCCGTTGTTGTAGGCCGCGATGGCCAGCAGCCAGTCACCGTCGAAGGCGTCGTGCAGGAACTGCAGGTAGTCCAGCGCGGCGCGTGTCGATTCGATCACGTCGCGCCGCTGGTCCTGCCAGCCGTTGCGCTTCAGTCCGAAGCGGTCACCCGTCGGTGCGATGAACTGCCACAGCCCGACTGCGCGGCTGCGCGACTCGGCAAAGGGGTTGTAGGCGCTCTCGACCACGGGCAGCAGCGCGAGTTCGAGCGGCATGCCGCGTGCCTCGAGCGCGACCGCGACGTGGTGGAGGTAGCGCTGTGCCCGGCCGAAGACGCGCCGGAGGTATTCGCCATGCGTCGCATACCAGTCGAGTTCGGTGAGCACCTGCGGATGGTCCACGGCCACCAGCCGGTAGCCGGCGCGCACGCGATCCAGCAGGTCGGCGTAATCGGTCGGCAGCGGAGGGGGCAGATCGTCGTGCGGCGACGGCAGGGGCAGCGCGGGGAGCGCTGCCGCGCGGTCACCCGGCGCGGATGCGTCCCCGGCGCGGGCGGGTACGTTGCGGATCACACGATCCGGCAGCGACGACGATTCCTGCGGTTGCGTCGCGCAGCCCGCCGCCAGAACCGACAGGGCGACGCTCGCAAGCAGTCCGCACAGGGCCGGACCCGCCCGGCGACTCACTTGAAGCCGTCCTTCCAGCGGCGCACGGCCGCGAGCACGTCGGCGGGAGTGGTGAGCGTCTCCCCGGCCCAGGCTTCCGCGGCGCTGCGGACCGTGGCTTCCCGGCTGCGCATGAAGGGATTGATGCGGCGCTCGAGGCCGAGCGTCGAGGGCACGGTCTGTTCATCGCGGTCACGGCGGGCGCGGACCTCGTCCGCATAGGCGCGCAATGCCGCGTTGCCGGGTTCGACCGCTGCCGCAAAACGCAGGTTGCTGGCCGTGTACTCGTGCGCGCAGTAGACGAGTGTCTCGTCGGGCAGGGTGGCGAGACGGTCGAGTGATGCCTGCATCTGCAGGGCCGTGCCTTCGAACAGCCGTCCGCAGCCGCCGCTGAACAGGGTGTCGCCGCAGAACACGGCGCCGTGGCCCGCATAGGCCACGTGGCCGGCCGTGTGGCCCGGAACGTCCAGCACCGTGAACACCAGACCGAGCTGGTCGAGTTCGACTCGGTCTCCGCCGCGCACCGCGCGCGTGCGGCCCGGAATCGACTCGTCCGCCGGTCCGATGACGGGTACCGGGCGTCGCTGCACGAGCGGCAGGATCCCGCCGACGTGGTCGGCATGGTGGTGCGTGATGAGGATGGCGTCGAGCGTGAGTCCCGCGGTCGCGAGCGCCGTTTCGATCGCCGACGCATCTCCGGGATCGACCACCGCGACGTGACGGGAGTCAGGCGTGCCGTGCACCAGCCACAGGTAATTGTCGGAAAACGCCCTGACCGTGGTGACCTGCAGCATCGTGGGGGTGTTGCGCATCGCCGCTCGGGTTGTGAGGCGCGTATTAAAGCCGCTGGACCCGCCAATTACCACCCCGCCGGGAAGCGCCGGGCGGATCGCCCGCTGCTCGAACTCGAGCCGGGGGCCAGACGTCCCGGGCATGCCCTCATGCTGGCCTCTGCACCGTACCGGACAGTATCCTTCGCGCCCATGACGACACCGTCCATCGGCACGCGGGGCTGGTTCGAGACGCCACTGGGCACGGCGCTGCTGGGCATCGAGTCGCAGGTCGTTGCGGCGGCGTGCGAGCAGGTCTTCGGATTCCAGTGCCTTCAGATCGGTGCCTGGGGCCCGCCGGACCTGTTCCTGCCGCATGTGCGGACGCAGCGCGGTGTGTTGATCGCCGCGGATGCGGACTGCGGCGGCAACGTGCGCTCGCGCGCGACCGAGCTCGCCGTCCAGGCGGACAGCATCGACGCGGTGCTGTTGCCGCACACGCTCGAATGCGAAGCGGATCCGCACGAGGTGCTGCGCGAGGCGGGCCGGATCCTGGTCGGCGAGGGACACCTCGTCGTGCTCGGGTTCGAACCCCTGGGAGCCTGGGCGCTGCGCCAGCGTCTCTCGCACGGCGCCTTCGTTCCCGGTGTGCGCCGCACCCTCGCCGAGCGACGGTTGCGCGACTGGCTGCAACTGCTGGGATTCGAGGTGCTGGAAGTGCGCCGCTTCCTGTTCGCCCCGCCCTTCACGCGCCTGCAGTCGCCGGCGACCGAGGCGCTGCTCGCGGCGTCCGGTCGGCGCCTCTGGCCGCGGCTCTCCGGCGCATACCTGTTGAAGGCGCAGAAGCGGGTGTTCTGCGTTCGACGGGTGCGGCTGAGGGCGCGACCCCTGCCGGCGGTCGTGCCCGCGGCCCAGCCCGCGAGGCGTGTCGGCTCGTGAGTGACGTGGAGATCCATGCGGACGGCGCCTGCCGCGGCAATCCTGGCCCGGGCGGCTGGGGCGTCGTGCTGCGTGCGGGATCGAAGGAGAAGGAACTCTGGGGTGGTGAGCGGCTGACCACGAACAACCGCATGGAACTCACGGCCGCGATCCGGGCGCTGGAGGCATTGCGGCGCCGCTGCCACGTGCAGATCTACACGGATTCGCAGTACCTGCGGAACGGCATCACCGAGTGGCTGCCCGCCTGGAAGCGCCGCGGCTGGCGCACCGCCGACCGCAAACCGGTGAAGAACCAGGATCTCTGGGAACAGCTCGACCGGCTGGCCGCGGAGCACGACGTCGAATGGCACTGGGTCAGGGGGCACTCCGGTCACGCGGGGAACGAGCGGGCGGACGCGCTCGCCAACCGCGGCATCGACGAACTGCCGAAATGAGCGGCGTGCATGACCAGGTCACCGGAGGCCGTACCGTCGCAGGCCGTTCGACCGGTCCCCGCGGTGCAGAGGAGGATGGACGTGCGTCAGATCGTGCTTGATACGGAGACCACGGGACTCGAGTGGTCACAGGGCCACCGCGTCATCGAGATCGGCTGCGTCGAACTGCTCGACCGGCGTCCCAGCGGCAGGCACTTCCACCGCTATCTGCGACCGGACCGCCGCGTCGATGCAGGCGCCCTCGCGGTGCACGGCATCACGAACGAGTTCCTCGCGGAGCAGCCGCGCTTCGCCGACGTGGCGGATGAACTCCTGGCGTTCGTGACCGGTGCCGAGCTCGTGATCCACAACGCGACCTTCGACGTCGGCTTCCTCGATGCCGAACTCGCGAGGCTCGGCGAGCCCCTCAGGCGCCTGACGGATCTCTGCACCGTCGTCGACACGCTGGTGCTCGCACGCCGGCTGCATCCCGGCCAGCGCAACAGCCTGGATGCACTCTGCAAGCGCTACGGCGTCGACAACTCGAGCCGCGAACTGCACGGCGCGCTGCTCGATTCCCGCATCCTGGCCGACGTCTATCTCGCGATGACCGGAGGTCAGGGCGCGCTGGGGCTGGGCACGGTCGAGACGCCGGCGGAGGAGGCGCTGTCCGCCGCGACTGGTGTGCGCCTCGTCTTCTCCATTCCCTTGGTGTGCGCCGACGCCGCGGAGCTCGAGGCGCACGCACGGACTCTCGCCGCGATCGCCAGCGCGAGCGGGGGGCGTACGCTCTTCCAGCAGGATGCGACCGGCGATGTGAAGTAGTCCGCGGTCGTCTCCCGTCGCAGGGTGCCGCACCGTCCAGGTGGGCGTTCCAGCGGGAGGGCGGCGTGTGCGAATCGTCGAATGAGAGTGCGGTCGCGCTTTCCCGGCCACCGGATTATGCACAATAGGGCCCGCGGGACCGGCGGCTGCCGGAACCCATCAACACAGGTCTGAGGAACCCCCCGGATGAAGTCGAAGAAGAAGCTTGCCGATGTCGGGAAGATCCGCATCGGTGTGATCGGTCTGGGCTATGTCGGGCTGCCGCTTGCGGTGGAGTTCGGCCGCCAACACGAGACGCTGGGCTTCGACATCAGCGCGCGGCGTATCGCCGAGCTGAAGTCCGGTCGCGACGAAACCCTCGAGGTGGAGCCCGCGGAGCTCGCAGCCGCCGGGAAGCTGCGATATTCCTCGAACCCGGCGGACCTGCGTCGCTGCACGTTCTTCATCGTCACCGTGCCGACGCCGATCGACCCGTACAAGCGGCCCGACCTGACGCCACTCGTGCGCGCCAGCGAGACCATCGGGAAGGTGCTCAAGAAAGGCGATATCGTCGTCTACGAGTCGACCGTCTATCCCGGGTGCACCGAGGAAGTGTGCGTGCCCGTGCTCGAGAAGGCGTCCGGGCTGCGATTCAATCGCGACTTCTTCGCGGGGTACAGCCCCGAACGCATCAATCCGGGCGACAAGCAGCACCGGCTGACGACCATCCGCAAGGTCACTTCCGGCTCGACGCCCGAGGTGGCGGAGATCGTGGATCGCCTTTACGGCAGCATCGTTACGGCCGGAACGCACCGGGCGTCGTCGATCCGCGTTGCCGAGGCGGCCAAGGTCATCGAGAACACACAGCGGGACGTCAACATCGCGCTCATCAACGAACTGGCGATGATCTTCAAGCGCATCGGCATCGACACCGAGGAGGTGCTGGAGGCGGCCGGTTCGAAGTGGAACTTCCTGCCGTTCCGTCCCGGGCTCGTGGGCGGCCATTGCATCGGCGTCGACCCGTACTACCTGACGCACAAGGCGCAGGAGCTCGGCTACCACCCGGAGATGATCCTCGCGGGCCGGCGCATCAACGACAACATGGGCAACTACGTTGCCGACGAGGTCGTGCGCCTCATGACGCTGAAGGGCATCCGCGTGAACCGCTCACGCGTCCTGGTGCTCGGCATGACCTTCAAGGAGAACTGCCCGGACGTCCGCAACACGCGCGTCGTCGACGTGGTGCACGAACTGCGCCGTTACGGCGCGAGAGTCGACGTCCTGGATCCCTGGGTCGACGGCGACGTGGCCGAGCACGAATACGGCATCCGCCCGGTGAAGTCGGCGCGGCGCGGCGCCTACGACGCCGTGGTCGCGGCGGTGGCGCACCGCCAGTTCCGGGAGCTCGGTGCCGCCGGGGCGCGCCGCTACGGGCGCCCGCGCCACGTGCTCTACGACATCAAGTACGTCTTCGGTCGCAACGAAGTCGACGGCCGGCTCTGACGGACACCAGGGAAGATCGCCTCATGAAGATCCTCGTCACGGGAGCGGCCGGATTCATCGGCTACCACGTCGCCGAAATGCTGCTGGCGCGCGGCGACGACGTCGTCGGCCTCGACAATCTCAATGCCTATTACGATCCGCGGCTCAAGGAAGCACGGCTCGCCCGGCTCGCCCGGCACGAGCGCTTCCGTTTCGTCCGGCTGGACCTCGTCGATCGGCCCGGCATGGAGGCCCTGTTCGCGACGGAGAAGCTCGAACGCGTCGTGCACCTGGCGGCACAGGCCGGCGTGCGTTATTCGATCCAGAATCCCCACACCTACGTCGACAGCAACGTCACGGGCACGCTGCACGTGCTGGAAGGCTGTCGTCACAACGGCGTCGAACACCTCGTCTTCGCATCGACGAGCTCGGTGTACGGTGCCAACACGCGCATGCCCTTCTCGGTGCATCACAACGTCGATCACCCGATGTCCTTCTATGCGGCGACGAAGAAGGCCAACGAGCTGATGGCGCACACCTATGCGAACCTGTACGGCCTGCCCGTCACGGGGCTGCGCTTCTTCACGGTGTACGGGCCGTGGGGCCGGCCGGACATGGCGCTGTTCATGTTCACGCGCAACATCCTCGCCGGCAAGCCGATCGACGTCTTCAACTACGGCAACCACAAACGTGATTTCACCTATGTCGGTGACATCGCCGGTGGAATCGTCGCGGCACTCGATCGCATCGCGCCACCGAACCCGGACTGGGACAGCGACCGTCCCGATCCCGGCAGCAGCCGCTCGCCGTACCGTCTGTACAACATCGGCAACAGCCGGCCCGTCGAGCTGATGCATTACATCCGCGTGCTCGAGGACTGCCTCGGACGCAAGGCACAGCTGAACCTCCTGCCGCTGCAGGCGGGAGACGTTCCGGACACCTGGGCCGACGTGGACGACCTCATCCGTGACGTGGGCTACCGGCCCGCGACGCCGGTCGAAGAGGGCGTGCGCCGTTTCGTCGCGTGGTACCTCGACTACTATCGCGACGGGGCACCGGCCGCAACCGCGGTCACCAATCTCGGCTGAGGAGCGGCGCGCATGATCGACGCGCGGGACGCCGGTTCGGCTGCCACGGCCCGGGACACGGCATGGCGCGCGCTGGAGCGCGAGGCGGAACGCCTGTCGCCGATGGCTGTGCGGGACCTGTTCGCCGCGGATCCCGGCCGGTTCGAGCGTTTCTCGCGCGAGGCCGCTGGACTCGTCGTCGACTTCTCGCGCCAGCGTCTGGATGTCCCCGCCTTCGAGGCGCTCGTGGATCTTGCGCGCATGGCGGATCTGCCCGCATGGATCGAGCGCCTGTTCTCCGGGGATGTCGTGAATCCGACCGAGGGACGGCCGGCGCTGCACACACTGCTGCGTGCCCCCCAGGGGGCTCCGGTGAACGTGCAGGGTGCCGACGCGCGTGCGCTGGTCCGGCACGAACGACACCGGCTCGCGCGCTACGTGGCCGACGTCTGCGGCGCCGAGGTGCGCGGCTCCACGGGCGCCGCGTTCACCGACGTCGTGAACATCGGTATCGGCGGAAGCGATCTCGGGCCGGCGATGGCGGTCGAGGCGCTTCGCCGCTACCACTCGACGGGACTGCGCTGCCACTTCGTGTCCAACGTCGATGGAGTGCAGTTGTCCGATCTGGTCGAGATCCTGGACCCGTCGCGGACGCTGATCATCGTCTGCTCGAAGACCTTCACGACCCTGGAGACGCTCTCGAACGCGCGCCTCGCCCGGTCGTGGATCGCCGAGCGCCTGGGCGAGTCCGCCGTGCCGCGCCATTTCGCGGCTGTCTCGACCAACGAACGTGCGATGAACGAGTTCGGCGTGGGTGTCGATGCCCGCTTCGCCATGTGGGACTGGGTCGGTGGCCGCTATTCGCTGTGGTCGGCGATCGGGCTCGTGACCGAACTCGCGATCGGAACGGCTCACTTCGAGGCGTTGCTCGCCGGCGGGCGGGCCATGGACGAGCATTTCCGGGCGGCCCCGCTGGAGGCCAATCTCCCCGTCGTCCTGGGCCTGCTGGCGGTGTGGAACCGCAACGGCCTCGGCGTTCCGACCCATGCGGTGCTGCCCTACGATCAGCGGCTCGCACGGTTCCCCGCCTATCTGCAGCAGCTCGACATGGAGAGCCTGGGCAAGCGCGTGGGCCGCGACGGGCGTCCCGTCGATCGCGCGACGGGCCCGGTGATCTGGGGCGAGCCGGGCTCGAACGCACAGCATTCGTTCTTCCAGCTCCTGCACCAGGGCACGGCCGGTGCGAGCCTCGATTTCCTGCTTCCCGTCGAGGGTTCCGGTTCGTTCGCGCAGCAGCAGGACCTGGCGATCGCCAACTGCCTCGCACAGGCGCATGCGTTCATGGCGGGTTACGACGCGAAGGAAGTCGGACAGGAGCTTCAGTCGAAGGGCCTGTCCGCGGAGCGCATCGCGGCGCTGACTCCTCACAAGCTGCACCCGGGCAGCCGCGCGGCGACGTTGATCGCGTTCGAGCGCCTGGATCCCGGGACTCTGGGCAGGCTCGTCGCGCTGTACGAGCACCGCGTCTACGTGCAGAGCGTGCTGTGGGGCATCAACCCCTTCGACCAGTGGGGCGTCGAATTCGGCAAGCGCGTCTGCGATGGCCTGCTGCCCGTCGTGCGCGATCCGGCGCGCCTGTCGGAAGCCCCGGTGGAACTGCGCGGCCTGCTCGAACGACTGCAGCGCTGGCGGATGCACTGACCGCCGTGATCCGACGCCCCGATGGGCGTGCCACCGTCAGTCGCCAGCCGATGGCGGGCTGGTCCGGTCAGCGGGCAATGCCGAAGTCGTGCGACCAGCCGGCGTAGAAGCGAAGGTCGTCACGGTTGTTGCCAACGCGTGGAGTGACATCCTCGTATCCCACGCCCGCGGTCCAGTTCCCCCCGGCGATCCGGCCCGTTGCCTCGACCCGTACCGCCTTCAGACGGGCCCTCACCGGGCTCACGGTATTGGTCGTGTTGCGCGGGTCTCCCGGGGTGCCGCCCCGGTTGAGATGACCCGACTGCAGGGTGAGGTGCCAGCTGATGCCTCGCGGTCGCGTATAGAGCAGCACGCCGGACCAGACCGAGGCATCGTTGTCGTAGCCGTGGCCGATGGAACGTCCTCGATAACGGTAGCCTTCGTAGTTGAAGGTGGTCTGAGTGTATGCGCAGTCGAAGAGGTCCTTGCGCGCCCAGCCACAGGTCGTGTTCGCATACTCGACGACGCCCCGCAGCAGCGCGCCGTTGCCCAGCGGCCGCCAGATCTCGGCGCCGAGCACCCCGAGAAACTTCGACGGCAGGCTGTGCAGCTCGTCCTCGCCGATCATCTGCGCATAGGCCGCCACCGGGACGCTTCTCCATGGCGAGACGATTCTGAGGTCGTAGCCCGCCATCTGGTTGCCCGGAGGGTCGTTCGTGAAGTTCGGGTTGTCGTGCCCGATCATCCAGTCCGCAAAGGTCCTGAGACTGCAGCGCCGGCCCTTGCCACAGATCTGCCCCGTGCGCGACAAGCCGATTTCCACGGAGCGACCTGGCCGGAAGGACAGGCGTGCGCCGATCAGCAGGGGACGGGACACATCGACGCGGTGACCTTCGAGCCGGCTGACGAATGCTGTCGCGCGCCACGGCCCGAACCATTTGAACACCGGCCAGTTGCTCGGCGTCGTTTCGTCGCGCGTGATCGAGAAGCCGGGAGCCGGACGCGCGTTCGTGCCGAGGATGAGGCTGCCATTCCAGCCCGGACCCCACCAGCGCTCCTCCCAGCCTGCGCTCAACCGCCAGTTCCCGAGGCGGCAGCCGACGACGGTGCCGTCCGGGCGCACCGACTGGTCATCGTCGGGATCCACGGCCAGCCGGACCTGGACGAGCGCACCACAACGGTCTCCACCGAACCGGGCGCGCGCAGTCAGTTCACCCTGCGCGCGAGGCTCGTCCGCGAAGGTGCGTATCAGCGGAGTATCGGAGCCCCCGCGCATCTCGATGCGCAGCGGCGACTTCTGTTCCTTCCTGGCGAGCCAGTCGCGGAGCCCGGCGGCGAAGCTGTCCGTCGCCCCGCCGGCATCGCCGCCCGGCACCCACATGGGCCATTCGCTCGTGAGCCTCTCCGAGGCCGGCTGGTCTGCGAGGTACTGGCCTGCGCTGCGGGCGTGAGCGTCTCCGGGCGCGAGCCAGACATCAGCCTGGGCCCTGCCGGCGCAGGCGAAGGCGAGTGCCCCCGAGAGGAGGGCGCAGCGCAGGCGAGAGAGTGCAGCGGCGGTCATGGATGCGGACCCAGGGGGAACTGCAGGCGGGGAGGGCGGCATCGTCCGGTTTCACGACCTGGAGGTCAACCCGGCGCGCCGACCGGGACGCGAACAGGGTCGGCTCGTGCGCCGGTAACGAGCGTCCCAGGCCATCGGAAGACGACGCGGGTGGGCGGCAATGCACATTCTCGGCAGGAATTAGTTCATCTCGGCAGGTGCATGGCATGATGCTCGCCGTCTGCAGCCCGCGCGGGACAGCGTGTGACCTGGCAAATCGCTCTGACCCTCGTGGTCGTCCTCTCCGTGTTGATCACGCTCGCCGCGACGCCGGCGCCCACCGAGCTGGTTCTGGTCGGTGCGATGATCCTGTTGTCACTGGCAGGCGTGTTGACACCGGCCCAGGCACTGTCGGGTTTTGCGAGCCCGGGCGTGATGACCATCGCCGCGCTCTACATCGTCGTGGCGGGGCTCCGTGAGACGGGCACCATGGCCTGGGTCTCGCAGTTGCTGCTGCGGCGTCCGCGCAATGTGACCTCGGCCCAGGTCCGGCTCATGCTGCCGGCAGCGGGACTGTCCGCCTTCGTCAACAACACGCCGGTCGTCGCGATGTTCATCCCCATCGCGCAGGAATGGGCCGCGCGCTACCACATCCCGATCTCGAAGCTGCTGCTGCCGATGAACAATCTCGTGATCCTCGCGGGGCTCTGCACGCTGATCGGCACGAGCACGAATCTCGCGGTCAACGGCCTGCTGATGCAGGTCCATCCCGAGGCCGGCCTCAAGCTTTTCGACCTCGCGCCCGTGGGTGTGCCCTTGACCCTGGCCGGGTTCGTTTTCATGGTCGCGACCTCCCGCTGGCTGCTGCCGGATCGCAAGGGTGCGGTGGAGCAGCTCGAGAACGCGCGCGAGTACAGCTTCGAGGCCCGCATCCATTCGGGCGGGCCGCTGGTGGGGAAGACCATCGCCGAGGTCGGTCTGCGCAACCTGAAGAGCGCCTACGTGCTCGAGATCGTGCGCGAGGAACGGCTCATCACCGCGGTCGGGCCCGAGGAGGTCCTGCAGGGCAACGACCGTCTGACGCTCGTCGGCGTGGTCGATGCAGTCAAGGATCTGCGGCGGTTCCCCGGGCTCACCATCGCCGAGGAACAGACCTTCCGGATGAACCTCGCGAACGCCAAGCGTCAGCTCGTCGAGGTCGTGCTCTCGAGCAACTCGCCGCTCATCGGCAAGAGCGTGCGTGACACCGCGTTCCGCTCGAACTACCAGGCCGCGATCATCTCGATTTCCCGCAACGGTTCGCGGCTCGCTGGCAAGCTCGGCGACATCGAGTTCCGTCCCGGCGACACGCTCCTGGTCGAGGCCGGGCCGGGCTTCGTGGAGAAGCACAAGTACAGCCGCGAATTCCTGCTGGTCAGCCCGCTCCAGGACTCGCAGCCGGCGGATTTCAAGCGCGCACCCGTCGCGGTCGCGATCGTGCTCGCGATGATGATCGCCGCGGGATTCGAGTGGGTGCCGCTGTTCGAGGCCTCGTTCATCGCCGCGGGCCTGATGGTGCTGACGCGCTGCATCACCATGCAGATCGCGACGCGCAGCGTCGACTACGCGATGATCGCCGGCATCGCGGCGTCCTTCGCGCTGGGCTCCGCACTCACGGAGTCCGGCGCGGCGAAGCTGCTCGCGGATCACCTGACCGACGTCGCGGTCGGCAATCCGATGCTGGCGCTCGCCCTGGTCTACGTGATCACCGTCGTGGTCACCGAGATCATCACCAACAACGCGGCGGGCGTCCTGATGTTCCCGATCGCACTGGCGGTGGCCGACTTCGCGCACGCGAACTACCTGCCGTACGTCGTGGCCGTGATGATCGCGGCTTCGGCCGGGTTCATCACGCCGATCGGCTACCAGACCAATCTCATGGTCTACGGACCGGGCGGTTATCACTTCCGTGACTTCGTGCGCCTCGGCATCCCGCTGTCGATCATCACGGGCGCCATCGCGCTGTGGCTGATCCCGACGATCTGGCCGTTCTGAACCGGCGTTGCCCGCTCGGGACGGCTCGCCCCGGCGGACGGTGGAGAAGTTCAGACCACGGCCGGAAATGTGACAGGCGTCGTGCGGCGACGCGCGGGCGGCTTCGGTAGACTGTCGCGCCATCTTCTGTCGAATTACGCGACGTTTCCCCCATGCTGATACCCGTCATTCTGTCCGGTGGTTCCGGTACGCGGCTCTGGCCACTCTCCCGCGAGCAGTACCCCAAGCAGTTCCTGCCGCTCGTGGGGGATCGCACCATGATCCAGGACACGGCGTTGCGCCTGCGTGGCCTCGAGGGCGTGGGCGAGGTCGGTGCGCCGATCGTGGTCTGCAACGAACAACACCGATTCATGGTGGCCGAGCAACTGCGCTCGGTCGGCGTGCAGCCCGGTGCCATCGTGCTCGAGCCTGTCGGTCGCAATACGGCGCCGGCCGTCGCGGTTGCCGCGCTCGCGGCGCTCGCCACGACTGGCGAGGGCGCCGAGGACCCGCTGCTGCTCGTCCTGCCGGCCGACCACGTGATCCGCGACGTTGCGGCCTTCCACCGGGCCGTCGCGGCGGCGACGGCGGCGGCCCGCGCCGGCAACCTCGTGACCTTCGGGATCGTGCCGACCTGGCCCGAGACCGGTTATGGCTACATCGAAAAAGGCGCCGGGACGGGCTCCGTGGTGCCGGTCGCGCGATTCGTCGAGAAGCCGGATGCCGAGCGGGCGGCTGCATTCGTGGCGAGTGGCAGATATCTCTGGAACAGCGGCATGTTCCTGTTCAGTGCCCGCCGCTACCTCGAGGAACTCGGCGAGTTCGCTCCGGCGATCCGCGCGGCCTCGGAGCATGCCCTGGCCGGCGCGGCGACGGACCTCGACTTCACCCGTCTGCCCGCGGATCGCTTCGGTGCGAGCCCGTCCGACTCGATCGACTATGCGGTCATGGAAAAGACGAAGGCCGCCGCCGTCGTGCCACTCGACGCCGGCTGGAGCGACGTCGGCTCGTGGTCCTCGCTGCACGATGCGCTGCCCGGGGACCGGGACGGCAACGTTGCGCGCGGTGACGTGGTTGCCGTCGACAGTCGCGACTGCCTGCTGTTCTCGTCGGAGCGGCTCGTGGCCGTGGTGGGGCTCGAGGGTCACGTCGTGATCGAGACCAAGGATGCCGTTCTCGTGGCACCGAAGTCGCGCGTCCAGGACGTCAAGCTGCTCGTGAACCGACTCAAGGAGCAGGGGCGCAGCGAACCGGGTCTGCATCGCGAGGTCTTCAGGCCCTGGGGCAGCTACGACAGCATCGACAACGGCGATCGCTTCCAGGTCAAGCACCTGAAGGTGAAGCCGGGCGCGACGCTCTCGCTGCAGATGCATCATCACCGCGCCGAGCACTGGATCGTGGTGTCCGGGACGGCGCGGATCACGCGCAACGACGAGACGTTCCTGCTGTCCGAGAACGAATCGACCTACATCCCGATCGGCAGCCGGCACCGGATCGAGAACCCCGGCAAGGTGCCACTGCACATCGTCGAGGTGCAGTCCGGCAGCTATCTGGGTGAAGACGACATCGTCCGCTTCGAGGATCAGTACGGCCGCACGGGCCGCACCGACTGATCGGGCCGCGTGCGCGCGCTGCGGTCACCTGCTGACCGGGGGATCGAACGCGCGTGCGTTGCCGGACAGTGTCTCAACCGGGTGGCTGTTTCGCTGTGAGGGTCCGGAGCTGTTCGATGGTCGTGACCCGGAAGAGCAGCAGCAGGACGGGATAGGCGACCATCAGTGCCGCCACGCCGATGAACCACGGAACACCGGCGCGGAGGAGAAGCAGCGCGAGGGCCGCGCAGACGGCACCGACGAGCGCCGTCAGCGCCATGCGGGGCCATGGCATCACGCGGCGGCCGTCCGGTGTTGCCAGGCGGATGAGTCCGACCGCAAAGGTCGCCTCGCCCAGGAGCACGGCGGTCGCGGTGCCCACTGCACCGTTTCCCGGTACCAGCATCAGCAGGCCCACGAGCGCGACTGCCGAAGAAACGGCCTTGACGCGCAGTGCACCGCCGGCGCGCTCCAGCGCATAGGCGGCGAATTCGAGAATCGCCGCGAGGGATCCCGCAGCCAGCGTGAACCCGGTGATGCGCACGGCATCCGCCGCGTCGAGGAACTGTGGCCCGGCCAGCAGCGTCACGATGACATCCGCATAACAGCCCAGGCCGACGATCACCGCCACCGCGAAGATCCAGATGACGATGATCGCGTCGCCGAGATGGCGTCGAAACGTGTCGGGTTCACCGGCTGCCCGCGTCAGTACGGGCATCAGCAGTGAGGCGAGCAGGAACGGCAGGCGTACCGCGATCTCGCGGATCTTGTTGGCGATGCCGTAATAGCCCACCTGTGTCGCCGCGCTGAGCAGCGACAGCAGCACGGTGTCGACCCGGGCTGTCACCATCCCGAGGATCTCGCTGCCGAAGAGCGGGAGACCGCTGATGACGAGGCGGCGGCTGTCCACGAGATCGAAGCGCGGCCGGACCGGTGCGATGCGCTCGGCGAGAGCGGCGGAAGCCAGCGTGGTGACGACGAAGCCGCCGGCCGTCGCGGCGGTGAACGCCAGCAGTCCACCGTCGATCGCGACCGCCAGCATCACGAATGCCAGCGTCGCTGCCCCACCCGCCAGTTCCGCGAGCGAGGCGCGCTTCTGCGTCAGCGACTGCTGGAAGATGGTGGTGATGATCTCGTTGCCGAGCATCGCCACGCTGCCCACGGCCGCGATCCACGCGGCATACGAGAGTTGCAGTGAAACGGCTGCGTCCGGCTGCGGAACGAACCAGACGATGCCGGCAGCCAGCAGCGTGCAGACCGCGCCGACGGCGAGTCGCAGACCCAGCACGGTCCCGACGGTGCGCGGAATGTCGGCACCTGGCCGGGAGATCTCCCGCAGGCAGACGATCTCGAGGCCCATGTTCGCGAGGATGCAGGTCATGGTCGACCATGCGAATGCGGTGCGGAACAGGCCGAAGACATCGGGTCCCAGCGATCGGGCCATGATGGCCGTGGTCGCGAGACCGAAGACAGCGTTGAAGATTCGTCCGACGACAGCGTAGGCGATGTTGCTCGTCAGCTTCCGGGCCAGTGTCATCGTCTCGACCTGTCTCTGTACTGCCTGCTCGGGCGGCCGATGCCACGGCGCAGGGCTCCGGGTCGGCGGCGCGGATCATACGTGATCCCCGGAGTCACGGCAGAGACGACCATCACGTGCCGAGGCTCGTCTCGGCACGCGCCGATTTCAGGTACATTTCGGTCCATTGCACCTGGACGCCCGATGACCCGCCAGCCACCCGCCCGACTGCAGGTCCCGCTGCTCGATCTGAAGCTGCAGTACCGGTCGCTGAAAGCCGATCTCGATGCGGCACTCCTTGCGGTCGCCGAATCGCAGCAATTCATCCTGGGGCAGTCGGTTCTGCAGCTCGAGGAGCGGGTCGCCGCCTATTGCGGTGCGCGTTTCGGCGTGGGCGTCTCGTCGGGCACCGATGCACTGCTCGTGTCTCTCATGGCGCTCGACATCGGGGCGGGCGACGCCGTCGTGACCACGCCGTACACCTTCTTCGCAACCGCCGGCGCGATTGCCCGGGTCGGGGCACGGCCGCTTTTCGTCGACATCGATCCCGGCTCGTTCAACATCGATCCGGGTGGCGTCGAGCGGTTCCTCGAGCAGGAATGCGGGCGACGGAGCGGGGCGCTCGTGCACCGCGCGAGCGGTTGTCGCGTGCGCGCGCTCGTGCCGGTGCATCTCTACGGCCAGGCCGCCGACATGGACCGGATGACTGCCGCTGCTGCGCGCCACGGGCTCGCCGTGATCGAGGATGCCGCGCAGGCCATCGGAGCGGAGTTCCGCGGCCGGCGTGTCGGCAGCATCGGCGACCTGGGCTGCCTGTCGTTCTTCCCGACGAAGAATCTCGGTGCCTTCGGAGACGCGGGACTCGTCACCACCAACGACGAGGCGCTGGCCGCGAAGCTGCGCATGCTGCGTGTCCACGGCATGGAGCCCAGGTACTGCCACTCGCTGATCGGCGGTAATTTCCGGCTCGACGAGCTGCAGGCTGCGGTGCTGCTCGTCAAACTCGCGCGCCTCGACACCTGGACGACGGCGCGCCAGCGCAACGCGGCCAGGTACGAGGCCGCGATCCGGCGTGCCGGTCTCGGCGACAGGGTGAGGCTCCCCGGTGTCGCGGGCGACGGCCGCCATGTGTTCAACCAGTTCGTCGTGCGGGCGGATGCGCGCGATGCGCTCAGGGCGTGGCTCGCGGAGGCGGGAGTGGGTACGGAGATCTACTACCCCGTGCCACTGCATCTGCAGCGATGCTTCTCTGCCCTGGGCTACGGGCCCGGTTCGTTTCCGGAGTCGGAGCGGGCAGCCCTCGAGACACTGGCCCTGCCGATCTATCCGGAACTCTCCGACGTGCAGTTGCAGCACGTGGTCGATACCATGGCCGCGTTCTACAGTTGACCCTGCCCGCCGCTATCCCCTCAGCCACCAGTACCGAGTGACGACATGAAGCCGATCAAGGGATTCAAGGCCTACGACCTCCGCGGACGCATTCCTGACGAACTCAACGAGGACGTGGCCTACCGTGTCGGCCGCGCCTATGCCCAGTGGCTGAGTCCGCGGCGTGTCGCCGTGGGCCGCGACATCCGGCTGTCGAGCCAGTCGCTGTCTGCCGCGCTGATCCGGGGATTGACGGACTCCGGTGTCGATGTGGTGGACATCGGCCTGTGCGGCACGGAAGGCTCGTATTTCGCGACGTTCTCGCTCGGCCTCGATGGCGGGATCATGGTCACGGCGAGCCACAATCCCCCCGACTACAACGGCATGAAGTTCGTGCGCGAGGAGTCGAAGCCGGTTTCGGGCGACACCGGACTCAAGGACATCCAGCGCCTCGCCGAGGAAGGACGGTTCCCGGCGGTCGCGCGCAAGGGCACGGTCGAGCACTTCGACCTGGGGCCCAGTTACCGCGAGCACCTGCTGGGCTACGTGGACCGCTCGAGGCTCAAGCCCCTCAAGGTCGTCTCGAACCCGGGCAACGGTGGTGCCGGGCTCGTCATCGATCTGCTGCAGAACGATCTGCCCCTCGAGTTCGTGAAGCTGTACCACGAGCCGGACGGCACGTTTCCCAACGGCATTCCGAACCCGATGCTCGAGCAGAACCGGGCTCCGACGATCGCGGCCGTGCGCCAGCACCGCGCCGACGTCGGCATCGCCTTCGACGGTGATTTCGACCGCTGCTTCTTCTTCGACGAGCAGGGATCCTTCATCGAGGGCTACTACATCGTCGGCCTGCTCGCCTCGGTGTTCCTGCAGAAGAGCCCCGGATCAGCCGTGGTGTACGACCCGCGGCTGACCTGGAACACCATCGACATCGTGCAGCGTGCGGGTGGCAGGCCGGTGCTCTGCAAGTCGGGCCACGCCTTCATCAAGCAGCGCATGCGCGAGGTCGACGGCATCTACGGCGGCGAGATGAGCGCGCACCACTACTTCCGGCGATTTGCCTACTGCGACAGCGGCATCATCCCCTGGCTCGTGATGGCGGAGACGCTCTCGGTGACGGGCAAGCCGTTGTCGGAGCTCGTCGGCGAGCGCGTGAAGATGTTCCCCGCGAGCGGCGAGATCAACCGCCGCCTGCCCGACGCGGAGGCGGCGATTGCGGCGGTGAAGGCGCGCTACCTGTCCGGCGCGGCCGGCGTGGACTACACGGACGGGCTGTCCGTCGAGTACCCGGAGTGGCGGTTCAACCTGCGCGCCTCGAACACCGAGCCACTCCTCAGGCTCAACGTCGAGAGCCGTGGCGACGGGGCACTGATGCACGAGAAGACGGCGGAGATCCTCGCGCTTCTCGATTCACTGGGGGCCATCGCCACCGATCACTGAGCCGTCTCCCCCGAGCGATGCGGTCACGTGTCCGAGGTCGACACCATCGCTGGTGTCGAGCTGGATGCCACCCGCGAGTTCGTCTGCATCGGGGGCCTCGACGAAGCCCTGCTGGGAGCGCAGCACGTCGAGAGTCGCTTCCGACGGATCGGCCGCAGTGGCTCGACGTGCCATGACGCGCGCCTTCAGCACCTGCGCGCGCGCGGTCACCCAGACCAGCTGGAACGGCACGTCGCAGTCGTGCGCGAGCGCGCGCAGCGCATCGCGTTCCCGACGTTGCAGGCACGCGGCATCGACGATCGCGGTGTAACCGGCTGCGATGATCTCCCGGGCGGCATCGCCGAGACGTGCATAGGTCATCGCCGTCAGTTCCTTCGAATAGATCGTGCCACCGCTCGCGGCGAGCGGTGACAGGCCCGCGAGCCGCTTGCGCTCCACGTCCGAGCGCACGCGGATCGCGTGCAGGGGTGCGAGCAGGCGCTCGGCGAGCCAGCTCTTGCCGGAGCCGGAGACGCCGCCCATGACGACGAGGCGCGGTCGTGGCGTGGCGGCGTGACGCAGCGCTGCCGCGAGATACCGGTCGCGGGCACCCTGCGCCGGACCGTCCCCGGGCTGCTGCGACGCACGAATTCCGTTCACCAGTGCGCGGACCAGTGCGCGATGGACCAGGAACAGGCGCAGCCCGGCGAGTCCGGCGAAATCACCGCTCGCCGTGAGCCACGCATCGAGCGTCGTGGCGGCGAACTCCGGATGGCCGCGCACATCGAGATCCATCAACAGGAAGGACAGGTCGCTGACCGGATCGATCCAGGACAATGCCGGGTCGAACTCGAGGGCATCGAACGGCGTCAGCCGCCCGTCGATGCGCACGACGTTTCCGCAATGAAGATCGCCGTGGCATTCGCGGAAGGCGCCTCCGGCCCGGCGCGCGTGCTGCCGGGCCGCAATCTTCATCCATGCATCGTCGGCCCACGCATCCAGGCCCCGGAGGCGGGTCCCTGCCTCCGGCCAGAGAGCGGCGAGATCGCGGCTCGCATCCTGGAGGGCGCGCAATGTCCGCGCGGGATCGCACCAGGTTGCCGCCTCGTCGGCCACCGGCGAGACGGCATGGATCGCGGCCAGGCGTTCTCCGAGGTCCCGAAGCTCGCGGGCGGCAACCTCCCGGCGCTCGAGCAGCCGATCGAGTTCCTGCTCGCGGTCGAAGGCCCGCATGCGGACGGCGTAGTCGACGACCTCGCCCGCGCCATCGATCGCCACTCGACCGTCCGCGCCGCGCGTCACCCGTGACAGGCCGAGGTAGATCTGCGGCGCGAAGCGCCGGTTGAGGCGCAGCTCCTCCTCACAGAAGTGGCGCCGCAGTGCCGGAGTGGAAAAATCGAGGAATCCGGGCGCTACGGGTTTCTTGACCTTGTAGGCGAGGCCGCCGGTCAGGAAGACCCACGAGATGTGGGTCTCGACCAGGGTGACGGGCCCTGCGGCGTGCAAGTAAGCCTCCGGCGCCAGGAGGTCGGCCGGGAGGATGGCGTCCATGTCCGAGGCCTTGCTGCTCAGCTCGGATCCTCCTCGATCACCGGAGGCTGTCGCGGCGATCCGGGCGGCGGGTCAATGCGCCCGCGGTCGTCGATCAGGAAATCGTTCGTGAAACCACCGGCGTTCGACTGCTCTCGATATTGTCCGCATTGAACGCGCTCATTTGAAAATACCACGTGCCGGAGGCCAGGTTGTCGATCACCAGCGACGTGGTGCCCACTCCGTTGACCGTTCGGACCTGGACGAGATCCGCCCCCGATTGCCCATAGAAGACCAGGTAGCCGGCGAGGTTGGTCAGGGCGCTGCCATCCGCATTCTGGGTCGGGGCGGCCCATGAGACGGTTGCCCGGCCGCCCGAGGTGGCTTCGACGGCTATAGAAAAGGCGGGGAGCGACACGGTATGGTCGTCGTCACTGACGGAAATCCTGATGCCCGAGTACGCTCCTTCGGAGCCTGTCGGTGGTGTTCCGTAGACACGTCCGAGGACGGGGTCGAATCGGGCCCAGGATGGCAGGTTCCTGACCGAGAAGCTGATGTCATCTCCATCCGGATCAGAGGCTTGGGGCGTAAAGCTGTAAATCTGCCCAATAGTTGTCCGTGCGGGTGGCGTGCCGGATATCTGAGGGGCGCCCACATCGACGACGGTGATCGAGAAGGAAGCGAGCGACGTGCTCGTCTTGCCGTCGGAGGCCGTGATCGTGATGCCGGAATGGGTGCCGACATGCACTGCCGCGGGAGTGCCGGACAAGGTTCCGTTCGCCGTATCGAACTGCAGCCAGGCGGGCTTGCCCTGAACGGAAAACGTCAACGGGTCGCCATCGGGGTCCGAGGCGGACGGATGGAAGCTGTACGCGGTGCCGGCATTCACGGTGGTGCCCGGCGAGCCGGAGATCGTGGGCGCCCGGTTGGCCACAGCACTGCCTCCGCCGGATCCACCACCACCGCCGCCGCAGGCGCTGAGCACGGCCGCAGCGGAAACCAGAGCAAGGAAGTGAAGTCTTTGTGTCACGGGGGTTCCATTCGATGGGTTGGCGCCGGTGTTCCCGACCGGCGGCCGGCCACACTCACGATCGGCGCGCGATTGCCCGCGCTCGGTCGAGTCGCAGTCTGCGACCCGCTTCCGCGATTTGGCGCTGCCGCCCACGCAGACTCCGCGAGGATCACGACCAGCGGGTTCCGGGAAAAGGCGCAACAACGACTATTGTGATGCCGTTACCGACGGTCTCCAACCCGTGAGGCGTCGCAGGCTGGCGTCACGGATGCAGCGAGGCGGCTCGATGTCGGGCGGGTCCCTGGAGTAACCTTTCGGGACAAAGTGAAACATCGGCGAGTGACCTCGGGATCGCTCCGCCGGGTTCATTATGTTGAAACAACCTAAGGATTCTTGAGTGAAGGTTTCCATCTTCGGTTCGGGATATGTGGGCCTGGTGACAGGGGCGTGCCTCGCGGACGCCGGCAACCAGGTTGTCTGCGTGGATGTCGACCGGGCCAAGATCGACCGACTGAACCGGGGTGAGGTGCCGATTCACGAGCCCGGCCTGGACACGCTCATCCGGCGCAACATGGCCAAGGGGCGCCTGACCTTCACCGATGACGCTGCGCTGGCCGTCAAGCACGGCCTGATCCAGATGATCGCGGTCGGCACGCCGCCGGACGAGGACGGCTCGGCCGATCTCCGCTATGTGCTCGAGGTGGCCCGGACGATCGGCCGGCACATGGGCGAGTACAAGATCGTGGTCACCAAGTCCACGGTGCCGGTCGGTACCGCCGACAAGGTGCGCGACCAGCTCGGCCGTACGCTCGCCGAGCGCGGCGCGAAGTTCGAATTCGACGTGGTGTCCAATCCCGAGTTCCTCAAGGAGGGAGCGGCGATCCAGGATTTCATGAAGCCGGATCGTGTCATCGTCGGCACCGAGGATCCGCGTACCGCGGAACTCATGAAGGCGCTCTACGATCCGTTCACCCGCAATCACGAGCGCATGATCATCATGGATGTGCGTTCGGCCGAGCTGACCAAGTACGCGGCCAATGCGATGCTCGCGACCAAGATCAGCTTCATGAACGAACTCGCCAATCTCGCCGAGCGCATGGGTGCCGACATCGAGAAGGTTCGCGTCGGCATCGGCTCCGATCCCCGCATCGGCTATTCGTTCATCTATCCGGGAATCGGATACGGTGGCTCCTGCTTCCCGAAGGACGTCCAGGCTCTGGAGCGTTCGGCGGGGCAGTACGGGTACGAGGCGGAGCTCCTGCATGCCGTGGAGGCTGTCAACCGGCGCCAGAAGCAGGTGCTGTTCGACAAGATCTCGCGGTTCTTCGATGGCCGGCTGAAGGGCCGGCGGATCGCGGTCTGGGGCCTCGCCTTCAAGCCGAATACGGACGACATGCGTGAGGCGCCGAGCCGTGTCCTGCTGGAATCGCTGTTGTCGGCCGGGGCGTCCGTGCAGGCCTACGATCCGGTTGCCATGGACGAGACGCGCCGGTTGTACGGTGCCCGTCCGGATCTCACCCTGTGCGAGAGTGCCGAGGCGGCGCTCGCCGGGGCCGATGCGCTCGCGATCTGCACGGAGTGGCAGGAGTTCCGCAGTCCGGACTTCGACGCGCTGCGCGAGAAGCTGGCCTCGGCGGTGATCTTCGACGGCCGCAACCTGTACGATCCCTCGCTGGTGAGGCGTTTCGGCCTGAGGTACTACGCGATCGGGCGCGGCGACGTCTCCTGATCTGCACCGCGCACGGCTGTCGTGGGCGGTCGGTGTCCACGATGAAGACGCTGCTGATCGACAACTACGACTCGTTCTCCTACAACCTCTACCAGTATCTGGCCGAGTTGAACGGGATCCCGCCGCTCGTCGTCCGGAACGATGAAGCGACGTGGGAGGACCTGCGCGCGCTCGAATTCGACAACATCGTGATCTCGCCCGGCCCCGGACACCCCGCCGTCGAGCGGGATTTCGGCGTGTGCCGGCGCGCGATCCTCGAAGCAGCGGTACCGGTGCTCGGCGTGTGTCTCGGTCACCAGGGCATCTGCGTTGCCTTCGGTGGCGAGGTGAGCGAATCGGTACAGCCGGTGCACGGTCGCGCGAGCCTCGTCCACCACAGCGGGCGCGACGTGTTCCGCGGCCTGCCATCACCGTTCGCCGCCGTGCGCTACCACTCGCTGCAGGTCACGCGGTTGCCGGATGTGCTGGAACGCCTCGCGTGGACCGACGACGGCGTACTCATGGCGGTGTGTCACCGTGAACGTCCCGTCTGGGGCGTCCAGTTCCACCCGGAGTCGATCGGGACCGCCCACGGGCGCCTGCTGCTCCGGAATTTCCGTGACCTGACCGCCGAGCGATCGACGGTTTCCGGCGGCGCCGGGCGGTCGCTCAAGAGCATGCGCACGACAGTCGCGGGCATCGATGCTGCGCGGCCGTCGGATCGGCCGGAGGTTTCCGCGATGCCCGCCGCCGCGGCAGCTGGATGGCGGCAGTGGCACCGGGAAGTCCCGGTGCGCGTCGATGCGGCGACCGTGTTCACCGCGTTCTTCGACAGATCGCCGGCGGCCTTCTGGCTGGACGGCGAGTTCCGGCGGGACCCGTCACGCTGTTCCTACATGGGGGATGGAAGCGGTCCGAATGCCGAGCAAGTCCGCTACGACGTGCGCGACCGCCGGGTGACCGTCGAGCGCGACGGCCGGATCGTGACGATCCAGGAGTCGATTTTCGATTACCTGTCGCGCATGCTGCGTGAGCGCCGCGTCACCGGTCCGGCCGCGCCGGTGCCTTTCCAGGGCGGCTTCGTCGGTTACTTCGGTTACGAGCTGAAGGCCGACTGTGGTGCGCGGGATGCTCATCGGGCGGCGACGCCGGATGCGGCAGTATTGTTCGCCGACCGCGTTGTGGCGTTCGACCACTCCAGCGGCATCGTTCATCTCCTCTGCCTCGATCGAGTTGATCGGGCCGCTCGTGCCGAGCGCTGGCTGGACGACTGCGCGGCGCGGCTCGCCGTGCTGGAGCAGGCGCAGGTCGCGCCGGTTGCCTTGCCCGCCGGCCCGCTGCGGTGCACGCCAAGGCACAGTACGACGCGGTACCGCGAATTGATCGCGGAGTGCCGGCACGAAATCCGTCGTGGGCAGAGCTACGAGGTCTGCCTCACGAATCAGTTCGACTACGCGGTACAGATCGATCCGTTACCGACCTGGCTCTCGTTGCGCAGGCACAATCCTTCGCCGCACGGCGCACTGTTCGTCCTGCCGGGCGTCGCCGTCCTGAGTTCCTCACCCGAGCGATTCCTGAGCGTGGATGCGCACGGCGCCGTGTGTGCCCAGCCGATCAAGGGCACGCGGCGGCGCGGCGCGGATGCTGCGGAAGACACACGCCTGAGCGCCGAACTGGCTGCCAGCGACAAGGAGCGTGCCGAGAACCTGATGATCGTCGATCTGCTGCGCAACGACCTCGGACGGGTCTGCGCGGTCGGGTCGATCGAGGTCGACGGGCTGTTCATGGTCGAGAGTTACGCGACCGTCCATCAGCTGGTCAGCACGATCCGGGGACAGCTCCTGCCCGGCTGCGACGCCGTGCAGGTGGTTCGTGCGGCGTTTCCACCCGGCTCGATGACCGGTGCGCCCAAGCTGCGGACGATGGAGATCATCGACCGGCTCGAAGGTGGCGCGCGTGGGCCCTATTCGGGCGCGCTGGGCTGGCTCTCGGTGAATGGCGCCGCTGATCTCTCCGTCGTGATCCGCAGCATCGTCGTCTCGGGAGAACGCGTCACCGTCGGCGCCGGCGGTGCGGTGGTGGAACTGTCGAGCCCGGAGGCGGAGCTGGACGAAATGCTGCTGAAGGCGGCGGCTACCGAGCCGGCGCTGCGGGAGGCGGCGGGCGCCGTGCCATGCGTCGCAGCAACGCCTTGATCGCGGGCTTCGCCCGGAAGTAATAGCACTCGATCAGCAGGGCGCGCAGGGACGGCCGGAACACGAACACCAGCGACGTCGATCGCGCGGTGCCGGTCCAGCGAAGCTTGTTGTTCAGGAACGCTCCGAGGAAGTCGTATTGGCGGTACCGTCCGGAGCGCATGAGGCCCTCGATCTCCATGGCTTCGAGCAGCGTTCCCGGTGAGGCCGAGCGGAATCGCTCGTCGTGGACGATCTGCGCCGAGTAATAGGTGTCGCCATCCGTGACCGCAATCGTCGCCGCGGCCGGGCGCGAGCCGCAGAAGAGCACGAGAATCCGCGTCGCGCCGCGCTGCGCCAGGCTGTCCAGCCACTCGCGATAGAACGCCTGGTAGCGCGCGGACTGACTCTGCTCCACGCCCTTCCTGCCTTTCCAGCTGGCGCGATGCAGTTCGAGCACGTGGTCATATGCGCGGCTGATCTCGGCCGGTGTGGAGTACTCGCGCAACTGGACCGGGCCCGTGGCTTCGAGCTTGCGCTGCGACGCACGCAGGTTCTTGCGCATCCGTCTGCCGCGGGTGTCCAGGTATGCTTCCCAGCTCTGGCGCAGGTCGAGGTACGGACAGAGGTGCGAGAAGATGTCGCGGTACCAGAGACCGTGTCCGGCCGCGAAGCGCCGCAGCAGTGCGACCTCGGGATCGTCCGACAGCTTCTCGTCGATGCGGATCAGGTCCCAGTCGCGTCGTATGTTCCACAGCGCCTCGAAGGCGCAGCGGTACGTATCTGGATCCAGGGCGCCGAGCGCCAGTCTCGGACGGTTGACGTCCATGATCATGCCGATCGGCTCGATCATGCGGACCGGGAGCCCGAGCATCTCGAAGCGTCGCGAGATCTGCAGCGGCATCACGAGCACCGGTCGACCGTCGCGCTCGACCACCAGGAGTCGCAGTTCCTTTCCGGCGGACAGGTGCTGCCACCAGCGTGAGAGGTAGTCCCAGCTCTGCCAGGGTGTGGAATCGGCAGACCCCGCCAGCAGTTCGTCCCACCATGGTTGCAGGTCCTGCCAGTCGCCGAGGCGCGTGAGGACCCGGCAGTGCAGCCCTCGGACCGGGGTGTGTCCGCGC
>JAXMGR010000028.1:0-39554 GCA_046352935.1 Steroidobacteraceae bacterium
GGATCTTCGCGCGCGCGGACGCGATCGGTACCCGACTGCGCGGGCGGCTCGAAGCACTGGCGCAACGCCAGCCCGACATCGCCGAGGTGCGGGGCCTGGGCGCGATGGTCGCCTTCGAGCTGTGCCGGAACGGCGATCCGGACGCGCCCGACGCCGAACTCACGAAGGCGCTGGTGACCCGGGCCCGCGAGCTCGGCCTGATCCTGCTGTCCTGCGGCAGCTACGCGAACGTCATCCGCATCCTCGTTCCCCTGACCGCCGCGGACGCCTTGATCGACGAAGGCCTCGACATCCTGACGCGCGCCTTCGACGAGTTGCGGCCCGCCGGCCGGACGGCCTGAGGCGCGAAGGAAAGACGGCGCGGCGCCGTCATCCCGGTCGGCGACCCGGCAGCAGGCCCGCGACTTCATCGGGTCGCAGCCGCCGCCAGGCGCCGCGCGGCAGGCCGTCGAGCGTGATGTCGACGATGCGCACGCGCTCGAGGCTGCGCACCTGGAAGCCCAGCGCCGAGCACATGCGCCGGATCTGCCGGTTCAGCCCCTGCGTCAGCACGATGCGGAAGGCGTTGCGGCCCACGCGTGTGACGCGGCAGGGTTGCGTCACGACGCCCATGATGCGCACGCCGTTCGCCATGCACTGCAGGAACAGGTCGGTGACCGGACGGTCCAAGCTGACGAGGTATTCCTTCTCGTGGCCGTTCTCGACGCGCAGCAGTTCGTTGACGATGTCGCCGTCGTTCGTGAGGAGGATGAGCCCCTCGGAGTCCTTGTCGAGACGCCCGATCGGGAAGATGCGCTCCGGGTAACCCACGAAATCGACGATGTTGCCGGCCACGTCCCGCTCGGTCGTGCACGTGATCCCGGCCGGCTTGTTGAGGGCGAGGTAGACGTGGCGCGACGGCGCCGCGAGCGGCTCACCGTCGACGGTCACGGCATCGCCGCTCCCGACCTGCGTGCCGAGCGTCGCGGGCTGGCCGTTCACGGCGACACGGCCCGCCTCGATCCAGCGATCCGCCTCGCGGCGCGAGCAGATGCCGGTCTCGCTGATGAATTTGTTCAGGCGCATGCCGAATGGTACGGAACCCGCGTCCGCATGGACAACGCCGCGCCGGCGGATGAAGGCTGACGGCGGGCGGCATCGACGCCGCCCGCCACGGTTCTTCAGAGCACCTCGAAGAGCCCGGCGGCGCCCATGCCACCGCCGATGCACATCGTGACGACGACGCGCTTCGCGCCACGGCGCCGACCCTCGATCAGCGCGTGGCCCACGAGGCGCGCGCCGCTCATGCCGTAGGGATGGCCGACCGCGATCGCGCCACCGTTCACGTTGAGGCGGTCGTCGGGAATGCCGAGCCGGTCGCGGCAGTAGAGCACCTGCACCGCGAAGGCCTCGTTCAGTTCCCACAGGTCGATGTCCTGCACCCGGAGCCCAGCGCGATCGAGCAGCTTCGGCACCGCGAACACGGGACCGATGCCCATCTCGTCGGGCTCGCAGCCCGCGATCGCGAAGCCGCGGAAGACGCCGAGCGGCTGCAGCCCGCGGCGCTCCGCGAGCTTTGCGCTCATGACGACCGCGGCCGAGGCGCCGTCCGAGAACTGACTCGCGTTGCCCGCCGCGATCAGGCCGCCCTCGATGGCGGGCTTGAGGCCGGCGATGCTCTCGTAGGTCGTGTCGCCGCGGATGCCCTCGTCGCGGTCCGCGACGACATCGACGACGGACTCGGCCTTGGTGTTCTTGTCGATGACCTTCATCTTCACGGCGAGCGGCACGATCTCGTCCTTCGTGCGGCCGGCCGCGGCGGCCGCGGCCGCGCGCTGCTGGCTCTGCACGCCGTAGCGGTCCTGCGCCTCGCGGCCGATGCCGTAGCGCTTCGCCACGACCTCCGCCGTCTGCAGCATCGGCCAGTAGAGCGCCGGCTTGTTGGCCTGGATCCAGTCCTCGAAGATCATGTGCATGTTGACCTGGTTCTGCACGCAGGAGATCGACTCGACGCCGCCCGCGACGTAGATGTCGCCCTCGCCCGCGATGATGCGCTGCGCGGCCATCGCGATGGTCTGCAGGCCCGAGGAGCAGAAGCGGTTCACCGTCACGCCCGCGGTCGTCACGGGACAGCCCGCGCGCAGCGCCGCCTGGCGGCCGATGTTCATGCCCGTCGCGCCTTCCGGGTTCGCGCAGCCGATCAGCACGTCCTCGACCTCGGCCGCATCGATCCGCGCGCGGTCGATGGCGTGCCGGACGACGTGACCGGCCAGCGTGGCGCCGTGGGTCATGTTGAACGAGCCGCGCCAGGACTTGCAGAGCGCGGTGCGGGCGGTGGAAACGATCACGGCGTCGGTCATTGGCGGGACTCCCTGTTGAACGGTCGAAAGAAACAGGCGGGCCGGATGCGGCTCCGGCCGCCCCGTCGCCGCGGGCGGCGACAGGCGCGACAGTATGGGGTGTCCGCCGGCCTCGAGCCACGGGGACCGCCCGCCGGAGCGCGGGCCTCGCGCTGGCCAGCGCGGCGGCCCGCGGATATCGTGGCGCCGAACCGCGCGGCACCGGCCCGATCGATGCGCCGCCGCTGCGAGCCGTGGAGAAGCATCCCGTGAACACGACCCAGTCCGACGCCGCCGACCGCCGTGCCGACCTCGCCCTGCTGCGCGACTCGGTGCGCCGCATGCTCGCGCGGGCCTGGTCGCGTGAAGGCGGCCGCGCCAGCCTCGAAGCCGTGTGGACCGCGCTCGTCGACCAGGGCCTCACCGCGCTGGGCCGCGACCCGGAACTCGGCGGGCTGCAGGAGGCGCTCGTCGTCCTCGAGGAACTCGGTCGTGCCAGCTGCCCGGCGCCATTCCTCTCCTCCCTGCTCGCGAACCTCGCTCTGACCGCCCGCGAACCGGCGTGCGGCGGCGAACGCGTGGCCGTTGCCTTCGGCGCGTTCGACGGCGACGCGAATGCGGGCGCCGTGTCGCTGCGCGAGGGCCGGCTGAACGGTGAACTGCGTTTCGTCGAGGACATGGACGGCGCCGAGCGGCTGCTCGTCTTCACGGCCGACGGGCCGGCCGCGTGCACGATTGCCGCGGACGCCGCTGGTGTGTCGATCACGCCGCTGCCCGGTCTCGTCGTGCCGCCGCTGTCCTCGGTGCGATTCGAGAACGTCGTCGCCGACGCCGTACCGCTCGCCGCGGAACAGATCGCCGATCTCAACCGTATCGCGAGGCTCGGCCTCGCCGCGCGTGCGCTCGGCGCAGCGCGACGTGGCTTCGAGCTGGTCGTCGAGCATGCGCGCACGCGGGAGCAGTTCGGCCAGCCCATCGGGCGCTTCCAGGCCATCCAGCACAAGCTCGCGAACAGCCTGATCAGTCTCGACGGCTGCGCGCTGCAGATCACCGCCGCGGCCGAGGCGTTCGATGCGAAAGACACGGGCTGGCGCTATCGCGCGTCGGCCGCGATCGCCTTTGCGGGCCAGACGCTGCGGCAGGTCGCGCTCGAAACCCAGCACGTCTTCGGCGCGATCGGCTATGCCGAGGAACACGAGGCGCCGGGTCTGTTTCGCCGCATCCACGGCGACGTGGTCCGCCACGGCGGCGCGCGGCGGGCGCGCGCAGAGCTCGCCGCGGCGCTGCTGGACGAGAGCGTGTCGCTGAGAGCGGCAGGCCACGACCCGGTCGCCGCGTTCCGCAGCGAGTTCCGCGACTGGCTCGACCGGAACTGGACTGCGGAGGACCGCGCCCGCAATCGTCGCCGTCCCTTCGACGAACGGAACTGGAATCCGGGGTTCGCGCGCCGCCTCGGCGCCGCGGGCTGGACCACCCTCACCTGGCCGCGGGAGGCCGGCGGCCAGGCGCGCACGCCGCTCGAACAGCTCGCGTTCATCGAGGAGATCCAGGCCGCGGGCGCACCTCAGCAGTCGGTCACGGTGGGCAGCTGGATCCTGGGCCCCGAGATCATCGCTCACGGCTCGCCAGAGCTGCAGCAGTCACTGCTGCCCGGCATCCGCGCGGGCGAACACTCGTTCGGGCTCGGCTACAGCGAACCCGGCGCGGGCTCCGATCTCGCCGCGCTGCGCACGCGCGCCGTGCGCGATGGCGACGACTACGTGATCAACGGCCAGAAGCTCTGGACCACGGACGGCGACCGCTGCTCGCACCTCATCCTCGCCGCGCGCACGGACCCGGACCCCGCGAAGAAGCACGGCGGCATCAGCCTGTTCGTGATGCCGATGAACCTGCCCGGCGTCACCGTCAGGCCGAGCATGGCCTTCTACGGTCACCGGTTCTGCAGCCTGTTCTTCGACGACGTGCGCCTCCCGGCCACCTGCCGGCTCGGACCCGAGAACGGCGGCTGGCGCATCCTCACGAGCGCACTCGCTTCCGAGCGCGTCATCATGGCCGGGTTCGCGACGCAGGTGCGCCGGCTGCTCGCCGCGGTGGTCGAACACCTGCGTGCCGGCGGCCTGAGCGGCGACCCTTGGATCCGCGACCGCGTCGGGGAGCTCGCCGCCGAAGTCGAGACCGCGCGGCTGCTGGCGCTGCGCTCCATCCTGCTGAGCGGCGGCGAGACGGCGCCGCTCGTCGAAGCCGCGATCGGCAAGGTGTTCTCGAGCGAACTCGGCGAGCGCCTCGCCGAAGCCGCGATCGACATGCTCGGCGCAACCGGACTGCTCGGCGACGGCGCACCGGATGCGCCCGCCGACGGCCTCGTCGAACAGATGCTGCGCCGCTCGATCATGATGGTCGTGGGCGGCGGCACCGCCGAGATCCAGCGCACGATGATCGCGCAGCGGGGGCTGGGGCTGCCGCGGTGACAACGGCCGGGCCGGTGAAGCGGGTGCGGGGCCTGGTGGCACCGGCATCGCGGACGAAGGGTTTCGCGCCGACACGCACGGTCCCGTTCGCATCCACGACGGGCTGCCGGGGCAGGACGACCATCGACAGGGAAGGATTTCCATGGGCCATCGGAAGACGGACCCGCTCGGGCCGGAATCGACATCGCTGCGACGTCACGATCGGTTCGTGTCCGCGGTCACCACGGCCGGGGTGGCCTTGATCGTCGTCGGATTGCGGAATGTCTGGGTTCGGTATTTCCAGGGCGATCTGCTCGGCTTCGTCGGCGTCTGCACGCTCTTCGTGCTCAGCCTCTACGCCATCTATTTCGGCATGATCTGGATCTCTCGACGAATCCGTCGAAATCAGCCTTCGCGACATTCCTCGCCGCATTGACAGCACCGAGCGCGGCCGCAGTCTCGACGTTGCCAGTCAGCGCGCCCATGGGTCCGGGGTCCTGCCCGGGTCGCTGGACGGCCTTGACCAGCAGATTGCTGGTATCCGGTTTTCGCCCCGCTTCCCGCTGAAATGCCTGGCCGCGGCAGACGCCGCGCCTGCAATGATCGAGGCCTCGAATAAACGTCGGTAGTCAGCTCCAGACATTCTGTGGCTCAGACACGCAGTAGCGTAAGTTGTCATTTGACAACCTCACCCCCGATCTCTATCCTTCGGCCGTGCACGATGAGGCGAACCAGACATCCAGGGAAGGAGGTCGAGGACGCGCTCCGCCGCGCGGAAGCGCACGGTTGGCGCATAGAAGTCGGCGGCGGTCACGCCTGGGGTCGCATGTACTGCCCGTATGACGATCCGGAGTGTCGCGGCGGAGAGTTCTGCATCGCGAGCATCTGGAGTACGCCGAGAAACCCGGGGAACCATGCGCGCCAGCTGCGACGCGTCGTCGACAATTGCGCGATCCGCAGACGGGCCGCCGCTGCGGCCGACAACGAGAGCGGTGA
The DNA here is from genome assembly GCA_046352935.1 of Steroidobacteraceae bacterium. Classification (GTDB taxonomy): domain Bacteria; phylum Pseudomonadota; class Gammaproteobacteria; order Steroidobacterales; family Steroidobacteraceae; genus CAYWMY01. The sequence continues at coordinate 5,762 of JAXMGR010000028.1, forward strand.
GGAGTGAGCGATGGAGTACGACTTCGTCCTGAAGTTCAGGCTGCCGGAAGGCAGCGCGCGCCCGCGGGATCTGGTCGAGAGACTGGGCAAGGCGGGTTGCGACGACGCCGTTGTGGGCATCGGTCAGCCGGGTCGCATTGCACTCGACTTCACGCGTGAGGCCGGTTCCGCGGAGCAGGCGATCATCAGCGCTCTCGAGGACGTGAAGCGCGCCATTCCGGGTGCGGAGCTGATCGAGGCCTGCCCGGACTTCGCGGGCCTGACCGACATCGCCGAGCTCGTCGGGGTCACGCGCCAGAACATGCGCAAGCTGATGCTGACGCACACCGGGACCTTCCCCGCTCCCGTCCACGACGGAAGCACGGCGCTCTGGCACCTCGCTCCGGTCCTGGAGTGGCTCAGCGTTCGTGCGGGATACGCGATCGAGCAGCGCCTGCTGGAGACCGCGCGCATCACCATGCATGTGAACGTGACGAGGGAGTCGCATCGCCTGGGACCGCCCCTCGGGGACCGGATTCGCGCACTCGTCGCGTAGTTTCGCGTTCGTCCCGACGCTCAACGCCGCCAGAGCGTCACGACCGCGGGCCGCGGCCGCGGCAGCAGCGGTCCGTCGTCCCGAAACCCGCCGACCGCGGTCAGGTCCTGCGCGGCGCAGAGCCGCTTCGCGATCCCTGCCTCGTCATCGCCGTGGCTCACGACGACCAGCAGTCCGCCCGGGGCGAGATTGCGCGCGGCGCGCGCGAACCAGGCCTCCGGTGCGAACACCTCGAGCGGCAGCCGCCAGGCCAGCAGCGGCGCCACCGTCACGAAGGGATAGAACATCGTGATCACGTCCGCGGACTCGTCGAAGGCCGTGTAGTCGGCAACCACGAAGCGCGCGTGCGGGAACGGCGCCACGTAGCCGCGCGCGTGGTCGATGCGGCTGCGCCCGTCGCGCAGCAGGCGATGACCCTCGACCTCGATGCCGACCAGCGCCGCCGGCCGGAAGAATGCATCGAGCGCCGCGGCATAGCGGAAGCCCGCCGAACCCGCGTCCTGCACACGCTGGCCGCGCGGCACGGCCGTGCACAGCGCAGCGAACGCCCGATCGAGCAGATCGAGGTAGGCGTAGTTGTCGAGCGCGGTCGGCTGCGACAGCGAGCGCTCGAACGCGACGCCGTAGTCCGTGGCGAGGGCAGCACAGCGCGCACGCAGCGGAGCGTCGATGCCGCGCAGTTCGCCGCAGGGCGTCTCGCGCCATTCACCCCGCGACCATCCGATCCATTCGGACAGCTCGAACCACAGGCGCAGATAGCCCGAAACAATGCGCTGGCGCAGTGAGATCAGCCGCTCTCCCCTTTTCCCGTCCGGAACCCCGGGGTGCAGCGCGAAATTCGCGCGTACCGCGAAGGATCCGGGCCGCCGGTCCGTCCAATCTGCATGGAACCTGTACGGAGAGGTCTCCGCGCCGGAATTCTGACACGAGCCGGGTTCACACGAGCACCGTCGACGGCTGCAGCACAGCGGCTACCCCGGCCTTCGCAGAACCGGACCTGGCCAGCGGCCACACGGGATGGACACAGGAGGCATGCCGATGAACTCGACCACGGAACACTCGACACGAAACCGCCGCACGCGCAGTGCGACGATCGGCGCCCTGGCGGCAGCAATGCCGCTGGCCGCACTCGCCGCGACCACCGACTACTGCGGCCAGACGACGCAGCAGCTGCATCTCGCCTGCCAGGCGGAGGCCGAGGACGACTTCCGCGTCGAGCGCGCGAAATGTCTCAACACCAGCGATCCTGTCGCGCGCCAGGCCTGCTTCGCCGACGCCGACACCGCGCGTCGCGAGGCGCTCACCGAGTGCAACGCCATCCGCGTGCTGCGCGCGGACGTCTGCGAAGAACTCGGGCCGGGTCCCTACGACCCGGTGCTCGATCCCGTGAATTTCGTCGCCACGATCACCAATCCGTACGCGCCGCTCCGGCCGGGCCGCTGGTGGGAGTACCGCAAGCGCACGGACGAAGGCGTCGAGCGCATCCGCGTGGAGGTGCTGGACCAGAAGCGGGAGATCCTCGGCATCCAGGCGACCGTCGTGCGGGACCGCGTCTGGCTCGACGGCGTACTGGTCGAGGACACGGTCGACTGGCTGGCGCAGGACCGGCAGGGCAATGTCTGGTACCTGGGCGAACTCGCGAAGAACTACGAGAACGGCGAACTCGCGAACCTCGATGGCTCCTGGCAAGCGGGCCGGAGCGGCGCGAAGCCCGGCCTGTGGATGACCGGTGCGCCGAAGGTCGAGCTGTTCTATCGCCAGGAGTGGGCGCCGGCCGATGCGGAGGACGTCGTCGAAGTCGAGAGCGTGAACGCACCGGACGACGTGCCGTTCCGCAATTCGAAGCCGGTGCTGATGACCGAGGACTGGACGCCCCTGTCCCCCGGTGCGCTGGAACTCAAGTTCTACGTCCACGGGGTCGGCATGGTCATGGAGTTCGATCCCGAGTCGGGCGAGAAACTCGAGCTGGTGAACTGGTCGCGCTGACGGCCAGGGTGGCGTCGGCGCGGCGCGGCGACCGCGCGCCGGCGTCCACCGGTCGCGCGATACTGTGGCCATGAGCGACGTGACCCACCTGGACCTCGCCCTCGCACGGCGCGTGCTGGCCGGCGACGAGGCGGCGTTCCGCGCGCTTTTCGAAGGCCAATTCGCGCGGCTGTACCGCTTCGCACTGGCGCGGGTGGGCGGCGACGCGGCGCTCGCCGAGGACATCGTGCAGCAGACCTTCTGTCGCGCGATCGAACATCTCGATGCCTACCGCGGCGAAGCCGCGCTGTACACCTGGTTCTGCCAGATCTGCCGGAACATCATCGTCGACCACTGGCGCGCGCGCGGCCGCGAGGCCGCAACCGTCGTGCCGCTCGAGGACCGGCCGGAGGTCCGCGCGATCATCGAGACCCTGGAGGCGCCGGCCATCCTCGGGCCCGAGACGGAGGTCTGGCGCCGGGACCTGCGCCGCCTCGTGCAGGCCACGGTGGATGCGCTGCCGGAACGGTACGGTGACGTGCTCGAGTGGAAGTACGTGGAAGGCCTGAGCGTCGCGGACATCGCCACGCGCCTCGCCGTCAGCGTCAAGGCCGCGGAGTCTCTGCTCGGTCGGGCGCGTACGGCGTTCCGCGACGGCATCGTCGCGATGGCGGAGACGGCCGATGTGCTGCGCCCGCTGTAGGCCCTGGCCAACGGAGGTCGAAGACAGCCATGTCCACTGATGACGAAATGTCCGGCGGCGGCACCGACAGGGCCGACGGCATCGCCCGTCTGCTGCGCGCGGCCGGCCGGCGCGACGGGCCGCCGCCGGGCAGCGACGACCGTACGTTCCAGGTCGCGCACGAAGTCTGGCGGCGGTCCTTGCGACAGCGACGCCGCAGGCGCTGGCGCGCGGCGTCCCTGGCGGCGGCCTGCGCGGGCGTCGCGATCACGGCACTGTGGTGGTGGCATCGCCCGGAGCCGCCGGCACCCGTCGTGGCGCACATCGAACGCAGCGTCGGGGCGATGCAGGTCCGACACGCGGAGCGCGGTGACTGGGCGGACGCCACGCCGGTCACGACAGGCTTGCCCGCGGGCAGTACGCTGCGCACCGCTGCTGCGGCACGCACGGCGCTGCGGTTTGCGGGCGGCGCCTCGGTGCGGCTCGACCATGCGACCGAGATCGTGTTCCTGTCCGCGCACGCGCTGCGCCTCGTCGCCGGTCGCGTGTATGTCGACACCGGCGCGCGGTCGAAGGGCCCGGCATTCCGCATCGAGACGGCCGGCGGCTCGGTACGCGATGTCGGTACGCAGTTCGAGGTGCTGTACGACACCGGCACCTGCCGTATCCGCGTGCGCGAGGGGCGAGTCATCGCGGACGGACCCGGCGGTGGTCGAGTCGACGGCGCGGCGGGCCAGGAACTCCTGTCGCGCGCCGGCCGGCCCTTCACGCGCTCGGCGATCGACGTCCGCGATGGCGAGTGGTCGTGGATCGAATCCATCGCCGTGGTGCCGGCGACCGACGGACAGCCGATCCGGGTCGTGCTCGACTGGGTGTCCCGCGAGACCCGGCGCAGCATCCGCTTCGAGACGCCCGAGCTCGAGCGCCGCGCCGCGCAGGCCGTCCTGCACGGCAGCATCCGGGACCTGTCACCGCTCGAGGCATTACGGGTCACGCTGGCGAGCCTGGATCTTGATTACACTGTGATGCAGGACGGCGCCCTGCTGATCCGGCCGCGGGACTCCGCACCCTGAGGCTTCCGGCGCCGCTTGCGATCCGCGCAACAGGGACTGGTCGCATGTCGTGGCACAGCGACTCGAGGATCGTCGTGGGGGTGCTCGCAGGCCTGTGGGCCTGCGGCGCGGCGGCGGCCGGCGATTCACGCTTGCGCGGACTCACGCTCCCGCAGGCGCTGCATCGGCTCGAGCAACGGGGTCTGCGCGTGTTGTACAGCTCCGAACTCGTGACGGACACGATGCGCGTGCGCGCCGAGCCGGCCGGCTCGGATCTGCGGTCAGTGCTCACCGAGATCGTCACACCCTACGGTCTCGCCTGCGAGGAAGGGCCGGCCGGCATGCTGGTGCTGGTGCGGGATCCCGGAGCTGCCGGCAACCGCGGCCACATCGTCGGACTGCTGCGGCGGCTGCCCGACGGCGGCCCGCTCGGCGGTGCGCTCGTGACGCTGTTGTCGGAGCAGCGCCGCGCGCTGACTGATGAGCGCGGCCAGTTCGAGTTCCGCGCGGTACCCGAAGGCACCCATACCGTACTGGTCGAGGGCGGCGCCATGGCGGAACCGCTGCGCACCGAAGTGCGCGTGCACGCCCGGCAGACCGCCACGCTGCGCCTCGATGCCACCGACCGGGTCGCTGCGGATCTGGCAGCGATCATCGTGACCGCCAGCCGCTACACGGTGAGCCGCGAGCCCACGTCTTCGCTCGTGACGCTGAGCGGACCCGACCTGGAGCGCATTCCCGACATCGGCGAGGACCCGCTGCGGACACTGGCGCGCCTGCCCGGTCTCGCTGGCAGTGATTTCTCGGCGCGGCTCAACGTGCGTGGCGGCGGCACAGACGAGGTGCTGCTGCGCTACGACGGATTCCGGCTCGTCAGCCCGTTCCACATGAAGGATTTCCTCAGCCCCTTCAGCGTGCTGAACCCCGGTTTCGTTGGCGAGATCGGCGTCCATGCGGGCGGCTTCCCCGTCACGTTCGGCGACCGCATGAGCGCGGTCGTCGACATCGCACCCGCCACCAGGCCCGATGCGCTCGTGCGCGAAGTCGCCGTCAGCGTCTTCAATTCCGCACTGCTGCTCGCCGCTCCGCAGGAACGTGGCGACTGGCTCGTCGCCGCGCGCCGCGGCAACCTCGATCTCGTCACTCGCGCGCTCAGGCCCGAACTCGGGCGGCCCCGGTATCGCGACTTCCATGCGCGGCTGCGCCGCGAGGTCCTCGACGACCTCGAGGTGACCGCGAACCTGCTGCTGCTCGACGACGACATCGACGTACGCGACGGCGACGCGGAGGAATCCGCCCGGGCACGCTACCGCGACGCCTACACCTGGCTGCGCCTGCGGCACAGGCCGGGTACCGCCGTCGAGGGCGACACTGTGTTCGGCTGGACCCGCATGCGCAGCCGGCGCCAAGGCAGCGCCGATCAGCCCGGTGTCGGCAGCGGCGAACTCCTGGACCGGCGCCGCTTCGACATCGCCTCGCTGCAGACGGACTGGTCCTGGCGCAGCGGCGAGCGGGCGCTCGTGAAACTGGGTGGCGAATGGCGACACGCGCGTGGCCGCTACGCGTATGACGAGCAGCACGAACTGGAGCTTCTGCTCGATCATCCAGGTGCCTCGGTGGAAGCGCAGCGTGAGCGATCCCTGTCACTGCGACCCGCGCTCGACTATCTGGGCGGCTATGGCGCGCTGCGCCTGGAGGGCCCGCGCGGCCTGACCACCGAAGCGGGACTGCGCGTCGATGCGGCGGAAAGCGCCGGCCGTTGGGAGACGCGGCTGAGCCCGCGCCTCGCGCTGCTCTGGCCGGCGAGCGATCGTCTGCAGCTGCGCGCGAGCTGGGGGCGCTTCGTGCAGACCCGCGGCATCGAGGAAATCGCGGTGCCGGACGGCGGGTCAGACCTCGAGCGTCCGCAACGTGCCGACCATCTCGTACTCGGCCTCGACTACCGTGCAGCGAACGGCGTCGACCTGCGACTCGAGGCCTACGACAAGCGCTACCGCGATCTGCGCCCGCGCTGGGAGAACCTGCTCAACACCTTCGTGGTGCTCCCGGAGCTGAAGCCGGATCGGGTGCGGATCGCCCCGGAACGTGCGCGGGCGCGAGGCATCGAACTCTCACTCCATCGCCGCGAGGCGCTACACGTCGACTGGTGGCTCAGTTATCAGCTCGCGTCGGCGCGGGATGTCATCGGCGGCAACCGGGTACGGCGCGCCTGGGATCAGCGCCACCGCATCAGCGCCGGGCTGGTGTGGCAGAACGCGGACTGGGAGGCGTCGCTGGCCGGTCTCTACCACTCCGGCTGGCCGACCACTGCGCTGACGCTGCGCGAGGGCAGCGATCCGGCCGTCGTCGAGGTGGACACCGTCAACGCGCTGCGCCTCAAGGACTACATCAGTCTCGATGCGCGCCTCGCGCGCAAGTTCCGCTTCGCCGGCAACGACCGGCTCACGCTGTTCCTCGAGGTCTCGAACCTGCTGTACCGGAAGAACCAGTGCTGCGTGGACTCCGATCTCGACGACGAGGCCGAAGTGCCGAGGCTGGATCTGTCCATCGTCAAGGCGCGACCGATCGTGCCGTCCATCGGCTTCGTCTGGCGGTTCTGAGCGCGGCGCGGCACCGATACCGGCCGGCCAGGAGGTCGCCGCACGGCAGCGGCGCCTCCGATAGAATCACGGCGCCGCCCCCCCCCGACCACCGGAACCGCATGAACCGATCGTCCACCCTGCAGGCCGTCGCGGCTGCACTGTTCGTCACCTGCTTCGCGTGCATCGCCGCGACGGACGAGGCGCGTCCGCTCGATGCCCTGCCCTACACCCCGGCGCTCGACGTCGAGGCGATGGACCGCAGCATCGACCCCTGCGTCGATTTCTACGAATACAGCTGCGGCGGCTGGAAGCGCCGCAACCCGATCCCGCCGGACCAGGCCCACTGGGACGTCTACACGAAGCTCGCCACCGAGAACCTGCAGTTCCTGTGGGGGCTGCTCGCGAAGGCCGCCGAGCCGCGCGCGGATCGCACACCCGTCGAGCGCCAGGTCGGCGATTACTTCGCCGCCTGCATGGATGTCGAGGCCATCGAGCGGCGCGGCACGGGCCCACTCGCCCCGGAGCTCGGCGCGATCGCCGATCTCGATGCGCCCGAGGGGCTCGGCGTGCTGCTGGGGCGCCTGCACGAGGCCGGCGGCAACGGCGCGCTGCTCTTCGGGTTCAGCAGCCTGCAGGACTTCGATGACGCGAACCGCGTGATCGCCGCCGTCTTCTCGGGCGGACTCGGGCTCCCGGACCGCGACTACTACCTGAAGCGCGGTCGGCACCTGCGCGAGGCGCGTCGCCGGTATGTCGCGCACATCGAGCACATGCTGGTGCTGCTCGGCGAGAGCCCGCGCGCCGCGCGCCGGCAGGCGCGCAGCATCCTCGCGCTCGAGACACGCCTCGCGCGCGCGACGCTCGACAATGTCGCGCAGCGCGATGCGCGCAACCTGAACCATCCGGTCGATGCCGCGACCCTGGCCGCGGGAAGCCCGCATTTCGACTGGCGCGGCTACCTGGTCTCGCGCGGCCTCGGCGGCGCGGGCCGCATCAATGTCACCGAGCCCGCGTTCGTGCAGGAACTGGACCGTATCGCCGGCAATGTCCCGCTCGCCGACCTCAAGGCCTGGCTGCGCTTCCGGCTGCTCGCCGACCGCGCCGCGCTGCTGCCGCAGGCGTTCCGCGACGAGGCCTTCGCCTTCAACAGCACCTACCTGCTCGGCATCAGGACCCAGCCGCCGCGCTGGAAGACCTGCGTGCGGCGCGTCGATGCCGATCTCGGCGAAGCCCTGGGCCAGGTGTTCGTCGCGGCCACCCTGCCCGCCGGAACGCGTGCACAGGCGCTCGCCCTCGTCGAAGGCATCGAGCACGCGATGGCCGGACGCCTGCAGGAGCTGACGTGGATGAGCGAGGCGACGAAGGCGCAGGCGCTCGCGAAGCTCGCGGCCATGCGCAACAAGGTGGGCTTCCCTGAACGCTGGCGCGACTATTCGCCGATCGTCATCGAGCGCGGTGACTACTACGGCAACGTGGTCCGTGCCGCGCGCTTCGAGGAGCGGCGGCAGCTCGCGAAGATCGGCCACCCGCCGGACCGTGACGAATGGGCCATGACGCCGCCCACCGTGAATGCCTACTACGATCCGCAGCTCAACGACATGAACTTCCCGGCCGGCGTACTGCAGCCACCGCTGTTCGATCCGCGCATCGATGCGGCGCCGAGCTGGGGCAACACCGGCTCGACGGTCGGCCACGAGCTGACGCACGGCTTCGACGACTCGGGGCGCCGCTTCGACGCGCGCGGGGACCTGCGCGACTGGTGGACCGCGGCGGATGCGGAGGCCTTCGAATCCCGTGCCCGGTGCCTCGTCGACCAGTATGCGAAGTACACGGTCGTCGATGACATCCACATCAACAGCAAGCTCACGCTCGGCGAGGACATCGCGGATCTCGGCGGCACCATCCTCGCGTACACGGCCTGGAAGGCGGCGACCGCCGGTCAGGCGCTGGAGCCGCGCGACGGCCTCACGCCCGGGCAGCGCTTCTTCGTCGGCATGGCGCAGTGGGCCTGCGGGGACCTCACCGACGAGGCCAAGCGCATGAGCGCGACGACCGACGTGCATTCGCCGCTCAGGCACCGCGTCAACGGCGTCGTCGTGAACATGCCCGAGTTCGCGCAGGCGTTCGCCTGCCGCGCCGGCCAGCCGATGGTGAAGCCGCCCGAACAGGTCTGCCGCGTCTGGTGACCGACATCACGGCAGCGCGCGGCCCGGCCGGCGGCGGAGCCCGGCGCCACCGCGGGCAGCGGCACCGTTCGAGGCGTCTATCGCCGGGATAGCGAACGGCGATTGGCGCCCATGCTTCACCGTGGCTACCATGTTCCCACACCAAGGACAGGAGCAGGACCATGGCGAAGACGAAGACGATGAAGACCCCCTCCACGCCGCGGATCGACATCGGCATCGCCGACAAGGATCGCGAGAAGATCGCGCACGGCCTCGCACGCCTGCTGGCCGACACCTACTCGCTGTATCTCAAGACGCACAACTTCCACTGGAACGTGGAAGGCCCGATGTTCAACACGCTGCACCTGATGTTCATGGACCAGTACACCGAGCTGTGGAACGCGCTCGACGCGATCGCGGAACGCATCCGCTCGCTGGGCTACCCCGCGCCGGGCACCTACCGCGAGTTCTCGCGCCTGACCTCGATCGAGGAGACGGACGGCGTGCCCGAGGCGCTCGGGATGGTGCGGCTGCTCGTCGCGGGCCACGAGGCCGTGGCGCGCACGGCGCGCGCCGCGTTCCCGGCCACCGAGAAGGGCGGCGACGAGTCCACGGCGGACCTGCTGACCCAGCGCCTGCAGGTCCACGAAAAGACCGCGTGGATGCTGCGCAGCCTGCTGCGGTAGAGCCCGCAGGCATCAGACCAGCAGACGCACCGCGAGCCCGACGAGGCCACAGGCGGCGATCAGCGGGATCACGTGCACCTTGAAGCGCACGAGCGCCAGCGCAGCCGCGAGCGCGATCACCGCTGACGCGGCGTCGAAGCGGCCGTCGAGGCCGTCCGGCCAGAGCACGTGGCCCGCGAAGAACACCGCGAGGCTCGCGATCACGCCGACGACAGCGGCGGTGATCGCCGTGAGCGGCGACGTGAAGCGCAGGTCGTCGTGCGTGCTCTCGACCAGCGGACCACCCGCGAGAATGAACAGGAACGAGGGCAGGAACGTGAACCAGGTGACGAGCACCGCGGCGGCGATGCCCGCGCCGACGAGCTGCCCGGGTCCGAACGGCGCCGCACCATAGCCCCCGACGAAGCCCACGAAGGCGACGACCATGATGAGCGGACCCGGCGTGGTCTCGCCGAGCGCGAGTCCGTCGATCATCTGTTCGGCCGTGACCCAGCCATGATGGTCGACGGCGCCCTGGTACACATACGGCAGCACCGCGTAGGCACCGCCGAAAGTCAGCAGCGCGGCCTTCGTGAAGAACCAGCCCATCTGGGTCAGCGCATGCTTCCAGCCGAGGACGGCCGTGAGTGCCGCCATGGGCACGATCCACAACGCACTGCCCGCCGCGAGCAGGCGCGCGAGGCGCTGCCAGCGGAAGCGCGCGTGTTCCGGCGGCGGCGTGTCGTCGTCGATGAGCGCGGCGCCCCACGACTTCCGCGCCGCGCCGTGCCCTGCACCGGCCCGGAACTTCTCGGGCGCAATGCGCCCGCCTGCGATCCCTGCCAGGGCGGCCACTCCCACGATCAGCGGAAACGGCGCGCGGAACACCGCGATGGCCACGAACGCCAGCGCGGCGACGGCCCACAGCCACTCGTTCTTCAGGGTGCGCGAGCCGATGCGGTGCGCCGCGTGCAATACGATCGCGATCACCGCCGGCTTGATGCCGTAGAACAGGGCCGCGACGACGGGCAGGTGACCGAGCGCGACGTAGGCCCAGGACAGCGCGATCAGGATCACGAGCGAGGGCAGTACGAACAGCGCACCCGCGACGATGCCGCCCCAGGTCCGGTGCAGCAGCCAGCCGATGTAGGTCGCGAGCTGCTGCGCCTCGGGGCCCGGAAGCAGCATGCAGTAGTTCAGGGCATGCAGGAAACGCCGCTCGCTGATCCAGCGGCGGCGCTCGACGAGTTCGCTGTGCATGATCGCGATCTGCCCCGCCGGCCCGCCGAAGCTGATGAAACCGAGCTTCAGCCAGAAGCGGAAGGCCTCACGGAAGCTGACCGAACGCGGCGCGGCCGCGGACCGCGCCCCGGCACCGACAGGTTCCTCGTCACCATCGATCATGCGTGGCTGCCGTCCCTCCGGAGCGCCGACATCCGTCCGGACTCGCGCGGGCGTCCCGGAACCGATGCGCCAGCAGTGTCGCCGTACGCAGCTGCGAGGCCGGTTTGCTAGGATACGCCCATCCACGTGAATGCGGCCCCCGAATCAACGGCGGCGCGGAGAGGACGTCCCATGTCGTCGATCACGAACTCCCTGCGCGCGTCGCACGTCGCTGCGCTCGGACTGCTCCTGGCCGTGTCCACGGGCCTGCTCGGCCTCGCAGGCTGTGTCGGCAAGTCGGTGAACCTGAAGATCGTCGATCAGCCCGCGGACGTGACGGGCTTCGTCGGCGCGAGCTCGACGTTCCACCTCGGCGTCGAGGGTCCCTACCCGCTGAGCTTCCAGTGGAAGCGGAACGGCACTGACATCGCGGGCGCGACTGCATCCTCCTACACGACCCCGGCGCTCACCATCGCCGACAACGGCGCGAAGTACTCCGTGACCGTCTCACACGGCGGCGAGTCGGTGACCAGCAACGAGGCAACGCTCACCGTCCACGACGTGCCGACCATCACGACGCAGCCCGTGCCGCAGACGGTGGCGCTCGGCGGCACGGCGACCTTCTCGGTCACGGCCACGGGCGGCGGCACGCTGAGCTACCAGTGGCTGCGCAACGATGTCGCCGTCTCCGGTGCGACGAACGCGAGCTACACGACAGCCGCGACGACCGCGGCCGACGATGGCGCGCTGTACTCGGTGGCCGTCAAGAACGGCGCCGGCGCCACGTACAGCGCGATGGTGCCGCTCACCGTGACGAGCGCACCTTCGGTCCTGCTGCAACCGGCGAGCCAGTACGTCACCGACGGCCGCAGCGCGACCTTCGCCGTGATCGGCTCCGGCGGCGACCTCACCTACCAGTGGCGCAGGGGCCCGGACGCTGTCCCGGGCGCCACCTCGGCCACCTATACGACCCCGGCGCTGACCGCGACCGACTCCGGTGCCACCTGGTCGGTCGTGATCGTCAATCCGCGCGGGACGGTCACGAGCCAGGCCGCCACGGTCACCGTGGTTGCGCCGGCATCGAGCCCGCCGCCCGCACTGCCCGCCGAGATCGGTGCCGGCAAGACGACCACCGCCTCGGAGGGCTTCGTGGTCGTACGCAAGGCCGACGGAACCGCCTGGGCCTGGGGTCAGAACTCCGCGGGCCAGCTGGGCGGCGGCACCACCGGCAGCGCCAGCGAGACACCCGCGAAGGTCTCGCTGCCTGCGGACCGCACGACCCTGCAGGTCTCGGTCGGCGGCCTGCACGCGCTGGCACTGCTCGACAACGGCGATGTCTATGCCTGGGGCAGCAACGCCAGCGGCCAGCTCGGCCTCGGCGACACGACGTCCCGCAGCACTCCCGCGAAGGTGACGCTGCCGCGGCCCGCGGTGGCGGTCGCCGCGGGCGGCAACTTCTCCGTTGCGGCACTCGACGACGGCACGGTGTACGCCTGGGGCAGCAACGAACTGGGCCAGCTCGGCAACGGCAGTCATACCTCGACCTCTTCGCCCACGCCGGTCAGCGAACTCAACGGCGTGGTCGCGGTCGCCGCCGGCAACGCGCACGGCCTCGCGCTGCTCGTCGACGGCCGCGTGTTCGCCTGGGGCGCCGATGCGCTCGGCCAGCTCGGCGATGGCGGCCTGGTCGCCCGGCACACGCCGGTCGAGGTCGCGAGCGGCATCGCGCGGATTCGGGCCGGAGCCGACTCGTCGATTGCGATCACTCCCGGCCGGCTCGTGCTCGCCTGGGGCGCGAACGCGTCGGGGCAGCTCGGCCTCGGCGCGGGTTTCACCGGCAACCTCGTGAGGCCGACCGGCATCGCCGTCGACAGTGTCGATGCCGCCGCCGCCGACTCCCATCTGCTCGTCGTCGCGAGCGACGGCACCGTTCGCGGCGCGGGCCTCAACGTGGCGGGCGAGATCGGCGATGGCACGAAGACGGCACGCACCACGCTCACTCCGGCAGCCGGGCTCACGGGCATGCTCAGCGTCGCCGCGGGCGGCAAGGGGTATTCGCTGTCGCTCGCCGCCAGCGGCCCGGTCTACGCCTGGGGCGACAACACCGCCGAGCAGCTCGCCAACAATTCGCAACCCTCCGCGGGCACGTCGACCCCGACCGTGGTGCCTGGCTTCGACGCGATTCCGTAGCGGCGCGTTGCGTCGTCGTGAGTTCCCGCGGTGAACGAACCGGGCCCGGCCTTCCTCACGCCTCGACCCGTTCGATCTCGCCGGTCTCACCGCGGATCCGGATGGTCGCGCCGTCCGGGATGATCTGCATCGCGTTGCGCAGTTGCACCGCAGGGATGCCGTGCTCGCGCGACAGGCAGGCACCGTGCGCGAGCATGCCGCCGGTCTCGATGACCAGGCCCCTGATGAGCGTGAACACGGAGGCCCAGCCCGGATCCGTCGCATTGCAGATCAGGATGTCGTCCTTCTCCACGCGCCCGATCTGCGCGAGTTCCGGCACCACACGGGCGCGACCCGTGACGAACCCGCCGCTCAGGCCCACGCCCTTGAGACGGCCCGAACCGTCGTGGGAGGGCGCGTCGATGTCGACCGGTGCGTGGCCGCGCAGGTAGAGCGGCAGGCCGGCCCTGCGCGCGTCGACCTTCAGGAACGCCCGGCGTCGCCCCGCGATCTTCGCGTGTGCGAGCGCCGTCGTGCCGCGCCCGTCCAGCAGTTCGTAGAGCTCGACGTCGGTGAGGAAGAAGCCGTCGTCGGCGGCAGCGAGCCGGCCCTGCTCGACGCAACGACGCGCGACCTCCATGTAGACCTTGCGCTTGCCGTGGGTGATCCGGTCCGCGTAGTGACGCGAGTCGTCGCGGATGCACAGGAAATCCAGCACCCACTGGTGCAGCAGGCGGAACACGTTCACGAGCATCTCGCCGAAGGGCTGCGCGCGCAGCGCCTCGATGACCTCGCGCGTCGCCTTCTCGCGGCTCTCCGCGACGCGCTTCTCGACGGCAGACGGTGGCGTCGGCTCGTCGGTGCCCAGATAGGCACCGAGGGCCTCGTAGTCGATCGCGCAGTCGTCGGCACGGCGTTTGTAGTAGATGTCGCGTTCGGCCGCGCCGCGATGACCGTGCGCGGCCACGAAGGTCCGGTATTGCTCCAGGAATGCGCGCCCCTCGTCGAAGCCCCCGAGGCTCGCGAAGAATGCGGCGCCCTTGTTCGCGCGGTACGCCTGCGCGAGCGACGGCGTCGCTCGAATCATCTCCGCGAGCGCGAACAGCGCGTTCGTCTCGACGGACTGCAGGGTCTGCGTCGGATTGCCGCTGATCAGGTCCTGCAGGACCATCGCGTTCGGCCCCGGGTACCACTTCGCGACCATCTGCCCGAACAGGCCGAACACGTTCGGGAACAGCACGTTGTAGCCCATCCACAGGCTGTCGCAATAGGCGTGCATCAGCTCCTCGAGCCGCAGCGCCTCGCGCTTCAGCGCGGCATCGGACAGGCGCCGCAGGGTCTCGTCGGGCAGCGCCCTCGCCTCGGCGACACGACCGTCGATCCAGCCCCGCTGCGTCGTCTTCCACGCGAACACCGAATGCAGGGACGACGCGTTGACGGACAGCAGCATGCGGACGAAGCGCGGGAAGTCGAGCGGCCGCTCCATGGACTCCCGGCGCCATGCCTCCGGCACCAGCTCGAGATAAGGACCGCGCGCGAAGCCCGGGATCACGGCGTTCGCGAAGCGGTGGTGGAAGTCGCAGTTGTAGTAGACCGTGCCGCGGTGCCAACGGAAGTGCGGCTGACCCTTCAGCTCCGGGAAACCCGTGAGCTCGGCCATGGTGTCGAGCGACTTGCGGTAGTGACGCACACGCACCGAGTAGTGCAGCGGGCTGATGCCGCCGGTCCAGTACGCCTCGGCCCAGCGCAGGGTCCAGAGGATCGCATCGCTGCCGGCCGGGTTCTGCGCCGCCTCCTCGATGCACTCCTCCCACACGAAGTCCGCACCCGTGACCGGCCGCGACTGCAGCAGGTGGAGCCGGCCGCCCGCGAACGCCCACTCGATGTCCTGCGGCAGCCCGCCGTAGTAGGCCATGACCTGCCGGCCGAGCTGGCCGAGCTCGACGAGCTGCGCGTCATCGAGGCAGGGCTTCGCCCGGTCCGCGTCGGCGACCTCGGCATGCCGCGTACCGGTGGCCGGCGCCGCCGCGCGTACGATCCTGAACTCGCGGGCGCCCGCACGGCTGCGCAGCAGGTTCAGCGTGTCGGCATCGAGCACGTACTCGTCCGGATCGACGTGGCCCGAGACGATCGACTCGCCGAGTCCGTAGTTCGCGTTGATCACGAACTCCGTCGTGCGCGCCTCCAGCGGATTGGCCGTGAACAGGACGCCGCTGACTTCGGACTCGACCATGCGCTGCACGACCACCGCAATCGCCACCTGCCGGTGATCGAAGCCCTGGCTGCGGCGGTAGGCGATCGCGCGCGCGCTCCACATCGAGGACCAGCAGTCGCGCACCGCGGCCACGACCGCGTCGCCACCACGGATGTCGAGATAGGTGTCGTGCAGGCCCGCGAAGGACGCGCCGCTCATGTCCTCGGCGGTGCCCGAGGACCGCACGGCGACCCAGGCCTCCGCGCCGAGCGTTGTGTAGCCCGCGAGGATCCGCTCGCGCGTGCCCGCCGGCATCGGTGTCGCCGCGAACAGCGCCCGGATCCGCACGCTCGCGGCTTCGAGTGCCGAAGCGTCACCGTGATCGAGCGCGTCGATGATGCGGAAGACCTGGTCCGCGATCCCCGTCCCCGACACGAACTCGCGATACGCCGCCGTCGCCACCACGAACCCCGGCGGCACGGGCAGCCCCGCGCGCGTCATCAGGCTCAGGTTCGCACCCTTGCCGCCCGCAACGGCGACCGCCGCGCATTCCGCATCGACAAAAGAAATCACCAGGCCCACATCGACCTCCAGGACAACCGGCACGAGCGGCGGAAAGACCGCCCGGCGATCCTACCGCACCGGCAGGCGGGCGATCGGCAGCAGCCGACGGAGACCGAGGGAGAAATGGTTAGGGGCAGCATCCAACAGCCCGGCTAAAGGGCTGATTCTGCGCAAGTCGCGCGAATGCTCGTGCATCGTGTACCCCCAACGTACCCCCACAGTCGCGCTGCTACCCTCGGACTTTCCCGGACGCATCGCGCGCCTCGCGCGCCCCGATTCACGGCGCAGACAGCACGTGAACTCAAGGCGCGAGCACGCTGCGAAAATTCACATTTCTTGCGTCCGTCGCCACTTTGGGGGAGGCTGGCCACCATAGCGCATGCTACGCATAAGCACGTATGAGGTTCGCGCCTTGTGGTCTTAGCGTGATTCGAGAATGCGTTCGAAATCGAAGAAAGGGACTCTTCACGGGAGCGCCGCAATGGAAAGCTGGCAAATGCGACTCTGCGCACTGGTGGTGGTCTTTGCCCTAAGCGCGTGCGGCGGGCCGATCACGTCGGAACAGCCGAACCACGCGCTGGCCGCGGGCGAAGCGTTCAGCTATCAGATTCAGCCGCTGGTTGAGTCGGATGCCGCAGTCGTTTACCAAGCAGCTCTCGCGGACGGGCGCTCACTGCCAGGCTGGCTGCGCTTCGACCCGCAGGCGCTCAGATTCAGTGGCGTCGCTCCTGAGGGCCTGCCCGGCAGCATTGCCGAATCGCTCATGGTGCAGGTCGTTGCCAGCGACGCAAGTGGAGCACTGGCGAAGAGCACCCATTCCGTACGGGTGATGGCCGCCACGACGACCGTACCCCAGATCGTCAATCCGGCCGAGGAACTACAGGCTTTTTCGCCGACCGGCATCCTGCGCTGGAGCACGGTCACGGGTGCCGACGCATTCGAGGTGTGGGCGTACAAGGATTCTGCGCTAACACAGCTGCAGGAGTTCTCCAAGGCGCTGGTGTCGCGCCAATACCAGTTCACTCAACTGGCTGCCGACCGAACCTATTACATCAAGCTCTATTACCGGGTGTCGGGCAGTTGGAGAGAACTGCCGGCGTTCTCGATCAGGACAACACTGAACGTCGACACGGCGCGACTTACCAACTCGCAGGAGGAACTGGATGCTCTGAGCACGGGCGCCACTCTGCGCTGGACCACGGTGCAGGGCGCCGACGTGTATGAGCTGTGGGTCTATCGTGATGCGAACCTGCAAGCGTTTGCCGAGGCATCGGGGCCCGTTCGGATCACGCAATACCAGATCACGAGCCTGAAGCCGGGCGCCACGTACTACGTGCAGGTCTACAGCAGAGTCAATGGCATCTACTCCGTCGGCGGACCACTCAAGGTCACGGTGACCGCCGAGACGAGCAAGGCGCGGATCCTGAATCCGCAGGAAGAGCTGGATGCGTTCGCTACCAATGGAATCCTGCGCTGGTCGCCAGTGACGGGAGCGACCGCCTACGAGCTATGGATATTCACGAACCCGAACTCCTCGGAAATCTTCGAGAGTTCAGGAAGCTTGACGGCACGTTCATACACCACGAAGACACTGCAACCCGGCACGGTCTACTACGCCCAGGCATATGCCTTGGTGAACGGGCAGTGGCAGGTGGGGGCGCCGGTCAAGATCACCACGACCGGTCAGGTGAGGAAAGCGCGCCTGACGACCCCGCAGGAAGAACTCGAGACTTTCGGCACCACCGGGACTCTGCGTTGGACCGAGGTGCCGGGGGCGACGGCCTACGAGCTGTGGATCTACGGCAACGCGGGCCTCGGGACCATTGTCGAGAGCGGCGCCAGTACTGACAGGTCCTATCAAGCCAAGAAGCTTTGCAGCAACGCCGTCTACTACGTTCAGGTCTACGCGTTCGTCGATGGGCAGTGGACAACAGGATGGGCGACGCAGCTGAATGTGACCACCGGACAGAGTCCCGCTGATTGCGTGCCACCCGCTCCGCAGGTCAGCCTGACGGCAAGCGCCGATGACGTTGCGGCGGGCAGCAGCGTGACGCTCACGTGGACGACGAAGTTCGCAACGAGTTGTGTGGCATCTGACTCCTGGTCGGGCGCGAAGGCACTGAGCGGTCAGGAGACGGTCGGCCCGATCACAAAGAAGAGCCTGTTTACGCTTACCTGCAGCGGGCAAAGTGGCACGTACCCTGCGCAGACGCTCGTTGGAATCTTCGGCTCTCCGGATGCGCCAATTTACCAAGTGACCGACCTCGGCACGTTGGGCGGGTCAAAGACCTTCGGCGTAGCCATCAACAATAGCGGTCAGGTGGTTGGATACAGCACGAACGCGGCGGGCGCCAATCGCGCCTTTCTCTGGAGCGGTGGAGTATTGAGCGACCTCGGCACACTGGGCGGGTCCAGTGGACAGGCGTTCGGCATCAATAATCTCGGGCAGATCGTCGGAACCAGTGCCCTGCCGGGCGATAGCGCCTCGCGCGCAACGCTTTGGACGAACGGCACTGTTACTGACCTGGGTACGCTCATGCCGCCGCCGAACAATGTCGGCTGGAATAGCCGGGCCAATGGAATCAACGATGCGGGTCAAGTGGTGGGCGTGTCCGACGCGTGCTCTCCAATTCGATGCGATATACGCCAACACGCGTTCATTTATGCCGGTGGGGTGATGACCGACCTCGGCACGTCCAGCCAAGAGGGCCTTACCGGCTGGCACTCCGCCACAATTGCAATCAACAACACAGGGCGGATCGCCGGACATGTTTTCTTCGAGATCGGTATGCCAACAGTGGTGCTCTGGGATTCAACCAGATCCGCGTTTGTCAGTCTGTTCGGTACCGGCCCGCAATCGTCTGGTGGTGTCGGTCTCCCGGGCGTCGGCATCAACGGCGCTGGACAAGTGGTCGCGTCGGCCTATGGCGCCGTTGGAACCACTGGATACCACGCGGTGATGTGGGACAAGGGCGCAATCGCTGACCTCGGCGCACTGTACAACTCGTGTGAATCCGGACCGCCTTGCCGTAGCGGTGCAACTGCAATCAACGACACTAGTCAGGTTGTTGGTTTCATTGGGCGGGCAGCAGGTGGATCGCCGGTCGCGCCCGACTACGTCGACAACCACGCGGCTCTTTGGACCAACGGCAAGGTTTTCGACCTGAACACGCTCTTGGACCCAGACTCCCCAATCTCCCCCTACGTATTGCGTTACGCGACTGCGCTCAATGACAGCGGGCTGATCGTCGCTGTCGGGTATGAAGTCGATGCAACAAACCCCTTCAAGGACACCGGCGTTGCCCACACGTTCCTGCTCTCTCCGGTACAGTAAGGCTTACCCTGGTCCGCCGCACGTTCGCGCACGTTCCGCCTTTCCAGCGTCTTAGGACGCCGGCCCGGCAACGGCTCAGAACGTCACGATCCTGAAGCCGCAAGAAGGCGCGACGATCAGGTACGGTAAGGTGACTGCCCGAATACTGCGAACCGATATGTCGCACAACAGGCAGGCACAGGTCATGGATATCTCTTCACGCAAGAATCCATTCTTAAGACTTCGCCGCACGCCCGGTCTATTGCTTAGGGTCGCAATGGCGTTGACGTCTTGTGTTCTCTCGCAAACTGACGCGAATGCGTATCGCCGCGGCGTTACCTCGCGAGGCGCCGTCGTGCTCTCCGCGCCGGATGGCCATGCAGTTGCTTCACTGGGACCCAACGCGGCACTTTATCTACTTGGAACATTCAAGGAATGGACCGAGGTGATGTGGCTATATGGCCCAGAACCCCGGGCAATCAAGTCTGGTTGGATTGCTTCAAGTGCCGTTCATCCGGAATTCGTGAACGAGTGGGCAATACACTGTGAGCCGGAGCCTCAGAGTAGCGCCGAGATTTGCATCGCCGTCGATGACGAAAGACTCGAGTGCAAACGATCATTCGTCGACGGATCGTACGAACAGTGTAGGGTCAGCGTGGATCTTGTGGTGCGAACAGATTATGCAGGCGACGCGCACCTTGATGTTGAAGTAGTGTGCTTCTTGGATGTTCGCCTTCGAGCGGAAAATGACCTCATGTGGACCCACAGTCGATCGATTGGGTACGCGTCGACCTATCTCACCCGGAAGTCAGCACGCTTTGCGACGGTGGAGATTCACCCCAAGTTTATGTCTTCGCCTCTGAGGCCCGTAAGAGAAGTCGAAATTGTCTCGAATGATTGCCGGTTTTCGCAATTGTCCGCTCTTGCTGAAGCAATATTGCGTGTCGCCGGAATGGGACGCACGACGGCGCGGGAACTGCGCAAGTCGCTGAAATACAGGGTTAAGAAGGATGTTGCCGGACGGCTACGGACGTGAGCTTACCGACACATAGCTTGCAGATGATTCCGGTCACATGGTTTACACCTTTCGGCATTTGGGGGAGTGCGCCCAAATGCCTTGGAACGAGTGTAAGCCAATGGATGAACGCCTCCGTTTCATAGCCCGCCTGCTGGAAGGCGAGAAGATGGCGCCCCTGTGCCGGCAGTTCGGCATCTCCAGGGTCACCGGGTACAAGATCTTCGAGCGCTACAAGACCTGCGGTCTCGATGGCCTGCACGATCGCAGCAAGGCCCCGTACCGGCAGGCCAACAAGCTGCCGTTCCAGGTCGAGCGGGCGATCCTCGGCATCCGCAAGGAGTTCCCGTCCTGGGGCGCGCCGAAGATCCGCGACAAGCTGATCCATGACTACCCGATGATCCTGCCGCCGGCGGTGAGCACGATCCACGCCGCGCTCGATCGCCATGGGCTCGTCAAACGCCGTAAGCGCCGGCGCTACAAGGCCTGCGGCACGCCACTGTCCGCCGCTCATGCGCCCAACGGGCTCTGGTGCGCCGACTACAAGGGTGAGTTCCTGCTCGGTAACCGGCAGTACTGCTACCCGCTCACCATCACGGACTACCGCTCCCGCTACCTGCTCGCCTGCGAAGGCCTCGAATCGACGAAGTCGAAGTTCGCCTTCGCCGTGTTCGAACGCACCTTCCGCGACTTCGGCCTGCCGGCCGCCATCCGCACCGACAACGGCACGCCCTTCGCCGCCCCGTGGGCGATGTTCGGGTTGTCCCGCCTGGCCGTCTGGTGGCTGCGCCTGGGCATCCGCCTGCAGCGCATCAAGCCCGGCCAGCCGCAGCAGAACGGCCGGCACGAGCGCATGCATCTCACGCGCTCAAGAACGAAGCATCTGCTTCCTGCGGGGCTCAACTTCCTGCAGCAGCAGGAGCGCTTCGAGGACTTCATCCGGGTTTACAACCACGAGCGCCCGCACCAGGCGCTCGGCGGGGCCTACCCGGCGGAGATCTATACACCTTCAGCGCGCCGCTACGAGCCGCCTCAGGATCCCGATTATCCGTTCCACGATCGCACCATCCGCGTGACGCGCTGCGGCCGCATCTGTCCCCGGTGGGCGGCAGATCAACCTGAGTGTCGCGCTGGCTGAGCAGCTGGTCGGTATCCGCGAAGTCGACGACCAGGTCTGGCAGGTCAGCTTCCTGGAGTACGATCTGGGCTACTTCGATCGAGATCAGGACCGCGTCGAGCCCGGACCCAATCTCTTCGCCCCGGACACAGTGTTAACCATGTGCCCGGAATGACCTGTAAACCATGTGACCGGAATGGACCACGACGAAATGGTGGCTAGGGGCGGAATCGAACCGCCGACCCCGGGGTTATGAATCCCGTGCTCTAACCGGCTGAGCTACCTAGCCACTGGCGCGAAAGGTCCCGGTTTACGGGGGACGGGATTCTCCGGAGCCCCTCCTCAACTGTCAAGGTTGACGGCCCGCCCCGGCCGCCATCGCGGCCGCGACCGCGGGCCTGTGCCCGGCAGCCTTCAGACAGTGAACAGCAATTGCGCGGGCAACCCCGCGCCGTTGCTCGCAATGTGCCTGCTGCCGTGCAATTTGTACCCACTCTTTCATACCCGATTTCCAACCGCCGCAGCGTCTCGCGCACGACTTCGCCGGCCGGCGTGTACAGACCAGACCTGTACAGACCAGACCTTGTCGAACCGGGGGCCTTTGGCATATTATGCCAACAGTCGCCAATCCTCGCGAGGCTCCCATGCCGACCCGTAATGTCGTCCTCACCGACCACCAGGCACACCTCGTCGAAAAGCTTGTGTCCTCCGGACGCTACCAGAACGCAAGCGAAGTGCTTCGCGAAGGGCTGCGTCTGATCGAAGATCGCGAAGCGCAGGACAGTGCCCGACTCCATGCGCTGCGCGAGGCCGCCCGCGTCGGGATGGCCGACATCGATGCCGGACGCTTTCGCAGCTTCGAATCGCCCGCCGCGCTCAGCCGTCATTTGACCGCGATTGCCGACAAGGCAATCGGCGGGAAGCCGGCGCCACGCTCGAAGTGAGCGCAGGGGCGCGCAGTTGGACGGTCCACCTGACGGCGGCCGCCGAGGCCGACTTCGAGGAAATCCTGCGCTGGACGGTGGACCAATTCGGCGAAGCACAAGCGCGCATCTACGCCGAAACGATTTCGGCGGCGCTGAAAGATCTGGCCGCCGGTCCGACCGTGGTCGGTGCAAGAAAGCGGGATGACATCCTGAAGGGCATCTTCACGCTTCACGTCGCCCGCAAGAGCCGCAAGGGGCGTCATTTCGTCATGTTCCGCGTCGGACGTGCTCCGGACGACGACGTGATCAAGGTGTTGCGCCTGCTTCACGACGCCATGGATCTGCAGCGCCATCTGCCCCCGGCCGACGAGGGTTCGTAGGGCGCTTGCACAACGTCGCACTTCAGATCCAGGGTCCTGCTGCCCCAGCTGTTCCGGCTACCGATCAGCGTTTGCGCCGAGCGGCTGCAGCAGGAGCAGCAATACTCTCCGGTGTCGAAATGCGATTGCCACACGTCACTCCCGCTCATACGTTGAAGCGGAAATGGAACACGTCGCCCTCGCGTACGAGGTATTCCTTGCCCTCCAGCCGGAGCTTGCCGGCCTCACGGGCACCGGCCTCACCCTTGCAGGCGACGAAATCGTTGTAGGCGATGGTCTCGGCGCGGATGAAGCCGCGCTCGAAGTCCGTGTGGATGACGCCGGCGGCATTGGGTGCCGTGGCCCCCGCGCGTACGGTCCAGGCGCGCACCTCCTTCACGCCCGCGGTGAAGAAGGTCTGCAGTCCGAGCAGCTTGTACGCGGCGCGGATCACGCGGTTGAGGCCCGGCTCGTCCAGCCCGAGCTCCTTCAGGAAGTCGGCACGGTCGGCCTCGTCGAGCTGCGCGATCTCGGCCTCGATCGCGGCGCAGACCGGCACGACCTCGGAGCCCTCGCCCGCCGCGAGCGCGCGCACCGCGTCGAGGTGCGGGTTGTCGTGGAAGCCGTTCTCCAGGACGTTGGCGACGTACATGACGGGCTTCGCGGTGAGCAGCGGCAGCTCGCGCAGCTTCTGGCGCTCGAACTCGTCGAGGGCGAGCGCGCGGATCGGCCTGCCGGTGTCGAGGTGCGCATGCATGCGCTTCAATGCGTCGCGCCAGCGCAGCGCATCCTTGTCGTTGGTCTTGGCGGCCTTCTCGGCACGGCTCAGGGCCTTGTCGACGGATTCGAGGTCCGCGAGCGCGAGTTCCGTGTTGATGATCTCGATGTCGGCCACCGGGTTCACGCGGCCGGCGACGTGGATGACGTCCTCGTTCTCGAAGCAGCGCACGACGTGCGCGATGGCGTCGGTCTCGCGGATGTTGGCGAGGAACTGGTTGCCGAGGCCCTCGCCCTTGGAGGCGCCCGCGACGAGGCCGGCGATGTCGACGAACTCGACGGTCGCGGGCAGGACACGCTCGGGCTCGACGATGCCGGCGAGCACGTCGAGGCGCGGGTCCGGCACGGGTACGACGCCGACGTTCGGGTCGATGGTGCAGAACGGATAGTTCTCCGCCGCGATCTGCGCGCGCGTGAGCGCGTTGAAGAGCGTCGACTTGCCGACGTTCGGCAGTCCGACGATGCCACACTTGATGCCCATCTCACCTCACCTCTCGCGGCCGGCATGTGCACACCGCAGGCCGCGCATTGCATACGTCGCCGGATCGCGCCGGCTCGAGTCGCGCGGGCTGTCGACGGAAGCCCGCCTCGCTCGCGCGAAATCCTTACGCTCGCTCGCCGGACTTCCTACGCGCCCGCGCGACCGACAGGTCTCGCCGGCAACGCGGTCACCCCCACATCAACACGGCACCGCGATCAGTGGGTCACGCCGCCGGCGGCCCATGAGCAACGCGTTCATTGCTCTCCAGATTCGAACCGGGCCCATCGACGGCGTCACGCGCGATGCAGCCGGTTCATCACGCGCTCGGACCCCTCGGTGAGCAGCGCCGGGAACTCGTCCGCGGCACGGCCCACCGCGCCCTGGATCAGCGCCTCCTCGCCCGCGGGCGCGCGCCGGAGCACGTAGTCGATCACTTCCGACCGGTCGCCCGGGTGCCCGACGCCGAGGCGCAGCCGCCAGAAGGCCTCGCCGACGTGGCTGATCGTGTCCTTGAGCCCGTTGTGTCCGCCCGCGCCACCGCCGGACTTCAGCCGCACCACGCCGGGATCGAGATCCAGCTCGTCGTGCGCGACCAGCACTTCCGCGGACGGGATGCGCAGGTACTCGCACAGTGCGCGGATCGCCACGCCGCTGCGGTTCATGTACGTCGACGGCTTCAGCAGCCACAGCTCGACGCCGGCGATCTCGCCGCGTCCCACGTCCCCCTGATAGCGGCGCTCGGGCTTCAGCCGCACGCCGTGGCGTGCGGCCAGTTCGTCGACGAACCAGAACCCCGCGTTGTGGCGGGTCTGGGCGTACTCGCCACCCGGGTTGCCGAGCCCGACCACCAGCCGCAGTGCCAGTCCTGACATTGCCTTGCCCTCCCGCCGGGCCGCCGCAAAAGACAGGGGCCGCCCGCAGGCGGCCCCTGCATGCGGACAAGAAGCCTGGGATTACTTCTTGGCATCCTTCTTGGGCTCTTCCTTCTTGGCCTCCGCGGCCGGCGCCGCGGCTTCCGCGGCCGGGGCGGCCTCGGCGGTCTCCTCCGCGCGCGGGCTGTGGATGGAGACGATGGCCGGGTCGCGGTCGTGTGTCAGGTCCACGAACTCCACGCCGGCAGGCACCTTGATGTCCGACAGGTGCAACGCGTCGTTGAGCTGCATCGCGCCCATGTCGACCTCGATGTACTCCGGCAGGTCCTTGGGGAAGCAGCTGATCTCGACCTCGTTCCGGAGGTGCGACACGATGCCGCCCTGCGTCTTCACGCCCGGCGCCGTCGCCTGGTTCACGAAGTGGAACGGCACGGACACGCGCAGCTTCTCGTCGTCGCGCACGCGCTGGAAGTCGATGTGCACGATCTGGTTCCTGCAGGGGTGGCGCTGGATGTCGCGCAGGATCGCCGACTGGCTGTCGCCGCCCACCTTGATGCTCAGGATCGTGGTGTAGAAGCGCTCGTTGTCCAGCATCAGCTGGAGCTTCGTGTGGTCGAGCGCCAGCGACCTGGGCTCGCTGCCGCCACCGTAGAGGATCGCCGGGACCTTGCCGTCACGACGCAGGCGGCGGCTCGCACCCTTGCCCTGGTCGTTGCGGTAATCCGCGACGAGTTCGAATGAAGTCTTCATGATCGTCTCTCCTCGAGTAGTCATGGATCCGTCACCCCGCGACCAGGCAGCGACGGTCCGCTTTCCGCTCCGACCGGACCCTCCGGCCGGAGTCATCGAAACTCTTGCTGCGTCAGTCCACGTACAGTGAACTGACCGATTCCTCGTCGCGTATGCGACGCATGGTCTCCGCGAGCAGTCCCGCGACCGACAGCACGCGGATGCGCGGGCAGGCGCGCGCGGCCGGGCCGAGCGGGATCGTGTCCGTCACCACGAGCTCATCGAGCGCCGAGTTCGACACGCGCTCGACGGCCTTGCCGGACAGCACGGGGTGCGTGATGTAGGACACCACCTTGTGCGCGCCCGCGTCCTTCAGCGCCTGCGCCGCGAGGCACAGCGTGCCCGCGGTGTCGACGAGGTCGTCGACGAGCACGCAGGTCTTGCCGGCCACGTCGCCGATGATGTTCATGACCTGCGACTCGTTGGGCCGCGGGCGGCGCTTGTCGATGATCGCGAGGTCCGCGTCGTCGAGGCGCTTCGCGATCGCGCGCGCGCGCACCACGCCGCCCACGTCGGGCGAAACGACGATCATGTCCGGATACTTCTGCTTCCAGACCTCGCCGAGCAGCACGGGCGAGGAATAGACGTTGTCCACGGGGATGTCGAAGAAGCCCTGGATCTGGTCGGCGTGGAGGTCGACCGTCAGCACACGGTGGATCCCGGACGCAGCGATCATGTCGGCCACGAGCTTCGCGGTGATCGGCACGCGCGTCGCACGCGGGCGACGGTCCTGCCGCGCATAGCCGAAATAGGGAATCACGGCCGTGATGCGGGCCGCCGACGCACGCCGGCAGGCGTCCGCCATCACCAGCAGCTCCATGAGGCTGTCGTTTGCGGGCGGGCACGTCGGCTGCACGAGGAACACGTCGCGGCCGCGCACGTTCTCCATGATCTCGACCTGGGTCTCGCCATCGCTGAAGCGCCCGACGAAGGCGCGACCGAGCGGCTGCATCAGGTGCCGCACGATCTCCTGCGCGAGCGCGGGATTGGCGTTGCCCGTGAACACGGCCATCGTGGAGTGATCCACGCGAGTCTCCTCAACGACACGCGAACAGCGGCGCGCTCCGCCGCGAGCTGGCTGGGGTGGAAGGATTCGAACCTTCGCATGGCGGAATCAAAATCCGCTGCCTTACCACTTGGCGACACCCCAACCGGAAACCGATCGTCGCTCAAGCGCCCTGCGACACACCTTCCGCCGACGCGAGCGCCGCTGCAAGCCGCGCCGCGAGCGGCGAATGATTCACGCCCCGCGCCACGAAGCCCCGCCAGATCGCGGGCAGACCGAACAGCGCGCGCTCGGCCTGCGCACGGTCTGCGCAGGGAACGAACACGCAGGCACCCGTTCCCGTCATCTGCGCCGGTCCGTGCCGTGCGAGCCGCGCGAGCGCCTGGCCGACCTCGGGGCGCTGCCGCACCACCACGGGCGTGCAGTCGTTCCGCCCCCCGGCGGCGAGAAAGTCGGCGATTGTGATGATCGGAGAATTCCTTGTCAATTCAGGGGCCTGAAACACGGCGGCCGTGCTGACCGAGACGCCCGGACGGACCACCGCGAACCAGCGCTCCGGCAGGTCGAGCGGGGCGAGCCGATCGCCGATCCCCTCGGCCCAGGCGCTGCGACCGCGCACGAATACGGGCACGTCAGCCCCGAGTTCGCGCCCGAGCTCCGCGAGTGCATCGACGGAAAGTTCCAGCTGCCACAGGCAGTTGAGCGCGACGAGCACGGTCGCGGCATCCGAGCTGCCGCCCCCGAGCCCGCCCTGCAGCGGGATGTTCTTGTGCAGGTGGATGTCGACCCCGCGGTCCGTGCCCGAGCGCTGCCGCAGCAGGCGGGCCGCCCGCACGACGAGGTCGGCCTCGGCGGGCAGGTCGGGTGGACCCGTCACGCGGCGCACGTCTCCGCCCCGGGTCACCTCGAAATCCAGGACGTCACCGAAGTCCAGCAGCTGGAAGACGGTCTGCAGTTCGTGATAGCCGTCGGCCCGTTGCCCGACGATGTGCAGGAACAGGTTCAGCTTGGCCGGCGCGGGCCAGTCGCGCGAGATCACGGCGCGCCTCCGCCGAGGCTCCAGGAATCGACGACCAGCTTGAGCTTCAGGCCCGGCCGTTCGAGCACCAGCCGCCGCGGCAGCACGTCGCCCGCGACCGGCGTCCACGCCTCGACGTGCACCCACCAGCCGGCGTCCTGGAACGCCACGGGCCGACCATCGGCGCCGAGGACCTCGACGCCCTGGCCCGCCACCGCCTGTGCAGGCGCCGGCACACCGAGCATCCAGTAGCGCAGTTCACGCAGGGGCAGGTCGAAGCCGATCCGCTCCGCGACGGCATCGCTGCCAGCCGCGACCACGGCGCCGTCGCCGTCACGCACGGTGATCTCCGTGCCGGCGACCTCCACCCTCAGGGCGCCGGCACCGAAAGGCCCGGCGAGGTCGATGCGGCTGCCCGCGGGCGCCTGGGCCCAGTCGAGCCGCGCGCTGAATCCCCGGCCCGAGGCCGCGACAGCCACGCGCCCGGAGAGATTCCAGGCCGGCAAGGCCTGCAGTTCGGCGCGGCGATCCGGCCACTGCGTCGCGGGCCTCAGCATCTGGGGCGGTGCGCAGGCCGCGAGGAGCAGCAGCAGGGGCGCGGCCGCGCGCGGCAGCCACGGCCGGCATCGGGGTCTCACGGCCGCGGATGTGCCGCGAGCGCGGCGAGCAGGTGCCGGTTGTCGGGATGCTCCTTCAGCACGCGATTCCAGAGCTCGTAGGCCTCGTCGCGACGTCCGACCAGCCACAGCGCGGTGCCGAGGTGGCTCGCGACCTCCGCGTCCTCGGTCAGCTGCCAGGCGCGTTCGAGATGCGGCAGGCCCTCGGCGGCACGGCCGCTGCGCACGAGCGCCCAGCCCAGCGAATCGACGACCGGCCCGTTGTCGGGCTTCGCGGCCACCGCGCGCTCGATGAGTCCGAGGCCTTCGGCGATCTTCGTGGTGCGGTCCGCGAGGACGTATCCCAGCGCGTTCTGCGCCGTCGGATCGTCGGGCCGGCGTGCGAGCAGATCCCTGAGCGTGTGCACGGCATCGTCGACGTGGTTCGTGCGTTCCTGCAGCGTCGCCAGGGCGCCGTCGATCGCGTCGGCATCCGGATAGACCGTCCGCAGGCGGGCGAGCAGCGCGAGGCCCGCGTCACCGCGCTGCTGTTCGAGCAGCTGCGACGCGCGCCCGACGGCGATGTCGACGGTGCCGGAGGGATTGGCGTTCAGGTAGTCGTCGAGTGCCACTTCGGCTTCGATGCCGCGGCCCAGTTCCTCGTACAGCCGCACACGACGCAGCAGCGCCGCGCCGGCCCGGGGTCCGGTCGTGATGCGTGCGAACAGCGCGAGCGCTCCTTCCCGGTCGCCACGCTTCGCCGCGAGATCGGCGAGATGCCAGGCCGGGGCTTCGGTGTCGCGCCCCTCCTTCAGCAGCGCTTCGAGCCGCGTCCTCGCCTCGTCCTGCTTTCCCGCCTCGAGGTCCAGCACGGCGAGCGCCTCGCCGGCCTCGGCCGCGACGGCACGGTCGTTCACCAGCGCATCGAGCAGCGTGCGCGCCTCGTCCCGGCGCCGCGCCCGCAGCAGCAACCAGGCCTGCACGAGGCGGCTCTCGCCGTCGGCCCCGAGGGCGACGGCGCCGGCGATGGCCTCGTCGTAGCGCGACAGCGTGGCGAGCGCACGCAGTCGCGCGACCTCGGCATCGCGCCAGCCGGGCCTGAGTTCCAGCGCACGCTGGGCCGCCGCGAGCGCGCGAGCCCCGTGATCCGCGCGTTCCCACAGCACGCTGCTGGCGTGCTGCGCCTCGGCCAGGCCGGGCTCGAGCTGCACCAGCGAATCCATGACTTCCGCAGCCGCGGACTCGTCCTGCTCCGCGACGAACGACGCCGCGAACGCGCGGAAACCCTCGGCCCTGTCGGGGTAGGCCTTCTGCAGCACCCAGCGGAACTCTGCGGCCGACTCGGCCGGGCGATGCAGCCGCAGGAGGGCCATGGCCAGCAACCGATGCGCGCTCTCGGCATCCGGTGCGAGCTCCAGCCAGCGGCGCGCCGCGGTGACCGTCGGGTTCCACTGACCGGTCGCGAAGGCCACGCGTGTCGCGCGCTCGGCCACGGACGCGTCGCGGGAGGACCGCGCCGCGCGCGCGTAGTCCGCCGCCGCCACGGCCCACTCCTGGCGTTCCAGCGCGCGTTCGGCGGCAATGACGCGCCTGTCGGCGTGGCCGTCTTCCCGGGCCGTCGCCCCCGCGACACCGGCCTGCGTGAGTACCGCGAGCGGCAACAGCACCACGAGCCGCGCCCCCGACCCGATCAGTTTCCGGAAACCCATCCGCTGCACGCTCCAGTTCGGCCCGCAGCGTCCCGCGATGCGCGCGACGCCGGCACCGAACTATATCGCAGTGCCCCGCCGCCGCCGGGTCGCGTGCGAGGCCGATGCGCACCGCCGCGTCGGACATGGGCGCCGGCCGCGGTCCGGCGCGCTTGTTTCGCCGGGTGGCATCCCGGACAATCCCCGGCCACCTCTCGACTCCACCGTGCCGATGCCGCTCGTCGTACTGGGCCTGAATCACCGCACCGCGCCGGTCGAGGTGCGCGAGCGCATGGTGTTCGACACCGCGGCGCTGCCCGCCGCTCTCGCCGAACTGCACTCGCAGGACGGGATCAGCGAGGCGCTGATCGTCTCCACCTGCAACCGCACCGAACTCTATTGCGTGACCGAACGCGACGCCGCGGGCCTGCGCCGCTGGTTGCTCGTGCGCCATGGCGCGCAGGGCTTCGAGCACTGCCTGTACGAGCACGCCGACGCCGAAGCGGTCCGGCACGCCTTCACGGTCGCCGGCGGCCTCGATTCCCTGGTCCTCGGTGAGCCGCAGATCCTCGGCCAGCTCAAGGACGCCTTCCGCACCGCGCAGGACAGCAACACGGCGGGAGCGATGCTGAACCGGCTGTTCCAGACGACCTTCACGGTCGCCAAGCGCGTGCGCACCGAGACGCGCATCGGCGCGAGCGCCGTGTCCGTCGCCTCGGCGGCCGTGGCGCTGGCGCGGCGCGTGTTCGCGGGTTTCGAGGAACACACCGCGCTGCTCGTCGGCGCCGGCGAGATGATCGAGCTCGCGGCCCGGCACCTGCAGGCGCGCGGCATCGCCCGCCTGATCATCGCCAATCGCAGCATCCAGCGCGCCGAGCGCCTCGCCGCCGAGCTGCGCGGCTCCGCGATCGCGCTCGACGCCCTGCCCGTGCACCTGCCGCAGGCCGACATCGTCATCAGCTCGACGGCGAGCCCCACCGCCGTCATCACGCGCGCGATGATGGTCCAGGC
Organism: Steroidobacteraceae bacterium; assembly: GCA_046352935.1. Taxonomy (GTDB): domain Bacteria; phylum Pseudomonadota; class Gammaproteobacteria; order Steroidobacterales; family Steroidobacteraceae; genus CAYWMY01. Next base: position 36,686 of record JAXMGR010000028.1, read on the forward strand.
GCTCGCCGAGCGCCGCCACCGCCCCGTGTTCATCGTCGACATCGCGGTGCCGCGCGACGTCGAGCCGGCGGTCGGCGAACTCGAGGACGTCTATCTCTACACCATCGACGACCTGCGCCAGGTCGTCGACGAGAACGTCAAGGCGCGGCAGAGCGAGGTGGATGCCGCGAAGACGCTCATCGACGAGGAGGTCGAGCGGTTCATGGGCGGCCTGCGCACGCAGGATGCCGCGCCCGCGATCCGCGAACTGCGCACGCGCGCAGAGACGGTCCGCGCCCAGACGCTCGAACAGGCCGAGCGCATGCTGGCTGCCGGCCGCACACCGACCGAGGCACTCGCATTCCTGTCGACCACGCTCACGAACCGGCTCCTGCACGGGCCCTCGAGCGCGCTGCGCGACGCCGCGCAGTCCGGCGACGCCGAGCTGCTGCGCACCGCGATGCGGCTGCTGCACCTCGACCGCACCCCGGACGAGTGAGCGGCGCGGCCCCATGAAGGACTCGATCCGGCGGAATCTGGAACGCCTGCTCGACCGGTACGTCGAGGTCGGGCGGCTGCTGTCCGATCCCGAGGTGCTGGCGAGACCGGACCGCTTCCGCGACCTGTCCGTGGAGTACGCGCGCCTCGAGCCCGTCGCGCGGCGCTTCGACGCGTTCCTCACCCTGGAGCGCGAGCGCGAGGCCCTCGCGGGGATGGTGGACGACGACGATCCCGACCTGCGCGGGCTCGCCGAGGAGGAGCAGCGCGGACTCGAGAAGCGTCTCGCCGCGGAGGAGGACGAGCTGGCGCTGCTGCTGATCCCGAAGGATCCGCACGACGACAGCAACATCTTCCTCGAGATCCGCGCGGCCGCCGGTGGTGACGAGGCCGCGATCTTCGCCGGCGACCTGCTCAGGATGTACGCCCGCTACGCGGAGTCACAGGGCTGGAAGGTCGAGTTGCTGTCGGCGAATCCGGGCGAGCACGGCGGTTACCGCGAGGTCGTCTGCCGCATCGTCGGACGCGGCGCGTATTCGCGCCTCAAGTTCGAGTCGGGCACGCACCGCGTGCAGCGCGTGCCCGCGACCGAGGCGCAGGGCCGCATCCACACCTCCACCTGTACCGTCGCGATCCTCCCCGAGCTCGACGAGGTGGAGGAGATCGCGATCAACCCGGCCGAGCTGCGCATCGACACCTACCGGTCCTCCGGCGCCGGCGGCCAGCACGTCAACAAGACGGATTCGGCGGTGCGCATCACCCACCTGCCCACGGGCACCGTCGTCGAATGCCAGGACGAGCGTTCGCAGCACAAGAACCGCGCGCGCGCCCTGTCGCTGCTGCAGGCGCGCCTCGTCGGCGCGGAGCGGGAGCGCCAGCAGACCGAACAGGCTCGCGCGCGGCGCCTGCAGGTCGGCACGGGCGACCGCTCGGAGCGCATCCGCACCTACAACTTCCCGCAGGGGCGGATGACCGATCACCGCATCGACCTGACGCTGTACCGGCTCGACGACATCGTGAACGGCCGGCTCGACGAAGTGATCGGGCCGCTGACGCGCGAGCACCAGGCGCAGGAACTCGCGCAGCTGACATGAGCGACGCATCGCGCCAGGACACCGTGGCCGCGCGGCTGGCCGCCGCCGCGGCCCGGCCCGGCGGGGCCTCGCCGGGTGCGCGCCTCGACGCCGAGCTGCTGCTCGCGTTCGTGCTGGGCTGCGCACGCGCGCGCCTCGTCGCATGGCCCGAGGCACGGGTCGACGCGCCCGCGGCGCGGCGCTTCGATGAACTGCTGGCGCGTCGAGCCGCGGGCGAGCCGCTCGCCTACCTGACGGGGACCCGCGATTTCTGGACGCTCGCGCTCGCCGTCGATGCGCGCGTGCTGGTGCCGCGGCCGGAGACCGAACTGCTCGTCGAACTGGCGCTGCGACTCCTGCCGGCGGAGGGCGCGGCGCGGGTCCTCGATCTCGGCACCGGCAGCGGCGCGATCGCGCTGGCGCTCGCCGCCGAGCGGCCGCAGTGGCACCTGACCGCCGTCGACCGCAGCACCGCGGCGCTCGAAGTCGCGCGCGCGAACGCCGCGCGCCTCGGGATCGACGGCGTGGAATTCCTCGCGGGGAGCTGGTTCGGGCCCGTGCGTGCGCGCCACTTCGACGCGATCGTCGCGAACCCGCCCTATCTCGCGGCGACCGATCCGCATCTCGGCAACGACGGTCTCGCGTTCGAGCCGCGGGACGCCCTGGTCGCGGGCCCCAACGGGCTCGAGGACATCGCGGCCATCGTCGGCGGCGCGGGCGGGCATCTCGAAGCCGGCGCCCCGCTGATGCTCGAGCACGGCGCGACCCAGGGCGAGGCCGTGCGTGAACTGCTCGCACTTGCGGGGTTCACGGACGTGCGGACGCAATGCGATCTCGCCGGCCTGCCGCGTGTGAGCCTCGGATTCCGGAGCGGCGCCGGAGCATGATCCGCCGCGACCTCCATCGACGTCGCGTACCTCGACCGGGAACACCGGCGCATACTGCCCGGACCTCATGAGCGCGACAGGCCCGCAAGACGCAGGACCCCACGACTCGACCGGCGACCCGGTGCGGGACTGGCTCGACGCGTTCTCGCAGCGGCAACTGCCGTTCGAGACGGTCCGGGAGCGCATCATCGAGCTGTGCGCGCGCGATGCCGAGGCCAGCTGGTCGGCTTTGTCGCGGCTCGACCAGTACCACCGGCGCGGCATCATCGACCGCGACGCCTACTTCGACCTGAAGCAGCGGATCGTGCACGTCGCGATGCCCGGCCACTCCCGCGCAACCGCGGTGCGGCCCGCCACGAGCCGGCCCGGGGACGAGGCGGCGGACGCGACGGTCGCAGCGTCGCGCCCGACCGAGGCGCCGGCGCGGCCGGC
>JAXMGR010000029.1:0-30518 GCA_046352935.1 Steroidobacteraceae bacterium
GCGCCGGCGGCATGATGCAGCGCCAGCGCAGCGATCCGCCCGTCAGGTTCTCCCGGGTTCCGTCGCCGCGGCCACCGTCCATCGGCGGCGCCAGAAGCCCTCGTGCGTCCAGGCACGCCAGGCCCAGGGCAGCCAGTGCATGGAAAGCCGCCAGGCGATCCAGAGAGCCCAGGCGAACACCAGGGTCTTGTAGACCCATATCGGCACGCTGATGACGAGCGGCTGCGGCAGCGCGGACACGGTGCGGTCGACGAACCACGCGAACGTATTGCCACCGGAACCGGAGCCCGTCACGCCCATGTCCGGCGTCGACAGGAAGCCGTACTTGATGCCCGCGAGCAGCAGGCCCGACAGCGCGACCACCGTGAGCAGCACCAGCGCGCCCTGAAGGATGTTGAAGCGCCAGTTCGCGACACGGCCCGGCGCCCATTGCGCGCGCCAGCCGAGCGCCAGGAACCACAGGGCGACCAGCACGAGGACGCCCCAGGACTGCGTCGAGAGACCGAGCCCGAGCAGCAGCCACTCGTGCACACGCAGCGGCGACCACGACTGCCTTCCGAGCGCGACGGCCAGGATCAGGAAGGCCGCGAGTTCGCTCCAGTACAGGATCGCCGGGCCGGGGCCGCCGTCGCGATCGAACTTCAGGAGTGCCCAGCGCGAGGCCGGCAGTTCGATCGTGGTGCGCACGTTGCTCGCGGGCGAGCCGAGATCGACGGGCGGTGGACGGGCCGCGGCAGCGGCGCCGTCGGGCATCTCGAAGCGGATCTCCACGCGATGCTCGCCAGGCAGCACTCCGAGCGACAGTTCGCCCGACGGCTCGGGTCGGAGCGCGAGCGGCGCACCATCGATGCTCACGGACTGCACCCGCACCGCCGCGGGCAGCCGGATCGCATGGCGACCACCCTGCGTGCTGCGATAGCGGAATCCGATCGCGGCATCACCCGTGCGCGCACCGAGGCGCAGCACCTGCGTCGCCGAATCGATCGCGAGCGTCGGCCCCGGCACGGCAGGCGGCCGCATGATCTTCAGGGACAACCTCTCGCCGGCACGCGGATAGTAGGTATAGACCCACACCGGGGAGTCCGGGTCATCCGGCAGCACCGGCGGCAGGCCGGCGAATTCGACGCGCCACTGCGGATGCACCGTGAATGACCAGACCTCCGTGCGCGCCACGGACTGCGGCATCGCGAGCGTCAGCGACGCGCTGCGCGCCAGACCCGAGTCCCAGGAAGCGCCCGGCGCGTCGGGTGCGAGACCGACGAGCACGGTCTTCCGCGGCGTGACCTCCACACCGGGCGTGAGCACCGATTCGCCGGCGACGAGCGGGATCTCGAAAGTCATTGCTGCGCGCTCGGGCGCGACTCGCTGGACCTCCGTCGCCACGCTCCAGTCGAGGCCGAGATCGAAGCGCCGGATGACGCGCACGAAGACCGGGAACTCCGCGCCCGCACTCCCGGGCCGGCGCAACGCCCCGGCGGCCTCCCGTGATGGCGACGGAGCAGCGATGCGCGTCAGCTCCAGCGAACCCGAGACGAGCCGCCCGTCGTTCACACCGGCAGAATTCCAGCCCCGCGCCGACACGCGCACGGCGCGCGGGGTCTGCGGGAACACGAGCTGGACGGACGCGACATCGGCGAGCCGTCCCGCCAGGCGCAACTGGTGCGTCCCGGGAGGCAGCGCCACCCACGGCGCGCCGTCGGCCTCGCGCGCCATGGCCAGCCCGGCCGTGCCATCGACCGAGAGTTCGTGCAGTTGCCAGCGATCGCCGGCGTGCGGCATCGCGATGGCCACGCGTGCGAGCACGCTCACGGCCAGTGTCACCTCGAGGCGCTCGCCATCGACGACGATGCCGGCATCCATGATCTCGGCGCAGGTGGGCAGGCACTTCGGCGGCTCGACGAGACGCTGGCGCAGCTGGTCCAGGAGCCTGGCGTCGGGCGTCGCCTCGGCGCGCGCCGACGATGGCGTCAGTCCGGACGCGAGCAGCAGCAGAATCGCGACGACGGCCGCACGGGCGGCACGATCCGGCGCGGGCCGATCACCCGGGTCGACACCGCCAGTGCGCCCCGGCCACGAGCCGAACCATCGCCCGCGCGACGCGAGGCTGTCGCCGAGGAGCAGGATGAACCACAGCGCCAGCAACGCCACGCCGGCGATGCGCCAGATACCGAGCAGCAGCGGCCCCGCGTAGACGACGCGCAGCGTATCCGCCTCCTCGACCGGGCCGCTCCAGGCGTACGAATAGCTGCGATAGCGCCACGCGGGCACACCGGGGCCGGTCTGGAGAACCGTGCCCGGCGCATACCGCTGAACCTTCTGCAGGACGTTGAGTCCCGCGCCGATCCCGATGCGACTCCCGGCAGCATCGACGGACACGCGTGGGCGCGATTCCGGCGCAGGCTGCGACAGGATTGCGGTCGACTCCGGCGCAACGGCATCCGCCGCCACGACCTCCGCGGGCTCCGGTGCACCGGGCGCCGCAGCGCCCGCTGGTGGCGCCGGAACGGCATCCGGGCCGAGATCGATCATCGGCGGCGGCACCATGGGCGACCGCAGGTTCATCTCCGCACCGGTTCCATCCGTGTCCAGCTGCGGGTGCAGCGCCAGGCGGACCTGCGCGAACAGCAGCGGCAGCAGCGCGATTCCGAGGAAGGCGAAGCTCAGCAGGCGGTAGTTCACGGCCCATCGACGCAGGCGGCCTTCGACCGGCACGGCGCGCGCGGCCGCGACGGCGACCAGAACGTTCGCCCACAGCCAGATCTGCTCGGGTGCCTCCTGGTACATCAGCAGCATGCCGCCGAAGGCGATCGCGGCGAGCGCGCGCCCGCCCACGCGATACGTCATCGCGACGACGATGCAGAGTCCGAAGAAGCTCCACAGCCCCCAGGTCGACCACCAGGAGCCCGCGGCGACATCCGTGAAATCGCTGATCACCGCGACGAGACGATGGCCCGGCGGGAGATGGATCCAGCCGCCGGCGCGATCGAAGCGGCTCTTCCAGCCGGTGGCGGGAAGTGCGCCACGGGTACCCTCCACACGCGCGAGCGTCGTCAGATCGAGCTGCGGACTGCGCAATTCGATACCGGTCTCTCCGGCCCCCGCACCCGCAGTGATCAGCAGCGTGTCCCCGCCAGCCTGAGCGTTCGCGAGCACGAAAGGCGCATGCATGTCCAGGCGCCAGTCCCTGCGCAGGGTGCCGCCGAGCCGGTCGCGGGCCGTGAATCCCTGGTGATCGAAGTCGAGCCAGAGATCCCGGGACAGCGACAGGCGATTGTCGTCGGCGACGGCGATGCCGCGGCTGCGTTCATCGATGGCCAGCCTGCCGTCGGGCGGCAGCCGGTACGCCGGCAGGCCCTGCCACTCGGGCGGCACGTTCGCCTGCGCGGGATCGATGCTCTCCGCGCCCTGGACCGCCGCAATCCGCAGGCGGTCGTCGGCCTGGAAGCTCCAGATCTCGTCGCGTACCCAGATGCCCTCCGCACGCTTCGGCCTCGGGACAACCGAGAGCACGTCCGGCGCGCGCGCATCGAGCAGGATCTCGTGAGCGCCCGGACGAACCTGCACGCGCAGCCGGCCGTCGGCATCGAGCCGCGCAGCGAGTTCACTCGCCATCGCGACGGGCACGAAACCCTCGGGCAGCACGCGCGCGAACAGCTCCTCGCGACCCTCGCCGGCCACCTGCAGTCGCAGGCGCGTCAAGAGCCGCCCCGGAATCCCGTCCCGCAGCAGCCGATAGACCTGCAGCTCGAGCCCCGCGGGCTCGTTCGCAGCCCGCCGCTTGCCGAGCCATACGGCACCCCCGGGTCGCTCCGGTTGCACGACGCGCTCACCGTCCACGGTCAGGTCCAGGAGCGCGGTGCGCGGCGACACGGGCAGCGCCTCGGGGCGGGACTCCCAGCGGAACCGGCCGGTGACGACATGATCGCCCGGAGCAAGCCTGAGCTGCGGAGCCCCCTCGCGCGCGACCACGGGCGCCGGCACACCGTCGAGCCGCACCTCGCGGGGCCAGTGTTCGAGGCCGCCGGGCAGCGTCACCCAGCTCGCCGCGAACACCTGCCAGCGCTGACTGAATTCACCGCCGGTCGCGTTCACGTCGAGCACCAGGCGCTCCGGCCAGGCGCAGCGATAGCTGTCTGCGTCGGATGGATCCGCCGCGGACACGAGCGGGCAGCGGCGATACTCGAGGCCGTGCAGCGCCCAGCCCTGCCAGTCCTGGAGCGCTGGCGGCAGAGCGGGTTCCTCGGCGAATGCACAGGCGGCTGCCGCCGCCAGGACAACGGAAAATCCTGCGAGCGCGAGCCAGCGCCACGACCGTCTGGCACGAGGCCGGGCGCGAGTCCCTTCGTCTGCAGCGCGATCCATGAATCCTCCCCGGGCGGGCACGCCCCGGCGAGGCGCGTCGCACGAGGTGCCATCTTGCGCCAATTCCCCGATCGCTGCCCCCACGGTGGCACAGCGTGCGTCCGCGCGGCGCGACAAAGAGCTCTTTGGATCCGGAACCCCGGCCGGACTATGCTCCGGTGCACGCGTCATTCAATCGACGCGCGCCGTCCATTCGAACCGACAACAGGAGGGGACGTGATGTCCAGTACATCCAGAGGCCTGCTGGCCTGCGGCCTGATCGCGCTGTCGTTCTCGTCCATGAACCCGGCCGCCGCGAGCGGCGGCGTGCAACGCTCCGACCGGGAGCAGATCGCGGATCTCATGCAGTGCTACGCGCGTGGCACCGATGCCATCGGCGACTCGACCACCCATACCGATCCGCGCGCCGCCGGGCTCGTCATCTACCAGCAGTGCTTCGCGCCGGACGCCGAGTTCCGCGCCTGGTTCCCGCAGCAGCCCTTTGACTCGCAGACCTTTCCGAACCCGGACGCGTTCCCGGGCACGGCTCCCGCACCGGTCATCGGACCGCAGGCCTGGGCGGACTTCGTGAACACCGTCTTCCGTGGCAACGGCTATACCTTCACGCAGCACATCATCAGCAACGTCGATGTCGACGTGCAGGGCACACACGGCCTGCTGACCGCCTACCTGAACGCGACCCACGTCGTTTCGGGCAGCACCATCGGCGGTCCGTCCCGTTGCGTCGCAGTGGCCAACGGCACGTATTCGCTGGCGGCCGAGAAGCGCCGCGGCAGATGGCTGGTGACCCGGCTCGATCTGACGCTGATCACCTTCAATCCCGTGTTCCAGTCCGGCGCGGGCTGCTGAGGCGGCGTCGAGACCGCCGGCCGGGGACACGGCGCATCGGCGCGCGGAGGCAGCCCTCACAGCGACGATGCGCCGCAGCGGCCCGGGCACCCGGGCGCCGGCGCCTATCCGGCCTTCGCGAGGTTCTCGCTGGCGAAGTCCCAGTTGACGAGGTTGTTCAGGAAGACCTCGACATACCGGGCACGCAGGTTCTTGTAGCTCGGGTAGTACGCGTGTTCCCAGACATCGACGGTCAGCAACGGAACCTGGCCGTGCTTCTGCGGCAGGTCGGCGTTGCTGGTCGCCGTGACCTTGAGCTTGCCGCCCTCGACGACCAGCCAGGCCCAGCCTGAACCGAACTGCCCGACGGCAGCCGCGGTGAACTGCTTCGCGAAGTTCTCGAAGGAACCGAAGTCCCGGTCGATGGCCGCCGCGAGGCGCCCGCCGGGCCTGCCACCGCCACCCGGCTTCATGCTGTTCCAGTAGAAGGTGTGATTCCAGATCTGGGCCGCCTGGTTGAATACCGCCCCCTCGGAACCGAGGACGATCTTCTCCAGGGCTGCGTCGGTCGCGTCGGGCATGAGCTCGTTGAGCTTCACCACATAGGCGTTGTGGTGCTTCCCGTGGTGCAGCTCGAGATTCTCGCGGGTGAGGTGCGGCTCGAGTGCGTCGACGGCGTAAGGCAATGGGGGCAAGGTCACAGGCATGGGCGGATCCTCACGTGAGAGGGAGAACGTAACGAGACACTGGAATCAGTATAAACGTACAGACCGCATCATCGAAGGCCAGTTCGGGGCGAGCCCCCGCCAGCCGGTTCGTGTGATGGCGGCGCATCGCGATACGGTGTGGGCCGCAGTCGACATTGCTTCGCTGCGCCCGGCAGGGCCGGGTGCTGGCGGTTGTGCCACTCAGCCCGCATGATGCGCCGCAGATCGATCGACCGGGGGGGGGAGTCGAATGACTGTCGCGATGCGCGTCTGGCAGTGGCTGCTCGTCGGGGTACAGGGCGCCTGTGGCCTGGTGCTCGCGAAACTCGGCTGGGAGCTGCTGGGTCTCGGCGGCTCGCCCTACTACCTGGCGGCCGGCGCCGCACTGGCGATCACCGCGCTGCTCGTCGCGCTCCGCAGCGCCTGGGCCGCGAGACTGTACGCCGCGTTCTTCGCGGCGACGGTGATCTGGGCGCTGTGGGAGGTCGGACTCGATGGCTGGGCACTCGCTCCGCGCGTGGGGCTGCCCGCGGTGCTCGGCCTGTGGATGCTGACACCCTGGATCCGTACGGCGATCCGCCTGCCCGCACGCTTTGCGGCAAGCCGTGTCTTCTGGCCGGCGCTGGCGCTCGGCGTCCCGCTGGCGGTCGCCGCGAGCTTCTGGCTCGATCGCCCCGCGGGTGGACACGGGCCCATCGACGCAAGCTACGCACCCGCCGATCCACGCGACGGCGAGTGGCTGCACTACGGCAACGACGCGCACGGCACCCGGTACTCGCCACTCGCACAGATCACACCCGAGAACGTCGGCCGGCTGCAGCCCGTGTGGACCTACCACGCAGGCTTCGGACCCGGACCCATGACCCCGACCTTCGAAACCACGCCGATCAAGGTCGGCGAGCGACTCTACTTCTGCACGGGCTACAGCGACGTGATCGCGCTCGACGCCGAGACGGGCGCGGAAGCCTGGCGTTTCGATGCGCGGGTCGACACGGCCGGCGTCGTGGTCCAGGCCTGTCGCGGCGTGACCTACTACCGCGCGCCCGGCATCGAGGGGGCCTGCGCAGCACGCATCTACGCTGCCACCGTCGATGCGCGCCTGATCGCGCTCGACGCGGCCAGCGGCAGACCCTGCGAGGACTTCGGCGAGCACGGCGCCGTCGACCTGAAGCGCGGCATGGGTGACGTCGACAAGGGCTACTACTACGCCACCTCGCCACCACAGCTCGTGCGCGGACGGCTCGTGCTCGGCGGCTGGGTGATGGACGGGCAGCACACCGACGAACCGTCGGGAGTCATCCGTGCCTTCGACGCCGTCACCGGTGCGTTCCTCTGGGCTTTCGACATCGGCCGTCCGGACATGCACGGCATGCCCGCCGCGGGCGAAACGTTCACGCGCGGCACGCCGAACAGCTGGGCGCCGATGAGCGCGGACGAGGAGCTCGGCCTCCTCTACGCACCGACCGGCAATGCCACGCCGGACTACGTCGGCGAACACCGCAGCGCGAACGACGACCGGTTCAGCAGCTCGGTCGTCGCGCTCGACGTCGACACGGGCGCGCTGCGCTGGTCGTTCCAGACGACGCACCGGGATCTCTGGGACTACGACGTCGCATCGCAGCCCACGCTCGTCGACCTCGCGGACGGCACGAAGGCACTGCTGCAGCCGACCAAGCGTGGCGAAGTCTTCCTGCTCGATCGTGCCACCGGCAAGCCGGTCGCCGAGGTCACCGAGAAGCCGGCACCGCAGGAGGGCGCCGTCGAGGGCGAATGGTTCGCAGCGACACAGCCGTTCTCGACGGGCATGCCGTCCTTCGCGGGCCTGGAGCCCGGCGAGAAGCGCACCTGGGGGCTGACCCCCATCGACCATGCGCTGTGCCGCATCGAGTTCCGCGCGGCGCGCTTCGACGGCACGATGACACCGATCGGCATCGACCGGCCGACGGTGGTCTGGCCCGGCTATCTCGGCGGCATCGACTGGGGCGGCGTGACGGTCGATCCCCGGCGGCAGCTGATGTTCGTGAACTCGACCGGGATCGGCAATTACGACCAGCTCATGCCGCGCGCCGAGGCGGACCGCCGGGGACTGAAGCCGCTCGCGCACGGCCGCCTCGCGAATCTCGCGCTGGCCGTGCCGCAGGCCGGAACGCGCTATGCGGCGGCGGTCCGGCCGTGGCTGTCGAGCCTCGGCGTTCCCTGCCAGCAGCCGCCCTACGGCTGGATCTCCGCCGTCGATCTCAGGACGCGCCGGCTCGTCTGGCAGCAGCGCTTCGGCACTGGGCGTGACAGCGGTCCGTGGGGTCTGCGGACGATGCTGCCGATTCCCATGGGAGTGCCGAACGTGGGCGGGTCGGTCGCGACGGCGGGCGGACTGCTGTTCATCGCTGCCACCATCGAACGCACGTTCCGCGCCTACGGGATCACCACGGGCCGCGAGCTCTGGCAGGCCCGCCTGCCGGCGGGCGGCCAGGCCACGCCGGCCACGTACTGGTCGTCGAAGAGCAACCGGCAGTTCGTGGTCATCGCGGCCGGCGGCCATCCGGCGTTCCGCTCGGGCAGCGCCGATGCGCTCATCGCCTACGCACTGCCCGCCGGCAACTGACGGAGCGCCAGCCATGCGTTGCGCAACGAGACTCCTCGTCCCTGCGGTGATGCTCGCGGCGGGCCCGGTGCACGCCGACGAGAACTCACCACCGCCGACCACGCCGGCACCCGCGGCGGCCATGCCTGCGCCGGACGCCGCGACACCGCGACTCCATGTCACCGGCATGGTGCACATCAACATCAACGTCTCGAACTTCGATCGTTCGCGGGCGTTCTACGAGGCGCTGGGCTTCCGCCTCGTGTGGATGGTGCCGCCGACCAACACGCCCGAGGTCGCAGCCGCCGTCGGCATGCCGCCCTATCGCGTGCGCGGCGGCATCATGCGGCTCGAAGGCGCCGATCCTCCCGTCGTCATCGACCTGCTCGAATGGCAGTCGCCACACGACGACTCACCGCCCTACCCGCACCTGTATCACTACGGCCTCGGGCGCCTCGCGTTCTCGACGAGTGACCTGGACGCGGATCTCGCCACGCTCGCCGCGATGGGCGTCGAACTCATCGGGCCGCCCGCGCGCGTCGTCGTCGATGGCGTGCCGAGCGGCGGGCGCTTCGTCTGCTTCAGGGATCCCGACGGCACGGTGCTCGAGCTCGTCGAACCGGGCAGCGCCACGGGCCGGGCGTTGCAGCGTTCCGGAAAGACGCCGCCGGGCGACTGACGCGGCGGCGAACGTACCCGAACCTCTCGAGACTAGCTGCCGGCCCGGTGCCCGTCGTGACGCGGGCTACTTCAGGTACACGGTGAACGAACGCGTGGTCGTGCGCCCGGCACCGTCGCGCACCGTGATGGCGACGGGCACGGTCGGTGATCCGCTGAGCGCATTGACGGCGACCGGGCCGGTGAGCCGCAGGGTGCGCGAAACAGCCGTGGCCGATGTGGCGGATGCCAGCTGCGTGGCCGGCAGCGCCGTCGTGAAGGTCCCGGCGGCCACGCGCGGTACGATGAGCTCGAAACGCGAGGCATAAGGACTCAGGACCTGCAGGCTCAGCGTGACGGGACCGGTGGCGCCGTGCGCGCACAACGCGATCTCGCCGCCGATCATCGCCGGTAGCGTCACGATCGCGCCCTGCGCGGGCGCCGCGTCGAACACCGGCGCGTTCGGATCCACCGGTGTCGGCGGGAAACGCCGGCAATATCCCTGCAGGCTGTCGATCGCATTTCCCGCCCTCGCGTCGACCCGGTAGAGACGCTCTCCAGTCGGGCACGACAGGCTCGCCTGCTGGCCGCCGAGACCGCCGACCCTGACTTCGAACGGTCGAGTCCGGCCATCCTCCGAGCAGTAGGCAAACCGGATCGAATCGACGTAGAGACCTGCGTAGACGACGATATGGTGCAGCGCCTCACTGTCCGAGCAGCTGACGCTGGCGGTCGTCTCCTGGCCGATGGCGTAGCGCGGCTCCACCCCGTCCGGCGTGGCTCCATCGGGGCTCCCCGTCACGGTGAAGTTGCGACAGCTGAACCGCAGCCGCCGCAGCACATTGAAGTCGCCCGGGAAATAGATACCCCCGCGCGCGGAGAAGCCGGTCAGATAGGTGCCCGGCCCGCATTCCATGCGGACCGTTCTGTCACCGCCCGGGCCCCCGATCCTCGGCGTCTCCGAACCCACACCATCCTGCCAACAGACGAAAGCGGTGCAGACCGCAAGCACGAGGTACAGCTCCCTTGCTGAAGCCATTCGGGTATACCTCCATGCGAGCCGATCCCCTCGATGGACGAACGAGCGGACACGACTGGTTGACCTGTTTGCCACGCGGCGATGCGAAACCCGCGCATCGCAGCCGCGGACGGCACGGGCAGGCGGGCGTCACCTCCGCCGCGGCGAACTGATCGAACTACCAGACCAAATTCGCCCGGTCGATCGTCATGACGCCTATCGGGGAGCGACGACTGCGGCACCCCGACGCCGACATCAGACCGGCCGCAGGAGGTGAACACCATGAATCGACGTCTTCGAACCCTCGTGCGCCCGGTCGCCTGCGGCATGCTGCTCGCCGTGACCCTGCAGGCCGAGTCAGCGACCATCGTCGCCGGGTCGGGAGTCAACCCGCCGACGACCGCGACCGGCATCTACGAAATCGCCGTCGCGACGACGGACACGGGCAAAGTGCAGAAGGCGCTGGCACTCACCCACAAGGGATCATTGAAGGAAGTGCACAGCCGCAGCAGCACGGCCTACCAGCGACGCGAGGCCGGCAGCACGACGATCCGGGTGCCGACGGCCACCTATGACAAGCTGCTGGCCCTCGCAGGCGGGACGAACCGTGACGTCAACACGATGTCGCTCGCGACGCGCTGCCAGTTCTATGTGCTGGCCGGGATCCCGACGACCGGCATGAGCTGCCCCACGAGCACGCCTGCGCCTTCCACTACGACTCCGACGGGTGGTACATGTCCATCGGGCTACGAGATCAAGTACGTCCTGGTCGGCGGCAGGAAGCAGCTGACCTGCGTGCTGATCACACTGGCGCCGCAGCTGCCGGAAACATCGGAGCAGTTCGCCTGGCTGGAATCCGCCGCGGCATCATTCGGGCACCGAGTGGCCGACTGGGCCCAGCGGCTGTCGCCGATCCCGGTGGCAGAGGCACGGCTGATAAAGCTGACGTTCTCGTCGCGATTGCTGTACCAGGACGTCACCTTCGCCTATCTGGGCGCCGAGGCAGGCGGGACTGACTACGGTGCCTGGCGCTTCGACGGCTTCGGGTTCGGAATCACCTGGGTCAATGACGGACCCTGATCGCGGAAGCGGGATGTATCGACGACCGAGAGATCTCCGCACAGTACGGCGTTGCAGGACCCAGCGCTGATCTGCCTTGGCCGAACCGCGACAGGCAGCCGTGGAGCATGCGCAAGACATGAGCAAGAAGACGCACAGGGAAGGCCCAGCGATATGTCGCCGCTTGTCCCGCCTCGCCGCACCGGCCCTGCTCGCCGCAGTATCGACACCGGCCGTCGCCGCGAATGCCGGCTTCCAGAGCTACTTCCTCCAGGCCTGCTCCTCGGCAACCGGCGCGCTCACGACCCGATGTGGCGAGACACCAGGCGGCCTCGGCGATCTCTCCGGTGACAGCGAGTCGTCGCTGAATCCCAGCCAGAACATGAGCCACACCAAGTCCTCCTCCGGGCTCGCGGACGTACGCAGCACCGAAGCCCGCGGTCGCGCCGCCGTCATGCGCGAGGGAGACAGCGCAGTGACCGGGCCAGCGACGACGGTCCGGCTGGGCCCCCTCAACCTGCTCGTCAACGGGCGCGCGACCTGGTTCGATCGCGACCGCGACCCGGATACCGATCGCGAGCGCAGCCTCGACGGCGACAGCTGGGCCGTCGAGGTCGGCTTCGACGGACGCGCGTCAGAGCGACTGTTCCTGGGCGCGCTCGTGACCTACGAGTCGCTGCAGTACGACTTCGTGCCCGAGCGGCGCGGCACGAACTTCGTGGCGGCCTCGAGCGCGGGTCAGGCGGAGACGGACTCGAAGTCGGTCACGTTCTATGCGGCGTTCAACCCGGCCGAGCGGGCCTATGTCGATGCAGCGCTGGGCTACGGCCACCAGAAGCACGATTTCCGGCGCAATCCGGTCTTCCAGGGTGCATCGCGTCAGGGTCAGTTCTCGGCGCGCGTCGCGGGCGACACGCACAGCAACGTGTACTGGGCCTACGTGAATGGCGGCCTCGATTTCGCTTCGGGTCCGACGACGTTCGGCCCCTTTGCGGGAATCACCTATGCGAAGGCGAAGATCGACGCTTACGAGGAACAGGACCTGAACGACTCGGGCCTCGCGATGGCGTTCGCGGCCTGTCGCAGGCGCTCTGCACTCGGTCACGTCGGGCTGCGCGCCGATCGTGCGTTCAGTACGGCGCGCGGCGTCTTCGTGCCGCAGCTGCGCGTCGAATACCTGCACGAATTCAAGCGCGAGATCCTGCGCCAGGCGAGCCATTTCCTGCTCGATCCGGGTGGCGCCGAGGTTGTCGTGAGCGGTGATCGACCGAAGTCCGGACGGTTCAGCATCGGCGCGGGACTGACGGCGATCCTGCCGAACGGCTGGATCGCTTTCGCGAACTTCGACACGCTGGCGGGTGGCGACCTGGATCGCCAGCGCATCGCGATCGGCCTGCGCGTCGAACTGTGAGTCGCCTGCGACCGCGCGGGTCACAGCGCGCCCGCGCGTGTATCGGGGACGTCAGGGCTTCGCGGTTCCCGTGAACACCTCGGCGAGCGCCGTGGTCAGCGAATCCGGGCGGTTGACCGCGCCGTCGAACACTGCATTCCAGACATCGGCGTTCGAGAACTCGGCTCCCTGCAGGTCCGCGGCGGCGAAGGTCGCGAAGCGCAGCGTGGCGCCTGCGAGCCGGGTCCCGTGCAGACGCGCGCGGGAGAAGTCCGTGTTCTCTGCGGCGGCACCGGTGAGATCGGCGCCCGACAGATCGGTGCCCACCAGCTTCGCGCCGATCAGCACGCCCCTCAGCACATAGCAGTTCCGGAGCGAGCCTCCCGAGACGTCGATGCCCTCCATCAGGATGTCTTTCAGGTAGGCGTTCGTGAAATCGGCACCGCGTGCCCGCGTGTCGATCAAGTTGGCACCGAACAGGTACGCACCCGTCAGCTTCGCGTTGCCGAGGTCCGCTCCGTCGAGGATCGCATGGAACAGATCGGCATTGCGCAGATCCGCGCCATTCAGCCTGGCCCCTTCGAAGTGTGCCCACTTGGCATTGGCTCCGGAGAGGTCGGCGCCACTCAGATCGCTGCCCCGCAGATCGGTGTTCTCGAGCTTGGCCCCGGCCAGTCTCGCGCCGTGCAGATCGCGCCCGGCCAGCACCTGCCGCGACAGGTCGCAGCCCGCCAGATCAGCACCCGGCTGCAGCACGGTGCAGTCCGCCGCCAGCGCCACTCCCGCGAGCAGCCACCCGGCCGCTGTCGCCCATGCATCATGAATCGAGATCATGCCACCCCCGCGGATCGTGGCAGCGACGACTGCGCCGTCCTGTCGCGGCTCCTTCCCTCCGCACTCCGTGACCATACTACGTCGCGGGTCAGCGATGCCGGAAGACGATGGTCACTTCCCGCGGTGCGAAGCGACCGGTGGCGCGTTCATCGGCGGACACGGGGTCGAGTGCGAACGCCGTCGCGCCATCGACAGCAACCTTGCGGATGTCGCGAGTCGCAGGAGCCGCAGTCGAGCGCGTGACCACGCCGCAGGTCGCCATACCGAGCGCCTGCCCGCCGGCCGTGACTGCGGACACCTTGACGATGTCGCGCGTGGCGAGCACGAGCTCGGGCCTCGTACACGGCGTCAGCACGAGGCGCAGGCGCTCATCGCCCTTGAGCGACGCGAACTCGTAGGGGCCCAGCGTCGCGAGCTGGCCCGCGGCGAGTTCGGCGTCGTCGATCTGCGTCTCGCGCCCCGCGGGATTGATGTTGTAGACCTCCATGCGGCCGGGCAGCACGGGCCGGTAATGCACGACGAAACGCTCGCCGGTCCGGAACTCATGCGTCGCCGGATCGACCGGCACGGTCGCGCCATCGGGCCCGATCGCATGCACCTCGTAGGCGAGGCCCGCGTAGAGCGAGGCATCTGCACCCCCAGTGACGACTGCGGGACCGCCTGCCGTGCTCGTACCGGTGGCATAGGACCCGTCAACAACGGCTGGAACCGGCGCCACCTCCGCAGGCGGCTGCGACGTGGCCGCCCCCGGAGGCGCTCCGGTCCTGCGGCTGAACCAGTTCGTGAGTCCACCGGTGATGGCCTGCGTCAGTCCCGCGACGAGCGTCATGCCCGTCACGTTTGCAGCGGCCGCGAGAGTTCCAGCGAAGATGTCCCGTATCGACGTCCTGGGCTGCACGGCGCTGACAACCGGCGCGCCGACGGGAACCGGCACAACCAGCTGCTGATACGGATCGGGCAACGGCGCGGCGGGCGCCACATCCGCGGGCGGCACATACGTCGGCGGCGGCGGGAAGTCCGGCGAGACCTGCGGTGACTGCGCGAATGCGGGGGACACCAGCACCGCGGCGATCGCCGCCCGGGCGACACGAACGCCCCGGGAAGTCATCACGCTGCGGTCGATCAGGATCCCCCGCTCTCGCCCGCCGGCGGCCGTGGCGGTCTTCATGTCCATGAAGGGAGAACGATCCGGGCGCCGTGACTGGCTTGCGGCTTCGCATACACCATTCCGCCCGGCTGATTCGTCTCCTGCGGATCCGGCTCAGGATTCGGAACGAGGCCGTGCATCCAGTCGCCATGGGCCAGGGCTGCCACAGGAGCACCGCGCACCGCCGCGGCCTCGCGGCGTTGCTGTCCGGCGCGCTGGCGCTGTCCAATGCCGGCCTCGGCGACACTGCGCCCCCCATGCAGAGCGCGGGCGACCCGCGCGCAGATCTCCTGCTCATCGTCGACTGCCTGCTGCCGGGGCAGATCCGCCACCTGGGCCAGCGCTCCGTCTATGTCAGTCCGCGCCGTCCGGCGCGGCTGCCCGCAAGGGACTGCCAGATCCGCGGCGGCGAGTACGTCGCCTACGATCGCGCCGATCTGAAGAGCGCCCTCGGCGCCTGGCTGCCGCTGGCCGAACACGGCGATGTCGGGGCGCAGGAGATCGTCGGCGAAATCTACGAGCGTGGTCTCGGCGTAGCGCCGGACTACGCCGCGGCACTCGGCTGGTATCGGCAGGCCGCCGATGCGGGCAGCCGTCGCGCGCAGGTCAATATCGGCTACCTCTACGAACGCGGCCTCGGGGTACCCGCCGATGCGGCCATCGCTCTCGACTGGTACCGCCGCGCCGCGGGCCGCGAGGCGGCGATCGAACTCGACCCGCCGGCGGCAGCGCCAGCACCGTCGGCCCTGCCCGCCACGCCACCCGCGCCGTCCCCGGCCGAGGCACCGACCGTGCCAGCCGCCGATTCCACCGCGATCCTGGCGTTACGCTCGCGGACGCAGGAGCTGGAGCAGTCACTGGCAGCGCTGCGCACGGAACTGGAGGCGTCGCGCCAGGAACTCGTGGTCAGCCGGTCGCACGCAGCCGCGGCCGTGGCAACGGCGACAGAAGCCCGGCGCCAGCTGCAGGAGATGCCGCCACCGCCCCCGGACCGGTCCGACGAGATCGCCACGCTGCAGCAGGAACTCGCGCGCCGGAGCGACGACGCGGCCGCGCTCGCGCGGGAGCTCGCGGCCGAGCGTGCCGGGAACCAGCGGCGTCAGGCCGCACTCGAGCAGGCCGGCCAGGAATCATCGGCCGCCCGTGCAGCGGTCGAGGACGAGCGTGGTCGTCTGCGCGAGGCCGCAGCGCGACTGGCCGAGCGCGAGCGGGAACTGTCGCTCAGGCGGACCGAGACCGAGCGACTGGGCCGCGACATGGTGGCTGCGGCGGAGCTCGCAGCCAGCCGCCAGCAGCAGAACGAGCAGCTCGCGCGCGAGCTGGCACGTTCGCAGGCGCTCGCGGGCGAGCAACAGGCAAGGACCGAGCAGCTCGAGAAGGAGATTGCCGCGGCGAATGCGCTCGCGCAGGCGCGGCAGGAGCGGCTCGACCGGCTGGAGCGTCCGGTTGCGGCCGGCCTCCTGGCCGGGCCGGAGGTTTCCCTCGTGATGCCCGGGCTCACGCGAACGCGCGACATCGTGCCCGTCGCGCGTAGTCCGGGCCCGGAGGCCCAGATCGTCGGCCGCGTGACGGCGCCGGCGGGAATCGTCGCGGTCACCGTCAACGACCTGCCGGTGGCGACCAGCGACCTCGGTGTGTTCAGTCTCAGGCTTCCCGTCGGCGCGGCGGATACGCCGGTGAGCATCGTTGCGGTGGATCGCCAGGGCAAGCGTGGCGAGACGCGCTTCGTGCTGCGCGGCGCGGCGGCGACGCCAGCCGCACCGGTTGCACGCCGGCCCACGAGCGACCGCGAGCTCGCCGCCGGCGTCGAGTTCGGCTCGTACCACGCACTCGTCATCGGCAACAACGAATACCGGTCCCTGCCGGATCTCACATCGCCGATGAACGATGCGACCGCACTCGCGAAGCTGCTCGAGCAGCGCTATGGCTTCCGTACGACGCTGCTGCTCGACGCCGACCGCTACCAGATCCTGTCGGCCCTCAACACGCTGCGGGAGCGGCTCACCTCGACGGACAACCTGCTCGTGTACTTCGCCGGACACGGTGAGCTCGACGAGGTGAACCAGCGCGCCTACTGGCTGCCGGTCGACGCCGAGCGCAGCAGCACGGCGAACTGGATTCCCACGGATGCCGTGACCGACATCCTCAATGTCATGCAGGCGAAGCAGATCCTGCTCGTCGTCGACTCCTGCTACGCGGGTGCGCTCACACGCTCGTCCGTGTCCCGGCTGCGGACCGGCATGACCGCCGAGGAACGTCTGCACTGGTTCCGCACCATGGCGGGCAAGCGCTCGCGCACCGTGCTGACGTCGGGCGGCATCGCACCGGTCCTGGATGCCGGCGGCGGTCGCCACTCGGTGTTCGCGAAGGCTCTGCTCGAAGTGCTGGAGGCGAACGAAGACGCCCTCGACGGGCAGCGTCTGCACCGCGAGGTGGCGGCACGGGTCGCCTACGCCGCCGCGAACCTGCGTTTCGACCAGGTGCCGGAGTACGCGCCCATCCGTCACGCAGGCCACGAAGCCGGCGAGTTCTTCCTGATCCCCGGATCCTGAAGGAGCGCCGGCGACGACCACGATCGCCCCGGCCCCGCCTGGGGTTACGGCGCCATCAGTGAAGATTCAGGATTCCTTCAGCGCACCTTGAGGACATCGGATCGAGGTCCGTGCTGTGCTTCTCGTCCACAGACCCGAGGGGGCGGAGCACATGTCATCCAACGACGAAGGCCGGATCGCAGCTCTCTTCAGAAGCCATCATCGCGTGCTGGTGATCTGCCTGACCCGGATGGTCCGATGCCCGCAACGGGCCGAGGATCTTGCGCAGGTCGCCTGGCTCAGGCTGCTCGCCGCGAATGCGCGTGGATCCTGCGACGACCTCGACGATGCCGCCCTGCGCGCCTACCTGTTCACGGTCGCGCGCAATGCCTTCCTGGACGAGTACACGCGCAAGCACGAGGCGATCCGCACCTCGGCCGTGGATCCCTTCCTGATCGACATGCTGGCGAGTCAGTCAGGCGATGGGACACCGGGGCCGGACGAAGCGATCGAGCGCCAGCAGGAGGCCAGCGCGGTCCGCGCAGCGGTCCGCGATCTCCCGGTCGCGCAACGGCGGGTCATCGCCCTGTGGGCCTGCGGCACGAGCATCCGGGACATGGCAAGCACCTGCGGTTCACCCCCCGACACCGTGCTGAGCCGCAAGAAGTACGCCCTGGCCCGCATGCGGGGGCGGCTCGGCGCAACGCCACTCGCGCTGCGCTGATCCGCCCGCGAGCCAACCGGGCCACGCCGTTCGTTGTAGCGGCATGTGGCGTCCCGGAATCCTGCCCGCCCTGCTGATCGGAGTGCCCGCCTCCGCGAGCGACGGCCCGCTCGTATCCAACCGGACCGCGCTGCCGGCGGCGCCGGTCGCCCTGTCACTCGGGCAGGCAGGGCCGTTCAACCGGTTGGCATTCGACCTCCTCGACGGCGATTCCACGCGGGACGCACCGCAGGTCACGTGTCTCTATCCCGGCGGCATCGCCTATCGCTGCGAGGCCAGCACCTCGATGCCACGGGCTGGCGACGGCCGCCGCCGGATCACCGTCGTGGTGCCCGATCTGGGGCTGGGCACCGCGATCACGCTGCGCTTCATGACCCGTGGAGTACTGCAGGATGTGGGCACCGTGCTGGCCAATGCTTCGCACGTCGTCCATGAAATAGAGACGCTCCCTCTGCCCGCTCGCACGGAGGGCTCGATGCCGGCCGACGGCCGCGCGACGCCGACGACGGCGATCGCCCGCATGAGGACCACCTCCACACCGGCGATGGCGGCATCCCCGGTCGCATCACCACCCGGATGCGACAGGATCCACGCCGTCTGGGTCGGTGCGAGCGCAACCGACCCGGTCTTCGCGGGCCCGTCGGGCACGCTCAACGGCTCCGTCATGCCGTCACGACCGGTCACGCCGGGCAGCCGGGTGGCCACGGACAACCTGCCCGAATGGATCGTGACCTACCCCCTCGACGCCACGCGCGTGCAGTTCATCGCACATTACGAAGTGATCTACCGTGTGGGCGTGTGCCCGCAAAAGGTCATCGCTCGTCCAGCGACGGGTTGAGCTCGCGACGCGATTGCAGGTTGGCGGCCTCGATCCTCGCGACCAGCGCAGCGAATCCGGGTTCCTGACGCAGTGTTGCCAGCGCGGGATCGACGCGCATGAGCCACGCACGCCGCCAGCCCGAATCCACGGCACGCTGCAATGCGGCCAGTGCCGGCCCGGGCCGGTTCTCCTGCCCGAGCAGACCGGCGCGCGCATAACGCAAGCCATGCATGACGTAGCCCCGTTCCTCCAGTCGATCCAGCGCCGTGGACGCGAGCTGCGCCGAGCGACGGCCTGCCTCGGCATCGCCGGCTCGACGCTGCAGCAGTGCGAGCCCGCAGGGGTCGCAGGTTCCGAACTGCAGTGGCTCGACGTCGATCGCCGGTACCGGCGTCGCGCCGGCAGCGAATGCGAGGCGCGCTGCCGCGACGACACCCTTGATTCTCGCCTCTTCCGCCGCCAGCGCGAGCCATGCGGCACGGACCCGTTCGTGTTGTGGGGTCGTGTTCTCCTCGACGCTGCGCAGCATGCTCCTCAGGCCGTCGGGGTCCCGGGTCGCGAGAAGCCATTCGCCGTATCCGGGCGCGAGGGAAGCGCGGGCATCGTGCTGCCCGAGCCTCCGGAACTCCGCAGCCGCCTCCGCGTGCATGCCGAGGTCGAGGTACACGGTGGCGAGCTGCAGGCGAATGTCTCTTCGAACCGGGGCGCGGGCCAAAGCCGCGTGGTAATGGCCGACCGCCGCAGCGAGCCGCCCCTCCGCGTAGGCGTTGAGAGCACGCGCCCACGGCGCATCGGGCAGGTCCGGCTGCAGCTCGAACCCACGCTCGCAGGCCTGCTCGGCCTGCGCGTGATGCCCGAGATGCTGGAGCACGAAACAGCGCCGCACGTGCACCGCTGCGTTCAGCGGATCGAGTGCCGCGCTCTGGTCATACGCTGCGAGCGCCTGCCGCGGCAGCCCCGAGCGCTCGCGCGCATAGCCGAGTCGCAGGTAGGCCTCGCTGGAACCCGAATCAATGGCGAGTGCGCGTTCCGCCGCGGCCGTCGCTTCCTGCGTACGACCCTGCTCGGTCAGCAGCAGGGACCACGTCGAGTAGGCCGCGCTCAACTCGGGGTCCAGCCGCAGCGCCGTGTCGACCTCGGCCTGCGCGAGGCGCGCCACTTCCTCCAGAGGCCGGTCTTCCTCGCGGTAGCGGGCCATGTACGCATCGGCAAGGCCCGCGTGCGCCAGTGCGAGAACGGGATCGGCTGCCACTGCCGCCTTGTAGTAACTGATCGCCTGAGCGATTCCATCAGGGCCGCGTCGCAACTGCTGGTGGCGGCCGAGCAGGTACAGCTCGTATGCATTGACCCTGGTCGATGTTGCGGGAGGCGCTGGCCCACCCCTGTCCGGCCCGAGTTGTGACGCGATTGCGTCCACCACGGCCCGGGCAACCCGGGACCGGGTCAGGACAACGTCGCGCGCGGGCCGATCGAACGAATTCGCCCAGACCTGGACGCCATCGACCGCATCGACCAGCTCGACCTTCACGTGGAGGCGGCCGTCGTTCAGGCGCACGGAACCCTGCAGGACGTGCGATGCGCCGAGTCCGGCGGAGACGCGGCGGGCGTCGTTGCGGAACTTCGCAGTCGATGTGCGTCCCACCACCTGCACGCCGCGCAGCCGCGCGAGCGAACCGGAGAGTTCATCGGTCAACCCGTCGCAGAGCGCGCGATAGCTTCCATCGGCGCTCAGGTCCGAGAACGGCAGCACGGCGATCACCGGAGCCGGGGCCGGCCGCGGCTGCGACCACATCGTGCGCCGTATCGTGAACGTGGTCGCAGCGACAACGGCGATCGTGATCGCGACGATCAGCCACCCCCGGCGGGAAATCCGGACGGTCGGCGTCAAGTCGGTGGTGACGGGTGCGGATGCAGGATGATCGACTGCAGCCGGTGCCGTCACCTGTGCGGGTGCGCGGCCGTGCGTATCATCGGTCACAGCTCCCGGTCGCGACGGTTCCTCCGCGCACACGGCCGCGATCAGGCGATATCCCTTGCGAGGTACGGTGACGATGTAATGTGGCGGTGACTCCGTGTCCTCCAGCACACGGCGCAGGTGTGCGATGGCCTGGTACACGGAACTCTGACCGACCACGACGCCCGGCCAGATGCGGTCGAGGAGTTCCTCGACCGAAACGACCTGACCGGCGCGCTCGGCGAGACAGCAGAGCAGCCGCATGACTCGCGGCTCCAGCTTGATACGCTGGCCGTTGCGCTCGATCTCATCGAGTCCGGGATCGACGCGCCAGTCGCCGATCCGGTACCCGCGAGTCAGGTCCATGCGCTCCACGCCATCCCCCATTCGGGAGATCACGCCATCGCACCGCCCGATCGTCGAGCGGCACCCCCTCTTTCAGTTTCGGAGTCTAGCGCAGCGGAAGGTGCATCCCGGAGTCAGGAACGGTGCGGGCGCGGCAGCGCCGTCATCAGCGATCCGCTACAGCGTCCTTGCAGGGGCGCGCAGTCACAAGATTTCGATGATTGAGAGTGAGACTCAGCCGAGATCTCCAGTCGTTCAATCGGCGGCTGCGGGCGCTCGCGTCGTCGCGGGCAACGGGAACTTCGCGAAGATCTCCGGCATCACGCGCTTGATGGCCGCCTCGGCGTTCGACTGCGTCTTCTCCGTGACGCGTCCCACGGCGACGCCTTCCCAGACCATCTGGTTCCGCCGGGCGTCGACGATGTCGACGTTGAGCGTTCCCTGCGTGTACTGATCGACGTCGGTCTCGTGATAGAGCGGCCAGGTGCCGTAGATGCCATGGCGGTAACCGTAGTACCCCATGCCGACCGTCAGCGACGGCGACGGTGACACGCGGAGCTTGTCGTCGAGCCTGCCACTGAAATTCACGAGCAGATCGGGCGAGGCCTCCTGGTACACGAGGCCCCGCGCCTCGAGTTCGCGACGCGCGGCGGCCTTGAGCGCGCGCGAGACGAGCGACTCATAGTTCGCGCGATCCGTGCCGAGCGGCGAGACGAACGCGAAGGAGCGGTACTGCGCGAAGTCCACCGCGGCATCGCGGTTGCTGTGGATCTTCGCACCCTGGGTCGCACACGCAACGAGCGCGAGGGTCGCGAGCGCGACGAGCCCGTTGCGGACGCCGGCGACGATCGATCGGGCCATCTGGTTCACCTGCTGTGGGACTGACTGCCGATGCACCCGCCGGTGCGGGTCGCTCACGGCCCGGCCCGTGCGGCATCGAGGTTGCGGCGCAGCTGCTTCGCCCATCCCGTGAGCGCTCGCTCCGCCTCGGCCCGGTTGACGACGCGATTCGCGATCGTGAGCCAGGGGTATTCGGTGCCGCGCCTGCGGTCGCGGGCCCGGGCGAGCAACGTGCCGGTGACGCTGTCGCGCAGCTCGAGCGCGAGCGTCATCTCACCCGTGTTGAGCACGTAGGTGCGTGAGCGCCCCGGCTCGAGAGGATCCGGCGCATTGACGTACAGGTTCACGATGTCGGGCTCGACCTGCAGCACGCCCTCGCCCGCCGCCTCAACGACCTGGTAGCCACCTTCGCCCAGGACTTTCGCGAAAGTGCCGTGCACGAGCGCGGCGAGATCGCTGCGCATGCGATCGACGTCGGCCGCACGCAGGCCGAACGCGCCGTAGTCGTGAGGATCCCATGATCTGCTGAACGACACGCTGACGGGGGCGATGAACACCTTCGTGTAGCCGGCCCATTTCACGCCGGGTCGCCGGTACACGACATCGACGTTCTTCACGTCGACCCGGACGAGCCCTTCTTCGCCCGCGGCCGGCGCCTCATCGGCGGCAACCACCGGACTCGCGGCCAGGAGCATGCACAGAACGGCGGGGATTGCGCCACGACGGCGGAGCATTGCGGAGATCCTCATGGGAGACGTCCTCGACGGTGTTCGATACTGCGTGCCGTGTTAGACCCGCCGGAACAGAACAGTTCCCCGCAGACGGCGCCCGCAGGCCGCACCAGCCGCAGCGCTGCGACAGCGCGGCGCCGCCGTCACTCCTGATGGAAGATCTGCGCGTCGTCCGGCAGCCGGACCCACGGCTGCGCGCGGCACGTCCAGTAGTGCGCCGACGGCCTCAGGTCGCTGACATCGTCAAGGGTGCCCGCCTTGACGAAGATGATGCCCTGCTCGCGGGCACGTGGCGTGTCGGTGAGCACGGGCGAGCCGCAGTCGGGACAGAAATTCCGGTAGACGGCCTGCCCGCTCGTGCCGCGATCCTCGAAGACCTTCGGCGCGCCCTGCAATTCCAGGGCGTCGCGCGCGACCACCGCCACCACGGACAACGCCGAGCCGGCCTGCTTCTGGCAGTTCCGGCAGTGGCACACGACCACGGCGAGCGGTTCCGCCGACAGGGTGTAGCGGATGTTGCCGCACAGGCATCCACCGGTTCGCGGGGTCACTTCGACGCCGCGTGATGGCTCGCGGCCGGCGGCTCGATGCCGCCCATGACCTGCATGAAACTCCCGTCCGGATCGGCGAAGAGCGCGATGCCCATGCGCGACCGGTCACCCTCGCAGCACGGCGCGATCGGCGAGAGGAACCGGATGCCCTGGGCCCTCAGGCGCGCCACGTCGCGGGCCACGTCGGTCGTCCCGAAATTGATGCGGTGGATGCCCGGATGGTTGATGGGCGGCGCGTGTGGCGGCGTCAGGTCGCGCGGCTCGAGCCACTCGACCAGTTCGATTCGCGAACCGTCACGCTCGTGAACCATCATCTCGGCACGCACGCGATACGGACCGTCCAATCCCATGGCGCGTGCCTCCTCGGCTGTTCCAGACCCCGGCAGCTCCGTGCCTCGCGTAAATCCGAGCATGCGGTAGAACGCGCGCGAACGCTCGAAGTCGCTGACGTTGACCGTCAGGTGATGGATCTCGCTGACATGACTGCCGTTCAAGAGCTTCGGTGTGGCGCCCGGATCCTGCCGCAGCTCGACGAAAGTGCCCGCCGGATCGCGCGCGATCACGAAACGCGAGCCATCGGCGCGTGTCGCCGGGGCCGACAGGAACGTCGTGCCGATCGCCCGCAGGCTGGCCATGTCGGCATCGAGGTCCGTCGTCGACAGCGTGACCTTCGCAATGCCCAGGCTGTTGACGTGCGGATAGGCCGGCTGCACGTTGCGCGGCTCCTTCCATTCGATGATGTCGATGAACCGCCCCGTCGGGATCATGAGCTTCGCCGGATCGATCTCGCCCTCGCCGAGGTAGATCAGCTCCGCGTACATGCGATAGGGATGCCGCATGCCGACCGAGTTCGCCATGATGATCGTGTTGGTTTCCGGGAACGGCCCGATCGAGTGCGTGAATCCGAGGCGACGGTAGAACTCCCGGGTCCAGGCGTAGGCATTGGTGTTGACGTTGAAATGAACCCGGCCGGTGAGGCCGAGATCGACTTTCGCCTGCTGCCGGACGCGCACGCTGACCGCGCTGCCCCCGACACCGGCAAGCTCCACGCGGATCGCATTGTTCTCCGCGAGCGTGACCGGGACCTCGATCTCGTCTCCGGCCGTCCCGGCACTGCGTGACGACCAGACGCGCCTGCCGTTCAGTTCGATGTTCACGTCGGCGGGCGTCCCACCTGTCGGGCCCACCGGCCGGATCACGAGCCGGGCCGGGCCCGGGACACCGAAGAACGCGTCCCTCGACACGTTGGGAGTCACGGTGTCCGGCGCGTACTCGCGCGGCCCGAAGCGGGTCAGATCGACCTCTCCCGCAAGGCTCCCGACGCTGACGAACGACAACAGCACGGCGGCGACGCCGTTGACCCTGAAGAGTTTCTTCAACACGTTGCGATCCCCTCTCCGGACGACTGCAATACCGCCGGGCCGGGACCGGCGCGACGTACTCATTGCGCGTCGATCATCGCAGAGATGCGCTCCGGCGCCCACCCCGACGGGTCCGCGCCCCGCCTGCCCCGTACAGGCAAGGAACACCGCCAGACGCATGGATCGGAAGGAATGTGCGTGAATGCGCGGACGGACACGCACCTGGCGCATCCGGCCATGGCGCGGGAATCAGATGCCGAAGAGCGAACGGGCCTCGGCCACCTGGGCCCGACTGTCCGCAACGAGATCAGGAAGCAGGGCGGCGTCGAAGTTCGCGAGACGGGCAGCTGCGGGATCGATCAGGGGTGCCGTCTCGAGTTCGGTCGAGTCGGTCTCCGCGAGGTAGGCGAGCGAGTTCGCGACGTGAACGATCGCCACGGCGACGGCGTTCGGCGCCGACGCGAGGCCGGGTGAGTGATGCAGGGCCATGCATTCCCGCAGGAGATCCGGCAGGTGCCACTTGCGACCGAGCTGGTCTCCGACGTCGCCGTGGTCGAACCCGAGTACCGACCGCTCCGCGACGTCAGCCGTCAGGTCGTCGGCCCCCTCCATGACCATCCAGAGCGCCTTGCGGGCTTCCTCCGGACGCCGCAGGAAGATCAGCAGCTGGCCCACGTCGTGCAGGAGTCCCGCGAGGAACAGGGTGCCTTCGCGCCCCGGTGCCGCATCGCGGGCGAACCTGCGCGAGAGCACCGAGCAATAGACGCTGTGCGTCCAGAAGTCGTCCATGCTCACGACTTCGATGGGTATGCCATCGAAGGCGCGCACGGTGCTGAGACCGATCGCGAGATTGCAGACATCGAGGGTGCCGATCACCGCAACGGCACGCTGGATCGTGTCGATGCGTCCACGCATCGAGTAATACGAGCTGTTCGCGATGCGCAGCAAGCGCGCCGCCAGATTCGGATCCCCGGCGATGACAGTCTCGAAATCGCGTGCGGTGGAGCGGGGATCTTCCGCGAGACGGATGATCGCCGTCGCGACCTCCGGCAACGAGACGAGATCTGAAGATTCCGCCACCAATGCCCGCGCCAGCTGGGCTGCCGCAGGCCTGTCTGCCGGGGTCGACATCCGTGTTCCCTTGATCGTCCCCACCAATCCCTCATTTGACTATAGTCGCCCGCCGCAATCTGTCAATTCAGGTATTGGCTGAGTCGTTCAGGGCTTTCCTCAGAACGGCCCGTCGCATCAGCGGGCCGCGCGCCGGTACGACGAGCGGACCAGCATCCTGCTGCTTGTGCGCTGGTTCACAGATCCATCGTGGACCGGGCGAGTTTACAGAATCACGCACTCAACTTTCCCGGCCCGGGAACGATGAGTCACTCGCGCATTTTCTTCCTGCGAGCCAGGCCCTGTTCCGCAGGACCACGGCGGAGAGGTTCATCCCATGCCCAGCGTTCTCGCTGTCGACGATTCCCAGTCCATGCGTGATCTCGTGCGCTTCGTGTTGCAGCGCGCCGGTTACGAGGTCGTGCAGGCCAGCGACGGCGTCGAGGCACTAGAAGTTGCACGCGGCACCCGCGTGGACCTGGTGCTGACCGACGTGCACATGCCGCGCATGGACGGCATCACGCTGGTGCGCAACCTGCGGGGACTGCCTGAATACAAGTACGTGCCCATGCTGATCCTGACGACGGAATCGAGCACCGAGAAGAAGCTCGAGGGCAAACAGGCCGGGGCCACGGGGTGGATCGTCAAGCCATTCGATCCGCCGAAGCTGCTGGCCACCGTCGCCAAGGTCCTGAGCTGACACGCGGGAGCGTCGCATGGTCGATGACTTCGACATGACCGAGATCCGCCAGATCTTCATCCAGGAGAGCCTGGAGGGTCTGGACGTGATGGAATCCGGCCTGCTGAACCTGGATCTCGGAGCCGCGGACCCCGAGACCATGAATTCGATCTTCCGCGCGGCCCATTCCATCAAGGGCGGCGGCGCCACGTTCGGCTTCGTCGAGATCTCCGAGTTCACGCACCACGTCGAGACACTGCTCGACCGGATGCGAAAGGGCGAGAGCCCCGTGACGGAGGACGCCGTGCAGGTGCTGCTGCAGAGCGTGGACTGCATGCGCGGCATGGTTGACTGCCTGACGGCGGACCAGCCGATCGACACGACGCGCGCCCGGGAAATCCAGACCGCTCTGCAGTCGATCCTCGACGGCGGCGGGCCAGCGGACCCGAAGGCGGCTTCCGCATCCTCGGCATCGGCAGGATCGCACGGACCGGCGCCGTCGCCCGCGGCCGCACCGGTCGGGTGGCTGATCGACTTCCAGCCCCATGCCGA
Organism: Steroidobacteraceae bacterium; assembly: GCA_046352935.1. GTDB lineage: Bacteria > Pseudomonadota > Gammaproteobacteria > Steroidobacterales > Steroidobacteraceae > CAYWMY01. Next base: position 26,782 of record JAXMGR010000029.1, read on the forward strand.
CATGTTCCGGTCCTGCAACGATCCACTGCGGATTTTCCGCGAGCTCGGGCGGCTCGGTGACCTGAAGGTCGAATGTTTCGGCGCCGAGGTCCTCGACTTCGCGACGCTGGATCCCGAATCCTGTCATCTCGCCTGGCAGCTCACGCTGACCGGGCCCGCGACACGCGCCCAGGTGATGGACGTCTTCGCATGGGTCGAGTCCGAGTGCGAGCTCGCGATCGCGCCGCTCACACCTGCCGGGACCGACGCGGCGCAGGCGCCGCTTCCCAACGTCGTCGTTTTCGAGCAGCCGCCCGCGGCTTTCCCGGCTGCGGCCACTGCAGCGCCGACCCCGCCGACACCGGATCCCGTTCCGACTGCGGCAACGCCGCTCGCCGAGTCCGCCGATGCCGCGACGCTGGAGAGGGCGACCGCGCGCAAGACGGGGGCGGCCCCGGACGCGTCGATCCGCGTCAGCATCGACAAGGTCGATACGCTGATCAATCTGGTCGGCGAACTCGTGATCACGCAGTCCATGCTCGCGCGGTTCGGCGACGACTTCGACCTGACGCAGATCGAGAAGCTGCGGGAAGGCCTCGCACAGCTCACGCGCAGCACGCGCGAGCTGCAGGAGAACGCGATGCAGATCCGCATGCTGCCGATCCGCACCTCGTTCAACCGCTTCCCCCGTCTCGTCCACGATCTCTCGCGCAAGCTCGGCAAGCAGGTGGAACTCCGTCTGAACGGCGAGGACACCGAACTCGACAAGACGGTGCTGGAGAAGATCGCCGATCCGCTCGTGCATCTCGTGCGGAACTCGCTGGACCACGGACTCGAGAAGCCCGAGGTGCGCCGCGCAGCCGGCAAGCCGGCGAGCGGGACCCTCGAACTCAGCGCCTGCTACGAGGGCGGCTGCGTCGTCATCGAGGTGCGTGACGACGGCGCCGGCATCAATCGCGCCCGCGTACTCGCGAAGGCGCGCAAGAACGGTGTCGTGGGCGTCGACGAAGAACTCTCCGACGACCGGATCAACAACCTCATTTTCGCGCCGGGCTTCTCCACCGCGGAAGTCATCAGCGACGTCTCGGGGCGGGGCGTCGGACTCGACGTGGTCCGCCGCAACATCCAGGACCTCGGTGGACACGTGCAGGTCGAATCGCAGGAGGGTGTCGGCACGGTCTTCCGCGTCCGGCTGCCGCTGACGCTTGCGATCCTCGATGGCCAGCTCGCCCGCGTCGGGGAGGAAATCTATGTCTTCCCGCTGCTGTCCATCGTCGAGACGATCCAGCTCGAGTCGGAGCGGGTGAGCCGGATTGCCGGCCGCTCCGAACTCTATCGTGTACGTGACGAGTACCTGCCGATCGTCCGTCTCGCGTCGCTGTTCGGCGTCCCCAGAGCCACATCGGAGAACTCCGGAGGTCTTCTGGTCGTCGCCGAATCGGACGGCGAACGGGTGGGCCTGATGGTCGACGACCTGCTCGGCCAGCAGCAGGTCGTCATCAAGAGCCTGCAGGCCAATTTCCGCCCGGTGCCCGGGTTCACCGGCGCAACCATCCTGGGCGACGGCACGGTCGCACTGATCCTCGACGTTCCCGGCGTCATCGCGCTGGGGAGGACGCCCCCCGGCAACTCAGGGCGGCCACCCGACGCTCGATCCCCTTTCAACGACATCATGAATCCGCCAGAGATGGAGTCTCGACCATGACGAGCGCACGCAACACCGGTTCGCAGAATGCCGCGCGGGGCGCGAAGTCCACCAGGTCGGGCAGCGGTCCACTGGCGTGGCTCCGGAACCTCAAGGTCTCGGGAAAGCTGGCCCTGATCGTGGCGATCATGGCCGTGCCCGTCTTCGTGCTGGGCCATTTCGTCACACGCGATGCATTCGACAAGATCAGCGTCGCCGCGAGCGAGCACGAGGGCGCCAACCTGCTGCTCGCCCTGAACCCGGCGACGGAGGCGGTGGCCCGCCATCGCGGGCTCGCGGCTGCAGCGGCCCAGGGAGATGGCACCACGCGTGAGGCGCTGGGAGCCGCACAAGCAGAGGTGGAGACGCGTCTTGCAGCACTCGGTGCGGCCAGCACCGAGCACGGTTCGAGATTCGGTGTCGCTGGCGACATCACGGAACTGCAGGCTTCGTGGAAGGCCATCGCCGATGATCCCGCGCACAGCGGCTCCGAGGCTGTCTTTTCCGCTCATACCGGTCTGATCGACCGGATGACCGGGATCTCCACCAGGGTTGCTTCGGCCTCGGGCCTGTCCCTGGACCCGGAAGCCGCGACCTACGCACTCGTGGCGGCCGCAGTCTACGAGGGATCCCCCCTGATCGAGTCCACGGCCCGCATGCGCGGCATCGCCGTGGCGGCCACGGTCCGAGGTTCGCTCCCGCTGCAGCAGCGCGTGTACCTGGCGGAGCAGCAGGGAGTCAACCACAGCAAGCTCGACTCCACACTCGCGAGTCTGCGTGATGCGTTCGAGGCCGACCCCGCACTGCGCACGGCGCTGGAGCCGAAGGCGGCGGCCATGCACGAGGCCGTGAGCGCGTTCCACGATCGCATCGAGGAGGGCGTGACGGCTGCGAACGCGCCTGCCGTGACGACTGCGGAGGTCTTCGAGCTCGGCGATCGCGCCGTCGCCGCCTCAACACAGGTCCGTGATCTCGCGCTCCGGGAACTCAACCAGCGTCTCGAGTCCCGCGTCGCCGCGGAGCGCAACACACTCCTGCAGCGCAGTGTCATCGCCCTCTTCTGCGTCGCGCTCGCGATCGCGCTGTGCTGGTACGTCGTCGGCATGATGAGCCGCCAGCTGCGCGCCGCGATGGCCACGTTCGAACGCATGGCGCAGGGCAACTTCACCCAGCCACCGGAAGTCGGCAGCAGTGACGACATCGGTCGCCTGCTCGCCGAGCTCGACGGCGTGCAGGGCCGCATCCGCGACAACATGGCGCGCGAGCAGGCCATCGCCGGCGAGAACAAGCGCATCCGCGAAGCCCTCGACAGCGTGTCGACGAACGTCATGATCGCCGACGCGGCCAACAACATCGTCTACATGAACCCGGCGCAGCAGCGCATGTTCGTCGAGCGCCAGGCCGAGATCCGCGAACATTTCAAGGGCCGCTTCGACCCGGCGAAGCTCATGGGCAGCAACATGGATGCCTTCCATGCGCGCCCGGGTCACCAGCAGAGCCTGATCAGCGGACTGCGCGGCACTCACCAGTCCCAGATCAGCATGGCCGGCGCGACGTTCAGACTCATCGCCAGTCCGATCTTCGACGGCGACGGCAAGCGTATCGGCACGGCCGTCGAATGGACCGACCGCACCAGGGAGGTCGAGATCGAGCGCGAGGTCCAGTCGATCGTCGATGCCGCGCTGTCCGGCGACCTGAAGCAGCGCATCGGTCTCGAGGGCAAGGCCGGCTTCTTCCAGGCGCTGAGCACGGGCGTCAACGAGCTGGTGTCGATCGCCGATCGAGTCATCGAGGACACCGTGCGCGTGCTCGGTTCGCTCTCGAAGGGTGATCTCACGCAGACCATCGCCGCCGACTACCAGGGTGCCTTCGGCCAGCTGAAGACGGATGCGAACGCGACGGTGGCGCGGCTGACCGAGGTGGTGGGCCAGATCCAGGAGACGGCCGGGTCGGTGCGCACCGGCGCCGACGAAATCGCCCAGGGCAACGCCAACCTCAGCCAGCGCACCGAGGAACAGGCCTCCAGCCTCGAGGAAACCGCCTCCAGCATGGAGGAAATGACCAGCAGCGTCCG
>JAXMGR010000030.1:0-26964 GCA_046352935.1 Steroidobacteraceae bacterium
CGAACGGTCGTTGACCGGCACATCGCCCCGCTCAAAGATCGCCATATGCCTTGCGATCCGCAGCCGAGTCCCACTCGCTGAACGTCCGGAACGGTGCGTGGCGGCCACGGACACGCTGTCTCCTGGACAGAACGACACGATCTCCCTGGATCTCGTAGACGAGTTCATCGCCCTCCCGCAGGCGCAATGCCGCTCGGATCGGCTGCGGAATCGTCGTCCGCGCCCTTCTGGTCAGTCTGCTGGTGATCACGGTCGGACGCCCGGCAGGATCATTTCTTACGTTGAGGATCATTCTTGCCTCCGTCAACCGCAGGCGGCCCGGTCGCATGCGCGTTCGGGCCGTCGCCGCACGCCGCGAAGAACCGCGTCGCGAGAGCCGGATCCCGGCACCGTCCCGAGCCGAATCGAATACGTGCCGCTCAGCGCATGAAGCCGCTGACGAAGTCGAAGTACTCGACGGTGCCGAACGACGCGAGCATCGCACGCAGTTCGTCGGAGGCGGGACCGAACACGCGCATCGAGGCGATCTCGACGGCGCCGACCAGCACCGCGATGTCGGCGGGGTCCATGCCGGCGAGGTGCGCCATCATCGCCGCCGAATCCTCGTAGTGCTCGTGCGCCACCAGTATCCCGCGAGCCGCATCGACGTAGTAGTTGTGGGCCAGCGTGCCGGGATCCCGCGCCTCGGTGCGCGCGGAGATGCGCCGCACGCAGGCGAGCGCAGTCGCGGCGTCCACGCCGGGCCGGATCTTCATTTCTGCAATGGCGCGGATGTGGGTGCTCACGGCTTTTCAGCTCCCCGCGACCGTGCGCTCGCGGATCTCGTAGCAGCGGTGGATCTTCGGGTCGCGCGCGTAGTCCTTCGGGATCGTCGCCGCGCTGATGTCCTGCACGTCGTAACGCGCGCGCAGCGATTCGTCGAGCTGGAAACGGCGGAAGTTGGTCGAGAACACGAGCAGCCCGCCGGGCGCGAGCCTCTGCATCGCGAGCTCGATGAGCCGCACCTGGTCACGCCCCACATCGAACTCGTCGGTCATGCGCTTCGAGTTGGAGAACGTCGGCGGATCGAGGAAGACGAGATCGAAGCGCTCGCCGTCGTCCTCGGCGAGCCAGCCGAGGCAGTCGACCTGGCGCAGTTCGTGGCGCGCGGCATCGAAGCCGTTCAGCGTGAAGTTGCGCCGCGCCCATTCCAGGTAGGTCCGCGACAGGTCGAGGCTCAGCGTCGAGGCCGCGCCGCCCGCGGCCGCGTGCACGCTCGCGCTCGCCGTGTAGCAGAACAGGTTCAGGAAGCGCTTGCCGGCCGCGAGACCCCCGAGCCGCTGGCGCGTGAGCCGGTGGTCGAGGAAGAGTCCGGTGTCGAGGTAGTCCGTGAAGTTCACCTCGAACTTCAGGCCCGCCTCGTCGACCACGTGGAACTCACGCCGCTCGTCCAGCTTCTCGTACTGGGCCGTGCCCTTCTGCGGGCGGCGCACGCGCAGGTGGATGCGGTTCTCCGGCAGGCCGAACACGTCGGGCAGCACGACCAGCGCCTCCTGGCGGCGTGCACGCGCGCGGTCGCGGTCGACCGTGGCGGGCGGCGCGTATTCCTGCACGTACAGCCAGCGCTCACCGCCCTCCGGCGCCGACTGGTAGAGGTCGATCGCGAACGCGTACTCCGGCATGTCCGCGTCGTACACGCGGTAGCAGCTCACGCGCTCACGCCGCGCCCAGGCCGCGAGATTCGCGAGGTTCTTGCGCAGCCGGTTGGCGAACATCGCGGATCCGGGCCGGGCTCGCGCCGCCTCGCGGTCGAACACCGGCAGCGTGCCGGGCGCGCGCGGCACATCGAAGGCCTCGGGCACGATGCGCAGCCGGAGCAGGCGGCACTCGATGGGGCCGTTCATCATGCGATGCGTGCGCCGCGCCGCGATGCCGAGCTTCCGCCCGAGCGGCGGGTTGCCCGTGAACACGGCCGCCTCCCAGCCGCGATAGCCCTCGCGCAGGCGCCGGCCCAGCTCCGCGTAAGTGGACTCGAGCGCGGTCACGTCGCCCATGCGTTCGCCATAGGGCGGATTCACCGCGACGAGCCCCGTCGGCGCCGGCGCATCGGGCAGACGAGCGATCTCCGCGACGCGGAAGTCGATGAGCCCCTCGAGCCCGGCACGGGCGGCATTGTCGCCAGCCATGCGCACCGCGAGCGGATCGCGGTCGTAGGCGAAGATGCGGCCCGCGGCGAGCCGGCCATCCGCACGTCGCGCCTCGGCCTCGGCACGCAGCCGCTGCCACAGCACAGCATCGTGGCCGCGCCAGCCCTCGATTCCGAAGCGCGGGCGCAGCAGTCCCGGCGCGACGTCGCCCGCGATCAGCGCGGCCTCGATCGCCAGCGTTCCCGAGCCGCACATCGGATCGACGAAAGCACCGCCCGCGGCGGCGAGCTCCGGCCAGCCCGCGCGCAACAGTACCGCGGCCGCCAGGGTCTCGCGCAGCGGCGCGGGACCCTGGCGCCCGCGGTAGCCACGCCGGTGCAGACTCTCGCCCGCGAGATCGATGGCGACGGTCGCGACGTCGCGTTCGAGGTGCACGTTCACGCGCAGCATCGGATTCTGTGTATCGACCGACGGTCGCCGGCCGGTCGCGGCGCGGAAGCGGTCGACGATGCCGTCCTTTGTACGCTGTGCTCCGAACTGCGTATGCGTGATGGCCGAGCGCGACGAGGTGAAATCGACGACGAAGGTGTCGTCGACGCCGAGATGCTCCTCCCAGTCGATCGCCGCGACTCCCTCGTAGAGAGCATCGGGTGTCGGGGCCGGGAAGGACGCAATCGGCCTGAGCACGTGCAGCGCGACGCGCGACCACAGGCAGGCGCGGCAGGCCGTCTCCAGCGTTCCCTGGAAGGCGACGCCACCCGCAGAGGCGTCGATCCCGCTCGCGCCGAGGCCCGCGAGCTCCGTCGCGAGCAGATCGGTCGTGCCGAGCGCCGCGGTTGCGAAGTAGTCGTCGAGGCTCACGGCCGATCCAGTTCCACGATCCTGAGTCCCCGCGGCGGCCGCGCCAGCACACGGCACATCAGGCGATAACAGTCCGGATCGAAACCGCGTGCGGCATCCGCCGCGATATCGTCGAGCGCGTCGGCTGCCGCCACGGTGCCGAGGAAACGCCAGTCGCTGAACACGTGCCAGTCGGTACGGCCGTCCCAGGCACGCTCGCCGATGGCGATGCGTCCGGCGAACGGCCAGCGCCGCACCGTGTGCGGCGAGCGCGAGACGCACGCGCGCATCGTGCAGCGCCCGCGGCTCCAGCCCCGCGCAGACGCCGCGACAGCGTCCGACCTGGTGCCCGAAGCACGAGCCCGTACCAGCCTCGAGACCGAGCACGCGCGCGCAGAGACTGTGCGCCCGCACGATCTGCTCGAACGCGCGGCGCGCGTCGCGCGCGCTGCGGAAGGGGCCGTACGCCTCGTCCGCGGCCTGCAGTTCGCCGAGCGCCACGAACTCCGGGCACAGTCCCGCCGCATCCTCGCAAAGCCGCAGCACCGCGGCTTCCGGTGTGGGCCGTGAACGCCGGTTGTAGACCGGGCTGCGCTCGCGGATCTCGCTGAGTTCCAGCAGCATGGCGCCGAACTCGCCCGTGGTCTCCGTCCAGTCGACGCGCCTGAGCTGCGAACAGAGCCGGCGCTCGCGCGGCGAGGTCGCCACGCCGGCGAAGTGCGCGAGCACGCGGCTGCGCAGGTCGCGGCTCCTGCCGACGTACAGCAGCGCATCACCCTCGCCCCAGAAGCGGTACACGCCGGGCGTCTCGGGCAGTTCCTCGGCGAGTTCGGGATCGACCGACGGCGGCAGGGTCGCGCCGCGTGTCAGCTCCTCGACCACCGAACCGAGCCTCGCCGGATCCTGCGAGCGGCGCATGACGCGCAGGAATTCCGCCACGACGCGGGCGTCGCCGAGGGCGCGGTGACGCGCCGTGCAGTCGAGCCCGTGCCGCGCCATGACGGCGTCGAGACTGTGACCGTGCTCGTCGGGATGCAGGCGGCGCGACAGGCGTACCGAGCAGAGCAGGCGGCTGCGGAAAGACTGGCCGAGGCGCTGGTACTCGCGACGCAGGAAGCCGTAGTCGAAGCGCACGTTGTGCGCCACGAACAGCCGGCCCTCGAGCCGGCCGCGCACTTCGTCCGCGAGATCGGCGAAGCATGGCGCGTCCGCGACCATGTCGCCGGTGATGCCCGTGAATGCCTCGATCGAGGGCGGGATGCGACAGCCGGGATTCACGAGCGAACTCCACTCGTCGACGATCCCGCCCGCGCGCAGCCGGACGACGCCGATCTCGATGATGCGGTTGAACCCCGCGCTCCCGCCTGTCGTCTCGAGGTCGACGCAGGCGATCTCGCCGTCGAGCGCGGCGGGCTCGACGGGCGGCTGCACCGCGCGGGCGGCGTCGACCGCGGCGGCGTCAGCGCGCACTGCCATCGAGGGACAGCAGCGGGCCGTAGAGATCCGGCCGACGATCGCGGAACACGCCCCAGGCATGTCGATAACGGCGCACGGCATCGAGATCGAAAGTCGCGGTCAGCACGCACTCCGATTCGCCGTCGGCCTCGGCCACGAGTGCCCCGGTGTGGTCAGCGATGAACGAGTGGCCGTAGAACGTGATCGCGCACTTCTCGCCCTGCTCCGTACCGATGCGGTTCGAGGCCACGAGCGGCATGACGTTCGCGGCCGCGTGTCCCTGCATGGTCCGCTGCCAGTGCGGCCGCGAATCGAGCGCGGGGTCCTGCGGCTCGGAACCGATCGCCGTGGGGTAGAGCAGGATCTCGGCGCCCTGGAGCGCCATGACGCGCGCGCACTCGGGGTACCACTGGTCCCAGCAGATGCCGGCGCCCAGCACACCGAACTTCGTCGCCCAGACCCTGAACCCCGTGTCACCGGGCGAGAAGTAGAACTTCTCGTGGTAGCCGGGCCCCTCCGGGATGTGCGACTTGCGGTACAGGCCGAGCTCGCGGCCGTCCGCGTCGATCATCACCAGGGTGTTGAAACAGGCGTTCCGCGCGCGCTCGAACAGCGACAGCGGCAGCACCACGCCGAGTTCCGCCGCCAGCCGCCGCATGCGCGCCACGGTCGGATGACCCTCGATGGGCCGCGCCAGGTTGAAATGCGCGGCCAGGTGATCCTTGCAGAAGTACGGCGTCTCGAAGAGTTCCTGGATCAGCACGACGTTCGCGCCGCGCGCCGCGGCCTCGCGCACGAGTGTCTCGGCGCGCGCGATGTTGGCCTCGCGATCCCAGCCGCAGGCCATCTGTGTCGCGGCAACGGTGACTTTCATGCAGGCGGAACCTCTGGCCGGGAGCTTGACGATGTCGAGGGCGGCCGCCGTCCCGGCGGACCCGGGCACTGCGCCCCGCGCCTCAGAACGTCGGCGGCGTCGCCGCGCTGATGATCTCACACTCCCCCGGTCCGACGTTGCGGAAGCGGTGAGGCAGCGAACTGCTGAAGTAGAAGGCGTCGCCGGGTCCGAGCACGCGCGACTGCCCGCCGACGGTCAGCTCGATGCGGCCGCGCACGACGATGCCGCCCTCTTCGCCGGCATGCGAGATCATCTCGGCGCCCGTGTCGGCCTCGGGCGCGTAGGTCTCGTGGAGGATCGCGAGCCTGCGGCCGGGTCGATGGGCGGCCACGAGCCGGTAGCACACGTCGCCGCTCGTCAGGTCCGTGAGTTCGTCGCGCCCGAAGAACACCTGGGGTGACTGTTCAAGATCCAGCGTGAAGAACTCCGCGATCGACATGGGCACGCCGTCGAGCACCTTCTTGAGGGAGCTGACCGACGGACTGACGCGGTTCTGCTCGATCAGCGAGATCGTGCCGTTGGTCACGCCCGCGCGCTTCGCGAGTTCGCGCTGCGAGAGCCCGTACATCCGCCGCACCGCCTTCAAGCGCTCGCCAATGTCCATCCCGGGCCACTCCGCAGCGCCGCGCCCGTGGCACGGCCGCCGGTATTCTAGGAGCCCGCACCGGCGTTGCCCATGAACCGCCGGATCTCTCCGCGTCCTGCCGCGCGGCCCCGGCCGGCGGTTTGAGCCGGCGCCCCGATTTTCCTATCATCCGCGCCTTCCCACGATCCCGAGCCAGGTGCCCCATGACGCTGCCCACCGCTCCGACGCGCGATGAGCTCGAAGCCTTCTGGATGCCGTTCACCGCGAACCGGCAGTTCAAGGCGGCTCCCCGGCTGCTCGCCCGCGCCGAGGGCATGTACTACTGGTCGCACGACGGCCGGAAGATCCTCGACGGCACGGCCGGACTGTGGTGCGTGATGGCCGGCCACGCCCGCCCCGAGATCGTCGCCGCCGTGTCCCGGCAGCTCGCGACGCTCGACTACTCACCACCCTTCCAGATGGGCCACCCGGCCGCCTTCGAACTCGCGAACCGCATCGTCGAACTCACGCCGCCCGGCCTCGATCACGTGTTCTACACGAACTCCGGCTCGGAATCGGTCGACACGGCGCTCAAGATCGCGCTCGCGTATCACCGCGTGCGCGGCGAAGCGTCACGCCAGCGATTCATCGGCCGCGAACGCGGATACCACGGCGTGGGCTTCGGCGGCATCTCCGTCGGCGGCATGGTCAACAACCGCAAGTTCTTCGGCACGGCGCTGCCGGGCGTCGACCACCTGCAGCACACGCACGACCTGAAGCGGAATGCCTTCGCCCGGGGCCTGCCCGGGCACGGCGCGGAACTCGCCGACGAGCTCGAGCGTCTGGTCGCACTGCACGATGCCTCGACGATCGCGGCCGTCATCGTCGAGCCGATCGCAGGTTCGACGGGCGTGCTGCTGCCGCCGCAGGGCTACCTGCAGCGCCTGCGCGAGCTGTGCACGAAGCACGGCATCCTGCTGATCTTCGACGAGGTGATCACGGGCTTCGGCCGCACCGGCTCACCGTTCGCGGCGCAGGAATTCGGCGTGACGCCCGACATCATCACCTGCGCCAAGGGCCTCACCAACGGCGTCGTGCCGATGGGCGGCGTGATCGTGAAGAAGGAGATCTACGAGGCATTCATGTCCGGGCCGGATGCGGCGGTCGAGCTGTTCCACGGCTACACCTATTCCTCGCACCCGGTCGCCTGCGCCGCGGCACTCGCGACGCTCGACATCTATGCGCGCGAAGGGCTGCTGACGCGTGCGAAGGAGCTGTCGAAGTACTGGGAGGACGCCATCCACTCGCTCCGGGGCCTGCCGCACGTCATCGACCTGCGGAACTACGGCTTCGTCGGCGCGATCGAGCTCGCCTCGATCGCGGGCCAGCCGGGCGCGCGTGCCTTCGATCTGTTCGTGAAGTGCTACGAGGCGGGCGCTCTGGTCCGGTCGAGCGGCGACATCATCGCGCTCTCTCCGCCGCTCGTCGCAGAGCACCGCCACATCGACGAACTCATCGGCATCATCGCGGACCAGCTGCGGCAGCTCGCCTGATCGCGCTGCCGTCCGCCGCGGGCATCCGCGGCGGGGCCACGCACGGCCCATGCACCTCGCGCGCGTGCTGCTGCACGCCGGCGCGCCGGGCCATGATGCGAAAAGGCCCCGGGGAGCGCCGCCACCCCGGGGCCCGTGTCCAGCCGACTCCGCGCGGGAGCGATCGAACGCTCAGTCGCTACTCCACGGGAAGGTCGTGGAAATGGAGAACACGACCTTCGAGTCGCTGCTGAACACGTCGCCGGGCGTGTGCTTCAGCGACTCGTTGTCGCTGCCATCGACCCACTTCAGCGCCAGGTCGAACTTGCCCAGCGTGTAGCCGACGCCGACGGAATAGTCGACGAACTGCTCACCCGCGTCCTTCCAGTACTCACCGAAGTTGTAGCCCGCGTGCACCTGGAACGTGAAATCCTTCGGCAGCGGGATCTCCGCGTCGGCGCTCAGATACCACGCGGCGGTGTGTCCCGCGGTCGAGTGGCCGCCGTAGTCCGGCGAGTAGAACAGCTTGCCGCTGAGCCACTGATAGCTCGCGCCCGTGTACAGCTCCACGTAGTTCGCGCTCGGTGACGGAGAATCGTGGTACGTGTAGTAGACGGCACCGACGTCGTAACCGAAGCCGGAGTCGAGCGACTTCTTGAAGCCGCCGTACAGGTCGATCTCGACGTCGGGATCGCCGGAGCCGAAATCCACGTTGCTGCCCCATGCTCCGACATACAGCCCCGCATCGTGCTCGTAGTCGATGCTCGCCTGGATGGCAGGGTCCTGCGCGGACTGCGTGATACCGCGAAAGTCGTAGTCATTCGTCGCCGTCACCGTCGCCGACACACCGGCGTTGGCCGCGCCCGCGACAGCGATCATGCCACCCGCCATCAGCCACCTGAATTTCAGCATCACAGCGTCTCCCTGAAATGAACCGGACTTCGATGTCACCCGCCCGCCGCTAGAGCCGGACCATAAGGCATCCCTCGAACGCCGCGCCAGCGGATGAACACGACGATGCACGCAGCGTGCCAATATCGATCGCAGTGCAACACTCATTTTCAGATCAGCCACTTGCAGTGAAGGCGCCCATTTCATGGACGGTGGGTCGATGCCGCGGCACCGGCGGCGGTGCACCAGACCGAGTCACCCGGGCAGCTCGCAGGCACCGGGTCGGTGCGAGACCGGAGCGCGCTTCATTCGCCCGCTTCATGGATCGCATAGTGCTTGCGCGCGGGTTCGAGCGTCTCCCAGGTCCCGTCGAAACCGGCAGGGATCACCCAGGCATCGCCGGGGCCGAACTCCCAAGTCCCGCCGTCCACGCTCGTGAGCCGCACGCGCCCTTCGATCAGATGGCAGAACTCGTGCTCCGTGTACCGGATGCGCCATCGGCCCCGGTCCGAGGACCAGACGCCCGCGAAAAAGCGGTTCGCTGGATCCGCGTAGTGATTCGCCGTCGTCGCGACGGGCGCTCCGGCGAGCACGCGCGCCGGATCGACCGGTGCCGTCGCAGCCGCCACGGGCTCCCGGAAGTCGATGATGCGCGGTGAGGTCATGGCACGGCCCTTATACTGTCCTGATGTCTGCGGACGAACCCGTTCTCGCGATGCCGCACTGCCCCGTCTGCGGCGGCGACGATCACAGCATACTCGCCCGTTATCCGGAACTCGTCTGGGTCCGCTGCGCCTGCGGCGGCGTCTACAAGCGCTGGCAGCGCGCCGGCCAGCTCCCCGCGGACTTCTACGAACACGCCTACTTCGGCGAGGGCAGCGGTGGCCGAGCGTACACGCGCCGCAGGAGCCGGCGCGTTGCGAAATCCCGGCACCAGATCCTCGATGTCCTCAACCACGCACCGCGCGGCCCGCTCCTCGACATCGGTTGCTCGATGGGCTACACGCTGCGCGCCGCGCGCGATCTGGGACTCGACGCGACGGGTACCGACATCAGCCGGCACGCGGTGGAGACCTGCCGCGGCCTCGGCTTCCGCGCGCTGCCCGGACGCCTCGACACGCTGCCTTTTTCCGACGGCGTCTTCGGCATCGTCACGATGAAGCACGTCCTCGAGCACACGCCCGACCCGCGCCGCGCCCTCGCGGAGGTCCGCCGTGTACTGCGCCCCGGCGGTGGCCTGTTCGTCGCCGTGCCGCATGCGGGCTACCACCGGGCTCGCCACGATCCGCAGCGGTCGCGGCATTTCCTGCCGGATGCGCACGGCGGCGAGCACCACGTCTATTACACGCCGGCCACGCTCGGACGACTGCTGCGCGACTGTGGCTTCACGGTCGCGCGTGTGCATCCGGCGCTCGCGCATCGCGAGGCCGCATGGGCGCTGCGGATCGCGCAGCTCGCCTTCGCGCCGCTGCGCGCGCTGGCGCAGGGCATCGCGGACGCTCTCGATCTGCGCAAGGAATTCTGGGTCGTCGCACTCCGCGACTGAGCCCGTCGCCGCATCGCGACGGCTCCGCAGCGCAGCACGCGGACTTCGCCCGGTCCAGCGTGGAAATCCGCTGGCCGCTGCTGCCCGCGCAGGAGTAGCATCGATGTCGATGCGGCATCCAGCATGAGGAGTGGAGGTCAGCATGAGTCATCGATTGCAGCCCGTTGTCGGCAACTGGTACGCCCACCTCGACAAGGGCGATGTGTTCCAGGTGGTCGCCTACGACGAGGACGACGGCACCATCGAGATCCAGGACTTCGACGGCGGGCTCGATGAGGTCGATGTCGACACCTGGCGCTCGATGCCGCTCGAAGCCGCAGCGCCGCCCGAGGACTGGGGTGGTCCGGTCGACGACGTCGAGCCGGACGAATTCGGCTACACGGATTACGAGGCGACTCCACAGCAGCCCGCGCCGGATGGCGCCACGACGTGGGAGTCCATCGTCGAGGACGACGACGAGGAAGCGATGTTGACCTCGCGCCGCGCCGCCCGCTACAGCGACGGACGCTCGCGCACCGATCATTAGGATCTGTTCCGGCGGCGCTGATGATCGCAGTGCCCCGTTCCGGGCTCCGCGACGGGTGGCCCCCGGAGCGGCGTTGTGCGGCGAACCCGTGCGACGCCCGGCGGTTCTACAGGGGCGGCAGCACCACGGGACGATAACCTGCACGCTTCGGCACGGGCGTCTTGAACCCGGCGGGCTTCAGCACCAGCACGTCCGACTTCACGTCGTCGATCACGCGTTCGGCCGTGTTGCCGATGAACAGCCGCTTCAGCCCCGAACGCGACACCGCGCCCATGACCACGAGTCCCGCGTCGATCGTCTCGGCCAGCGCTGGGATCTCGACGCTCGCATGTCCCGGTACGAGGTGTGTACGCCTGGGGCCGAGCCCGTAGGGCGCGACGAGCGACTGGAACACCGAACGCACTTCCTTCAGGTACTCGTCCGCGATGTCGATGGGCAGCGGCACCGGCTGCGTCACGTCTCCCGCGATGAGCGGCACGACGGGCTGATAGCAGTACGCGGCGTGCGCACGCCCCCGGTAGGTCTCGGCCAGGTCGCGTGCAGCGTCGAGGATCTGATGATCCAGCGATTCCGGCTTCGCGTGCGCGTGCAGCGGATCGACCGCCGCGAGCACCTTCAGCCGCGCATAGGGCCGCGTCGTCCTGACGAACAGCAGCGGACACGGGCAGAGCCGGATGAGCTGCCAGTCGGTGTTGCTGAGGAACACGCGCGCGGCGCGGCCGTGCCGGTGGCTCTCGGCGATGACCAGATCGACGCCCTCGCGCAGGACTTCGCGCACGAGGCTCTCGTGCACCGGGTAGTCCCAGCGCACACGCACGCGCAGCCGGTCGCCGGTCTTCGCGACCGACGCGGCGAGCTTCGACAGCCGTTCCTTGCGCTCGTTGACCGCGGCCTCGATGTCGCGCTGCTGGTCCGCGGGGCTGTAGAACTGCTCACCCGCCACATAAGGGCTGTAGAGGCTGTGGAACAGCGTGACGTCCGCATCGAAGCGCCGCGCCAGGTCGACCGCCTTGCCGAGCGCCGCCGAGCTGCGCACCCGGGGATCCGCGAGTGCCACGAGAATGTGCCGAATCTTCATGAGTCCCCCGTCGCGGCAGATTGTCGCTGGAGTCTACCGCGTCCGCGCGGCGACAGTGACAGCGACGCGACGCAGCGGGCGGCGACACTGGCATCCCCGGACGCGCTGGCCGAGAATCGATCCATGCCCGTGTCACGCGACACCCTGGTCCCGGCCACGCCGCTCCGCCGCGGCCTCCTGCTGGCGTTCGCGACGATCTGGCTCGCGCTGGCGATCCATCCGCTGCAGCGCCAGGACTGGCTGCTCGAGAATCTGCTGGTCCTCGTGGCGCTGCCGCTGCTCGTGTACTACGGCCGGCGGCGGCCGTTCTCGGATTCCACGTATCTGCAGCTGTTTGCGTTCTTCGTCCTGCACGAGGTGGGTGCGCACTACACCTACTCCGAAGTGCCGTACGTCGACTGGGTGACGGCCATCACGGGGCAAGAGTGGCCGTGGCTGCTGGAGTCACGCAACCATTACGACCGCTTCGTGCATTTCGCCTACGGACTGCTGATGACGCCGGCCGCCATCGAGATCTTCGGCCGTTACGGGCGCTACCCGCGTGTGTGGGCCTGGCTGTTCCCGCTGTTCTTCATCAGCGCGCACTCGGTGATCTACGAGCTGGTCGAGTGGGCTGCGGCGCTGGTCTTCGGGGGCGACCTGGGCCAGGCCTTCCTCGGCACGCAGGGCGACATCTGGGACGCACAGAAAGACATGGCGCTGGCCGGACTCGGATCCCTGATCGCGATCATGATCGAGGCGCGCCGCGGGCGGCTGCCACTCCTGCGTCGCTGATGTCGCACCCCGGAACCGCCGCCCGGACCGTCAGCACCGGGTGCGACCGCCGTGCGCGCCCCGTTGGTGGTTCAGTCCGCAGCCTCGATCGCCGCGATCAACGCCGGCACCCGTTCGTCGCGGGCGATGTCGAGCGCGGTCCTGCGACCCGCGTTGCGCAGGCCGGTTGCGGCGCCGGCGCGCAGCAATGCTTTGGCCGCCGCGACATCGTGCCGCCGCACGGCGAGCATGAGGGCTGTGTCGCCATCGGCGTTCCGGGCATCGAGCGGTGAGCGTGCTGCGATCAGCGCATCGATCGTCCCTGCGTCACCCGAGGACACGGCGAGCATCAGCGGCGTATCACCGTTACGCGCGGGCCGATCGACGCTGGCGCCACGCCGCCTGAGCGCCACGACCACCGCGGCACGACCCGCGCGCGCCGCAGCCGAAAGCGGGGTGATGCCGTCGCCGTCGGCGACATCCAGCCCGGCGCCGTGACCGAGCAGCAGCTCGACGAACCCGAGGCTGCCGTCCGCGGCAGCATGCCAGAGCGGTGTGCGCCGCCTGCGATCCGGAGCGTCGGACGCTGCCCCTCCGTCGAGCAGCACGCGAACCGCCACGGCCCTGGAGCCCGCGATGGCGGCGAGCAGCGGCGTGACACCGCGTGAATCCGGCTGATCGATGCGGGCCCCGCCTTCCAGGAGCGCCCGCAGCACGTCGACGCGCCCCGCCTCAGCGCAGGCCACCAGCGGCGTACGCCCACCCGCCTGTGCGAGGTTCGGGTCCGCTCGTCCACCCAGCAGCACACGGACGGTCGCCACGTCACCCCTGTCGACCGCAGCACCGAGCGCGGTATCACCGTTCTTCGTGCGGCGATCCGGCTTCGCACCTGCGGCCAGCAGTACCGCGACGACCTGCGCATGCCCCCGGCTCGAGGCGAGCGTCAGGGCCGACTGCCCTGCGGCGTCGGCGGCATCGACCTCGCCGGACCGGGCGAGCTCCGACACCCGCTTGAGGTCGCCGCGCTCGGCGGCGACCATGAGTTCCGTGCGTCCCTCGTAGAGCCGGCCGAGCTCCACCGGACGCTCCGCGACCTCCGCCGCGAGGCGCGACCGCGTCGGTCCACCCAGGATGCGCGCGAGCTGCGCATCACCCGCATCGCGCGCGCAGTCGGCGGCGGTCCAGTCCTTGGCGTTGCGCCGTCCCGGATCCGCGCCTGCAGCGAGCAGCATCTTCACGAGTTCGTGGTCGCGGCGCGTCGCCGCCGCCATGAGTGGTGTCACCCGGCTCGAATCGGACCGCTCGACATCCGCATGGCCCGCAAGGAGTGCGCGAACGACGTCGCGATGACCGCCCTGCGCCGCGAGGAGCAGGGCCGTCGCACCGTGCTGGTCCGCGTGGCCCGGATCGGCGCCCCGCTCCAGCAATCGCGCCACGACGGGCGTGCGTCCCTCCGCCGCGGCATGCAGCAGCGCGGTCCGGCCGAATGCATCCGCGACGTCGACGGGCACATCCGCGAGCTGGCGATCCACCTCCTCCATCTCGCCCTGCCGGGCCGCGCGCCACAGGGCCTCGGGTGAAATCACCTTCTGCGTCGCTGCCTGCGCCGGTGCGCCGGACAACCGCTCGCGCGCGAGCCCGTGGCCGTGATCCGCCGCGAACTGCAGCCAGCGGCGGGCCTGGACCGGATCGGCCGTCACGCCGGAGTCGCCCTCGAGCAGGACCGCAAGGCTGTATGCGGCGGCCGCGTGCCCCGACTGCGCCGCCGCGAGCCACAGGTCGCGTGCGCGCGGCAGATCGACCGTCACGCCGCGTCCGGTCCGATAGAGCAGTCCGAGCTGATACTGCGCCTCGGCGTCGCCGGACGCCGCGGGTGCGGACAGCAGACCGGCCGCACGCGCATAGTCGCGCTGGCGCAGCGCCCGCAGCGCCGCATCCGTCGGGCCGGCTTCCGCACCGACCGCGAACAGTGCGCCCGCGAGCAGCGTCGCTGCGACGAACGGATGCCTCATGCGGTACCCCACTTCGTCTCCACGGCGATTCCGGCCTGTCGCAGGAACTCATCCGGGAGGACGCCTCCCGCGTTGACGATGACCGCATCGTTGTCCAGCGTCTGCGATACGCCGTCCACGTCGAGTTCGAGACTCCGCGCATCGATGCGACGGACCCGGGACTTGAGCAGGACGCGCAGGCGACCGGTGCGCTCGGCTTCCATGACCCGCGTGCGGTTCCGCGCCTTGGCTCGACCGAATGCGTCGCCTCGGTAGGAGAGCACGACCGACGCCGCCCGGCCCTCCGCGAGCATGGCCGCGGACTCGAGCGCGCTGTCGCCGCCGCCCACGACCACCACCCGCTGCCCTGCGTATTGTTCGGGATCGATGAGGTGATAGACGACCTTGGGCAGTTCCTCGCCGGGCACGCCGAGCTTGCGCGGTGTGCCGCGACGACCGATCGCGAGCAGCACGGTGCGGGCCGGGTAGACCGCCCGCGCCGTCCTCACGAGGAAGTGATCGCCGTGGCGCTCGATGCTCTCGACACGCTCCTGGTACTGGATCGGCAGCTCGACGCGCTGTTCGACTCCGCGCCAGAATTCCAGCAGATCCTCCTTGCTCGTCGTGGAGATCCGGATCCGGCCGACGATCGGGAGCGTGACGGGCTGCGTCATGACGAGCTTGCCGCGCGGATACTGGAACACGCAGCCGCCGAGCGAATCCTGCTCCAGGGTCACGAAGCGCAGACCGTGGTGTTTCGCCGTGATCGACGCGCCGAAGCCGGCGGGTCCGGCCCCGACGATCACGAGGTCCATCGTGCCGCCGCCGCGGGGACGCGCCCTGTGGATGGCCTCGACGGCCTGGCGGCCCTGCTCCAGCGCATTGCGGATGAGCCCCATGCCGCCGAGTTCCCCCGCGACATAGATCCCCTGCACGGAAGTCTCGAACTCCGGCGAGACCATGGGAATGTCCACGCCACGTGAAGCCGTGCCGAACACGAGCTCGATCGCACCCATCGGGCAGGCGATCTTGCACGCGCCGTGGCCGATGCAGTCGGTCGGACCGACGAGCGCGGCCTTGCCGCGGATCAGCCCGAGCACGTGATGTTCCGGCTGTTCCGGGCAGGCCATCACGCAGGCACCACAGCCCACGCACTTCGCGGGATCGATGATGGGATGCAACGATGCAGGGTCGGTGAGTCCCGCCTCCCGGGCTTCGGCGAGCGAGGCCGCACTCCGATGCTCGAGTCTGCGCCGCCGCGCCGCGAACCAGCCCACCGCCGCGAGCGGCGCCGCGTAGAGTGCCAATGACCAGTAATCCATGTTCGTCCTGGAGCCTCCGGGGCATCGCGATCCACGCACGCGCCGCTCGCGAGTGCAGCGTGGTGGATGCAAAAGGCTACCTGTTCCACAGTCCGGCGCCATCGACTCGTTCAACATATGCCCGCGTCGGGCTCTGGCGATGCCGATGAGGACGCCGTCTCGTACACCGAGCTGCAGTTCACGGAAGAGCGCGCATCATGCAATCGATAGCAATTCGCATCTCTTCGGAGACACGCCGCAGCGCCAATCTCGCGCACGCTGCGATGCCGCGCGGCATGCGGCTGTCGCGATCCACAGACATGCCGCATCCGCTGTGCGCCCGTTATCATGCGCGCCGTCCCACAGTCGGACCCACGATTGAATTCCCCGCCGTCGCGCGTCCAACGCGATCGGGCAGAGAGTGATGATCACCGCATGCCGAGTACACCGGGCCACTGGACCTTCCTGCTGACCATGGTCGCCATGACCACGATGGCGACCTTGATCGTCGTCGTTCCGCTGCAACGCGGCGCCCTCGCAGCCGGAGCATTGCGAGGTCCGCAACGGCTGCTCGCGCCCGCACTCGCGGCCGCTCTGCTCGCAGGTATCGCCGGCGCCCTGTATCTGCGGAACGGGACGCCCGATCTCGCGACCGCGCCGCGCACGGCAGCCGCGCATCCCGGCATGGTCGTCCCGGGGTCGACCGCCGCGGCAGGAACCATGGAAGAGGCGGCACGCCGTCTCGCCGAACGCCTGAGCGCGAATCCGGACGATACGGAGGGTTGGCGGCTGCTCGCGAAATCCTACGAGACCCTGGGTCGAGCCGACGAGGCCCGTGCGGCGTGGAAGCACGTGCCCGACGCGGCGCCCGCCGCCGATGTCGCTCCGGCACGCGTTCCCGCGACCGTGCCGGACAGCAGCGAGATCGCGGCACTCGCGGTACAGGCGCGCGCGCGTCCGCGCGACGTCGATGCCTGGGTCACACTGGCCCAGGCCTACCGGGTCGCGCGTCGCTTTGCCGAAGCGAATGATGCCTACGCGCACGCCATCGGCGCGGGCAGCGTGTCCGCGGACGTCTGGGCCGATTATGCGGACGCACAGGCCGCCGCGAACGGCGGCCGCCTCGCCGGCACACCGGAGACCGCCATCGGCAAGGCGCTCGCGCAGGATCCCGGGCACGTGAAGGCGCTCTGGCTGAAGGGATCCGCTGAGACCGAGAGGCGCGACTATCGCGCCGCGCTGCAGACCTGGCAGTCACTCGCGCGGCGCCTGCCGCCCGGCTCGCCGGACGCGCGTGCCATCACGGGCAACATCGCCGAGGCGCGCGCGATGCTCGCGGGTGCCGGCGGCCGCCGCGAGTCCGGCGCGCATGTGAGAGGCACCATCGAGCTCGACGCGTCGCTGCGCGATCTCGTGGTCAGGGGCGACACGCTCTTCGTCGTGGCCCGGTCCGGAACAGGCGGTCCGCCGTATGCTGTGCTGCGCACGCCCGCGGACCGCTTTCCCTTCGAGTTCGACCTCGACGACACGCTCGCGATGATGCCGGGGCACGATCTCTCGTCGGCGGAATCGGTGATCGTCGAAGCCCGCGTCTCACGGTCGGGCAACGCATTGCCGCAACCCGGCGACCTGCGCGTGACGAGCACGCCGTTGCGGGTCGCGGACCGCCCGCGGGTGCGCCTGAAGATCCGCGAGGTCGTGCCATGACCGCCGCATCGCTGCAGCCCCGCACCGGGACCCGTGTTCCGGCATCGGCCGGCCAGGGCCCCGCGCGGGTGCGGGCACCGGTTGCGGGCGCAGCAACCATCGCGCCGGCTCCCGCGGGCCCCGCGCCAGCCGCATCGACCGCGACGGGAGCGCCCGCCCCATCGGGTCCGGAAGCCGGCGGCTGGCGCCGCCATCTGCCGGCCCTGGCCTTCGCGACCGCGACCGTCGCTGCGATCGTCATCGGCCTCGTCGGGGACACGGAACGCTACCTGACCGCCGAGTCCGGGCTCGGCTACGCACTCGGGATCATCGGCGGAACAATGATGCTGGCGCTGCTGCTCTATTCGGCGCGCAAGCGCATTCCGGGCCTGCGCCGTGTGGGCGCCACGACGGCCTGGTTCAAGGCTCACATGATCATGGGCGTTCTCGGCCCGGTGCTGATCCTCTTCCACTCGAACTTCAGTCTCGGCGCGACGAACAGCAATGTGGCGCTCTTCTGCATGCTCGCCGTGGCGGGCAGCGGCCTGGTCGGGCGCTACATCTACAGCCGCATCCACTATGGCCTCTATGGACGCCAGGCGACCCTAGCGGAGCTGCAGGGCGATGCGCAGCGCCTGCGCGCGCAGGTGTCGAAACTGCAGCTGGTGCCGAACCTGATCTCGCAACTCGACGCGGCCGAGCGTGACGTGCTGGCGGCCGGTACATTCGTGCTGGCGCGGCCGGCGGTCGTCACGCTCCGCGCATGGCGCGCGCGCCGGCGTCTGTCGCATTACCTGCACCGGGAGCTGAAGCGCGTGAAGCCCGCGTCCCAGGCGCTGCGCGACCACGGCGGGCACTTCGAGAAGGTCGTCAACCGCTACATCCGCGAGCGCCTCGAAGCCACCCGGCGCGTTGCCGAGTTCGAGAACTACGAACGCCTGTTCGCCTGGTGGCACGTCCTGCATCTTCCGCTGTTCGTCATGATGATCGTCGCGGGCATCGTTCATGTCATCGCCGTGCACATCTACTGAAGCGGTTCGCGTCAGATGAGGCGCGGCTGGCTCACGGCGGTCATCATGTTCGCTTCACTCATCTCGACGGGATCCGTCCGGGCCGCCGGCATCGAGAAGCTGCTGATGCCCGGCGAGGTCATCGCCGGGCACGCGAAGACCGAGTCCGAGTGCAGCGCCTGTCACGACCGCGCCAACCGCGAGCGGCAGAATGACCTTTGTTCGGCGTGCCACAAACCCGTGGCCGCCGACATCGCAACCGGCAAGGGCTTTCACGGCCGCTCCGCCGCGGGAAAGGACTGTTCCTCCTGTCACGGCGAGCATCTGGGCCGCGGTGCGGACATCGTCCGGCTCAACCGGGTCGGCTTCGATCACGACCGCACTGATTTCCGCCTGACGGGCGCGCACGTCGAAGCGGACTGCGGCGCCTGCCACGGAAAGGGCAGGAAGTTCCGCGAGGCGCCCTCGGGGTGCTTCGACTGCCACCGGAAGGAAGAGCCGCATTCCGGGAAGCTCGGCAAGCGTTGCGACGACTGCCACTCGACCTCGGAGTGGCGCCGGACGCGCTTCGACCACGGCAAGACGGACTACCCGCTGCGCGGCCTGCACGTCGAGGTCGCCTGTGACGCCTGCCACATCGACAACCGCTACAAGGACACGCCGACGCAGTGCTCCGCCTGCCACGCGCCGGACGACGTGCATCGCGGCGGCCGCGGACCGAAGTGCGAGAGCTGCCACACCGTCGAGGGCTGGAAGAAGAGCCGTTTCGACCACGAGCGTGAAACGAAATTCGCGCTCGAGGGTGCACACGCGCGCCTGTCGTGTCCGGACTGTCACCGCAAGGCGGACTTCAAGGACAAGCCGCCGAAGGACTGCCAAGGCTGCCACGCTGCCGACGACAGCCATGCGGGGCGCTTCGGCAAGGCCTGTGGCGACTGCCACGGGAACGACCGGTGGGATCCCGGGAAGTACGACCACCTGGCGCGCAACAAATTCGAGCTGAAGGGCAAGCACGCCGATCTGAAGTGCCACACCTGCCACACGGGCACCGTCAAGGAGCAGAAACCCGGGAAGCGCTGCGTGGACTGTCACCGTGTCGATGACCCTCATGCCACGAAACTCGGCGAGGCCTGCGAGCAGTGCCACAACGAGAACGGCTGGCACGAACGCGTACGCTTCGATCACGACCTGACGCGGTTCCCGCTCGTCGGTCTGCACACGACCGTTCCCTGCGAGAACTGTCACCGCTCGCGTGACTACGCGGCGGCGCCGCTCGAGTGCATCGGCTGTCATCGCGGCCAGGACAAGCACGAGGGATCGCTGGGGGATCGCTGCAACGACTGCCACAACCCCAACAGCTGGGCGCTCTGGGAATTCGATCACGGCAAGGCCACTCACTTTGCGCTGACCGGGACCCACGCCAGGCTGGAGTGCGCGTCCTGTCACCGGGACCCACCGGACAAGGTCAAGCTCGCGATGGAGTGCGTGGCGTGCCACCAGCACGACGATGTGCACTTCGGCCGGTTCGGCCGACAGTGTTCACGCTGCCACGAGACGACGTCCTTCCGTCAGGTGCGACGCCATTGAGGGAGATGCCGCCATGATCAGGAACCTGCTGATTCGCGCGCTCCTGCTGCTGCAGGCAACGGTGGCGTGCACCCTGATCCACTGGCCGGGCGACGCCTTCGCCCAGGGTGGAGCGCCGCGCTTCGATCACTTCACGACCGGCTTCGAGCTCACGGGCGCACACCGCGACGCGCCCTGCGAGTCGTGCCACATCGACGCGACGTTCAAGGGCACGCCGCGCGAGTGCGTGGGCTGCCACAGCCCGAACTCGAGGGTGCGCGCGACGGCGAAGTCCGCGACGCACGTCATGTCGACGCAGTTCTGTGCCGACTGCCACACGACCGTCGCATGGCGCCCTGCCTCGCGTTTCGACCACAGCCAGGTCACCGGATCCTGCGCAACCTGTCACAACGGTGTCCAGGCCACCGGCAAGCATCCCGGCCACGTCCAGACCAGCCAGGACTGCGGCGTCTGCCACCGCACCACGGCATGGGTTCCGGCGGGCTTCGTGCACGACGGCATCACCGGCAACTGCTTCTCCTGCCACAACGGCACCGCCGCGACCGGCAAGGGGCCGCGTCACATCACCTCGGGCAACGACTGCGAGACCTGCCACGCGACCACGTCCTGGATCCCGGCCCGATTCAGTCATGCCGGCATCACCGGCAACTGCAGCTCCTGCCACAACGGCACTGCTGCGACCGGCAAGGGGCCGCAGCACATCCCCGTCGGCAACGACTGCGAGAGCTGCCACACGACCAGCGCGTGGCGGCCGGCGACGTTCACGCATGCCGGCATCACGGCATCGTGCTCGCGCTGCCACAACGGCACGACCGCGACCGGCAAGAACCCGGCGCACATCCAGAGCAGTTCGAACTGCGAGGCCTGTCATGCGACGACCGCCTGGAGGCCCGCGACACGCGTCGACCATACCGAGGTGATCGGCGCCTGCTTCTCCTGCCACAACGGCACGACTGCGACGGGCAAGGGGCCGCGGCACATCCAGTCGCCGAACACCTGCGACGACTGCCACACGACGACGGCCTGGTCACCGGCACGGTTCAGCCACGACGGCATCACGGGCAACTGCTACAGCTGCCATGACGGCAACGCGGCCACGGGCAAGCACCCGCAGCACGTCCAGTCGTCGAACAGCTGCGAGACCTGCCACACCACCATCGCCTGGCGGCCCGCGCATTTCGACCACGCCGGCGTGACGGGCACCTGCGCCAGCTGCCACAACGGCACGACCGCGACCGGCAAGAACCCGACACACATCCAGAGTTCGAGCCGCTGCGAGGCCTGCCATTCGACAGCCGCATGGCAGCCGGCGACCCGCATCGATCACGCCGAGGTCCTCGGCAGCTGCTTCTCGTGCCACAACGGCACGGTCGCGACGGGCAAGGGGCCCGGACACGTCCAGTCGGGGGACGGTTGCGACGACTGCCACACGACCAGCGCATGGAAGCCGGCGCGCTTCAATCACGACGGCGTCACGACCAACTGCTTCTCCTGCCACAACGGCACGAGCGCCACCGGCAAGACGCCGACGCACATCCAGTCCAGCAACACCTGCGAGGACTGCCATGGCACGACGGCCTGGAAGCCGGCGAACTTCAACCACGCGAACATCGGCGGCACGCCCTGCTCCAGCTGCCACAACGGCACCCAGGCGACCGGCAAGAACCCCACCCACATCCAGACCACCAACGGGTGCGATGCCTGCCACAGCACCGTGACCTGGCGGCCGGCGGTGCGCGTGGACCACGCCGAGGTGCTGGGGACCTGCTACTCCTGCCACAACGGCACGACCGCGACGGGCAAGGGCCCGCAGCACGTCCAGTCCAGCAACAACTGCGACGACTGCCATTCCACGAGTTCGTGGCAGACGGCCGGCTTCGATCATTCCGGCATCACGAACAACTGCTATTCCTGCCACAACGGCACGAGTGCCACCGGCAAGACGCCGACGCACATCCAGTCCACCAACACCTGCGAGGACTGCCACCACACGACGGCGTGGAGGCCGGCGAACTTCAGCCACGCGAACATCGGTGGAACACCGTGTGCCAACTGCCACAACGGCACCCAGGCGACCGGCAAGAACCCGACGCACATCGCCAGCAGCAGCCGTTGCGATGCCTGCCACAACACGGTCGTCTGGAGGCCGGCGGTGCGCGTGGACCATTCGCAGGTGACCGGCTCGTGCTTCTCCTGCCACAACGGCACGACCGCGACCGGCAAGAATGCGACCCACATCCAGTCGAACAACAGCTGCGAGAACTGCCACACGACGACGGCGTGGAAGCCGGCGACGTTCAGTCACGCCGGTATCTCCTCCGGGTGCTCGAGCTGTCACAACGGCGTGCAGGCGACCGGCAAGAACGCCCGGCACATCCAGACGTCCAACCGCTGCGAGGCCTGCCACTCCACCAGCACGTGGAGGCCGGCCACACGCGTCGACCACGCCGAAGTGATCGGCACCTGTTTCTCGTGTCACAACGGCACGACCGCGACAGGCAAGACGCCGAACCACGTGCAGTCGACCAACAGCTGCGATGACTGCCACTCGACGAGTGCCTGGCGTCCGGCGCGGTTCGACCACGCGGGCGTGACTCCGGGAACCTGCTCGAGCTGCCACAGCGGTGACAAGCCTGCCGACCACATCCCGACGACGCAGTCCTGCGACGCCTGCCACACGACGGTCGCCTGGCTGCCGGCAACCTTCAGTCACAGCGGCATCACGGGCAACTGCGGGAGCTGCCACAACGGCGTGGCCGCAACCGGCAAGAATGCGGGGCACTTCAACACGAACAACGACTGCGCGGACTGCCACAACACGACGTCCTGGGCGAACGCGCGGTACACGCACACCTCGCCCAACTATCCGAACCACGGACGCACGATCTCGTGCACGGCCTGCCATGCGGCCAATTCGGAGGCGACCTGGACGCCGCGCACCGACCTCAAGCCCTACTGCGCCGCGTGCCACGCCAACGACTACAGGGCGAGCAAGCACAAGAACGCGAGCGTGGATTCGCTGCGCGACTGCTCCGGCGCCTGCCACAAGCCCGCAGGCGAACATCGCGTGACCGACAGGAGCTGGGACTGACGTGCTGAGGTTGCCCCGGAGACCAGGCGCCCGTCCCGGCGCGCCGCGCGCCCGCCTGGCCGCGGCCCTGCTCGCCGCACTGGCCTGCGCGGGCGCGCCGACGGCCGTCGAGGCCGGAAACCGCCCGCGTCTGCTCGCGGCCGTCGATGTCGCGCCGGTCAACGACGTCCGTACGGTGATCGTGCGCCTGAGCTGCCCCGTCACGGCGCTGGACGTGTTCCCGCCGGATCGCGGCTCTTCCGTGGAGATCCAGCTCGAGGTGCTGCCGGGCTGTGCATTGTTCGACGGCAACGACCTCGAACGGGAACTCATCGAGCCACGCCGCTCGGCGCGCGAGCTCATCGACACCGTCGTGCTCGAACGCCGACTCGGCGGCGCACCGACCGTCACGGTCCGCTTCCTGCGCGAGATGCGCTTCAGTGTCGACGAAGCGAACGGGACGCGCGAGCTGCGCATCAGGATCCCGGCGCCGAAGGCGACGGTCGAGGTGCCGCCGATCCGGCCGGTACGACCCGCCGCCATCACGGTCGCCGAGCGACGCGGCCTGCGCCCCGCGGTTCCGCCCGAGGAAGCCGCGAAGACGCTGGCCGAGGCGAAGAACGCCCTGCTCGCGGAAGATCTCACGACGGCGGTCCGGCTCCTGACCAAGGTGCTGGAGTATCCCGAGAACCCGTCCAGCCCGGAGGCGCAGGAGCTGCTCGGCGTGGCGCGCGAACGCAGCCACCAGCTCGCGCACGCCAAGGCCGAATACGAGGACTACCTGGCGCGCTATCCGAAGGGCGAGGCGGCCGACCGCGTGCGGCAGCGGCTCGCCGCCCTCGTCACCGCGGACAAGGATCCGCGGAGCCTCGGCGCGGCGCAGAAGTCGAAGCGCCGCGACGCGTGGGACATCTACGGTGGCTTCTCCCAGTACTACCGTCGCGACCAGCTCAGCATCCAGAACCGCGATCAGGACCTGAACCTCAACACGCAGTCCTCGCTGCTCAACGACGCCGACCTGACGATCCGGCGCCGGGGTACGCGCTTCGACCTCCTGGCGAGGACGAGTGCGGGATACCTGTACGACGCGCTGCCCGACAGCCGCGGCAACGAGACACGGGTCAGCTCGGCTTTCGTCGAAGTGGCCGACCGGGAATGGGACGTGTCCGGTCGCCTCGGCCGGCAGTCACGCAACAGCGGTGGCGTGCTCGGCACCTTCGACGGCCTGCACCTGGGCTGGCAGACGACGCCCTGGCTCAGGCTCAACACCACCTACGGCTTCCCGGTGGAGAACTCCCGCAAGGGCATCGAGCGCGACCGGCGCTTCATGAGCGTCGCCGCCGACTTCGGCACCTTCCGCAATGCCTGGGACTTCACGCTGTTCGCGGTGCGGCAGAATTACGAGGGCCTGCTCGACCGGCAGGCGGTCGGCGGCGAAGTACGCTATTTCCGCGAAGGCCGCTCCATCTACGGACTCGTCGACTACGACCTCGAGTACCATGCGCTCAACAACGCGTTCCTGCTGGCCACCGTGCCGTTCGGCCTGCAGACGCTGACGCTGACCGTCGACCGGCGCAAGGCACCGGTGCTGACGACGCGCAATGCGCTGATCGGACAGCCCGTCGCCGACTTCGAGACGCTGACCACGATGTTCGACACCGCGACGCTGCACGACCTGGCGGACGACCGCACCGCCGACAGCTCCACCCTGTCGCTGTACTGGTCACGCCCCGTGGGCGAACACTGGCAGCTGAATCTCGATGGATCCCACACCCGCCTGTCGGCGACGCCCGCGTCCGGCGGCGTCGAAGCGACACCGTCCTCGAGCGACTCCGGACTCGGCATGCAGATGATCGGCACCGGCATCTGGAAGCCCGGCGACGTCTGGATCGTCGGGCTGCGCGCGATGCGCGGCGAGGACAGCGACACGGAATCCCTGTACCTGAGCACCCGCTGGCCCTTCGGCCGCGGGCTGCGTATCGGCCCGAGACTGCGCTTCGACTATCGCAGCTTCAAGACGGACGACACGAACCAGTGGCTCGCTTCGCCGTCGTTGCGGATCGACTGGATCGGCAGGCATCTTGCGCTGGAACTCGAAGCGGGCGCCGAGTGGTCCTCGCGCGAACTGCTGCAGGACAAGGAAGACACGAGGCGCTGGTTCGTGAGCGTCGGATACCGATGGATCTTCTGACCCTGCATTCGCGCCGACGGCAACTGCTGCCGGCACTCGCGGCCCTCGTCCTGCTCGGAGCCTGCAGCGCCCCGGAGCCGGTACCGTACCGGCGGTCGATCGACGAACACACCGCGTCGACCACCACCACCGTGCGCGCGCCGCTCGTCTACTACGCCGAGGCTCCGGATCTCGCCGTCAACGCGCGCGACTACGTCGACCTCTGGGCGTTCGAAGTCAAGGAGAACGCGGTACGTCGCCTGTACGTGGCCTGCGACGTCTGGTCCACGATCGACCGGCAGCGCGTCCCGGGCACCCCGCCCCTCCCGACGCCGGTGCAGGTCGCGCTGCGCGTCGATGGCGTGTCGGAACCTCTGCGGCTCGCGGGCAGCGACCTGCGCGGCATCGGACTCACGGCCTGGCCGTTCCCCGTGCCTGCGCACGAGGGTGGCCAGACCGTCTTCCTGCGCGTCTCGAAGGACCAGCTGCGCTGGCTCGCGGAACGGAGCACGACGGCGGAAATCGATCTGGTCGCCGCCGACGGTGCGGCGCGCACGTTCTCCCTCTGGCGCGACGAGCGCGCGAGCCTGGCGGATTTCCTCGCCGACCTGTTCTGATCGACGGTGACCCGTGCCGGCCCGCGGCACTCCGGGGCGCGCGACGGGAGTAACATGATCCCGTGTCCCCTCGGCACCCGAGACCGCCATGAGCAGCAATGAATCCTGGATGCGGCGTCGCGAGGCGGCAGTCGCGCGTGGCGTATCACTGGCGCATCCCGTGTTCATCGAGCGCGCGGAGAACGCCCTACTGTGGGATGTCACCGGCCGGCGCTACATCGACTTCGCAGGCGGCATCGCCGTGCTGAACACCGGCCACCGGCACCCCGACGTCGTCGCGGCCGTGCGGCGCCAGCTCGAGCGCTACACGCACCTGTGCTTCCAGGTCACCGGCTACGACGGCTACGTCGCGCTGGCCGAGCGCCTGAACGCGCTCGCCCCCGGAAGCGGCCCGAAGAAGACGCTGTTGATGACCACGGGCGCGGAGGCCGTCGAGAACGCCATCAAGATCGCTCGCGGCTACACGAAGCGCTCGGGCGTGATCTCCTTCGGCGGCGGCTTCCATGGACGCACCCTCATGGCACTCGCGCTGACCGGCAAGGTGCAGCCCTACAAGGCGGGCTTCGGCCCCTATCCGGCCGAGGTCTACCACGCACCCTTCCCGAGCGCACTGCACGGCGTGTCGACAGCAGACGCGCTCGCCGCCATCGAGGCGCTGTTCAAGAACGATCTCGAGCCCGAGCGCACCGCGGCGATCATCTTCGAGCCCGTGCAGGGCGAAGGCGGCTTCTACGTCGCGCCGCCCGATTTCGTGCAGGCGCTGCGCTCACTGTGCGACCGCCACGGCATCGTGCTCGTCGCCGACGAGATCCAGAGCGGTGCCGGCCGCACGGGCCGCATGTTCGCGATGGAACACTTCGGTGTGTGCGCAGACCTCACCACGCTCGCCAAGTCCGTCGCGGGCGGCCTGCCGCTGTCGGCCGTGGTCGGGCGGGCGGACATCATGGATGCCATCGGGCCCGGCGGCCTCGGCGGCACCTACGCCGGCAATCCGCTGGCCTGCGCGGCTGCGCTCGCGGTCCTGGACGTGTTCGATCGCGAGCGGATCTTCGCGCGCGCGGACACGGTCGGTGCGCGCCTGCGCGCGCGCCTCGAAGCGCTGGCGCAACGCCAGCCCGACATCGCCGAGGTGCGGGGCCTGGGCGCGATGGTGGCCTTCGAGCTGTGCCGGAACGGCGATCCGGACGCGCCCGACGCCGAACTCACGAAGGCGCTGGTCACCCGGGCGCGTGAGCTCGGCCTGATCCTGCTGTCCTGCGGCAGCTACGCGAACGTCATCCGCATCCTCGTTCCCCTGACCGCCGCGGACGCCTTGATCGACGAAG
>JAXMGR010000031.1:0-15508 GCA_046352935.1 Steroidobacteraceae bacterium
CTCGACGTCCGGCGGCTGCCTGGCGGAGGTGGCGTTGGCCCGGATGTAGCCTCCAGCCGGTAGCGGCGCATAGGCCTTGATATGGCCCATGACGTATCCGCTGGGCGACTGGCAGCCGGAGGCGATGGCCACCAGCAGCTCTCCCAGCGCCTGCGCGCATGCCTTCGGGTCCACCGGGCCTGGAAACGTCCAGCGGCAGGTCATCGCCAGCGGCTGCAGGTCATGCGGCATCAGAGCGCCAGCGCCTCGGTGAGCGCGGTCGGCAAGGGCTCGCGTGCGTTCAGTTCGAACGCCGTTGCGCCGGGGTGGATCTCGCCGACAATGCGCCGTGCCGCCTCGATCTCGGCGTCCGATGCCACGTCCATCTTGGCGATGACCAAAAGGTCGGCGTTCTCGATCTGTCGCGTCACCAGCGGCGTGATCACTTCCATCAGCTCGGCGATGCGCGGCGCATCGACGACGCTCACGGACAGCAGGTTCAGGTCCGCGATGCGGGCGTACTGCAGGGCACTGCGGATCTGCGCGGGCTCGGCGATGCCGGAAGCCTCGACGATGACCAGGTCCGGCCGGCTCGTCGCCGCGAGCCCCTCCAGCGCGGGCGCCAGTTCGGCCACCAGCGAACAGCAGATGCACCCGCCGAGCAGCTCCCGCAGGTCGAAGCCCAGCCGCGCGGCCAGCTGGTTGTCGACGCCGGTCTCGCCCCGCTCGTTGACGATCAGCGCGACGCGCCGCACGCGCGCCTGCGCCGCCCGCGCGATCTGCAGCGCCACCGTCGTCTTCCCCGATCCGAGGAAGCCCGCGAGAACCACTACTCGCACGGCAGCGCAGTCCGCACGGCGGTTCAACCCGGTGGCGCCCTGCTTCCTAGTGCCGCCGCTCGTTGTGCTCGCGCAGGACGCGCAACATCGTCTCCACGTTCTCGAAGCGCGCATTGATGGGAATGTCGCACCCGCCACCAAAAAGCAGCCCGCGGTTGCCGAACAGGGAGAGCAGATTGCGGGTGTAGTCGGCGACCGCTTCGGGCGTGCCGGTGGACAGCAACACCGAGGGCACGTCTCCCAGCATGGCCATCGAATCGCCCGCGACTTCCTTGAATTTCTTCATGCTGGTCATGCCGTCGGGATTGAGGACGCACTTTCCCTGCGGCAGCTCATTGAGGCGCGCGAGTTCGCGGTTCCAGTCCTGGTCGAAGTGCAGCACCGGGGTGTAGCCCTTCGCCACCAGCGCGCGCACCATCTCGACGATGTACGGCCACACGAACCGGTCCCAGTGCCGCGGCGCCAGCAACCCCGGCGCGCCGCGCCAGCCACCCACCCAGGTGCCGCCGATCCCCGGCCCGCTCCATTGGGGCATCGCTTCGATATCGGCCATCACGTCCTTCATGACGACCTCCATCACGGCCTCGACCTTCTTCGGGATGCGCAGCAGGTCGAGGAAGAACTTCTGCATCGAGCGAGCGCCGCAGAGCGCCTCGAAAGGCGGCGTCGGAGCCATGATGGCGTCGGTGATGACCACGTAGCCGCGCTCGATGTAGGTCCGCTTGATGCGCGCGTCGTTCTGCCCCATCCAGGCGAACGTGTCCCCCAGCAGACGCATGTCCACCACGCGCGGCAGGTAGTCGTGCACGAACGGCTTCCAGCCCTTCTCCAGGATCACGTCGTAGTCGGCCAGCGTCATGACCTCGGCTTCCATGACCTGCCACAACGTGTCATCGGGCAGTTCGACGCCCGGTACGGCCACACGGGACAGCCATAGCGCCGAGAGGATCGGGCCGATGCGACCGCCGGTGCTGAGGTTGACCCCGTCGATATAGCCCAGGCGATCCAGGGCATCGAGCTGGACCTCGAAGCAGTACTCCATGTCATTGCAATACCGCCCGATCGAACCGCCCATGTATCGCGGTGCGAACGCCGTGCCCATGAAGATGGACGGCACGCGGTCGACAGTTTCGAGGGCAATCGTGCGCCGGATCAGTTCAAGGCGTTCGGCATATCCGCTGGACATCTTTCGGCTCCCGGTGACGCATGCAGGCGGGGCGGCAAACCCTCGACCCGGCTTGATGGTTCGTAGGATGAGCCCTATGATTCATCCGACGCACCACAACCGTCAAGCGGGAGGAACGTCTCCAGCCAATGCGGAAATTGCCAGCGCCGGGCGTGATGACGCGATGGCCTGGCGAGGCAGCGTGCGTCGGAGGGGAGCAGCCATGAGCGAGTCGGATAGCCTGACCGGCGCCTTGTTCGAGCCGGTGAAGATCGGTGGCCTGACGCTGTCCAACCGACTCGTCATGGGTCCAATGGCCGTGCTGGCACCCCTCCGCGATGGACGGTCAAGCGAGCAGACCCGAGCCTTCCTGGTCGCCAGGGCCAAGGGCGGAATCGGGCTGATCATCGCCGGGGGATCGGTGGCCACGGGGCGCGCCTTCGAGGAATCGCCGTTCCAGCCGGTACTACGGATGGATCGCGACGAGTACCTCCCGGGGCTGAGCCAGCTCGCCGACGCAGTGCATGCGCATGCAACGCCGATCTTTGCCGAACTCATGGTGGGTTTTGGGCGGATGGGCAAGCCGACGCCGAATCGACCCAACATCTCCGCGAGCCCGAATGGCGTCGTCATTCCGGAGAACCGTTTTCCGCGAGGCCTGATCGTCCCCGGTGGCCGAACCACGCCCAAGGCTACCGAAGCCACGCGCGCCGACATCCTCCAGCTCCAGGAAGAAACGGTTGCCGCCGCGGCACGCGCGCAGAAGGCCGGATGGGATGGCGTGGAAATAGCTGCCCACATGAGCTACTTCACCGCTTCCTTCCTCTCGCCGCGGACGAACTCGCGGACCGACGAGTACGGCGGATCGCCACAGAACCGGGCGCGCATCCTGACCGACATGGTCCGCTCGATCCGCTCGGCCGTCGGCAGCGGCTATCCTCTTGGGCTGCGCATCATCGCGAACGAACACCTCCCGGACGGCCAGGGGCCTGTCGATTACGCCGCCATCGCGCTGATGGCGCAGCAGGCCGGAGTCGACTACGTCGCGCTCTCGGACGGCTGCTACGAGACGATGGATGTCGGCATGTCGGTGCAGGACGGCGACATCGTTCGCGAGGGGACGGCGAGCCCGTTCAAGCGTGCGTTGTCCGTGCCGCTGCTGCTGCCGGGGTTCCACGATCCGCTCAACGCTGCCCGCGCCATCACCGGCGGCCATGCGGATCTCGTCATGCTCGCGCGCCCGATGCTGGCCGACCCCGACTATCCGAACAAGGTGCGGACCGGCCGGATCGCGGATATCCGCGTCTGCGACCGTGACAACCTGTGCCTGCGCCGGCTGATGATGAACATGCCGGTCCGCTGCTCGGTGAACCCGGCGATGGGTCGCGAAGAGCGTGCCGGCGGTCTGCCTCCGCCGAGCCGCTGGATCGCCGCGCCCATCGAACGCGCCGTACTGGCTGCCACGGGATCGCCGTCGCTGATGAAGCTTGCGGGCAAGCTGATGGCTCGCAAGGCCGCACGCTCGCGCACCTGAATTCCCAGCAAGGAGCCCACCAAAGTGGTCCAGCCCCGAGATCTCACTGCCGCGGAGAAGTCCAGGCCCTATTCCAGGTACTACCTCGAGCCGATGGCGCCACCGGATCCGACGCTGATCGCCAAGGCATCCTTTGACCGGCCGATCGACCCCGCGAAGGCGCTGCTGCCGGAGCACATCAACGACCTGCTCGACCCCGGCTATCTCGAGGTCGAAACGGGGTGGTGCATCCTGCCCAACGGCGCAGGTTATGCTTCACTCAACGTGCCGATGCCCGGCATCACCGTCGACATGATCGATTGGTGGTACGGGTGGCACGGCCTCGAGGACCTGCGCTACATGATCTGGTACCCGCCGAGCCACTATGGCGCGCGCGTTTCGGAGGCGGATCGCGCGAAGATCCTCGATCCCTCGCGGCCGCCGCGGCTGAAGTTCCAGG
Source organism: Steroidobacteraceae bacterium (assembly GCA_046352935.1). Classification (GTDB taxonomy): domain Bacteria; phylum Pseudomonadota; class Gammaproteobacteria; order Steroidobacterales; family Steroidobacteraceae; genus CAYWMY01. The sequence continues at coordinate 3,957 of JAXMGR010000031.1, forward strand.
GCATCACGCACTACGTGCTGGAGGACGTCGGCGAAGGCGGCCCCTCCGACATCACGATCAGCTTCATGACGCCGGAGCAACTCGGCTTCGACATGGCGCGGTTCCGCGCACCCAACGTCGGCACGGTGGTCGGCGGGCAGATCTGGCAGAAGCTGGCCGGTGCCCCCGCCGACGTACCGTCCAAGCCGCTGGTCATGGTGCATTTCGTGCGCGAGATCCCTGGCGGCGTCGAGTACCGCACGCGCTTCTGGATGGGCTACGCGTTCGTCGACGGCCGCCCCAAGTGCATGCTCCCGCCGGGCGTCCGCGCACCGGCCGAGGCACCCAAGGGTGCCCTGCGCCACAACATCGAGGAGTACTCGAACCTGCGCGTGCTGCTGCCTAAGCTGAATAAGGAATACGGCGGCCGGTACGCCTGACGTCGGCAGCTGGTAACCACAATTTGCTCCGGATGGATTCGTGCCAACAGGTCATCGAACACCCGTAGTGCAGGTTCTGGCCTGCTGTCTGATCTCGATGTGCGAGGGTTTCGACCTCGCCGCCATGGGGTTGGCCGGGCCATCGATGATCCACGGGCTCGGGCTGAGCCGCTCCGCATTCGGTCTGGCCGTCTCGCTGATGATGGCCGGGTTTGCCCTCAGCGCGACCATCGGTGGCGTGCTGGGAGACCGCGTGGGCCGGCGGCGTGTGGTGATAGCGGGACTGTGGACGATCGCCGTGTTCTCGGCATTGACCATCGGCGTGCGGCAGATCGACGGCCTGCTGGCCGTGCGGTTCCTGACCGGCGCGGGCATCGGCCTCGTCTATCCGAACCTGATGGCCATTGCGGCCGACATCAGCACCGCCGGGAATCGCTCGCGCATCATCTCGCTGGTGAACTGCGGCGGGAGCGTTGGCGGACTCATCGGCGCCGCGCTGCTGGCCGTGATGGGCACGCGCCTGCACTGGCAATACATGTTCGTGGGTGGCGCCCTGTCGGCCCTGGCGGTATTGCCGATCGCCTATCGCGTGCTCCCGCGGTCGGCCAATATGGAGAAGACCCCGGCCAGGCAGGCGACGCCGCTCCAGGTACTACTCGGCGGTGGTCGCCACGGTACGACGATTGCACTCTGGATCGCGTGCTTCTGCACGTCCTTCATTTTCTACATGATGTCCGGCTGGGCACCGACACTGCTCTCCGACCGGGGCCTGAGCCCGGGCCAGGTCGGCGCGGCGACGAGCGCCATGTCGGCTGCCACGATCGTCGGCGTCCTGATCCTGGCAACGCTGCTGGATCTGCGCCGGTATCGGCTCTCCTTCTTCCTTGCCTACGCCGGCATGGTCGGAGCTTTCCTGACCTTCGCGCTGTCCGGCGGCGTGGCCGGCGCCTTCGCGAGCATGGCGATGGTGGGGTTGGCGGTCATGGGAGGCCTGCTCCTGCTCTTCGCGCTGACGCCCGCGTTGTACCCTGAACACGGTAAGTCGACGGGCCTCGGCGCAGCGGTGACGACCGGGCGCATCGGCGCGATCCTGTCACCCTGGGTGCTTGGCCGGCTGCTCGACAGTGGCCTCGGACAGCGCGAACTGTTCCTGGGCCTGCTCATTCCCGTCGTCATCGCAGGCGTGGCCGCCCAGGTCGTGGCCACCAGGACCACCGCCGCGAACGCGGATTGAGCCCCGGGGGACCAGTAAAGCAAGTCTCAGTGGTTCGCGGCCTGTCAACCGGCATCCTCGATTGGCCAGCAATCCGGAGGAACCGGCATGCAATCGTGACCAAGGCGCAGATCGATTTTCGCCCCGCTAATCAGGCAATTACGACCACGTGGGGTGGTTCGCGTTGCACCCCCGCATGGTCAAATTTCGACGCCCGTTTACATGCTCGTCTTTGGCCAAGAGCCGTCCTTCCATCCGCTCGACTCGAAGCGCCAGCTGCTCGAACCGCTCGGACATCTCCAGGGCGCCGGCCACGACCTCATCGACGATGTCCCCGCGGTGCGACACGCACCAGGCCGGGAAAGCGCCTCGGGAGACGATGAGGCCATTCGTGCACACCACCCGGTAGAGCCCCAACCGGATCTGGTAGGCGCTGGTCCCGTCGTGGCTGTTGAGGAACACCACCTCCGGGATGGCGTCCCGAAGGTCCACAGTCTCGAACCGCCGCCGCAGCCGCACGATGTGCCGGGCGTACGTCGGGTGATTGCGCCGGGTGTGGGTCTGCCGGGCGTCTACCGGGACGAACCCTGCCTGCAGGAGCCCGTTCAGGACCCGCTCGGTGGGGATGAAGGTGTACTTCGGGCTCATGCGCTCGTGAGCCGACGGGGCGAACACCGCCGGCGCCAGCACCCGAATGTCATCGGTCGACAGGGCACGCTGGAACGCATTGGCGCGAGAGGGAACCGCGAAGGATGCAACCGTGTTCATGGAGAGACTCCTCGTGATCGTTCTTGGGCGGGATGCCCGCGTCACGGGGATCACGGCGCGCGCAGCGGTCAAGGATCGAAGACCGCCGCAAGGCGGCGAGTGCGTCCTCGCACTCGTCCTTGACGGCGAGCACGCCGTGATACGCTCGCCCCAGTCAGGTCATCCCGCCCTCTTGCTCCCTCCTCTTCTCCTTCCCGTCTTCGTCTTCTCGTCTACCCGGTGCATCGTGGTGGCGCGAGGGCAAAGGAAGAAGCGGCGGCGAGTCGGACAACCCGCCACCGCTTCTTGGCTCAAGAGAAGCTTCTTGTCAGCGCAGATTGGTGAGGCCGACTGTCCTCACCGGATCCGGCGTCGTTCGTCCGCGGAGCAAGTCGTCTGCAGCCCCAGTGGGAGGAAAGGACGCAGGCCTCGCCTCAAATCGACCAACGATCCGCGCGCCTTCCGGCCCCGCCAGCAGCCCGTCGGCCCGCCACACTCCGCTCCTGGCCGTAGTGATCCGATCCAACGAGCGTTGGGATCGGGTATTGCTTGCACAACTCTGCAACGTCGCGCGCCACCGTAGCATGCACCGTCCCGCTGTCGGCTCGAACCGCCTGATCGATCCATTCGGCGATCTGGGCCATCACCGCGGCCGTCATTCCCCTGGCGGTGCACGCAGGCGAGCCCAGCCGAATGCCGCTCGGTCGCATTGGCCTCAGCGTGTCGTCGGGGATGATCTGCTTGTTCGTCACCAGGCCCGCACTTTCGAGTCGTCGCTGTGCAATATCGCCATCGAGGTCGTAGGTCGCCTTGACGTTCGCGACCAGCAGGTGATTGTCGGTGCCGCCGGTAATGAGCGTGACCCCTCGAGCCAGCAGTGCCGACGCGAGGGCCTGGGCGTTGACCAGTACTTGTCGTACGTAGTGCTGAAATTCCGGCGACTGGGCTTTCTTCAAAGCGATCGCCACGCCGGCGACGCTGTGCATGTGCGGCCCGCCCTGAAGCCCAGGGAACACCGACTTGTCGATCGCGCCCGCATGCTCCTTGCGGCAGAGGATCAGCCCGCCACGAGGGCCGCGCAGCGTCTTGTGGGTGGTCAGGGTCACGGCATCGAAGCCATCGTCAACGGGATTGCGCAGCGCACCTCCGGCGATCAGTCCGCCCACGTGCGATACATCGGCCATGGTGAGTGCGCCGACATCGTCCGCTACACGCTTGAACGCGCCGTAGTCGAGTTCGCGGGGGTAAGAGGAGTGTCCGCACAGGATCATCCGGGGCTTGCAGGCCCGCGCCTGGGCCAGCAGCGCATCGAAGTCGATGTCGCCGCGCTCGTTACAGGTTCGATAGCGCTCGAACCGGAATGTCTTGCCGATGTGTGAGACGGGATCGCCATGGGTCAGGTGGCCGCCGTGGCTCAAGTCCATCGCCAGAATCGTGTCGCCGGGCTCGGCAGCCCGAAGTACACCGCCTGATTCATCGGCGAACCACTTAAAGGTTGCACGTTCGCGTGCTCGGCGCGGAATACCTCTTTGGCGCGAGCGATGGCGAGATTTTCGATCTCGTCGTAGTAGCGCTGCCCGGCGTAGTAGCGCTTACCGGGATACCCCTCCGCGTACTTGTCCGTGAGGACGCTGGCGCTCGCTGCGAGGACTTCGGGGTGGGTGTAGTTCTCCGAGGCAACGAGATTGACGGTCGTCGACTGGCGACGCTCTTCGTTCTCGATGGCTTTGGCAATGACGGGATCGAAGGCGCGAAGCGCGGCAGAATAGGGGCTCATGGACTCTCCTGGGCCGTTAGGTGATTGAACACGTGTGCCCAGGCGCGCGGCAGTCCACGAGCAGGCTCCCCGATGGTGACCCATCAACGCGCCAGTAACCTGCCGTGCAATTACGCTAACTCACGGCAACCGTGCTTTGCAAGGCCGTCGCCGTCACCCGGTGTATACCAGTGGCGCCGCAACAAAGACGAAGCGGCGGCAAGTCGAGTGACCTACCGCCGCTTCGGAGCTTCAGATAAGCCCCTTCTCGGCCAGGGCTTTCAATCGAGCCACCGGCGACGATCAGGTGATCGAGCACGCGGATCTCGACAAGCGCCAATGCCTCCTTCAATCGACGGGTGATGAGTTCATCCGCCTGGCTGGGTTCGGCAACGCCGCTCGGATGGTTGTGGACCAAGATGCACGCCGCAGCGTTTCGGGAGAGCGCCTCTTTCACGACCTCGCGCGGATGGACCGTCGCACCGTCGATCGTGCCCCGAAAGAGCTCCTGCCACTCAATGACGCGATGGCGGTTATCGAGATAGATGATCCCGAAGATCTCGTGCGGCCTCTCAGACAGCGACAGGGCCAAATAATCCCGGACTGCGCGGGGGACTCAAGACGGGTACCGCGACGCACCCGACGGGTGAGGATCGTGCGTGCGGCCTCCAGAACTTCTTCAGGGTCGCCGAGCGTGCAGGGCACCCGACTGTTCATCGCAAATCAGCAACGTGGGCTTAGACATGATAGGACTCCGGATCCTTGGGCGGGATGGCCCGCGGGCCCGGAATCACGACGCGCGCAGCGGTCAAGGATCGTGTATGGACGCCGACCGCAAGATAAGTTTTCAACTCACGACTTGCTCGCCGACCTGGCAGCGCAGAAGACCGCCGAAGGCGGCGAGGGTGTCCTCACCCTCGTCCTTGACGGCGAGCACGTCGTGATACGCTCGCCCCAGTCAGGTCATCCCGCCCTCCCCTCTCCTCTCCTGTCTTGGGTACTTTCGCTCTGAGCCTCCTTCAGCTGATTTCGTAGTCATGATCGCATCGTGCCCAGCGGATATCGGCTGCAGCCGTGTATCCGTCCTGTTGTTGGGTGACTTACGAAAGCACCCTGGACATCATGAGAGTCGCCGGCGCGGAGCCAATCAAAGACGATGCCTCGAAGGCTAACGATCCTTCCGGCTTAACCGCGCCAACGGCCGTTCCGCTCAACATGAAGCGATGATATTTGCTTGCAGCTGACAAGGAGGATCTCAACAACAAACCGAGTTCTGTGCGTTAGGCTGCGACACTCATCCAATTTCCCTCGAACGCGCGTTCGTGCTTCCAGGTCGCCCATGCAATACGTGCCAGCTTGTTCGCCAGCGCGATCACTGCCTTGTTGTGGCCGATGCGTTTCTCGGTCTCAAGCGCCCAGCGACGCAGCCGATCGAGCTGCAGGCCTCTCTTTGCGACTGCTTTGGCTACTCGCAGCGCCGAGCGCGCGCCGTGTGCGAACAGAGTCCGCAAATACACGTCTCCTCGCTTACTGATCGGCCCCAGACGGCGCGTCTCACCCGACGAGTGTTCGCGTGCAGTCAAGCCGAGCCAGCTCGCCATATAGCGGCCGGAGCGGAACCGATGAATGTCGCTTATCGCTGCGCGAAGCGCAGTCGAGGTAAGCAATCCGACTCCGGGGATCTGTTGCAGGCGCTGCACTGTCGCATCTTCAGCGGTTAAGTTCTGGAGCGAACGCTCGACATCCTTCATACGCTGAGCGGATTCCTCGATTTCCTGGAGCAGCTGCTCGACGATCGGGCGTAGCAGGTCCGGCAACCCGTTGTCGGCGACCTCAAGTGCTTCTCGAATCGCTGCAATCCCACGCACCGCGCCCTGGGGAATGTCGATGCCGAATTCTCGCAACATGCCACGCAAGCTGTTAATCCGCGCCACCCGCGCGGCCTGCCATTGGGTACGAGCTCGGTGCAGCTGCTGTAAGACCTGTTGATCAACCGACTTCACTTCGACCGATCGGATTTCCCCTGATCTCGAGGCCTCAACGAGCGCCTCCGCATCTGCGGCATCCGTCTTGTTTCGGCGTACGTACGCTCGCACGTGCTGCGCTGGCAGCAGCTTCACCTGGTGACCGTAGCCCTTGAGCACTCGCGCCCAATGGTGCGCAGACCCGCAGGCCTCCATGACCACCTGACACGGAGGATGGTTCCCCATCCACCTCGAGAATTGCAGGCGCGTCAGCCGTTTTCGCTCGATCAGCCGGTATCGCGCATCGGCCTCGGCCACCTGAAAGCAGTTCTTCGCGATATCCACACCGACAGTTGTCGCTTGCATCACGGACTCCCCTCTTGTGAGTTGGTTATCGATACCACCGCGTGGCAAATCTTGTGCCATCGCCGGCGGGAGGCGTCCATCTCATCAAAGACCGCCCAATGGGGGCGAGTGCGTCCTCGCACTCGTCCTTGACGGCGAGCACGACGTGATAGCCTATTCACCCACTGACCATCCCGCCCTCCAATTCCTTCCGATCTCCGTCTGGAATCGTCGGCCAAGAATGTCTTCGCTCGTTGCACGACAGCGAATCGCTTCGGACACCTCTATTTCAGGTGCACGGCAGCGTCGTGGGCGTCGCTCTCGGGTGGCCACTGAAGACGAAAAGTACTTCGCTCGATGGTATCCTGCGGCGGTTCGGCCCAACATTGACCGCAATACCTGGAGCTCATGCCGGTGTTAAAGACCATGCTGCAAGCCAAACTGCACCGTGTGCGTGTCACGCAGGCAGACTTGCATTACGAAGGATCGTGCGGGATCGACGCGAATCTGCTGGAGGCGTCTGGGATTCGCGAATTCCAGTACATCGAGATCTACAACGTCAATAACGGCGAGCGATTCAGTACGTACGTCATTAGGGCAACTCCCGGAAGTGGCGAGATTTCGCTGAATGGGGCCGCAGCGCGCAAGGCGCTGGTGGGCGACGTGCTGATCATCACGGCGTACTCCAGCTACAGCGAGGAAGAACTCAAGACGTATCGACCGGCAATCATCCTGGTCGATGAACACAATCGGCCGAAGCCGCGTTAGGGAACGACCCGTCAGCAGGCAGCTGGCTGTCTGAGTTGATGTTTGCAGAATTTGCTGCGGGTTCCCCCGATAAGTCTCGCTGTTTGAGTTCGACCGCTGCGCACGTGGCGACCGTCAGTCCCAAATGGGAGACGCGGTGGCCGATACACTCGCGGGCCATCCCACCTATTCACTGGATTGAGAGATTGTGTCGGCGGGCGCGTCGATGAAGACGCGCCGCTGCTAACCCTGTCAACAGGCGTCCAAGACTGACCAGCTACCGGCGCCCAACATTGACCAGGGGAAGCGGCGGTTTCGGGGTCGGGATTTGGGGTTTCGCGTAACGGCTTTAGCCGCAGCCCGGTCTGCCGCGGTAGCGGCAGACTTCAGGATCTCTTCTTGAACCGGTAGCTGTCGTTGCCGGTCTCGATGATCTCGCAACGATGTGTGAGCCGATCCAGCAGGGCCGTGGTCATCTTGGCGTCCCCGAACACGCTGCTCCACTCCCCGAACGTGAGGTTGGTGGTCACGATCAACGACACGCGTTCGTAGAGCTTGCTGATCAGGTGGAACAGCAACGCACCGCCGTCCTGGGCGAACGGCAGGTAGCCGAGCTCATCGAGGATGATGGCATCCTGGTAGAGCAGGCGCCCGGTCAGTCGCCCGGCATGCCCCGCGCGCTTCTCGGCATCGAGCTGGTTGACCAAGTCCACGACGCTGTAGAAGCGTACGCGCTTGCCCTGCTTGATGGCCGCCCGCCCGAGCGATGTGGCCAGGTGCGTCTTGCCCGTGCCCGTGCCGCCGACCAGCACGATGTTGCGCGCCGTCGTGAGGTACTCGCCGGAGTGGAGCTGGCGGATCTGCGTCTCGTTGACGGTAGACTCGGCGAAGTCGAAGCTGTCGAGATCGCGCGGCATGGGGAAGCGTGCCAGTCGCAGCTGGTAGTGGTAGGAGCTCGCCTGGCGCTCGGCGAGCTCAGCCTGCAGGAGCTGAGCGAGCCAGCTCGTGGGGGCGAGCTTCTTCTGGCTCAACGCCCCCAGGCTCTCCTCCAGCGCGTTGGCCATGCCCCGCAGGCGCAGGCGCTTCATCTGTTCGATCAGTTGGGTCTGCATGCACATCCTCCGATGTCGGGTTGACGGACTCGATCAGCCGCAGCGGGCGCAGCAGCTGGTTGTAGCGATCGCAGTTGGCCGCGGGCTCGCAGCGCAGCTTCAGTGCCTCGGGGACCTGGAGCGGCGCCGGCCGCTCCGGCTCTGCCGCCCGATGCAGCAGGTTCACCACGTGCGCGCTGCTCACGACCTGTTCCTCCAGGGCGATCGCACAGGCCTCGGTCACGGCCTCCAAGCCGTAGATCGCCACCATCGAGAGCACGTCGACGAACTGCCGGTCACCATCGGCATGCTTCGCCAGGCGCTCGCGCAGCCGCGTCATGGCTCCAGGCAGGTTCCAGTCCTTGAACGGCGCCCCGTTGCGCAGCGCTCCGGGCTTGCGCCCGAGCGCCTCCACGTAATGCCACGGGTTGTACAGCGTCCGGCCGCGCTCGAAGCAGCGCGGATGCTCGCCCACGATCTGCCCGTCGCAGCAGATCGCGATGCGCTCGGCATAGGCGCGCACGCTCACGACCCGGCCGACCGAGCGGCACTCGACGCTGTAGCGGTTGCGCTCGAAGTGCACGAGGCAGGTGCTCGATACGCGCACCGTCTTCTCGGCATAGCCATCGAACGGCACCGGCATCGCGCGCAGCGCCGATCGCTCCTCGCCCCACACCGCCTCGATCCGCCGCCCCGGCTCCTCCGGGTGCGATCGCTCGCGCGCCAGCTGCCGGCAGCGCTCGGCCAAGTGCTCGTTCAGCTCCGTGAGCGTCGCGAAGCACAGCTTCGGCGTAAACACCCACTCGCGCACGTTCCCGACCTGGTTCTCCACCTGCCCCTTCTCCCAGCCAGAGGCCGGCGTGCACGCCGTCGGATCCACCAGGTAGTGGTTGCACATGACGAGGAAGCGGCGGTTATACCGCCGCTCCCGCCCGGTGAAGATCGCGTCCACCGCGGGCTTTAAGTTGTCGTAGATCCCGCGCCGCGGCACCCCGCCCAGGAACGCGAACGCGCGCGCATGCGCGTCGAACACCATCTCCTGGCTCTCGCGCGGATAAGCCACCAGGAAGAACGCGCGGCTGTGGCACAGCCGCAGGTGTGCAACCTTGACGATCTGCTCCTCGCCGCCGATGAGGACGTGCTCGTGGCTCCAGTCGAACTGGTAGGCCTCGCCCGGATCGAAGCTCTGCGGGATGAACGCGCCCACCGGTGGCCGGCGCGCGGCCTCAAACCGCTTGACGTAGCGGCGCACCCCATCGACTGCGCCCGTATACCCCTCGAGCTGCAGCGCCTCGTACAGCCGCTGCGCCGTGCGCCGCTCGCGCATCGGCAGCTGCTGCTCCGCCTGCAGCCACCCCTCCAGCTTCTCCAGGTATGGCCCGAGCTTGGGCTTGGGTTGCACGCGGCGGTGGTACTCGAACGCCGCCCCTTCCGCCCGCAGCGCCCGCTTGACCGTGTTCCTCGAGAGCCTCAGATCCCGCGCAATCGCGCTGATCGACTCACCCTGCACCAGCCGCCGTCGGCGGATCTTCCCGATCGTCTCCACGCACAGCACCCCAGTCTCCCCCGCCTGACCCTCGTCGGATCAGGCAGGGTACGGGGTGGTCAATTTTGCACGCCGGTTACACCCCGAACCTGGTCAGAATTGCACGCCTGTTTACACTGGCGGTAGCTTGTCCCGAACGACTGATTCAAGTTCAGCGTACGTCAATGGCTCGGTTGCCGGGTAGGCCACGACGACCGTGACCGGCCTTGATCCCAGAGCTTCGAGCAGAGGCTGAAACAGTTCGCCAGTTCCATCCATGCCGGGGAGCAAAACAAGCGTGGTCATGCGGCCTAACGCCCCGGCTGACCGCCGGGCGGCGAGTGGGGGAACACCGAACGAAGCCGCTTTATCCCAATCATCGACCCTCCCTGAGCTTACCGAAGCCACCCGCCGCCCGTGCGGTCGAACCGGAAGTTAGGCCACAGCACTAGCCCTTCAGCGTGAACTCCATAACGAACGTGCAGCTGGTCGAAACTGGCTGCCCATTGCGTATCGCCGGACTACTAACCAGTACATTAGTAGCTTCACGTCTTAGGCTGCGTAGCGAGTCTCCGGTGCCCGGAAGAAGCTGCGCACACGAGCTGGACTCTTCTGCAAGTACCGCAGCCGACCGACGACGGCGCGGTGCAGATCCGCGGGCTTCTCGACACGCATGCGGCCCACCGCGTTGTTCTTCACGTCATTCCACACGAGCTCATCGGGATTCAGCTCCGGAGAGTAAGGCGGCAGGAAGAACAGACGTAGCCTCCCGCCGAGCGACTCGACGTATTGCTTGACTCGCTTGGCGCGGTGCGCTGGATGCCCATCGACGATCAGGAATAGCGGGCGACGCTGACCGTGTACGAGACGCTTCAGGAACGTGATGAAGACCTTGGCCCCGACGCCCCCTTTCACCACCATGAACCGCAACTCGCCCCGAGGACTGATGGCGGAGATCATGTTCAGGCTGAAGCGCTGGCCGGTCACGCGTACCACGGGCGTCTTGCCGCGCTCGGCCCAGGTGCTCCCGGCATGGAAGTCCGAGCGCAGGCCGGACTCGTCTTCGAAGTAAATCTGCGCCTTCTCCTTCTTCGCCCGCGCCCGGATCCGCGGGAACTCCTTCCGCAGCCACTGCTCGACCCGCGAGCCGTCCTGCTGATAGGCACGCCACAGCGGCTTCTGGCACGTCAGGCCCAGCTGCGCCAGGAGTCGCCCCACCGAGACCAGGCTCAGACGCTTGCCCGTGCGCTCCCGAATCAGCTGGGCAATCATGGCGCGCGTCCACAACGCAAACGGGAAACCCAGCTGCAGCGGGTTCTTGCCCGTCACCGTGCGGTAGAGCCACTGCAGATCGCGCGCCGAGAGCGTGCGCGGGCGTCCGGCAATCGGCTTCGCCTTGAGCGCGCCCCAACCGCCCGCGCGGTACATCGCCAACCAGCTATAGATGCAGCGCCTGGAGAACCCCAAAGCGCGGATCACCACCTCGGGACTCTCGCCGGATTGCACCTGCTGGACGGCGCGAACACGGATCGCCTCCAGCGTCGAGTGGTCGAGCTTGCGCGCATCTGCCTTGGCCATGCCTAAGCATAGCAAAGCTCCCTCGGAATGTCCCCCTACTTACGAACTGATTAGTAAGCACCCAGGTCCGTACCGCTGCCGCAAGGTGACTTGCGAAGTAGTGGTTCTGCGGCGTTGCTGTATGAAGCTCCGCAATGCTTCCCGTCTCCGTCACCCGAAATCGAGCC
>JAXMGR010000032.1:0-12363 GCA_046352935.1 Steroidobacteraceae bacterium
CGGATCGGCGTGCGCACCGAGGGCAGCCGGCCACCCACCACCTCCGGCGCAGGCAGCTCACACACGAGGCCGCGATGGCGCACCTGCGGGTCGCGGAACACATCGGCCACGGTGTTGATCGGCCCGGCCGGCACGCCGAGCGACTCGAGGCGTGCCAGCAGTTCGTCGCGCTGCCAGCCGGCCAGCAGGGCCGCGAGCCGCGGCACCAGCTCCGCGCGGGCGCCGACGCGCGCGGCGTTGCTGGCATGGCGCGCATCGTCGGCGAGCTGCGGCTGGCCCAGCACCTCGCACAGGCGCCGGAACTGCGCGTCGTTCCCCACCGCGAGCATGATGTTGCCGTCGGCCACGGCGAAGGCCTGGTAGGGCACGATGTTCGGGTGCGCGTTGCCGAGCCGCCGCGGCACCTCGCCCGAGACCAGGTAGTTGAGCGCCTGGTTGGCGAGCACGCCGACGCCGACGTCGAGCAGCGCCATGTCGATGTGCTGGCCGCGGCCGGTGCGCGCGCGCTGCGCGAGCGCCGCCTGGATCGCGATGGTGCCGTACAGGCCCGTCATGATGTCGACCAGCGCGACGCCGATCTTCTGCGGCGCGCCGTCCGGCTCGCCGGTGAGGTCCATCAGGCCGCACATCGCCTGGATCATGGCATCGTAGCCGGCGCGTTCGGCGTAGGGTCCGTCCTGGCCGAAGCCCGTGACCGAGCAGTACACCAGGCGCGGGTTGCGCGCGGCGAGTGCCGCGTAGTCGAGACCGTACTTCGCGAGACCACCGACGCGGAAGTTCTCGACCAGCACGTCGGCGCCGTCGACGAGCTGCAGCACGCGTGCGCGCTCGCCCGCATCGCGCAGGTCGGCGACGACCGAGCGCTTGCCGCGGTTGCAGGCGTGGAAGTACGCGGCGTCGAGCGATGCGCCGTCGGCACCCGGCACGAACGGCGGACCCCAGCGGCGCGTGTCATCGCCCTCGGGCGCTTCGACCTTGATGACGTCGGCGCCGAGATCGGCGAGCGTCTGGCCGATCCACGGCCCGGCGAGGATGCGCGCCAGTTCGACGACCTTCAGTCCCGCGAGCGGTGCGCCCACGCCGGCACCCGCCTCGCTCAGGAGAAGGCCTGCAGGCCGGTCTGCGCGCGCCCGAGGATGAGGGCGTGCACGTCGTGCGTGCCCTCGTAGGTGTTGACCGTCTCGAGGTTCTGCGCGTGGCGGATGACGTGGTATTCGCTCTGGATGCCGTTGCCGCCGTGCATGTCGCGCGCGGCGCGCGCGATGTCGAGCGCCTTGCCGGCGTTGTTGCGCTTGATCAGCGAGATCATCTCGGGCGTCGCCTGCCCGGAATCGAACAGCCGGCCGACGCGCAGGCAGGCCTGGAGCCCGAGCGCGATCTCGGTCTGCATGTCGGCGAGCTTCTTCTGGAAGAGCTGCGTCTGCGCCAGCGGCCGGCCGAACTGGATGCGCTCCATGCCGTAGTTGCGCGCGCGCTGCCAGCAGTCTTCTGCGGCGCCCATCGCGCCCCAGGCGATGCCGTAGCGCGCGCGGTTCAGGCACTCGAACGGGCCCTTGAGCCCGCTGACGCCCGGCAGCAGATGATCCTCCGGCACCTCGACGCCATCGAGGACGATCTCGCCGGTGATCGAGGCGCGCAGCGAGAGCTTGCCGCCGATCTTCGGCGCGGTGAGCCCCTTCATGCCGCGCTCGAGGATGAAGCCCTTGATCGCACCCTCGTGCGCCGCCGACTTCGCCCAGACGACGAACACGTCGGCGATCGGCGCGTTGGTGATCCAGGTCTTGGAACCGGTGAGGCGGTAGCCGCCGGCGACCTTCTCGGCGCGCGTGCGCATGCCCGCCGGGTCGGAACCGGCACCCGGCTCCGTGAGGCCGAAGCAGCCGATCCACTCGCCGGTGGCGAGCTTCGGCAGGTACTTGCGGCGCTGCGGCTCGCTGCCGAAGGCGTAGATGGGATGCATCACCAGCGACGACTGCACGCTCATCATCGAGCGGTAGCCCGAGTCGACGCGCTCGACCTCGCGCGCCACCAGGCCATAGGCGACGTACGACGCCGCGGCGCCGCCGTACTCGGCCGGCAGCGTGATGCCCAGCAGCCCGAGCGCGCCGTACTCGCGGAAGATCGCCGGATCGGTGTGCTCGTTGAGGTAGGCCTCGGTGACGCGCGGCAGCAGCTGCTCCTGGGCGTAGCTGCGGGCCGCATCGCGCACCAGCCGCTCGTCCTCGCTGAGCTGCTCGTCGAGGCGGAACGGATCGCTCCAGTCGAAGGGCGCGGCCTTGGAAGCCTTGGGTGAGCTGGACATGTCCCGGGGACCCCATCGAAGGACGTAAGGCCCCGGATTACAGCACCGGAGTTTATTTGCGGTCAATGATTTAAATTGCTTTTTTGATGCGATTATGGGATCAATGATCCCGTGCTCGAATCCCTGCCCCTGCGCTGCTTCGTCGCCGTCGCCGAGGAGCGGCATTTCGGTCGCGCCGCCGAGCGGCTGGCGATGGCCCAGTCGGCCCTGAGCCGCCAGATCCAGGCGCTCGAACGCACCCTGGGTGCGCGCCTGCTCAACCGGGCGCGCCGCTCGGCCGTGACGCTCACCGAGGCCGGCGCCGCGCTGCTGGACGAGGCCCGGCTCGCGCTCTCGCAGCTCGAGCGTGCCGAGACCACGGCGCGCCGCGCGGCGCGCGGCGAACTCGGGCGCATCGAGGTCGGCTACGTCGTCTCGGCCGTGCTCAGCGGCGCACTGCCGCGCACGCTGGAGCGGTACCGCGCGCAGCACCCCGACGTGCAGGTGCAGCTCGTGCCGATGGAGACCCCGCGCCAGCTCGAGGCCCTGCGCACCGGACTGCTCGACGTCGGGTTCCTGCGCCCCAGGCCCACCTACCCCGCGGGCCTGCGTGCCGCCATCGTGCATCGCGATGCGCTGCTGGGCGCCGTGGCCACGAACCATCCCCTCGCCCGCCGACGCGTCACGCTCGCCGCGCTCGCACGCGAGGCCTTCATCGTGCCGCAGTTCGACGAGAGCGCCGGCTTCGCCGAGCAGCTCGCCGCGCTCGGCGCCCGCGGCGGCTTCGAGCCGCGCATCGCCCACCGCGTGCGCGACTTCATCGCGGCACTGGCGATGGCCGCCGCGGGCTACGGCGTGGTGCTGGCCCCCGCCTCGCTCGCGGCAATCAGCCTGCCGAACGTGGTCTACCGGACGATCGAGGGTTACGCGGGAAGCGCGGCCCTCGCCGTCGTGCATCGGACGAACGCCCTTTCAGCAGCGGCACGGCAATTCACCGACGCCGCTCTTGCCGCGGCCGACACGACGGCCGATTCCAGGAGCTGACGTTCGACGGTGCCGGCAGACTTTCGGTGGTCGCGGACCCGCTGCGACACCCGCCCTACGTAGAACCCTTGACGAATCCCGTCGGAGTGGTCCGCCGCGCCGTACCGGCGTGCGGTGGATCTGCGCGCTCGTCGCCCAGCACGAACTCCATGATCCCGCCGAGCCGCGGTCCGACGGCCTGGAAGTGCCAGCCGAGGTCCCGGCAGGCCCGCTCGTCCCAGGCCGCGTCACCGTAATACGTGACGGACTCGAAGTCCACACCGAGCGCCTGCAGCGCGGCCGCCATGATGTCCACGCGCCGGATCGCGTCGTCCGAGGACCGCAGGGCAACGGCGGCGACGTCAAACCCCGCGCTCTGCAGCTTGCGCCGCGCGGTCGCGCCCCAGCCGCCGGTGGCGAAGGCGACGGCGTGTGTGGCGCTGCCATTGAGCTCTTCCACGAACCGTCGCGCGCCGGGAATCTCCTGGAACGGACCGCTCGCCTGGATGTGCGCGTCGACCAGCGCCACGAATGTCGAACGCACCCGGTCTTCCAGCTCGGCGGTGTAGGCGATGCCGTTGTCGACGAGGATCTCGCGCAGCAACCCGGAATCGGTGACGTGGACGTAGTCGTTCCAGTCGGGGCGCAGGCGGACGTCGCCCAGCACGGTGCGCACGGATTCTTCGTACAACTGCGCGTCGACCGCGGTGGACTCCAGCAGGGTTCCGTCGATGTCGAAGAGAATGGCGTGCATAACCCGATCAGCCCGCCTTCGCACGCTTCGCTTTGGAATGGTCATGGTGTCTATTCAAAGTAGGCGACCTCTTCGCGTACGGCCCGGCGTGCGGAATCGTAACTCATCCCGTGCTTCTCGAGGATTGCAGCGGCCGACGCCGTCGGCCAATCCCGCGCCGCTCGTTGGCTCGATGACCACGCCAGGCACAAGCCGTGAACTCCGGTCCTTCAGCCCCGGTCCGTACCGCGCACTTGTGGCTCCCATCGGACTGAACTAGACTTAGTCCGAAGGAGTACCCTCATGGCCACGACGATCAATATCCACGAAGCCAAGACGCATCTCTCGCGCCTCGTCGAGCAGGCCGCTGCCGGCAAGGAAATCGTCATTGCCAAGGCTGGCAAGCCGATGGCGCGCCTGGTTCCCATAGAGTCCGCGGTACGACCGAAGAAGTTCGGTCAGCTCAGGGGCAAGATCAAGGTTTCCGACGATTTCAATGCGCCACTGGACGCCGCCACGCTGGCCCTGTTCCAGGGAAAATAGTCTTGCGGCTGCTGCTCGATACCCATCTGCTGCTGTGGACCCTCGGCGAGCCCCGGCGAATCCCCCGCAACGCGCTGGCGATGATCGAGAGATCCGACGTCTTCGTCAGCGCCGCATCCGTCTGGGAAATCAGCATCAAAGCCGCGACAGGCAAGCTGAAAGCCAACCCGGCCGATGTACTACGAGCCGTCGAGCCCGCCGGCTTCGCCTGGCTCGCAATACAGGCCGAGCACGCTGCACGCGTCTACGACCTCGGGCCCCGCCATCTGGATCCCTTTGATCGCCTGCTCGTCGCCCAGGCACAGCTCGAACACATGACGCTGCTGACGAACGACGACACCCTGGCCGCGTACGGCGAGCACGTGCGCGTCATCTGAGTTCGGGTGCGCCACGAGATGTCGTGCCTGTATCCGCCACCACGAATGCGTAGTCACCGCCAGGCCCATCGTAGCGCCGCTTGACGCCCTCGAAGGCGCCGGTGCGCAAATCAGCAGCCAGGGCCTCGAGGCCCGCCGCCAGCTCCGACTCCTCGCACAGCGTCGCAAACGAGCTGATGTTCGCACGTACGACAGCATCCAAATAGAGCTCGGGTCGTTGCTTGCCCGAATAGAGGAACAGATCCTGCAGCTGCGAAGTAACCTGAAACGGACTCACCTGGACATCGGTGAATCCCGCGCTGCGCAGCGCCTGCCGCACAACGGCCTCCGCAGGCATCGTCCGCGCGGAACGCTCGAGCATCCGCGGGAAGTAGTGACACAACCAGTAGCGCTGCATCTGCTCCGGAAATGCCGTGAAGATCACGAGCCGGCCGGATCGCAGCACGCGACGCACTTCCTGCAACGGGCGCCGCAGTTCCTTGAAGTGATGGATCACCAGCGTTGCAATGGCACCGTCGAAGGTACCGTCCGCGAACGGCAAATTCCCGGCTTCACCGAGATGCCAGGCGACACCCGCATGCGCGCGGCTCGCCTCCGCCAGCATCGTCGTGGAGGGATCGATGCCCGTCCATTCACCACCGCGTGCGGCCAGCGCCACCGTGTAGTTGCCGCTGCCACAGCCGACATCGAGGTAGCGACCCGCTGCCAGGATACCAAGGTGGTCGTGCAATGCACCGACAATTCCCGGGTCCGCCCGCCGCGTCGCGCGGTAGCCCGACCCGATCGCATCGTACAGCGCTCGTCCGCTGCGTTGTTCAGGCATCTTCGGGACTGATTCCCACTGTGGCGAGAGCCCGGATCACGTCCGGTGTGTTGGCGACGTGAAAGGCCTCGAGGCCCGCAGCGCGGGCTCCTGTCACGTTGGGCTCGAAGTCATCGAAGAAGGCGATGCGCTGCAGGGGAACGCCGATCTCACGGGCTACGCGCTCGAACGCGTCCCGATCCGGCTTGCAGACGCCGATTTCATAGGCCGTGTGCGCGTCGCCGAACTTCCAGCGTTGTGCGATGGTATCCGCGTCAGTGCCAGCCGCTGCCGCCCACGCGGCAAACGTGCGACGAAGGTCCACATCGACCAGCACGCCGCCCAGATCGAACAACAACGCGTCAACGGCCGGAGTCATCAGGACGAACCATCGCCATTCGGCATGTCCGCGTCGCCCGGCTTGCCGTCAGCGCCGGACCTTGGCCCGCAGAACGGCAACCAGTACCGCGTACCCTTGAGCTGCCCGGTTCTGCGCAATGCTCCGATTTCTACCATCTGGCCCAGGTCGCGTCGTGCGGTTGCCGCGGGTGCACCGGTGATCGCCCGGTAGTTGCCGGCCGACAAACCACCGCGAAATCCCTCGGGCCCTTCGCGCAACATGCGCAGCAATACCTTCTGCTGGCGTTCGTTGAGGCGGCCGCGCATGCGATCCAGCAGCCGCGTCTTCGCCGCCAGGAAATCGAACCAGTCGATGGAGTACTGCTGGGCAGACAGAACCAGCGCGCCAAACCAGTGCAGCCAGGCATCGGCATCCAGATGCTTGTTGGACGCCTCGAGTTCGCGGTAGTACTCCGTCCGTCGCTTCTGAATCATCAACGACAAGGCGGTCAGACTGGGCTGGCCGGCGCCCTGCGCGAGGGCCTTCTCGGCGATCGCCCTGCCGATGCGACCATTGCCATCCTCGAAAGGATGGATGCACTCGAAATGAAGATGAGCCAGCCCCGCGCGGGCAATCGCCGGCAGCGGCTGCGGCCCCTCTGGAGCGGTGGCGTTGAACCAGCGCACGAAGCGATCCATCTCCTCCGGCACGCTCGCCGATGGCGGTGCCTCGAAGTGCACCCTGGGCGCGTGCACGGGGCCTGATACCACCTGCATCGGACCTTCATGTGTTCGATAGGCGCCGGTCTGCGGCAGGTCCACGCGTCCCTGCATCACCCAGCGGTGCCACTGAAACAGCATCGGCTCGGTCAACGGTTCGGCGTAGCGCCGGTACAGATCCGTCAGCATCAGTGCCATGCCCTGCTCCGCGGGCGCGACCCGCCGGGCGTCCGTCTGCAATCCGAATTGCCGGCGCAGCGAGGACTGCACGCTGTCACGGTCCAGCAGTTCGCCTTCGATTTCGGAAGTCTTCAGTGCCTCCGTGCACATCAGGTCGACCACCGCCGGCATGCGCTCCTCCTCGGGCACATGCCGGACCGTCCCGACGATCACGCCGCTCTGCTTCAGGAACACGCGTTCACTCGCCGCCAGCCGCTCGGGACGGAAACGAAATTGAGGCCAATCGGGGTCCTGCCAGCACCAGCGCATGAGCGATAGATAATCGATTTATCGCTCACAATCAAGCCGTTTTGTGAGCGATATCTGTCGGCTTAACGGGTTGACCGCTCCGACACGATCTCCGGCCGGAACGTGAAGACGCCCGGATCCGCCGGGTCGACGATCGCCCGCACCCAGTGCACGTTCGGGCTGCCGAAGACTTCCACGCGCGTGAAGTTCTCGACGGTGCGCCCGCTCTTCGTGCCAAGCAGCGGCTTGTCGACGCGGAAGTAATGCGTATCGCCGTGCACGAAGACGACCGGCTTGCCGAAGGCAAGGGTCTCGCGTTCGAGGGCATCGAGGAGGGCCGCGAAGGGGCTCGGCGCGGGCGCCGCGCCTGTTCGAAGGCCTGCCCCAGCCAGGCGAGATTGGCGGCGCTGCGTTCGGCGAACTCGGCGTCGTCGGCCGCGTCGTACCCGACATTGTCATTGCTCCCGACCGCGTGCACGGTCACGAACAACACGCGCCCCAGGGTCCACCGTGCGTTCTCGCGGTACTTCGCGTAGCGGGGATCGTCGCTTTGCCGCCGGACCGCGAGCGTGCGTTGCCCCAGGCTCCGGTCCCCGGCGAAGAACAACTCGCGCAGCTTCGCCAGCCGCTCCTGCGGATCGAAGGACGGCACGGAATACCGGCAATCGGTCCAGTCGTTGTCGCCGGGCGTGAGGATGAATGGGTGCGTAGAAGTGTCGAACAGCGCGCGGCGCGCCTGCAGCGTCTGGTCGGTACACGGCTGGGTGCCGGTCTTGAATACGGCGAAGCCGCGCGCGTCGGATTCGATGTCGCCCAGGTGCACGACGAAGGCGAGTGGTGCGGCATTGAGCGCCGTCAACAGGCTCGGGAACTTCTGCTCGTCCTCCTGCGTGTACGGCAGGTCACCGATCAGGCCCACCTCGAACCGCGCGGGAGGAGCCGCAGGGCTCGTCGTGCATGCCAGCGCGGCTGACAGCAGGATGCCGAAGCACCGGGTGGTGCGCAGCAACGCTACGGGTGTGAAACGCCTGCCGAAGAGCGGTGCGCCAGCGACCTGCATAATTCCCCCTCGTTGGCTCGAATGCGGTGCGGCGAGCGCCCAATCAGTCAGTGGCCAGTACGCGTACCAGATACTCCGCACCTGGCGCCGGCGCAAGGTGGAACGGACGCTCTGCGGTCCGGAATCCGAGGTGCCGGTACAGCGCGCCGGCCCCCGGATTGTCCCATTGCACGTTCAGACCGACAACGCTGAATCCACGGTGCGCCGCCCGCGCGAGCAGCCCGGATACGAGGCGCGATCCGTAACCCGCCCGGCGCCGATCAGGCGTCGATGATCCTGGCCAGATGTCGAGCCGCCCTTGTCCAGCAGTTGACCGAAGGCGAGTACCTCACGATCGTCGGGCAGAACGACGTCGAAGACGAGAATCCGATCCCGGGCGAGCGTCGAACGATCCAGCGGGAAGACCAGCAGCGGCCCGGCCCCGCTTCACGGTCGCGGGCGTAGTGATCCAGGAGGCGACGACGTCGAGGTCCGCGTCGTTGCGGGTCGAAGTTTCGCGATCGTGGACGTACCCGAGGCCCGTCGGGTCGAGCGGATCATCCGCCGAAGCGCTCAACGGCCACCTCCACAGGGCTTTCGGCTGACCGTACTTGAGCGACACTTTCCGCTCCCGGCTCAAGGTGCGCCAGCCCTTGTCGAAAAGTGCAACGAGATCTGCTTCGGCGAAGAACTGCTTGCCTGACCGTCGACGGCATGCGGCCTGTCCTCTGGGAAGTCGCGCGAGGTTAAATCCTGATCGGTCGGCGGACCAGGCAAACCACCCGCGCGCAGCGTGGCGCGGATAAGCTCGACGAGCTCCAGCGTCTGTCCAGCGGAGCAGCGACAGGCTCGCGATCACGACGCCGATGCCGGCACGTTCGAGCGGGAAGGGATCAGCAGGTCCTGCACGGAGATCCTCGCAGCCGGCGCGGCTCGTCTGGCCGCAGCCACGGCCTCCGGCGAGAGATCGAACGCCACTACCTCCAGCCCCATGCTCGCGAGTGCGACCGTGTCGTCGCCGGTGCCGCAGCCGATCTCGAGCACGGGACCGCCGCGCGCCGCCGCCACGATCGACGCTGCCCAACGCTGCAGCCAGGGTTCAGGGTTTACCGACATGAATGCCGTCAACCATGCGGGTCAGGCCAGATGCCCGGCCACCACGTGCAGCGGCATGCTCACGCGCCGCGCGCATCCGGCCTCGCCCCAGCAGGCGTTCAACTCGCTCGCCGCCACTTGGAGGAATGCCGGGCCTTCCGACGCCAGGCAGCGACGCAGGGCGGACCAGGTGCCCACGTAGGCGAGCAGCTGGGCCAGGGTCCAGTCCATTGTCATCGTGAAACCCGGTGTCGCGAGGCGGTCGAAGGGGAACTCGATCTCCGCGTAGGCGTTCCAGAGCAGCCGGTTGTTCGGCTCCCAATGGCGCTGCAACGGCTGCAGGATCGAGCGATCGAACACCGCGTCGAACTCCGGCGACACGCTGAACCAGCTGTACCCCCATGCGGCAAACAGTGCACCGGGAACGGCCACGCGCCGGACCTCGCGGAAGAATGCCTCCAGGCGGAGCCAGTGCAGCGCCTGCGCGACACAGATGGCGTCGAAGCAGGCTGCCGGGAACGCGGTCTGCTCCGCCGGCTGGACCGAATACTCGACGTTGGGCCGCGGCACGGCGATGCCGATCTGCTCGGCACTCGGATCGGTGGCCGCCACCGCATCGAAGCGCCCCGCGAGCGACACCGCGGCCTGGCCATTGCCGGTACCGCAATCCCAGGCGCGCCGCCGCGACGGTGCGCGCGCCGCGATGAAGTCGAACAGCGCCTCCGGGTACCTCGGCCATGCCGCCGCGTACTGGCGGGCACCGTCGGAGAAGAGGTCGACGAAGGTCACCATCACTTCCGCTCGAACGCAATGCGACACCCCAGCGCAACGCTGCCGCAGTGCGCCGTTGTGAGACCGCTCATCCCGCTACCAGTACAGGCGTAGCCGGCAGGCCAAATCGCTGCATCTCTCGAAGAAGGTTCGCAATCCGAGGCGGGGCGAAGCTCTCGGTCGACGACGTGAGTTCCGGCACGGCCCACCAGCGGAATTCCCGATGGACGTCGAGCTCCTGCCGGCCCATGCCCGACACCGTCGGAACGAACTCCTCGCACCTCAGCAGAAAGAAGTGCTCGCGCTGCGGCGCGAGTTGACCATCCTGTCTCTGGAAGGTCCACTCTCTGATCCAGATCTCGGCACCCAAATCGACATCAGCGAGCCCCGTCTCTTCGCGTAGCTCGCGCAGCGCCGCCGCGCGAGCCTCCTCCCCGGCTTCCATGCGTCCACCGGGCGTCACCCACAAATCTCCTTCCCAGGTTCGTGTCTTCATGAGCAGCACGCGAAAGCCGGGGCTCACGATGACTACACGCGCACATTCCTGTATCCGCATCGGAAGGATCATGACACAGTCGGAAGCACCGGATTTCTCGGGCACATCACCCGATGTCTGCCACGACCACACCAATCTGCATAAGCGGAACCTGCGCGACGACCGTACCGCCGGGATCAATCACCGCCGTGGGTCCATAGGCGATGCAACCATCGCGTTCTCCGGTGATCTCCGCCGCCGCGATCCACAGTCGATGGTCCCGCGCCTGCCGGCAACGAATCTCGTTGTGGCGATGCTTCCACGCCTCCGCCTGCGATCGTGGCAGCATGTTGTTGCAGGGGCATACGAGCAGGTGAGCGCCCGCCTCGGAGGCCCGCCGGACGGACTCGTCATGCGCGAGGTCATGGCAGATGTTCAGGGCCACGCGCGTTCCGCCCACGTCGAATACCGCGCAGTCGCGACCCGCCTCGAATACCTCGCGCTCCGGCGCCAGCAGGTGAGCCTTTCGATACCGGGCACGAATCCGGCCACGCTCGATCGCGACGGCGGTGTTGTAGGTACGACCGCCGTCCGTCTCGATCATCCCAAATACGATCACCGGCTCGAGCGCCTCGAGTTCGCGCAGGATGCCTGCGAAGGCAGGCGATGCCAGTTCAATCGCCACGCGCGCGATGTGTCCCGGCTGCAGGTCATAGCCCTGCAGGAAGCCCTCCGGAAAACATACGAGCGCGGCCCCGTGCAGCGCCGCGTCCCTTGACCATGCACGCATGAGTCCGACGGCTCGGGTAGCATCCCCCGGCACATCCGGCATCTGGCAGACGCCAACCTTCATGACCGTCTCGTCCGCTCAGCGGCGCGCGCGGGGCATCACCGCGCCCTCAATTCTCGCCGGACCGCGCCGGTCCGGGCGACACCCGCAGCGAACGCCGCGCCGATGAGCGCCGGAATCCGTGCCGCCCGGACCTGATCCCGATTGTTGAAGCGCAGGCGGATGTCCGGTGCTGCGATCGGCGTGGCCTCTGACGCGGCCAGCACGCGTATGCGTCCCGCCCTGACGAGGTCCTCCAGCGCAACGTCGTCCACGTACACGCGCACACGATCCGCGCTCCCGGCCAGCGGCACCGCGAGCGCTTGGGGCGTCCACCAGATGTCGGATCGCTCGGTGAAGAAACGTCCCAGTTGCAGCGCCGACATGAGGAAGAAGATTCCGCCGAAGATCAGCAGGTACTTGCGAACCACGCTCATCCGATTCCCTCCTCTATGAGCTGCCTTTCCACCAGGCGCAATCCCCTGGCAGCGACTCCAGCGGTCAGACTCCCTGACTCCGCGCGCGCCGCACTCCGATCGTCGCGATCACCGCCGCCAGCGTCCCGGCCAGCGCATAAACGAGGATCGCGTTGCCGAGCGAGCCCGTGACGACCTTCAGCCCGACGATCGACTGCGGGCTGAGGAACTGGCCCAGGAAGGCCGCACTCATCCAGAGGCCGGCGCACTGGCCGCGCCGGCTCTCGGGTACGTCGGACAGCGTCCAGGTGATCATCGTCGGCAGGATCATGCCGGCACCGAAATTCGCCACCGTCGCCCCGACGACGGTCATCTCCCAGTGGGAAGCCATCGCCATGATGAAATGGCCGGCAGCCAGCAGCGCGAACGAAACCGCCAGCCGCGACACCATG
>JAXMGR010000033.1:0-10837 GCA_046352935.1 Steroidobacteraceae bacterium
GGCAGCCGACGCACCGTTCCAGGTCCACCACCATCACGTACCGCGTCATACCTGCCCCCTTTCCGGACCCGCAGAAGCCGCCGGCTGGATCATCCTGTACCGCGTAAGCCCCGGACAGTTCCGGACGGACTGGCCTGTGGCCCGGACCGGCATCCATCGATTGGCCCGTATTCTTTTTGGCAACCCGGGGAGGCGCTATCCGCTTTTGGCAAGCACACGCGGACAGTGCGGCGAACGGCGCTGACGACCCGCTGCCGGCGGGCGAGCGGCGCCGCCTTGCCGAAACTGGATAGCTGAGCGCCCGTCGCTGTCAATAGATTGCCACCGGACGGGCACCACGGCGGTTCGCTGCGTCAGACGGGCCATGAAAAGCCTGGTACTCGATCGGCAGCCGGCCCCCGTGCCGCGAGGGGCTGCCTCACCCATTCCGGAAAGACTGCAATGACCCAGACCCGCGAGAACGACATCAGGCAGACGAAGTCGACCTGTTACATGTGCTACAACGCGTGCGGGATCATCGCGCACACGCAGGGCAACAAGGTCCTCAAGATCGAGGGCGACCCGGACAATCCGCAGAATTACGGCGAGATGTGCCTCAAGGGGCGCTCCGGGCTCTACGGGCTGGACAATCCTCACCGCATCACGACGCCGCTCAGGAGAACAAATCCCGAGAAGGGCATCGGTGTGGACCCGCGCTGGGAACCCATGTCCTGGGACGAGGCACTCACGATCGTCGCCGCGCGCATGAAGGCGATCCGCGAGGACGATCCCCGCAAGCTGATCGGCTGCACGTTCGACGCGCACGCCTACGCGCAGTTCTTCGCATGGCTGTTCGCCTACGGAACCCCCAACGGCATCGCGGGTGGAGCCGACTTCTTCTGTGGCAACGGCATGCATCCGGTCGCGGAACTGAGCAGCGGCGCATGGTTCCTCGAGCCGGATCTCGAGCACTGCAACTACCTGATCCTCGTCGGAACTCAGAGCGGCTTCGTCGTCAACCATCTGCCGATGCACCTGGCCAATCGCATGACCGCTGCGCGCGAGCGCGGCATGAAGCTCGTGGTCATCGATCCCATTCGTACCAACGCCGGCAACGTCGCGGACGAGTGGCTGCCGATCCGGCCCGGCACGGATGCGCAGTTCTCGCTGTCGATGGCCAACGTGCTGCTGAACGAACTCGGGATCTACGATCGGGACTTCCTGAAGAAGCACACCAACGGAACGTATCTCACGGCCGAGGATGGACATTACGTACGCGATGAGGCGAGCGGCAAGCCTCTCGTCTGGGATTCCATCCGTAACGTCGCGGCACCGTTCGACGCCGTCGCCTGGGAATCACAGGCACTGCTGGGCGACTTCGTCGTCGCCGGCCGGGCGTGCACGCCCTCGTTCCAGAAGGTGAAGGAGCATGTCTCGGCTTATTCGCCGGAGTCCGCCTCGCAGGTGTGCGGCATCCCCGCGGAGACCATCCGCAGGATCGCGAAGGAGTTCGGCACGGCCGCCTCGATCGGCGCCACGACCACCATCGATGGGCAGGAGCTCCCGCTCCGACCGGCGTGCGTGAACTGGTATCGCGGGCCCACATCGCATCAGCATGGATTCCTGACCGGCTTCTCGCTGCAGCTGCTCAACCTGATGATCGGCAACATCGACAGGCCCGGCGGTCATCTCGGCTGCAATCCGGTCGGCCCGTGGTGGGGACCGGGCGTCAGCGACGATGGCCTCATCGTGCCGACCACGCATCCGCTCGCGGCCCTGGGCAGTCCTTCCTATCCGGGACGTCCGCCGGCCATGCCGGAGAGCGTCTGCATGGCGGAGCTCTTCCCGATCGCGCCGTACTCGGGCTCGATGCTCTACGAAGGGATACTCGACCCGGACAAGTACCGGATTCCCTACCACGCCGAAATGCTGGTGATCTGTCGCAGCAATCCTCTCATGACGACGATCAACCCGGAGACGGTCGCCGCGGCGCTGAAGAAGCTGCCTTTCATCGTGGCCTTCGCCTACGCGGCGGACGAGACCACCGAATTCGCGGACATCGTCTTTCCTGACGCGCACTATCTGGAACGCTATGACGGCTTCGTCAATGCTCCACACAACTTCCATGCGGCTGGCGAGGGAGACTGGCACTTCCAGATCCGGCAGCCGGTGATCCAGCCTCCGCCGGGCGTGACGCACTGGATGGAGATCATGCTGGAGCTCGGGAACCGGATCGGCATCAAGGCGCAGGTCTACGAACTGCTCAATGCGTTCCTGCCGCTGGGTGGCGATTACCTGCTGGATGCCGGCCGGACGTATTCGTGGACGGAGATCATCGATCTCTGGCTCCGGTTCCACTTCGGCGACGAGCACGACCTGGAGTGGTTCAGGAAGCACGGCTTCATCATCTACCGCCGGAAGACGTTGCAGGAGGCCTACCCTCGCGAGTTCCTGCCGTCGCGGGTTCCCGTCTATCTCGAGCACCTCGTCGGCTACCGGAGCCAGGTCGAAGCGATCACGAAGGAGATCGGAATCCCGTGGAGCGCGGAGGACTACCAGGCGATACCGGACTGGAAGCCGTGCGAGTCCCATTGCGAGCACCATTCCGAATTCGACCTGTTCGCCGTGAACTGCAAGGTTCCGTTCCACACCTTCTCGATCACCGTCGGCAACCCCATCCTGAGCGACGTCCAGAATGCCCAACACATGAAGTTCGGGCAGAACGTGCTGCTGCACAGCGATACGGCCCGCCGGAAAGGGCTGTCCGAGGGCGACGAGGTCTGGGTCGAGACCACGAATGGCATTCGTGTCCGGAGCGTGATGAAGCTGACCCACGGCATCCATCCCGACTGCGTCGGATTCCCGGGGCTGCACGGGCGCTGGGCGCGCAATCTGCCCACGCGGGCCTATGGCGGACCCCACTTCAACACGCTGCTGCCTCGGAGCCTGGACCGGATCGACAAGGTCGCGGCAACCACCGACATGTGCGTGAAGGTGAAGATTTACCGGGCAGCCCACTGACGGCACGTAGCCGCCCGGGCTTTCGCAGTCGCGGCCGCGGGCGCCGCAAGCAAGCCGACGGCGGAGCCGGAGCGGCCCTCTCAGGGATCGCGAAGTGCTACGTACAGCGGCTTGCTCGCCGGCATCGAGGCGGGCGATGCATTGCGAAGAGCATCAATGGAAGCCGCCTCTATCGCCGGCGTGCTGCAGCCATTCCGGGTACAGCAGCCTCGGAGCGTCATCACGACTTCCTGCGCGTCGTCCGGTGGCAGTTCGAGGAAGCCGGCCAGAGCCTCGCCGGCGAGACGTTCATCGGTGTGAAGGAACCTCAGCGCCTCGCAGTGACAGGCGCGCATCGCCCGCACGATCTCCGGCTCCCGCTCCAGCAGGTCGCGATGCACGGCGAGGCCGGTGGTCGGCACCCGCAGCGCGTCGCCGAAGAACCTCAGGGGTTCGAGGCCCAGGCGTCGGACTCGAGCCGGCGCCACACCCGAGCTGATGACCGCGGCATCGACGTCACCGCCGGCGACGAGGCCGAGCCGCGCCACGTCGTCGCGCACCGGGAGGATCTCGACGTCGAGACCGGCAGTGCGTGGATCTGCGGCCAGCACGAGACGCAGCAGTTCACCCGGCGGCGCACCGGGCGGATAGCCCGCGATGCGGACCCTCCCCTCGCCCCCACCGTCGAGGGCATCGGGGCGCCCGACGAGCCAGAACATCGGCCGGTCGCAGGCGACGAACACCACGCACATCGGCGTACCCCGCAGCCAGGCGAACAGCGCCGCAGTACACGCGGCGTGGAAGGTCATGGGCGGCAGTTGCCCGTCGGTGAGGAACGTCGTGTCCAGCAGCCGCACGTCGAGGCCCTGTGCGGCATAGAGACCCGCGTGCCGCGCGATGAAGTGGCAGGCGAGCTCGTGCGGATCGAAGGCCTTGAAGCCGAGATGTACCGTGGTCATCCGCGCCTCGACGGCTACTGCAGCTGTGGCATGACCCGTGCCGCGAAGGTCTCGAGATACGGCAGCGGGTCCGGCATGGCGGCGGGCCAGACGAAGCCCGCGATGCCGAGGTCGGCGAGCTGGCGCAGGCGCGGCACCGCTTCCTCGGGAGTCCCGGCCACGGCCACGGCATCGATGATCCGGTCGGTCAGCAGTGCGGCGTGCCGCGCCTCGTTGCGCCCGTGCTCGGCGTAGTCGTACTGCGCCTTGAACGCCGCGAGGTCTTCCCAGAGGTCGTCCGGGAAATAGCTGCGCGGCACCGTGCGGAACACCGTGCCCGCGGCGATCGCCGCGTAGCCGCGGACTGCCGCGCGCGCGGCCGCGCGATCCTCACCGACCGAGCAGGCAAGCCGCATGTAGAGCCGGATCGTCGCGGGCGAGCGGCCCGCCGCCTCGGCGCCGCGCCCGATGTGATCGAGCGCGTAGCGCACGAGCGAGGGATCCGCGCCGACCTGGAACAGCACGCCATCGGCGAGCGCTCCCGCGAGACGCAGCGACTTCGGGCCGGAGCAGGCCATGACGATCGGTGCACGACAGTTCGACCAGGGCATGCGGATGCGCACGCCCTCGTACTCGACCTCGTCGCCGCGCATGAGCGCGCGGATGACGCGCAGCTTGTCGGCGAACACAGCGAGCCTCTCCGGCCGGAGCCCGAGGTTGTGGACCGCGCTCTCACCCACGCCGATGCCGAGGATGGCGCGGCCACCGGAGAGTTCGTCGATCGTCGCGATGCTGTTGGCGATCACGGCGGGATGCCGGGTCACGGTGTGCGTGACACCGGTCGCGAGCGCGATACGCCGCGTCCGCGCAGCGAGCACGGCCAGGATCTCGAAGGCGCCGCGCATCACCGAATGCGAGTCGGCGACCCACACGCCCGAATAACCGAGACGGTCCGCGGCCTCGCCGATGGCGAGGCATTCCGCCACGGGGCGGTTCGGCAGGAGGCCGATGTGGAACTGCGGGGTCACCGTCGAGCGCCCGCCGGACCTGAGGCCGGAGCCCTGCACGATACTAGAAGCGGAAGTTCATGATGGGCTCGTAGACGCCGGCCTTGAACATCAGCACACGGAATGCGTAATGCCCGGTCAGGACGCCGGCGGTGGCCACCACCACGGCACCGCAGTTGCCGCCCGCCACCGACAACAGGACGGCGGGCAGAACGATGCCGAGCACGCAGATGCAGCCCCAGAACCACTTCGCGTAGTAGGTCCTCGTCAGCACTTCGACGGACTTGCGGCCACCCGGCGATCCGTGATGCGCGCCGTGCAGCAGGCTCGCGACGACGACGGCGATCACGACGACGAGCAGCAGCGCCACGTTCGCGAGCATCGGCCGCTCCCCGTTCTCGGCCGCAGAGAAGGTCGACCAGCCGCCGAGCAGCGTGAGCAGCGTGCCCCCCGTCGCCGAATAGACGAGGCTCGCGACGGGCATGAGCCCCGTGTTCCACAGCGAGATTGCGGTCGAGTGCGACATCGCGAGTCCCTGGTAGGTCATGACGACGAGCGCCGCCGCACCGGCCGCGAACTTCAGCAGCATCGTGAGTGGAGAATCGGGCGCGAGCGCGCCCGTCCAGGCCACCAGCGTGCTGAGACCGCCGAAGCCCATCAGGCACACGATGCCGAGCAGTCCGCGACTGACCCACGAGCGGTCGGGGCGCACGATCGCGCGCCAGGACTTGCCGGGCACGCCCATGTGCGTGATGTGGAAGAACGTCTTCAGCGTGCCCGTGATGACGAGGCCGCCGAGCATCCCGGGGACGAACCCGCAGAGCATCGAGACCAGGAACACGGCGGCGCCCAGTTCCCCGAAGAAGAAGGCGTTCGCCATGGAGGTGTCCCAGTGGCGCTGGAAGCGGTATCCCAGGGCGAAACTGTCGCCGACGATCGGCAGGTCCTGTGCGGCCATTTCATTGCTCTCCGGTCATTGCGTCGTCAGTCGACGTAGTACACCTTGGGACGCGTGTTCTTCTCGGGCAGCGGCGGACGGCCGTTGCGTTCGCGGATGAGGCGGCTCGGCCGGCTCTCCGGATCGTCGAGGTCACCGAAGATGCGTGCGTCCGTGGGACAGGTGACCACGCAGGCGGGATCGAGGCCCGCGTCCACGCGGCCGCTGCAGAAATCGCACTTCGTGACCATGCCCGGCGTGAAGCGTCCGTAGCCCTGCTCCTCGAACGGCGTGAGCTGCCCCGAGCCGAACAGTCCGTCCTTGAAGGCCTCCGCGTCGAGCTGCGTGCGCTGGTCGTAGGGACAGGCCACGGCGCAGGACGAGCAGCCGATGCACTTGTCCTTGTCGACCATGACGATGCCGTCCGCGCGCGTGTAGGTCGCGCCGCTCGGGCAGACCTTCTCGCAGGGCGCATCCTCGCAGTGATTGCAGAGCGTCGGGATGTAGACGCGCTTCACGGCCGGATAGACGCCGTACTCCTGGCTCAGCGTGCGCGTGAAGAACACACCGTCGGGCAGCGAGTTCTCCTGCTTGCACCCGACGACGCAGGCGTTGCAGCCGATGCAGCGCCTGAGATCGAAGACCATGCCATAGCGTGCCATCAGTGTTTCCTGCCTTTGCCGGGGAGCGCGATTTCGTCGATCAGCTCGTAGACGGAGCCACCGTCCTTGAGGAACTGCGGCCAGTCGTCCAGCTTCGTGATCTTCACCTTGCAGACGGTCTCGGGCTGCCCGGTCACGCCGTCCGTGTTCTTGAGATCGTAGGGCAGCAGATCGTTGAAATGGCCGCCGGCGTGCTTCGCGTTGCCCCGGCCGCCCTTGCCGCGCGACAGCGCGTTCGAGACGCCGAGCGTGTCCGGATGCCAGCCCTCCGAGACGCCGATGCGGCCGTAGATCCGCCCGTAGGGGGACTCGACCTTGACGATGTCCATCGCCCGGAGGCCCTTCTTCGCCGCGGTCTGCGGATTCAGCATCAGCGCGATGTGCACCGGATCGCGATACACGATGTCCTGGATCCAGGGATTGCTCAGGCTCTCGCCGAAGTTGATCTGGATGTCCTTGTAGAACATGCCGTAGAGGTCGTATTCGGGCGGCTCGCCGTGCACGGGATCGAGGCGCGCGGTCGGCAGCGGCTGGTAGTCGTCCCAGGCCCATTCGTGCCTGAACGGGACGTTCGCCGCATCCATCTTCGCGCGCAGATCATCGCGCTGCTTCAGCATGTCCTCGATGTAGAAGTGCAGCCGCATGCCGTCCCAGGGCCGGTACCACTTGTCGTTGCGCCGATCGGTCACGGCGTGTCCGCGCTCCATGTACCAGTCGATGTCCTTGCCGTTCCACAGCAGCCCCTTGCGCCGGGCGATTTCCTTGTCCGTGTACTTGACTCCCGGCTGCAGCATGAGCTCCGGCTTGTTCACGAAGCCGAGCGCGAAGTTCAGGACCTGGTTGTAGGAATCGAGGACGCCCATGCGCGCGGCGAGCTCGGTGAAGATCTCCTCCTCGCTCTTCGTGTCGTAGAGCGGCGGCACGACGGGCTGGCGCATGCACATGCCCTCGGTGTGCGGCGGCTCGATCATGGTCATGTTCCAGCTCTCGAACACGTCGTTCGAGGGCAGGATCACGTCGGCCCACTGCGTGGTCTCGTTCGGGATGATGTCGCAGACCACGATGAACTTCATGCTGCGCATGAACTCGAACCACTTCTCGCGCGGCCCCTGCATCGCCCACAGCGGGTTCGAGTGGCACACGACCATCGTGTCCGGCCGGAACTGCAGACCGAACTTGTCCGGATTCAGGAACACCTCGAGATTCAGGTGCGGCGGGTGCACGCCCACCGGGAAGTAGTCCATGAGGTGGAAGGTCTGCGGCGGGTACGAGAACGGCGGCACGGGCCCCAGTTGATGCGGGGTCGGCTTGATCATGCCGTTCTCGCCGGGCTCGATGTGGCCGTGGTCGACCCACTGGTCGTCGAGCGTGACGCCCATGTGACCGCCCGGCGTGTCGATGCAGCCGAGCAGGAAGTTCACCATCTTGAAGGCGTGGTTCGTCTGGAAGCCGAGCTTGTGGCCCTGCGCACCGCGGTAGTAGTTGTAGGCTGCCGGGCGCAACGGCAGCACGCGGCCGTCGATCGTGATCTTTGCGTCCTCGGCGATGCGCGCGGCATCATAGAGCTGCTTCGCCAGGCGTCGCACCGTCGCCACCGGGACCGTCGTGACTTTCTCCATCGCCTCGGGCGAGCACTCGGCGAGGATGTCGCGGAAACGCTGGAAGGCCGGCCGGCACGGCTTGCCGTCGACGGCATAGGCACCCTCGAGCGCCATGCGGCCGATCGAGGGATCGTCCCAGGGCTTCGCCTGATTGGCCGTCTCGTCCCAGACGTAGACCTTGCCCTCCGCATTGCGCACGAAGTAACCATCCGGACCGACGAGGTACGGTGCGTTCGTGTCCTTGCGCAGGAACGCCGCGTCGTACCAGCCCTCCTTCGTCATCACGTGGCAGAGCGCCAGCGCGAAATGCCGGTCGGTCGCCGGCCGGATCGGCACCCACTCCTCCGACTTCGCACCGGAGATGGACAACCGGGGTTCGACGGTCACGCACTTCATGCCGCGGTCGACGCGCGCATTGGCGACCCAGTAGGACTGCGCGGCCGCGTGCAGGTGCGAGGAGAATCCGTCACCCGTGCCGTTGTTGAGCCAGAAGTTGCAGAGCTTCGCGTCGTTGGCGGCCGCGAACGCCGAATGGATGTAGCCGTTCACGGGGTGATAGGCCCCGCCGCACATGGTTCCACCCGACTGGAAGAAGTTGAAATTCCCGAAAGAGAGCGGCCAGACCCAGATGTTCATCTTCTGGAAGTCTTCGAGCGACGGGAGGATCCGCCGCGGGTCGTCGGCGAGCGCTTCCTTCAGCTTCCCGGCGACGATGTCGAAGGCCTCGTCCCAGCTGATCGGCGCCCACTTCGGATCGACGTTCGGACCCTTCTCCGGATTCGTGCGCTTGAGCGGCTGCTTGAAACGGTTCGGATCGTAGTGCCGCATGATCGCCGAGTTGCCTTTTGGACACAGCTTGCCGGCGTTGGACGGATTGGTCGGGTCCCCCTCGACCTTGTTGATGACACCGTCCTCGGTGACATGCACGATGTTCGAGCACGAGTGCAGGCACATCTTGCAGGTCGACCGGATCCAGCGTCCGGGCTTGATCGAGTTGTGCACTGCTTTGGGGTTTGCGGCCATGTCGAACCTCGATGACGGATGTCGGAAACGTCGGATCTCGTCGCGGTCTCTGCGTTCAGGGGCGCGGCCGGAGGAATCCGCGGCCGCCGGGACCTGCGGAAGAAGATGCTGCCGCATCAATGCACTGCACATCATGAATGCCCATGGTGCACTGCATCACGACAGTGCCCGCAGCATGTTCATCGTCGCGTGCACGATCATCGCCCGACAGGGCACTGCATTGCATGCGAGAGCTGGTGGTGTTCTGCACGGTATCGAGCCCCCTCCACACATTCATTCTGGAGGATTCTCCCGGCGGTGAATCGTTCAATTTCGGCACGCGACCATGCAGATCGGACAGGGCCCGTCAACAAGGATTGACCGCAGGCCGGCAGGCGTGGCACAAGCTCTCGACGGCGCGAGCCGGCAAAGTGCGGTGTTGCCAAAAGTCATCATTGATGACCACGCCGCCCGGAAGAGGTCCGATGGAGCAGATCATCATGCACAGTCGCGCTCCCGTCTCCGGAGTGGCAGCACCGCATCCGCCGGCCTCCGTCCTCGCGCCGAGCCCTCAACGTCCGCACACCTTCAAGGGGAGATCCATGCAAGCCTGCCGCCTCGCCCGAGCGATTGCACTCACACTCGCACCCTTCGCCGTCAGTGGTCCCGTATCTGCCGCCGAGACCATTCTCGAGGAAGTCGTCGTCTCCGCGCAGAAGCGCGAACAGAACATCCAGGACGTCGGCATCGCGATCGCCGCGTTCACGGGCGACCAGCTGAAGGCGATGGGCATCCAGGCCAGCTATGACGTGGCGACCTTCACGCCCGGTGTGCACATCTCGGGTGCACTGGCCGGACAGAACTCGCAGTTCACCATCCGCGGTGTCACGCAGAGCGACTTCAACGACGTCGTCGAGGCGCCGAACGCCGTGTATCTCGACGAAGGCTACATCCCGATCGCGAATGCCCAGACCTTCGGCCTGTTCGACGTCGAGCGCGTCGAGGTCCTGAAGGGCCCGCAGGGAACGCTGTTCGGACGCAACGCGACCGGCGGTCTCGTGCACTACATCTCGCGCAAGCCGAACTTCGAGAAGGTCGAGGGCTTCGTCGACCTGCGCGGCGGCTACTACGACACGGCGGCGCATGCCTGGAGCCAGCGGGTGGAAGCCGCGGTCGGCGGACCTGTCAGCAGCCAGGTCGCGGGCCGTGTCGCCGTGATGTACGACAACGTCGAGAGCTACCTGAAGAACATCTACCCGTACGGGGCACCCGCTGCGGGATCGTTCGGCTCGCTGCCGCCGGGTGCCGGTGCCGGCGCCGACCTGGGCGCCAACGAGACCTATGCGGTGCGCGGCACGATCGACTTCAAGCCGAACGACGACGGGCTCATCCGCCTGTCCGTCAACCACGCCAAGAGCAAGGTCAGCACCGGACCCTATCAGTCGATCTCGACCATCGGCGTGCTCGATGCACAGGGCGAACTCGTCAACGTCATCAGGACGCCGGCCAACGAGACGCGCTTCTCCATGCAGGGCAGCGGCGATGGTGGCGCGAACCTGATCGACGGCAGCAGCTTCGTGCCGGGCGGCGCCCTCGGCCTGCCGGGCCGCCCCGTGCCGGGTGGCGATTTCTTCGGCTACATCGATCCGGACGGCGACGGCTGGCGCACCAGCAGTGACTTCGCCTTCAAGAACAACGGTGAGACCAAGGC
>JAXMGR010000034.1:0-7828 GCA_046352935.1 Steroidobacteraceae bacterium
AGTTCGTGGCGAATACTGTGCCGTGGCGCAGGTCGGTGATGCCGGCGCTGCGAATCCGGCCGAGCCGAGCGAACGGAGCGCTGTACGGGCTGACCTCCAGCAGGCTCTCGAACCAGTGGCCGCCCCGCTCGAGAGGCGCGCCGCGGTGCGGCGTTCCGAGGAAGACCATCGCGTCGAGCCGCTCGAGCCAGTCATGGCCGAGCCTTGCGCCATGCGCGCAGGCGCTTGACCTGCCCGGGTTTTTCCTCCACCTGACGACTTGAGAGAATGGCTCCTGCTCACCGGCGAGGAGCCCATGAGAAAGAGTCGATTCACTGAAGAACAGATGGTCGCGATGCTTCGCGAAGCCGATCGCACGTCGGTCGCGGAGGTCGCGCGCAAGCACAAGGTCAGCGAGCAGACCATCTACACCTGGCGCCAGAAGTTCGGCTCGATGGACCCCGCCGACGTCAAGCGGCTGCGCGCCCTCGAGGCCGAGAACACCAAGCTCAAGCGGATGCTGGCCGAGCGCGAGATGGCCATTGACACGCTCAAGGAGATCAACCGCCGAAAGTGGTGAGCTCGCAAGCCCGGCGCGAACAGGTGGTCTTCGCAATCCAGCGAGGGCACCCGAAGCGCCGCGCTTGCGAGCTGATCGGCATTGCACGCTCGACACTGCGCTACGAGAGAACCCTACCGGGCCGCGATGCTCCGGTCCTCGAAGCGATGCGCCGGCTTGCGCAGCAGTATCCGCGCTACGGCTATCGCCGCATCCGGATCTTCCTGAAGCGCGAAGGCCACGAGATGGGCTGGCAACGAGCTCATCGGCTGTGGCAGGTCGCCGGGCTGCAGCTGCCCAAGCGGCGCCCGCGCCGACGCGTGGCGGGCTCACGCCCACGGCCGCTGCCTCCGAGCGGGCCGAACAGCGTCTGGGCCTACGACTTCGTCTTCGACGCCTGCGCCAATGGCCAGCAGGTCAAGTGCCTGACCGTGGTCGACGAGTTCACCCGGGAGTGCCTGGCCATCGACGTGGCAGGAAGCATTCGTTCCAGGCGGGTCATCGAGGTCCTGACCAGGCTCGTGAGCGAACGCGGAGCGCCCGCGGTGCTTCGTTCCGACAACGGCCCGGAGTTCGTCAGCCAGGCGATCCTGAAGTGGATCGTCGAGGCCAAGATCGAGGTCGCCCACATCGATCCCGGCAAACCGTGGCAGAACGGCACCGACGAGAGCTTCAACGGACGGTTGCGCGACGAGTGCCTGAGCCTCGAGTGGTTCCGCTCGCGCGTCGAGGCACGCGTGATCATCGAGCAATGGCGCCGGCACTACAACCATGTGCGTCCGCACTCGAGCCTGGACTACCGCACACCCGTCGAATTCCGGCAACATCACGATTCCATCCACCGCGGAGCCACTTTCAAGTAACCGAGTGGGCGAAATTCCCGGGGCAGGTCACGGGTTCCGTTGGCCAACTGGTCGGCGACGAAGTCCATCGTCCATGCATCGTCGGGCGCCGCCGGCTGCATCCGTTGATGGCGCTGAACCACCATCTTGCGTCGCTTGGGCAGCTTCGATCGCAGCTGCAGCCGCTCTTCCGTGTACAGCCGATAGGTCTTGCCGCGGCTGTGCTTCCAGCCCTCCCTGCGCAGCAGCACGTGAATGCGGCGATAGCCGTATCGGACTCGCACCTGCGCGATCAGCGGCCCTGGTAAGTACACCAAGCTCTACCAGGAGCGCGATCCTCGCGAGCGCGTCGGCGTTGTCCCTTCGCCTGCTCCGCGCGCGAACTGGCCGAGCAGCAGCGTGAATGATCCAGGGCAACTGATACCCATAGAGCTTCGCGCGTTATGGAACCTCGCTTCGGAATCAGTCGTGTTCAGCTCCCGCAGCCCCACGCCTTTCAACCAGTCTTCCCGAATCGCGTCGAGTCTTGCTTCGGCTGGCATGGCGCCAGTCACCGCTTCGGCGTGATCACGCGCCCATGCCTCTATAGCTCGAACACATTCGGCGAGCGCAGAGATGGACCCTGCATCGGCCACGTACCGTTCAGCGATGCCGCTGAAAACCGAAAGGTGCTCGTGTGCTCGGAGCGCAACGCTGAGCGGGAGGCCTGACGACACAACCGCCTTCCGGGCAGGCTTCGTGACGCGCTGACGCGCTGACGCCGCACGTGCGCGTAAGAAGGAGATCACGTCGTCTGGCGTGGTCTCCGTCGCACCTGACCGCGCCTGGATCACAGCGAGTGATTGGCGGAACGCCTTCTCTACCCACGCCTCGGCCTCCTCCTCGCCTGGATTCACTAGCGGATCGGAGTCCAAGGCGAGCAACTCATCGTCGACGAGATCGCAGATCGCCGCACACGCTGCGGCATTCTCTCCGAGGGGCGCGAAATCGTTGTTGGACGCCAATTCCAGCAACAGCTCGAATGAGACTCCGGCCTTGACGGCCATTTGTCGCACTACCCGCACGGCAAAAAGAAGGCCGCTCTCGACTGGATCCGCGGTTCCGGCTTCAAAGTACCCTCGCGCGAGTTCCTCATCCTTCTCGATCTGCCAGCGCTCTCTTGTGTCGTCGATTGCGTACAGGATCTTGCCTTCCCCATCGACATAGGCTCGGCCGGCTCGGCCGCAGATGTTCCAGAAGTCCCGCTTGTCGATCGTCTCGTTGCTGATGTAAGGCGTCGCGACGATGACCGAGGAAATCCCGACGTTCACCCCCTGTGCCAGTGTCGTTGTGGCGACAATGATCTTGGGCGGCTTCGATCGCATGAGATGTTCCAGCGCCAACCTCACCTGCGGCGTCAGGCGATTGCTGTGACACACCACACCGGCGCGAGCGGCGCGCAACTCGATGGCATCAGGAGCCAGTTCCTCCTGACAGACGGCTTCGAAGACTCTCCACTCGTGGTCTGGCCACGGATGGTCGGCCGGTGTCTCGCCAAGGGCAAGGAGGACCGCTGCGGCGAGCGTTGGTACCGACACCGCGCGCCCAGTAAAGATCATCACGGGGCCGATCTCGCTCAGGCGCACCGCGGTCGCCGCCACGGCTTCGTTCTTGCCGTCCGGAAACGGCTTGCGGCGGCGGCCAAAGCCGAGGCGCTTCGCCTCGACGAACGACGGATTGAAGGATTCGACTTCCCCTTGCCAGTCAATCCTCACGCGGGACCCGTTCCATCGCAGCAAGCCGAACCGCTCGGCCGACGGCTTCCAGGCTGACCGGGCCACGAGACTCGGGTCGCCGGTCACCCATTCGGCAAGGACCTGCGGGTTCGGCAGGACCGCAGACAAGAGGAGAACCCGCGCGCCCGTTACCCGGGCCACGTAGCGGAGATGGTCGATGAACACCTCGTTGCGGACGTACCGCTCCGACGGTCCGATAAGGTGCCCCTCATCCACGATCACGAGCTTCACGCTCGTAAACAGCTCCGGGCTGGCGCGGAAGAGCGCGCGCGCCTTCTCCGGTGTCGCAATGGTGATCGAGGATTCGGATGCGAGCTCCGTGTCTACTGAACTGACTCGGGAACCGCCGTACAGATGCGACACCCGATAACCGAGCCAGCCGAACGTCGCCCCAAGCGCATGCTCCACCTCCAGCGCCAAGGATCGGAACGGCGCGAGGTAGAACACCCTCGCAGTAGGGTCTGCCCTCAGGGTCTGAAGGATGGCCAACCTCGGCGACGCGAGTCTTCCCAGCGCTTGTGCGGAGGTTGACCACGCGCCTGGGCGAAAGATTCAGCGCCAGCGCAAGGCCGCGCGCTGCGATGACCAAAGCTCGGTCACCGGCGGCTTCCTGGGAAGTGCAAGCAGGCGGATGTAGCGCTCAAGACCATCTGGAGACTCATGCCCAAAGAACGGGGCAAGACGTTCAGGAGCGAGGCTTCCTCGAAATCCTCGAGCATCAAGCGAAGCAGACGGACGACCCACCACCACGCAGGGTGACTACCGGACGAGGACACGATCGCCGCATCCCGAAGCTGCTGGTCCGCGCGTTCGAATGCCTGCTCGGTTCCGGTCAGCGTGAAGTCGGAGACGACGGCGACTGCGCGCGCGATGGCGACTGTTGACGCCCATTCGTTGAGCTCCAGTTGCTCGCTCTCGACATCAGGAAACGCGTGGCAAGACCGTTTTTGACTCCTCGTTTTCCCGGCCATCGGTCGCCCCTCAGCCCGTCGGCCACTTTCCGCTCACAGGTCCCGCGTCGAGAGGGGCCTCCGCTAGGGTTCACCAGTGGGCTGCCCCCGTTCCTCCAGACACATTAGATGGCAGCATGTGTTCAGGAGGAAGCGATGGGAACGAGAAGGAAGTTCACGGACGAGTTCAAGCGTGAGGCGGTGAGGCTGGCGACCCAGCCAGGGATGACCGTGACGACGGTGGCGCGCGAGCTGGGAGTTGAGCGCAGCGTGTTGCGCGCGTGGGTGCGCAAGACCGAGGAAGGACGCTACGAGCCGACGCCGGGCAAGCCGCTCAAGAGCGACAGCCAGGCCGAGAACGAGCAGCTGCGCCGCGAGCTGGCGCGGGTGAAGATGGAACGCGACATCCTAAAAAAGGCGCTCGGCTACTTCGCGAAGGACCCGACGTGAAGTTCGGCTTCATTGCCAAGCATCGCGCGGTGTGGCCGGTTCGAGTGTTGTGCGAGGTCCTGGAAGTCTCCCGCAGCGGGTTCTACGAGTGGTTTGGCAGGCGGCCGAGCGCACGGGCGCGGGCCAACGAGAAGCTCACCGGCCTGATTCGCCAGAGCTTCGAGGCGAGCGACCGGACCTACGGCAGCCGGCGCGTGTGGCGCGACGTGCTGGGCTGGGGCGAGCGCTGCGGCATCCACCGTATTGCCAGGTTGATGAACAAGGCGGGGTTGTTCGCGCGCAAGAAGCGGCGTCGCTTGCCCGGCGACACCGGCGTGCGTGCCGAGCACGGCATCGCGCCGAATCTGCTGCAGCGCGAGTTCGAGGCCGACGCGCCGAACCGGAAGTGGCTGGCCGACTTCACCTACGTCTGGACCGACGAGGGCTGGCTGTACGTGGCCGTCGTGCTGGACCTGTACTCGCGCCGGGTGGTCGGCTGGTCGATGAAAGCGGAGATGACCGCGCAACTGGTCATCGACGCCTTGGTGATGGCAGTCTGGCGGCGCGGCATGCCCCGGGAGTTGCTGCATCACTCCGACCAGGGCAGCCAGTACACCAGCGAGGACTTCCAGCGGCTGCTCGGGGCGCACGGCATCGTTTGCAGCATGAGCAGGAAGGGAGACTGCTGGGACAACGCGGCGATGGAGAGCTTCTTCTCCAGCTTGAAGACCGAGCGCGTGGCCCGCAAGCGCTACGCGACCCGGGATGACGCTCGCGCGGACGTGTTCGACTACATCGAGCGGTTCTACAATCCGCGCAGGCGCCACTCGGTGCTCGATTACGTCAGCCCGGTGCAGTTCGAGGAAAGAATGGCGGCTGTGTAGCTAACCGGAGTGTCCGGAGAGATGGGGGCAGCCCAGGATTTCGGACGCAGAGGGCCTGTCAGAAATTCTGTGTGCGAGGTGGGTTTCACGGGCGTGAGCTCGTGAATCGTTCGCCGTACAGGATCGCGAATTGATTCATTGCGTTCTTCCATTCGCGGGTCGATCTTACCGACTTGCTCATCACGTTGCGAAGCGCCAGCCACAGCAGCTTGGTCGCCGCCTCGTCGCTGGGGAAATGCCCGCGCGTCTTGATGATCTTCCTGAGCTGCATGTGCAGGCTCTCGATCACGTTGGTCGTGTAAACCACGCGACGCACCTCCGGCGGGAACGCGAAGAACGGAATCACGTGCTCCCAGGCGCGCTTCCACGACTGCACGATCGTCGGGTACTTCGCGCCCCAGGGGCCCTCGGCGAACTCGTCGAGCGCCGCCTGCGCGGCCGCTACGGTGGCCGCCGTGTAGACCGGACGCAGCGCCGCTGCCACGGCCTTGCGGTCCTTCCAGGTCGCGTAGTCCAGGCTGTTGCGGATCAGGTGCACGATGCAGGTCTGCACCGTCGTGGCCGGGAACGCCGCCTCGATCGCCTCGGCCAGCCCCTTCAGGCCGTCGACCACGGCGATCAGGATGTCGTTGCAGCCCCGGGTCTTCAGGTCGTTGAACACCTTCAGCCAGAACTTGGCCCCCTCGGTCTGCTCGATCCAGATCCCGAGCACGTCACGGCTGCCGTCGGGCAGCACGCCCAGCGCCAGGTAGACCGCCTTGTTGCGCACCACGGCGTCGTCGCGGATCTTGACCCGCAGCGCGTCGAAGAACACCACCGGGTACATCGGCTCGAGCGGCCGGCTCTGCCAGGCCACGACCTCGGCCATCACCTCGTCGGTGACCTTGCTGATGAACTCCGGCGAGACCTCGGTGCCGTACATCTCCATCAGGTAGCCCTGGATCTCGCGCACCGTCATGCCGCGGGCGTACATCGCCACGATCTTCTGGTCGAAGCCGGTGAAGCGGCGTTCGTGCTTGCCGATGATCTGCGGCTCGAAGCTGCCCTCGCGATCGCGCGGCACCTCGATGCGCACCGGCCCATCGTCGGTGATTACCGTCTTGGCGCTGGCGCCGTTGCGATGGTTGCGCTGGCCTTCGGGGCGCGACTCGCCGGGCTCGTAGCCCAGGTGCTCGGTCATCTCCGCGCTCATCGCGCGCTCGATGACGGCCTTCTTGAGCGACCGGAACATCGTCTCCAGGTCGCCCTGCGTCATCGGGCCCTTGACCAACTCGTCCAGCAGCTCCTTCGGCACCTTCAGCTCAGGCGCTTCTGCGGCCGGGCCGGCCGCCTTTCGTTTGCTCGGCATACTGACTCCTTGTCGTCATGGTATGCCTCACACACAAAAATTCGGACACCCCCCGCTCCAGTCCGCCACTCGGCAAGTGCAGCGCGCACATCCTGAAGAACCTGGGTCGGCGTCTTGTCTTTGATGTGCTTGCCGTAGTGCAAGGCAACCATTACGTCGAGGTCAGCCTGTCCCTTTAGCGCGGTGAACTTCGGTATCGAGCCCGTGGCGAAGGACTCGACAATCTCGAACTTCTTCGACAGCTTGTCGACGACGTTATCGCGACGAGCGTTTGCGGTCTGGCGATGATCACCGCTCAGATTGATGTTCTCGTAGAACGCGTCGAATGCCGCCGCAACCGTATACGCCATCAAGCCCTCCGAGGCAAAAGAGTCGGCGATCGACTCTCAATGGCTGCGTGGTAACAACTCATATCGGCGCCGCCGTCGTCGCCACCTTCATCGTCGGCGGCAGCAGCGTCGGCGTGTGCGTCTTCCCCGCCACCCAGGCATCGATCATGTCGGCCCACTCCTGCAGCATGTGGCGTCGCTGCTCTGCGTACTCCGCCTTGTTGTAGACGCCGCGCGATGAGCGCCCGTCTTCGTGGGCCAGGCACTTCTCGATCCAGTCGCTGTTGAAGCCGAGTTCGTTCAGGATGGTCGAGCCGGTGCGGCGCAGGTCGTGCACGGTGAACGGTTCCAGCGGCAGCTTCGCTTCCTTGGCTCGCTCCGCGACGATCTGGGTGACCCGGTTCAGGGTCGCCTTCGACATGCAGCGATCGGCGTCGTAGCGCGAAGGCAGCAGGAACTTGGAGCCGCTCGCGCAGGTGCGCAGCGCCACCATGATGTCGAGTGCCTGCTGCGACAGATACACGTTGTGGGGCTTGCCGGCCTTCATGCGGCTCTTCGGGATCGTCCAGACGGCGTTCTCGAAGTCGACCTCGTCCCAGGTGGCCTCGATCAGTTCGCTCTTGCGCACGAGCGTCAGCAGGATCAGGCGTAGCGCCAGGCGGATGGTCGGCAGGGTCGCCGTGGCGTCCAACACCCGGTGCATGACGCGGATCTCGGACGGCGACAGCGCGCG
>JAXMGR010000035.1:0-7156 GCA_046352935.1 Steroidobacteraceae bacterium
TGATCCAATCCTTGAGATGCCAGCAGTTCTGGAAGAATGCCCACATGAAGTCATCGTATTCCTCGGGATCACGCGGAGGCTGCATCTCGATTCGCGAGAGCCACCGATTGATGCGGCCAAGTTGCGTCTGAAATGACATGCGCAGGTGGGTCTCTTGAGGCCTAACGATTGAGCTCAGCGCCGGCGCGACGAAGCGACCCGACTCCTGAGGCTGCATGATTGATCTGGCGAGGCTTCATAGTTTGCACTTTATGCCCGGCCGTGCGCTGGAGCGACTTGTTAGCTCCCAGGCCATGCCTGCAATTCCAACTCCCCGGACGTTTTCCGGCTAACTCGCAGGGAGTCTAGGTTGCGCTGAGTCGACCCCCGCCCATAGATGGCAAATCTACTGCCTCGAATCGTGCGTCCTAAATAGTCGTAGCTGACTTCTCCGCATGGCTGGAAGAAGCCTCCCTGCCAATTGGGGGTGTATGCGACGAAGTCAGCGCCCCTGGGGATATGCCGCACAGCACAGGGTTGTCCTTCCGGCCAGTTCCGAAACGCGACGAGTCCCAGCGTGGGGTCGACTGGGGCATGGTCGGGCGATCCCACCTCCGAATCCAACATGGGCAGACGCCGCAATGATTCCGCTGAGAGCCGGGCGATGAGAACAACAGTGCGCTTTCCAACTTTTAGAGAGACAGAGTGATCCTCCTCCAGCTCAGGGAGCGGGATAGTGAAGGATTCGGCTGCGCGCGCGGACTCTGACGGTGACAAGGATCGCCCAAGAACGAAGATGCTACCGAGGACGATCGCTCCGAAGGCCAATGTCAGGGTGCGCGTGAGGAGCTGGCGTCGATCTGTCATGGGAGCTAACTTCTATTGGGCGTCATTAATGACGGAATGCTTCGCGGCATTCATGTCGCGTAGCCGGTGCGGCGAATCGCAAGCAACTGAATCGACTACGTCGGCCGGCTGATATGCGTCGATCGCCACTGGATATTTTCCGCGGTAGTTGACGGTGGATCGGGGCCCGAGTCGGTATCCTGTCAGGAGCAGCATTTCGGTGCAAACGCGCTCGATAAGTCGAATTGACGCGCAGGCTTCCGCGCGCTACTAGTGTGCTACCAGCACTGGCCAAGGCTCCCGCACACTTCCCATGAGCGACACCACCACCATCCGCCTGCCCCCGAAGTTGCGCGCCAGGCTCGCGACCCTCGCGCGGCAGACCGGGCGTTCGGCCCACAGTTTGATTCTCGAGGCGGTCGAGCGGCAGACGGCTTATGAGGAGCAGATGCGCAGCCTCGTCAAGGAGGCGATTGCCGCAGACCTGGAGATCGAGAAGACCGGCGAGGTGTACCGCGCCGAGGACGTGCACGCCTGGATGGAGCGGCTGGTCGCGGAGCCGGGCGTGGCCGTGCGTCCGAAGCCATGGCGACGGTAGTCTATTCGGGCCGCGCCCTGGATCACATCGAACGAGCCTTTGAGTTCCTGCGGCGGGAGCATCCGGATGCGGCAGGCCGGGCTGTTGTGGCCATTTCTTCGGCAGCCGCGAGCCTGGCGGAGCACCCGCTGATCGGGCGACGGATCGACGAGGATCTGCGGGAACTCGTCATCTCCTATGGCCACACCGGCTACGTCGCGCTGTACCGCTTCGATGTCGTGCGCGACGAGGTGCGGATCCTGGCTCTCCGGCACCAGCGCGAGATCGGCTACGTGCCGTAGCCCTTCGCTGCGCGCGACGACGGATGGCTGGCCGCATTTCGCGCGCACTTGCCCGGTATTGCGGATTGAGCGTCCGCTCGGGGTCTGCTTTCCTTGCGCGCACGGTGCCGAACTGCACGGGATGAACCACGCGTGAGTGCTCCGTCGGGTCCAGGGGGCGATGACGACGATAAGGAGGAACCGGCGGGGAGCACGCCCACTCTCCTCGCCCGTGTGCGCGGGCGCATCCGCGCGCGCCACTACTCGCTACGAACGGAGCAGGCGTACCTGCACTGGATCCGGCGCTTCGTCCGCTTCCATGGCCGGCGGCATCCGCGCGAGCTGGGCGCGCGCGAGGTGGAATCCTTCCTCTCCTCGCTCGCCACGCAGCAGCAGGTCTCGGCCTCGACGCAGAACCAGGCGCTGAGTGCGCTGCTCTTCCTCTATCGGGACGTGCTCGAGGTCGGCGAGCAGCCCTGGCTCGACAACGTCGTGCGCGCGAAGCGACCGG
This sequence comes from Steroidobacteraceae bacterium, assembly GCA_046352935.1. Taxonomy (GTDB): domain Bacteria; phylum Pseudomonadota; class Gammaproteobacteria; order Steroidobacterales; family Steroidobacteraceae; genus CAYWMY01. The sequence continues at coordinate 2,195 of JAXMGR010000035.1, forward strand.
AGAAGCTGCCGGTGGTACTCACGGCGGCGGAGGTGCAAGCGGTGCTGGACGAACTCACGGGCACGGACTGGCTGCTCGCAGCACTGATGTACGGCTCGGGGCTACGCGTCGGCGAGGCGCTGGCGCTGCGGGTCAAGGACGTGGACCTTGCGCGCCGCTCGCTCACGGTGCGCGGTGGCAAGGGGCAGAAGGACCGCACGGTCATGCTGGCGGATCGGCTGCGGCCGCACCTCGAGCTGCAGCGTCAGCGCGCGCGGGCGATTTTCGACTCGGACCGGCGGCTGCAGCGACCGGGGGTGTCGCTGCCCTTCGCCCTGGCGCGCAAGTATCCGAACGCGCCGGTGCAGTGGCCGTGGTTCTGGCTGTTCCCGGCGGAGGGGTTCTGTCGGGATCCTTACTGGCGGGGGATGGTGCGGCACCATCTGCACGTGGCGCGCATCCAGCGGGCGTTCCGCACGGCCGTGCGGCGCGCGGGGATCGAGAAGCCGGCGACGCCGCACTCGCTGCGGCACTCCTTCGCCACTCACCTGCTGCAGTCGGGCGCGGACATCCGCACGATCCAGGAGCTGCTGGGGCACAACGACGTGAGCACGACGATGATCTACACGCACGTGCTCGGTCGGGCCGGCCCGGGAACGGAGAGCCCGCTGGATCGGCTGTTGCGCTGACGCGGGCGGCGGCCGATCGGGTCGCCGCCGTTGGCCGGCCGCGCGCTGCCTCAGCGGGTCATGGACTCGCGCTCGGCTTCATGCGCGCTGTGGCCCTCCCCCTGCGCGGCTTCTCCGTTGTACTGGCCTTCGCCGTCGCCGTCGCCGTCGCCTTCGCCTTTGCCTTTGTCTTCTTCCGCACCTTTCCCGTTGCGGCCGCTCCCGGCTTTGTTCGCGATCCGCGCTTGGGTGCAGCTGGTGTCTTCGTCTGCCCGATGCGCATCTGCGGCAGCCACTCGCCGCGGGCACTGCACTCGATCAGGGTTGCGAGGCGGCGGGCGCGGGTCTCGGGGCGCTGCGCACTGATCACGAACCAGGTGGATGCGCGGCGGTAGTGCGCGGGCTGGGCGGCGTAGAACTTCGCGGCAGCACGGTTCGCGCGCAGCTGGCGACGTTCGGCGGGCGGCAGGTCCTGCGGCCGCTGTTCGTAGGAATAGATCCGCGACTTGCGCTCGCTGCGGGCATCGAACGCGCTGCGGCCGGCGGCATGCATGCGGCCTTCGCCGATGAGCGCCTCGGCGCGGCAGATGTTGACGGCGCTCCAGGTGCTGCCTTGGCGGCGCGGCGTGAAGCGGATGCGGTAGCGGCGCGCATCGACGCTCTGGCGCACGCCGTCGATCCAGCCGTAGCACAGGGCTTCGTCCACGGACTCGGGCCAGGTCAGGCTGGGCTCACCGCTCTCGCGCTTCCAGTAGCCGACCCAGAGCTCGGCGGCGCTGGCGTGGTGTTCGTGCAGCCACTCTCGCCAGAGGTCGGCACTCGGGAAGTACTCGGCGGGGCGTCGTCGATGCTGCATCGTGGCAAGCGTAGCGCTGGCCGCATCGGTGTGCACGGGGTTACTCTCGGCACAGACGCTCGATGGTCGCGTCGTTCTATCCGCAAGGAGGCATTGCTCATGGCTCACTACGTCGATGGTTTCGTGCTGCCGATCCCGAAGCGCAATCTGGCGGCCTATCGCCGCATGGCGCGGCTCGGCGCGAAGGTGTGGCGCGATCACGGCGCGCTCGACTACGTCGAGTGCATCGCCGATGACGTCAAGCCGGGCAAGTGGACGTCATTCCCGCAGAGCGTGAAGCTCAAGCCCGGGGAGGTCGTCTGGTTCTCGTGGATCGTCTTCAGGTCGCGCCGGCATCGCGACCAGGTCAATGCGAAGGTGATGAAGGATCCGCGGCTCGCGAAGATGATGGACCCGAAGAAGATGCCGTTCGACGGGCGGCGGATGATCTACGGCGGGTTCAAGGTGATGGTTCAGGGTTGAGTGCGGCGGGAGCGGCAATTGCTGGCTGCGGCGTGCTTTCGTCGCGTGCGCGGCGGAACGTCGCCCGCACCCGCTCGGAGACGCGCAGGTAGCTCGTCCAGATGCCGGCGGTAATCGCGTCGCGCACGGTCGCTGCGAAGATCTCGCCGCTGGTTTCGCTCGACGGGCCGTCGATCAGCGTGCGGATCGTCAGCAGCAGGACGTCGTGTGCCACTCCCGCCCAGAGCAGCCAGGTATAGATTCGCGGAAAGGTCCGTCTGCGCTGGAAGAGCAAGGCGGCGGCGGCGACGCACACGATCATGATCGCCACGTCGGTACCGATGGCGAGCAGACTGAGTCCCTTGAGCTGCCAGGCGCTCATGTCGGTGGCGGCGTCGGTTCCGAAGGCATCGAACAATTCCCGGTATGCGAACGGGCACCAGTATTCGAAGGCCTTGGCTCTCACGATGGGCGTGACGCAGGCGCCGAGCGTGACGATCGACAGCCAGCCGCCCAGCCCGACCGGCGCGCCAGCCCGCGGCGCTTCCAGCACGGCTGCGTCGTAGCGCCAGGCGGTGCGCGCCAGCGCGGCACCCGCAAGGGCGCCCAGCATGACGGTGCTCACGAACCACCAGCTGACGTTCGCGAGTGACAGTGGCTCGTCGGTGTCGGGTGCCGTGACTCGCAGGATGATTCCGTCGAGCACGCGATTGATGACGTCCCCGTACTTTGGAACGCCGGCGCCGTCGATGTGATCGATCGTCGTCCGCAGGCGATGCTCGGCGTGGATCGTCCTCGAGGCATAGGTCAGCGCGTAGCGATAGTCGATACCGGCCTCCTCGATGTGCCGCTTCTCGGTGTTGACGGGCCACTCCGACGGCATGCGCATCGCGATGTGGTGCCGGATGTCCAATGGGTAGCGGAGCGTGAGCGGGCTGCGTCGCACCGGCATGTCGGGCTGCTTGAGGTTGTCGGACATCAGGTAGGCGTCGACGTCGAGCTGGCCGATTGCGGAATCGGGGGATGCGAACGGGTGATCGAGCAGGTAGTGCTCGATGGTCGAGACCTCGTTCTTCGCGGGCTCGTCGCGCACCGCGACGGGCTGCCCGGATCGCGCGCCGGAGTAGCGCCGGCGGTAGTAGTCGAGGTAGTCCGCGGTGAGGGAGCTGATGGTCGTGCTGCGCAGGCGCAGTCGCATGTTCTCGGCCTCGGAGCCGCGATACACGGTCGTGACGATGAACTTCGCGGTGCTCTGCGTTCCTGCGGTCAGGTCGTAGCTCTCCGTGAGATCGATGAGCGGCGCATCGGTCCGCTGCGCCGGAATGGCGGCGAGTCCCTGCTCGCCGCTCGCCAGGACGAGCGCGGCGCCGTAGTCGGCCTGGGCGAGGGTCTCGAGCTTCGTTCCCTGGGCGACGCGCGTGCCGTCGAGCCAATAGGTGCGCCCGCCCACCCGCACGCGCGCGATCACGTGATCGAAGACACCGGGGCGCGGCAGTTCCTGGCGCAGCCCGATGGTGCGCAGCGTGTTCACCAGGGCGGGAGCCGCGTCGATGCCGGTGGCGCGCAGCAGGGTCACGAGCAGCAGTGTCTTGTCCTTGCAGTCGCCGTAGCGTCGCGCGAGGACTGTCGCGGGTGGCGACGGTCGCCAGGCACCGGGCCCGATCTCGAGGCCGGTATAGCGGATTTCCTCCTGCACGAAGCGCAGCGCGTGCTCGATCCGGCGGGCCGCGTCCGGCTCGCGCTGCACTTCGGCGATCAACGATTTCAGCGCCGGGCTCGGTGGCTGGCGTACTTCATAGAGAGGTGTGGCCCAGTCGCGCAGCGCCGCCCAGTCGCGGAACTCGCTGACGTCGATCCAGGGGTAGAGCTTGTACCACCCGGGTCTCTCGGTCTCGTTGCGGATCGCCGCGACGTCGCGGCGCTCCCAGACCGCTTCGGTCCAGCCCTCGCGCTCGCGGCGGAGCACGGGCGGGCCGACGCTTCGATCGTCGATGTACACCGGGCGACTGGAGCTGTGCAGCAGGCGCAGGCGTTGCAGCCGCACCGGCGCCGCCCATCCCATGCGGAAGCTCTCGTTGTAGCGCTGGCCCTGGTGAGCGAGATCGATCTGGCGCGTGTAGGAGTACTCGAGGACGTCGCCGACCCGCGCATCGTGCAGGATCATGTTGAGCGTGAGGTGGCCGTCGACGATGCCGGACTCCAGCGAGGTTTCGCGGCGCAGGAGTGAGAAGCGCGCATGCTGCCGCTGGTCGATGACCTGTGTTCCGCGGCGCAGCTGCAGCTGGTGCAGCACGACGGTCTCGCTCGCCGGGTCGATGTCGATCGAGACTTGTGAAGCATCGGCGAGCGCCGCTTGGTTCGTCAGGTGCTGCGCGACGTGGGAGAACTGTTCGGTACGCTCTCCGAGCCGGACCTGCCATTCCACGAGCGGGTAGTCCAGGTCGCCGGCTTCGACCGGCAGTTGTGCCGGCCCCTGCGGTACCTCCACGCGTTCCACCCAGACCGGGATGGGCCCCCGGGACCACGACGGGGCGGCCGCTGCGGGCGCCGGGCCGGCCACCGCCACCGTGATCAGTAGTAGAACGATCGCTGCAAGGCGACGGAGCGGCATGCGGGGGCGATCCGTGTGGGGGTCCTGAGTAATCCGTTGCGGTCCTCCCTTCATATATACCGCGGCGCGCACGCGGCTCGGTAACGAACGTCGCGAAATGGGGCACAACCCTGTTCGGACTGGACTATGTCGAACGCCCAGCGTCGCCGGAGGCTTTCACCCGATCGGCAGGCTTCGTGCGTTTGAACCTCCCAGGTGCCGTCGCACCGCGAAGGGGGGACGATCATGCCGGTATCTGCTGTTCACTCCCGGACGGCCTTCTCGCGCCGTCATCCGGGTGGGCTCGTGCTCGTGGTGGCGATCCACGTCGGACTGGTCTGGATGCTCAATGACGGGCTGCGCTGGCGGGGCGTGCTCGAGGCGCCGCCGGAGCCGATCTCGGCGCGCACCATCGAGGAATCGAACCC
>JAXMGR010000036.1:0-6617 GCA_046352935.1 Steroidobacteraceae bacterium
GGCGTCCGGCACTTCTTCAACTACATCATGAAGATGACGACCGCGAACTCGCACCACATCTCGAACCACATCATCAACATCGACGGCGACCGGGCGACCGGCACCTGCTATGCGATCGCGATGGCGAACACGCCCAAGGACGAGGAGATCTTCGCGACCGTGCACTACGACGACGTGTACGTGAAGGTGAACGGCCAGTGGAAGTTCGCCCAGCGGCGGCTCTGGCCGCACACCAAGGCGAAGCTGGAAGCACTGCCGCCGGCGCCTGCGCTCGCGAGCTGATCCGCGAGCAACCACTCGAGAGCCTGACCTCCCGGCCCCGGCCGGGAGGTCACGGGGAGCCGTCATGAGCTTCGTGTTCCGGGCAACCGGCGGCTGCCTGTGCGGTGCGATCCGGTACGACTACCACGGCGCGCCGTATTCCTCCGCCTTCTGCCATTGCCGCAACTGCCAGCGTGCCCACGGCGCGGCGTTCGCACCGCTGCTGTTCGTGCATCCGCAGGATGTCGTGATCACGCGGGGCGCCGTGGCGCGCCACGAGATGACCGCGGACAGCGGCGCGCAGATGTTCCGCGAATTCTGCCGTGACTGCGGCTCGCCGCTCTTCAGCGGCGGCGCCGCGTTCCCGACGCTGATCTCCATCAAGATGTCGAATCTCGACGATCCCGGCGCAGTGTCGCCGGTTGCGCACATCTGGGCGGAGAGCCGGGTGCGCTGGGCCTGCGTCGATGACGGGCTGCCGGTCTATGCGCGACAACCACCGCTCGACGAGCTCGTGAGGCTGTGGGTCGCGAAGCATCCGGCTGTCGGCGGAGGCGCCTAGCTCAGGGGGAATGGGGACACTCACCATTTCCCGAGGTGTCGGGGCCCGGCGCGCGGGCTGTTGACGGAAGTCCGGCTCTCTCGCGCGAGATCTTTATGCTCGTTCGCCGGACTTCCTACGCGCCCGCGCGCCCAAGGCGCTGTCGGCGGGAAATGGAAATGGTGAGTGCCCCCGTACCCCGTGTCAGGGCTTGTTCCAGACGATCTCGAACGGCGAAACCGTGCCGGCGGTCGTGTGCCGGAGACTCTTGAACCGCCATCCCTCCGGGGTGCGCACGTACACGTCGTTGTAGATGCCGACCATGAAGAAGCTCGGCGACTCACGCGTCGGCTGGGCCACGCCGATCATGTGCCAGTCACCCGTCGCGGTATCGCCGGTCACCTCGATCACCGGGTTGGTGACGATGTGCATGGTGAAGGGGAACGTGTCGAAGGTCTGGTACAGCCTGCGAATGCCCTCCCTGCCCTCGGCGCGTCCCCAGGTCCCCGCATCCCAGGTGCCGTCGGCCGTGAACAGCCCTGAGACGCCGTCGGGGTCGTAGACCACCTGATAGTCACGCGTGGGGCTGTTCCAGCCGCCGTCGCAACACCGGCTGTACAGCGCCTTGAGGTGCTTGATCGCCCGGACATCCTCCGAGAACTTCAGCTGCTCCTCGATCCGCTTCAGCCTCGCTTCGACTGTCTCGCTCATGATCCTGCTCCTCCCGGCTGTCATTCAGCGCATCATCTCTTCGTTCGTCGGCAGGCGGCGCAGCGACATGCCGCCCGAGACATCGAGGATGTGGCCGGTCAGGAAGGCCTCGTCCGAGGCGAGCCACAGCGCGGCGTTGGCGATGTCCTGCACGGTGCCGATGCGGCCGAGAGGCGCCTCGCGCACCATCGCGCCCTCCAGCGTCGGGATCGCGAAGTAACCCTCCGTCATCCCCGAGCGCGTGAAGCCCGGCACGATCGAGTTCACGCGGATGCGGCGCGCGCCGTATTCGATGGCCGCGATGCGCATGACCTGGTCCGCGCCCCGCTTGGTGCCGGCATAGGCCGCGAGGCCCGCGGGCGCGAGGACCGCCGTCAGCGTCGAGGTCGTGATCATGGCCCCGCCATCCGCCATCGCCGCGCCCATCTGCTTGAAGAAGAGCGTCGTGCCGATGAGGTGCACGTTGCAGGCCTCGAGCAGCGTCTCGCGCGTGACCTCGGCGATGGCCGCCGCCGAGTTCACGCCCGCGAAGTTGATGGCGATGTCGAGGCGCCCGTAGCGGCTCACGGCCGCCTTCGCGAGCGCCGCGAGGTCGTCCTCACTGGTGATGTCGCAGGCGACCGCCGTGGCGCCGAGGGCGGCCGCGATCGGCTCCAGCTTCGCCGTACTGCGTGCCGCGAGCACGAGCTTCGCGCCCTCGGCAGCGAAGCGGCTCGCCGTCGCCGCGCCCATGCTGCGCGCGTCCGAAGCGCCGAGAATGATCGCGACCTTGCCGTCCAGTCTTCCCATCGTCCTCTCCTGTGATGTCGTGTCCTGCCGCGATCCGTCCGCAGCGTCGGTGCGCGGCACCGTTCCGTGCGCGGTGCTGACAAGTGCAGTCAGGGCCAGTTGCGCTGATTGCTGAAATCCGCGTCACCGCGCGCGCCCATGACGCGGGCCAGCGCCGGGGTCTCGCGCAGGAAGGAATCCGCAGCCGGATCCGTGCGTGCCCAGTCGATCAGCTCGCGGCGCTTCGCGATCTTCCAGCCGCTGCCGCGGTCCTCGTAGCGGTCGATGTAGCGGCCCGCGACGAACAGATCCTTCGCGACGCCGTCCTCGACGAGGCGGTGCCAGGCGATGAAATAGACCTCGCCGTGCGCGACCTTGCCCTCGACCTTGATCTGCACCTGGCCGATGAGGTGCTGGCTCGCCTCGAGCTTCGCGAGGAAGCCCTGCGCGAAGTCGACGAAGCCCTTCGCATCGCCCATGTACAGGCCGCAGTCGTCCCAGGCGTCGTCGTGGAACACGCTGCGCTGCAGGTCGGGCATCAGCCGGTCCTGGGCGCGCATGTAGTTGCAGACCAGCTCGTGGATGTCCCGCCGCGCCGCGAGATCGCGGACCTCAGCCTCCAGATCGAAGCCCGTCATGCGCCGACCTCAAGCCTTCCAGAACCGGTAGACGGGGTCGTCCTTGCCGTAGCAGCCGCGCGTCTTCAGCGCCTCGAACATGCCATCGGTCTGGTGCGTCGTGGGCAGCGTCATGGTCCAGTCGCAGACCCAGGTGCGGCTCAGGAACTTCCAGACGCCGCTGCGGCGCTCGTAGGTGTCGAGATACCGCCCGCCGCTGATCACGTCGTTGCCGCCCGCCGTGATGGTCGCGATGCCGTAGCTCTCGCCCACGGCACGGTCGCCGTCGACCTCGTACCACTCGTTCGCGACGGAGTGGAAGGAGCGCACGAGATTGGCGCGCACGAACTCGGTGATGCCGCGCGCGAACTCGGGACCGCTGCCGTTGATGACGCCGGAGATGACCGTCGAGTCCTCGTGGAAGATCGACGCGAGCAGTTCCGGATCCGTGCGGTCGACGCCGCGCGCGTAGGCCATGCCGAGGTCGTGCAGCGCCTGCTTCGACAGCGCCACGTCGATGTCCCGCTCACTGATCTTCGTCGTCATCCGGGAGTCTCCTTCACGCTTGAAACGGGCCGCGCCGAGCGCGAGCAGCGCCCGGCCCGGATCCGCGGCCCCTTGTCCGCCGCGGGGCACGTAGTTCGTGAGCGCCACGCTGGGATCGGCCCAGGCCGCCGTGCTCGGGCGGCTGAGGTTCCAGTCCATGACGTACAGGCGATGCGCGATACGCCACTCGCCGCCCAGGCGTGCATGGCGGTCCAGGTAGCGCCCACCGACGAGGCGCTGCACCGGCCCCTGCTCCGTGGCCTGTTCCATGTACGCGATCACGTAGCTCTCGGAGCGCGCCTCTTCACCGTTCACGGCGATCCACAGGTTGCAGGTGCGGTGCAGCGTCACGGGCTGGCCCTTCTGGGCCGTGGCCAGGATCGCGACCATCCCGCTCGCGGGTCCCGCGAAGAACCCGTAGTCCACCGTGGCGTCGGCGTGATAGGCAGAGCCCAGCAGGCTCGCATCGGCGCGATCGACTCCGCGGCTGTGCACCGCGAGCGTCTGCGCGATGGCCTGGCGGCTCACGAGATCCGCGAGCCCGGCATTCACCGGTTCCGGCCGGCTGGTCATGCTTCCCCCCTCCAGTGCTGCCTGCGACGACTGCTGTCGCGGCGCACCGTCGTTTCCGGCGATGGTAGCCAGAAAAAAGGCCCCGTGCGAGCGATCGCACGGAGCCGGATGTTTCGTCGTCCCGGGATTCCTGCCACGGCTGCCGGTCCAGGACCGGCGCCGTGGAGGATCCGTCGCTGCGCCGCCGCGCGGGCGTCGGAGCAGCGACAACCGTCGTCAGCTCAGAACTCGTACTTCAGCGACATGCCGTACTCGCGCGGCGGCGCGTACTGCGTCAGGCCCAGCGTTCCCGGCAGGTCGAGCACGCTGTTGATGTAGCGCTTGTCGAACAGGTTGCGGGCCCACAGGCCGATCGTGAGGCCGGAGTCCGTCGGCTTGTAGTCGAGGTTCGCATTCACGTACTTCATCGGCTGCACACGCGCACGCGCCACGTCCTCGATGGAGCTCAGGAGCTTCTCGGACTGGAAGGTGTACTGCACGTTCGCGCGCAGGTCGCCCGGGCCGACCGGAACGATGTACTCCGCGCTCACCGCACCCGACCACTTCGGCGCGTTCTGCAGACGCTGGCCATGCATGTCCAGCGTGCGCACGGCGCCATTGCCGTAGTTCGCGGTCAGGTAGATGAACTTGTCGTACTCGGCCTTCAGATAGGCGAGCGACGCATTCAGCGTGAGGCCCTCCGCAGGCACCGCGGTGAGTTCGAATTCGACACCCTGGATCTTCGCGGAACCGGCGTTGAGGATCGTGTTGCCCTGCAGGGTTCCCACGAAGTAGATCTGCGCGACCTGCATCTTCTTGTAGTCGGTGTAGAACACCGCGGCATTCGCGCGCACCCGACGGTCCAGGAAGTCGGCCTTCATGCCGAGTTCGTAGGTGTCCACCTTCTCAGGGCCGTACGGGCCAATGTCGGTCGGCAGGCCGATGCGACCCGAGAATCCGCCCGACTTGAAGCCGTGCGCCCAGGTCAGGTAGGCCATCTGGTTGTCGGCGAAGGTGTAGTCGAAGCCGACCTTCCAGCCGATGCGGTCCCAGCCCTTGCTGCCTTTCGGCGGCGCCGAGGTGCCCAGATCGACCATGACGCCGCCACCGATGTCCTGACCATCGAAGTTCACGAGGCCGCTGGTGGCAAGCGATGTCCCCGTCGACGCCAGCATCTCGGTCTTCTCGTGCGTGTAGCGCACGCCGGCCTGGAAGCGCAGCTGGTCGGTGACCTTGAAGTAGCTCTGCGCGAACAGCGAGCCCGACCAGTTGTCCTGATCCTGCAGGTTCAGCTGGTACAGGCCCGGAAGGCCCTTGGTGTAGGTGCCATCCGGGTTGTAGACCGCGCCGCCGCCGAAATCGATGCGCAGGTGCTGGTAGTGCTCGTAGTGCGTCTTCATGTAGAAGCCGCCGACGAGCAGTTCGAACCGGTCGGTGGGCTTGATGCTGGTGCGCAGTTCCTGGCTCAGCTGCCAGCCCTTGGTCTGGCGCTCGGTGTCGATCAGGAAGGCCGGCGTGCCGTCCTGGTCCGTGAACTCGTAGAGCTTGAAGTGCTTGTAGCCCGTGATGGCCGTGACGTCACCGATCGCCGTGTTGCGCCAGTTGAGTGTCAGGTTCTCCAGGTACGTGTCCATGTTGCTGAGGTCGGGGATCTTCTCGCCCGACGCCGTGTAGTTCGCCGCGGACAGGTACTTGTCCGGCGCACTGCAGCGCCCGCCGTCCGGCGGGCAGGGCGACACGTACATGCCGTTCCAGCCGGCCGGCACGAACTCCGCGTCCGCAGGGATGCCTGCGCCGTTGCCGGGCCGGTCGCCGGCGATGACGGGCGGCGAACCGTTGCGGGCGCGGTCGTATTCGCTGGTGACGGTCGCATCGAAATCGTCGCTGACGTCGAACTTCAGTGCCCCACGGAAGATCGACACATTGCGATCGCCGATGGACGAGTCGTCGATGACGTTGTGAACCCAGCCGTCACGGCGATCGTTCTGCACGGTGAAGCGGCCGGCGACGCGGTCGGAGAACGGCACGTTCAGCGTCCCGCTGGCGGCCAGGCGATTCCAGTTGCCGTAGATCAGGCCGACCTTGCCGCCGAACTCGTTCTTCGGCTGCGCATTCACGACGTTGACGACACCACCGGTGGTGTTCGCGCCGAACAGCGTGCCCTGCGGGCCGCGCAGTACTTCGATGCGTTCGACATCGGCGAAATCGAGCAGTGCGCCCATGGAGAAGAACTGCGGCACGCCGTCGGTGACGATGGACACGGTGTTACCGGCGTACGGATCGGGCTCGTTGACGCCGATGCCGCGGATGTAGACCGACGCCGTGTTCGGCGTGTTGGAGAAGTAGCCGATCTGGGCGTTCGGCACCGTGCCCGACAGGCCGTCGAGCCGGGCGGCGGCGAGGTCCGACAGATCGTTCGAGGTCACCGCGGCGACGGAGATCGGAACCTCCTGGAGGTTCTCCGCCTTCTTCTGCGCGGTGACCACGATGGTCTCCAGGCCGACGATCTCCTGCTGGTCGGCCGCGACCGCCACGCTGCCGTACACGCCGAGCAGCAGGGCATGGACCGCAACCGCGAGCCTGCGCGTGTTGCCCGAAACCGAGAAATGCTGAGCCATTAG
>JAXMGR010000037.1:0-4765 GCA_046352935.1 Steroidobacteraceae bacterium
GGTCGGACCGCTGCACGCACTGGGGCCAGCACGAGTACGGCGACGGCAGGCGCTGGAAGGAATTCGCGCAGGTCTTCAAGACGCACCCGATCCGGACGGACTTCAACGTGCTCGACGAATCGGAGGTCTCCGAGGTGACCTGCGGTCCGCATCGTCTGAAGTTCCGCAAGGGCTCGCGCATCATCGAACATGCCGAGATCGACACGATCCACAAGGACGGCCGCAAGGAGACCTTCGTCCTCGAGCCGCTGCTGCGCTATCACATGTACGGCACGGGCTATAACCACCCCGAGTGGGGCCACGGCTTCTACAAGGGCGAGGAAGCCCACACGCTCGAGCACTGGAACATCAACGAGATCGACGTCAACCTGCCGCAGTTCATGCACATGCAGCAGGTGGTGCGCGCGCGCTGCGGCGACCAGGTCGGTGTCGGCGTGCTGGAGCAGTACATCGTGGGCCCGCACCAGCGCTACGGGCTGAAGGGATTCCTCGATCCCACCTGACGGCCGGCCCCTGCGCAGCCTGACCTGCACCTCCTGTGCGGCGGGCGACAGGGGAGCGTGGAGGATCGCCGCGCCGGGCCCTCACATGTTCTTGAGGGTGGAGAGCTGCTCGCGGTGTACGGTGCGCGCCGGGCCTTCGTCGGTGGCGACGCCGCCACGCCGTTCGATCTCGGCGAGGACCTCGTCGTCTGCCGCGAAGTCGTACTGATAGTGGTCGCGGCCGCCGTCGTCGAACCAGCGCCAGGAGTCCGCGAGGCCTTCGGCGAGCGACAGCTGCGGTTCCCAGCCGAGCTCACGACGGGCCTTGTCGATCGAGAAGATCATGCTGCCACGGGTGGCCTCGAGCCAGTGCACGACCGGCGAGCGCATGTGCGCGGGGAGGTCGTTCGGCATGACGATGATCTTCGGCTCGACGCCGACCGCCCCGGCCATCAGGCGCATGTAGTTCACGATGCTGCAGAACTGCTTGCCGGCGATGTTGTAGATCTGGCCTGCCGCGGCGCTCTTCCCGAGCACTGCGCACAGCGCGCGCGCGACATCGCGGGTGTGGATGAAGTGGACGATCGCCTCGACCTTGCCGGCGATCAGGAGCGGCCGGCCCAGCTCGAGGCGCCTGAAGGTGCCGGGTTCGCGCGACACGGCCGGACTCATGGGACCGAGACTGTGCGTGACGCGCAGGCTCGTGTACGGCAGTCCGTTCTCCCGGAATTCTCGCGCGAGCAGCTCCTCGCAATGAACCTTGCCGGCTGCGTAGGCGCCGTAGAGTGCGGTCGCGGCGTCGCGGCCGACGAGCCCCGTCTCGTCGATCGGCTGTGCCGCCGCCATCTCGTACACCGCGATCGAACTCGTGAACACGAAGTGACGGACGCGTCCACGGAAGATGTCGATCAGCGGCCCGAGGTGCTCCGGGACGTACGCCGTGTTGTCGAACACGGCGTCGAATCCATCGCGCAGCGGCAGCAGGAGCTGCGCGAGCACGCCGGCTTCGTGGCGGTCGCCGTGCAGCCGGTGCACACCCGGCGGCAGCGGCACCTCGTGGCTGTTGAGCACCGTGACCTCGTGTCCCTGGTGCACGAGTTCCTGCACCAGCTGCAGCCCGATGTACCGGTTGCCTCCCATGACGAGGACCTTCATCGCCGCGGTTCTCCCGGTCTCACTCGATTCGACCCGTCAGGAACGTGCGGCATTCATGCGCGCGACGAGCGCCGCGCGGTTGTGGATGCCGAGCTTCTGGTAGATCCGGCGCAGGTGGTTCTCGACGGTGTACTCGGACAGGCTGGCGATCCAGGCGATCTCCTTGTTCTGCCTGCCCTCGCACACGAGGCGGGCCACCTGCGTCTCGCGCGCCGACAGCCTGGCGGGCATCTCGCCACAGGGCTCCGGCTTCGAGCTGACGACCTCGAGCAGCGTGCGATAGCCCTTGCCGCTGTCGAGCAGCAGGCCGAGCAGGTTCGCGGCGATCTTGTCCTGGAGGACCTCGATGTCGTGGCCGAGGCGTTCCATTGGCACGGAGCCGCCGTGCGGGTTCGGCCTGTGGCGATGCACGCCGATCGCGAGATAGAGCCGTGGCTGCAGGCGGAGCGTCGATGCGCCGACGACGTCGATGTCGTGCTGAGCGACGAAATCCCAGTAGGCGCCCGCCCGCGAGCCGCAGCGCCCGATGACGGGATCGGTCACCGCGCGGAAGCCGGAGTTCGTGTGGCTCTCGTGCGTGTGCACGTCGGTGAAGGGATCCGAGTCGCAGATGCCGAACCGCCGGTAACGGCTCAGGACCTCCTCGGACACACCGAAGTTTCCGAGGTAGTAGAGCTGCGTCACCGGTGTCGTCTTGTCACTTATGAAGACGCAGGTGCTGTCGACATCGCAGTCGCGCACCACGCTGCGTGCATACTCGGCCACGTCCTCGCGGAGCAGCATGGTACGGCCCCCCCATCACGCGGAGCCACGTCCTCGCGTGGTTCCGGCCGTCGAGATCGATCCACCGGTGTCGCGCGCCGGTGACTCGCGGCCTCACCTGCCGTGCCGCCGGCGTCCTCGAACGTTGCGCAAGATGCTCGATCGGACACGACTTGTAAAGATTCCGGCGCGTTCCCCGAGCCGCTTCCTTGACGGGAATCCGTCGATATTCAAGCCGTGGCGAACGCGGTCTGATACCTGCCGGATGGCCCACGCCGCGCTCCGGCGTGTGCATATTGTTCATCATGAACAATCACTTGAAGGGTTCCGGCTGGCGGCACGGGGAGAGTGTTCCCGCACTCCGTCACGCGGCGCCGCCCCGGAATACGTTCGGCCGGATGGTTGGACGAAATCGCCGGGCCATGGTCGGGTCCGGCCGCCGCAGGTCGACGGCACGCGAGCGCCGTGTCCGGGCGGTAATGGAGGAGCAGGCATGACGAAGAGGCACATCGCAGCGAGTCTCGAGGACGGAGTCCTGACTCTTACCAAGGTGAACATCGAGACCCGGCAGGGCATCAGCATGTCGGTGCTCGCCGAGCTCGGCGACGCGATGGACCGCGTGCGGTCCGACGGGTCGATCCGCTGCGTCGTCATCGACGCGGCCGGCGACGGCTTCCACAACGGTGCCGTGATGCTGGGGGAAATGGCGACGGACTTCCGCACGCTCACGCGCAAGGACTACCGCCGCATCATCGACCTGGGTCACGGGCTCGGCCGGAACATCGCCGCCATCGACGTGCCGGTCATCGGTGTCGCAACAGGCGGCGCGCTGGGCGGCGGGCTGGAGCTGTTGTCGCGCTGCGACCTGCTGTACACGACGAAGGACGCGCGCTTCAGCTTTCCGGAGGTGACCCTGGGTCTGGTCGCGGGCTGGGGCGGTACGCAGTGGGCGGGTCGCTACATCCCGAAGCGCAAGGCGCAGGAGTTCCTGCTGCTCGGCGAGGAGATCGACGGCACGACGGCCGAGGCCTGGAACCTGGTCACGCGCGCGCTCGCCGATCGCGCGGCGCTTGATGCCCACCTCCGGAAGGTCACGGACCGCCTCAGGAGCTGTGCGCCCGTGTCGCTGCGCTGGCACAAGGAGTGCCTGCGCGCGCTGTGGGAGAAGAGCCTCACCGAGGGCGAGGCCGTCGAGGCGGTGGCCGTGGTCGAGGCGATGAGCGAAGGCGTGTGGTTCGACCCGGTCGAGGCGTTCTTCAAGGGCAGGCGCTGGGACTACACGACCGGCAAGGCGGTGGACTGATGAGAGCGGCGGTGATTCACCAGCAGGGCGGCCCCGAGGTCCTGCGCTACGAGGACCTGCCGGATCCCGTGCCCGGCCCGGACGACGTCGTCATCGACGTCGAGGCCATCAGCATCGAGGGTGGCGATCTGCTCAACCGCAGCATCCTGCCGGTCGCGAAGTTCCCGCACGTGATCGGTTACCAGGCCGGAGGCCGCATTTCCGCGATGGGTGCGCGCGTCGTGGGGCTCGAGGCCGGGCAGCGCGTCGTCGGCTTCGGCTTCTCTGGTTCCCACGCCGAGAAGTTCTGTGTGCCGGTACATCACGTCTTCCCGGTTCCGGACGGGCTCGACATGAAGGTGGCGGCGACGATGCCGGTCACTTTCGGCACGGCGGACGAGGCACTGTTCGAGGCCGGCCAGTTGAAGAGCGGCGGGACCGTGTTCGTGCAGGGCGGCAGCGGTGGTGTCGGGCTCGCGGCGCTCCAGCTCGCGAAGGCGGCCGGCGCGACGGTGATCGCGACCTGCTCGGGCAAGGTCCGGCATCGCCTGCACGAGTTCGGCTGTGATCATGCGATCGCCTACGACGAAACCGATTTCGCCGCGGAAGTGCTGCGCCTGACGGACGGCAGGGGCGTGGACCTGGTCGTGGACCTCGTGGGCGGCAACGCGCAGGCGGTGTCGAAGCTCATTTCGACCGTCGCCTACAAGGGCCGGCTGTCCGTGGTGGGGCTCGCGAGCGGCGAGGCGCCCGTCGTGGCGTTCTGGGACATCGTGCCGAAGAACATGACGGTGCGCGGCGTGCTGTTCGGCCTCGAGATGCACACGCCGCGCGCGCACGC
Source organism: Steroidobacteraceae bacterium (assembly GCA_046352935.1). Classification (GTDB taxonomy): domain Bacteria; phylum Pseudomonadota; class Gammaproteobacteria; order Steroidobacterales; family Steroidobacteraceae; genus CAYWMY01. The sequence goes on from JAXMGR010000037.1 coordinate 4,523, forward strand.
GCTGCTCGCGCGGCACATGGCGACGGCCGCCGCAGGCCGCTTCACGATGCCGATCGACCGCGAGTTCCCTCTGGCGGAGGCGGCGGATGCGCACCGCCACATCGAGACCCGGCGCCCGCTGGGGCGTGTGCTCCTCATTCCCTGAGGCGGCGAGGCATCATGGCCGCGCGCCTGCAGACCCGCAGGCCCTGAGCCCCCGGCCGTACGATCCGTGGCCCTGGCGCCGCGGACGCCGGACGGACT
>JAXMGR010000038.1:0-4751 GCA_046352935.1 Steroidobacteraceae bacterium
GTGTCCATGGTCTCGAACATCGTGAAGCGCGTGTTGTCGACGTCGCGCGCACTCGCGGCCTTGGTATCGCGGTAGCTGGTAATGGACTTCAGCGTCAGCCAGTCCAGGGCATCCCAGGTCAATGTCAGGCCGAGGCCCCAGGCTTCCAGCTCCGAACGGGTACGGAACGTCGAGCCCGAGCGGTACGGACCCAGGTAGGCTGTCTCGTTGGCGCAGTTGGGATTCCCGTTGGTCTCGCGGGCCGGTGGTGCCAGACTCGTCACCGGGCACGCGGGCTCGATCAGGTTGACGATCGCTGCAAAGGTCTGCAGGTCATTGACACCGCCAGAGACCGACGGTGTGCCGTTCTCGTCCCGCCTGGTGTAGTCGGCAGTGACGTGGGCGCTGAAGGTCGGAGTCGGCTCGAACAGCGCCACCATGCGTGCGCCCCAGGTGTCCTCGTCACCGACATCGATGCCGTCGGCCACGCGGGTGACGTAGCCGTCGCGCTTGCGACGCGACAACGAGAAGCTGGTCTTCAAGGTGTCGCTGACCGGAATGTTGGCGTGGGCGGTCAGGTACATCTTCTCGTCGGTACCGACATCGAGTTGCACGTTGCCGTGCAGTTCGCTGTCGGGTCGACGGGAACTGATCAGGATGGCACCGCCTATGGTGTTGCGGCCGAACAGCGTTCCCTGCGGACCTCGCAGGACTTCGATCCGTTCGACGTCCAGGAAGTCCAGCACGCCGCCGACCGATCGCGCCATGTAGACGCCGTCGATGTAGAGCCCCACGCCCGGATCGGTCACCATCGTGAAGTCCGACTGGCCGATGCCGCGGATGTAGATCTGTGCGGCCGTGTTCATTCCGGACGACGGTGCCACCGGATCGAAAGTCAGGTTCGGCGTCACGTCGGTCAGCGCTGTCGTCGAAGAAACCTGGCGGACGGCGAGGTCCTGTCCCGTGAACGCGGAGATCGCGACTGGGGTCTGCTGCAGGCTCTCCTCGCGCTTGCGCGCGGTGACGATGACCTCCTTCAGTTCGAAGCCGGTCTGGTCCTGGGCGGCGGCCTGCAGCGGTGAGCCTGCGGCGAGCACGGCGAGCAGAGGTCCCAGCACCACCGAGGACTCGAGGATGCCGCTCTCGCGGGGCGACGAAACGGTGCGTGTCATTGCCGGAATGGTCATGGGCCCGAACCCCTCGAATATGGTTATCTGATCGAATCGCGCGCGCGACGCGATCTGCAGTGCTCTCGATGCCGTCACGGTCGCCACGCCTGCGGGATTTGTGACAGCGGCGCCCGGGTTTGCCTATGCAAGGCGGACGGTGCGCGGCGCATTGACGCTGGGTCTGCACTCTGGTAACTGCTGTGGGCGGCCCGGCGCCGCGGGATGCATGAGGATTGACGCAGGCGCGGCCTGGCCGGCCGGTGGGACTGGTGCCGGTAAAGCAGGAAAGCTGAGTTCGACATGGCATTGTTCGATACCGACCCGCTGTCGCGATCCGCTGCCTTCAGGACCACGGACCCTCGAGAGGCGCGCGCAAGGGTCACGGGTCTGATCTGTCCCCACGCTATGCATCTGGCCCGCGGGATTCGTCAGGTGGATTTGTGCTGGCATCGCGTCGGGCTCAGGGATACCGAGCTCCACTGGTTCCGCTACGGCGTTCCCACCCGCATCGATGCCGTCATCCGGACCTCTTACCTGGTCGAGATTCCGTTGTGCGGCTCCGGTGTCACTCGCTATGGCGGGAGTGCGGTCGAATCCCGGCCCGGTCTCGCCATCGTGCTGTCGCCCGGCAGCCGGCTGCAGACCGAGCTGTCGGCCGACTGTGCCAAGCTGCTGCTGCTGATCCCGGAGTTCGCGCTACTGCGGCAGATCCGCGCGATGCTGGTAGCAGGCTGCGAGCGCACGGTCGAGTTCGATCCGACCATCGACCTGTCCGGCAGCGCCGGGGCGTGCCTGCGACGCACGATGGATTTCGTGCTGAGCGAGATGGACACCCTGTCTTCGCCGCCCTCCGGGGCCCGGCTCGGGCAGCTCGAGCAGTTGCTGTTGCAGACGCTGCTGACCAGCCAGACCCACACGTGTACTGCGGCGCTGAACGCGCGGGAACCGGAGGACGAACCAGCGTGCCTCCGAGCCGCGGAGCGGTATCTCCAGGAACATGGTGATGAGGCGCCGACGATCGACGACGTCGCGCGTGCCTGTGGTATCAGCGGCCGCATGCTGCAGGAAGGCTTCCGGAAGTACCGCGGAATCTCCGCCACCGCGATGCTGCGGGAGATGAAGCTGCGCCGCGCCCGGCAGGCCCTGCTGGATGCGCGACCCGGTGTGACGACCGTGGCCGGGGTCGCCACTGCGTGCGGCTTCGACGAGCTGGGGCGTTTCGCCGTCGAGTATCGGCAGCGGTTCGCCGAGAGTCCCTCCGCAACGCTGCGCCGGGCCTCGGAGGCGACGGGTCGAAGTGCATCCTGACAATGCCGTGAAACCTTCACCCGACATGGTGTGCGGCGCCGCCGCGGTTCCCGTGCGGGTGTGTCAGCGCGGTGCGCGAACGCCAGTCAACCCCTGAGCAGGGAGGTAATCGGTGCATGTCATTGCACCTTGGAAGGAGACGAGGATGATCGAATCAACCGCCCTGTTCACGCTGACCGCGGATGTCGATGCAGCCCTCGACCTCGGCAACTGCGGGGGTGCGATACGACGCATCGTTGCCGTGAACGGCGGACGGTTCGAGGGCGAGCGGCTCTCCGGCCTGATCCTGCCGGGTGGCAACGATGTCCAGCGCATTCGCGGCGATGGCGTTGCAGAGCTGCAGATCCATGTGGCTCTGCGTACGCACGAAGGCGACTCGATCCTCTTCAAGGGTCATGCCATTCGATACATTCCTGAGCCGGTCGCGCAGCGTATCGCCGCCGGAGACGCGGTCGACCCCGATTCCTACTATTTCCGCGAGGCAATAACCTTCGAGACCTCGTCGGCTCGCTTGAGCTGGCTGAACAGGATCATGGCGCTCGGCATCGGCCGCAGAAACCGGGATTCGGTCGAACTGGAGGTCTTTGAGGTGCTCTGATCCTGCTGCGTCGACGGCGCAACGGACGGCGGGTTGCGCTTCGCGGCCAGGGGTCGCGCGCACGGGATAGCGCACCGGCAACTGCCCGGCCAGTCTATGCGCCTGAGCCAGCCGGCGGTGCGGGCAGCGGGGCTCATGGCCCGGGAGCGGCGGATCAGGCACTCGTGATCGAAGGAGCCCATCGGCGGGTGGTGCACGAGGGTTGTGCCGGATGGATTGACCAGGGGGGAAACGATGAAGACCAGAGCGGCCGTGGTGCGCCAGAAGTGCGGACATTTCGAGGTGTCCGAAGTCGAACTCGCCGAGCCACGTGAAGACGAGGTTCTGGTACGCATCGTCGGTGTCGGCGTCTGCCACACCGACCTCATCTGCCGTGACGAGGTCTATCCCGTGCGCTTCCCGGCCGTGTTCGGCCACGAAGGCTCCGGCGTGGTCGAGCGTGTCGGTGCCCGGGTGACGAAGGTCCGGCCCGGCGACCACGTCGTGCTGTCGTTCCGCAGCTGCGGCCAGTGCCTGCCCTGCCGTCGAGGTGACCCGACGCACTGCGCGAACATCTTCGGCTGCAATTTCGGCGGGACGCGCCTCGATGGATCGGCCACCGTGCGCCTGAACGACGCGCCGATCTTCGCCAATTTCTTCAGCCAGTCGTCGTTCGCGGCCTACGCGCTCGCGAACGAGGCCAACACCGTGAAGGTCCCGAAGGAGGCGCCGCTGGAACTGCTGGGCCCGCTCGGCTGCGGCGTGCAGACCGGCGCGGGCGCCGTGCTCAACACATTCCGGCCGTCCGCGGGATCCAGCCTGGCGGTCTTCGGCTGCGGCTCGGTGGGACTCGCGGCGCTGATGGCCGGGAACGCCGCGGGCTGCACGAAGCTGATCGCGGTCGACATCAATCCGGCGCGACTCGATCTCGCCAGGGAACTCGGCGCCACGCACTGCTTCGACCCCCGGTCGTGCAATGTCGTCGAAGAGATCCAGAAGCTGGGCGGGGCCGACTTCTCGCTGGAGTGCACGGGCATTCCGGCGGTCTTCCGCCAGGCCGTGGACAGCCTGGCCGTGCCCGGCGTCTGCGGGCTGGTCGGCGCCGCGCCGATGGGCACCGAGGTCACGTTCGACATGAACGCCATCTTCTTCGGTCGCACCGTGGTCGGCATCGTCGAGGGACAGAGCGTGCCGGACGATTTCATCCCGCGGCTCGTCGACCTGCACGCCCGCGGCAAGCTGCCGCTCGAGAAGATCGTGCGGTTCTATCCGCTCGACCGGATCGAACAGGCGGTGCGTGACACCGAGGCTGGCCGGGTGGTCAAGGCGATACTCAGGCCCTGACGCCGGGGACCCGGGACATCCGTGCGCCGCGACACCGGCGGTCACCCGAGGATCACGACTGCACCGGCCCCATGACTCAGAGCACAGGAGACTCATCGTGACGTACCGAACTCACCCTGTCCCGCGCTGGCTGGCGTGGTGTGCCGTCGCCGCGCTGGGCGCCGCTTCGGCACCCGCTTTCGCCGCCGGCGACGCGCAGGCAGCGGCCGCCCTGGTCGGCCGCTGCGTCGCCTGCCACGGCGCCGACGGCATCGGCAAGGCACCGCAGTACCCGAACCTGGCAGGTCAGAAGCCCGGCTATCTCGAGAAATCGCTGAGGGCGTTCCGCTCCGGAGAACGCAAGGATCCGAACATGTCGGCCATGGCCAGGGACC
>JAXMGR010000039.1:0-4746 GCA_046352935.1 Steroidobacteraceae bacterium
CGTCCCGGTTCGAGGGACTCGCACGCCTTGGTATAGCGCGCGTAGAGCGAGGACACAGGTCCGGGTGCCGCGCGACAGGCGGCGATGGACGTAGCGTGCCAGGCTGCATGTACGACGCGCAGGTCGGGACGCTCCAGCGCCAGCGGCAGGGTATCGAGGAAGGCTTGCAGGTCCGCGCGCTCCGAGGCGTCCGTGAGCGACTCGAAGGGGGCGTACTCGCGGTCCTTCTCGAGGCCAGTATCGAAGAACCAGGCGTTTCCGTGCTTGTGCTGTCCCGTGACAAGCGCGAGTTCGTGATTGCCGATGACCCACTGCGCGTGGCCGTCCGTGACGAGTCGCCGCACCCACCGCATCGTGCTGAGACTTCGGGGTCCCCGATCACACAAGTCGCCGACGAAGACGAGGTGTCGGCCGTCCGGGTGGCGGCCCGCCGTGTCGTAACCGAGACGACGACGCAGGTCGTCGAGCGCGTCGAACTCGCCGTGCACGTCACCGACGATGTCGAGTGGGTCGTCGAACAATGGGCGGACGAGTGAAGACATGGTGAATCAGGGCCTCCCGGACTACGGACAGAGCCGTCGTCGCAGAGCCGGGATCATCGCGGATCGCGCAGCTGGAGGCCAGGAACGTACGAACCGCTCGTCATTGGCTGACAGGGCAGCGATGCGACGTGGGCCGGTGTAGCACCGCTCCCGGCGCGCAGCGCGCACCGAGCCGGACGGTATCCCTCCCTGGACGAACGCGGCCTGACTCCGGTGCACACTGCGCGAGCGAATACTCGGCCAGCCGCGCGACAGGATGCGTCGGGGCGGGATGTGGCAGGATGAGTGCCGGGCGGTTGTGCGGGTGTCTGCCACGGACTTCCGACAGGACGTGTCGTGGCGGCGGCGCAGCAGGGAGGGCGCATGCCGGAGAGTGACAAGGGCGAGGTGATCCTGCGGCAGTGGGAGATGCTGCGGCTCGTGCCGCCCCACGACCAGGCGGGGCGGTCGGCGCAGGAGCTGGTCGGGATGCTCGAAGTGCGGGGCTTCGCGGTCACGCGGCGCACGGTCGAGCGGGATCTGGAACGCCTGCAGCAGTCGATGCCGCTCGAGGTCGACGCAACGGTCCGACCGCAGCGCTGGCGCTGGCGGCGGCAGAAGGCGCTCGACATCCCGGGCATGGAAGTGGCGGAGGCCATGGCGCTCTTCATGATGCGCGAGGCGCTGCGTGCACATCTGCCGGACTGTTTTCACGAAGCGCTGCGCAGCCGTTACGAGCAGGCGGAGAAGACGCTGCACGCGCTCGCGCGTGCGGGCGGCGGGCGGCGCTGGTCGGACAAGGCGCGCGTGGTGCCGGCGCACGTGGTGCTGACACCCCCGAAGGTCGAGCCCGCCGTGCTGCAGGGGCTGCAGGATGCGGTGCTGCGCGAGGTGGCGGTCGAAGCGGACTATCAATCGCTCGACGAGGCGGCGCCGAGCCGGCGAGTGCTGTATCCGCATGCGCTGCTGTTGCGCGGCTCGACGCTCTATCTCGTCGCGCACCAGAAGGGCCGCGACAGCGATGCGCTGCACTTCGCGGTGCATCGGTTCCGTGCCATACGAAGGCTGGAGCTGGAACCGTGGCCGCCGGGGCGGTTCTCGCTGGACGCATTTCTCGAGGACGGGCGGCAGCAGTTCGGTGTCGGCGTGGAGCTGCGGCTGCGCGCAAGGGTCACGCCGGCGCTCGCGCGCATCCTGGAGGAGTCACCGCTCGGGGACGACATGTCGATCGTGACGCGGGACGGGGGCCTGGTCATGACCGCGCGTGTGCGTGACACCTGGGCGCTCGTGAGCTGGATCCTCGGGCACGGCGAGAACATCGAGGTGCTGGCACCCGCGACGCTGCGCCGGCGGATCGTCGAGCGGCTGCGTCAGGCGGTGCGCGCGTACCGGTGAGGCGACAGGTCAGAGGGGGAAAGTCATGATCTCTTGGCGAGCGACACTTCCTGCCACCATCGTGCTGGCAACCGGCCTGCTCCTGTCCCCGATCCTGGCAGCGGCCAGTGCGCCGGACGATGCCTGCAAGCTGGTGACGCAGGGCGATCTGAACCGCCTGGGAATCGTTTCCGGGCCGACAAGCCGCGCCGCGGATTCGCCCAACCAGGCGATGCGCATCTGTACGGCGGGCACTGGAGCCGGGCCGCCGATGTTCATGCTCATGATCCAGGACATCAAGTTGCCCATTGCAGTGCAGATGGGGCGCAAGAGGCTGGAGGAGGACGGTGATGAGCGGATCAGCGGTCCGTGGGACATCGCAACCATCAGCTGGGGCGCAGATGGCATGCAGGTGCATTTCTTCAAGGGGAACCGGTCGGTCATGGTGAAGTTCTGGAAGACGGACGATGCGGCACGCGCGGCACTGATCGACATCGCCAGTCGCGTGGCAGGTCAGTAGCCGGAACCTGGCAGTATCCCGGGCGATGGTCACGCTGGCCGCAGATCCAGACGGAGCCAGGAATCGCCCCATGCGTCGCGTCTTCATCACGGGTTCCACCACGGGCCTCGGTCTCGCCGCGGCGCGCCAGCTCATCGCCGAGGGCCACGCGGTCGTCCTGCACGCCCGCTCGACGGCGCGGGCCGCGGCGTTCGACGAGCTGGCGCCGCGATCGGCGGGCGTCGTGATCGGCGATCTCGGTCGTCTGGACGAGATGCGGTCGGTCGCCCGGCAGGTCAACCGGATCGGTCGCATGGATGCGGTCATCCACAACGCCGGCCTCTACGACGAGCGCCGCCGCGGCAACACGCCCGAGGGGCACCCGAACATCCTGGCCGTCAACACGCTCGCGCCCTACGTGCTGACCGCGCTGATCGAACGTCCGCATCGGCTGGTCTACCTGAGCAGCAGCATGCATTACGGTGGCCGCGTTGCGCTCGGTGACCTCGACTGGAACGAGCGCCGCTGGGATCGCGACGGCGCCTATTCGGACAGCAAGCTCCACGTGACGGCGCTCGCCTTCGCGGTGGCGCGCTGCTGGCCCGAAGTGCGGAGCAACGCGGTCGATCCGGGCTGGGTCCCGACCCGGCTCGGGGGCCGCGGCGCGCCCGACGATCTGGCGCTCGGGCACGTTACGCAGACGTGGCTCGCGGTCAGCGACGATCCCGCCGCGCAGGTCAGCGGCGCTTACTGGTACCACGGACAGCAGCAGGAACCCGCCGCGGCCGCGCGGGACCCGGCGTTCCAGGATCGGCTCATCGCCGCGCTGGCGAAGATGACGGGAGTTGCGCTGCGGTGACCTCCTGGGCGGGCGCGGCCCGCGCGAGGCCGGAGTCGCGATGTCCTCGAGGCACGTGACGCCGGGTGTGCGGATGGATCTGCATGTCGACGGGATGCTGTTTTGAACGGATCCAATGATGAGGTCGTGCACGATGGCGTCGTGCATTGACTTGCGGCGGCGCACAGGACTAGTCTCATCGACGTGGGAAGTGCGCCTTCGGCGCCGTGCCAGGGAATGGAAGCAAGGTGTGCAATGGAACTGCGCCTCACGTTCGATGAACTCCAGGTCCTGCTGCGCCTCGTGCAGAGCGAAACGGTGAGCCGCGAATTCGCGGCGCGCTGGGCGCGCGAGCGCCGTGAGCGGCTGCAGGCGCACCACATCGCGTGCTGGCCGCCGCAGGAGTCCGCCCGCATCCGTCGCCTCGTCGAGGACATGGCGGTTCTGGACCAATCCGACGCGGCGTAGAGGCGGGGCGGCAGGCGCCGCCTCGACGCGCGTGCGGTGGGGCTCGACCGTGATCAGTGCGCCGGTGGCCAGCTCCGACGTCATCTGTCGAAGCGCTGTCACGACCGCGAGTCCGATCGCGTCGGGACTCAGCCGGGCGAGAGATTCATGTCGATCAGGATCTTCACACGGAGGCCAGTTCCACCTCGCGTTCTTCCGCGCGCCACGCGGCGTACTGCAGGGCCTGCAGGATGTCCTCGCGCTCGAGGTACGGATATTCGGCGAGCAGATCATCGATGCTGCGGCCGGCGCCGATCTGGCCGACGATCATGCCGACGGTGACGCGCATGCCGCGCACGCAGGCCCGGCCACCCATCACGTCGGGTTGCTGCGTGATGCGGTCCAGTCGGCTCATGACACAGACTCCTGAACATCCACCAGACAGCCGATACTACCGCAGCTCAGCCTCGGCAGACATCGACCCGTCCCATGCCAGTGGCTACTCCGCCTCTACCGTGAACGGCGCATTCGGCCGCTCGCCCAGCATCTCCGGCGCGTACATGGCCTCGACGTGCGTGGCGGGGAGCTGGAACGTGCCGGGGTTGTCGAGGCGCAGCGTGTATTCGACGGTCCAGCGGCCTTTCGGCACGAAGCGGTAGTAGGCGCGGAAGGCATCGAAGCGGCGTTCCTCGAACGCGGGCCAGACGTCGCCTTCGCGCACTTCGCCGCGCGTGAGGCGCTCGGCCCCACCGAGCCCCGTACCGAGGATGCTGCTGCCGGCCGGCACGGGATCGTCGACGACCACCCAGCTCATGTCGGACTGTGCCTCGAGATCGAGCCGCACGCGCACGACATCGCCGCGGCTCCAGCGGCCGGCACGGTGCTGTTCGATCGGTGTGAGCGTGCGCTGGATGCTGAAGCCCGAGGATAGGGGCGCCGTGAGCGGCAACGCGGCCTTGGCCTGCACGAGTACCCAGGGACGGCCGGTGCCCGTGTGCGTGATACGCAGCGTATCGGGTGACTGCGGCCACAGCAGGCCGATGCCGCCTTCATTCCTTGCGTTGGGC
>JAXMGR010000040.1:0-4586 GCA_046352935.1 Steroidobacteraceae bacterium
GAGCTGCTGCAGTTGCTGGCGGCGCGCGAGGACGGCGCGGCGCTGGCGCACACGTCGTCGTGGCCGGAAGATGAGCCACGGCCGCTGTCGCTCTTTCAGGAAAGGCTATGGTTGCTGCAGCGGCTCGATCCGACGAGTCGCGCATTCCTCATTGCGGCGCACTGGGCCACGCCCGCGGGTGCCAGCTTGCAGGCGGTCGTCGAGGCGCTCGCACGGCTGCAGATCCGTCACGACGTTCTGCGAATGCAGTTCGCCGAAGCGCAGGGCGCCCCCGTCGGCCGGCTCTGTCCGCCTGCGGCGATCCGTATCGAGGATCTGGGGGGGCTCGACGCCGGCGCGCTCGATGCGCGCATCGAGCGCTATTCCGCGAGCGCCGTGCACAAGCCGATCGATCTGGCGACGGAACCGGCTGTGCAGTTCGCCGTCCAGGCACGGCCGGACGGACGCGTGGACGTGATGATGCGAGCGCATCACATCGCTCTCGATGCCTGGTCGATCAATCTGCTCGCGCAGCAGCTCGCCGAGGAACTCGAGGCGCCACGCCCGAACGGCGAGCGTCCGCCGCAGTACGCGGATTTTGCCGTCTGGCAGCGCTCGCGCCTCGCTACGCCCGCTGCGGCACGGGATCTCGAGTGGTGGACCGAGACGCTGCGCGAACCGCCGCAGCTGTGCATCTTTCCGCCCGATGTGCCGGAGGGGACTGCGGGCACGGACGACGGGGCTGGCGGTGGCCACCCGTTCGATTGGGACGCGGACCTGTCGAGCGGACTGCAGCAGTTCGCCCGTCGCAACGGGGCGACCGTCTACATGACGCTGCTGGCTGCGATCGCCGCGTTGCTGCGAAAGCATACGGGACAGGGGGACATCGTCATCGGCAGCCCCATGGGAATCCGCGAGCGGGTCGAGTTCGAGAACGTGATCGGCCCGTTCGTCAACCTGCTTGCACTGCGGTTCGATGTCGCCGACGACCCTCCGTTCCTGGTCGCCGTCCAGCGTGCGCGGGCCGCAATCCTCGAGGCGCACGCGCATCGCGAGGCACCGTTCGAGGCCGTTCTCGAACGCGTAAAGCCCTCGCGCTCGGTCAGGCACTCGCCAGTGTTCCAGATGGCCCTCGTGCAGCACAACGCGGCGCCGCATCGTGAGATCGCGATGCGCAATGGCGGTGCGATGCACGAGCTGACGTGGTTCGTCCGCGAGGTCGAGGGTCGGCTCCGCGGCGGCATCGAGTATCGCACCGACCTGTTCCGTCCGGAGACCGTCGCCCGAATCGCCGCGCAGCTGGAAGTGCTGCTGCGCGACGCGATCGCGCATCCGCAACGACCCCTCAGTGAGCTGCGTGTGGTCGACGAAGCCGCCCGGCGGGAGCTGCTGGATGGATTCAATCCCGCGCCCGTGCAGATCGATGCCGCCCCATTCCATCGCCAGTTCGAGCGCCAGGCGGCGGCGTGTCCCGAGCGCATCGCGCTGAGTTTCGCGGACGAGTCGCTCGACTACCGGACGCTGAACCGTCGCGCGAACCAGCTCGCCGCGCACCTTCGTGCCGCCGGAGCCGGACCGCAGACGGTGGTCGCCGTGTGCCTGGAGCGCTCGCCCGAGATGCTCGTCGCGCTGCTCGCCGTGCAGAAGAGCGGCGCGACCTACCTGCCGCTCGATCCCGGCTTTCCGGCAGAACGGCTCGAGTACATGCTCGACGACAGTGGGGCTATGCTGGCGCTCGCAACGGCGGCGACCGCTTCCGAACTCACGCTGCCGTCGCACGTCCGGGTCATCGATCCGCTGCGCGACGGAACACAGATCGCGGCGCAGCCGACAGAGGACCCGGTCGTGGCCGCGGCACCGGCTGACCCGGCCTATCTAATCTATACGTCCGGCTCGACCGGGCGACCCAAGGGGGTCGTGGTGCATCACGCCGCACTCGCGAATTTCCTCGGCTCCATGCGCATGGAGCCCGGGCTCGGTGCGGACGACGTGCTGGCCTCGGTGACCACGATCTCCTTCGACATCGCCGGCCTCGAGCTGTACCTGCCGTTGCTCGTCGGTGCGCGAATCCTGCTCATCGACCGCGACACTGCGGCGGACGGTCCTGAACTCGCGGCGCGGCTGGAGAAAGGTCGCGCGACGGTACTTCAGGCCACGCCGGCCACCTGGCGCATGCTGATCGAGTCGGACTGGCGCCCGAGCGGGCCATTGCGTGCGTTCTGCGGCGGCGAGGCGCTGCCGCGAGACCTTGCGGACGATCTGCTCACGCGGGTCGCGGAGCTCTGGAATCTCTACGGCCCGACCGAGACGACGATCTGGTCCACGGTGGCGCGCGTCGAGGCGAGTCCGGCGCCGATCACGGTCGGACGACCCATCGCGAATACCCGCATCTACGTGCTTGATGCAGCGCGAGCGCTGGTGCCCGCAGGAGCCCCCGGGGAGATCTGGATCGGGGGCGATGGCGTGGCACTCGGTTACCACCAGCGACCGGAGCTCACGGCGGAGCGCTTCCTGCCCGACCCGTTCGCAGCGCAACCGGATGCCCGCATGTATCGCACAGGTGACATGGGACGCTGGGATGCCGCGGGTCGGCTGCAGCACATGGGTCGGGCCGATCATCAGGTGAAGATCCGCGGCTATCGCGTCGAGCTCGGCGAGATCGAAGCCGCGCTCGCCGGTCACGAGGCGGTTCGGCAGGTCGTGGTAGGGACCCGGGACGCCGGTCCCGGCGATGTCCGGCTCGTGGCTTATGTCGTATTCGCGGCAGGCCAGGAGCTGACAGCCAGCGATGTGCGACGCCACCTGCGCCGCACGCTGCCGGACTACATGATCCCGTCGGCGATCGTGGCGCTGGAGTCGGTGCCGCTCACTCCCAATGGCAAGATCGATCGCAAGGCCCTGCCGGATCCTTTCCGCGATTCGCGGCGCGTGAGCGACGAATATGTCGAACCGGTTCCGGGGCCCGAGCAGCAGCTCGCCGCGATCTGGCAGGAGTTCCTCGGCGTGCCGCGCGTCGGCGCCGTGGACAATTTCTTCGAGATCGGTGGCCACTCCCTGCTGGCGGTGCGCGTGACGTCCGCCGTGGAGAAGCGGCTCGGTTGGCGATTGGATCCGCGCATGCTTTTCTTCCAGACTCTGCGGCAGCTCGCGGCAGCTGGGGGCACGGCGGGCGATTCTCGGCGCAAGGTGTCAGGGAGTTGAATCCGTTCTACTTCGGAACGTCGGGCCGGAGGCTGTTCGGCATCCACGCGGCGGCCCGGCAGGGTGCGCCGCGCTCGGCCGTCCGCGCCGTGCTGCTGTGCCCGCCGTGGGGCCAGGAGTACCTGCGCGTGCATCGATCGATGCGCCATCTCGCCGACCTACTGGCCGCCGCCGGCTGCGATGTCCTGCGCTTCGACTATTTCGGCACCGGCGATTCGGCCGGTGACGTGCAAGACGGGAGCGTGGCGGGCTGGGAGTCCGACATCGACACGGCCATCGACGAACTCAAGGACCTGTCGGGCGCCAACAAGGTCGCGCTCGTCGGCCTGCGCCTCGGTGCCCTGCTCGCCGCGCGCGTGCAGTCGCGTCGTGGCCGCGATCTCTCCGCATTGGTGCTCTGGGATCCCGTCCTGAGCGGAACGCAGTTCCTCGAGGAGCTGTTCCGCACGGCACGTACGCGGGAACATCCGGCCGAGCGGCCCCGGCCGCGGCCCGAGGAGCAGGGCGGTGGTCACGAGGTCATGGGGTTCGTGCTGCCCAAGCGCCTGGTCGCCGAGATCCGCGAACTGGAGCTGGCACCGCTCGCGAAGTCCTGGCCAGACCGAGCGCACCTGGTGGTATCGCAGGGGCCTGCAGCGGCGAACGAGCTGCGGCAGGCACTCGCGCTGGTTCCCTCCGCCACGCGCCTGGCGGAGATACCCGCCCGGCCGCCCTGGATTGAAACCGACCAGATCATGGCCGGCGACATTCCGATCAACGTCCTGCGCCACATCGTCGGAGTGCTGCGTGATGGCGCGCCCGCCTGAAAACGTAGTCCTGCTGGGCCCGCGCAAGGCGCTGGTCGGCATCGCGACGCTGCCGCCCGCCGCGGATCCGGGCGCCGGCACGACCTGGGCCGTCATTTTGAACGCGGGCATCATCCATCGCGTGGGCCCCAATAGGCTGCACGTCGAACTCGCTCGAACCATCGCGGAGCGAGGGATTCCCGTCGTGCGGGTCGACCTCTCCGGCATCGGCGACAGCGAGCCCCGCAGCGACGGCCTCGCGCCGCTCGAGGCGGCGCTCGCGGACATCCGCGAGACGCTCGACAGCATCGCCGCGCGCAATGCCGCGCGGACGCGCTTCGTGCTCATCGGCCTGTGCTCCGGGGCGAATCACGCGATCATCACCGCTGCAGCCGACGAGCGTGTCGTCGGCGTGGCACTGATGGATCCGTTGATCCCGCACACCGCGCGCTACCACGTCAATCACTTCGTGGGTCGGTTGTTCCGTGCGCAGAGCTGGCGCAATTCGCTGCGCGCCGATCATCCGTTGTGGCGGCTGCTCGGCCGCATGCTGCGCGGCGCGAAGGACGAGCCGCCGCGTGATCCCAGCGCACCCGACGCCGAGACGGTCAGGCGTTTCCT
>JAXMGR010000041.1:0-2628 GCA_046352935.1 Steroidobacteraceae bacterium
TGGACCCAGGAAGGGACAACGAAAGCCTTGGCATGACTGTCCTGCGGCTTCGAGGCCGCGAACTTGCGCGCCGCGTGCGGCGACGTGAGCCGGGAGTTTGTCTCACGGTCACGCCCCGCGGCCGGAGGCTATCTGCCTTCTATCAACGGAAATGCGGGCGATGGCCGTGGCCTGAACTGAATTGACGACTCGCCCTCCCGCTTGCCCGGGAAGCACCGCGCCTGACGCGTCTTTCACGGCTCGCTCACCGAACTGTTCCTCGAAGGCACCGTGCCACACCGTGAAGATCCGTCTTCAAGCCTCCAGCGAGCTGATTCCCACACCGTGGGCTCCCGGCATTCCCGTTGCAGCCACGGTATGCACTGGTCCCAGGCGCGCACCTGCTCGAGCGATGCGTTGCGAACAAATTCCTGCAACCGGATGCGGACGGCTCTGGGCTCGGCGCGCGTGACCCGCCACGGCATGCTGCGTTCCCCGCAACGCCGGAAAGTGTTACCGATGTGTCCGGAACGGAGTGTTACCCTTCGGTCAGAAACGGCACACCCGGTCCATTCTCGCCGCGCGAAGGCCTGACGCCATGGGAAAGGTTCATATCCGCTCCGACGGGACCACCGCGATCATCGCATTCGATAACCCGCCGCTCGGCTTCCTGACCGGCGAGATGACCGGACAGTTCCACGCCGCGCTGACCGAAGTGCTGGGCCGCGACGACGTGCGGGCGCTGGTCCTGACCGGCGAGACGCCGGGCGTCATGATCCGTCACTTCGATCTGCCCGAGCTCTCCGCCATGGCGGAGGCGATGGCCGCCGACCCGCCGACCGCGCGGGCCAAGTGGGACGATTCGATCTTTCACCAGATCACCCGCCGTCTGGAGACCTGTGACATTCCCGTCATCGCCGCGATCAACGGCGACTGCATGGGCGTGGGCTTCGAGATCGCGCTCGCCTGTGACATCCGCATCGCGCAGGCCGGGCCTTTCTCGATCGGCTTGCCCGAAATGAACATCGCGATGTTCCCCGGCGGTGGCGGCGCCGTGAGGCTGGCCCGCGCGGTCGGCGTGGCGCGCGCGCTGGAATGGATCGCCACCGCCCGCGTCCTCGAACCGCACGAGGCGCTGGCCCTCGGTCTCGTCAGCCACGTCGTCGCCGATCCGCTGGCGTATGCGCTCGCCATGGCGCGCGATATGGCGCGCCGCTCGGCCACCGGCATCGCGGCGGCCAAGCGCATCGTCCATGCGGCGCAGGACGCAGGAATCGAAGACGCGTTGACCATCGAACAGCAGGAAGTGAACGACCGCCTGGGCAGCGACGAAGTCCGCGAAGTCCTCCGCGCTTATGCCAAGAGCGGGGCGGACCTGCGCAAACCCATTCAGATTCGGAGAGAAACGAATGGCGAGCTTTGAGGGTAAGGTCGCACTGGTTACCGGCGCGGCATCGGGGATCGGTCTGGCCACGGCCGAGGAGCTGGCCCGGCGCGGCGCGGCGGTCATGCTGTTCGACGTCAACGCCGACGGCGCCAGGAAGGCCGCCGACCGCATCGCCGCGAGCGGCGCGAAGGCGGCCTCTGTTGCGGGCGACGTGTCCGATCCCAGGGCCTGCGAAGCGGCCGTGACGGCGACGGTCGACACCTTCGGCCGGCTCGACGTGCTGGTCAACAACGCAGGCGGCGGCAAGCTCGAGCCGGTCGGCAGCCTGACGGTGGAAGACTGGCGCTGGATGCAGGCGATCAACGCCGACGGCACCTTCTACATGATCAAGGCGGCCCTCGAGCCGATGAAGATTGCGGGCAAGGCTGCGATCGTCAACGTTGCCTCGGTTCACGGCCTCGTCGGCTTCGTCAATCACGTCGGCTACACCGCGGCCAAGGGCGCGATCGTCAACATGACACGCACGCTGGGCAGCGAGCTGTCGTCCCAGGGCATCCGCGTCAATGCGGTCTGCCCCGGTGTCATCCTGACGCCGCTGATCCGCAGCACCTGTGACGACGAGGCGCTGGCGGGCTTCGTGAAGATGCACCCGATCGGCCGCCTCGGCGAACCGAACGAGGTCGCGAACGCGATCTGCTTCCTCGCCAGCGACGAGGCGAGCTTCATCACCGGGGCTTCGCTTGCGGTCGACGGCGGCTACACCGCGATCTGAGCGTCGCCTTCCGCCGAAAGAAGAACCCTGTCCGGAAATCGATCCGGGGGGTGGTTCGTCCCGCAACCAGATGGGGCGAACGCACCATGAATCCGCTGCTGCCCAATGCGGCGCTGCTGCTCTACAGCTTCGTGCGCAAGGAGGCGGTGCTGTCGTCGCAGATCGAGGGCACCCAGTCCTCGCTCGCGGACCTGCTGCTGTACGAGATCGATGAGCAGCCGGGCGTATCGGGCGGCTGCTGATCGTGCTGCAACTGGTGGCCGATGGCGTGCTGCGCGAGCCCATGCTGTACCCCAGCCTGTCCTTCAAGACCCATCGCACGCTGTACTACGAGCTCCTGAACGAGGTGCGACTGCACGGCGACTGGGAGCGCTGGCTCGACTTCTTCGCCGAGGGCATCGAGGCGAGCGCGACGCAGGCCGTGGCGACGGCGTGCAGAGCGCCCGTGCGCCGGATCCGGACCCAGCGGGCCGCGGGTGCAGCGAGCGGC
>JAXMGR010000042.1:0-1997 GCA_046352935.1 Steroidobacteraceae bacterium
CGATCCGCTGGCCGTGGTGGAGGTCGAGATCCCCGACGGCGGCAGCACGGGCACGTACAAGGCCGCGTTCCTGCCGGGCGGCAGCTACACCGCGGCCTTCACCTGCGACGACGACACGAGTGCCGACGAGACGCTCGCATTCACGCCCGCCGCGGGCATGGCTGTGACGGTGCAGAACAACCTCATCACGCAGGGCGATATCACGGTGCCGGCGCCCGCGGGGCCGTGAACGGCGCGGGGCTTGGACGAGAGTGCGGCCGGGACGGCCAAGGCCCGGCTGCCGTCGTCACCGCACGGTGAACAGCACCTGATCGACGGCGCGTCCTGAAGCGTCGACGAGTGCGAGGCGATGCGGTCCCGGGCGCGGTGGCCACAGCACCGTGGCCCGGGCTTCGCCAAGCCACTGATTGTCGAGCCGTAACCGAAGGCCCTGTGCGGCACCGCTCGCCCGGATCGCCACGCGCTGCAGTCCCATCGGAATATCCGGATCGAGCGCGATGACGGTCGCGTTCGCCGGGCTCGCGATGCGGGCGATTGCGTCTCCGGGCCCCGCGGCGGTCACGGTCGATTGCGCGGTGCCGTCGAGGAACCACTCGCGCCGCGGCCCTTCGACGGCGGGCGCAAACGCTGTGAGCGTTGCGCTGACACCCGGCGGCGGGCGCGGCGGGGTGACGACGAGACCGCGATGCAGCGCGGCCATGAGCTCGGCCCAGACCGGTGCCGCACCCGTGACGCCGCTCACGTCGTGCATCGAGTCGCCCTCGAAGTTGCCGACCCAGACCGCGACCGTGTAGCGCGGCGAGAAGCCGAGGCACCAGTTGTCGCGCATGTCCTTGCTGGTGCCGGTCTTGACCGCACTCCAGAAGGCCGTGTCGAGATGACTGCCCGGACCGAAGGTCGCGGCGCGTGCGGCCGGATCCGCGAGGATGTCGGCGATGACGAAGCTCGCGTCCGCGCGCAGCACGCGCCGCTCCGGCGCACGAGGCTCGTCGCGTCGAAGACGCAGCGGCGAGAACAGGCCGCCGCGCGCCAGCGTGCGCCAGGCCTGCGCCTGCTCCCAGAGGCTCACCTCCGCAGAGCCCAGCGCGAGCGAGAAGCCGTAGTAGTCACCGGGCCTCGAGATTCCCGTGAAACCCAGATCGAACAGGCGGTCGCGGAATGCATCGACGCCCGTCAGCACCAGCGCGCGCACGGCCGGCACGTTCAGAGAATTGCCGAGTGCGCTGCGCACGCTCACGAGTCCCTTGAAGTCGCGATCGTAGTTCTGCGGGATGTAGAGCCCGCTCGCGGTGTCGAGGTTGACGGGCGAGTCGTCGAGCAGCGACGCGGCCGTCAGGTAGCGGTGCTCCAGCGCGAGACCGTACAGGAAGGGCTTCAATGTCGAACCGGCCTGGCGCCGCGCGCGGATGCCGTCGACGAGGGCGGCGCGCGAGCTCCCGCGGGCCGAGGCAACGTAGGCGAGCACGTCGCCGGTCGTCGTGTCGGCGACGAGCACGGCGCCGTCGCGCACGTTGCGCGCCGTGAGCTGCGACAGGTGGCTCGCGAGGACTTCGCCCGCGAGCGCCTGCAGGCGGGCATCGAGCGTCGTGGTCACGCGCGCACCGGGTTCTGTGAGCAGCGCCTGCGCGAGCTGCGGAGCGAGGTGCGGAACCGCGGGGGCCGGCCGGCGGCGGGCGAGCAGCTCACGCGTCGTGGCGTCGATCGCGGCGCAGCCGGCCGCGGGTGCCGCGGGCCGGGCAAGCGCGAGCGCCCGCGCGCAGGCCCGCGCCGCGATACGGTGGGCATCGGCGCCGGGTGCGGGCAGCAGTGCGGCCAGCACGAGGCTCTCTGCGCCATCGAGCCCCGCCGGCGTCTTCCCCGCGAGTTCCAGAGCTGCTGCGCCGATGCCGGCGAGCTCACCGCGGAAGCCCAGCAGGTTCAGGTAGGCCTCCAGGATCTGCGGCTTCGTCCAGCGCGCCTCGAGTCCGCGTGCGGTGCGCATCTGCCGGATCTTGCGC
>JAXMGR010000043.1:0-1724 GCA_046352935.1 Steroidobacteraceae bacterium
CAGCAGCTGGTTCATGTAGGTGTAGTTGCCGTAGAACGGCAGGTTCACGTCGCCGGCCTCGGTCGTGAGCACGCCGTCGCGGATGCGGCCCTTGAGCGTGCTGCGATAGCGTGGCGTACCGTCCGGTGCGTCGATGCGGTAGCTCGCGAACGGTACGAAGCGGCCTGCGGCGTCGAGCGTGTATTGGTCGATGGAGCGGTAGAAGGTGACCAGCACGTCGTCGTCGTTGCGCGGATCGTCGACGTTCGACACCTCGATCAGCGTCATGCCCTTGCCGTTGGACTTGCGGTTCTCGTTCTCGTTGGCCTCGTACTGGCCATAGGAGCGGAAGCCGTACACGCAGCCGAGCAGGCGGAAAAGCTGGTTGTCGACGCCGCGCGTGCCGTCGAGGCCGGTGAAGTTCTCGTGCGGACAGGACTTCGGCGTCGCCGCGCCGTGCTCCTCGCCGTCGAGGTTCATGCCGTAGGATTCCTTGCCCTCGGCGAGCAGCAGCGGCGGGTCCTTGACCGAGTCCGGGTGCATGCAGACGTCTTCGCCGTGCGGCCCGCGACGGATCGCGACGAAGTAGCGTTCGAGGCGCGACTTCAGGCCGTTGTCGGTGAGGCGCGCGCGGTCCTGCTTCGAGAGGCCGCGCCACCAGAGTTCGTCGTAGCCGGGGTTGAATCCCTCCGGGCACTCGTCGGCGAAGCGCGACTCGTTCATCGCGATGTTGCGCACCGTGATCACGAAGCCGAGCGTGCGCGGCTTCGGCACGCTGGCCGGCACGGCGGCGAGGCATGCGCCCGACAGGGCCGCCCACGCCAGCGCACCGGCGACCCGGCGCTCGCGGTGTCGGCGAGTCCCTGTCGAACCGATAGACATCAGTGTCCCCCGCAAAGGATCATTCTGCAGCGTCGGCCCGGGCCGCTGCCATGATGCCCCGGAGCGCGTTCGAATAGCGGTCGGCTGTCGATAATGCACGCCTGCGCTGCGTGCGCCGTCCGGCGCCACGGTCCATCATGGCGGCCGCGACAGGGGTCGCGGTCCGGGAGTCCCTTGCGACGAATACTGCATTGGTGCTGCGCAATATCGCTGGCTGCGATCCTTTCGGTCGCGCCCTGCGTTCCCGCGCAATCCGCCGAGGACGACATCGTGTACGCCGCGGCGCTCACGCCGGACGAGCAGAGCACCCCGACGGAGAGTCCGGGCACCGGGTATGCCGAGGTGCGGCTCGAGCGGGCCACGCTGCGCATCACCTGGAAGGTCACGTACAAGGGCCTGACGTCCCGGCCCACTGCCGCCGGGCTGTACGGGCCCGAGAACGTCGGTGGCACATCCGGCCAGATCGTGAATCTCGGTGCGAAGGGGCTCGCGAGCCCGATCCAGGGCTCGCAGGTCATCGACGACGGCATCCTGCAGTACCTGGTCACGGGCCGCATCTACGTGAACATCCACACGACGCGCTACAAGGACGGCGAGCTGCGCGGCCAGCTACGCCGGCAGCGTCGGCACTAGGTTCGCGGCGCGCTCTAGTCATCGAGGTCCCGATGTCGCAGCGCCGGCGTCCAGCCCGGCCCTGCATTGCCGCCGCCCGATCCCCACTTGTCGCCGCCGATCGCGCCCGGCTCGCGGTCCCTCGTGTGAGTGAACAGCGGATCGCCGCGCAGGGCCCAGATGCTCTGGGCCGGATCGAGCGGTGACGCAATGATGGTCCAGTCGCCCGTCGCCCGCGCACCCGCGCCGGC
>JAXMGR010000044.1:0-1690 GCA_046352935.1 Steroidobacteraceae bacterium
CGCAGCTCCACGCGCTCCTGGCGCAGCACGGCCTGCAACAGCGATCGCGGGTACGTCAGTTCACCGCCGTCGCCGGAATCGTAGCTCTCGGTCGACAGTCCAAGACCCAGGATCAACGCGAGATCGAGGTCGTGCGAGCGCAGGTCACGGATGGTTTCGCTCTGATAGTGGCTGTCCACCCGCAGGTCGATCCCGGGGTGGGACTCGATGAAGCCCTCGACCAGCCCGGAGCGCTCCGGGAGATCGAAGGTATACAGCGCTGCGCCGAGACGCAGGCGATTGGACCGCTCGTCGCAGACACTCCGCGCCTCGTTCAGCAGCAGGCAGCTGTTCTCGATGACCCGGCGCGCATGGTCGAGCAGCCGGCGGCCGGCGGGTGTGATGGTGACCTCCCGGGTCGTCCGCTCGAAGAGCTGGAAGCCCAGCCGCTTCTCGAGCTGGCTGATCTGGATGGACAGGCTCGGCTGGGTCATGTGCAGCCGTTCGGCCGCCTGCGTGAACGATTGAGTCTCGGCCACTGCGACGAAACAGCGTAGTGGCTTGTTACTCAGGTCCAATACCCGCTCCTGGGTCCGCGCCAATCATCGAGACCGGTGAATCCGGCGCTTCCTTCACCGTGTCTGCTTTCATTTCACATTCCAATAAATGAGGTGTCAATCCAATTGGACCGGGCGCGCGCCCGCGCATCAAGCTGGCACCGGCTGCGGTCAACACGACGCCGGGAGCATCATCGATGGCGCAGACGGTCCTCGCTGCTCGATCCGTCAGGGCGAGACTGGGATCGCTTCTCAACGCCCGTTCGATCGCGCTGGTCGGTGCAACCCGGCGTTCGCCCTGGTCCGGCGTCGCGTTCCGGAACTGCGTCGATCTCGGCTTCCGGGGGCGCATCCACGTCGTCAATCCGAAGGGCGGACTGATCCACGGCCAGACCGCAGCCCGCTCCTGCGCCGCGATCGGCGAGCACGTCGATGCTGCGCTGCTCATGGTCCCGTCGCCCGCGATTCCCGATGCGCTCGGGGACCTCCACGAGGCCGGCATCCACAACGCGGTGATCCTGTCGTCGGGATCCCCCATGACCGGCGCGACGGTGCGAGACGGCGAGGAGCAGCTGACCGCGCTGGCGCGCGACTGCGACATCACCCTGCTCGGGCCGAACTGTCTGGGCTTCGTCAACTATCTCGACCGCGTGCCGATCTGGTCCGCCGCGCTCGCCACAGCAGCCCCGGGCAACGTGGCCATCGTCGCCCAGGATGGTGTCATCGCGTCGCGTGCCGGCGACTTCTCCCAGCAGCAGGGCGTGGGCCTCGGCTACGTCGTGTCGACCGGGAGCGAAGCGGGTGTGACGGCCGCACGGGTGCTCGAATTCCTGGTCGACGATGCGCGGATACGTGTCGTGATCCTCTTCGTGAACGGCATCCGCGATGCTGCGGTCGTCGAATCGGTCGCCGCGCGGGTCCTCGCGCGCGACAAGGCGGTGATCGTCCTCAAGACCG
Organism: Steroidobacteraceae bacterium; assembly: GCA_046352935.1. GTDB lineage: Bacteria > Pseudomonadota > Gammaproteobacteria > Steroidobacterales > Steroidobacteraceae > CAYWMY01. The sequence continues at coordinate 1,494 of JAXMGR010000044.1, forward strand.
GTGTCGACCGGATGGTCGCTGCAGGGCCGCGGATGCAGGCGGAAACACCCATCGACGACGACAGTCTGTTCTCCGCGGCCTGCACGCGCCACGGACTCATCAGGGTCCGCTCGATCGAGGAGGCGGTCGTCACGGCGGACCTGCTGGCCCGCACGAAGCCGCCACGCCGTCCGGGCCTCGGGATGGTGGCGCTTTCC
>JAXMGR010000045.1:0-2473 GCA_046352935.1 Steroidobacteraceae bacterium
GTCTGCCGCACCTCGCCGTTCGCGACGCGCTCTTCATAGTCACCGTTGGTGTACTTCGCCACCACGTAGCGCCAGAACCTGACGGCCCCCGGATTACGCAGGTACTCGAGCACTTCCCAGCGCCCGGCGAAACGATCGAGGATCAGTTCAACCGCACCCTGCCCGATGCCGAGCCGGCGGTGGGCACGTGCGATGAAGAATTCGGCCATGTGGAAGTCGGCTGCGGTCCGCCCCGGGATCGGTCGTCCGGGCACCACCATCGCGAAGCCGACCGGTGCCGACGACTTGCAGATGGTCAGGATCCTGGCGCTCGAATCGGCAAACCAGCGGGCGAGCTGGTCGGGCTCGCGATGCCCGACTTCGCCGAGCACCGGAAAGATGCCGGTGTTCAGCGGCGCGAGGTCATCGAGATATTCGCGGTAGACGCTTTCGATCCAGCGCCGGTCGAAAACCGAGATTCGCGCATCACGCACACTGACGCTCACCGTGCTCTCCAGACTACAAGGCCCGGACAGGCGATGCGAATCGCCAGCCGGGCCTTGCGTGAGCCCATGGCTCGGGAAGAGCAATTCTTGCGAATTACTTCTTCACCTCTTCGGCGGCCGCATTGGCAGCGTCCGTGGCAGCGCCGGCGGCCGCATTGGCAGCGTCCGTGGCAGCGCCGGCGGCCGCATCGCCCGCCGCCGTGGCGGCATCGGCAGCCGCCTGGCCAGCCGCGTCGACAGCCGCGCCGGCCGCGTCGGTGGCAGCAGTCGCAGCCGCATCAGTCGCCGCGGCAGCGGCGTCAGTGGCGGCATCGGCAGCCGGGGCGGCCGTGTCGGCCGGCTTGCTGCAGGCAGTCAGCATGAGCGCCGCGAGAAGGGCGCCGAAAGCGAGTTTCGTCTTCATTGATCAATACCCCAGAAGAGAAGCGAGAGTGGATGAAACAGAGACCTATCACGCGATTTTCATCGCGGGCGCAAATTCTATAGAGTCCTCAAACCATTTGAAACAGCGCGGATTGCCTGTCAGTCCCACACGAGAGTGGGAATCCGCCTACGAGACGGGGTTGCATGCAGACCGAGGCGCTCGACGAGCTGTTCTCCGCCCATCTACGCACCATCGCCGCCCACACCGGCGAGGCGCTGGCAGCGACCGGCCATGACGCCCTGGTACTCCATTCGGGGGGCTTGCGGACGGTCGATTTCGACGACTACCCCTACCCCTTCAAGGCCCACGCGGCGTTCAAGCTGTGGGCGCCGGTCACCGATACGCCCGACTGCTTCGTCGCCTTCCGCCCCGGGCACCGCCCCCGGCTGCTGTTCAACCGGCCCGACGACTACTGGCACAAGCCGGCGCCCCTGCCGGCGGACGGGTGGACCGGCGAGTTCGACATCGAGCCCATTGCGGACCGGGCGGCCGCACGGGCGGCGCTGTCGCCCGGGGAACGGGTCGCCTTCATCGGCGATGCGACGGGCTTCGACGACTGGGGTTTCGCCGCCGTGAACCCGCTGCCGCTCATCACCCGGCTGGACCATGCGCGGGCGCGCAAGTCCCCCTACGAAATCGCCTGCCTGCGCGCAGCCAATCGACTCGGCGCCCGCGCGCACCTGGCGGCGGCACGCGCCTTCCAGGGGCGCGAGAGCGAATTCGGCATTGCCATGGCCTTCCTGTCCGCCATCGCCGCGCGCGAACAGGAGCTGCCCTACAACCCGATCATCGCGCTGAACGAGGGCGGCTCGGTGTTGCACTACCAGCTGCTCGGGCGCACCCCCCCTGCCGAGCATCTTTCGCTGTTGATCGATGCGGGTGCCAGCTTCGCGGGCTATCCCTCCGACATCACGCGCACCTATGCGTACAGCGACCCGGATTTCGCCCTGCTCGTCGGCAAGATGGACGAGGTGCAGCAGGCACTGTGCGCCGGCGTACGCGCAGGCGTCGACTGGCGCGACCTGCACCTCACCGCGCATCGCCTGATCGCCGAACTGCTGCATGACTGCGGCATCACCACCCTGGATGCCGAGGCGGCGGTCGACAGCGGCCTGTCGGGGGTCTTCTTCCCGCATGGCCTCGGGCACCTGATCGGCCTGCAGGTCCACGACGTGGGGGGCACGCTCGCCTCGCCCGAGGGGGGCAGCATCCCGCGGCCCGCGGGCCACGCCAACCTGCGGCTCACGCGCGTGCTCGAGGAGGGCTACGTCGTGACGATGGAACCGGGGCTCTATTTCATCGATTCGCTGCTTGCGGCCGCACGGGCCAATGGCCATGGAAGGCACATCGACTGGGGGCGCGTGGCGCAGTTCGCGCCCTTCGGCGGCATCCGGATCGAGGACAACCTCGCCGTCACCGCCGCAGGCTGCGAAAACCTGACTCGCGAGGCCTTCAGGACCCTTTCCTGAGCAGGTCCCGGATCTCCTCGAGCAGCACCTCGTCGCGCGGCGGCGGCGGCGGCGGCGCAGCCGGGTCCGGCTTCTTGAGCTTGTTGATGAGCTTG
>JAXMGR010000046.1:0-1618 GCA_046352935.1 Steroidobacteraceae bacterium
CTCTGACCTTCCTGCGAGTATTGCCGGTCCGTCTAGTAAATGCCCAGGATGTTGATGAACGGCCCCGCGCTGCGATAGCTCAGGTCGGTCAGATCATCCGAGAAGTCGGTGAAGTTGTAGCCGGCGCCGAGTTTCACGTGCCCGCCGAAATGGCGGTAGATGGCCGCCAGCACGCCGGCGCGGCGATCCTGCGCCTCGTACACGTTGAGCTGACGGAGCTCCAGCATCATGTCCCACTCGCGCACGAAGTGCACATCGGCGCGCAGGATGCCGAGGTCCGCGCGGCTGGAATACCACGGCCCGCCGATGCGCGAATTGCGCAACGACCCGATGCGCTCGCCGATCTTGCCGCCCAGCGACAGCCAAGGGTTGACGTCGTAGAGGGTATCCACCGACAACACGTGGCTGCGCTGCGCGTAGTCGAGCAGGTCATCGCTCAGGTTCACCTGTCCCGGCGAGGGAAGCGTGTAGTAGTAGCGGTATTGGAACAGCGCATTCCAGCGGTCATTCGCCACCGGCCGGTAGGCAGTGCCCATGGAAGCGTCCATGAAATCGCCGTCGTAAAAGTTGCCGGCACTGGCTTTGCTTACGGAGAAGTTGAATTTGCCGATCAAGCGCCAGTCGGGCGCGAACTGGTAGGCGCCGGTGTTGCGCGACAGCCAGGTCTTGCGTTCGCCGGCGGTGCCATCCTCGTTGCGGTATTCGAGGTTCGAGGTGACGCGCGTGCGGTCGAGCTTGTAGCCCACACCCACGGCCGCGGCGCGGCGCCGCAGGTCCCCGGCCGTCGGATCGCTGACGGTGCCGGCCTCGAACTTCAATCCATAGGTCCAGCGGTCGTTGGGCGACAGATCCACGCCGAAGGCATTGGTGAGACTGTCCGGACCCGCACCGCGCGCATTGCGCGCTTCGTCGTACACGCTGACATGCTCCGCGATCTGCACCCGGCTGCCGAGCACGGTGTTGTCGTAGCGGCCGACATAGTTCGAATCCGGACGCTCGGTCTCCATGGTGTGCGTCAGGTAGATGTTCGAACGGTCGCTGACGCGATAGTCCACGCTGGCCAGCCCGCCGAAGCCACCGCTGCCTTCCGAGGCTTCCGCTCCGAGGCGCACGCGGTCGTTGACCTGCACTTCTCCGCCGACACCGCCACGGTCATTACGATCGCGATCCCCGCTTCGATCCAGGGTTCTCTGTCCATACGCGTAGGCGCGCCAGGGCGCGGGCCGCGCCGCCGTCTCGGCCGCAGCCTCGGCCGGCACCGTGGCACGGGTAACATCGAAACGATTGGTGGACACGGGTGCCCGTGCCTGCGCCTGGCCTTGGGAAGCGCCCTGCGACAGTGCTGCTGCGCCGTCCTGCGTGTCCGGCTTGTAGTCCACGCGCACCACGGCATCGGTCCGCTCGCCGTTCTGCGACAGCAGGGAACTCGCCAGGGCCGTATCGCTCCGACGGTCATCGTGACGGCCGCCGACGCTCAGGCCCCAGCGCGGATTGAGCTGCAGGTGCACCGCGGCTTCTTCTGCATTCACGCTCTGCGTGGTGGCATCGCGCTCATCGGCCTTCAGGTCCACCGAGGCGCGCGCGCTGATCGGTAAACTGAAACTGGCACCCCGTTGCA
>JAXMGR010000047.1:0-15014 GCA_046352935.1 Steroidobacteraceae bacterium
CCCGCCGCGATGACGACTGGACCCGTGATCCGCGAGCGTTCGACCGTGGCGCCGGGTTCAATGCGCACCATCCCGGTGACGGTGCTTTCCACCGGCTCAGGGCCAGCGGCGCATCCGTCGTCGAGCGAGGCCAGGACCGCGCGGTTCGCGGCGAGCATGTCCTCCATCTTCCCGGTGTCGATCCAGTAGTCCTCGGTGACGCTCGCTGTCACCGGCCTGCCGCTGGCGATCAGGCCGTTGATCGCATCGGCGATTTCGAGTTCGCCGCGCGCGCTCGGTCGCAGGGTCGCGATGACCTCGAAGACATCGGGCCGGAAGGCGTACACGCCGATGACCGCCAGGTTGGACGGCGGCAGCGCCGGTTTTTCGACGACGCGCACCAGGTGGTCGCCCTCGTGCACCGCCACCCCGAAGGAGCGCGGGTCATCCACCGCCTTGAGCACGACACTCGCAACTGACGGGGCCGCCTCGAAAGCGCGGACGAAGTCCTCGATGCCATGGAGCAGGACGTTATCGCCGAGATAGAGCACCACGGGCTGACGGTCGGCGAAGGCTCGGCAGAGCCCGAGTCCGTGGGCGATGCCAAGCGGGGCTTCCTGCCGAACGTACGTGAAGCGCGCCCCGAAGTCGCTGCCATCGCCCATCGCCGAGCGGATTTGCGGCTCGGTGTCGCCGACGACCAGCGCGATATCGGTGATGCCGCAGGCGACAAGCTGCCGTACGGGGAAGTGGAGGACGGGTGTGTTCGCGATCGGGACGAGCTGTTTCGCGCCCGAGTAGGTGAAAGGACGCAGCCTGCTGCCTTTGCCGCCGGTGAGCACCACGCCTTTCATTCGCCGGATTATAGGTTTGCCCTTGCGTAGGATCGCAGGGTGGCGAACCGGCGGCTCAAGGTGCTCTACAACGCCAGTGCCGTGCCCCAGCGGCGAGCGGGAGCGGGCGTATACACCCTGGAACTTGGCCGCGCGCTGGACGCGCGCCCAACCGTCGAACTCACAGTGCTTTCTCCGCGCGACACCGGGTTCGGCCGCCAGGTGCGGACTCCCGCCCAAACCGCCCGGCGCATCGCCTGGGAGGAGTTCGCCCTGGGGAGGATCGGCGCCCTGGACGGCGCCGATGTGTACCACGGCCCGCACTTTTTCGTCCCTCGAACCCGCCAGCCGTCGGTGGCGACCGTCCACGATCTGACGTTCTTCCGCATTCCCCGGCGCTACGGCCGAGCTCACCGTCTCTACTACGAGCGCCTCGCACGGGCGGCAACCCGCGCCGGCCGAATCATCGTGCCTTCGGCCGCGGTCGCCGGAGATTGCGTGCGCTTCCTGGGTTACGCACCCGAACGCATCCGGGTCATAGCCGAGGCGCCCCGCGCGGGGCTCGGCCCGGCGACCGACGCCGAAGTCGCGGAGTGGCGGCGCCGGCACGGCATCGACGGGCCCTATTTCGCGTGCCTGGGCACGGCCGAACCGGGCAAGCGCGCAGTCGATGCCATCCGCGCCATGCCGGCGATCCTGGGGGGTTCGCCCGGCGCCCAACTGGCGGTTGCGGGCAATCCCGGCCCGCTCTCGCACGCCCTCGAACGAGAAGTTCAACGGCTCGGCCTCGGCGGTTCCGTGCGGTTCCTGGGCTACCTTCCGGACGAGGACCTCGCGGCGTTCCTGAGCGGCGCCGTGGCATTGATCTTCCCATCGCTCTACGAAGGCTTCGGACTTCCGCCGCTCGAAGCGCTGGCCTGTGGCACGCCCGTGATCACGTCGGATGCGCCTGCGATGAACGGGGTCCTTGTGTCCGGGGCGCTTTTCGTGCCGCCACGCGATCCCGGCGCGATCGCCCGGTCCGCGCTCAGCCTGGCGGAGGGCGGCCGGCGGGCGGACTTTGCGGCGGCGGGCCGCGCGTTCGCGGCGACGTTCAGTTGGGAGCGCGCGGCCGAAGAAACTGAGTCCGTCTACCGCGAGGTCGCCTCATGACCACGGGCGTGGTCATCGTCACCTTCAAGTGCCGCGAGTACGCCCTCAAATGCCTGGAGTCCATCCGGGACTTCGCGCCTGAACTGCTCACGACGACGGCGGTGGTGGACAACGCATCCGGCGACGGGACGCTGGAGGCGGTAGCGGGCGCCTTCCCCACCGTCCGCACCATGGCGAACGCGCGCAACGAGGGCTTCGCCGCGGCCGTCAACCGTGGCATTGCCGCGCTCGCCGGCTGCGATGTCGTCTGCCTGCTGAACCCGGACGCCGTGCTCCTGGACGCGGGGATCCTCGCGTCCGCTGAGTACCTGCGGGCTCACGACGACGTGGGCGTCGCCGGTGGCCGCATCATGAACGCTAACGGGACGGTGCAGGCCAGCGCTCGCGCGTTCCCGAGCCACCGGACGGCGTTCTTCAACCGCCATTCGTTAGCGACCCGCCTGTTGCCCTCGAATCGCTGGTCGCGCGGCTACCTCATGACGGGCTGGGCCCACGACGAAATCCGCGACGTGGACTGGGTTTCGGGCGCCTTCATGGTCATTCACCGGCGGGCGCTTGCCGCAGTGGGCGCCCTGGACCCGGAGTTTTTCTTCAGCATCGAGGACGTGGACTACTGCCGCCGGGTGTGGGACGCGGGACTGCGCGTGGTGTACTTCCCGGAGGCCACGATCCAGCACCGGATCGGCGCCAGTTCGCGAAAGGCCGTCTACCGCGCCATGGCGGCGCACCACCGTGGTATGTGGCGGTACTACCGGAAGCACCTCCGCGGCGGCCGTTGACGGACGTGCTGACGGCTGCCGGGATCGGCGCCCAGTTCGCGCTGCACGCGGTGTCGTACGCGGTGCGTTCAACCAGGCGGCGGCCGCTCCGTAGCCAGTTCGCCCAGGCCTCAGGCCCGGGTTCGGGCCAGCGCGCCGCGCCGGGCGACGACGCGCGCCGAGTTCCAGAACTGATCCTCCATACCCGAGCGCAAGCACCAACGTCCGGCAAAGACCAGGATGGCGAGACCGACGATCGCCGAGCCGGCGGACTTGTACCAGGTGTGCGCGGCGATGGCCCCGACGCGAAAAGGCTTGGTGATCGCGCTTGAGCGAGGACGACCTTCATCGGCCCAGGCCCGGCCGTGCGTTCCAGGCGGTCGTGGAAGTGGTCCGCGTCGGCCTTGAAAGGATGGCGGCCGTCGAGGAACCGCCGCAGAGGCGACCGCCATGTCGAGCGCCGGCAATCCGAGCGCGACCAGCGGGATGTAGAGCGGCACGCGGCCCGTCGTGTCGACGACCCGGAAGTGCTCAACCCGGCAAACTGGAAATACGCGCCGGAGTCGCCGAGAGCGGCGTGCGCGCAGCAGGTTCGGCAACGCGAATCCAGCACCCGCTCCCGAGCGCCTGGCGTAGCGATGAGGTCGTGGCCGAGGTCCCACGCGATGTACGCCATCGTCCCGGAGACAAGCGCCGCGACTCCCGCCGCCACCCCGTCCCGGCCGTCGATCAAGTTGATCGCGTTGGTGATCCCCATCACCCAGACGATGCTCAGGACCGGGTCCGTCCAACCGAGGGCAACGGTACTGCCGCCTGGCAAGGTCATCTCACCGACGCGGTAGCCCGCGAGGTAGATGCCGAGCGCGGCGAGGAAGTGGGTCGAGAGTTTGACTCGCCAGTCCAGGTCCTTGAAGTCGTCCTTCGCGCCCACCGCGCCAACGACGGCGCCGCAGACGATGAGCGTAAGGAACTCGCGCCGCTCGTCCTCAAGCAGCCTGCTCGCGTCCCCGGAAAAGAGGGCCAGGACCACGATCGCGATGACGAAGGCGGCCAGGATGCTGAACCCGCCCACCGCGGCATCAGTTCGCCGCGCCGGCCGACGCGGTTGGCAACCGGATGAGGGCGGTCAGCGGCAATGCGGCGGCAATCACCCGCTGCGACTTCAATACCCATGGCGCGGCGCTTGCCGTCATGGAGCATGCCCTTGTGCAGGCCGTGCGGTCACTCCCGCGATATGCCCCAGCCCGCGCTCGATTCGCTGGCAGCCCCGCCGCAACGGCGGTGGCCTTCGAGGTGATGCTCGAAGACCCGTCCTCCCATCGCGCCGCCGTCCACGCGCCCCGGGCGAGCCGCCTGCTCGCAGCGGGCGATTCGCCGGCCACGCGCACCGAAATCTGGATGGGCGGCGCCCACAGCCACATCGGCGAAGAACTGAGCCACGACTCGCTCGCCTCTGCCTGGCTGATCGATTGCGCGGGAGATATGGACCCGTCGTTCGGAGTTCGACGGGCCGCTGGCTTGCCTGTGTGTTCCCTGACCTGGACGGTCCGCTCGCCTCGTCGAATCGCGTAGCGGAGGTCGTCCAACTCACGCTCGATTCCATTGCGTCCGGAGGGGACGCGCCGGAACGGGTGTACGTGATGTGCCAGCACGGCATGAACCGCAGTGGACTCGTCGCGGGCCTGCTCTTGCGAGGCCTCGGCGTCGAACCCCGCGAGACGGTGGAGCGCATCCGCCGCGCCCGGCCAGGCGCCTCGCCAACGACTTCACTTCCGCCTGATGGTCCTCGGCCACGCCTGACTGCATTAAGAGACCGATATACTCACTGCATGACCGCTGAGGCCCGTGTCTGGTCATGGCAAGAGGCGCTGGAACTCCCGGATGGCGAGCGCTATGAGGTGATTAACGGAGAGTTGAGGGCGAGAGAAAGAGAGAGAGAGAGAGAGAGAGAGAGAGAGAGAGAGAGAGAGAGAGAGAGAGAGAGAGAGAGAGAGGGGGGGGGGGGGGGGGATCGCAGGCTTCGGGTCGTCCGCCATAGCGATGTTGATCGCCGAACTGCTCGTACGTTGGATGCGAGCCGGCCACCCGGGCCCACCTCACCGGCTCGGACGGCGGCTATACGATCTTCTCCTGGGCGCCCGGCGATGTCCGCATGCCAGACGTGTCGTACATCTCAACGTCGCGCCTCCGCGGGGATTCCTCGTCGCGGCGAATACAACATCCCGCCCGGAACTTTGATCGAAGTCGTCTCGCCCAGTGACCGCTTTGTGGACGTCGAAGACAAGGCTCGGGACTACATCCGCGCGGGCGTTGACCTCGTCTGGGTCGTGGTCCCCAGCACGCGAAGCGTGCACGTCTGGCGCAAGGACGGTTCTCGCGCCGTGCTCCAGGCCGGCGAGACCCTCACCGGCGACGAGGTCCTCCCCGGTCTAACTATTCCCGTCGCTGACCTCTTCGAAGACGACGAGGAGCCAGACGCTTAGGGCAACAGGTCCGGCCGGCGCTCACGCGTCCGCTCCAGCCGCTGTTCGCGCTTCCACTTTTCGATGTTGGCGTGGTGCCCGCTCAAGAGCACATCGGGCACCGTCCAGCCGCGGTATTCGGCCGGCCGCGTGTACTGGGGATGTTCGAGCAGCCCATCGGCGAATGATTCCTCTTCCGGGCTCGCTTCGTCGCCCAGGGCGCCGGGGACGTGCCGCGTGACGGCGTCGATGAGGACCATCGCGGGGAGTTCGCCGCCGGTGACGATGTAATCGCCGATGGAGACCTCCCGGTCGACGCAGTGGTCCACGAACCGCTGGTCCACGCCTTCGTACCGCCCACAAACAAGGGCGAGCCTCGGGTGCGTGGCGAGTTCGCGCACGAGCGAGTCGTGCAAGACCTCGCCCTGCGGCGTGAGGAAGACGACATAAGCGGTTTCGTCCGCGAGGGCCTGCACGTGTTGCAGTGCGCGGTCCAGCACGTCCACGCGCATCACCATGCCCTGGCCGCCGCCGAACGGGTAATCGTCCACCGAACGGTGGCGGTCCGTCGCGTGTTCGCGGATGTCGTGCACCTGCAGGTCGAGCAGGCCGTCCTCGCGCGCCCGCTTGATGATGGACACGTCCAGCGGGCCGCTTTCGAAGGCGGCGGGAAAGAGGGTCAGGACATCGATCCTCATGCGGGCGAGGGACCGTGTTCTACCGGGCCGGCCAGCAACTCAGCGACATGCGAGAGGAGGGGCAGCAGCACTTCCATGCCCTGGGCGACGGCCCTGGGGTTGCCTGGAAGGTTGACGATGAGGCAGTTGCGCCGGGTCACGGCCAGGCCGCGCGTGAGCGCCGCGTAGGGCGTGTACTTCAGCCCGTTCGCAACGAGCGCGAAGGCGATTCCCGGCACGTCTCGTTCAGCAACGTCCCGCGTGGCTTCGGGGGTGACGTCCCGTTCCGTCAGCCCGGTCCCGCCGGTCGTGATGATCACGTCGCAAAGGTCGTCGTCGGCCCAGACCCGGAGATGTTCCGCGATGAGCGATCGGTTGTCCGGGACGACATCCTGGCGGAGCACTTCATGTCCGGCTTCGTGGGCCATCCGCGCGATGGCCGGGCCGCTTTCATCGGTGCGTTGCCCCGCGGCGGCCTTGTCTGACGCGGTCAGGATTGCGATTCGAGCCACCCGGGAATGCTAGCACCGTGGCTACCTGCGTTCGCGGCCCTCTTTAACACGCTCTACGTAAAAGTTCCCAGGGTGTATTGACACCCTGCGGGGGCCAAAATACTATCCGGTGGGGTGAACGGGGGACGACGGGGGCATCTGCCCTTCCTCTCCCAAATTTTGAGGCTCCGGCCCCACACCCACAAGGCCACCGGGCGATGTTGTTCGTCGGCAGGGTCGAATACCAGTTGGACGACCGGAAACGGGTACCCATCCCGCCGGTCTACCGTGGTTCGTTCGATGCCGGCGGGTACCTGAGCACGGGTAACGATCCCTGCATCGTGCTCCACACCCCGGAGTCCTTCGCCAAGACGGCCGCGATCATCGAAGCGATCCCGGCTGAGACCCAGGAAGGCGATGACGCCCGCCGCGACTTCTACGGCAATGTTTGGCCGGCACAGAAGGACCAGCAGGGCCGCATCACCCTCCGTGATGACTTCATCGCTCACGCCGGCATCAGCCGCGATGTCCTCGTGGTCGGAGTCGGTGAGAAGCTCGAAATCTGGGACCGCGCAACCTACGCGGCCCGTGAGGAAGAGCAGCGCGAAAACCGCCGCCGGGCAACCGCCCGTCGCGGACAAGCTGGGGGAGGGGAGGCGTAACGTGGTCGTGATGACAGCACCTTCTCCCGTCCATGTGCCGGTCCTCCTCAGCGAAACGATGCGCTGGCTCGATATCCGCGAGGGCGGCCAGTACATCGATTGCACGACGGGCCTCGGCGGGCACAGCAGTGCCATCGCCGAGCGCATGGGAGAGACCGGCAGGCTCCTCTGCCTGGACCAGGACAGCGAGGCGCTGGAGTTCGCGCGTGCGAAATTGGCTCCGTTTGGGAGGCGGGTCAGATTCGTCCACGCGAACTTCCGTGAGGTCGCTGAAGTGGCCGCGCAGGAAGGGTTCCACGATGTCGACGGCATCCTGATGGACCTGGGCATCTCATCGTTCCAGATCGGCGAGGGCCGGCGCGGGTTCGCGTTCGCGCTCGAAGGCCCCCTGGACATGCGCATGGACCCAACGTCCGGAGGCATCACCGCCGCGGAAATCGTCAACACGTGGGATGAAACGTCGCTTGCGAACCTCTTCTATGAATTGGGAGAGGAGCGCCAGTCCCGCCGCATCGCGAAAGCGATCGTGGCGGCCCGGCCGCTTCGCACGACGTGGGAATTAGCCAGATCTGTCGAGCAGGCTGTGGGGGGTTCCAGGAGACAAACCCATATTCACCCCGCCACCAAAGTCTTCCTGGCGCTCCGGCTCCGTGTGAATGGGGAACTCGACACCCTCATCACGGCTCTGCCGCTCGCCTGCAGCCTGCTCGGCTCTGGAAACTCGCATGCTGGCCGCCTGGCCGTCATCAGTTTCCACTCTTTGGAAGACCGCATCGTCAAGCAGTACTTCCGCCGCGAATCCACCGACTGCCTCTGCCCGCCGGAACTGCCGGAGTGCCGTTGCGGTCACAAAGCCACCCTGAAGGAACTCACCCGCAAGGCGATTCTGCCTACGGAGGCTGAGGTAGCGGCCAACCCCCGTTCCCGCAGCGCCGTGCTTCGCGTCGCAGAACGGATCGCCTGACGTGGCGGCCATCAACCACCCCCTGGGCAATGCCCGTCGCGGAATTCCGATCCCCACCTCTGGCGGCAGCAAGCTGAGCTTCGGCCTCGCCGGGGCCCTCATCCTCGCGGCATTCGGTGCGCTCGCGCCGGTGCTTTCCAACAGCCTCGCCACCAGCCGCGGCTTCGACTTGCAAGCCTCCCAGCGGCAGGAGACACAACTCAACGGCGAAATCGGCGTGCTCGAAAGTGAAGTCGCCTCACTCACTTCCCTGCAGCGCATCGAGCGGCGGGCACGCGAGATCGGCCTTCTCCCGGTCACCGACCCGATCTACGTCAATGTCACTGAACCCGGCCCCGCGCCGGCGAAGCTTCCTTCGGAGTATCTCCCCAGGGTCGAGACCCCCAAGTCCACGCCCGCTCCGTGGTGGAAGCCGTTCATGAGCTGGCTGCCGTAAGGCTGCCGGTTAGTCGTCCTTCCGGGCGAAGGACAGGAGGCGCGTTCGCATGGCGCAATACAAGGCGCAGGGCACACGTCGTGTCTGGTTGCCGGCCGCGGTATTCGGCCTCTTTGCGCTCGCCATTTGCGGACGGCTCGTTCAACTCCAGCTCATCGAACATGAGCACTACGCCAGCAAAGCCCAGAAGGAACTCCTCGGCGACGACGTCATCTACGCGCGCCGCGGCTCCATCCTGGACCGCAACGGCGGCGTCCTTGCGACCTCCGTCGACACCTGGGACGTGTACGTCAATCCCCGCGCCTGGAAAGACGACGCCGTCGCCCTCAAGGCCTCCCAGGACCTCGCGCCCTTCCTCAAGTCCGACCCGCTGCAGCTTCGCGCAACTGTGCGCGACGCAGGTGAAGCTGACGCCCGGGTGAAGCAGGACCTCGAGTACGAAAAGGGCATTGAGCTCATCAAGAAGGGCATTCCGGGAGTCGTGACGCTCGCCAACACGTCGCGCATCAATCCCGAAGGCGATACCGGCGCGTCCGTGGTTGGGTTCATCGGGACCGACAACGACGGCCTGGCGGGTATCGAAGCGGCCTACAACGAAGCCCTGAAGGGCACGCCCGGCCGCGCGGTCTACGAACGCGACACGACCGGCGACCCGATCCCCTACGGCCAGTACCGGACGATCGAGCCGAAGCGCGGAGAAGACCTCGTCCTCACCATCGATCGCTACCTTCAGCAGATGGCCGAGCAACGCCTGGCCGACGCGATGAAGGAACACCGCGCCAAGGGCGGCTCGATCATCATGATGGACCCGAGCAGCGGCGAAATTCTCGCCCTCGCGACTTCGCCCGGCCTGAAGTACACGACGCTCAAAGCGGACCTGTCCAAGGACGACCCGGACGCGCTCTCGATTCTCAGCAACAAGTCCGTGACGGACCTCTACGAACCCGGGAGCGTGATGAAGATCATCACCGCCGCTTCAGCGATCGATGCCGGCGTGGTCACGCCAGACACGACCTACGTGGACACGGGAGAGGTCTATATCGAAAACGTGCGCCTCACGAACTGGGACAACGGTTCCTACGGGCTGCAGTCGATGACGGGCGTACTTCAGAACTCGATCAACACCGGCGCTGTCTTCATGGAGAAGAAGCTCGGCACCAAGCTCTTCCAGTCCTACCTCGACCGCTTTGGCTTCGCCAAGCCCACCGGCGTCGACCTGCAGGGCGAAGCGACGGGCATCTTCCGCCGCCCCGAGGACGACGGGTATTCACCCGTGGACGTCGCCACCCAGTCGTTCGGCCAGTCGATCAGCGTGACCCCGATGCAGATGATGCAGGCGGTGGCGGCGGCGATTAACGGCGGCAACCTCATCACGCCCCATCTCGTGAAGGCGCACATCAAGCCTGACGGGACGCGCAACGACGTCGCGCCCCAGGTGGTGGGACGCGCCATTTCTCCGCAGACCAGCGACACCATCCGCCAGATGCTGGGCCAGGTTGTTAGCCAGGACCCGGACGGCTGGGGCCGCAACCCCGCCAAGTACACCGCCGGCGGAAAATCCGGCACGGCGAACGTCCCGGTTTGGGGCACGTATAACGACGAGACCCAGATCGCTTCGTTCATGGGCTTTGCGCCGCTCGACAATCCGAAGATTCTGGTTCTTGTGAAGCTCGACCAGAATGCGGACCTGATGACCGGCACGCAGGCCGCCGGCCCTATTTTCGCCCACCTCGCTGACGACGCGTTGCGCTATCTCAGCGTGAAGCCGCAAAAGAGCGACGTGGCGGTCTCTCGATGAGCCGGCGCCTGACGACTGGCTTCGTCACCGAGACCATGCGCGGTCGCGGCTATGACGTGATGCCGGGCGCCGAGCGCGACATCACCGGCGGCGCCGCCGACTCGCGTAAGGTCCAGCCGGGCGACCTGTTCACCGCCTTCCCTGGCGAAAACGTCGACGGAAACGCCTACGTCACGGCGGCGCTCGAGGCCGGTGCGGCGGCTGTCATTTGTACGCGCCGTCCCGAAGGCGCCTGGCCCGGTGCCACGGTCGTAGTCGCTCCGGATGCCACCCGCGCCGTCGGGGAGCTCGCGCACGCCTGGCGGATGGAATGCCACCCGCGCGTCGTCGGCATCACCGGGACGGTGGGCAAGACAACCGCGAAAGAGTTCACCGCCGGCCTGCTCGCGCAGCGGTTCAACACGCATAAGAGCGGCGGCAACTTCAACAGCCGCGAAGGGCTGCCGCTCGCACTCATGAGTTTGACGCGAGACCACGAAGTCTCTGTCCTCGAGATCGCTATGGACAGCAAGGGCGAAATCGCCGAGCTCGCCGCCATCGCCGAGCCCGAAGTCGGCGTAGTCCTCAACATCGGTCTGACCCATGTCTCCAAGCTCGGCAGCATCGAGGCCATCGCCGCCGAAAAGCTCAGCCTCGTCCGCGGGCTCCCAGGTGACGCAACCGCGGTCCTGAACGTTGACGATCCCCGCGTCGCAGCCGTCCTCCCCGAGTTGCGCTGCCAGGTCCTGACCTTCGGGGAATCAGACTCAGCCGTACTCAGGCGAGGCCCGGTCACCGACCGGGGCCTCGCCGGCACCTCGTTCGACGTGACCTTCGGCGAGACCACCGAGCGCGTGAATTCGCCGCTTCCCGGGGAACACACGATCCCCGCCGTCCTCACCGCGATGGCGGCCGGCATTGCCCTCGGCATGAATCTTCGCGGCGCCGCTTCCGCCGCCGAACGGACAGAGGTCGAGGGTCGCGCCCGCGTCCTCAAGCTCGAGAACGGCGCCACTGTCATCGACGACCGCTACAACTCCTCGCCGGCCTCGTTGCATGGCGCCTTGCGCATGCTCGGGGGACTGCCCGGCAAGCGCGTCGCCCTGCTGGGACGAATGGCTGAACTGGGAGACCACGAACGCTCCGAACACGTTGCCGCCGGCAAAGTGGCCGCGGACGCCTGCGACGTGCTCATCTGCTCCGGCGAAACCTGCCGGGCGCTCGCCGGCGCCGCGCGCGAAGCCGGTCACGCCGACGTGCGCTGGTTCGAAACCAAGGACGAAGCCGCCCGTGACGCAGCCGGCCTGCTCGGCGAGGGCGTCACGGTGCTTGTTAAAGCCTCCCGGGGCGAAGCGTTCGAGACCATCCTCCCGCTCCTTGGGGTGGCCGCATGATCCACGCGCTCTTCTCGGGGGCCATCACCTTTTTCATCGCGCTGGCCATCGGCGCGCCGATCGTCAACTACCTGCGCCGCCAGAAGATCGGCAAGGAGATCAGCGAGTACCTGCCGGAGCACGCCCACAAGGCCGGCACTCCGACCTTCGGCGGCTTCATCATCTGGCTGCCAACCTTCCTCGTCACAGCGGTCGCCGTGGACTGGTGGAACCACCAGTCCATCCTCCTGCCGTTGGGAATGATTGGGATCACCATGGCCGCCGGATTCGTCGACGACCTGGGGACGCTCCAGCACCGCGCCCAGAAGGGCCTGTCCTGGCGCTTCAAGATGGGCTTCACCGCGCTCTTCGGCCTGGCCGCGGCAATCGTCCTCTACGACCACATCGAAGTGCAGTCGATAAACATCCCCTACGTCGGGAGCTACGAGCTCGGCCTCATCTACATCCCGATCGCCGCCGGCATCATCGTCGCCACCACGAGCGCGGTTGCGGTGACCGACGGCATGGACGGTCTCGCCGGCGGGACCACGCTCATCGCCTTCATCGCCTACGGGATTATCGGGTTCATCCAGGGCCAGGAATTCGTCGCGACCTTCGCCTTCATCATCGCCGGCTCAACGCTCGGATTCCTCTGGTACAACGCCCACCCTGCGCGCGTGATCATGGGCGACACCGGCGCACTCGCTCTCGGCTCGTCGCTCGCGGTGATCGCGCTGATGACCGGCCAGTGGTTGCTGTTGCCCGTCATCGGCATCGTCTTCGTGGCCGAAATGGGCAGCAACCTGATTCAAATCGGCTACTTCAAGCTCAGCGGTGGCAAGCGCGTCTTCAAGCGCGCCCCTTTCCACCACCACCTCAACCTCATCGGCTGGGCCGAAACCCAGGTCGTCACCCGCTTCTGGCTGGTCTCGATCGTTGCCGCCATGGTCGGCGTCGCTCTCGCGCTGGAGGTGCCGGACTAATGACCGCACCCAACGGCACCCTGCAGCAAACCGCGCCGGACGTCCGGGGCAAGCGCGTGCTCGTCTACTCCCTCGGGATGGAGGGCCGCGACCTCGCGCGTTGGCTCCTAGCGAACGACGCATCCGTGACGATCAGCGACACCCGAACCGATGCGGCCCTTGAGGTTGCCGGCGCCACCGCCCCCGATGGTGTTGAGAAGCTCGTCAACGGTCAGCCCCTCCTGGACCCGGCCGGGTTCGACCTGGTCGCCGTCTCGCAGTCGGTGCTCCGCTACAACCCTGCCCTCGTCCGCGCGCGTGAACTCGGTATCCCGGTGACCTCGCAGATGCGGCTGTTCCTCCAGCTCTGCCCCGGGCGGACCATCGGCATCACGGGTTCAAGCGGCAAGTCCACGACCACCGCATTGGTCGGCGCCATGGCCCGCGAAGCAGGCATCGAGAGTGCCGTCGGCGGGAACATCGGCGAAGCGATGCTCGCCCGCCTCGGTGATATTCGCCCGGAGACCACGGTCATCCTGGAGATCAGCCACACCCAACTGCAGTACACCGACCGCAGCCCGAGTATCGCCGCGATTACCAACGTGACGCCCAACCACCTCGATCAGTTCAGTTGGGACGAATACGTCGGGCTGAAGCGGAACATCCTTGCGTTCCAGCAGCGCGGCGACGTTGCCATCCTCAACGCGGACGATCACACCAGCCGGGCGTTGATGGCGGCGGTGAAAGGCAAACTCGTCCGATCGTCGATCCGGCAGGAGCCGGAGGGCGACGGCGCATGGGTTGAGGACGGCCAGGTGCTGGTGCGCTCGGGCTCTCGCTCGGCTGCGTCAGTCATCGCAGTGAATGAAATTCGCCTGCGTGGCGAACACAACCTGGCGAACGTGACCATGGCCTGCGCCATCGGTGCCGAAGCCGGGTTCGGTAAAGACGCCATGGCCCGCGCCATTCGCGCCTTCACCGGCGTCGCTCACCGCCTGGAGGTTGTCGGACGCGCCGCTGGGGCAACCTGGGTGAATGACAGCATCGCCACCAGCCCCGAACGCGCGATCGCCGGGCTGCGCGCGTTCACTGAGCCCGTCGTCCTCCTCATGGGGGGCCGTGACAAGAACCTCGACCTCGACGGGCTTCGCGAACTCGCGCGTCAGCGCTGCCACGCCATCGTCTGCTTCGGTGAGTCCGGCGCGCTCTTCCACAGCGCGATGCAGGGCGCCGTCTCTGACTGCACCCTGGTCTCGACGCTCCCCGAGGCGGTCGCGGCCGCTGCGGCCCGCGTCCAGCAAGGCGACGTCGTCCTGCTCTCGCCGGCGGGAACGAGTTTCGACGCCTATCCCAATTTCGAAGCGCGCGGCGAAGCGTTCCGCCAGCTCGTCCGGGCGCTCCCCGGATTCGTCCCGGAGGTGTCGTCATAGCTGCTGCATCCCAAACTGGAAGCTGGGCTCCGGGCCGCCCTGATTACGCCATCGTTGCGCTGACCGCCGTCCTCACGGTCATCGGATTCGTGGTTGTTTACAGCTCGAGCTTCGTCACCGGGCTCGTGGATTTCGGCGATCCCTATTACTTCGTGATTCGCCAGGTCATCTGGGCGGTGGCGGGCGGCGCTGCGCTCGTGGTCATGTCTCGCACCGACTACCGCCGCCTGCGCCCGCTCGCGGTCCCGATCATGGCAGCGACCATCGTGCTCCTGATCGCCGTGCTCGTCGTCGGTGTGCAGGGCGGCGGCGCCCAACGCTGGATCGGCGTCGGTGAGCTCACCATTCAGCCCGCCGAGTTCGCGAAGCTCGCAGTCATCATCTATCTCGCCGCCTGGCTCGCCTCCAAGGGAGACGAGGTTCGCAGCTTCGAGCATGGCCTCCTGCCGTTCGTCATGATCATCGGCTCGGTCAGTCTCCTGATCATGCTCCAGCCGAACCTGGGCACGACACTCATCATCCTCATCATCACGGTGACCATGTTCTGGGTGGCGGGTGCGTCCTTCGCCCAGATGGCCGCGCTTGGGATTACCGGCTTCACCTGTCTGGCGATCCTCGCCACCGCGGCCGGCTACCGCGCTGACCGCCTGACGGCGTTCTTCAGCGCCGAGTCGGACCCCCAGGGCAACGGCTTCCAGACGCTTCAGGCATTGATCGCGATCGGTAATGGCGGGCTGCATGGCCTCGGGCTCGGCGCCAGCCGCGCCAAGTTCTTCTACATCCCGGAAAGCCACACCGACGGCGTCTTCGCCATCGTCGGCGAAGAACTCGGCCTCATCGCGACCATCCCGATCATCGCTCTCTACATGCTCCTCATGTTCCGCGGCTTCCAGGTCGCCCGCCGCGCGCGCGACGAGTTCGGCCAGCTGATCGCGACCGGCATCACAACCTGGGTCACGATCCAGGCACTTCTGAACATCGGCGGCATCACTCGCGTGGTGCCGCTCACCGGCGTGCCGCTGCCCTTCCTTAGCTTCGGTTCGAACGCGCTCGCCTCG
>JAXMGR010000048.1:0-1761 GCA_046352935.1 Steroidobacteraceae bacterium
GAAGAACAATGGGAACGGCTGCTCGGTCAGGCGGATGTTGCTGTGGACGCCGCCCGGGATCGTCTTCTTCGCGCGTTCCAGGCGACGCCGTGATTCCTCGAACGTCATGCCCGCCGGCGCCGTCGGGCGCACCTCCGTCGACATGCCTTCCGGTCCCTCCGCCGGGCGAGCCCACCGTCGCCGTTCGGGCAAACCATACTGACTGTCGGACCACGCTGGAGGGAACGAACGTCGCATGGCCATCCCGCATGAACCGGTCTTCGACGCCGCCGAGTACGACCGCCGGCTGCGCGCGGTCCGCGCCGGCATGGCCGAGCGCAACCTCGATGGGCTGCTGGTGTTCTCGCCGCACAACGTCTTCTACCTCTGCGGGATGGACAGCGAGAACCTGTTCGACTTCCAGTGCCTGATCGTGCCGCGCGAGGGCGAGCTGGTCCTGGTGATCCTCGACTTCGAGGAGGCGCGTGCTGCCAACAGCGTCGGAGCCGGCCGGACCGTCAGCTATCACGCGTTCGACGATCCGATCCAGGCCGTCCTCGACCAGGTCGCGGCGCTCGGGCTGACCGGCGGACGGCTGGGCCTGGAGAGCCGGGCCGGCATCACCCCGGCCAACTACCGCGCGTTCACGGACCGCCTCGCGGCGACGGGGACCCGGACCGACGATCCGTTCGGGATCATCGAGAACGCGCGACTCGTGAAGTCCGCCCCGGAGATCGCGCTGATGCGTCGGGCGGCGGCCCTCACGGATCAGGCCGTCATGGCCGCGTACGCCGCACTGCGGCCGGGCGTTCGCGACGCCGAGATCGCCGCCGTGATCACCGACACCTTCTACCGCAACGGCAGCGACACGATCTGCTGGGGTCCGATCGTTGCCTCCGGCTATCTCGCGGGCTCCGCCCATTCCACGTTCAACGGCCGCACCATCGAGGCGGGCGACGCGGTCTTCCTGGAGATCACTGCCGAGGTCCGCAAGTACACGGCGCCGCTCATGCGCACGGCCCTCCTCGGCAAGCCGTCGGCGGAGCAGCAGCGGGTTGCGGAGGCCGGCGCAAAGGCCGTCGAGACGATCCTCGCCACGGCCCGACCGGGCATCGCCGCGGCGGATGTCGCCCACGCGGCGGGCGCGGTCCTGGCGCCGATCCTCGACGGCATCGTGTTCCACCACAACTTCGGCTACCCGGTCGGCATCGGCTACCCGGGCACCTGGATCGAGAGCCTCGGGTTCTTCCTGCGTGTCGACAATCCGCGGCCGCTGGCCCCGGGCATGGTCTTCCACCTGCCCATGTCCCTGCGCAAGTTCGGCGAGTGGGGCATCAACCAGAGTCACACCATGGTCATCACCGACACGGGCGCCGAGGCGTTGACCAGGACGCCGGCCCGACTGAACGTGCTGGACGCGGCAGCCGGCTGACGGCCGCCCGAGGAGGACCCGACATGCGCGAGCCGCGATATCCGGACGGCGTGCTGAAGCCCCGCGGACCCTATTCGCCGGCCGTCATCGCGAGTGGCCGGTTGATCTTCACGGCCTCGCAGGGGCCGCTGGACCCCGCTACGGGGAAGGAGCCGCCGGGCGGCATCCAGGCCGAGGCGCGCCAGGCGCTCTCGAACATCCGCGCGATCGTCGAGGGTTGCGGGGGCTCGCTGCGGAACGCCGTGAAGGTCCAGCTCTTCCTGCGCGACATGGGCGACTTCAACGCGGTCAATGAGGTCTGGCCGGAGTTCTTCCCGGAACCGTGGCCCGCTCGGACCACGATCCAATCG
>JAXMGR010000049.1:0-7291 GCA_046352935.1 Steroidobacteraceae bacterium
CGCGGGCGTCGGCGACGCATCCTTTCGCTCCGTATCGAGCCAGCCCACAGGCCGCCCTGTCATCGCCTCGATCTGCCGCGCCAGCTTGTCGCCGATGGGCCGTGACGATTTGATCTGGCTCCACATGCTGGGCGAGATCTGCAGTGTGGCCGCGAACGCCTGCTCCAGGCCCTTCGGCGGTGTGCCTTGCGCCAATGCCTTCTCGGCGTAGTCCTGGAACAGGGCCAGTGCGTTCTGTCTTCGGGCGACGGTGATGTTGGGCACGTGTTGTGTGTGGAATGCAACGAGGGCAGAACATCATTCTCGCAGGGGGTTGACGGTGGGGTAAAGACTATTTACAGTCCGCTCCACTTTGAACCCCCGACCTATCGGGGCAATACTTTTCTCAACCGAGGCACAGACCGTGAAACCAGGCAACGTCATCAGGACACACCGACCCGAGCAGGGTCTGGGTGCGTTCGTGCGCGCCGCCTTGGGGCTTGCCTCGCTGGGCCATGGCATGCACGTCAGTGCCCAGGGTTCGTTCGTCCCGGCCAGCTATTGCTGGCTGGATCGGGCGGAGGACCAGGTGCATCCGGGAGAAGGAAGCGCATAGCGCGTCCTTCCTAGCTCTGTTCGCAGAGGCCCGGATTCCGAAAGGATCCGGGCCTTTTTCATTTCTGACCCAACCGGCCTGCGCATCGGCACAGGCCGGCGATCGATGGATCGCACCATCGCTCGCGGTGGACGCTCTTTAACAAGTTGCCGCAAGGCGGCCTCGGTACTGGCCGATGGCATGCCTTGCACCTTTTGCGGATGTAGCTCAGTTGGCAGAGCGCGGCCACGCCATGGCCGAGGCCACGAGTTCGAGACTCGTCATCCGCTCCACTTCGGGTGTGTCCATGCACTCCGAGGCCACGCGACATGGTGTTGGTGGCCCGGGATGTGCGCGGTCCTTGGCCAGACCACGTGCAGCGAGACACCACATCCGACGGGATGCTCGCGTTTGGGCACAGCCGAAGTGGATTCATGCCCTCGTAGCTCAGCAGGCAGAGCAGCCGCCTTGTAAGCGGCAGGCCGCGCGTTCGAATCGTCGCCGGGGGCACCACCCGTCATGTCGCGTTCGTCTAGACGGCCGAAGACATCGGGCTTTCAATCCGGGAACGCGGGTTCGAATCCCGCACGCGATGCCAGATCAACCAGGAGCCCCGTCGAGCTCACGCTTCGGGGTGGAAATCGGCCGCAACGATTGGGCGGCGCCGGAACCCGTGACCGGATGGATTTCAGTGGGGGTGTAGCTCAACACGCGGTAGAGCAGCCGCCTTGCAAGCGGCAGGCTGCAGGTTCGAACCCTGTCACCTCCACCAAAGAATCAACGCCTCGTTAACTCAGTGGCCAGAGTGCCGGCCTGTCTAGCCGGAAGCCGCGGGTTCGAATCCCGCACGAGGCGCCAGGAAAGTTTGCCGAGATAGCTCAGCAGGTAGAGCGGCGCGTTGAAGGCGCGTGCGTCGGGGGATCGAAGCCCTCTCTCGGCACCAGAAGACGGAACCTCGTTAGCTCAGCAGGAATACAGAGCGCCGGTCTACGAAGCCGGAGGTCGCACGTTCGAGTCGTGCACGAGGTGCCACCAAGAGCGCAGCGAGCCGCAGCCACCAATCATGCCGGGCTAGCTCAAGTGGCAGAGCAGCGGCCTCCAAAGCCGAAGGTTCGCGGTTCGATTCCGTGGTCCGGTGCCACTCCATCTCGACGTAGCCAAGTGGTCGAAGGCGGTGGCCTGCAAAGCCGCAGGCGGCAGCCCGCATCCGTTCGCTCTGGCCGGCACGCCGGCCAGGACGTTGCGAAGCAACGGGCCCAAGGCCGAGCGCAGCGAGCACTCGGATCGTCGAGTCCTTCACTTCCCCGATAGCGCAGACGGTAGCGCGCCTGGCTGTTACCCGGAGGTCCGTGGTTCGAAGCCACGTCGGGGAGCCAGTTCAGTTTGATCTCGCATAGCTCAGTGGCAGAGCGCCGTCTCAATAAGGCGCAGGCCGGTGGATCGTTCCCACCCGCGGGTACCAGTTTCATCTCGGTGTGGCGCAGATGGCAGCGCGCGTGATTTGGGATCACGAGGCCGCAGGTTCGAGACCTGCCACCGAGACCAGCATCAGGCGTGTGCTTGGGTGTGGCCGTAGCTCAATGGCAGAGCTGTGGGCTGTGAACCCACGGGTGCCGGTTCGCTCAGCGCGGAGCGCTGGACGCGCCAAAGGCGCGGGCCGAAGGCCGAGGGCGGAGCCCGAGCACTCCGGCCGGTCACCCCCAAGCACATGGGAACTCCATGCGTCGCGAACTCGAGCGGCAGTGAACCGCACCGGGTTTCGAGGAGGCCAGTTGGCTTGAGTCAGACCGCAGCGATCTGACCGGTTCGGCTGTTGGCTGTTGGCTGTTCTGGTCTTCCTTTCTTCCAGCCCCCCGCAGGGGCCGCCGGAGGCTTGTAGGGTTGACCGATGTACTCATCGTCAAGCAGCCTGCACGCTAGCAGCGAGGTGATCGCTGCGTGCTGCGACGGGTGGGTGCTGATGGCGCCAGTAGTTGGCCTCGGCTTCGGCCGGCGGGATATAGCCGATGGACTCCAGCAGCCGGTGGTGGTTGAACCACGAGACCCATTCGAGGGTCGCCAGCTCGACCGCCTCGCGTGTCTTCCAAGGCCCTCGTCGGTGGATCACCTCGGCCTTGTACAGGCCGTTGATGGTCTCGGCCAGCGCGTTGTCGTAGCTGTCTCCGGTGCTGCCCACCGAGGGCTCGATGCCCGCCTCGGCCAGCCGCTCGCTGTAGCGGATCGAGACGTACTGCGAGCCGCGATCGCTGTGGTGCACGAGCGCACCGTCACGCTCGGCACGCCGTGCGTACAGCGCCTGCTCCAGCGCGTCGAGCACGAAGTCGGTGTGCATGGAGGAGCTGACGCGCCAGCCGACGATGCGCCGGGCGAACACATCGACGACGAAGGCCACGTAGATGAAGCCCTGCCAGGTCGAGACGTAGGTGAAGTCCGCCACCCACAGCTGGTTGGGCCGCTCGGCGCGGAACTGACGATTGACGCGGTCGCGCGGGCAACTCGCCTTCGCATCAGGCACGGTCGTGCGCACCGCCTTGCCGCGGCGCGCGCCCTGCAGGCCGCGCAGCCGCATCAGCCGCTCGACGGTGCAGCGCGCCACGGCCGTGCCCTCTCGGTGCAGCTGCCGCCAGACCTTGTCGGCACCGTACACGCGCAGGTTCAGCTCGTATACGCGCTGCACCTGCGTCAGCAAGCTCGCATCACGCCGCGCTCGTGCGGGCAGCAGCGCCGGGTTGCGCTGGCGCGCCGCGTGGCGCCGGTACGCCGACGGGGCAACCTGCAAGGCACGGCAGATCGGCTCGACCCCGCAACGAGCGCGATGCTCGTCGATGAAGGCGTTCACTTGCGCTGCGGGCGGTCGAGCTCCGCCTGGGCGAAATACGCGCTTGCAAGCTTCAGGATCTCGTTGGTGCGGCGCAGCTCGCGCACCTCGCGTTCGAGTTCCTTGATGCGCTGCTGCTCGGCCGTCGTGGGGCCAGGGCGCACGCCGCTGTCGCGCTCGCCTTGGCGAACCCACTTGCGCAGCGTCTCGGCCGTGCAGCCGATCTTGGCCGCGATCGACTCGATCGCCGCCCACTGCGACGGGTACTGATCCTTGGCGTCGAACACCATGCGCACCGCGCGCTCGATGACCTCGGGGGAGAACTTCGGGGACTTCCTCATCTTGGCTCCATTCTCAATCGAAGGAGCCTCCTCGATTCCCGGGGCGATTCACCCGTGTGGCTCAGGCACACCAGCATGCCCACGCGCTCCATCTCCTCCACCACGGCGCGGCCGAACGGCGTGAGGCCGGGGTCATCGTCCTGGCAGCCGCCGCCGACCCGGTTGTTGATGTTGTAGGCCATGGCCATCCAGCGCACGCCCAGCTCGCGATACATCTCGACGAGGCTCAGCGGGTTGCCAGCCCCGGCGCGCGTAGCGCCTAACTTGCAGGTGCGCAGGCCAAAGCGCACGCAGGGTCACGCCGGTACGCTGCACGGCAACCATGCGTACCCGCTATTCCGCCTGGAACCTGCTTGCCGCCTCGCCACGGCACGATGACTGGGCGCCGGCCTGGCGCGATGCCACGGCGAAGAAGAAATACGACGTCGTCATCATCGGCGGCGGCGGTCACGGCCTCGCGACCGCCTACTACCTCGCCAAGAACCACGGCGTGCGCAACGTCGCCATCGTCGAAGCGGGCTGGATCGGCGGCGGCAACACGGGCCGCAACACGACGATCATCCGCTCCAACTACCTCTACCCCGAAAGCGCGCGCCTCTACGAGCATTCGCTGCGCCTCTACGAGGGCCTGTCGAAGGAGCTGAACTACAACATCATGTTCAGCCAGCGCGGCATCGTCACGACGGCGCACAGCCGCCACGATCTCGACGCACAAAGCCGCTGGGCGAACGCGATGCGTTGCAACGGCATCGACGCGGAACTGCTGGACGTCGAGCAGATGCGCAACCTCGTTCCGCGGCTGAACTTCGGCAAGGAGTCGCGCTTCCCGATCCTGGGCGGCTTCATCCAGCGGCGCGCCGGCCCGGCGCGGCACGACGCCGTCGCGTGGGGTTACGCGCGCGCTGCATCGGCGCTGGGTGTGGACATCATCCAGAGCTGCCCCGTGACCGACTTCATCAAGGAAGGCGGCCGCGTGGTCGGCGTGAAGACGGCTCGCGGCGACATCCGTGCCGACAAGGTGGCGATGGCGGTGGCGGGCCATTCGACGGTGCTGGCGACGATGGCCGGGTTCCGCCTGCCCGTCACGAGCTACGCGTTGCAGGCGATGGTGAGCGAGCCGGTCAAGCCGGTGCTCGACACCGTGGTGCTCTCCCCCGCCGTCGGCGCCTACTGGAGCCAGAGCGACAAGGGCGAACTCGTCTTCGGCGGCGCGCTGGACCTTTTCCCTTCGTATGCGCAGCGCGGCAGCTATGCCCTCACGCAACAGGTGCTCGCGGCCACGCTCGAGATGTTCCCGTCGTTTTCGCGCCTGCGCATGCTGCGGCAATGGGCAGGCATCGTCGACGTCGTGCACGACTCCAGCCCGATCATCGGCCCGACGCCGGTACCGGGCCTGTACATCAACTGCGGCTGGGGCACCGGCGGCTTCAAGGCCATCCCCGTCGGCGGCTGGACGCTCGCGCATGTGCTGGCCACCGGCCGCAACCACGAACTCGCCGAGCCGTTCCAGCTCGAGCGCTTCGCCACCGGCCGCCTGGTCGACGAAGCCGCAGCGGCGGGCATCGCGCATTGAGAAGGACGCGACGAGATGATGCAGATCGAATGTCCGCATTGCGGGACAAGGCCCGAAAACGAATTCCACTGCGGCGGCGAGAGTCACATCCAGCGCCCCCCGCTCGCATGCTCGGATGAAACCTGGGGCGAGTACCTGTTCAATCGCCACAACCCCAAGGGCGACAACGCCGAGCGCTGGCGCCACACCTTCGGCTGCGGGCGCTGGTTCAACATTATCCGCAGCACGGTCACGCACGAGATCAAGGCCATCTACGCGATGACGGATCCGCGCCCGGCGGTGAAGCCCTGATGTCAGGCTATCGGCTTGCGGCCCCCGCGGGCATCGCGCTCGATCGCGAGCGCCAGCTCACGTTCACGTTCAATGGCCGGCCGCTCTCGGGCCTGGGCGGCGACACGCTCGCGTCGGCGCTGATCGCGAACGGCCTGCGGCTCATCGGCCGCAGCTACAAGGTCCACCGCCCGCGCGGCATCGTGTCCTGCGGCATCGAAGAACCCACAGGCCTGCTCGACATCGGCGACGGCGCGAAGCGCGTGCCGAATACGCGCGCAACGGACATCCCGCTTTCGCAAGGCCTCGTCGCGCGCACCGGCAACGCGTGGCCGAGCGTGCGATTCGATCTGGGCGCGGTCAATTCGCTGTTCGCCTCGCTGCTCACCGCGGGCTTCTACTACAAGACGTTCATGTGGCCGAGCTGGCACCTGTTCGAGCCGATGATCCGCCGCATGGCGGGCCTGGGCCACGCAGGCGAAGGTGCCGACCCGGATCGCTACGACGAGTTGTCGATCAGCACCGAAGTGCTCGTTGTCGGGGCGGGCCTGGCCGGCCTCGAAGCTGCGGCTTCCGCGGCGGAACAAGGCGCGCAGGTCACGCTCGTCGAGTCGGACCCGTGGGCCGGCGGCTGGGCGGCAACCGCAGGCGCGGGAACGAGCCAGCTCGCCGAGAAGATGCGGATGCGCGTCTCCTCGCTCGTCGAGCGCGCAACGAAGGCGGGCGCGACGCTGCGCCTCGGCACCACTGTCTTCGGTCTCTACGACCACGGCCTCGCCGTCGCCGTCGAGCCGGGCAACGGCGTCGTGCGCGAGCGCACGATCAAGATCCGCGCCGGCCGGACGATCCTGGCCACGGGCGCTTTCGACCGGCCGCTGCTCTTCCCCGACAACGACCGGCCCGGCGTCATGTTCGCCCATGGCGCCGAGCGCTATGCCGCGCACTACGGTGCCGCGGTCGGCCGGCGCATCGTCGTCGCGACCGCCTGCGACGCAGGTGTCGAATTGGCAGATCGCCTTCGCGGCTGGGGCCTCGACGTCGTCGAGACGCTCGACTTGCGCAAAGGCGACCATGTCGTCGGCGTGCGAGGTCGCACAGGAGTTTCCGGGGTCGTCACGGCGAGCACGCGCGAACCGAACCCCCGCGTCATCGAGGCGGACACCCTTCTGCACACCGGCGGCTTCACGCCCAACGTGAGCCTGCATTCACAGGCCGGCGGCGGCCTGCGATGGGATGAAGAAGCGTCGATGTTCGTCCCGTCACGTCCCGCGCGCGCTGTCGAAGTCGTCGGCGCCTGCGCGGGTGTCTTCGATCTCGACGCGACGCTCGAGCACGCCCGCGAAGTCGGCCTCGGCCGCGCGGGCCCTGCCCCGGTCGGCGGCGCCGGACGCGTGCCGTCGGACAACGCCCCACCGCGCGCACTCCTCGGCCAGCGCCCGGGCAAGACCTTCGTCGACCTGCAGAACGACGTCTGCGACACCGATGTCGCACTGGCCGCGCGCGAGAACTACCGCTCGGTGGAGCACCTCAAGCGCTACACGACGACGGGCATGGCCACCGACCAGGGCAAGACCAGCAACGTGAACGCGCTGGTCACGATGGGCACGCTCACGAACCGGTCGCCGGGCGTTGTCGGGACGACGAAGTTCCGCCCGCCCTACAAGCCGGTGACGCTCGGCGCCATCGTCGCCGGCCGCAGCGGCGAGCGTTACCGG
>JAXMGR010000050.1:0-1603 GCA_046352935.1 Steroidobacteraceae bacterium
TCGAATCGAGGACCGGCCTGGCGTGGTCCGCGGTCGATGCGCTCCTCGAGAAGGCGCGCGCCGACGGTCTGCTCGAGCATTCAGGGCTCTCGTGGCGGGCCACGCCGCTCGGCGAGCGCTTCCTCAACGATGTCCTGCAGCGTTTCCTGCCCTGAAGCACCGATCCCAAAAAACGCCTGTTCGGCCTAGGAGTTAGCGCAGAACCCGCAGCGATTCGTGAGCGTTATGCACAAGCCCGACGAGCCGGCGCCGAATGAGCCAATTACACCCGACATTGCATAAGTCGCCCAAGTTGAGTGATGCAACTCATTGTTTTATATATATAAAGTGCCTTGGTCATTATTTGTCCAACCGCACAGAAATGCAGAAAACCCGCCCCGGGAGACCCGCCGGAACACCACTGCCCACAGAGTTATCCACACGATTTGTGGATAAGGGAATTGCGCTCCCGGGTCATTCCTCGAGAGGCCCTTGTGACGCCGCGGCGACGCGGCTAGACTGCGCGCCCTTTGTCCCGTTCCCACGGCCGCACCGCCATGAAAGCCGCGATTCATCCCGAGTATGCCGAGATCAGCGTGACCTGCAGCTGCGGCAACACGTTCAAGACGCGTTCCACCGTGGGGCACGATCTCCAGGTCGACGTCTGCTCGAACTGCCATCCGTTCTATACCGGCAAGCAGAAGATCGTCGACACGGCGGGCCGCGTCGACAAGTTCCGCAGGAAATACGCCGCGACCGCAACGGTGCGCTGAACGGCCGCGCGTCGCGCTGGCCTTGCGGGGCCAGGCGCGCCGGTCCCGGCTTTGCGAACCACGCCGCATCGCCAGCAGATGGACGCGCTGCCTGGCGGTTAGTGCGTAGTTCCCGTGCCTTGATTCCGCCTGGGCCGCGTGTAACGCTTCCTTTTTCATCCTGGGAAGAAGCGGCGGCCTATCCATGAGCGGCACGAAATTCCAACTCGTCAATCCGGCAACCGGCGCGAAGTCGGAACTGCCGGTCCTCGCGGGCACCATCGGTCCGCAGGTGCTCGACGTCAGCGGACTGATCAAGGACCACGGCGTCTTCACCTTCGATCCGGCCTTCGGCGTCACGGCCAGCTGCGAGAGCAGGATCACCTACATCGACGGCGATGCCGGCGTGCTGATGTACCGCGGCTACCCGATCGAGCAGCTCGCCGAGAAGAGCAACTTCATGGAGGTTGCCTACCTGCTGATCAACGGCGAGCTGCCGTCCGCGAAGCAGACCGCCGATTTCACGCGCAGCATCAGCCGTCACACGATGACGCACGAGTCGCTGCTGCGCTTCTACAACGGCTTCCACCACAACGCCCACCCGATGGCGATGGTGTCGGCGGTGGTGGCCTCGATGTCGGCCTTCTACCACGACTCGATGGACATCAATAACCCGCGGCACCGCGAGATCTTCTCGCACCGGGTCATCGCCAAGATCCCGACGATCGCCGCGGCCGCGCACAAGCACTCGGTCGGCCAGCCCTTCGTCTACCCGCGCAACGACCTCGACTACTGCTCGAACACGCTGCACATGTTCTTCGCGGTGCCCTGCGAGGACTACGTGGTCGATCCGGTGTACGCGCAGGCGCTCG
>JAXMGR010000051.1:0-1798 GCA_046352935.1 Steroidobacteraceae bacterium
GCACGGTCGACCATGCCGCCGACCAGCCGCGAGAGGAAGATCACGAAGGTGTTCACCACGCCCTGGATCAGCGTGAGCGTGACCATGTCGCCGTTGGCGACATGCGTGATCTCGTGCCCGAGGACGGCCTCGACTTCCTGGCGGTTCATCGAGCGCAGCAGGCCGGTGCTGACCGCGACCAGCGCGTGGTTGCGGCGTGCGCCGGTCGCGAAGGCGTTCGGCGCCGGGGAGTCGAATACGCCCACTTCCGGCATGCCGATGCCGGCGCGGTCGGCCAGGGCGCGCACGGTGCCCACCAGCCACTGCTCCTCGGGCGAGGAGGGGTTGGCGATGACCTGGACGCCCATCATCTGCCGGGCCATGAACTTCGACATCGCCAGCGAGATGAAGGCGCCGCCGAAGCCGATGACGGCCGCGCCGATGAGCAGGCCATTGATGTTGCCGCCGCGGGCCGTGAGGTACTGGTCGACCCCCAGCAGGTGCGTGACGACGCCGAGGACCAGGACGACCGCGAGGTTGGTCAGGACGAACAGGACGATGCGCTTCATGGCGCGCATGATAGCGAATCCGGCCCCGGCCGGAATCGAAGAATAACTTTACAAAACAGCTAGTTACGCCATCCCTAGCCGATGACCGTGTGGAACAGCCTCCCGGCGAGCCAGGTGCAGGCTCCGGCGGCGCCACCGATCAGCGTCATCCTGAGCGCACCCCACAGGGCATTGCGGCCCGTGAAGAGGCTCAGCGTCAGGCCGATGCCGAAGAGCGCCGCCAGCGTGAGGCCGATGGCGGCCTGGAGGCGGGCCGCGGGCGGGACCGGCAGCAGGTAGGGGAGCAACGGCAGGACCGCGCCGACCGCGAAGGAGGCGAAGGAGGACAGGGCCGCGCCCCAGGGCTGGCCGAGGTCCTCGGGGTTGAGGCCCAGTTCCTCGCGGGCGAGGGTGTCCAGGGCATGTTTCGGGTTGGCGATCAGCGTGCGCGTGAGCTCGCGCGCCTTGCCGATCTCCACGCCGCGGGCCTCGTAGATCAGCGCCAGCTCCTCGGCTTCCTCCTCGGGGTATTCCTCGAGCTCCGCCCGCTCCAGGCCGATCTGGTACTCGTACATCTCGCGCTGCGAACGCACCGAGACGTACTCGCCGGAGGCCATCGACAGCGCGCCCGCGAGCAGCCCCGCGATGCCGCTCATCAGCACCACGTCGCCGGTGCCGGCCGCCCCGGCGACGCCCAGGATCAGGCTGGCGTTGGAGACCAGCCCGTCGTTGATGCCGAACACGGCCGCCCGCAGGTTCCCGCCGCCGAAGCCGCGGTGGCGCTTGCCCACCTCGGCGACAGAGGTGGGCATCTCGTGGCCGCCGGCCGCGACGGAGGTCGTGTAGACCGACATGCCGCGCAGCTTCATGGCGATCAGGACGCCCTTCATCTGGCGCGGCCCCAGGCGCCGTACCAGCGTGGCGACGATGCGCGCCCGGAACGTCGGCCGGAAGGCCGGCTCGCTCCCCATGCGCTCGACCCAGATGCGCGCCTGGTGCTCGGCTGACTCGGCCAGCGTCAGGAAGAGCTGGCGGTTGCGGGGGTCGGGTTCCTGCCCGGCGACGACACGGTAGAGCCAGGCGGACTCGCGCTCGTGGAACCAGCTGTCGTCCTGCGGGTGCTCCATCCCGCGAGACTAGGCCGACTGCAGGAGCGGCGATACCTGGTGCAGGAGGCCGGTGGCGAGGGCGCTGCCCTCGATCACCGCGTGGGCCCCGCCGCGCATGGCCGCGACGGTGTCGGCGACGTCCGGGTTGTCCATGACCACGAT